>NZ_JBNRLJ010000006.1:0-326393 GCF_050378655.1 Klebsiella sp. 7-CIP_Kleb.
AGAGGTGTTGATGGTGATACCACGAGCTTTTTCTTCCGGCGCGTTATCGATCTGGTCGAATGCGCGAGCGGAACCACCGTAGGTTTTAGCCAGAACGGTAGTGATGGCAGCAGTCAGGGTAGTTTTACCATGGTCAACGTGGCCGATAGTACCAACGTTGACGTGCGGTTTTGTACGTTCAAATTTTTCTTTAGACACGGCTATATTCCTTACTATAGTGCTCTCCCCTTCGGAGAGAGCACGGGACTTAGGTTTTAATCCTGTGGATTATTTACCACGGGCTTCAATAACGGCCTGAGCAACGTTGTTCGGCGCATCATCATACTTCAGGAATTCCATGGTGTATGATGCACGACCTTTGGTCAGAGAACGCAGCTGAGTTGCATAACCGAACATTTCGGACAGCGGTACTTCAGCGTGGATCTTAACGCCGGTTACTTCGGATTCCTGACCGCGCAGCATACCGCGACGACGGCTCAAGTCACCGATAACGTCACCAGTGTTCTCTTCCGGAGTTTCTACTTCAACCTTCATGATCGGCTCAAGCAGAACTGGTTTTGCTTTCTTAAAGCCTTCTTTAAAGGCAATAGACGCAGCCAGTTTAAACGCCAGCTCAGAGGAGTCAACGTCGTGGTAAGAACCGAAGTGCAGACGGATACCCATATCAACTACCGGGTAACCTGCCAGCGGACCAGCTTTCAGCTGCTCCTGGATGCCTTTATCAACGGCCGGGATGTATTCGCCAGGAATTACACCACCTTTGATGTCGTTGATGAACTCGTAACCTTTCGGGTTAGAGCCCGGCTCCAGCGGGTACATGTCGATCACAACGTGACCGTACTGACCACGACCACCAGACTGCTTGGCGTGTTTACCTTCGATATCGGTAACTTTCGCGCGAATCGCTTCACGGTAAGCAACCTGAGGTTTACCGACGTTCGCTTCAACGTTGAATTCACGCTTCATACGGTCAACGATGATGTCGAGGTGCAGCTCACCCATACCGGCGATAATGGTCTGGTTAGACTCTTCGTCAGTCCATACGCGGAAAGACGGGTCTTCTTTAGCCAGACGACCCAGAGCCAGACCCATTTTTTCCTGGTCAGCTTTGGTTTTCGGCTCAACGGCGATGGAGATTACCGGCTCAGGGAATTCCATACGCTCCAGAATGATCGGCGCATCCGGGTCACACAGGGTGTCACCAGTAGTTACGTCTTTCAGACCGATTGCAGCAGCGATGTCGCCCGCGCGAACTTCTTTGATCTCTTCACGTTTGTTAGCGTGCATCTGTACGATACGACCGAAACGCTCACGTGCAGCTTTCACGGAGTTCAGTACGGTATCACCAGAGTTAACCACACCGGAGTACACGCGGAAGAAGGTCAGGTTGCCCACGAACGGGTCGGTAGCGATTTTGAACGCCAGTGCAGAGAACGGCTCGTCGTCGCTTGCGTGACGCTCAGCCGGAGTATCTTTACCGTCGTCCAGGATGCCGTTGATCGCCGGAACGTCAACCGGGGATGGCAGGTAGTCAACTACCGCATCCAGCATCGCCTGAACACCTTTGTTCTTGAACGCAGAACCACAGGTTACCAGGATGATTTCGTTGTTCAGAACGCGCTGACGCAGAGCTTTTTTGATCTCTTCTTCAGTCAGTTCTTCACCACCCAGGTATTTTTCCATCAGCTCTTCAGAAGCTTCAGCTGCGGACTCGATCAGGTTCTGGTGCCATTCGTCAGCCAGGTCCTGCATGTCAGCCGGGATATCTTCGTATTCGAAGGTTACGCCCTGGTCTGCATCGTTCCAGTTGATGGCTTTCATTTTCACCAGGTCAACAACGCCGGTGAAACCTTCTTCAGCACCAATTGCCAGCTGCAGCGGAACCGGGTTCGCGCCCAGACGGGTTTTGATCTGACCAACAACTTTCAGGAAGTTAGCGCCCATGCGGTCCATTTTGTTAACGAACGCGATGCGCGGAACTTTATATTTGTTTGCCTGACGCCATACGGTTTCAGACTGCGGCTGAACACCACCAACTGCGCAGTAAACCATTACCGCACCATCAAGAACACGCATGGAACGTTCTACTTCGATAGTGAAGTCAACGTGCCCCGGGGTGTCGATGATGTTTACACGGTGCGGTTCATACTGCTTAGCCATACCAGACCAGAATGCAGTAGTCGCAGCGGAAGTGATGGTGATACCACGTTCCTGCTCCTGCTCCATCCAGTCCATGGTAGCGGCGCCGTCATGAACTTCACCGATTTTGTGGTTTACACCGGTGTAGAACAGAATACGTTCGGTAGTAGTGGTTTTACCGGCGTCGATGTGCGCACTGATACCGATGTTACGGTAGCGTGCGATGGGTGTTGTACGAGCCATTTGATTCCTCGTTTATTTCTTTAGGCGTTCAGTTAAGTTATCCAGAGCGGGCGACTCATCTGAAGCGCCCGCCTGGTGACTATGACTCCGAAGGGATTACCAACGGTAGTGAGCGAACGCCTTGTTGGCTTCGGCCATACGGTGAACGTCTTCACGTTTCTTAACTGCAGTACCTTTGTTGTCTGCAGCATCAGTGAGTTCGTTCGCCAGGCGCAGAGCCATGGATTTATCACCGCGTTTACGAGCAGCTTCAACGATCCAACGCATTGCCAGGGCATTACGACGGACCGGACGAACTTCAACTGGAACCTGATAAGTAGAACCACCTACGCGGCGGGACTTAACTTCGACAGTCGGGCGCACGTTTTCGAGCGCAACTTCGAAGGCTTCCAGTTCAGATTTACCAGAACGCTGAGCCAGGGTCTCCAGCGCGCTGTATACGATAGTTTCTGCAGTAGATTTTTTACCATCTACCATCAGGATATTGACAAATTTAGCCAGCAGTTCTGATCCGAACTTCGGATCCGGCAGAATTTTACGCTGACCAATGACGCGACGACGTGGCATGGAAATACTCCGTTGTTAATTCAGGATTGTCCAAAACTCTAAGAGTTTAGTATGACATTAAGATAAATCAGTTTGGCCTTACTTAACGGAGAACCATTAAGCCTTAGGACGCTTCACGCCGTACTTGGAGCGAGCCTGCTTACGGTCTTTAACGCCGGAGCAGTCAAGCGCACCACGAACGGTGTGGTAACGAACACCCGGAAGGTCTTTAACACGACCGCCACGGATCAGGATCACGGAGTGCTCCTGCAGGTTGTGACCTTCACCACCGATGTAGGAGGTGACTTCGAAACCGTTAGTCAGACGCACACGGCAAACTTTACGCAGTGCGGAGTTCGGTTTCTTAGGAGTGGTGGTATATACGCGAGTACATACGCCACGTTTCTGCGGGCAGGCTTCCAGCGCTGGCACGTTGCTCTTTGCAACTTTGCGCGCGCGTGGTTTGCGTACCAGCTGGTTAATTGTTGCCATTAAATAGCTCCTGGTTTTAGCTTTTGCTTCGTAAACACGTAATAAATCGCCTCATATATTATGAGGACGCAGAATTTTAGGGCGGTGCCGAAAAGGTGTCAAGAAATATACAACGATCCCGCCATCACCAGGCCAACTGACCGGCATGTTTGACTGTGAGTCTGACGAAATCAGTATAGCTAACCCTGCCGACACTGTCCGCAATTTGACCAGTTAGCCCGCGGGCGTCAACGTCGTCTTGCAGCACGTAAAGGGTTATGGGGGCGGATTGCAGGATCTCAAGGAAGCGGCCGCCGGCGATAGCCGCCGCGACGCCATCAGACAGCAGTAACAGATCGTCACCTTGCTCCATCAAGCGAAGCATTGCTGCGATATCGGCATGCCAGGGAGAAACACTGAGCGTATGGAGCATGGGGGCCTCAGAAACGCAAAATCACATCAAATTCATGCAGACGGGCGCGCAGGGCATCCGGCGCCAGGCATTCGGCATCCACCACCCACGGGGTCGCGGGATCCAGGCCGCGCTCTCGCGCCGACTCGGCGCACAGCCAGCACTGGTCGATATCGTATAGCGACAGCAGTTTAAAGGTGGCGATGTAGTCGCGGGCCAGCACAGCACCAGGCCGCTGGGCGGGCAACAGCTGAAACACGCCGTCGCCTACGAAAAACACGCCAATCTCGTCGGTGAGGGCGGAGGTGGCTAATAAGGCATCGAGGCCTTCCCTGCCGGCGGCGCTGCCGTGCGGTGCGGAAGAAAAAACGAAAGCCACACGTTTCATCAGAACTGTACCATCCGATCGCAAGTGAGCGCCGCTTCCGCCAGCGCGCCAAGTCCGCTTAACGTAAAACCCGGCTGCAGATTATGGCCAGGCAGAGCGAGCTGTTGCGCTTCGCGTTCGTCCGTTACGCCACGACGCAGGGCGGCCGCCACGCAGATATGCAGCGCGACGCCGTGCTCATTGTGGAGGGATTGCCACCCGCGCACCAGATCGAACTCATCGCTGGCGGGCGCCGTCAACTGGTTAGCGTTAAGCACGCCTTCGCGATAGAAAAAAACGCACGCCAGCTCATGGCCTTCCTGCAGCACGGCCTGAGCAAATTGCCAGGCGCTGCTCGCCTGCTGCGTGCCATAGGCAGGTCCGGTCACCGTGAGGGCAAAACGCATTACTTATCCAGCCCCTGGAAATCACCGCTTTTGAACTGGCGAATATAGAGGTAGACGGTGTGCTTGGAGATATTCAGACGATCGGCCACCTGGTTAATGGCGTCTTTAATATCGAAGATCCCTTTCTCGTAGAGATTCAGCACGATTTGACGGTTTTTAGCATTGTTCGACACGCTGCGATCGGCATTCACCTCTTCGATGGTGAATTCCAGAGTCTGGGCGACCAGATCGTCAACCGAGGAAGCAAAGTTCACCGGCGAGTTAACCTCAGGCGTTTCTGGTGGAATAAAGGTGCTCATGATCTGCGAAAACGGCACATCCAGATTCATGTTGATGCACAACAGACCAATCACCCGGTGATCGCGGTTGCGGATGGCAATCGTCACCGACTTCATCAGGACGCCGCTTTTGGCGCGGGTAAAGTAGCATTTGGAAACGCTGCTATCGGCGCCCGTCATATCGTGCAGCATGCGCAGCGCAAGATCGGTAATCGGTGAACCGATTTGGCGGCCGGTATGTTCACCATTGGCGATACGGATGGCAGAGCATTTCAGATCCTGCAAAGAATGCAGCACGATTTCACAGTGCGAACCGATGAGCATCGCCAACCCGTCCACCACCGCTTCATAAGATTTAAGAATATCGAAATCGGTCTGGTCAAAGGGACGTTGATCCAGCAGGTCAAGCTCGCTGGTTTCGTTGGTTAAAAGCGACCTGGACATGAAAAAAAGCACTCCTTTTCAGGAGCCTGTCGTTATTGTCAGGGCAGGCTCATCATCATTATTAAGCTATCTAAAGTAATACAGCGCCTGAGGATCTTTCCAGTTTTAATTATATCTGCGCGCAATAAAAAAGCCGCCGCCTCTAACGAGACGGCGGCCTGAACCCGATTACTTCTTAGCGTCAGCTTTCGCGTCTGCGGCTTTCGCATCGCCAGCGGCTTCCGGCTGAGCATCTGCTTTCGGCGCCGGTTTGATATCCAGCAGCTCTACATCAAAGACCAGCGTGGAGTTGGCCGGGATCCCCGGGACGCCGGTTTTGCCGTAGGCCAGATCTGGCGGAATGACCAGCTTGATTTTGCCGCCTTTCTTGATGTTCTTCAGGCCTTCAGTCCAGCCCGGGATCACCCCGTCGAGACGGAAAGAGAGCGGCTCGCCGCGGGTATAAGAGTTATCAAACTCTTTGCCGTCGATCAGCGTACCTTTGTAGTTAACCACCACGGTGTCGCTGTCTTTAGGCGCATCGCCAGTGCCTTCTTTCTCGACTTTATACAGCAGGCCAGTCTTCGACGTTTTCACGCCCTTCTCTTTGGCAAAGCTGTCACGGAAAGCTTTACCTTTGGTTTCGTTCTCAGTAGCGTCTTTTTCCATTTTCTGCTGAGCTGCGGTCTTCACGCGCGTTTCAAAGGCCTGCAGAGTCTGTTCGATCTCCTGGTCGGACAGTTTGCTCTTATCGGCAAACGCGTCCTGTACGCCGGCGATCAGCTGGGCTTTATCCAGCTTAATGCCCAGTTTTTCTTGTTCTTTCAGGGAGTTTTCCATGTAACGCCCCAGGGACGCGCCCAGCGCATAGGCTGATTTCTGATCGTCATTTTTAAATGCCGATTTACTCTCAGCCGCCGGGGCTGCTTTCGCCGCGGTATCTGCAGCAAAGGTCAGCGGTGCATTCAGGGCGACGGCCATTGTGGTCGCCAGCAGCGTTACTTTAAACAGTGATTTCATCCATTTCTCCAGGGCCGGGGCCTCTCACCCCAGGGTTATCGTAAAAAGCAAAAAACGTACTATAGAACGTCGCCGTTAAAATCTACATACGGACGTTCCTGAATATCGCCTCTTTTAGGACTATTTTTGTATGAATAAGTTTCCTGTAGGACGCAGCGATGCTGCGCGCCGGGGGAAACTTAAGTAGAATCCGCCCGCAGGATCAGACTAAAGAGGTTACCCATGCACGATAGCACATTAGAAACGCGCCTTGCGGAGCTGGAAAGCCGGCTGGCGTTTCAGGAAATCACCATCGAAGACCTCAACAAAACCGTGACCGCCCACGAGATCGAGATGGCGAAGATGCGGGAGCATATGCGTCTGATGATCGAGAAGCTGAAGGCGACCCAACCCTCCCATATCGCCTCCCAGGCCGAAGAGACGCCACCGCCGCACTATTGAGGCGTAAAAAAAGCGGGTTTCCCCGCTTTTTGTCGTCTTCGTGCCGAGGCGCAAAGATTAGTGGCAGCCGCAGCCACCGTGGCCGCCGCAGCCGCCTTTACCATGGTCGTGGCCATGATCGTGGTCGTGACCGTGACCGCCGCAGCAGCCATCGTGACCATGATCGTGGTCGTGATCGTGACCATGCGCGCCGTGCACGTGACCGTGCTCCAGCTCTTCAGCGGTCGCTTCGCGGATGGCGACAACTTCCACATTGAACTTCAGGTTCTGGCCTGCCAGCATGTGGTTGCCATCAACCACAACGTGGTCGTCTTCAACTTCAGTGATTTCTACTGGTACCGGACCCTGATCGGTTTCCGCCAGGAAGCGCATGCCAACCTGCAGTTCATCAACGCCCATGAAGACGTCTTTCGGTACACGCTGCACCAGGTTTTCGTCATACTGACCGTAAGCGTCGTTAGCGCCGACGGCTACGTCAAATTTGTCGCCCACTTCGTGGCCATCCAGCGCGTTTTCCAGGCCGGAAATCAGGGAGCCGTGACCGTGCAGGTAATCCAGCGGCGCGCTTACCGGAGACTCATCAACCAACACACCGTCTTCTGTACGTACCTGATAGGCCAGGCTGACCACCAGGTCTTTTGCTACTTTCATGATATCTCCTGAGATGGGAAGAATAGTGGCGCAGATTGTAGCGGAATTCTGCTGCCGTGTACCCTTTAGCTTAAAAAAAGCCGACGGATAACGCTAGTCGGGATGAAAAATGCCAATCACCTGCTCCTCTTTGCGTACATGCTCACGGGCCTCTTTATCCGCCTCACGCATCTGATGACCGCACTTAACGCATTCAACAACATCGACATTATTCTCACGCCACATCGCCAGTGAATCCTGCGCCTGGCACGCCGGACATTTCGCCCCGGCAATAAAACGTTTACGCACTGCCATATGATTTACCTTTATTCAAACTCGTCCCAGCCGTCCAGCTGCCGGCTCTCTTTCTGCATTTCGCGCTGAAAAATCTCTTCCAGTTCGCGCCGGGCTTCCCGCACGCGTGATATCTGTACCGTATCAGTATGCACCGGCATTAACTCACGCAGCATTCGCATATCGAGGCGTCGGAAGTGCAGCTGCGCGCGCTGGGCCTGGTGAGGATGCATCCCCAGGGTAATGAGGGCTTTACGCCCCAGCTCAAGCGCACTGGAGAAAGTCTCACGAGAAAACTGCGTCACGCCGGCCTGCAGCAGCTCATGCGCCTCGACGCGCCCGCGAGCGCGGGCCAGGATGTGCAGATGTGGAAAGTGTTGTTGACACATCTCCACCAGCCGCATGGTGTCTTCCGGCTCATTACAGGTAATGACGATCGACTGCGCCTCCTCCGCCCCTGCCGAGCGCAGCAGCTCCAGCTGGGTAGCGTCACCAAAATAGACTTTATAGCCATAGTTGCGCATCAGATTTACCGCGCTGATGTCTCGCTCCAGCACCGTAATACGCATCTTATTAGCCATCAGCAGGCGACCGATGACCTGGCCGAAACGGCCAAAGCCAACAATAATCACCTGCGGTTTATCGTCCTCTACCCACGGCGCTTCATCGGTATCCTCCGCTGGATTCAGGCGTCGCGACAGTATCTTATCGATCCCTTTCATCAGCAGCGGCGTGGTCATCATCGACAAGGTGACGGCCACCAGCAGCAGCGCCATCTGGTCGTGCTGGAACAACCGCTGCGAGGCGGGCAGCGAAAAGAGGACAAACGCGAACTCGCCGCCCTGGCTTAATACGCCCGCAAACTGCATACGTTCGGAACTCCGCAGGCCATAGAGACGGGCCAGCAGATAAAGCACCAGCATTTTTACCGCCACCAGCACCGCCACGCTCACCGCCACCCACAGCAGATGGGTGTACAGCACGCCAAGGTTCAGCGCCATACCGACGGAGATAAAGAACAGCCCAAGCAGCAGCCCCTTGAACGGATCGATGGCGATCTCCAGTTCATGGCGATACTCGCTTTCCGCCAGCAGCACGCCGGCGATAAAGGTACCCAGCGCCATCGACAGCCCCAGCGCCTCCATAAACAGGGCGGATCCGAGGACCAGCAGCAGCGTGGCGGCAGTGAACACTTCCCTGACCCCGGAGCTGGCGATAAAGCGGAACACCGGCCGCAGCAGATAGCGTCCGCCAATCAGCATCCCGGCAAACGCCAGGACCTTCATGCCGACTGTCAGCCAGTTCACATGCTCATCCGCGGAACCAGCCAGCAGAGGCACCAGCGCCAGCGCCGGGATCACCGCCAGATCCTGAAACAGCAGGACCGAAAAGCCTAACTGCCCTGATTCGCTGCGGCTCATTCCCTTCTCGCGCATCAGCTGCAGTGCCATCGCGGTAGAGGACATCGCCAGGCCAATCCCGCCGACCACCGCCGCCTGCCATGAAAACCCTGTCGTCATCAACAGACCGCCGAGGATCGCCGCGCTGAGCATCACTTGCGCCGCGCCAACGCCGAAGATGGAGCTTCGCAGCCGCCATAGCTTGGCGGGATTGAGCTCCAGGCCGATGATAAACATCAGAAACACCACGCCGAGTTCAGAGAAATGGAGAATTTCATCCACATCGCTGATAAATCCGAGCCCCCACGGACCAATGGCGATCCCGGCCAGCAGATAGCCCAGCACCGCGCCAATCCCCAGTCTTGAAGCCAGAGGGACGGCGATGACGGCCGCGAACAAAAACAGCACCCCCGCCAGCAGCAGATCAAATCCCGCCATGGACACCTCCGGCGGCAAGGGGGTTGGCCAGCCAGTCCCGATAGGCCAGGGCGCGGCTGCGCAGCTCCTCTGGCTGCTGCCGCCGGGCCCAGTAGACAATGATGGGGCTCATCCAGTGCATACGGCACATACCGGCGGTCAGTTCAAAAGGACGCAGAATATCGTTCATCGGATAGCGATTTGCATCGCGACGGTAAGCGCTCTCTGGTTCGCCGGTGGTGATCACGCTGCGCCAGTACTTTCCCGCCAGTTCGTTCCCTCCGGCGCCGCTGGCGAAGCCGCGGCTTAAGACACGATCCAGCCATTCTTTGAGCAGCGCAGGACAGCTCCAGGTATATAAAGGATGCTGGAAAACAATCACCTCATGCTGGCGCAGCAGGTCCTGTTCGTGAGCAATATCGATAAAAAAATCCGGATAGTGCGCGTAGAGATCGTGCACGGTGACGTTCGGCAACTGTAAGGCGGGTTGTAATAAAACCCGGTTGGCCACGGAATCCTGAGATTCTGGGTGGGCATACAGCAGCAACACTTTCGCTGTCTGAGACATCATTCCCCTCCCGTAGGTCTTCTGGCGGCCTGCACAGCCCCGGCTTTTTGACACAGCCAGAATGACTTTGTGTATCGTCTTCGTTTTGGGCTACCATGGCGGCCCGGTGAAGCGATTCGCTTCCAAACTACATTATCATAATGACAAATTAACATAGTCTGAACATACGGCGCCTTATGATTGTTTTCTCCTCGTTACAAATTCGTCGCGGCGTACGCGTACTGCTGGACAACGCCACCGCTACCATCAACCCTGGCCAGAAGGTCGGTCTGGTGGGGAAAAACGGCTGCGGGAAATCGACGCTGCTATCGCTTTTGAAAAACGAGATAAGCGCTGACGGCGGCAGTATGACCTTTCCCGGCAACTGGCAGCTGGCCTGGGTGAATCAGGAAACCCCGGCCCTGCCGCAGCCGGCAATCGATTATGTCATTGACGGCGATCGTGAATATCGCCAGCTGGAAGCCGCGCTCCAGCAGGCTAACGAGCGCAACGACGGCCATGCCATCGCCACCGTCCACGGCAAGCTGGACGCCATCGACGCCTGGACCATCCGCTCCCGCGCCGCCAGCCTGCTGCACGGCCTGGGTTTTAGCAATGAACAGCTTGAGCGGCCGGTCAGCGATTTTTCCGGCGGCTGGCGTATGCGCCTTAACCTCGCGCAGGCGCTGATCTGCCGCTCCGATCTGCTGCTGCTCGATGAACCGACTAACCACCTCGACCTTGATGCGGTGATCTGGCTGGAGAAGTGGCTGAAGGGCTACACGGGGACGCTGATCCTGATCTCCCACGATCGCGATTTCCTCGATCCTATCGTCGACAAAATTATCCACATCGAACAGCAGACGATGTTTGAGTACACCGGCAACTACAGTTCGTTTGAAGTGCAGCGCGCCACCCGGCTCGCTCAGCAGCAGGCGATGTACGAAAGCCAGCAGCAGCGTGTCGCGCATCTGCAAAGCTATATCGATCGCTTCCGCGCCAAAGCCACCAAAGCCAAGCAGGCGCAGAGCCGTATTAAAATGCTGGAGCGGATGGAGCTCATCGCCCCGGCGCACGTGGATAACCCGTTCCACTTCAGCTTCCGCCAGCCGGAGAGCCTGCCTAACCCGCTGCTGAAGATGGAGAAAGTCAGCGCCGGCTATGGCGAGCGTATTATCCTCGACTCCATCAAGCTCAATCTGGTGCCGGGGTCGCGTATCGGCCTGCTGGGCCGCAACGGCGCCGGGAAATCGACGCTGATTAAGCTCCTGGCTGGCGAACTCCAGCCCGTAAGCGGGGAGATCGGCCTCGCCAAAGGCATCAAGCTCGGCTACTTCGCCCAGCATCAGCTGGAGTTTCTGCGCGCCGATGAGTCGCCGCTGCAGCACCTGGCGCGCCTGGCGCCGCAGGAGCTGGAGCAGAAGCTGCGCGATTATCTGGGCGGCTTTGGTTTCCAGGGCGATAAGGTCAGCGAAGAGACCCGCCGCTTCTCCGGTGGAGAAAAGGCGCGTCTGGTGCTGGCCCTGATCGTCTGGCAGCGCCCTAACCTGCTGCTGCTCGACGAACCGACCAACCATCTCGACCTCGATATGCGTCAGGCTTTAACCGAAGCGCTGATCGACTTTGAAGGGGCGCTGGTGGTCGTATCGCACGATCGCCACCTGATCCGCTCCACCACCGACGATCTGTACCTTGTCCACGATGGCAAAGTCGAACCGTTCGACGGCGATCTGGAAGATTATCAGCAGTGGCTCAGCGACTCGCAAAAACAGGAGTCCCAGAGCGGCGACGCGCCAAAAGAGAGCGGCAACAGCGCGCAAGCGCGCAAAGACCAGAAGCGTCGGGAAGCGGAGCTACGCAGCCAGACCCAACCGCTGCGCAAAGAGATCGCCCGTCTGGAAAAAGAGATGGATAAGCTCAACGCGCAGCTGGCCAGTGCAGAAGAGAAACTTGGCGACAGCGAACTCTACGACGCCTCGCGTAAAGCAGAACTAACTGAATGCCTGCAGCAGCAGGCCAGCGCGAAATCCGGGTTGGAGGAGTGCGAAATGGCCTGGCTGGAGGCACAGGAGCAGCTGGAGCGCATGCTTCAGGAAGGCTAATCGCCGCGTCATCATTCTGCCTGCGCCTACTATGGCGCGGGCAGAGTGTATTTCTGCCCGCCCTCGCGGTCTGGCCATCAGTGACATCAATGGTTTGTTGTGGTGTAACCTGGCTTCACTGGCCACAAGACCACATATTGGCTAACTCCTGCGCGCCCTGCGCGGTATAGTCATCATCACGTTTATTAATTATTCTGGTGCTATGGTTGAAATCATCCCCACAGACATGACGCCCCCCGAAAACGATTCGCGTGAGTTCCATCCCATGCGCGGCGTGGGCAATCGTCATCTGCAAACCATGCTGCCGCGGCTGATCCGCCGTAAATTGCGCTTTACCCCGCACTGGCAGCGCCTTGAGCTGCCAGACGGCGATTTTGTCGATCTCGCCTGGAGCGAAGACCCGCACCAGGCGTGCCACAAGCCGCGCCTCGTCGTCTTTCATGGTCTGGAAGGGAGTCTGCACAGCCCGTATGCCCATGGACTGATCCACGCGGCGATGCAGCGCGGCTGGCTTGGCGTAGTCATGCATTTTCGCGGCTGCAGCGGCGAACCTAACCGCAATCACCGCATCTATCACTCCGGCGAAACGGAAGATGGCACCTGGTTTCTGCACTGGCTGCAGCGCGAGTTTGGCCCCGCGCCGACCGCCGCCGTCGGCTATTCGCTGGGCGGCAATATGCTGGGCTGCCTGCTGGCAGAAGAAGGCGACCGCTGCCCGCTGGATGCGGCGGTGATCGTCTCCGCGCCTTTCATGCTGGAAGCCTGCAGCTATCATATGGATAAGGGCTTCTCGCGGGTTTATCAGCGCTACCTGCTCAATCTGTTAAAAGCCAACGCCTCACGCAAGCTGAAAGCGTATCCTGGCTCGCTGCCCGTCGATTTACGTCAGCTCAAAGGGATGCGCCGCATCCGGGAATTTGACGATATGATCACCGCCAAAATCCATGGCTTTGCCGATGCGCTGGATTACTACCGGCAATGCAGCGCCATGCCGCGGCTCAGCGATATCACTAAGCCGACGCTCATCATTCACGCGAAAGACGATCCGTTTATGGACCACCATTCCATTCCCCCGCAGGAACAACTGCCGGCGAACGTCGAGTATCAATTGACTGAACAAGGCGGCCACGTTGGCTTCGTCGGCGGCACCCTGCGTAAACCGGAGATGTGGCTGGAAAGACGCATTCCCGACTGGTTAAACCGCTGGCTGGAGGTTCCCGTATGATTATTCCCTGGCAGGATCTGGATCCCGAAACGCTGGATAACCTGATTGAAAGCTTTGTGTTACGTGAAGGCACCGATTATGGTGAACATGAACGTTCACTTGCCGATAAAGTCGCCGATGTAAAACAGCAGCTGAAACGCGGAGAGGCAGTCCTCGTGTGGTCGGAACTGCATGAGACGGTCAATATTATGCCGCGCGCCCTGTTTAACGGCTAAGGCGACGCCACTACATCGTTTAACCAGGGAGTTGTTATGTCTGCCAAACATCCGGTGATCGCCGTCACAGGCTCCAGCGGCGCGGGCACTACCACCACCAGCCTCGCCTTTCGCAAAATCTTCGCGCAGCTAAATCTGCACGCTGCGGAGGTGGAAGGCGACAGCTTTCATCGCTACACCCGCCCGGAAATGGACATGGCGATCCGCAAAGCGCGGGATCAGGGCAAACATATCAGCTACTTTGGCCCGGAGGCGAACGACTTCGGTCTGCTGGAACAGACCTTTGTCGACTATGGCCGCCATGGCAAAGGTCAGTCGCGTAAATACCTCCACACCTATGACGAAGCCGTGCCGTGGAATCAGGTGCCGGGAACCTTCACCCCGTGGCAGCCGCTGCCGGAGCCGACGGACGTGCTGTTCTATGAGGGGCTGCACGGCGGGGTTGTCACGCCGCAGCATGATGTCGCCAGCCATGTCGACCTGCTGGTCGGGGTCGTGCCTATCGTTAATCTCGAGTGGATACAGAAACTCATTCGCGACACCAGCGAGCGCGGCCACTCCCGGGAGGCGGTGATGGACTCCGTCGTCCGATCGATGGAAGATTACATCAACTTCATCACCCCGCAGTTTTCCCGCACCCACATCAACTTTCAGCGCGTGCCGACGGTGGACACCTCCAACCCGTTTGCCGCGAAAGCGATCCCCTCTCTGGACGAGAGCTTTGTGGTGATCCATTTCCGCAATCTGCAGAACATCGACTTCCCCTGGCTGCTGGCGATGCTACAGGGCTCGTTTATCTCGCACATGAACACTCTGGTGGTGCCGGGCGGTAAAATGGGGCTGGCGATGGAGCTTATTATGGCGCCGCTGGTCGAACGCCTGATGGAAGGCCGCAAGATCGGCTAACAGAAGAAACCCCGGCCAGGCCGGGGTTAAGAAAATTCACAACAGCAGGCGAAGACTACGCCTCGATCACTTCATAGGAATGGGTGATCTTCACCGCTTTTTCCAGCATCAGCGCCACCGAGCAGTATTTCTCTGCCGACAGATCCACCGCACGGGAGACCGCGGCATCTTTCAGCGCCTTACCGGTGACGATAAAGTGCAGATTAATATGCGTGAACAGGCGCGGCGCCTCTTCCCGGCGTTCAGAGGTCAGCTTCACTTCGCAGTTAGTCACCTCATGGCGACCTTTTTGCAAAATGGAGACCACATCGATCGCACTGCAACCGCCCGCCGCCATCAGCACCATTTCCATCGGACTGGGCGCCTTATCCCCGGAGTTGCCATCCATCAGAATCTGGTGTCCTGACGCGGACTCCCCGATAAAGGTTAACCCTTCAACCCATTTCACACGCGCTTGCATAAAATTTAACTCCAGTATCGCAATATTCTTGTCAGATTACGCGCACATAACAATTCTCGCAACGGAAGGCGACCTGCGTCATGCTGAAGCGAGACACCAGGAGACATGCGGCGAAAGCTATGCTAAAACAGTCTGGATGCTACAGTAATACATTGATGTACTGCATGTATGCAGAGGAGTTCACATTACGGGCTGTCGAAAAATCATCAGCCAGCTTCCCAGGTATAGGGAAACAATACGATTGCATGCCCGGACGCCGTGTAGTGTCGGCGCCCGGAGATAGCTTATAACAGAGGATAACCGCGCATGGTGCTTGGCAAACCGCAAACAGACCCTACCCTTGAATGGTTCTTGTCTCATTGCCACATTCATAAGTACCCATCAAAGAGCACGCTGATCCACCAGGGTGAGAAAGCAGAAACGCTGTACTACATCGTTAAAGGCTCCGTGGCTGTACTCATCAAGGATGAAGAAGGTAAAGAGATGATCCTCTCCTACCTCAACCAGGGCGATTTCATCGGTGAATTAGGCCTGTTTGAAGAGGGTCAGGAGCGTAGCGCCTGGGTACGGGCGAAAACCGCATGTGAAGTGGCCGAAATCTCTTATAAGAAATTCCGTCAGCTGATCCAGGTGAACCCGGACATTCTGATGCGTCTCTCTTCGCAAATGGCTCGCCGTCTGCAGGTGACGTCTGAGAAAGTGGGCAACCTCGCCTTCCTCGACGTGACGGGCCGTATCGCCCAGACGCTGCTGAACCTGGCGAAGCAACCCGATGCCATGACCCACCCGGACGGTATGCAAATTAAAATTACCCGTCAGGAAATTGGTCAGATCGTCGGCTGCTCTCGTGAAACCGTTGGCCGTATTTTGAAAATGCTGGAAGATCAGAACCTGATTTCCGCCCACGGTAAAACTATCGTCGTCTACGGTACCCGTTAAGTTGCTAAGCGGCGTATTGCTCCTGCAGTACGCCGTTTTTGTTTTTCCCTCATGTGGCGCAGGCTGATTTACCACCCGGAAGTTAACTATGCACTGCGGCAAACGCTGGTGCTGTGTCTGCCTGTGGCCATCGGTCTTCTGCTCGGCCATCTCCAGCAGGGGCTCCTGTTCTCCTTAGTCCCCGCCTGCTGCAACATCGCCGGCCTCGACACCCCGCATAAGCGCTTTTTTAAACGTCTGATTATCGGCGGCTGTCTGTTTGCCGGATGCAGCCTGGTGGTGCAGCTGCTGCTCGCCCAGGCGATTCCCCTGCCGCTTATTCTCAGCGGCCTGGCGCTATTGCTCGGCGTCACCGCGGAGATCAGTTCGCTGCACGCGCGCCTGCTGCCCGCGTCGCTGATCGCCGCCATTTTTACTCTCAGCCTGGCGGGCAATATGCCCATCTGGGAGCCGCTGCTGATCTACGTCTTCGGCACGCTATGGTACGGCGTGTTTAACTGGTTCTGGTTCTGGCTGTGGCGTGAACAGCCGCTGCGGGAGTCGCTCAGTCTGCTCTACCGGGAACTGGCCAATTATTGCGAAGCCAAATATAGCCTGTTGACCCAGCATACCGATCCCTCGACCGCCCTGCCGCCGCTGCTCATCCGCCAGCAGAAGGTGGTCGATTTAATCACCCAGTGCTATCAGCAGATGCATATGCTGGCCGCCAACCAACGTAACGACCACAAACGTCTTCTGCGGGCGTTCCAGATGGGGCTGGATCTACAGGAGCATATTTCGGTCAGCCTGCATCAGCCGGAAGAGGTGCAAAAACTGGTAGAACGCAGCCATGCCGAAGCGGTGATCCGCTGGAACGCGCAGACCGTCGCCGCCCGTCTGCGGGTGCTGGCGGATGACATGCTCTATCATCGCTTTCCGCAGCGCTTCCAGATGGATAAACAGATCGGCGCCCTGGAAAAGATCGCCCGCCAGCATCCGGACAACCCGGTCGGCCACTTCTGCGCCTGGCACTTCAGCCGCATCGCCCGGGTGCTGCATACCCAGCGCCCGCTGTATGCCCGGGATCTGATGGCTGACAAAGAGCGTCGTTTACCGCTGTTTCCCGCGCTAAAAAACTATCTTTCGCTGAAATCGCCCGCGCTGCGCAATGCCGCCCGCATCAGCGTGATGCTGAGCATCGCCAGCCTGATGGGCAACGCCCTGCATTTGCCGAAGCCCTACTGGATCCTGATGACGGTGCTCTTTGTTACCCAGAATGGCTATGGCGCCACGCGGGTTCGTATTGTCCACCGGGCGGCGGGGACGCTCGCCGGCCTGATCATCGCCGGGCTGACCTTGCACTTTCACGTTCCGGAGAGCTACACCCTGAGCGGGATGCTGCTGATCACACTGCTCAGCTATCTGATTATCCGCAAACACTATGGCTGGGCGATGGTGGGCTTTACGGTGACGGCGGTATATACCCTGCAGCTGCTGACGCTCAACGGCGAACAGTTTATTATCGCCCGGCTGATCGACACGCTGATCGGCTGCCTGATCGCCTTCGGCGGGATGGTCTGGCTGTGGCCGCAGTGGCAGAGCGGCCTGCTGAAAAAAAACGCCCACGATGCGCTGGAGGCCGACCAGCAGGCGATTCGCCTGATCCTCAGCCCCGATCCCAAAGCGCCCGCGCTGGCCTATCAACGTATGCGCGTTAATCAGGCGCACAACGCGCTCTACAACTCCCTGAATCAGGCGATGCAGGAGCCGGGGTTCAATACCCACTACCTGGAAGATATGAAGCTATGGGTGACGCACAGCCAGTTTATCGTCGAACATATCAACGCCATGACCACCCTGGCCCGGGAGCATACGATGCTCACCCCGGATCTTGCCCAGCGCTATCTCGAATCCTGTGAGATTGCCCTGCAGCGCTGTCAGCAGCGGCTGGACAGCGATGGCCCCGGCAGCACAGGGGATGTCAATATTATGGAGTCACCGGAAAGCGAGGTGCCGATCGGTCCGTTAAGCACCCTGGAGCAGCATCTGCAACGCATTCTGGGCCATCTGAACACCATGCACACTATCTCGTCTGTAGCATGGCGTCAGCGGCCGCATCATGGCATCTGGCTACGGAAGATCAGCCGTTAATCACCTTTGCCACGGCCTGGGCAAAGCGTGCCATCCCCTCGGCGATATCCTGCTCTTCGATGATCAGCGAGGGAACAAAACGCATCACGTCCGGCCCGGCGTTAAGCACCATGACGCCGGCTTCCGCAGCGGCATAGAGAAAATCGCGCGCGCGGCCCTTGTGCTGCGGCTTAAGTTCGGCGCCAATCAGCAGGCCCATCCCGCGAATATCACTGAACAGATCAAACTCGGCATCCAGCTGCTGCAGGTGTTTGACGAACAGTTCGCGTTTCGCGTTCACGCCATCCAGCACCGCCGGAGTATTGATCAGATCGAAAGCGGCGTTGGCGACCGCGCAGGCCAGCGGGTTGCCGCCATAGGTTGACCCATGGGAACCGGCATGGAAGGCGCTGGCGATCTCGTGGGTGGTCAACATGGCGCTGACCGGGAAACCGCCGCCTAGCGCTTTCGCGCTGGTGAGAATATCCGGGGTTACGCCATAGTGCATATAGGCGAACAGCGATCCGGTACGCCCCATACCACACTGCACTTCATCAAAGACTAACAGCGCCTGGTGCTGATCGCACAGTTCGCGCAGCCCCTGCAGGAACGCCGGCGTTGCTGCCGTCACGCCGCCCTCGCCCTGAATCGGCTCCACCACCACCGCGCAGGTGTGGTCATCCATCACCGCTTTTACCGCCTGCAGGTCGTTGAAGGGAACATGGACAATATCCGCCGGTTTAGGGCCGAAACCATCGGAGTACTTCGGCTGCCCACCGACCGAGACGGTAAACAGAGAGCGGCCATGAAAGGCATTATGGAAGGCGATGATTTTGGTTTTATATGGGCTATGGCGGGTCACCGCATAGTGACGCGCCAGCTTAAAGGCTGTTTCATTGGCTTCGGTACCGGAGTTCATAAACACCACTCGCTCGGCGAAGGTGGCATCGACAAGCTTACGTCCCAGGCGCAGCGCTGGCTCATTGGTAAAGACGTTGCTGGTATGCCACAGCGTTTCGCCCTGCTCGTGAAGCGCCGCCACCAGCGCCGGGTGGCAATGGCCCAGCGCCGTCACCGCGATACCGCCGGCGAAATCAATATACTCTTTGCCCTGCTGATCCCAGACGCGGCTGCCTTTCCCCTTTACCGGGATGAATTCTGCCGGTGCATAAATTGGCAAAATAACTTCATCGAATGTGGCGCGGGTGATTGCCGGTTGTTCAGTTGCCATGTCTTGCCCATCCCTCTTCGTTATGCAGATATGATTATGATAATATAATCACAAAATATGCATAAAAAGTCAGTCAATGGCAACCGAAATCACCGCTTAATAAAGTTCGCCAGCAATTGATGGCCCTGTTCGCTAAGGATGCTTTCCGGATGGAACTGCACGCCCTCGAGATCCCAGTCGCGATGACGGATCCCCATAATCTCACCGCTGGCGCTGCGGGCGGTGACGATAAACTCAGGTGGCAGCGTCGGCGGGTCAATCACCAGCGAATGATAGCGGGTCACCGTCAGAGGATTATTCAGCTCCTGAAACACCCCTTCGCCGTTATGCTCGATAAGCGAAGTTTTTCCATGCATCACCTGCGCCGCCCGCACAATGGTCGCGCCAAACGCCTGGGCTATCGCCTGATGCCCGAGGCAGACGCCCAGCAGCGGCGTTTTCCCTGCATAGTGACGGATTACTGAGAGGGAAATCCCCGCTTCATCCGGCGTACAGGGACCGGGCGAAATCACCATCTTCTCCGGCGCCAGCGACGCTATCTCCTCCAGCGTCAACGCATCGTTGCGCTTGACCAGCACTTCCGCCCCCAGTTCGCAAAAGTACTGATACAGATTCCAGGTGAAAGAGTCATAGTTATCGATAAGCAGGATCATAGCGGCTCCGGAACAATCAAACCGGGCTATTCTACTCAGATTCCCGCGCTTCGCTTACCACTTTGCGAAAGATCGCCGCCAGCGGGTCCGGATCGCCCATCGCGCCCTGCTGGCAGGCGTTACTCCAGGCGGCAGGATCGACGTCACGCCAGTCAAGAAGGTAGCCGGCATGTATCGCCAGCTGTTCAAAGAAAATGCGCTGGGTTAGGCCATTGCCGAGACGAAAAGGGTGCAGCACATTAATTTCACCATAGAACCAGCTCAGGCGTTCGATAAAGGTATCCCGCGGCAGGCCGCAGAGATAATCCTCCTGCTCCAGGGCCTGCATCAGGGCGTTCCCTTCCTCTTCGATGCGGGCAAAGTGACAGAACGGCGTATCGCCCAGGTAGAGGTTCACTTCACGCAGCCTACCCGCCCAGTCAAACAGATCCTGATACAGCTGATGATGAATAGCGCACAGATAGGGTAAGCCGCGCACCCGCGGACCCAGCGGCAGGGTAGCCGCCCGCAGCGATGTCATCTCCAGGGCAGCCTGCTGCAGAGTGTTGGCCTGGCGGATGCCGAGGCGGTTGCGCAGGACGTTCAGGGCCGGATAGAGGTAAGGATCGCGTTCATCGCCAAATTTATCGCTCATACTCCCTCCGCAGCGTCGCGAGGCGCGCCTGCGCCTCCTCGGCAGTCAGCGTAACCAGTGGCACCGATACGCCTTCGAGGCGACGGCTGGCCTGAAAATTGCTATTACGTGTCTGTTCCCAGAGTCGGGATTTTTGCTTATCGGTGAGTGGACGCATCGTCGCCCCCTTATCGTCCCCTGTGTGCCACAAGTATAAGCAGCAATTACAGGTTATGCCGGGAGGCAACCGGCGCGGCGATAGACTACCGCGCCGTGGGAAGATTAGGGCAGCACTTTCGCAGAGAGGATAACAACCGGTTTAGTCGGCACATTCTGGTATGGGCCGACGTTATGGGTCTGAACCTGGGAGATCTTATCCGCAACGTCCATGCCTTTCACTACCTTGCCAAACACCGCATAGCCAAAGTCGCGCTGGCCATGGTCGAGGAAGGCGTTATCCGCCACGTTGATGAAGAACTGGCTGGTGGCGCTATCCTGATCGGCGGTACGCGCCATGGCGATGGTGCCGCGGGTGTTGCGCAGGCCGTTGTCTGCTTCATTTTTGATCGGCGGGTTAGGCTGTTTCTGCTGCATCTGCTCGTTGAAGCCGCCGCCCTGCACCATGAATCCCGGGATCACGCGATGGAAGGTAGTGTTGTTGTAGAAGCCGCTGTTAACGTACTTCAGGAAGTTATCCACGGAAATCGGGGCTTTCTGGCTGTTTAACTCAAGCTCAATGTTACCTGCCGAGGTGGTCAGCAGCACATGCGGATCGCCCTTTGCCGCCATGGCCGGGGAGAACGCTGAAATGGCGAAAACGGCAGCCATCGCCGCCAGTGTTGATTTGAGCATGGAAAATCCTTAACGGAGCAGAATAAAAGCGAGTGCCTTGATTCTAAAGAGCCTTTGCATCCTGGGCCAGCCTTTTACCAAATTTTACTTAGCTGTAATAATTGTAACCGCGCAAACGTTCTCCCTGGCGTCGAAAAAACGTGATTCAAGTCACATTAAAACATGCAAAAGATAACGTATTTCACAATAAACATTTAATTACATCACCTGAACGACTAAAATCTGTCCGCCCGGCGCGGCGTCAACGCGCTTTACCTTTCTATTCACAGGCCAGTCATGACTAACAGCAACCGTATTAAGCTCACATGGATCAGCTTCTTCTCCTACGCCCTGACCGGCGCGTTGGTGATCGTCACCGGGATGGTGATGGGTAACATTGCGGATTATTTCCATCTGCCCGTTTCCAGTATGAGCAACACCTTTACCTTTCTGAACGCCGGTATTCTGATCTCCATCTTCCTCAATGCCTGGCTGATGGAGATCGTGCCGCTGAAAACTCAGCTGCGTTTTGGCTTTATTTTGATGGTGCTGGCGGTGGCCGGCCTGATGCTCAGCCACAGCCTGGCGCTGTTCTCCGCATCAATGTTCGTTCTCGGCCTGGTGAGCGGGATCACCATGTCGATCGGGACCTTCCTGATCACCCATATGTATGAAGGCCGTCAGCGCGGGGCGCGTCTGCTGTTTACCGACTCCTTCTTTAGCATGGCGGGAATGATTTTCCCGATGGTCGCTGCGGTCCTGCTGGCGCGCAGCATCGAGTGGTACTGGGTCTACGCCTGTATCGGTCTGGTGTATGTCGCTATTTTCGTCCTGACATTCGGCTGTGACTTCCCGGTACTCGGCAAAAAAGCGCAGAGCGAAAACAGCCAGCCGGTGGTGAAAGAGAAGTGGGGCATCGGCGTGCTGTTCCTCTCCGTCGCGGCGCTGTGCTATATCCTCGGTCAGCTGGGCTTTATCTCCTGGGTACCGGAATATGCCAAGAGCCTTGGCATGAGCCTCGGCGATGCCGGTAAGCTGGTGAGCGATTTCTGGATGTCCTACATGATCGGCATGTGGTCATTCAGCTTTATCCTGCGCTTCTTCGACCTGCAGCGCATCTTAACCGTCCTCGCCGGCCTCGCGACGGTGCTGATGTACCTGTTTATCAATGGTTCGCCGGAGCATATGCCGTGGTTTATTCTGACCCTGGGCTTCTTCTCCAGCGCCATCTACACCTCGATCATCACGCTCGGTTCGCAGCAAACTAAAGTCGCTTCACCAAAGCTGGTGAACTTTATCCTCACCTGCGGCACCATCGGCACCATGCTGACTTTCGTGGTCACCGGCCCGATTGTGGCAGCCAGCGGTCCGCTGGCCGCGCTGCACACCGCTAACGGCCTCTACGCCGTGGTGTTCGTGATGTGCTTTATCCTCGGCTTCGTCTCCCGTCACCGCCAGAACAACGCTCAGGCGGCGTCTCACTAAGCCTTCGGCCCCTTTGCGTCCGCAAGGGGGCTGTTTCTCATAAAAGAAAGCTCCTTGCCACCGCGGTCGGTCTGGATCCAGGTTTGCGCCAGTTGGGTGGTCGCAATCACCCTTCCCTCGCGAATTGACCAGCGCACCGGCACCTGGCAGCGTACCGCCTCAAAGCCATTCTCCGCCGGCAGAATGATCAGGTTAGCCGGATTGCCGCTGACGATGCCGTAATCCGTCAGGCCAAACGTGCGGGCGCTGTTGTCGGTGACAAGCTGCAGGCCGTCGTTAATTTGCTGGTAGCCCATCAGCTGGCAAACGTGGAGCCCCATATGCAGGACCTGCAGCATATTACCGGTCCCCAGCGGGTACCACGGGTCAAAGACATCATCATGACCAAAGCAAACGTTGATCCCCGCCGCCATCAGCTCCTTCACCCGGGTAATGCCTCGTCGCTTCGGGTAGTCGTCAAACCGGCCCTGTAGATGAATATTGACCAGCGGATTGGCGACAAAATTGATGCCGGAGAGCTTAAGCAGGCGGAACAAGCGCGAGGTATAAGCGCCATTATAGGAGTGCATGGCGGTGGTATGGCTGGCCGTCACCCGCGGACCTATTCCCGCTTTTAACGCCAGCGCGGCAACGGTTTCCACAAAGCGCGACTGTTCGTCGTCAATTTCATCGCAGTGAATATCCAGCGGGCGGTCATATTTCCGCGCCAGCCGGAAAGCGATATGCAGCGATTCCACCCCATATTCACGGGTGAACTCAAAGTGCGGGATCGCCCCGACGACATCCGCCCCCAGCTTCAGGGCCTCTTCCAGCAGCGCCTCGCCGTTGGGGTAAGAGAGGATCCCCTCCTGCGGAAAAGCGACAATCTGCAGCTCGACCCATGGCGCCACCTCCTGTTTGACCTCCAGCATCGCCTTCAGCGCCGTCAACGTCGGATCGGAGACATCGACATGGGTACGGACAAACTGCACGCCATTGGCGATCTGCCACTTGAGAGTTTTCCACGCCCGGGCTTTAACGTCTTCATGGCTGAGCAGCGCTTTCCGCTCCGCCCAGCGCTCAATCCCCTCAAACAGAGTGCCGGACTGGTTCCAGTTTGGCTCGCCGGCCGTCTGGGTGGTATCCAGATGGATATGCGGCTCAATAAAAGGCGGGATCGCCAGCCCGCCGCGAGCGTTCAACACTTCGTAGCTTTCGTCCCGCGCCTCCCCCATCGGCGTGATCTCGCCAAAGCGCCCCTTATCTATCGCTATCTGCCACAGGCCGTCGCGGTCTGCCAGGCGTACGTTCTGAATCAACCAAAGCGGCGCTGCTGTCATATCAACCTCTCCATTCAATACGGCTTGTTTTCTACTCAACCCCAATCGCGACCCACCCAATTCTTGTACACAAAATCAGCAAAAAGGAAAAGCCAGCGTTTTCCACAACTTAGAAAAATACAGACAAATCAATTATATACCCATTAAGTGGTAGGTGAAGTTGTCATTGATTTGCATCAATAAGCCTGATGGCTGAATCGTTAAGGTAGGCGGTAATAGAAAAGAAATCGAGGCAAAAATGAGCAAAGTCAGAATCGCTATTATCGGTAACGGCATGGTTGGCCATCGCTTTATCGAAGAGCTTCTTGATAAGGCGCCTGCCGGACAATTCGACATTACCGTGTTCTGTGAAGAGCCGCGTATCGCCTACGACCGTGTCCACCTGTCGTCTTATTTCTCCCACCATACCGCAGAAGAGCTGTCGCTGGTCCGCGAAGGTTTCTATGAGAAACACGGCGTCAAGGTGCTGGTCGGCGAAAGGGCCATCACCATCAACCGCCAGGAGAAGGTGATCCACTCCAGCGCCGGGCGCACGGTGTTCTACGACAAGCTGATCATGGCGACCGGCTCATACCCCTGGATCCCGCCGATTAAAGGCGCGGAAACCCAGGATTGCTTCGTCTATCGCACCATTGAAGATCTCAACGCCATTGAATCCTGCGCCCGTCGCAGTAAACGCGGCGCGGTGGTCGGCGGCGGTCTGCTCGGCCTCGAAGCCGCAGGCGCGCTGAAAAACCTCGGCGTGGAAACCCATGTTATCGAGTTCGCGCCGATGCTGATGGCCGAGCAGCTCGACCAGATGGGCGGCGAGCAGCTGCGGCGCAAAATTGAAAGCATGGGCGTGAAAGTTCACACCAGTAAAAACACCAAAGAGATCGTTCAGCAGGGCATCGAGGCGCGCAAAACCATGCGCTTCGCCGACGGTAGCGAGCTGCAGGTCGATTTCATCGTCTTCTCTACCGGGATCCGCCCGCGCGATAAACTGGCCACCCAGTGCGGGCTGGCGGTTGCCCAGCGCGGCGGCATCATGGTCAACGATAGCTGCCAGACCTCCGACCCGGATATCTATGCTATCGGCGAATGCGCCAGCTGGAACAACCGCGTGTATGGCCTCGTCGCGCCGGGTTATAAAATGGCCCAGGTGGCCGTCGATCACCTCCTCGGCAGTGAAAACAGCTTCACCGGCGCCGACCTCAGCGCCAAGCTGAAGCTGCTGGGCGTGGACGTGGGCGGCATCGGCGATGCCCACGGCCGCACGCCGGGCGCCCGCAGCTACGTCTATCTTGACGAAAGCAAAGAAGTCTATAAGCGTCTGATCGTCAGCGCCGACAACAAAACCCTGCTCGGCGCGGTGCTGGTCGGCGACACCAGCGACTACGGTAACCTGCTGCAGCTGGTGCTCAACGCCATTGAGCTGCCGGAGAATCCGGATTCGCTGATCCTCCCGGCCCACGCCGGCAGCGGCAAACCGTCGATCGGCGTCGATAAACTGCCGGACAGCGCGCAAATCTGCTCCTGCTTTGACGTCAGCAAAGGCGACCTGATCGCCGCCATTAACAAAGGCTGCCATACCGTCGCGGCGCTGAAAGCGGAAACCAAGGCCGGTACCGGCTGCGGCGGCTGTATCCCGCTGGTCACCCAGGTGCTCAACGCCGAGCTGGCGAAACAGGGCATCGAGGTCAACAACAACCTGTGCGAACACTTCGCTTACTCCCGCCAGGAGCTGTTCCACCTGATCCGCGTGGAAGGCATCAAAACCTTCGACGAACTGCTGGCCAAACACGGCCAGGGCTACGGCTGTGAAGTTTGTAAACCGACCGTCGGCTCCCTGCTGGCCTCCTGCTGGAATGAGTACATCCTCAAGCCTCAGCACACGCCGCTGCAGGACACCAACGACAACTTCCTCGCCAACATCCAGAAAGATGGCACCTACTCGGTCATTCCGCGCTCCGCGGGCGGCGAAATCACCCCGGAAGGGCTGGTCGCCGTGGGCCGTATCGCTCGTGAATTCAATCTGTACACCAAAATCACCGGCTCCCAGCGCATCGGCCTGTTTGGCGCGCAGAAAGACGACCTGCCGGAGATCTGGCGGCAGCTGATTGAAGCGGGCTTCGAAACCGGCCACGCCTACGCTAAAGCGCTGCGGATGGCGAAAACCTGCGTCGGCAGCACCTGGTGCCGCTACGGGGTCGGCGACAGCGTCGGCTTCGGCGTCGAACTGGAAAACCGCTACAAAGGCATCCGCACCCCGCACAAAATGAAGTTCGGCGTCTCCGGCTGTACCCGCGAATGCGCGGAAGCCCAGGGCAAAGACGTCGGGATCATCGCCACCGAGAAAGGCTGGAACCTGTACGTATGCGGTAACGGGGGGATGAAGCCGCGCCACGCCGATCTGCTGGCCGCGGACCTCGATCGCGAGACGCTGATTACGTATCTCGACCGCTTTATGATGTTCTACATCCGCACCGCCGATAAGCTGACCCGCACCGCGCCGTGGCTGGACAACATGGAAGGCGGGATCGACTATCTGCGCAGCGTGATCATCGATGACAAGCTCGGTCTGAACGACCATCTGGAAGAGGAGCTGGCTCGCCTGCGCGCCGCCTTCGCCTGCGAGTGGACCGAGACCGTCAATAACCCGGCGGCGCAGACTCGCTTCAAACACTTTATCAACAGCGACCAGCGCGACCCGAACGTTCAGGTGGTGCCGGAACGTGACCAGCATCGCCCGGCCACGCCGTATGAGCGTATCCCGGTTACTCTGGTGGAGGAAAAAGCATGAGCCAGTGGGTAAACATCTGCAAAATTGACGACATCCTGCCCGCCACCGGCGTCTGCGCCCTGCTCGGTCAGCAGCAGGTGGCGATCTTCCGTCCCTATCATGACGACAGGGTGTTCGCCATCAGCAACATTGATCCGTTCTTTAACGCCAGCGTACTGTCTCGCGGAATTATCGCCGAGCATGACGGCGCCCTGTGGGTTGCCAGCCCGCTGAAAAAACAGCGCTTCCGCCTGAGCGACGGCCTGTGTATGGAAGATGCCAGCCACTCTATCGCCCGTTTCGACGCCCGGGTAAAAGACGGCCACGTTCAGCTTAAAGCGTGAGTCCCGCTTCCTCCCCCCGGTCACGGGGGGAGATATAAGTAACACTTCTGACCGACAGCGCATGAGTGCGGGATATGTCGCATGTTTTGTATTACCTTTGCTGCTATTCTACGACCACTCACTTTCTATCCCTTATTTTTATGAGGTTATTCTGTGGATCACTTACCCATATTCTGCCAGTTACGCCAGCGAGATTGTTTACTGGTTGGCGGCGGGGATGTCGCCGAACGCAAGGCCCGTCTGCTGCTGGATGCTGGCGCAAACGTCACGGTCAATGCGCTCGACTTTACCCCTCAGTTTCAGGTGTGGGCCGATTCACAGATGCTGACCCTGGTGCAGGGGGAGTTTATCCCCTCGCTGCTGGACAACTGCTGGCTGGCCATCGCCGCTACCGATAATGAAACAGTGAACCAGCAGGTCAGCGACGCGGCCGAAGCACGGCGTATTTTCTGTAACGTGGTGGATGCCCCGCGCCAGGCCAGCTTTATCATGCCGTCGATCATCGACCGCTCGCCGCTGATGGTCGCCGTCTCCTCGGGCGGGACATCACCGGTGCTGGCGCGCCTGCTGCGCGAGAAGCTGGAGTCAATCTTACCCCTGCATCTTGGTCAGCTGGCCCGCTACGCCGGCCATCTGCGCGCTCGCGTCAAGCAGCAGTTTGCCACCGTAGGCGAACGCCGACGGTTCTGGGAGAAGCTGTTCGTTAACGACCGCCTGGCGCAGTCGCTGGCCAATGACGATCGGCAGGCGGTGGCGGATACCACCGAGCAACTGCTGACCGAGCCGTTAGAGCATCGCGGCGAGGTCGTCCTGGTTGGCGCCGGCCCCGGTGACGCCGGGCTGCTCACGCTCAAAGGCCTGCAGCAGATCCAGCAGGCCGACGTGGTGGTCTATGACCGACTGGTCTCCGACGACATCATGAATCTGGTGCGCCGCGATGCCGACCGGGTGTTCGTTGGCAAGCGCTCAGGCTATCACTGCGTGCCTCAGGAGGAGATCAACCAGATCCTGCTGCGCGAAGCGCAAAAAGGAAGACGCGTGGTCCGGCTGAAAGGCGGCGATCCCTTTATCTTTGGCCGCGGCGGAGAGGAGCTGGAGACCCTCTGCGAGGCGGGGATCCCCTTCTCGGTTGTGCCAGGCATCACCGCCGCCTCCGGCTGCTCCGCCTACTCGGGGATCCCGTTGACCCATCGCGATTTCGCCCAGGGCGTGCGCCTGGTCACCGGCCATCTGAAAACCGGCGGCGAGCTGGACTGGGCGAACCTGGCGGTGGAGAAGCAGACTCTGGTGTTCTACATGGGTCTGAACCAGGCGCCGGCGATCCGCGAGAAGCTTATCGCCCACGGCATGGCGGAAGATATGCCTGCCGCCATCGTCGAGAACGGCACCGCCGTGACGCAAAAAGTGGTCAGCGGCACCTTAGGACAGCTGGATATTCTGGCGCAGCAGATGGCCAGCCCGGCGCTGATCATTGTCGGCCGCGTGGTCGGCCTGCGGGATAAACTGAACTGGTTCTCGAACCACTAACCTTCGCCTCGCGGCGTGAACGACAGGCATAAAAAAGGGCGGGATAATCCCGCCCTGTTTAGCTGTTGCGTCGCTTACGGCTTGGCGACAAAGCCAATCGCTTCGTATACCGCTTTCAGGGTTTGAGAAGCCCGCGCGCTGGCCTTTTCTGCGCCGTCTTTCATCACCTGGTTGAGAAACGCTTCGTCGTTACGGAAACGGTGATAGCGCTCCTGCAGGTCAATCAGCATGCCCGATACCGCTTCGGCGACTTCGCCTTTCAGGTGGCCATACATTTTGCCTTCGAAGTGCTGCTCCAGCTCAGGAATGGTTTTCCCGGTGACCGCGGAGAGGATATCCAGCAGGTTGGAGACGCCCGCTTTCTCTTTCAGGTCGTAGCGCACCACCGGCGGCTCGTCGGAATCGGTGACCGCACGTTTGATCTTCTTGACCACCGATTTCGGGTCTTCCAGCAGGCCGATGACGTTGTTGCGGTTGTCGTCGGACTTGGACATCTTTTTCGTCGGCTCCAGCAGCGACATCACGCGCGCGCCGGATTTAGGGATAAACGGCTCAGGCACTTTAAAAATATCGCCGTAGATGGCGTTAAAACGCTGGGCGATATCGCGACTCAGTTCAAGGTGCTGTTTCTGATCTTCGCCCACCGGAACCTGGTTGGTCTGGTACAGCAGGATGTCAGCGGCCATCAGTACCGGATAATCAAACAGACCGGCGTTGATGTTCTCCGCGTAGCGCGCGGACTTGTCTTTAAACTGGGTCATGCGGCTCAGTTCGCCGAAATAGGTGTAGCAGTTCAACGCCCAGCCTAACTGGGCGTGTTCCGGCACGTGCGACTGAACGAAGATAGTGCTTTTCTGCGGGTCGATGCCGCAGGCCAGATACAGCGCCAGGGTGTCCAGCGTCGCCTTACGCAGCTGCTGCGGATCCTGGCGCACGGTGATGGCGTGCTGATCCACGATGCAATAGATGCAGTGGTAATCGTCCTGCATGTTTACCCACTGACGCAGCGCACCCATGTAGTTGCCAATGGTCAGTTCACCTGAGGGCTGTGCGCCACTAAAAACGATGGGCTTAGTCATGTTTCAATTCCTGAGTTTCACTGTGCGGTAACCCGAGAGCGGGTAAGAGTTCATTAAACTGGTCGAAGAGATAGTCCGGCTCGCTCAGCGCAAGCGGTTCGCCATAGTTATAACCGTAGGTCAGGCCAACCGAGCAGCAGCCAGCCGCTTTGGCCGCCTGAATATCATTACGTGAATCGCCGACGAACAGCAGCGCCTCCGGCGTCAGGCCGAGCTTTTGCGCTACCAGCAGCAGCGGTTCCGGATGCGGCTTTTTGTTCTGGACGTCATCGCCGCCGATCACCACGGTAAAATATTTCGCAATATCGAGCGCGTCCAGCAGCGGGGCGACGAACGGCGTCGGCTTATTGGTCACCAACGCCAGCGGCAGACCTTTGCCCTGCAGCGCGCCGAGCGTATCGGCCACTGCCGGAAACAGGAAACTGCCCTCTTCCGCCGCTTCGGCGTAATAGCGGTCAAACAGTTTACGCAAAATGCGCAGCTGTTCGTCTTGCGGAATATCATGATCGTCGACGGAAGGCTTGCCCATCGCCGCACGTAACGTGGCACGCTCCTGGCGAGCCCAGCTCAGCGCCCGCTCCATCAGGACATCGGCGCCGTTGCCGATCCAGGTTACGACGCGCTCTTCTCCCGCCACCGGCAGTTCCAGGGCGTAGAGGGCGTTATCAACGGCGGCGGTCAGACCCGGCGCGCTGTCCACCAGCGTGCCGTCGAGATCAAACGCGATGCCGCGGATCGCCTGTAATTTATCCATGACTCACCTTCGCTAATTCACTACGCATTTGATCAATCACTTTCTTGTAGTCCGGCTGGCCGAAGATCGCCGAACCGGCAACGAACATATCCGCGCCCGCCGCGGCGATTTCGCCGATATTGCTCGCTTTCACCCCGCCATCCACTTCCAGACGGATGTCGTAGCCGGACGCATCGATGCGCTGGCGCACTTCACGTAGTTTATCCAGCGTCTGGGGAATAAAGGACTGGCCGCCAAAGCCCGGGTTAACCGACATCAGCAGGATGACGTCCAGTTTATCCATCACATAATCGAGATAGCTCAGCGGCGTCGCGGGGTTAAACACCAGGCCCGCTTTACAGCCATGCTCTTTGATAAGCTGCAGGCTGCGGTCGACGTGTTCGGAGGCTTCCGGGTGGAAGGTGATGATGCTGGCGCCAGCTTCGGCAAAATCAGGAATGATGCGGTCGACCGGCTTCACCATCAGGTGGACGTCGATCGGCGCGGTAATACCGTAGTTACGCAGCGACTTCAGCACCATCGGGCCAATCGTCAGGTTCGGCACGTAGTGGTTGTCCATGACGTCGAAGTGCACGACATCCGCACCCGCCGCCAGCGCCTTCGCGGTATCCTCACCCAGACGGGCAAAATCAGCCGACAGAATCGAAGGGGCAATCAAATACTGCTTCATCCGCATCTCCTTGAAATTTATTTGGTCTTAGGCGGACGGTAGAGCGCTAAGAGCTCGTCCACCTTTTTACGCGTACCACCGTTGCTGCTGATGCTGCGCCGAACCTTCACAATATGCGTTTCTGCCGCGTTTTTATACCACTCCTGCGTCAACGGCGTGCGGTGGTTGGAAATCAGCACCGGGATCCGTTTCTTCATCAGCGATTCCGCCTTTTGCGCCAGCAGCACCTGTTGCTCCAGGTTGAAGCTGTTGGTGTGGTAGGCGGTAAAGTTCGCCGTCGCCGTCAACGGCGCATAGGGCGGATCGCAATACACCACCGTGCGGCTATCCGCACGCTGCATGCACTCTTCATAAGATTCGCAGTAAAACTCAGCGTTTTGCGCCTTGTCGGCAAAATGATAGAGCTCAGCCTCGGGGAAATAGGGCTTCTTATAGCGGCCAAACGGCACATTGAACTCGCCGCGCAAATTGTAGCGACACAGGCCGTTGTAACCGTGACGGTTCAGATACAGGAACAGCACCGCGCGACGCAGCGGGTCCTGGCTCTGATTGAACTCATCACGGTACTGGTAGTAGCGCTCAGCGACGTTATTTTCCGGGGTAAACATCTCGCGGGCGGCAGCGACGTACTCGTCGGTGCGCAATTTGACGATGTTGTACAGGCCGATTAAATCACTGTTGATATCCGCGAGGATATAACGAGAAAAGTCGGTATTGAGAAATACCGACCCGGCGCCCACAAAGGGCTCGATTAAGCACTCACCTTCCGGCAAATGCTTTTTAATATCGTCAAGCAGGGGGTACTTCCCCCCTGCCCACTTTAGAAAAGCGCGATTCTTTTTCATGCTGCCTAACTAATTACACGTTCTCCGGCTGTGGAGAAAGCTCCGACAGCATCCTGCGCTTAAGACTACCCCACGGCATTATTTCAGATCAGCCTGAACCTGATGCAGTGGTTTTGCCCATGGATTTTTCGCCTGCACGTCCGGCGGCAGCGAGGTGACCGCGCGTTTCGCTTCATCTTTCGATGAATAGATACCGCTCACCAGCACGTACCACGGTTGGCCGTTACGTGACGTTTCATAGACAACATATCTGTCCAGCTTCTCTTTCTTCGCCCAGTTGTTCAGGTTTTCATAGTTAGAGGAGCTGCTGAGCTGCAGGGTATAGTTACCCGACGGCGCAGATTTCATCGAGCTGACGTCGCCTGCCGTTTTACCGCTCTTCGCCGCCGGCGCTGCCGCGGCCGCCGTTGCGGCTGGCGCAGCAGTGGTGGTGGTTGCTGGTGCTGCAGGTTTACTCTGCGCGGTGGCTACCGGTTTGCTTTCCGCGACGGTCGTTTTCGCCGGGGCAGTGGTCGCCGCGCTTTCAACATGCTTCGGCTGAACCGGCTTCGTTTCTACCGGCGCTTTTGCCACCGCCTGTGGTTTCGGCTGCGGCTTCGCTTCGATGACGGTGTGCTTACGCTCAGCAGGACGCGGCGTTGCCGCCGTCTGACGTTCGGTCGTCTGGCGCGGCGCCGCGGTGCCACTGGCGCCATTACGGATCGGCGCGACGGTTGCCGGTTCAGTTGGCAGCGTCGAGTTAGCTACGGCGCCGTCCAGCTGGCCCTGCTGCTGGGTCAACGCATTATTCAGATCGCCCTGAACTTCAACGCGCTGCTGGCCCTGCGGCTCTGCCGCGGCCTGGCCCTGGGTCGGGTTCGCGGCAATAGGCGGTACCGTGACGTCCTGCTGGGTGGTGGTATTGGCGGCAGTCTGATCCTGGCCGGCAGCTGGCGTGCTGGTGGACTGGTCGTCAGACAGATTAATGCTCTTCTCGCCGGAAGCGGTCTGCTGGCTGGAAGAAGATGGCGATTTCAGCGCGGAACCGATACCCACGATTAACAGCAACAGTACCAGAATGCCCACGCCCATCATGATGTACTGGCGGGAAGCGGGTTTCGCCGGCGCTTTTTTACGCTTACGCGGACGACGCTCTACAGGCTGCTCTTCGAGCATCTCCTCATCTTCCGCATCCAGTTCTTCTTCGAATTCTTCCTCTTCACGCTCACGACGGGCCTTGCCGGCGCGCGTCGGACGGCCTTCATCGGCATCAAGATCGACATCGTCAAAATTGATCTGCGGATCGGCATCACGCTCGGAAGACTGACGGGAACGACCAGCACGACGATCGTTGCGATCGGCTTTCATATCGTCTTCTGGTTTGAAATCATCCATTTAACACCCCACTAAAAGGCTTATGCTCACGATTATTGCACATCACCCGAAATGATAACGCCGCGCGAACGCGGCCAGACCTTCTTATTGTTGCGCCTGCTGAGTGTCAGCAATCGCGCCAAGAACCACATCGTGCGGCACTCCGCCGCGCAGCTCGCTGCTTCCTATTGCGAGCGGGAGCACCAGCCGCATTTCGCCAGCCAGTACTTTCTTATCGCGCATCATATGGGGCAAATACGCCTGCGCACGCATTTCCTGCGGGCCGCGTACCGGTAAGCCTGCACACTTGAGCAGATCGATAAGGCGCTGAGTATCCTGCTCGCGGAACTGCCCCAGCCGTTCGGACGTATGCGCCGCCATCACCATACCTGCCGCCACCGCTTCGCCGTGCAGCCAGTTACCGTAGCCCATTTCCGCTTCGATAGCATGGCCGAAGGTATGTCCAAGATTGAGTAAAGCACGTAACCCGGTTTCACGCTCGTCGGCAGCCACAACTTCCGCTTTCAGCTCACAGCAACGGCGAATGCAGTACGCCATGGCCTTTTCATCCAACGCCAGCAAGGCATCAATGTTGTTTTCCAGCCAGCTGAAGAAGGCGCCGTCGAGGATCACCCCATACTTAATGACCTCAGCCAGTCCGGAAGCGAGTTCGCGCTTCGGCAGCGTCTTCAGACAGTTAAGATCAACCACCACGGAAACCGGCTGCCAGAAGGCGCCAATCATGTTTTTGCCGAGAGGGTGGTTCACTGCGGTTTTGCCGCCGACCGACGAGTCGACCTGCGACAGCAGGGTGGTAGGGACCTGGATAAAACGCACGCCGCGCTGATAGCTTGCCGCGGCGAAACCGGTTAAATCACCGATAACACCGCCGCCGAGCGCCACCAGCGTGGTGTCGCGGCCATGGGGTTTTTGCAACAGCGCGGTAAATACGGTATCCATCACCGCCAGGCTTTTATACTGCTCGCCGTCGGGCAGGACTACGCTGTCAACGTTGACCCCTGCCTGCTCAAGCGCAGAGCGGACGGTATCCAGATAAAGCGGCGCCAGCGTTTCGTTGGTGACCAGCATAGCCTGGTCGCCCGACTTAAGTGGCAGGAAGGAAGCTGGATCGTTGAACAAACCAGCCGCGATGGTAATCGGGTAACTACGTTCCCCGAGGGTAACAGTAAGCCTCTCCATAACGCGACATCCACCTCAGTGACTTTTACTCTGACGCACTTTTATTAAGCCAGAATCAGTTGCTTTCCAGCATATGAATAATCTGGTTCGCGACGACTTTCGCACTCTGATCGTCTGTGCGGATAGTCACATCGGCGATCTCTTCATACAGCGGGTTACGCTCGTCAGCCAGCGCTTCCAGTACTTCACGAGGCGGCGCATCGACTTGTAGCAAAGGACGCTTTTTATCGCGCTGCGTACGGGCCAACTGCTTCTCGATCGTTGTTTCCAGGTAGACCACCACGCCGCGGGCGGAGAGACGGTTACGCGTTTCACGGGATTTTACAGAGCCGCCGCCAGTCGCCAGCACAATTCCCTGTTTTTCCGTCAACTCATTGATAATTTTTTCTTCACGGTCGCGGAAGCCTTCTTCGCCTTCAACATCGAAGACCCAGCCCACATCAGCGCCAGTGCGTTTCTCAATCTCTTGATCGGAATCGTAAAATTCCATGTTGAGCTGTTGGGCTAACTGGCGCCCAATAGTGCTTTTGCCGGCACCCATAGGCCCAACCAGAAAGATATTGCGTTTCTCTGCCATTTTTTCGGTACTACTAAGACTATTCGTTAATGATAAACCCGCTTCGCAGACACCCAGCGCCGCAGGGCATGAACTGAAACCTCATATGCAATAGAGCGAGAGTCAGACTAAAAATTATCTCAATACTCCGGCTGGTTTGGCAACTGAATAAAATCGCCGGACAATAAAGGGAGGATTGATGTCGTACCCGACTCTCAAATCGGTACCCCTTGTATGCTAAATCCGTCCTCACGTCAAACACCTGAAACGTGTTTAGCATGAAAAACCTGCTTAACGTACTGCCAGAATCCGTGGCGTAATAAAGACAACCAGTTCACGGCGTTCATTATCTTTCCCGTCGCGGCGAAACAGACGCCCCAGCACCGGGATATCGCCAAGCAGCGGGACGCTGTCGCGGGCGGTTTTGTTTTTCTGCGAAAAGATGCCGCCCAACGCCAGGGTCTCGCCGCTGCGGACTTCCACCAGGGTCTCGATCTCCTGTTTATCAATGGCCAGCGCCTCGCCGTTATCCTGCTTCAGCACCTGGCCTGGCGTGTTCTCGCTTATTCGCAGCTTCAACCGCACTCTCCCCTGCTGCAGCACCGTCGGCGTCACCTCCATGCCCAGCACCGCCTCTTTAAACTCCACCGACGTGGCGCCGCTTTCACCGCTGGAGACCTGATAGGGGATCTCGCTCCCCTGCTTGATGCTGGCGGGCTGCATATGAGAGGCGAGCAAACGAGGACTGGCGATAATCTCGACCTGCTGCTTGCGCTCCAGCGCGGAAAGCTCCAGCTCAAGCAAGCGCCCGTTAATTTTGCCGATGTTAAAGCCTGCGCGGGTGCTGGCGTCGTTGACTGACAGATCGCTGCTTAGGGTGGTGATGCGCCCGGATCCCGGCGTGCTTTCAGCCTCCGCCAGCCGCCATTTCACCCCCAGTTCACGCAGGCTGGTTTCGCTCATTGACACAATATGGGCAGCCAGCTCCACCTGTCCGACCGGCAGATCCATCTCCTGCGCCCAGGCCTTCAGCGCCGGTAGATGGCGGTCATCATCGCGGATCAGCAGCCGATTGGTCCGCTTGTCCGCCATCAGGTTTCCCCGGGCGCTAAGCAACTTACCGCCGCTTTTAGCCAGCTCCTCGGCATCGGCATAGTGCAGGGTCACGCTCTCCGCCCGCAGCGGCAGATTCTGCAGACGTTTCGCCTGTTCCGCTTCGCGCTGCGCCAGGTTGGCCTTTTGCCAGGCCTGCGTATGTGCGTAGATGACCTTCCCCTGCTGTTGCAAAGAGAGGCCTGCGCTATCCGCCACTGCCCGCAGCGCCTGGGTCCAGGGAACCTTCTGCAGGCGCAGGGAGAGCGTGCCGCTGACGTCCGGTGCGACAACGAGATTCTTCTGGTTCATTTCGGCCAGGGCTTGCAGCACCTGGGCCACTGGCGCGTCGTCAACGACCAGCGAAACCGGCTTATCATTTCGCGCGGCGACCACCGCCAGCGGTAGCAGCAAAAGCAGGCTTATCCATCGCATCATCTTGTTTTCCTTTACGTTGCCAGCGCCACGCTGGCGGTTCACATCCCGGAGGCGTGACGATGTCCAGTTCACTGTCCGTCAGCCGGTTCACCCGCCAGCCCGTGGGCAATTGCTCATCCAGGCGCACCCGTCGCCACGTGCCGCTTCCGTCCTGCAAAAAACCCATCCAGCCTGCACCATTGCCGGCCGCGCCGCCATAACGCCATTGCGACAGCTGCGCCGCGCGGCAGGGATCCTCAACCGGCTGAAAAGGATCGCGCTCGGCCGCCAGCAGCGACAGCGGCAACCACAGCAAAACCCAGCATTTACCAACCATCTTCCGCCTCCAGCTGCAGCCGCATGCGCAGCGCCTGCCCCTCGCGCTCCAGCGAGAACGAACGCGGGTTCATCCCGCTGCGCGCCAGCCATGAAAACAGAGCGGGTACCGTCGGCCAGGAGAGAGCCAGCTCCATCTCGCCGCCGCTCCCCTGCGGATGCCAGGCGATTAGCTTCGCCCCGGCGAGCGGAATGGCTATGGGCGAGAACGGCTGCTTGTCGATGCGCTCCCCGGATCTTTCACCGTCAGGGATGCGCAGCGCCATGATCCGCCGCCACTGCGTTTGCAGAGCGCCATCGCGGGACAGCGCCGCCAGCGGCGGCCGGGCATCGCGCCAAAGCGCCACGCCGCCCCCCGTCAGCCCCATCGCGAGCAGGATCAGCAGCCCCGCCCGGGTGCGCAGGGTATTAATCCTCATCGGCGCGCGCTCCCGACAGGGTGAAACTGAACCGCCAGCGCCCCTCGGCGTCGCGCTGCGTTCCGCCGGCTTTAGCCGGTGCGAATCCCGTGACGCTGGCCAGAGAAGCCTCCACTCCGGCCAGCGCCTGCAAATTGAGGGCCAGGCCATCCAGCGTCAGGCGCGCCCCCTGGTACTCCAGCCGCGTCAGCCATGCCTGAGCGGGCAGGTCCGCCGCGAGCGCCATTAGTCGGGGTTGCCAGGCAGCGATCGTCGATCTGCGCTGGAGCTGCTGGCGCTGGCGTTGATGCTGCTGCCACGCTTCGCGCATCGCCTGTTCACGTTGTTTGAGCGAGGCGAGCAGCGCTGCGTCGGCCGTCGCGTGGAGCCTCGCCAGGGCGTCGCGCTGTAGACCAGCCGTTCGCCCCACCAGCAGGATCATCCCCGCCAGCAGCACGATACCGATGGCTAACAACAGGGTGTAGCGCAGGCGCTGGCGGCGACGCAGGTCACGCCAGGGGAGAAGATTAACGACATGCGTCATGGCGCCCGCCCCCCCAGCGCCAGCCCAAGGGCAATGGCGTAGCGATCGCCATCGGCTGGCAGCGGAGGCTGCCGGCGGTGAACCACCTGCCAGACATCAAAACGACTGGCCTCGTCGCCCGCGTCAGCGCACAAGCGCAGAGGAACCTGAAGCTGCCCCGCCAGCTGGCTCAAGGACCCTATCGCATCGCAGGCGTCACAGCCCCAGGCCTCATGGGTCGCCCATAGCCAGTGCTTTTCATCCCGCCACGCCAGGCCTTGCTCTGCTGCCGTCACCCAGGGGAAAAAAGCGCCGAGCGCGCTGGCATCCGGTACGATGGCAGCTACCCGCAGCCGCAACCGCCCTGCCAGCTCCCGCAGAACATTGATATCCAGCCGCTGCGCCGCCGTAACCTGCCAGCCGTCATTTCGCGAGGTGGGCGCATAATCAATACAGAGAGAGGAGGCGGGCATCGCCAGCTGCTGGGTCATGGCGCTGGCTATCCACGTCGCCTGTTCCCGCTCTCGCAGGGCGAACTGGGGATAAGGCACGCGTTTTTGCAGCGTGCGAGCCGCGGGAAAGGCGATATTGATCTGATGCTGTACCGGTAGCTCCCGCCGCCAGGCTGCCAGCCGTGAGCCGAGGGCGCTGACGTCCGCCACCATCCCCTGCCGCACCAGGCCTGGCGGCAGCGGAATGCGCCACCAGCGGCGCAGCGCCCAGTGTGAGCGCTCAAACAGTAGCGCGACAATGGCAATGCTATCTTGTTGGATATGCATTCCGATCCGCCAGTTTCTGAAAGCCATGCTTACGATCTCCTTATCCGGCAAAACTGTCCGGCTATATCAATGCACCTGGCTTGCCTTTATACTACCGCGCGTTTGTTTATAAACTGCCCAAATAAAACTAAATGGGAAAACACCGGTGAAGTTCGTAAAGTATCTATTGATCCTTGCAGTCTGTTGCGTACTGCTGGGAGCAGGCTCGATTTTTGGCCTCTACAAATACATAGAGCCGCAACTCCCCGACGTCGCAACCCTGAAGGATGTGCGTTTGCAGATCCCGATGCAGGTCTATAGCGCCGACGGTGAGCTTATTGCGCAGTACGGCGAAAAGCGCCGTATCCCTGTCACGTTGCAGCAAATTCCCCCCGAGCTGGTGAAAGCGTTTATCGCTACCGAAGACAGTCGTTTCTATGAGCATCACGGCGTCGATCCGGTGGGTATTTTCCGCGCCGCCAGCGTGGCGATGTTTTCAGGCCACGCCTCGCAGGGCGCCAGCACCATCACCCAGCAGTTAGCGCGTAACTTCTTCCTCAGCCCCGAGAAGACGTTGATGCGTAAGATTAAAGAGGCCTTTCTGGCTATCCGCATCGAGCAGCTGCTGAACAAAGATGAAATCCTTGAGCTGTACCTGAACAAGATTTACCTCGGCTACCGCGCCTATGGCGTCGGCGCCGCGGCGCAGGTCTATTTTGGCAAACCTATCGACCAGCTGACCCTCAGCGAAATGGCGGTGATTGCCGGTCTGCCGAAAGCCCCGTCCACTTTTAACCCGCTCTATTCGATGGATCGCGCCACAGCCCGGCGCAACGTGGTGCTGTCGCGTATGCTGAGCGAGGGGTACATCACCCAGGCGCAATACGATGAGGCGCGCAGCGAACCCATCGACGCCAGCTACCACGCGCCAAAAATCGCCTTCTCCGCGCCCTATCTGAGCGAAATGGTGCGCCAGGAGATGGTGAATCGCTACGGCGAGCAGGCCTACGAAGATGGCTACCGGGTGTACACCACGATTACCCGCAAAAACCAGCAGGCGGCCCAGCAGGCGGTCCGCAATAACGTGCTGGATTACGATATGCGTCACGGCTACCGCGGCCCGGCCAGCGTGCTGTGGAAGGTCGGCGAAACGCCGTGGGAGGCGAAAAAGATCGTTGACGCCCTGAAGCGCCAGCCTGGCTTTGGCCCGCTTTCTCCTGCGGTGGTCACCTCCGCGAATGCCCAGGAGGCCGTCGCGCTGTTGGCTAACGGCGACTCCGTTTCGCTGACGATGGACGGCGTGCGCTGGGCTCGCCGCTTTATCTCCGATACGCAGCAGGGGGCGACCCCGCGTAAAGTCAACGACGTCGTGCAGGCCGGGCAGCAGATCTGGGTTCGCAAAGTGGGAGACAGCTGGTGGCTGTCGCAGGTCCCGGACGTCAACTCGGCATTGGTCTCCATTAACCCGCAAAACGGCGCGATTATCGCCCTTGTCGGTGGGTTTGACTTTAACCAGAGCAAGTTCAACCGCGCCACTCAGGCGCTGCGCCAGGTCGGCTCCAACATCAAGCCATTCCTCTACACGGCTGCGATGGATAAAGGCTTAACTCTGGCAAGCATGCTCAACGATGTGCCAATCTCGCGCTGGGACGCCGGAGCCGGTTCCGACTGGCGGCCGAAAAACTCGCCGCCGCAGTATGCTGGTCCGATTCGTTTACGCCAGGGCCTGGGGCAGTCGAAAAACGTGGTCATGGTGCGCGCCATGCGCGCCATGGGCGTTGACTATGCCGCCGAGTATTTGCAGCGCTTTGGCTTCCCGGCGCAAAACATTGTCCACACCGAATCACTGGCGCTGGGCTCCGCCTCCTTTACGCCTCTGCAGGTCGCCCGCGGTTATTCGGTGATGGCCAACGGCGGCTTCCTGGTGAACCCGTTCTTTATCAGTAAGATTGAGAACGATCAGGGCGGGGTCCTCTTCGAAGAGCGTCCGAAAATCGCCTGCCCGCAGTGTGATTTACCGGTGATTTACGGCGATACGCCAAAATCCAACGTGCTGGAAAACAAAGATGTGGAAGATGTCGCCACCTCGACGGAACCGCAGAATGGCACCGTGCCGCCGCAGCCGCAGCTGGAGCAGGCCAATCAGTCACTGGTGGCGCAGAGCGGCGCCCAGGAATACGCGCCGCATGTGATCAACACCCCGCTGGCCTTCCTGATCAAGAGCGCGCTGAACAGCAACATCTTTGGCGAACCGGGCTGGATGGGAACCGGCTGGCGCGCCGGACGTGACCTGCAGCGGCATGACATCGGCGGCAAAACCGGGACCACCAACAGCTCGAAGGACGCCTGGTTCTCAGGCTACGGACCGGGCGTGGTGACCTCGGTTTGGATCGGCTTTGACGATCATCGTCGCGATCTTGGCCGGACCACCGCATCGGGGGCGATTAAAGATCAGATCTCCGGCTACGAAGGCGGCGCCAAAAGCGCCCAGCCGGCCTGGGACAGCTTTATGAAGAGCGTGCTGGAAGGCGTTCCGGAAGAGCCATTAACGCCGCCGCCGGGAATCGTCACGGTGAATATCGATCGCAGCACCGGTCAGCTGGCGAACGGTGGCAACAGCCGGGCGGAATACTTTATTGAGGGTACCCAGCCCACGCAGCAGGCGGTCCATGAGGTGGGCACCACCCTGACTGACGGCGGCGGTGAAACCCACGAGCTGTTCTGACAAAAAAAGCGCCTGCGGGCGCTTTTTTATTGCTGCTTAGCGTAAACGCTCGTTCAGAGTCGGCCCTGGGCCTGCAACCATTCCCGCACTAAAAACAGCGCACTAACGTTGCGGGCCTCGTTAAAATCTTCTTCATCCAGCAGCGACATCAACTGCGCCAGCGGCCAGCGCACCTGCGGCAGCGGCTCGGGCTCATCGCCCGGCAGCGACTCCGGATAGAGATCTTCCGCCACCAGGATGTTCATTTTGCTGGAGAAGTAAGAGGGAGCCATACTGAGCTTCTTCAGAAACGTCAGCTTATTGGCGCCGAAGCCAACCTCTTCTTTCAGCTCGCGATTGGCCGCTTCATCCACGGTTTCACCCGGATCAATCAGCCCTTTGGAGAAGCCCAGTTCGTAGGATTCCGTCCCGACGGCATACTCGCGAATCAAAATAATATGATCATCAACAATCGGCACAATCATCACCGCTTCGCGGGTGGAAGGCCGCATACGTTCATAAACGCGACGCACACCGTTGCTGAATTCCAGATCGACGCTTTCGACATTAAAGAGGCGCGAACGGGCGACAGTTTCAACATTGAGAATGGTGGGTTTTTGTAATGATTTGCTCATTGTCATCGGTCTATGCTGTGATTAAGCAGTCATTGTGCGATACGCAACACGCTTTCGGCAATCCAAATCGCTACTTATTTACAGAGTTGTAACCTTTTCCCTGCAAAGGGGAAAGTAATAAAGATAAAAAAGTCAATAGCTTGAATTCTCTTTGAGAATTTACCGATTTCTGGCCTTTAACGTTTTTGGTAAGCTAATACGCTGCTGCATGACATATTTACTACCCTGCAAGCAGGTGCGCCGCTAACACTGCAGCTTGACGTTAGTCTTCACGTTCACCGACGATTTCGTAAGAAAAATATAACTATGATGGGATGGGCATGGGCACCTTTCTGATATTCCTTACAGCTCTGCTAATCTGCGTATTGCTCATTGGATGGTGGTATCGCACGCACGCCAGACGCCGCCGGCTCCCTCTACTGCACGCCTTTAGCGATGCCACCACGCGGCCGATCGCGGCCGATGAGCGCCAGGCCATCGAAAAGTATCTTGCCGAACTGAGCCGCGCCCAGCAGGTTCCCGCGTCCGGCGCCACCAGCGCGCCCGTCGCTCTGGCGCTAAACGAACAGAGCGATACCGTCTATGGGGTGACGCGAGCCATCACCCGCTACGGGATCACTACCGACGCGCCGAATAAATGGCGCTATTTTCTCGATTCGGTGGAGGTACATCTGCCGCCGTTCTGGGAACAGCATATCAACGATGAAAACAGCGTCGAGCTGATCCCCACCGACAGCCTGCCGCTGGTTATCACCCTTAACGGCCATACCCTGAGCGACTATCGTCAGGAAGCGCAAAGCTACGCGCTGGAACGCGCCTCGGCCACCCAGGCCTCAATTCGCGGCGAAGAGAGCGAACAGGTAGAGTTGCGGCAGATCCGTCGGGAAAGCCCGGAAGAACACGCCCTGAACCGCCCGGATGGTCTGCGCGAAGCGATCCTGATCGTCGCCTCTTTCCTGTTCTTTTATTTCAGTCTGATTGGGCCTGCCGTCTTTACCCCATGGCTGGTGGCTGCCGGTTTGCTGCTGCTCGCCGCCGGCCTATTGGGGGTCTATGCCCCGCCGCGCCGCGCCTCGCTGCGCGAAATCCATTGCCTGCGCGGCGTCCCTAAGCGCTGGGGGCTGTTTGGCGAAAACGATCAGGAGCATATCAATAATATCTCGCTGGGCATTATCGATCTCATCTATCCGCGCCACTGGCAGCCCTGGATCGCCCAGGACCTCGGACAGCAGACCGATATTGATATCTATCTCAACCGCCATGTAGCCCGTCAGGGACGCTACTTGTCGCTTCATGATGAAGTGAAAAACTTCCCGCTGCAGTACTGGCTGCGCAGCGCGATTATCGCCGCCGGCTCCCTGGTGATGGTAATCATGCTATGGGCCAGCGTACCGCTGAATATGCCGTTTAAGTTCACCCTGTCGTGGCTGAAGGGGGCGCAGACCATTGAAGCCACGACCGTCAGCCAGCTGGAAAAGGCCCATGTGCGCATTGGCGATACGTTGCGCCTGACCGGCACCGGGATGTGCAACATCCGCACGCCGGGCAGCTGGACGGCCAAAGAGGATTCGCCGTTCCTGCCTTTCGATTGTTCGCAGATTGTGTGGAACGATGCCCCTCCTCTGCCGCTGCCGGAGTCTGACATTGTCAGCAAAGCGACCGCTCTGATGCAGTCCGTCCAGCGTCAGCTGCACCCGGAAACCGACGACGACTCCCGCGTCAGCCCGGCGCTGCGCTCCGCCATTCAGAAATCTGGCATGGTGCTACTGGATGATTTCGGCGATATCGTTCAGAAAACCAACGATCTCTGTTCCGCTGCCGATGATTGCCTGCGGCTGAAGAATGCGCTGGTTAATCTCGGCAATACCCGTAACTGGGAGACGTTAACTAAGCGTGCGTCCGCCGGGAAACTGGATGGCGTGAACGTGCTGCTGCGGCCAGTCAGCGCCGAGTCGCTGGAGAATCTGGTGACCACCTCAACCGCCCCCTTTGTCATGCGTGAAACCTCGCGGGCGGCGCAGGCGCTCAACAGCCCGGCCCCGGGCGGCTTCCTCATCGCCAGCGACGAGGGCAGCGTGCTGGTCAATCAGCCGTGGCCGGCGGTGAGTCTGTATGATTACCCGGCGCATGAGCAGTGGGGGGAACTGCGGCGGCTGGCCGGTATGCTGATGCATACCCCCTTCCATGCCGAAGGGATAGTCACCAATCTGTTTACTGACGCCAACGGCACTCAGCATATCAACCTGCACCGCATTCCTGACCGCAGCGGCCTGTGGCGCTATCTGGGCATCACCCTGCTGCTGCTGTCGATGGTGGGATGCATGGCTTACCACGGGGTGCAGGCGCTGCGTCGTTATCAACGCCATCGCCAGCGTATGGAAGAGATTCAGAAATATTACGAAAGCTGCCTGAACCCGGTGCTGCTCCCCTCGTCTGACCCGCAAGATTAATTTTCCCGGCGACAGGGTGTGATACCCTGTCGCCCATTTCCCGCTCGCTGGAGAGTCATCATGCATTTTGATATCGCCTGGCAGGAGGTCGATACCGTTCTGCTGGATATGGACGGCACGCTCCTGGATCTGGCTTTCGACAACTATTTCTGGCAAACGCTGGTGCCGGAAACCTGGGGGGCCGCCCGCGGCCTCAATCTGCAACAGGCGAAAGAGGCCATGCACCAGGAGTATCACGCCGTGCAGCATACGCTAAACTGGTACTGTCTGGATTACTGGAGCGAGCGCCTGGGTTTGGATATTTGTGCGATGACCAGCGAACAGGGTCCGCGCGCCACGCTGCGTGAGGATACCGTGCCGTTCCTTGATGCGCTCAAGGCCAGCGGTAAGCGACGTATTCTGTTGACCAATGCCCATCCCCACAATCTGGCGGTGAAACTCAAACACACCGGCCTGGATGCGCACCTTGATTTATTACTTTCCACCCACACATTTGGTTATCCGAAAGAGGATCAGCGTCTGTGGCGCGCCGTGGCGGAGGAAACCGGCCTTGAGGCGCATAAAACGCTGTTTGTCGACGACAGCGAGGCAATTCTGGATGCCGCGAGGGAGTTTGGCATTCGTTACTGCCTGGGCATTACCAATCCCGACTCCGGGCTGGCGGAAAAGCAGTATCTGCGCCATCCGGGGCTGAATGATTACCGACGACTGATCCCTTCGCTTACCCCGAAGGAGAGGCGATGAAAGAGAAGCCTACCGAAACCGTCAGACTGGACAAATGGCTTTGGGCCGCCCGCTTTTACAAGACCCGCGCGCTGGCGCGAGAGATGATTGAAGGCGGCAAGGTGCATTACAACGGACAACGCAGCAAGCCCGGGAAAATCGTCGAACTGGACGCCATGCTAACGCTGCGTCAGGGCAACGACGAGCGGACGGTGCGCATCGTCGGTATCACCGAACAGCGCCGCCCGGCAAGCGAAGCCGTCACCCTGTATGAAGAGACGGCTGAGAGTATCGAGAAGCGTGAAAAAATGGCCCTGGCGCGCAAAATGAACGCCCTGACCATGCCGCACCCTGACAGACGTCCGGACAAGAAAGAGCGCCGCGACCTGATGAGATTTAAACACGGCGAGAGTGAGTAACTCGCGCCAGAAAGAGAGATGATTATGACTCAACACGATCAATTACATCGTTATCTGTTTGAAAACTATGCCGTGCGCGGTGAGCTGGTGACGGTGTCGGAAACCCTGGAACAGATTCTGGCGAATCACACTTATCCCCAGCCGGTGAAAACGGTGCTGGCGGAGCTGCTGGTCGCCACCAGTCTGCTGACTGCGACGCTGAAATTTGCCGGCGACATCACCGTGCAGCTGCAGGGCGATGGGCCTTTACAGCTGGCGGTCATCAATGGCAATAACCAGCAGCAGCTGCGCGGCGTCGCGCGCGTGCAGGGCGAGATTGCGGACGATGCGGATCTGAAAGCGATGGTCGGCAACGGCTATCTGGTCATCACCATCTCCCCGGAAGAGGGTGAGCGTTATCAGGGCGTGGTCGGTCTGGAAGGCGATACGCTGGCCGCCTGCCTGGAAGATTACTTCCAGCGTTCAGAGCAGCTGCCGACGCGCCTTATTATCCGCACCGGCGAACATGAAGGTCAGCCGATGGCGGGCGGGATGCTGCTGCAGGTGATGCCGGCGCAGGATGCCCAGACTGCCGACTTTGAGCACCTGGCGACGCTCACCGAGACCATCAAGGCGGAAGAGCTGTTCACCCTGCCGGCGAACGATGTGCTGTGGCGTCTGTACCATGAAGAAGAAGTCACGGTCTACGATCCGCAGAGCGTGGAGTTCAAGTGCACCTGCTCCCGCGAACGCTGCGCCGGCGCGCTGAAAACCCTGCCGGACGAAGAGATAGATAGCATCCTTGCCGACGAAGGCGAGATTGATATGCACTGCGACTACTGCGGTAACCACTATATCTTCAACGCCATGGACATCGCCGAGATCCGTAATAACGCCTCTCCGGCCGATCCGCAGGTCCATTAATCCTCACCTCTTTTGCAGGCACCGGGCGGCGATGTGGTTTGTCGCCCGGTGTCTGACTTTTATTTATTCACGAGTTGAATCGATTTTCGCTGAAAGAGTTACGTAATTTTATTCCAGGAAAGCGATTACATTCACATTTCAGTAGTTTTTTTAATTACTTTTTAACCATTGAGAAACATCTAACCCCACCATCCAGCCATTTCCTGAGATAATCCACTTCACTTCGTGACAGGAGTCACCGTTTTTTTCGTCATTCTGAAGAATGTCGAGATACGTAAATCTATGAGCCTGGTCGCGGTCAATACCCGGTAATAAACCCTACAATTTACAGCAGTACATCTTGGCTAAGGAGCAGTGACATGCGCGTTAATCATGGTTTAACCCCGCAGGATCTCAAGGCTTATGGTATCAATGACGTTCAGGATATCGTCCACAATCCCAGCTACGACATGTTGTTTCAGGAAGAGCTCGACCCCAACCTGGAAGGCTACGAACGTGGCGTATTAACCAGTCTCGGTGCTATCGCCGTCGACACGGGCATTTTTACCGGTCGTTCTCCGAAAGATAAGTACCTCGTGCGCGACGACACCACCCGCGATACCGTCTGGTGGTCCGATAAAGGCAAGGGTAAAAACGACAACAAGCCGCTTTCGCAGGAAACCTGGCAGCATCTGAAAGGGCTGGTAACACAGCAGCTGTCCGGTAAACGCCTGTTTATCGTCGACGCCTTCTGCGGCGCTAACGCCGATACCCGTCTCAGCGTACGTTTCATTACCGAAGTGGCCTGGCAGGCGCACTTCGTTAAAAACATGTTCATCCGCCCGAGCGACGAAGAGCTGGCGGAATTCACGCCCGACTTCATCGTGATGAACGGCGCGAAGTGCACCAACCCGCAGTGGAAAGAGCAGGGCCTGAACTCGGAAAACTTCATCGCTTTCAACCTCACCGAGCGCATTCAGTTGATCGGCGGCACCTGGTACGGCGGCGAGATGAAGAAAGGGATGTTCTCGATCATGAACTACCTGCTGCCGCTGAAGGGCATCGCCTCCATGCACTGTTCTGCCAACGTGGGCGAGAAAGGCGATGTCGCCATTTTCTTCGGCCTCTCAGGCACCGGCAAAACCACCCTCTCCACCGACCCGAAACGCCGCCTGATTGGCGATGACGAACATGGCTGGGATGACGACGGGGTGTTTAACTTCGAAGGGGGCTGCTACGCCAAGACCATCAAGCTCTCTGAAGCGGCCGAGCCGGATATCTATCACGCCATTCGCCGCAACGCCCTGCTGGAAAACGTGGTGGTGCGCGCCGACGGGACAATCGATTTCGATGACGGCTCAAAGACCGAAAACACCCGCGTCTCCTACCCCATCGACCATATCGATAATATCGTCAAACCGGTCTCCAAAGCGGGCCACGCCACCAAAGTGATCTTCCTGACGGCCGATGCGTTCGGCGTACTGCCGCCGGTCTCCCGCCTGACCGCCGATCAGACGCAGTACCATTTCCTGTCCGGGTTTACCGCCAAACTGGCCGGCACCGAGCGCGGCGTGACCGAACCCACGCCAACTTTTTCCGCCTGCTTCGGCGCCGCCTTCCTGTCGTTGCACCCGACACAGTACGCCGAAGTGCTGGTCAAACGCATGCAGGCGGCCGGCGCGCAGGCTTATCTGGTCAATACCGGCTGGAACGGCACCGGCAAGCGCATCTCGATTAAAGATACCCGCGCCATCATCGACGCCATCCTCAATGGCTCGCTGGACAACGCGGAGACCTTTACCCTGCCGATGTTTAACCTGCAGATCCCGACGGCCCTCCCGGGCGTGGATCCCCAGATCCTCGATCCGCGCAGCACCTATGGTTCCCCGGAGCAGTGGCAGGAAAAAGCCGATCAGCTGGCGAAGCTGTTTATTGAGAACTTTGAGAAGTATACCGATACGCCAGCGGGCGCCGCGCTGGTGGCGGCAGGGCCGCAGCGCTAACGGGCGCAAAGATGAAAAAGCCGGGCTTGCCCGGCTTTTTATTGTGCAACGTTCTGACCAACCAACCGCGGGCGCGATCAGCTCTCTTTGGCCGGTTTCATCGGCGCCAGTACCCGGTGCACCGGCAGCCAGGCGCGGATCAATAACCCACCGCGTTCGCTGGAGCCAATCTCCAGCCGCCCGTTGTGATTATCGATAATACGCTGAACAATCGCCAACCCCAGCCCGGTGCCGCTGGTGCTGCGGGCGCTGTCGCCGCGTACAAACGGCTGAAACAGGTGCTCTCGCTGCTCAGGTTTAATCCCAGGTCCGTCATCTTCTACCTGGAACCAGGCCCGGCTCGCTTCGCTGCCGCTGCTGACCTTGATCCAGCCATTGCCATAGCGGGCCGCGTTGACCACCATATTCGCCAGCGCGCGCTTGATAGACAGAGGATGCATGCGTACCGGAATTTCGCCGGCCTGCAGGGCGGTGGCGATCTCCCGCTCATAGCCGCTCTCCGCAGCGATTACTTCCCCCAGCACCGCATTCAGATCCGCCAGCTCCATCGGCATCTCCTGCCCGGTGCGCAGATAGTCGATAAACTGCTCGATGATGGCGTTGCACTCTTCGATATCTTTATTGATCGACTCCGCGAGATAGCCGTCCTGCTCGCCCATCATCTCGGTGGCCAGACGAATGCGGGTCAGCGGAGTCCGTAAATCATGGCTGACCCCGGCCATCAGCAGCGTACGGTCGTCGGCCAGCTGCTTCACGCCCGCGGCCATGTGGTTGAAGGCGCGCGTCACCGAACGCACTTCGGAGGCGCCATACTCGCGCAGCGGCGGCGGAATAATGCCGCGCCCGACCTGCAGCGCCGCATGCTCCAGATCCACCAGCGGGCGGTTCTGAATACGGATAAACAGCCAGGCGCCGCCTATCGCCAGCAGCATGATCGCCAGGGTATAGCGGAACAGCGGCGAGAAGTCGCCCTGATGGATCTCGGTCAGCGGCACCCGCACCCAAATATTGGGCGACAGCCAGGTCTTCAGCCACACCACGGGGGAGCTTTTATTGACCTCCACCCGCACCTCAGTGGGGCCGCCAAGCTGATGAGCCATCTGCTGGCTCAAGAATTCATAATGCTGCGCCCAGCGCAGGCCTGCGTCTTCCGCCGCTTCATTGGAATAGAGCGAAATCCCCAGCTCGCGATAAATTTCACGGCGAAACGCCGGGGGCACCACCAGCTGGGTGCCATCCTCCAGCTGCAGCTTATCAGTCATCAGCATACGCACTTCGTAGGCCAATACTTTATTAAACTGCTGGAGACTTGGCAGGATCGCGAAATTCAGTACTACCAGATAGGTCGTCACCAGGCTGACGAACAGCAAGGTGACGATCAGGAGCAGCGTGCGAGCAAAGGAGCTGCGCGGCGAAAAGCGCACGCGTTTCATGCCTTAGAACCGTCCGGGACGAAGACGTAGCCCAGACCCCAGACGGTCTGGATATAGCGCGGATGCGCCGGGTCCTCTTCCACCATGCGGCGCAGGCGGGAGATCTGTACGTCGATGGAACGCTCCATCGCAGAGTATTCGCGGCCGCGAGCGAGGTTCATTAACTTATCGCGCGACAGCGGCTCACGAGGATGGCTTACCAGCGCCTTCAGGACCGCAAACTCGCCGCTGGTCAACGGCATCGGCTCGTCTTCACGGAACATCTCGCGGGTGCCCAGGTTCAGTTTGAATTTACCAAAGGCGATAACCGCCTCTTCCTGCGACGGCGCGCCCGGCAGCTCGTTCGCCTGACGGCGCAGCACCGCCCGGATGCGGGCCAGCAGTTCACGCGGGTTGAACGGCTTCGGAATGTAGTCGTCGGCCCCGATCTCCAGGCCCACGATACGATCAACCTCTTCGCCTTTCGCCGTCACCATAATGATCGGCATCGGGTTGCTCTGGCTGCGCAGACGGCGGCAAATCGAGAGACCATCTTCCCCAGGCAGCATCAGATCCAGCACCATCAGGTGGAAGGATTCGCGGGTTAACAGACGATCCATCTGTTCGGCGTTCGCCACGCTACGAACCTGGAAGCCCTGCTCGGTCAGATAACGTTCGAGCAGCGCACGCAGGCGCATGTCGTCATCCACAACCAGAATCTTATAATTCTCTTGCATTGTTTGTACTCCCAAAGGTTCACTGCAATAGTCAGTGCGTATTCTCAAAAAAGCCCGGCGCGCTCACCAGCTAAATCTGGTATATATTCCAGGCTAAATTGTTACAAAGCATATTTAACAGCAGGTTAAGTATACATTTAATCATAAGACACAGTATTTATCCTGTCGGTATTATTACGCGCTACAAATTGTGCGCAACGACAGACTGTCAGAAGGTTGAACTCACGATGAAAACGCCGCTGATCACCCGCGAGGGATATGAAAAACTGAAGCAGGAGATGGACTACCTGTGGCGCCAGGAGCGCCCGGAAGTGACCAAAAAGGTGACCTGGGCCGCCAGCCTCGGCGACCGCAGCGAGAACGCGGATTACCAGTACAACAAAAAGCGCCTGCGCGAGATCGATCGCCGGGTCCGCTATCTGACCAAATGTCTGGAACAGTTAAAGATCGTCGATTACTCCCCACAGCAGGAGGGCAAAGTCTTCTTCGGCGCCTGGGTAGAGATTGAAAACGATGAAGGCGATATCAAGCGCTTTCGCATCGTCGGTTACGATGAAATTTTTGGCCGCAAAGACTATATCTCCATCGACTCGCCGATGGCGCGCGCACTGTTAAAAAAAGAGGTTGGCGATCTGGCCATCGTCAACACGCCGGCGGGCGAAGCCAGCTGGTATGTCAACGAGATCGAATACGTTAAATAGACAAGAACTTTCCGAGAGACGCCCGGCGCGACTGGCATTTTCAGCCGTCAGTCCGTATAACTAGTCCCTGATTTTTGACCCTAAAGATGAATTAAAAGCCATGATGAATGATTCGCTCTGCCGCATTATTGCGGGTGAACTTCAGGCCAGAGCCGAACAGGTAGAAGCTGCCGTTCGCCTGCTTGATGAAGGGAACACCGTGCCGTTTATTGCACGTTATCGTAAAGAAGTCACCGGCGGTCTGGATGACACGCAGCTGCGTAATCTGGAAACCCGCCTCGGCTATCTGCGCGAACTGGAAGACCGTCGTCAGGCGATCCTCAAATCCATCGCTGAACAGGGCAAACTGACCGACGCGCTGGAAAAAGCCATCAACACCACGCTCAGCAAAACTGAACTGGAAGATCTCTACCTGCCGTATAAACCGAAGCGCCGCACCCGCGGGCAAATCGCTATCGAAGCGGGGCTGGAGCCGCTGGCTGACCTGCTGTGGAACGAACCGTCCCACGATCCGGAAACGGAAGCCGCAAAATATATTGATGCCGATAAAGGCGTGGCCGACAGCAAAGCGGCGCTGGATGGCGCGCGCTATATCCTGATGGAGCGTTTTGCCGAAGACGCCGCGCTGCTGGCGAAGGTCCGTGACTATCTGTGGAAAAACGCCCACCTGGTCTCCACCGTCGTCAGCGGCAAAGAAGAGGAAGGCGCCAAATTCCGCGACTACTTCGATCACCATGAACCGATCGCCACCGTGCCGTCGCATCGCGCGCTGGCGATGTTCCGCGGTCGCAACGAAGGCGTCCTGCAGCTCTCTTTAAACGCTGACCCGCAGTTTGACGAGCCGCCGAAAGAGAGCCACTGCGAGCAGATTATTATCGACCATCTGGGCCTGCGCCTGAATAACGCCCCGGCGGACAGCTGGCGTAAAGGCGTCGTCAGTTGGACCTGGCGGATCAAAGTCCTGATGCATCTCGAAACCGAGCTGATGGGTACCGTGCGCGAGCGCGCCGAAGACGAAGCTATTAACGTCTTCGCCCGCAACCTGCACGACCTGCTGATGGCTGCGCCCGCCGGGCTGCGCGCTACCATGGGCCTTGACCCGGGCCTGCGCACCGGGGTGAAAGTGGCCGTGGTTGACGGTACCGGCAAACTGGTGGCCACCGATACCATCTACCCCCACACCGGCCAGGCGGCTAAAGCGGCGGTTGTCGTGGCGGCGCTGTGCGAGAAGCACAACGTCGAGCTGGTGGCGATCGGCAACGGCACCGCCTCGCGTGAAACCGAGCGTTTCTTCCTCGACGTGCAGAAACAGTTCCCGAAGGTCACCGCCCAGAAGGTGATCGTCAGCGAAGCCGGGGCTTCCGTTTACTCCGCCTCCGAGCTGGCGGCGCAGGAGTTCCCTGACCTCGACGTGTCGCTGCGCGGCGCGGTCTCCATTGCCCGCCGTCTGCAGGATCCCCTGGCCGAGCTGGTGAAAATCGACCCGAAATCCATTGGCGTCGGCCAGTATCAGCACGATGTCAGCCAGACCCAGCTGGCGCGTAAGCTGGACGCGGTGGTGGAAGACTGCGTGAACGCCGTTGGCGTTGACCTGAACACCGCCTCCGTGCCGCTGCTGACCCGCGTGGCCGGCCTGACCCGCATGATGGCGCAGAACATCGTCGCCTGGCGCGACGAGAACGGCCAGTTCCAGAACCGCCAGCAGCTGCTGAAGGTCAGCCGCCTGGGGCCGAAAGCCTTTGAACAGTGCGCCGGCTTCCTGCGTATCAACCACGGCGACAACCCGCTGGATGCCTCCACCGTTCACCCGGAAGCCTACCCGGTGGTCGAACGCATTCTGGCCGCTACCCAGCAGGCGCTGAAAGATCTGATGGGCAATAGCAGTGCGCTGCGCCACCTGAAGGCCGTGGATTTCACCGATGAGAAGTTCGGCGTACCGACCGTGACCGACATCATCAAAGAGCTGGAAAAACCGGGCCGCGACCCGCGTCCGGAGTTTAAGACAGCGAAGTTCGCAGACGGCGTAGAGACCATGAACGATCTGCTGCCGGGGATGATTCTGGAAGGGGCCGTCACCAACGTCACCAACTTCGGCGCATTTGTCGATATCGGCGTCCATCAGGACGGACTGGTCCACATTTCGTCGCTTTCTGACAAGTTTGTTGAAGATCCGCACACCGTGGTGAAAGCGGGCGACATCGTGAAGGTCAAGGTCATGGAAGTCGATCTGCCGCGTAAGCGTATCGCCCTGACCATGCGTCTCGACGAGCAGCCGGGCGACAGCAACGCCCGCCGCGGCGGCGGTCAGGATCGCCCGCAGGGCAACCGCCCGGCCGCGAAAGCCGCCAAACCTCGCGGTCGCGACGCGCAGCCTGCCGGCAACAGCGCGATGATGGATGCCCTCGCGGCGGCGATGGGTAAAAAACGCTAATCCCACCCTGCCCCTTTTCAGGGGCAGTTTTCTTTTCATGACCAGGCCATCGCCATCACGCGCAAAACAGGTTCAGTTGTTTCTGATAACCTGTTTTTATTCCACGCCTGAAGACAGCGAAATTAATATTTTCATTTCGTTAACTTAAGAAACCTTAATTAAACATTAGATCGCTGAAATAATATTTCGTGCATTTTCGATCACAGACAGATTTTGCGGCACATCAATAAAAAAGTGATTTCCGCTTTAAAAATAGCGTTGATCGCATCATATGTATTGATGATAAAAACCATTCTCATTATCATCACTTTCAGAATGATTTTTTCTTTTTTCGTTGGCTATGGTATCCGGCGCGGTGACATCCCGACGCCCGGTCAATTCATCTTCGGTTAGCGATAGACAAGTAGGCCCTATGCAATTCACACCTGATAGTGCGTGGAAAATCATTGGATTCTCCCGCGATATTAGCCCAGCATACCGTCAGAAATTGCTCTCCCTCGGCATGCTGCCCGGATCCTCTTTTCATGTGGTGCGCGTGGCGCCGCTCGGCGATCCTGTTCATATTGAAACCCGACGCGTCAGTTTGGTATTACGCAAAAAAGATCTCGCCTTAATCGAACTGGAAGCGGTTGCACAATAACGGCTGGCCCGGCACAAGAGTCTGAAATATGAAAAAATTAACCGTTGGTTTAATTGGTAATCCTAATTCCGGCAAGACCACTTTATTTAATCAACTGACCGGCGCCCGCCAGCGCGTGGGCAACTGGGCCGGGGTCACCGTTGAGCGTAAAGAGGGCGTGTTCGCCACCACTGACCACCAGGTCACGCTGGTTGACCTCCCCGGGACCTACTCTCTGACCACCATCTCTTCGCAGACCTCGCTGGACGAGCAGATCGCCTGCCACTACATCCTCAGCGGCGAGGCCGACATGCTGATTAACGTGGTCGACGCCTCCAACCTCGAGCGAAACCTCTATTTGACGCTGCAGCTGCTTGAGCTGGGGATCCCCTGCGTCGTGGCGCTGAACATGCTGGATATTGCCGAAAAGCAGCAGGTGCGTATCGATATCGATGCCCTCGCCGCGCGCCTCGGCTGCCCGGTCATTCCGCTGGTTTCGACCCGCGGACGCGGGATCGAAGCGCTGAAGATTGCCCTCGACCGTCATCAGGCGAACAGCGATATTGAGCTGGTCCATTATCCGCAGCCGCTGCTGCGCGAAGCTGACCTGCTGGCGCAGCAGATGTCAGCGCAGATCCCGGTCAAGCAACGGCGCTGGCTCGGTCTGCAGATGCTGGAGGGCGACATCTACAGCCGGGCCTATGCCGGCGACGCCGCCGATAAACTGGATATCGCCCTGGCGAATCTTAGCGACGAGATCGACGACCCGGCGCTGCATATCGCTGACGCGCGCTATCAGACCATCGCCGCCATTTGCGACGCCGTCAGTAACACCCTGACCGCCGAGCCAAGCCGCTTTACCGCGGCGATGGACAAGGTGATCCTCAACCGCTTCCTCGGGTTGCCGATTTTTCTCTTTGTCATGTATCTGATGTTCCTGCTGGCGATCAACATCGGCGGCGCGCTGCAGCCGATTTTTGACGCCGGCTCGGTCGCGGTCTTTATTCACGGTATTCAATGGCTGGGCTACACCCTGCACTTCCCGGACTGGCTGACCGTGTTCCTCGCCCAGGGGATCGGCGGCGGTATCAACACCGTGCTGCCGCTGGTGCCGCAGATCGGCATGATGTATCTGTTCCTCTCTTTCCTTGAGGACTCCGGCTACATGGCGCGCGCCGCCTTTGTCATGGACCGCCTGATGCAAGCCCTCGGCCTGCCGGGAAAATCCTTTGTCCCGTTGATTGTCGGTTTCGGCTGTAACGTGCCGTCGGTGATGGGCGCCCGCACCCTCGACGCCCCGCGCGAACGTCTGATGACCATTATGATGGCGCCGTTTATGTCCTGCGGCGCGCGGCTGGCGATCTTCGCCGTTTTCGCGGCCGCGTTCTTTGGTCAGAACGGCGCGCTGGCGGTCTTCTCGCTCTACGTGCTGGGCATTGTGATGGCCATTCTCACCGGCCTGATGCTGAAGCACACCATTATGCGCGGCGAAGCCTCGCCGTTCGTGATGGAGCTGCCGGTGTACCACGTCCCGCATATCAAGAGCCTGATTATCCAGACCTGGCAGCGCCTGAAAGGCTTTGTGCTGCGCGCCGGGAAGGTGATCGTCATTGTCAGCATCTTCCTCAGCGCGCTGAACAGCTTCTCGCTGAGCGGTAAGGTCGTCGACAACATCAACGACTCCGCGCTGGCCTCGGTGAGCCGGGTCATTACTCCGGTGTTTAAACCGATCGGCGTACATGAAGATAACTGGCAGGCCACCGTGGGCCTGTTTACCGGCGCGATGGCGAAGGAGGTGGTGGTCGGTACGCTGAACACCCTCTATACCGCCGAAGATATCCAGAACGAGGAGTTCAATCCGCAGACCTTCAGCCTCGGCGAAGAACTGCTGGCGGCCGTCGACGAGACATGGCAGGGACTGAAAGACACCTTCAGCCTCAGCGTCCTGGCCAACCCCATCGAAGCCAGCAAAGGCGATGGCGAAATGGCCACCGGCGCGATGGGCGTGATGGGCAGTAAATTTGGCAGCGCCGCGGCGGCTTACAGCTACCTGATCTTCGTTCTGCTCTACATCCCCTGCATCTCGGTGATGGGCGCCATCGCCCGCGAATCGAGCCGCGGCTGGATGACCTTCTCCATTCTGTGGGGACTGAATATCGCCTATTCGCTCTCGACGCTCTACTACCAGACCGTCAGCTTTAGCGACCATCCGCGCTACAGCCTAGCGTGTATCCTGGCGGTGGTATTGTTCAACGTGGTGCTCTTCGGTCTGCTGCGTCGGGCGCGCAGCCGGGTTGACGTCTCGCTGCTGGCCACCCGTAAAACGCCGACCTCCTGCTGTTCCAGCCCGGCTGGCGATTGCCACTAAGGAGGAGCGGTGGCGTCGTTAATGGAAGTCCGCGATATGCTGGCCCTGCAGGGCCGCATGGAGGCGAAACAGCTCAGCGCCCGCCTGCGGACGCCTCAGCCGCTGATTGACGCCATGCTCGAACGCATGGAAGCCATGGGCAAGGTGGTACGGATCAGCGAAACGAGCGAGGGCTGCCTCTCCGGCAGCTGTAAAAGCTGTCCTGAAGGGAAAGCGGCGTGCCAGCAGGAGTGGTGGGCGCTGCGATGAAGGGAGTAAGGCCAGCCAGCGCCATGGGGTAAAACGAGTGTGACAGCAGAGAAAAACGGGCCAACAGGCCCGTTTTTTATGACTGGATTATTTATACACGTCAGCGTTAGCGTGAACGGTTTTTTCGTTTTTCTGCCCGGCAATCACCACAAAGTATTTTCCACCCAGCTCATCAGCTTTTTTCGACAGATCGCGTCGGGCGTCCATCGGCGAGGTCGTCCTTGAGGTCGTGATGCTGCCGACCTTGGTCAGATTCATCTTCGCCACGTCCTCTTTTTGGATCTCTTTCGCTGCGAATGCGCCAAAAGACAGACAGCCAATCACCAGAGATGCAACCATTCCTGTAACAAGTTTCATAGCCTCTACTCTCCATTAGGTTGTTATTGTAGGTCACGGTGGCGGAATGAAATAATCAACCACCGTAACAACCTAAGTATTGCTGTGAATGGCCCTTTTACCATGGCGCGGCAAAAAAAATTACTCCAGCCGTTTTTTCAGCGCCATCAGCGGCTCGCAAAAGGCCGCGGGATGGGAAACAAACGGCGCATGCGCTGCCTTGTCAAAGAGAATTGACTCGCTTTCCGGCCATAGCTTATCCAGCAGCGGGACAATCTTGCGCGGCACCAACCCGTCCAGTCGACCGTACAGCCGCAGAAACGGCATCGGCAGCCCGACCAGCGCCTGGCGCAGATCGACGGTTCTGAGGATCTCCAGACCGCCGTTCAGCGCCTCAGCGGAAGGCATCGGCAGCGAGAGCACCGCCTGCTTTAACGCCCGCGCATCCTGACGGGCGCTCTCCGTGCCCATGGTTTGCAGTGCGAGGAACCGCTCGACGGTGCGCTGGAAATCCTCGCTCAGCTGCTGCTGAAATCCAGCCAGCACCTCCGGCTTGATGCCGGGCCAGTCCTCATGAGCCGCGAAACAGGGGGAAGAGGCAACCGTTACCAGCGCCTGCACCCGTTGCGGACGCATAATCGCGACCTGGCTGGCCACCAGCCCGCCCAGGCTCCAGCCCAGCCACACCGCCTGAGGCGGAGCCTGCTCCAGCACCCGCTGCGCCATCGCCTCCAGTGACATCGCCCCAAACCCGCCGCTACGGCCATAGCCAGGCAGGTCCACCAGGTGAAGGGTAAAATGCGAAGCCAGCTGCGGCGTGATGCAATCCCAGACCTGAGCGTTCAGTCCCCAACCGTGCAGCAGCACAAGATGACAATCACCTTCGCCGATTGTTTGCCACCAGATGTCGTTCATCCGTTACCGTTCTCTTTTTTACTGGACAGAAGGCCAAATATGCTAACAGCACACAGCTTATGCTGGCTATGCCAAATGCCGCTGGCGGTCGCCCGCTGGGGGATCTGCTCTCGCTGCAGCCGCGCCCTGCTCGCCTGCCCCCCGCTCTGCCCGCAGTGCGGCCTGCCGGCGGCGGCATCCCGTCACCCCTGCGGCCGCTGCCTGCAAAAGCCGCCGCCCTGGCATCGGCTGGTGGCGGTCAATGACTATCGCCCGCCGCTGAGCGGTCTAGTGCAGCAGCTGAAGTTTCACCATCGTCCGGAACTGGGCCCCGCCCTGGCGCGCCTGCTGCTGCTGCGCCTTAAACAGCGCGACGATTTGCCGCCGGTAGACGCGCTGGTCGGCGTGCCGCTGTGGCATCGCCGCCGCTGGCGCCGGGGTTATAATCAGTGCCATGAGCTGTGCCGACCGTTGGCCCGCTGGCGTGGGTGCGTCTGGCGTCGCGACGGCCTGACGCGCCAGCGAGCGGGCGCCGTGCAGCATTCGCTCAATGCCCGCCTGCGCAGGCAGAACCTGAAAAATGCCTTTCAGCTTGAATTTGCCGTCCAGGGACTCCATATCGCTCTGGTGGATGATGTCGTCACGACCGGCAGCACCGTCGCCGAGTTATCCCGCCTGCTTTTGCGAAACGGCGCCGCGACGGTTCAGGTATGGTGTATATGCCGTACCTTGTAGACCCCCGCTGATGGGCGTATTATAACCCAGTAAAATAGTCAACTATTAGGCCAACGCTATGATCCGTATTTCCGATGCTGCACAAGCGCACTTTGCCAAACTGCTGGCAAATCAGGAAGAAGGGACGCAAATTCGCGTATTTGTGATTAATCCCGGCACCCCAAACGCTGAGTGCGGCGTATCCTACTGCCCACCGGATGCGGTGGAAGACACCGACACGGCGCTGAAATTTGAACAGCTGACCGCCTATGTCGATGAGCTCAGCGCGCCCTATCTGGAAGACGCTGAAATTGATTTCGTCACCGACCAGCTTGGCTCGCAGCTGACCCTGAAAGCGCCGAACGCCAAAATGCGCAAAGTCGCTGACGATGCCCCGCTGATGGAGCGCGTCGAGTACCTGCTGCAGTCGCAGATTAACCCGCAGCTGGCCGGCCACGGCGGTCGCGTGTCGCTGATGGAGATCACCGACGACGGTCTGGCTATCCTGCAGTTCGGCGGCGGATGCAATGGCTGCTCGATGGTCGACGTAACCCTGAAAGAAGGTATTGAAAAACAGCTGCTGAACGAGTTTCCGGAGCTGAAAGGGGTTCGCGATCTGACCGAGCACCAGCGCGGCGAGCACTCCTACTACTAAGCCTTTCCTCCGGCGGCACCCTGTCGCCGGCTCTCCTTGCTCCTTTCTGTGTTACCGCGCAACATCTCCCACTAAACGACCGGCAAAAACCGGGGAAAGAGTATGACTTAAGTCTCATATTTAACATTTTCCCCGGTCAGGTGATTCTCAACCCTCACATGTTACCCGTATCATCCACTTCAGGCACCACCGGCAAAAAAATAGCCAGCTATCCTTTCTCTGGGTAAGGATAATGCAAGCGTTTACGGTGCCAGACTATTTTGCTCCCTGACGGAGCGGATGCTCTACAGGTTCAAACTTTGACGTTACCCATAACAAATTAAGGCCAGGTAAATCATGCCATTAGTCATCGTTGCTATCGGGGTTGCCCTGTTGTTGCTGTTAATGATCCGTTTCAAAATGAACGGCTTCATTGCGCTGGTTCTGGTGGCGCTCGCCGTCGGATTAATGCAGGGTATGCCACTGGATAAAGTGATCGTCTCCATCAAAAACGGCGTTGGCGGCACCCTTGGCAGCCTCGCGCTGATCATGGGCTTCGGCGCTATGCTCGGTAAGCTGCTGGCAGACTGCGGCGGCGCCCAGCGTATCGCCACCACGCTTATCAATAAGTTCGGTAAGAAGCATATTCAGTGGGCGGTGGTCCTGACCGGCTTCACCGTTGGCTTCGCCCTGTTCTATGAAGTGGGCTTCGTGCTGATGCTGCCGCTGGTGTTCACCATCGCCGCCTCGGCCCGTATTCCGCTGCTGTACGTCGGCGTACCGATGGCAGCCGCGCTCTCCGTCACCCACGGCTTCCTGCCGCCGCATCCGGGTCCGACCGCGATCGCCACCATCTTCCATGCCGATATGGGCAAAACGCTGCTCTACGGCACCATTCTGGCTATCCCGACGGTTATCCTGGCGGGACCGGTATTTGCGCGCTTCCTGAAAGGGATAGATAAGCCGATCCCGGAAGGCCTGCATAACCCGAAAGTGTTCACTGAAGAAGAGATGCCAGGCTTTGGCGTCAGCGTCTGGACCTCGCTGGTTCCGGTGATCCTGATGGCGATGCGCGCCGTGGCTGAGATGATCCTGCCGAAAGGCCACGCCTTCCTGCCAATTGCCGAGTTCTTCGGCGACCCGGTGATGGCCACCCTGATTGCGGTACTGATTGCCCTGTTCACCTTCGGTTTGAACCGCGGCCGCTCCATGGAGCAGATCAACGATACCCTGACCTCTTCGATCAAAATCATCGCCATGATGCTGTTGATCATCGGCGGCGGCGGCGCCTTCAAGCAGGTGCTGGTGGATAGCGGCATGGATAAATACATCGCCTCTATCATGCACGAATCGAACATGTCTCCGCTGTTTATGGCGTGGTCTATCGCCGCGGTGCTGCGTATCGCGCTGGGTTCGGCGACCGTGGCCGCCATCACCGCGGGCGGGATCGCCGCGCCGCTGATCGCCACCACCGGCGTCAGCCCGGAGCTGATGGTTATCGCCGTTGGCTCCGGCAGCGTTATCTTCTCCCACGTCAACGATCCGGGCTTCTGGCTGTTCAAAGAGTACTTTAACCTGACCATCGGCGAGACCATCAAGTCCTGGTCGGTGCTGGAAACCATTATCTCAGTCTGCGGCCTGGTGGGCTGTCTGCTGCTGGGGATGGTGGTGTAAGGTCACTCCCGCCACAGAAAAAGGCCGGTCCGCGTGAAGCGGGCCGGCCTTTTTTATCGGACATGCTCTTCGCCGCGCAGAGGAGCGCGCGGCAGGAAGTTATCAGGAGGCGGCTTTCTTGCTCGCCGCCTTGCGCCGTTTATCCAGATCCTTAATCAGCTTATTGACCCGTTCATCGGCAAACATCTGCTCCAGGGTGACGGACAGCTTCCGGCGCCAGTTCGGGTACTCGGTGCTGGTGCCCGGAATGTTAACCGGCGTCGCCATCTCCAGCCAGTCTTCCGGCTGCAGGCCCAGCAGGGCGCTGTTGCTGTCGGCAATATAACGCTGCATCCCCCGGTTGAGGATCCCCGTCATGCTCATCAGCGAGGCCTTATGGCCGGCGCGCTTGGGCAGACAGCCGTACTTATGCAGCGCGTCCAGCAGCCCTTGTTTCGCCAGCTCGCGGTCCTGGTACAGTCCGCGCAGCACCACCTCATCAGGATAGAGGCCCAGCGCTTTACCTAACGTCAGATCGCCGCTTTCCCAGTAGCCGCGGAGAGTGGGCAGGTCGTGCGTCGTCGCCACAGCCATTGATTGCTCCGGGTACAGCGCCGGCGCGCGGAACGTTTTCTCTGCATCACTCTCAAAATAGAGCACCTTATAAGAATAGACGCCGCTGTTGCGTAACTTGCTGACGATCTCCACCGGTACCGTGCCCAGGTCTTCGCCGATCACCATGCAGCGATGACGCTGGCTTTCCAGCGCCAGCAGCGACAGCAGATCGTCGACCGGATACTGAACGTAAGCGCCATGGTCGGCGCTTTCACCATACGGGATCCACCACAGACGCAGCACAGACATCACGTGATCGATGCGCAACGCGCCGCAGTTCTGCATATTAGCGCGCAGCAGGTCGATAAACGGCTCATAGGCGCGGGCGGCAATGATATGCGGATCCATCGGCGGCAGGCCCCAGTTCTGGCCCAGCGGACCCAGAATATCCGGCGGCGCGCCCACGGACGCTTTCAGGCAGTACAGCTCACGGTCGCACCAGGTCTCCGAGCCGCCTTCGGCGACGCCCACCGCCAGATCGCGGTAGAGGCCGATCGGCATCCCATCGCGCTGGCTGGTTTCCCAGCAGGCGGCAAACTGGCTCCAGGCCAGCCACTGCAGCCAGAGATAGAAACTGACGTCGTCCTCATGCTCGACGCAGAAGGCTTTCACCTCCGGGCTGTCGATATCCTGAAAGGCCTTCGGCCAGGCCGGCCAGCCCCAACGCAGCGGGTCCTGTTGAACCTGCCAGGCGTGCAGCGCATCGAAAGCGGCCTGCCAGTAAAGGCTTTCCCCTTCACGCAGAACAAACTCGCGGAACGCCGTCATCTGCTCATCTTCACGACGAGAGAATCGTTTCCACGCCATACGCAGCGCGGTCATTTTCAGCGTGGTGACCGCGGTATAGTCCACATCATCCGTTTGCCGCGCCGCCTGCAAGGCCTGCTGCGTCGCTGCGGACTGCCACCACGCCTGCGCCTCTTCGCTACGCTGGAAATCTTCAACCGCATTGACGTCGATGTAGATAACGTTCAGCCAGCGACGTGAAGACGGGCTATAGGGGCTGGCGCTCTCCGGGTTCGCCGGATAGAGGGCATGGATCGGGTTGAGACCAATAAACGACCCGCCGCGGCGGGCGATTTCCGGCAGCATGGCGCGCAGATCGCCAAAATCGCCGATCCCCCAGTTTTTCTCCGAACGCAGGGTATACAGCTGCACGCAGGTGCCCCACAGCTTTTTCCCCTCTTTCAGCGGCTGCGGCTCATAGCAGCGGGCCGGGGCGACGATGGTCCGGCAGTGCCAGCGCTCCCCCTCCTGGGTGAGCGTCAGGGAGTGATACCCCTCCGGCAGTTTGGCCGGCAGCGGCAGCGTCTCGCCGCCGCGGGTTTTACCCTGATACTGCTTACCGTCCTCAGTGGTCAGGATCCACTGATACTCACCGCGTCCTGCCACCGGCAGCGACATTTTTTTGCCGTGGGTGAAGATCTTCACGTTCGGCAGCGGGTAAACCGCCACTTTCGTGGCGGCGGTTGAGCGATGCATCGCATCCAGTAGACGCTGTTTGGTGACAGCCGCGATAGACTGCGGCTTGCCGTGCGCGTTGATATAGCTGGGGCTGATGCCCGCCGCCAGCGCGGCATTATCGAGGCGTTTACTCTCCATAGGCCTTCCTTTAGCGTTTCGCCTGCCAGATACGTTGCTGATAATCGCGGATCGAGCGGTCGGAGCTGAACATGCCGCAGCGCGCGGTGTTGAGAATTGTCGCGCGGGTCCAGGCCTCCTGGTCGCGATACAGCTCATCTACCCGTTTTTGCGCCGCCACGTAGGCTTCGAAATCGGCCAACACCAGATACGGGTCGCCGCCCTGCTGCAGGCTGTGCAGCATCTGGTCGAAGGCATGCTTGTCGCCGTTGCTATAGGTGCCGTTCTCCAGCTCCTTAAGCACCGCATCAAGCAGTTTGTCTTTTTTACGCCATTTCAGCGGATCGTAGCCTTTCGCTTTCAGGGCTTTCACTTCTTCTACCGTGTGGCCGAAGATAAAGATGTTCTCTTCACCGACCTGCTCGGCGATTTCCACGTTGGCGCCATCCAGCGTCCCGACGGTCAGCGCGCCATTCAGCGCCAGTTTCATGTTGCCGGTGCCAGAGGCTTCTTTGCCCGCGGTGGAGATCTGCTCGGAGATATCTGCCGCCGGGATCAGTTTTTCCGCAGCCGAAACACAGTAGTCCGGCAGGAAGACCACTTTCAGCTTATCGCCGACTTTCGGGTCGTTGTTGATCGCTTCCGCTACCTTGTTGATGGCGAAAATAATGTTCTTCGCCAGATAGTAGCCCGGCGCCGCTTTCGCGCCGAACAGGAAGACGCGCGGTACGCGATCGGCCTGCGGGTTTTCGCGGATCTCTTTGTACAGCGCAAGGATATGCAGCAGGTTGAGGTGCTGACGCTTGTACTCGTGCAGACGTTTGATCTGAATGTCGAAAATCGCCTGCGGGTTGATCTCAATCCCGGTACGCTGCTTCACAAACTCGGCCAGATGAACTTTGTTGGCCTGCTTAATATCGCGATAGGTCTGACGGAATGCCGCATCGTCAGCGTATTTTTCCAGATTGATCAGCTGGTCAAGGTCATTGGCCCACTCTTTTTTCAGCGTCTCATCCAGCAGCGTGGCCAGCGCCGGGTTGCACTGCTTGATCCAGCGGCGCGGCGTGATGCCGTTGGTCACGTTATGGAATTTGTTCGGCCACAGCTGGTTATATTCCGGGAACAGATCTTTCACCACCAGGTCCGAGTGCAGCGCCGCTACGCCGTTGACGGCAAAACCGCCCACCACGCACATATTGGCCATCCGCACCTGCTTGTTATGCACCACCGCCAGTTTCGCCCAGACCTGCTTATCGCCCGGCCAGGTTTTGTCCACCAGCAGTTTAAAGCGGTCGTTAATCTCTTTAATGATCTGCATATGGCGCGGCAGCAGCGCTTTCACCAGCTTCTCATCCCAGCACTCCAGCGCTTCCGGCATCAGGGTATGGTTGGTGTAAGCAAAGGTTTTACTGGTGATCGCCCAGGCGTCATCCCAGCTCAGCTGGTGCTCGTCGATCAGCACGCGCAGCAGCTCCGGGATGGCGATGGTCGGGTGCGTATCGTTCAGCTGGATCACTTCGTAATCCGCCAGCTCGGCCAGCTTGCGGCCTGCCAGATGATGACGACGCAGGATATCGGCCACTGAGCAAGCGCACTGGAAGTACTGCTGCATCAGGCGCAGTTTTTTACCGGCCTGATGGTTGTCGTTCGGGTACAGCACCTTGGTCAGTTTTTCCGCGTCGATGCCCTGCTGCTCGGCGCGCAGGAAATCGCCGTCGTTGAATTTGGTCAGGTTAAACGGATGAGCATGTTTGGCCTGCCACAGACGCAGCGGCTGGGCGACGTTGTTGCGATAGCCTAGCACCGGCAGGTCCCAGGCTTCGCCGGTAATGACGAACGCCGGCTGCCACTCGCCGTTTTTACTGACTTTGCCGCCGATACCGACCTGGACATCCAGCGCGTCGTTATGGCGGAACCACGGGTAGCTGCTGCGGCCCCAGTCGTCCGGAGCTTCCTTCTGCTGGCCGTCGTCAAAGGACTGGCGGAACAGACCATACTGGTAATTGAGGCCGTAACCGGTCGCCGACTGCCCCACGGTCGCCATGGAGTCGAGGAAGCAGGCTGCCAGACGGCCCAGGCCGCCGTTACCCAGCGCCGGGTCGGTCTCTTCTTCCAGCAGATCGGTGAGGTTGACGTCATAGCCTTTCAGCGCGTCGCTCACGCCCTCGTACCAGCCCAGGTTGAGCAGGTTGTTGCCGGTCAGGCGGCCAATCAGAAACTCCATCGAGATGTAGTTAACGTGACGCTGTCCTTGCGCTGGTTTTGCCACCGGCTGCGCCGACAGAAGTTCCGCCAGCGCTCCGCTGACGGCGCGCCACCATTGACGCTGCGTCATCTCGGAAGCGGACTGTAAACCAAAACGCTGCCACTGACGCGTCAGTGCAGCCTGAAACTGAGCTTTGTTAAATGAAGTCTGTGACATAATGAGATCCGGGTCCTTTACTAAAACGATGGCGCTAGTGTGCCGACCTCCCGATTCATCGTCCTCATCCCGACGGGGATTAGACAGGGAGGAGTGCCGGGGATGAGCGAAAAGTGTGATCCTGACCACTATAGTGTGGGTGAGAAGGCCAAAATATGCTGTAAAAATCACCGCAGTATGACAGTCGAGATGCCATTTCAGCCGACCAAAAATTTGTTACAGGCCAATACGCGGCAAAAATTTTCCCGCCCTTCGCAGGGTTATTAAAAAAATAAATAGAGACCTCCGGGAAAATAAGCACATTTCATCACATTAACCCGCAAAAAAGATTACTTCTAAGAAATCACTGACAATAATTTAATAAAAACAAACAACTACTTCAGACATAAAATTAATCTCTCCCCGCTCCGCTCACCACCGGCTAAAAACCGCTGACGACGAGTCCTGCCTGCGATTTTTCCCCATTCGCAACCAATGTCGAAATTTGTGACATAGAGCAAATTCAAGAGCATAAACTTCGGACATAACTTGCAATAAATTTCATAATCACCGACCTTATTAGATATTAATTACGAAGCGCAAAAAAAATCGCAACCTCTCTCTTGCACAGCGAAATGTAGAACTATGTTGATTCCGTCCAAATTAAGTCGTCCGGTCCGCCTTGAACACACCGTGGTTCGTGAGCGTTTACTGGCGAAACTTTCCGGCGCGAACAATTATCGTCTCGTGCTGATCACCAGTCCTGCCGGGTACGGTAAAACAACGCTCATTTCTCAGTGGGCCGCAGGTAAAAACGATCTTGGGTGGTTTTCGCTGGACGAAGGCGACAACCAGCAGGAGCGTTTTGCCAGTTATCTGATCGCGGCGATCCAGCAGGCCACCGGCAACCACTGCGCGGCCAGTGAAGCGATGGTGCAAAAGCGCCAGTACGCCAGCCTCTCCTCTCTTTTTGCACAGCTGTTTATTGAACTCGCCGACTGGCAGCGCCCGCTGTACCTCGTCATTGATGATTACCATCTGATCAATAATCCGGTGATCCATGACGCGATGCGCTTTTTCCTCCGCCATCAGCCGGAGAATATGACCCTCGTGGTCCTGTCGCGGAACCTGCCGCAGCTGGGGATTGCCAACCTGCGCGTCCGCGATCAGCTGCTGGAGATTGGCAGCCAGCAGCTGGCCTTTACCCACCAGGAAGCGAAACAATTTTTCGACTGCCGTCTGACGTCGCCTATCGAAGCCGACGACAGCAGCCGGCTGTGCGACGACGTCGCCGGGTGGGCCACCGCGCTGCAGCTCATCGCCCTCTCCGCCCGCCAGAATAACTCCTCCGCCCAACACTCCGCCCGCCGACTCGCCGGGATTAACGCCAGCCATCTGTCGGATTATCTGGTGGATGAAGTGCTGGATAACGTCGACGCCCGCACGCGCAACTTTTTGCTGAAGAGTTCGCTGCTGCGCTCAATGAACGACGCGTTAATCGTTCGCGTCACCGGCGAAGAGAATGGCCAGATGCAGCTGGAGGAGATCGAACGTCAGGGGCTGTTCCTGCAGCGGATGGATGATTCCGGCGAATGGTTCCGCTATCACCCGCTGTTTGGCAGTTTCCTGCGCCAGCGCTGTCAGTGGGAGCTGGCGGTTGAACTGCCGGAGATCCACCGCGCCGCGGCGGAAAGCTGGATGGCGCAAGGCTTCCCCAGCGAGGCTATCCACCATGCGCTGGCGGCCGGCGATGCCAAAATGCTGCGCGATATCTTGCTCAATCACGCCTGGGGCATGTTTAACCATAGCGAACTGGGCCTGCTGGAGCAGTCGCTGTCGGCGCTGCCCTGGTCAAATCTGCTGGAAAATCCGCGCCTGATCCTGCTGCAGGCCTGGCTGATGCAGAGCCAGCATCGCTACAGCGAAGTCAACACCCTGCTGGCGCGCGCCGAGCAGGAGATGAGCGTCGAAATGGATACCGCGATGCATGGCGATTTCAACGCCCTGCGCGCGCAGGTGGCGATTAACGACGGCGACCAGGACGAGGCGGAACGTCTGTCGATGGTGGCCCTGGAAGAGCTGCCGCTGGCCAACTATTACAGCCGCATCGTCGCCACCTCGGTACATGGCGAAGTCCTCCACTGTAAGGGTAAACTGACCAAATCTCTCGCCGTGATGCAGCAGACCGAACAGATGGCCCGCCGTCACGACGTGTGGCATTACGCCCTGTGGAGCATCATTCAGCAAAGCGAAATTCTGTTCGCCCAGGGCTTCCTGCAGGCCGCCTGGGAGAGCCAGGAGAAAGCCTTCCAGCTGGTACGCGAACAGCATCTTGAGCAGCTGCCGATGCATGAGTTCCTGTTGCGCATCCGCTCTCAGCTGCTGTGGGCATGGGCGCGCCTCGACGAAGCTGAAGCCTGCGCCCGTCAGGGGATGGAGGTCCTCTCAACTTATCAACCACAGCAGCAGCTACAGTGCCTGGCGCTCATGGTGCAATGCTCGCTGGCGCGCGGCGATCTGGATAATGCCCGCAGCCACCTGAACCGACTGGAGAACCTGCTCGGTAATGGTCACTATCACAGCGACTGGGTCTCCAACGCCGACAAGGTGCGGGTGATCTACTGGCAGATGACCGGCGATAAAACCGCGGCGGCCAACTGGCTGCGCCAGACGCCGAAGCCGGAATTCGCCAATAACCACTTCCTGCAGAGCCAATGGCGCAATATTGCCCGCGCGCAGATCCTGCTGGGCGATTTCGAACCCGCGGAAATGGTGCTGGAAGAGCTGAACGAAAATGCGCGTTCGCTGCGTTTGATGAGCGATCTCAACCGCAACCTGCTGCTGCTCAACCAGCTGTACTGGCAGGCAGGACGCAAGAGCGAAGCGCAGAAAGCCCTGCTGGAAGCCCTGACGCTCGCCAACCGCACCGGCTTTATCAACCACTTTGTGATTGAGGGCGAGGCGATGGCCCAGCAGCTGCGCCAGCTGATCCAGCTGAACACCCTGCCGGAGCTGGAGCAACACCGCGCCCAGCGTATTCTGCGCGACATTAACCAACATCATCGCCACAAATTCGCCCACTTTGACGAAGGGTTCGTCGAGCGGCTGCTGAATCACCCGGAGGTGCCGGAGCTTATCCGCACCAGCCCGCTGACCCAGCGCGAATGGCAGGTGCTTGGCTTAATCTATTCCGGCTACAGCAACGAGCAGATTGCCGGCGAGCTTGACGTGGCGGCCACCACCATCAAGACCCACATTCGCAATCTGTATCAGAAACTGGGCGTCGCCCACCGTCAGGACGCGGTGCAGCATGCCCAGCAGTTGCTTAAGATGATGGGATACGGCGTCTGACGACGCCGTTGCCGTTTAGCACAGCTCGAGCTGGAGGTTGTTATCGGTAATGACCTTCAGCACGCCCGCCGGGGGCAGCACGTCGGTATAGACCGCATCGACCATGCTGATGCTTCCCATGTTGACCATCGCGTTACGGCCAAACTTAGTATGGTCCACCACCAGCATCACGTGGCGTGAATTCTCAATGATCGCGCGCTTGGTGCGCACTTCATGATAATCAAACTCCAGCAGCGAGCCATCGCTGTCGACGCCGCTGATGCCGAGAATGCCGAAGTCGAGACGGAACTGCGAGATAAAATCGAGGGTAGCTTCTCCGATGATCCCGCCGTCGCGGCTGCGCAGTTCGCCGCCGGCAAGAATAATGCGGAAGTCCTCTTTCACCATCAGCGTGTTGGCGACGTTAAGGTTATTGGTCACAATCCGCAGATCGTTGTGATCGAGCAGGGCGTGCGCCACCGCTTCCGGCGTGGTGCCGATATCGATAAACAGCGTCGCCCCGTCCGGGATCTCGCTGGCCACCCGCCGGGCGATACGCTCTTTCTCCGCCGTCTGGGTCGCTTTGCGATCGTGCCAGGAGGTGTTCACCGAGCTGGAGGGCAGCGCCGCGCCGCCGTGGTGGCGGAGGATCATTTTCTGTTCGGCTAAATCGTTCAGGTCGCGGCGGATGGTCTGCGGGCTGACCGCAAACTGCTCAACCAGCTCTTCCGTGCTGACGTAACCCTGTTTTTTTACCAGCTCGATAATGGCGTCATGACGTTGTGTTTGTTTCATGAAATATCCCTGGAAAAATGTCGCCTACCCGACCCCTGTCGGTAAGTCTTTATGCGCGTTTTCGCCCATGCAAGGTATCGACAAACGCCATCGCCAGACCGGTCGCCAGACCAGCCACGTGCGCGCCGTTGGCGATCGCCATGCCGAAAACATCAAACCAGCCAGCAATTAACCACACTAAAGAGAAGAGTATTAACCCGCGCTGCAGATAAATACCGCTCTGCGGATCGCGCTCGCCCCGCAGCCAGACATAGCCCATCAGCGCGTAGACCACGCCCGACAGGCCGCCAAACCACGGGCCGCTAAACTGGTGCTGCACAAAGCCGCTCAGTAGGGCGCTGATGACGGTGATCACCACCAGCTTGCCGCTGCCGATGCGCTTTTCCACCGCGCCGCCGAGATACCACCACCATAGCAGGTTGAAGAGAATATGCATCAGCGAGAAATGCATGAAAGCATGGCTGAAATAGCGCCAGGCTTCGAACTGCAGCGAAGGATCGTAGGGCCAGGCCAGCCAAATCATCACCGGCTGATCGCCCAGCAGATTTTGCAGGATGAACACCGCGATGCAGATTAGCAGAATCGCCCAGGTGAACGGGCCGGCGTTATGCCGCAGCGTGGCAAAGAAAGGAAAGCGCTGATAGCGCAACCCGCTATTGGTCTGTCCGGACTGCCAGCTCGCCGCCAGATAGCGCGGGTCCGCCGGGTTTTCGAGAAAACGCGCCAGCTCAGCCCTGACGCGCCCGGCCTGGCTCTCATCAGCCAGCCAGACATCGCTCTGGGTGTGCTGCTGGATAGTCAGGATAATCCCCTGCGTCGCCATATAATCGACAAACGCCTGGGCCACGCGCGGGTTGGCAAAAGAGGTAATCATTAACATGCAGCGAATCGCTTATTCCACACAAAGGGAGATAGTATACCTGCCAGTCGTTAAAACGTCCCGTGCGCCACTTCCGCCGGGAAATGGCGATGCCAGGCGTCGAACCCGCCGTCAACGCTGTAGACCTTATCAAACCCCTGCTGCAGCAGATACTGCGCGGCGCCCTTGCTGCTGTTGCCGTGATAGCACATCACCATCACCGCCGTGTCAAAGTCGTGGTCACGCATAAACGCGCCCAGCGTATCGTTGGTCAGATGAAACGCGCCCGGCGTATGGCCCATCGCATAGCTTTGCGGATCGCGGATATCGACCAAAACCGCCGTCTGCTGATGCAGTTTCTGGTGCGCTTCTTCAACGTTGATACATTCAAACTGTTCCATGGTTCTCTTCTCTTTCTCGTCATGACGGGCGATGGCCGGCCCAATTTTACCCTGTAGTGTACCGTCAGGCGGTAAAGAAACGCCAATATGTTACACCCATCACTCCAAAATGTTTTTTTGATGTTACCAAAAGCGCGTTTGTTTGCTATAGTGAGCGATATCGAGCATTTGTGAGCTTAAACGAAAGTGTGAGAGGGTAAGAACGTGGAAACCAAAGATCTGATTGTGATAGGCGGAGGCATCAACGGTGCCGGTATCGCGGCAGATGCCGCCGGGCGTGGTTTATCCGTACTGATGCTGGAAGCGCGCGATCTCGCCTGCGCCACCTCCAGCGCCAGTTCCAAACTGATCCACGGCGGGCTACGCTACCTCGAACACTATGAGTTCCGCCTGGTCAGCGAAGCGCTGGCCGAACGCGAAGTGCTGTTAAAAATGGCCCCGCATATCGCCTTCCCGATGCGCTTTCGTCTCCCGCATCGCCCGCATCTGCGTCCGGCATGGATGATCCGTATCGGCTTATTTATGTACGATCATCTGGGCAAACGCACCAGCCTGCCGGGATCCACCGGCTTGCGTTTTGGCGCAGAGTCGGTACTTAAGCCGGAAATTGTGCGCGGTTTCGAATATTCCGACTGCTGGGTCGACGATGCCCGCCTGGTGCTGGCCAACGCGCAGATGGTCGTCCGCAAAGGCGGCGAAGTACGCACCCGCACTCGCGCCATCTCGGCAAAACGAGAGAATGGCCTGTGGGTGGTGGAAGCGGAAGATATTGATAGCGGCGAGAAGTTTACCTGGAAGGCGCGCGGTCTGGTTAATGCCACCGGTCCATGGGTCAAACAGTTCTTCGACGAAGGGATGCATCTGCGCTCGCCTTACGGTATCCGCCTGATTAAGGGCAGCCACATCGTGGTGCCGCGGGTACATACCCAGAAGCAGGCCTACATTCTGCAAAACGAAGATAAACGTATTGTGTTTGTTATCCCGTGGATGGATGAGTTCTCCATCATCGGCACGACGGACGTCGAGTATAAGGGCGATCCGAAAGCGGTGGCCATTGATGATAAAGAGATTAACTACCTGCTGAACGTCTATAACGCGCACTTTAAAAAGACCCTCAGCCGGGACGATATCGTCTGGACCTACTCCGGCGTCCGTCCGCTGTGCGACGACGAGTCGGATTCGCCGCAGGCGATCACCCGCGACTACACGCTGGATATTCACGATGAGAACGGCCAGGCGCCGCTGCTCTCCGTCTTCGGCGGGAAGCTGACCACCTATCGCAAACTGGCCGAGCACGCGCTGGAAAAACTGACCCCGTATTACAAAGGGATCGGCCCGGCATGGACCAAAACCGCGGTGCTCCCCGGCGGCGATATCGGCGGCGACCGCGACGACTACGCGGCAAAACTGCGCCGTCGCTTCCCGTTCATCAGCGAATCACTGGCCCGCCATTATGCCCGCACCTACGGGAGCAACAGCGAGTGGATCCTGAAGGAAGCCAGCGCCCTGAGCGATCTGGGAGAAGATTTTGGCCATGAGTTTTATGAAGCCGAGCTGAAGTATCTGGTTGAGCATGAATGGGTGCGCAGCCTGGATGACGCCATCTGGCGCCGTACCAAACAGGGCATGTGGCTGAATGGCGAGCAGCAGGCGCGCATCAGCGAATGGCTGGCGCAGCATGCGGGAAAGTCTGAGCTGTCGTTAGCGTCGTAACGCTGCCCGGCGGAAACGCCTGAGGCCAGGTTCAACCGCAATAATGAAACAACGGGGCCAAATGGCCCCGATGTGTTGCGTTGACTGGCTTACAGCCTTACCGGGTCGATATGCCAGATATATTTCGCGTACTCCTGGATCGTCCGGTCGGAAGAGAAGTAGCCCATGTTGGCAATATTCAGCATCGCCTTATAGGCCCACTCTTCCGGATGTTGATACAGCTCGTCGACGCGATCCTGGCAGTCCACATAGCTGCGATAGTCCGCCAGCACCTGGTAGTGGTCGCCAAAGTTAATCAGCGAATCCAGCAGGTCGCGGTAGCGCCCCGGTTCCGACGGGCTGAAAACGCCGGTACCGATCTGCGTCAGCGCCTGGTGAAGCTCTTCATCCTGCTCGTAGTATTCGCGCGGTTTATAGCCGCTGCGACGCAGCTCCTCCACCTCTTCCGCGGTGTTACCGAAGATAAAGATATTCTCTTCGCCCACGTGCTCCTGCATCTCCACGTTCGCCCCGTCGAGGGTGCCGATAGTCAGCGCGCCGTTAAGGGCAAACTTCATATTACTGGTGCCGGAAGCTTCCGTGCCTGCGAGGGAGATCTGTTCCGACAGGTCTGCTGCCGGAATGATCAGCTGCGCCAGGCTGACGCTGTAGTTGGGGATAAAGACCACCTTCAGCTTGTCGCCAATCTGCGGATCGTTATTGATCACCGCTGCCACATCGTTGATCAGGTGAATAATATGCTTGGCCATGTAGTAGGCTGAAGCCGCCTTACCGGCGAAAATATTCACCCGCGGCACCCACTCGGCCTGCGGATCGGCTTTGATCCGGTTATAGCGGGTAATAACGTGCAGCACATTCATCAGCTGGCGTTTGTACTCGTGAATGCGTTTGATCTGCACATCAAACAGCGCCTTCGGATTCACCACCACATTGAGCTGCTGCGCAATATAGCTGGCCAGCCGCTGTTTGTTTTCCAGTTTAGCCTGACGCACCGCCTGGTTGACCGTCGGATAGTCGATATGCTGCTTCAGCTCGTCAAGCTGGCTCAGATCGGTCCGCCAGGTGCGGCCGATATGCTCATCCAGCACTTTCGACAGCGGCGGGTTGGCCAGCGCCAGCCAGCGGCGCGGCGTGACGCCGTTGGTCACGTTGGTAAAGCGCATCGGGAAAATTTTAGCGAATTCGGCAAACAGCGACTCCACCATCAACCGGGAATGGAGCTCCGACACCCCGTTGACTTTGTGGCTGACCACCACCGCCAGCCAGGCCATCCGCACGCGACGGCCGTTGGACTCGTCAATGATCGAGGTACGGCTGAGCAGCGCGGTATCGTTGGGATACTGCTCCTGCAGAGTCTTGAGAAAGTAGTCGTTAATCTCAAAGATAATCTGCAGATGGCGCGGGAGAATTTTACCCAGCATATCCACCGGCCAGGTCTCGAGCGCTTCGCTCATCAGGGTATGGTTAGTATAGGAGAAGACCTGGCAGGTCACCTCGAACGCCTCGTCCCAGCTGAATTTATGCTCATCGATAAGCAGGCGCATCAGCTCCGGTATCGATAGCACCGGGTGGGTATCATTCAGATGAATGGCAATCTTGTCCGCCAGGTTGTCATAGGTCTTATGCAACATGTAATGGCGGCTCAGGATATCCTGCACCGTGGCCGAGACGAGGAAATACTCCTGGCGCAGGCGCAGCTCGCGGCCGGAGTAGGTTGAGTCGTCCGGATAGAGCACGCGGGAGACGTTTTCGGAGTGGTTCTTATCCTCTACCGCGGCGAAATAGTCACCCTGGTTGAACTTACCGAGGTTTATTTCGCTACTGGCCTGTGCGCTCCACAGACGCAGCGTGTTGGTGGCGTCAGTGTCAAAGCCGGGGATAATCTGGTCGTAGGCTTCGGCGATGATCTCTTCCGTCTCAATCCAACGGGTTTTCTTCCCCTCCTGCTGAATGCGGCCGCCGAAGCGCACTTTATAGCGGGTATTGTGGCGCTCAAACTCCCACGGGTTACCGTACTCCAGCCAATAGTCAGGGGACTCTTTTTGCCGGCCATCGACGATATTCTGTTTAAACATCCCGTAGTCGTAGCGGATCCCATAGCCGCGTCCCGGCAGGCCTAGCGCCGCCAGGGAGTCAAGGAAGCAGGCCGCCAGGCGGCCCAGACCGCCGTTGCCAAGCCCGGGGTCGTTCTCTTCATCGATCAGCTCTTCGAGATCGAGCCCCATCTCCGCCAGCGCGCTGCTCACATCGTCATAGATGCCGAGCGACAGCAGGGCATTCGAGAGGGTACGGCCGATCAGGAACTCCATCGACAGATAGTATACCTGGCGCACTTCCTGCGAGAGCTGCGCGCGGTTGGAGCGCAACCAGCGCTCCACCATGCGATCGCGAACGGCAAACAGCGTGGCGTTAAGCCATTCATGCTTGTTGGCGATGGCCGGATCTTTGCCGATGATAAACATCAGCTTATAGGCAATAGAATGCTTTAACGCCTCAACGCTCAGCGTCGGTGATGCATAGCTAAAGGGTACATTCATAACAATGACTCCAGTGGTTACATCAAGCGTTGATAAAGTTCGCGATAGGAGTTCGCGGCAACCTGCCAGCTAAAATCCATATTCATCGCCTGACGCTGCACATAGCGCCAGAGCGACGGGCGCGACCAGAGGACAAAGGCGCGACGAATAGCGCGCAGCAATGACAGCGCATTGCTGTCCTCAAAGACAAAACCTGTCGCCAGACCATCGGCAAGGTTCTCCAGCGAACTGTCTGAGACCGTGTCCGCCAGACCGCCGGTGCGGCGCACCAGCGGCAGCGTACCGTACTTCAGACCGTACAGCTGGGTCAGGCCGCAGGGTTCAAAGCGGCTCGGGACCAGAATGACGTCGGCGCCCCCCATAATGCGGTGGGAGAAGGCCTCATGGTAGCCAATCTGCACGCCCACTTTGCCTGGATGTTCGGCGGCGGCGGCGAGGAACCCTTCCTGCAGCACCGGATCGCCAGCGCCCAGCAGCGCCAGCTGGCCGCCCTGCTCAAGCAGGCCCGGCAGCGCTTCGAGCACCAGATCCAGCCCTTTCTGGCTGGTGAGACGGCTGACGACAGCAAACAGCGGCGCTTTATCATCGACCTTCAGGCCCATGGCGATCTGCAGCTGACGCTTGTTCTCCGCCTTCTCCTCCAGCGTGTCGCGATCGTAGCGCATCGGCAGCAGGAGGTCGTTTTGCGGGCTCCAGATACCGTCGTCAACGCCGTTGAGAATTCCCGACAGCCGTCCTTCATGATGGCGCTGACGCAGCAGCCCCTCCATGCCGTAGGCGTACTGCGGCTCGGTGATCTCGCGCGCGTAGGTCGGGCTCACCGCCGTAATATGATCGGCGTAGTAAAGACCGGCCTTCAGAAACGAGATCTGGCCGTTAAACTCGAGGCCATGCATGTTGTAAAACGACCACGGCAGTTCGATATCATTCATATGCCAGGAGTAAAACATCCCCTGGTACGCCAGGTTATGCACGGTAAAGACCGATTTAGCCGGGCGGCCGCGCGCCGCCAGGTAGGCCGGCGTCAGGCCGGCGTGCCAGTCGTGGGCATGGACCACATCCGGACGCCAGAATGGATCCAGTCCGCTGGCCATTTCGCTTCCCACCCAGCCAAGCAGCGCAAAGCGCAGAACGTTGTCGGTATAAGCGTGCTGGTTGGTATCGTGGTAAGGGCTCCCCGGCCGGTCATAGAGATGCGGGGCGTCTATCAGATAGATCCCCACGCCGTTAAAGTGGCCGTACAGCAGCGTGATCCGCCCGGCGAACGTATCCCGGCGGGTCACCACCTGGGCATCCACCACGCCGCGGCGGATATCAGGAAACGCCGGCAACAGCACGCGCGTATCGATACCCTCCGCGATTTGCGCCGCCGGCAGCGCGCCGATGACGTCCGCCAGACCGCCCGTCTTTAACAGCGGGAACATCTCAGAACATACATGTAAGACCTGCATTAGCGCTCCTGTTTGTGCCCCAATTTCCGCAGCATGTCGCGGGTCACCAGCACGATACCTTCCTCTGAGCGATAGAAGCGGCGTGCATCCTCTTCCGCGTTCTCACCAATCACCATACCTTCCGGGATGACGCAGGCGCGGTCAATCACGCAGCGACGCAGGCGGCATGAGCGCCCCACCCAGACATCTGGCAACAAGACTGCCGAATCAATGTTACAGAATGAGTTCACCCGCACGCGCGGGAACAGCACCGACTGCACCACCACCGACCCGGAGATAATGCACCCCCCGGAAACCAGCGAGTTCAGGGTCATGCCGTGGCTACCGGAGCGGTCCTGCACGAACTTCGCCGGCGGCAGCGATTCCATATGGGTACGGATCGGCCAGTTCTGGTCGTACATATCCAGCTCCGGCGTGACTGACGCCAGATCGAGGTTGGCCTTCCAGTAGGCTTCCAGCGTCCCCACGTCGCGCCAGTACGGCTCGGCGTTCGGGTCGGACTGCACGCAGGAGAGCGGGAAAGGATGTGCATAAGCCATGCCAGCTTCAGTGATCTTCGGAATGATGTCTTTGCCGAAATCATGGCTGGAGTTCTCGTTGCGATCGTCTTCTTCCAGCAGCTCATAAAGATAGGCGGCGTCAAAGACATAAATGCCCATGCTGGCCAGCGATTTGGTCGGGTCGGTCGGCATCGCCGGCGGGTTGGCGGGTTTCTCGACAAACTCAATGATCTTTTCGTTTTCGTCGACCGCCATGACGCCGAAGGCGGATGCCTCTTCAATGGGCACCGGCATGCAGGCCACGGTGCAACGCGCCCCTTTTTCGACATGGTCGATCAGCATGCGCGAGTAGTCTTGCTTATAAATATGGTCGCCCGCGAGGATCACCACGTACTCGGCCTTGTAGCGGCTGATGATATCCAGGTTCTGCGTCACCGCGTCCGCCGTGCCGCGATACCAGTTTTCGCCGTGTACGCGCTGTTGAGCCGGCAGCAGATCGACAAACTCGTTCATCTCTTCGCTGAAGAAAGACCAGCCGCGCTGGATGTGCTGCACCAGCGTATGCGACTGATACTGGGTAATAACGCCGATGCGGCGGATCCCTGAGTTAATGCAGTTAGATAATGCGAAATCGATAATACGGAACTTGCCGCCGAAGTGAACGGCAGGTTTCGCACGCTTAATGGTGAGATCCTTAAGCCGGGTGCCACGGCCGCCCGCGAGGATCAACGCCACGGATTTGATGGGTAATTGACGCGCCAGCATCAGCGGATCGTTTTTTTCAAGCCTAACCATGATTAACTCCTTTTTACACCCCCGCTTTCCTGCTCATCCCGCCGCGCCGCCGCCACGGGTTTACCGGAAGCTTCAGGGCTTACGACCTTTGAAATACGCACACTCCGTGCGCGGGCCCATGCCAGACAGCCATGATGACCGGATTATCCTCTCCGGCGAATGGAGGAACGGCGCGCCATTCCCCCTCGGGTAAAACCATATCGACCACCTCTGCGGTGGCGTTCAGCGTGAGCAGCCAGCGATCCGACAACTGGATTTGCATACACGCTGCCCCCTGCTGCCACTCCCCGGCAGTCAGCGGCTGGGCATTGCGATTAAGCCAACGGACGCTGCCATCCCCCTCCTGCCACCAGCGGTTGCGGGTGAGCGCCGGAATGCGCCGGCGCAGGTGGATCAGCGCCGCGGTAAAGGCGGTTAATCCCGGGTTCGCCTGGCGCCAGTCCAGCCACGTCAGGGCATTGTCCTGGCAGTAAGCATTATTGTTGCCGTGCTGGCTGTGGCCTTGCTCATCGCCCGCCAGCAGCATCGGCGTCCCCTGAGCCAGCAGCAGCGTCGTCAGCAGCGCATGCACGCTGGCGCGTCGCCGTTCAATCACCGCAAAATTAGCTTCTAATCCTTCTATACCATGATTGTTGCTGTAGTTATTGTTAGTCCCATCGCGATTCTCCTCCCCGTTTGCCTCATTGTGTTTCTGATTGAAACAAACGCAGTCGCGCAGCGTGAAGCCATCGTGAGCCGTCACCAGGTTGACCGTCGCCGATGGCGGCTTGCCATCACGGGCAAAGAGATCGCTGGAGGCCGCGAAGCGTTGCGCGAAATCCCCCAGGGAGACGTTTTGCTGCAGCCAGAAGCGGCGGGCGCTATCGCGAAAATGGTCGTTCCACTCGGCGAACAGCGGGGGAAAATTGCCCACCTGGTAGCCCCCCGGGCCGATATCCCAGGGTTCGGCGATCAGTTTCACCTGCGACAGCACGCTGTCGTGGCGGATAGCCTCGAACAGTGGCGCATCCTGGCGGAATTCCGGTGTCCGCCCCATCACTGAGGCGAGATCGAAGCGAAAACCGTCGACATGGCACTCATCCACCCAGAAGCGCAAACACTGGCGCGCCAGTTCCACTACCCCCGGGTGGCTGAGATTGAGCGTATTCCCGCACCCGGTCCAGTTGTGATAATCGCCATCTTCCCTTACCCAATAATAGCTACGGTTGTCGATTCCGCGCAGGGAGACGGTGGGACCTTCAAGATCGATTTCCGCGCTATGGTTGAGCACGATATCCAGAATCACTTCGATACCGGCGGCGTGCAGCGCCTTAACCGCATCGCGAAACTCATCCAGGGCGCGCGTCGGGTCGCTGGCATAGCGCGGATCCAGCGCGAACCATGCCAGTGGGTTGTAGCCCCAGTAGTTGCTCAACCCCATCCGCTGCAGTCGCGGCTCGCTGGCGAACTGCGCCACCGGCAACAGCTCAAGGGCGCTAATGCCCAGCGATTTGAAGTAAGCGATCATTACCGGGTGGCCCAGCGCCTTATAAGTTCCGCGAATAGCTTCCGGCAGCTGCGGATTAAGCAGGGTGAGCCCTTTCACGTGCGCCTCATAAATCACCGTTTCCCCCCACGGGGTACGCGGCGGTTGATCGCCCAGCCAGTCGTAATGCAGATCCACGACCTGCGATTTTGGCGCTATCGCGGCGCTGTCGCGATGATCCGGCTGCCACATTCCGCCGTGCAGGCGTTCGTCGTCCGGCAGCTCGCCTTCCACCCGGTGCGCGCAGGGATCGAGCAGCAGCTTGGCCGGGTTAAAGCGGTGTCCCTGCGCCGGATCCCAGGGACCATGCACCCGGTAGCCGTAGCGCAGGCCCGGCCCGACGGCAGCCAGCCAGCCGTGCCAGATGTCGCCGCTGCGCGCCGGGAGATCGAAGCGTTGCTCGTTGCCCTGCTCGTCGAACACGCACAGCTCCACCCGCTCAGCGTGGGCGGAGAAGAGGGCGAAGTTCACCCCTTTGCCGTCATAGCTGGCGCCCAACGGCGCAGGTTTGCCTGCCGCGAGGGTGGTCATTGCGCCTCCCGGACCAGCCAGATCGTCGCCAGCGGCGGCAGGGTCAGGGACAGCGAATGTTCGCGACCGTGGCTGGGGATAGCATCGCTTTCCACCACGCCGCCGTTGCCCTGGTTGCTGCCGTGATAGTGCATTGAGTCGGTATTCAACGCCTCGCGCCAGCGGCCCGGCTGGTTGATGCCGAAGCGGTAGTCGTGGCGCGGTACCGGCGTGAAGTTGCTGGCGACGATAATCTCGTTCCCAGCCCGGTCGCGGCGCACAAAGACAAACACCGAGCGCTCATGGTCGTCGACCACCAGCCATTCGAAGCCGTACGGGTCGAAATCCAGCTCGTGCAGCGCCTTATGGTGGCGATAGGTATGGTTCAGGTCGCGCACCAGCCGCTGGACGCCGTGGTGCCAGTTGTCACCGCCCTCCAGCAAGTGCCAGTCGAGGCTAGTGTCATGGTTCCACTCGCGGCCCTGAGCAAACTCATTGCCCATAAACAGCAGCTTTTTCCCCGGGAAGGCGAACAGCCAGCCGTAGTAGGCGCGCAGGTTAGCGAACTTCTGCCAGGCGTCCCCCGGCATGCGGTCGAGAATCGATTTTTTGCCGTGCACCACTTCATCGTGGGAGAGCGGCAGCACAAAGTTCTCGGTGTAGTTGTAGAGCATGCCGAAGGTCATTTTGTCGTGATGGTAGCGGCGATGCACCGGATCGAGCTTCATGTAATCCAGGGTGTCATGCATCCAGCCGAGGTTCCATTTGAACCAGAAACCGAGGCCGCCGCCGGCTGGCGGACGGGTTACCCCGGCGAAATCGGTGGACTCTTCCGCCATGGTGACCGCGCCCGGCGTCTGTTCGCCAAGGATGCGGTTGGTGTTGCGCAGAAACTCAATGGCTTCCAGATTTTCCCGGCCGCCGTATTCGTTAGGGATCCACTCCCCCGCCTTGCGGCTGTAGTCGCGATAGATCATCGAGGCCACCGCGTCGACGCGCAGCGCATCGATGCCGAAGCGTTCGATCCAGTACAGCGCGTTACCCACCAGGTAGTTGCTGACTTCCCGACGTCCGTAGTTGTAGATCAGGGTATTCCAGTCCTGGTGATATCCCTCGCGCGGATCGCTGTGCTCATACAGCGAAGTGCCGTCAAACGAGGCAAGGGCAAAATCATCCGCCGGAAAGTGGCCGGGCACCCAGTCAAGAATGACGTTCAGCCCGGCGGCGTGCGCGGCGTTGATAAAGTAACGGAAATCGTCACGAGTGCCGAAACGGCGGGTCGGTGCATAGAGGCCGGTAGGTTGATAGCCCCAGCTGCCGTCGAACGGGTGTTCGTTAACCGGCAGCAGCTCGAGATGGGTGAAGCCCATCCATTTCGCGTAGGGGACCAGCTGGTCGGCCAGCTCGCGGTAGCTCAGCCAGAAATTATTGTCGGTATGGCGGCGCCAGGAGCCGAGATGCACTTCATAGATAGAGATCGGGGCATCAAACTGGTTCGCCGCTCTGCGGTCCGCCGGCTGTTCCACTTTGGGCGGCAGGTCGCAGATAAGCGAGGCGCTTTCCGGACGCATTTGCGACTCAAAGGCATAAGGATCGGCTTTGACCCGCAGGTGGCCGTGGGCGTCAATCAGTTCGAATTTATACAGCTGGCCATTGTGCGCGCCGGGAACGAACAGCTCCCAGATCCCGGACTCTTTGCGGAATCGCATCGGGTGGCGTCGGCCGTCCCAGTAGTTAAACTGCCCCACCACCGAGACACGGCGGGCGTTCGGCGCCCACACCGAGAAACGGGTGCCGGTAACGCCGTCCATGGTGGCGGCATGCGCGCCCAGCGTTTCGTAAGGGCGCAGGTGGGTCCCTTCCGACAGCAGCCAGACGTCAAGATCCTGCAGCAGCGGACCAAAGCGATAAGGGTCATCAATCAGATTCTGCTGTCCGTGCCAGGTGACGGCCAGCTGATAGCGAAAGGCGTTTTTACGCCGCGGCAGAACGCCGCTGAAAAAACCACGCGAGTCGAGGCATTCGAGCTTGCCGACTTTACGTCCGGTTTTTGGTTCAATAACCCACACATCGGTGGCATCGGGTAATAATGCGCGCACTTCCAGCCCGGCGTCGGTACGGTGCATGCCGAGCACGGAAAAAGGGTCCGCGAAATGACCGGCGATTAGCGCATTAATCACGTCTCTATCGATATGATTAGACATGCTTTCATCCTGTTGTAAGTGTCGCTCATTCCTGTAACTGGCGACTTTTTTGACCTGAACGGCGCAGCGCTTTTTGCATCCTTCTGCTCCGTCCCACCTTCAGGTAAGGAATTCCTTACTTAAAGCATAGCCAAGGCTGAGTTACCTCCGTGGGGAAAAATCTAACATCCGCGTTTACTCCTTGTATTACGCAAAAAAAAAGGGGGCTCGAAGACCCCCTTTCTGTTCATCCTGCGCTTACGCCAGCTGGCGAAGCATCCGGCGCAGCGGCTCGGCGGCGCCCCACAGCAGCTGGTCGCCAACGGTAAAGGCCGACAGGTATTCCGGTCCCATATTCAGTTTACGCAGGCGTCCGACCGGGGTGGTCAGGGTGCCAGTCACCGCGGCTGGGGTCAGCTCGCGCATGGTAATGTCGCGATCGTTCGGTACCACTTTGGCCCACGGGTTGTGCGCGGCCAGTAGCTCCTCAACGGTCGGGATAGAGACATCTTTTTTCAGCTTGATGGTGAACGCCTGGCTGTGGCAGCGCAGCGCGCCAACGCGGACGCACAGGCCGTCTACAGGGATAACGGACGAGGTGGCGAGGATCTTGTTGGTCTCCGCCTGGCCTTTCCACTCTTCGCGGCTCTGGCCGTTATCCAGTTGTTTGTCGATCCACGGGATCAGGCTGCCCGCCAGCGGAACGCCGAAGTTATCCACCGGCAGCTCGCCGCTGCGGGTCAGCGACGTCACTTTGCGCTCGATATCCAGAATGGCGGAAGCCGGGTCCGCCAGCTCTGTCGCGACGTGGTTGTGCAGCTGGCCCATCTGGCTCAGCAGTTCGCGCATATGACGCGCGCCGCCGCCGGAAGCCGCCTGGTATGTCGCCACGCTGACCCACTCCACCAGATCCTGGGCAAACAGGCCGCCGAGGGACATCAGCATCAGGCTGACGGTACAGTTGCCGCCGACAAAGGTTTTTACGCCGTTGTTCAGGCCGGCGGTGATCACGTCCTGGTTAACCGGGTCGAGGATAATGATCGCATCGTCCTTCATGCGCAGCGAAGAGGCCGCGTCAATCCAGTAACCCTGCCAGCCGCTTTCGCGCAGCTTCGGGTAAATCTCGTTGGTGTAATCGCCGCCCTGGCACGTGACAATAATGTCCAGTGCCTTCAGCGCGTCCAGATCGAACGCATCCTGAAGCGTGCCACCGGTGCTACCGCCGAATGACGGCGCTGGCTGTCCCAGCTGGGAGGTAGAGAAGAACACCGGGCGAATGGCGTCGAAATCGCGCTCTTCAACCATGCGTTGCATGAGAACAGAGCCGACCATTCCGCGCCAGCCGATAAAACCAACATTTTTCATAACGTATTCCTGCGAGGTGTGTGCTGTTTGTGCCTGACCAGTTTCCAACTGGATTATCCCTCACCTTACAAAATGCAGCTAAAGTCGCAAGTGAAATTAATCAATGATTGCTGAACAATCAGAAAAGCAACTTATCCTGCGCATTGTCCACCGTCGCTGGTAGTCGTCAAAAGCGCAATGATTATCGGGGAAATCACCCAGGGAATGGAACATTTTCCGTTGCGATTTTATTGATCCTGATTATGGATTAAGCACGAAATCGGCTGATTTTCCCCTTGCCAAAAAGAAGCAACAAACCCAGGTGCAGCAAGGCTTGCCGAAGGATACGAGTATCGTCGTAGCGCTAATAAGGGCGAGGAGCCGGAAGAGAAAAGAGGGAAAAAGCGCGGCTTATTGCCGGGAAGCCAGGGTAAACGGCGTTACCCTGGCTTTTGGCCTCCCGCGAGCGGGTGACGAACAGACTTAGCTCAGAAGCTGGAAGGCAATCATGCCGACAATCGCCCCGGTGGTGCCGAGGATGGTTTCCATCATCGTCCAGGTTTTCAGCGTCTGGGCTTCGGTGGCGCCGGTAAATTTACCGAACAACCAGAAGCCGGCGTCGTTCACGTGGCTCACCACAATCGAGCCTCCGGCGATACAGATAGATAATGCCGCCATCTGCGCGCCGCTGTAGTTCAGCTGCTCAATCACCGGCATCACCAGGCCGACAGCCGTCAGGCACGCCACGGTGGCAGATCCCTGGATGATACGCACCGCCGCCGCCAGCACGAAGCAGGTAATGGCGATCGGCAGCCCCATGCCGGTCAGCGCTTCACCAAGCGCCGGGCCGACGCCGGAGTCAACCAGCACCTGCTTGAAGACGCCGCCAGCCCCGATCACCAGCAGGATAATTCCCGCCGGCTGCAGCGCATGGCCGCAGATCTCCATTACCCGGTCTTTCGCCATCCCCTGACGTACCGCCAGGCCGTAGATCGCCACCAGGCAGGCCACCAGGATCGCGGTGAACGGGTGACCGATAAATTCGAACCATTCGTAAGCGGTAGACCCCACCGGTACAAAGCGCGCGGCGATGGTTTTCAGGCCTACCAGCACCAGCGGTAGCAGGATCAGCGACAGGCTGAAGCCGAAGGAGGGCATTTTGCCTTCGCCGAGATGCGGCTCGGTCACGTCGTCAGGAATATGCAGCTCAACGTAGCGGCTGATGAAGTTGCCCCACAGCGGCCCGGCGATAATCATCCCCGGAATTGCCGCGCACAGGCCAATCAGGATCATCCAGCCAAAGTCGGCGTGCATTTGCGACGCCAGCAGCATCGGCGCCGGTCCCGGCAGCAGGAACGCTGCGGCGGCGGCCACCCCGGCAAACAGCGGGATCACCAGCTTCACGAGGTTAGTGCCGGTATGGCGCGCCATCGAGAAGGCGACGCTGATCAGTAGTACGATCGCCACTTCGAAAAACAGCGGCAGCGCGCAGATGAGGCCGGCGAGACCAATCGCATAGTGCGCGCGATTGTGGCCGAAGGATTTGAGCATCTTGACGGCAATCTGATCGACCGCCCCCGTTTCATGCAGGATCTTACCGAACATCGCGCCCAGCGCGACGACGATCGCCAGGAAGCCCAGCGTACCGCCCATCCCCTTCTCCATCGTCGCCGCGATTTTATCCAGCGGCATGCCGGAGAAGAGACCTGCACCAATAGAAACCACCATCAAAGCCACGAAGGCGTGCATCCGCGCCTTCATGACTAAAAACAGCAGCAGCAATACCGAGCCGACAGCTGTTAAAACAAGCGTTAAAGTACTCACTAGTGACTGCCTTTGTTGATCACCTCAATGGTGCTGGCCACCACGCCTTCCAGCGGCTGGTCGATATCGACGATAAGCACATCGCTCTCGTCGGCGCCTGGTTCCTGCAGCGTTTCAAACTGCGTCACCAACATTTGGGTTTTGAAGAAGTGCCCTTTACGCGCCTTCAGACGGTTTTCGATCACCTCGAAGTCGCCTTTCAGGTAGATGAAGGAGAGGTTCGGGTTGCCCTTGCGCAGAATGTCGCGATAGCTCTTCTTCAGCGCCGAGCAGACGATCAGCGACACCTTATTGGTACGCTGCATGGCAAACGCGGCGTCATTTAACGCCTGCAGCCACGGGGTACGGTCGTCATCGTTGAGCGGCTCACCGGAAGCCATCTTGGTGATATTGCTGCGCGGATGCAGAAAGTCGCCGTCGAGAAACGCGGCATGCAGCTGATGCGCCACTTCGCTGGCGACAGCGGATTTTCCGCTGCCGGAAACGCCCATCAGAACGTAGACGTGGTGATCATGATTAGTCGTGCTCAAAGCATCCTCCCACCGGACAGGTACGCCGCGCCGTGGCTGAGACTCATTGAGCGCGAAGGCGGCGTATCGGTTAATTGTTACGGGTAACTGTTATCGGTAACATTGTCATGCCGGACCTGTGGAGAAGCAATATCCATTCGTGCCAGATGTGAATATGTGTGATCTACTTCAAACTTGTCAGTTTAAATTGATCCGCCCGGTGACAATGTGAAACCTAAATCTAACATCTTAGGGGTAATCGCTTCGCCACGAATGCGCGCCAGCAGACGTTCGGCGCCGATGCGCCCCATCCGCTCACGCGGAGTCAGGACGCTGGCCAGCCGCGGCTCCATCACCTGGCCGATATCGTGGCCGTGGAAACCGGCAATTGCCATATCATCGGGGATCTTCAGCCCCAGGCGCTGGCACTCAAAGGCCGCGCCGACCGCGAGGTCATCGTTGGTGCAAAAGATGCCGTCAAGCTGCGGGTATTCGCGACGCGCCTGGCGCATCAGCTCAATCCCGGATGAATAGGACGAGGACTGCTCCACCATCACGCTGTAGGGCGTCATACCGGCGTCGCGCATCGCCTGCTCGTACCCCTTCTGTTTGATGATAGTACGTTCATCAAGACGCGCCCCCAGATAGGCGACGTGGCGGTGGCCGCGGGCGATGATCGCCGCGGTCATCTGCCGGGCAGCTTCAAAGTTATCAAACCCGACCGCAATATCGAGGCATGGCGACCGGCTGTCCATCAGCTCCACCACCGGAATGCCGGCGACTTCAATCATCTTCAGGGTGCGGGGCGTATGGGTGCGTTCGGTGAGGATCAGGCCGTCAATGTTCCAGGAGAGCATTGATTCGAGGCGTTTCTCTTCCATTTCCGGCTTGTAGCCGTAGTGCGCCAGCATGGTTTGATAGCCGAAGGCGTCGGTGACGCTTTCAATACCGCGCAGCACTTCCGAGAACACCTGGTTGGTTAACGATGGCAGCAGCACGCCAATCGCGCGGCTGGTGGCGTTGGAGAGAATGTCAGGGGCGCGATTGGGAATATAACCCAGTTCATCGAGGGCAACGGCAATCTTGCCACGCAGCGCTTCGGAGACCTGCTCCGGGTTGCGTAAATAGCGACTGACCGTCATTTTGGTCACGCCGACAAGATCGGCTACATCCTGAAGTACGGGTCTTTTCTTTTTCATCGTCCTGACTGTGATCAACGGGGAAACATTTTCTCAGTTTATCACGGACAAAGCGCAACCTTCCCTCATGTTAGGGAAGGTTGCGCAATTTATTTATACCCATCATAGTTCAAGTTGCATGCGCGTTGGCTTTCCTCGCTCACCCCAGTCACTTACTTATGTAAACTCCTGGGGATTCGCTGCGTCGCCGCCTTCCTGCAACTCGCATTATTTTGGGTATAGACTACCTCAGATAACTATCAAACCGGCGGCAGATCGAACAGCAGGATTTCGCTATCGCTGTCGGCATGAACCGAAATCGCCTGCTCATCCCAGATGGCCAGACCATCGCTGGTGGTAGCTTTGGTACCGTTGATGGTCACTTCGCCTTTGACGACCTGGATCCAGACGCGGCGTTCCGCAGCAATCTGGTGAACCGACTGCTCATCTTTCAGCAGCGCCCAGCGATACAGTTCCATATCCTGGTACACCTTCAGCGAGCCATCTCGCGCATCCGGCGACAGCACCAGCTGTTTGCCCTGGGCGGCGTCGAAGCGGCGCTGCTCGTAGCGCGGGGTAATGCCGGTTTCTTCCGGAATAATCCAGATCTGGTACAGACGCAGACGATCGGTTTTGCTCGGATTGTACTCAGAGTGACGCACCCCGGTACCCGCGCTCATGATCTGAAACTCGCCCGCCGGCACCTGCTCTTTGTTGCCCATGCTGTCCTGGTGCTCCACCGCCCCTTCCAGCACATAGGTCAGGATCTCCATGTCTTTGTGCGGGTGGGTACCGAAGCCCTGACCGGCGTCGATGACGTCATCGTTAATCACCCGCAGGGCGGAGAAGCCCATAAAGTTCGGGTCGTAATAGTTGGCGAAAGAGAAAGTATGCCAGGAATCCAGCCAGCCATGGTTAGCATGGCCACGTTCGTTCGCTTTGCGTAAGTAGATCATGTTGCACCCCCATATGTTTTCGATGGAGTCAGTGTGGACCCATTTCGCCAACGATCATAGAGGGTGAAAATTGACTCCTCTGTTCAAAAAATATGAACAAGCGCAGAGGAGCCGATTGGGCTTATTTCACCACGGTAATAGTGGCCGGTGATGGCTGCTCAAAGCCGCGCTGCAGGATCTCCATATTGGTAAGAACGTCAGATTCCTTGACGTAATTTGGCTGGCCGTTGACGAGGGTATCGTACAGCGCGTCGTATACCCGGCCATAGTCGCCGCTCTCCAGCGGGACCGCTTCGCGCACTGTCTCCCCCGCGTCGTTGACATACACCAGCTCGCCGACGCTGTCATCCGCGCCAAAGCCCGGCTCGCCCGGCATGATATTGGCTTTCAAGCTGGTTTCCTGCTGGTCGATACCATATTTCACAAACGAGCCTTTATGGCCGTGGACGATGAATTTCGGGTAGTCGATCTGCACCAGATGGCTGGTCTTAACGATAGCCTTCAGATCGCCGTAGAACAGCTGGGCCTCAAAGGTATCGTCCGGGTTAGCTTTGTTGCGCAGCGAGCGCAGATCGTAAGCGACATGGTCCGGGCGGCCGAACAGCGAAATAATCTGGTCCAGGGTATGTACGCCAAGGCCATAGAACTCGCCGTTTTGCGGACCGCCAGGGTTGGTCTCCGCCAGCGGGCGGTAGTTGTCAAAATGGCTTTCGATCTCCACCAGTTCGCCAAGCTTGCCGCTCTCAATCACCTTCTTGGTGGTCAGGAAGCAGGAATCGAAGCGGCGGTTCTGGTAGGGCGTCACCGTCAGGCCTTTGCTGTTCGCCAGCGCAAACAGGGTTTTGGCTTCCTCCAGCGTCGGGGTGAACGGCTTTTCCACCAGCACATTTTTCCCAGCCTCCAGCGCCTTTTTCGCATATTCAAAATGGCTGTCGGCATGGGTGCAGACCACTACCAGCCTGACCTGCGGGTCGTTTAATACTTCATCGAGATCGCTGGTGAAATGGATGTGGGAATACTGCGGCGCCTGCTCCTCGGGCTTCGCCCGACGGCGGTAGATATGCGCCACCTGCCAGCGGTCCTGGCGGTGTAATACGTAAGGAAGATGGTAGCGGGTGGTGCTTTTGCCGAAGCCAATAAATGCGCAGTGCAGAGTCATAACGCTGTCCTTAGTGAATGAACTACCTTCAACCATAGCGCAAGCCGGGACATGACTTCATCCTCTCAGTCCGTTTTCAGTGAAGATTCGTCAAAAAAATAGGTAGTGCACTACTTATACGTAATTATTAATAACTACTTGATTAATAAGTGATTAAATCACCATTTCCCGGCTAAACCTCTTGATCTCAATGGCGAAACTGCGGATAAGTGGAGGGCAAACCAGGACGTTGCTGATGACTAACGGAGTAGCCAGCCGCTGCTAATGGACAAACAGTATCTCGCCTTAAACGGCGCCCTTTTTTTCTGGCTTCTCGCGCTGATCGCCTGGTCTGTCGATGCGATCGTGCCGGCGCGTCTGGCGGCCGCCTGCGCGCTGGTCGCCTTCCTCCTCCATAACCAACGGAACAAGATTAACCCAATGTTTATCAAGAAAAATAAAACGGAACCCCAGACTTCAGAAGTGGTCACGCCTCCGGCAAATAACCCAGAATCCCCAACGGTCGCCAGTAAAAAACAAGAGACCACGGTCATTGCCAGCGGGGTGCATTTCGTTGGCAATATTGTCGCCAGCGGCCATGTCTATATTCACGGCCAGCTTACCGGCAACATTGAGGCTAAAGAACATCTGATTAAGGTGATGCGTGAAGGCCAGGTGGAGGGCAACATCAGCTGCCGGGAGCTGATTATTGACGGCAAGGTGCAGGGCCAGTGTCGCGGCGACAGTATCAGCATTGAGGAGCATGGCAATCTGGATGGCACCCTCACCTATCGCTCACTGGCGATTAAAAAGGGGGGCCTGTTCACCGGCAGCGCCGAGGTGCTGGCCGCGGCGGAAAGCAAAAGTCATCTCATCGGCCTGGTTGCGGAAGACGGCGTGACGTCCGCCAGGCCGCAAAGCGCCTGAGATTGCAGCAAAAAAAAAGCCAGCACCCGGCTGGCTAAAGTAATACTGGAAGCAATGTGAGCAATGTCGTGCTTTCAGGCTTTCCGCAGGGGTCTTCCTGAATGCAGGACAATAATAATCATTCTCATTCGCACTTGTCTATCTTTTTTTGCAAAAAACAACATTGACTCCCCGGCTGCCGTCAGAGATGGTGAAGGGGAATCAACCACCAAAAAGAGGATAAGGGAATGAGTGACATAGTGATACGCCATGCCGAACCGCGCGATGCTGAACCTTTACGTATGCTGATGGCGCACCCGGAGGTCTATCATGACACGCTACAGATCCCTTACCCCGCCATGGAAGCCTGGCAGGAGAAGCTACAGCCCAAACCCCATACCTTCCATCTGGTAGCGACGATGGACGATCGGGTTACCGGGCATCTGTCGCTCCATGTCGAGCCGCGCCCTCGCCGCAGCCACGTTGCGACCTTTGGTATGGCGGTTTCAGCAGGCCATCAGGGCCGCGGTATCGGCAGCGCCCTGATGCGCGAGATGATCGACCTGTGCGATAACTGGCTGCGCGTTGACCGCATCGAGCTGACGGTATTCGCCGATAACGAGCCAGCGATTGCGGTGTACAAAAAACACGGATTTGAGATCGAAGGCACCGGCAAGCGTTACGCGCTGCGCAACGGTGAGTATGTGGATGCGTATTATATGGCGAGAATGAAGTAGCTTATTGCCGGGTGGCGGCTTCGCCTTACCCGGCCTACTTTCGTGCCGTGGTTGGCCCGGTAAGCGCAACAGCGCCACCGGGCAACATATCAATACCCCGCCGTTAAATCATCCGGCGAACGCGGATCGGAGGCACCATACAGCATCCCGTCCGGCCCCACCATAATGCTCTGGGTACTGCCCATCGCCTCTTTCAGCGCCACTTTCTGCCCCTTCGCCTCCAGCAGCTTCAGGGTATCCGGGCTAAAGCCTTTCTCTACCCGCAGCTCATCCGGCAGCCATTGATGGTGAAAACGCGGGGCGTTGGTGGCTTCTGCGACGTTCATCCCGAAATCGATGGTATTGACCACCATCTGCAGTACGGTGGTGATGATCCGGCTGCCCCCGGGACTGCCCGTCACCAGCCAGGTTTTGCCGTCTTTCACCACAATGGTCGGCGACATCGACGACAGCGGGCGTTTTTTCGGCTCCACCGCATTGGCGTCGCCGCCCACCAGGCCATAGACGTTAGGCACGCCGGGCTTCGCCGAGAAATCATCCATCTGGTTATTCAGCAGAATGCCGGAGTCGCCGGCCACAATGCCGGTACCGAAGGTGGTATTCAGCGTATAGGTCACCGCCACCGCATTACCCTCTTTATCCACCACCGAGAAATGGGTGGTCTGGTTGCTTTCATAGGGCGCCAGTTTGCCCGGGCGGATCTGGCTGGAAGGCTTCGCCTTATTGACGTCGATCTCAGCGGCGATCGCTTTGGCGTAGGCTTTGCTGGTCAGCGCCTGCCACGGCACTTTGACGAAGTCAGGGTCGCCGAGATATTCAGAGCGGTCGGCATAGGCGTGTTTCTCCGCCTCCGCCATCACCTGCATAGCGTCGGCGCTGCCAAAGCCATATTTCTGCAGATCGAAGTTTTCGAGGATATTGAGGATCTGCACGATGTGGATCCCCCCGGAAGACGGCGGCGGCATGGAATAAACCTCATACCCGCGATATTCGCCGCTAATCGGCGTGCGCTCCACCGCCTTATAGTTAGCGAGGTCGGCTTTGGTGATAAGCCCGCCGTGCTTTTTCATCTCCTCAGCGATCTGGTCGGCGATGGCGCCTTTATAGAAGGCATCCGGACCGTGCTCGGCAATCAGCTCGAGGCTTTTCCCCAGGTTCTTCTGTACCAGCCGGTCGCCCTTCTTTAGCGGCTCGCCGTTCTTCCAGAAGATCGCTTTGCTGTTTTCGTGCTGCGGGATCACTTCGCTGCCGTAGGTCTTCAGATCGTCCGCCAACGCATCGTTAACGATAAAGCCCTCTTCCGCCAGCTTAATCGCCGGGTGGATCACTTTGTTCAGCGGCATGGTGCCGTATTTTTCCAGGGCAAGAGAGAAACCGGCGACGCTGCCTGGCGTGCCGGAGGCGAGATGCGAGGTGAGCGATTTTTTACTGTCCGGGTTACCCTGATCGTCAAGGAACATGTCGCGGGTGGCCTGCTCCGGCGCCATTTCGCGGAAATCGATGGCCGTGGTCTTGCCGTCTTTCGTACGCAGCAGCATAAAACCGCCGCCGCCGATATTCCCGGCCTGCGGATGGGTGACCGCCAGCGCGTAGCCGACCGCCACCGCCGCATCGACGGCGTTGCCGCCCTGGCGCAGAATGTCCACACCGACGCGGGTGGCCAGGGCATCCACCGAGGCCACCATCCCCTGTCGGGCGCGAACCGGGTGGAACACATCCTCCTCTACGCCATAAGAGACCGGCGGCGGCGGTGGCGGACTGGCGGCAACGGTAAAACTCCCGCCCGCCAGCAACGCAGCGATGACCACCTGACGCCAGATTGTTGTTTTTATCATTGTCTTACTCCTGATAGGTAGGTTTCATTCCCCGCTTAAGCCTGGTTGATAACTCCTAAAAAATCATTGTTATGGCGGATTCGAGGTACACTTAAGTGATCCCACGCACGGGAGGAGAAAACCATGAAAGCGATGTTATTTCTGGCGGCGCTGATGCCGCTCGGCGTTTTAGCCCAGCCAATCAATATTGATAACAACCCCAATCAGCCGGGTTACGTGGTCCCCAGCCAGCAGCGCATGCAAAATGAGATGAAGGTGCAGCAACAGCAGCAGCAGAGCATGCTGAAGCAGAATCTGAACAATCAGACTCGCTCCCAGCAGCAGCATCTGCAAAACCAGCTGCAGACCAATCAGCAGCGTGCCGCACAGGGCGGGAATATCAATCCGCCGCAGCAGGTACTGCCGAACAATAATGGAGGGATGCTGCGGCAGACCAACCCGTAAAGGCCAGCCGCCGCGCAGTGGATATTAAGGCTGGAAATCCGGCCCGATGACGTCAATGGCATCGGTGCAGATGCAGTCTACGCCCCAGCGCAGCAGCTCGGCGGCGCGCTGGGGTTTGTTAACGGTATACACCAGGATATGCAGGCCGGCCTGTTTCAGGCTTGCCACACGCCCGGCGTCCAGCAGCTTGTGGTTGAGGTGAATGGACACGCAGCCCAGCCGGGTGGTCAACTCCCGCCAGTCATCGCGCCACTCATCCAGCAGCAGCCCGCGCGGCAGCTCGGGAGCGGCTTCCTGCGCCGCCTCCAGGGCATCGATTTCAAACGACGATAGCAGCGGCGCGGTCATTCCCGCCCACAGCTCCCGTGCCGCCAGGGCCACCACGTTGCCGGTCTGCGGCCCAAGGCCAGTGGTCGGTTTAATTTCGATATTCGCCATCATGCCGTGACGGCGGCAGCGCTCCGCCACCTGGGAGAGCAGCGGCAGCGGCTCGCCCTTAAATTCACGGCTGAACCAGCTGCCGGCATCGACCTTAAGCAGATCGTCCCATGGCAGCTCCCCCGCCACGCCCCAGCCGTTGCTGGTGCGTTCGAGATTATCGTCATGCAGCAGAAAGATCTGCCCGTCCTTTGACAGCTTGGCGTCAAATTCAATCATCGTGTGCCCGTAGCGGGCGCCAACATCGATAGCCGCCAGGGTGTTCTCCGGCGCCAGTTTACCGCCGCCGCGATGGGCGACGATACGGGGATAAGGCCAGTTACTCATGCGCGTTGTCCTGTTTCACCATCAAAGAGGTGCAGATGTTCCAAAGGCAGATGCAGCCATAGCGTGCTGCCTGCCGCCGGACGCTGCTGGTGCGGCAGTCTGACCACCAGCTTCTGTTCGCCCCAGCGCCCGTGGGCGAGGTTATCGGCACCTAAAATTTCCAGGGTGTCCATCAGCAGCGGAATGCCGCCTTGCGCCTGCGAGCTTAAGATAAAATGCTCCGGGCGGATACCGAGCGTCATTTTACGCCCGGCGTGGCGCCGATGCTCATGATTCGTCGGCAGCTGCATGCCGCCCGCCAGCTCAAAGCGACCGCCGTCATCGCTGATGCGCCCTTCCAGCAGGTTCATGGCCGGGCTGCCGATAAAGCTCGCCACAAAGCGGCTGGCCGGTTTCTCATATACTTCGACCGGGGTGCCGATCTGCTCGGCAACGCCTTTGTTCATCACCATCACCCGCTGGGCGAGGGTCATCGCCTCCACCTGGTCATGGGTAACGTACAGCGAGGTGGTTTTCAGGCGGCGATGCAGCTGCTGCAGCTCAAGACGCATCTGCACGCGCAGCTTGGCGTCGAGGTTTGACAACGGTTCGTCGAAGAGGAATACCGCCGGGTCGCGCACGATGGCGCGGCCCATCGCCACGCGCTGGCGCTGGCCGCCGGAGAGCTCGCGCGGGCGGCGCTTGAGCAGGCCGTCCAGCTCAAGAATACGCGCCGCCTCCTGCACCCGGTCGGCGATCAATCCCTTACCCATGCCGCGGATCTTCAGCCCCCACGCCATGTTCTCTTCCACGCTCATATGCGGATAAAGGGCATAGTTCTGGAACACCATGGCGATACCGCGATCCTTCGGCTCCATCTCGGTCACCCGCTTGCGGTCGATCCAGATATCGCCGCTGGTCACCCGCTCCAGTCCGGCGACCATCCGCAGCAGCGTAGATTTCCCGCAGCCCGACGGGCCGACCATAACGATAAATTCCCCGTCCGCCACGTCCAGCGTCAGCGGTTGAATCACCTGGGTTTTGCCATCCCAGCTTTTGCTTACTGCCTGTAGTTTTAAACCAGCCATTTTATTTCTCACTATCGACCAGGCCACGCACAAACGCGCGCTGCATGGCTAAAACGATGACAACCGGCGGGATCAGGGTCAGCAGCATCGCCGCCATCACCTGATTCCACTGGGTAGTGCCTTCGCCGGTGGCGATCATGCCTTTGATGCCGGCGACGGCGGTGCCAAGATTCACATCCTGAATAATCAGCAACGGCCACAGATACTGGTTCCAGCCGTAGATAAAGGTGATGACGAACAGCGCGGCGAGGTTGGTTTTCGACAGCGGCAGCACGATGTCGCGAAAAAAGCGCATCGGCGAAGCGCCATCGATACGCGCCGCTTCAATCAGCTCGTCCGGCAGGGTCATAAAGAACTGGCGGAACAGGAAGGTGGCGGTGGCCGAGGCCATTAGCGGCAGCGTAAGCCCGGCGTAGCTGTCGAGCATTTTGAGATTGGCGATCACTTCCACCGTCGGGAAAATACGCACCTCGACCGGTAGCATGAGGGTGATAAAGATCAGCCAGAAGAACAGGTTACGCAGCGGAAAGCGGAACCAGACGATGGCGAACGCCGAAAGCATCGACACCACGATTTTGCCCACCGTAATGGCGAACGCCATGATGAAGCTGTTGAGCATCATCAGCCAGAACGGCGCGCTGTTGACGCCGACGCCGTTCACCCAGATGGTCTTCATGTTCTCCAGCAGATGTCCGCCGGGGATCAGCGTCATCGGCGTTTCGAACACCGATTGGTTATCCAGCGTCGCCGCCACGAAGGCAACATACAGCGGGAATAAAATGACGGCGATGCCCAAAATCAGCATGGTGTGGCTGAAAATCGTCAGCCCGCGACGGTTCTCAATCATTGGTAACGCACCTTACTTTCAACGTAACGGAATTGCACCACCGTCAGGATAATGACGAGGAACATCAGCACCACCGACTGCGCGGCGGAAGCGGAAAGATCGAGCCCGGCGAAACCTTCGCGATAGATTTTGTAAATCAGGGTGGTGGTCGCCTGCACCGGGCCGCCGGCGGTGGCAGCATCGATCACCGGGAAGGTGTCGAAGAAGGCGTAAACCAGGTTGACCACCAGCAGGAAGAAACTTACCGGCGCAATCAGCGGCAGCGCCAGCTTGAAGAAGCGGCGGATTGGTCCGGCGCCGTCGATGGCGGCGGCCTCAACCAGCGAACGCGGGATCGACTGCAGCGCGGCGAAGAAAAACAGGAAGTTGTAACTTATCTGCTTCCATACCGAGGCAAAGACCACCAGGAACATCGCCTGGCCGCTGTTCTGCGCGTGGTTCCAGTCGTAGCCCAGCTCGCCAAGGAAGTGAGTGATCAGCCCGCGCCCGGGGTTAAAGAGGAAGATCCACAGCACCGCCGCGACGGCGGGGGCCACGGCGTACGGCAGCAGCATCAGCGTTTGATAAAAGCGGCTGCCGCGCACCACATAGTCGACCAGCGCGGCAAAAAACAGCGAAATGAGCAGGCCGCTGACGGTCACCAGGGTGCTGAATTTTATGGTGGTCCAAAATGAGTCCAGATAGTACGGGTCATGGAACAGCGCAACGAAGTTATCCAGGCCGACGAACTGGCTGGAGAGGCCAAACGGGTCGACGCTCTGTAGCGAATACCACAGCGCTTCGCCCGCGGGCCAGATAAAGAAAATCAGCGTGATAATCAGCTGCGGCGCGACCAGCACGTAGGGCAGCCAGCGCGAGCGGAATACCGGACGGGATGATGACATGGAGATTGGGTTCCTGAACAATGCCGGGTGGCGGCTACGCCTTACCCGGCCTACATAGGGCACATCGTAGGCCCGGTAAGCGCAGCGCCACCGGGCAAGTTACAGATTACGATTTGGTCGCTTGTTCGAAGCGGCGCAGCAGCTGATTCCCACGCTGAACGGCGGAATCCAGCGCCTGTTGCGGGGTTTTCTTGCCGGTCCACACGCTCTCCAGCTCTTCATCGACGATGGTGCGGATTTGCGGCATGTTGCCCAGGCGCAGGCCTTTGGTGAACGGCAACGGCGGCTTGTTCAGCATCTGGCGGGTGGCGATATCGGCGCCCGGGTTCTTATCATAGAAGCCCTGCTGACGGGTCAGATCGTAGGCCGCGGTGGTGATCGGCAGATAGCCGGTTTTCTGGTGCCACTCGGCGGCGTTTTCCGGTTTGGTCAGGAAGTCGAGGAACTTCGCCACGCCGGTGTAGGTCTCTTTGTCTTTGCCCTGCATCACCCACAGGCTGGCCCCGCCAATGATAGCGTTCTGCGGCGCGCCTTTCACATCGGCATCGTAAGGCATCATGCCGACGCCGTAGTTAAATTTGGCGTACTGGCGGATATCGGCCAGCGAGCCGGACGAGGCAGTGGTAATGGCACAATCGCCGTTATAGAACTTTTCAGTGGACTCGTCTTTACGCCCGAAGTAGCTGAAATCGCCCTTCTTGTTCATCTCTTCGAGCAGCGCGATATGCTTCACCTGCTCCGGCTTATTGAACTCAAGAACCGCGTCGGTGCCGTCAAAGCCATTATTTTTCGTCGCCACCGGCAGACCATGCCAGGCGCTGAAGTTCTCGATCTGGATCCAGCCCTGCCAGCCGCTGGCGTAGCCGCACTTCATCCCGGCAGCTTTCAGCTTCGCGGTGTAGGCCGCCAGATCCTGCCAGGTCTTCGGCGGCTGCTCTGGATCTAAACCGGCTTTTTTGAAGGCGTCTTTATTGTAGTACAGCACCGGGGTGGAGCTGTTAAACGGCTGGGAGAGCAGATGGCCGGTTTTCGAATCGGTGTAATACCCGGCGACCGTCGGCACAAACTGCGATTCATCAAACTTGATGCCCGCCTCGCTAAACACCTGGTAGACCGGCTTAATGGCTTTCGACGCCATCATGGTGGCGGTGCCCACTTCATACACCTGCAGGATCGCCGGCGCGTTGCCGGTACGGAAGGCGGCGATACCGGCGCTCAGGCTCTGTTCATAGTTGCCCTTGTATACCGGAACGATTTTGTAATCAGGATTGGCCGCGTTAAAGCGTTGCGCCAGAGAATCCACTTCTTTACCCAGTTCGCCTTCCATTGAGTGCCAGAACGGGATGGTGGTAACCGCCAGGGCCTGACCGGCAAAAGCCAGGCTCAGCGCCAGTCCTAAAGCTGTATGTCGTAACGATATCATCGGTTATCTCTCTTGTTGTGCCGGATGCGCGATTTCACGCGTTTTATGCTCGCGGGGTAACATGACATGTTCGAATTACAGAAAAATAACTTTTTTATTACAAAAAAAAGATAGTAACGGGTCAGAGAGATGACAAGCCGATGAAAGGATGGGGGAAGTAAAGTGGGAGCTGAGACACGGATAATATTCGTGCGATCGGCTCCCGGGGTCGGCGCAAGCGCCTCGCCCGGGCTACAAACCGGCGAAGCGAATGACGCCGGGTTGCGATGAATTAACCGCCGAGATAGGCGCTGCGCACCGCCTCGTTGGCCAGCAGCGCGTCGCCGGTATCCTCCAGCACCACGTGACCGTTTTCCAGTACGTAGCCGCGATCGGCCAGCTTCAGCGCCTGGTTGGCGTTCTGCTCAACCAGGAAGATCGTCATCCCCTGCTCGCGCAGCTGCTCGATGGTGTCGAAAATCTGCTGAATGATAATCGGCGCCAGCCCTAATGACGGTTCATCCAGCAGCAGCAGACGCGGCTGGCTCATCAGAGCGCGACCGATCGCCAGCATCTGCTGTTCGCCGCCGGACATGGTGCCGGCGCGCTGGATACGGCGCTCGTGCAGACGCGGAAACAGCTCATACACCCATTTGATGCGGGTCTGGAACTGATCGCGGTCGGCAAAAAAACCGCCCATCGCCAGGTTCTCTTCCACCGTCATACGCGAAAAGACGCGCCGCCCTTCCGGGACGATCGCCACCGCCTCACGCATGATCTTCGCCGTCTGCCAGTCGGTAATATCCTTACCGTCAAAGACAATGCGCCCGCTGGAGGCGCGCGGATCGCCGCACAGCGTGCCGAGCAGGGTGGTTTTCCCCGCGCCGTTGGCGCCGATAAGCGTCACAATCTCGCCCTGTTTGATATGCAGGCTGACGTTGTGCAGCGCCTGAATCTTGCCGTAGTGGGCACTGACGTTGTCAAAAGTTAACATCGCGTTTTCCATCTTATGCCTCACCAAGGTATGCGCGGATCACGTCCGGGTTATTACGAATCTCTTCCGGCGTCCCGTTGGCCAGCGGTGTCCCCTGGTTTACGACGTAGATGCGATCGGAAATGCCCATCACCAGCTTCATATCGTGTTCGATAAGCAGGATGGTGGTGTTGTGATGGTTACGCAGCTCGGCGATAAGCTCGTCCAGCTCTTTGGTCTCTTTCGGGTTCAGCCCCGCCGCGGGTTCATCGAGCATCAGAATTTCCGGCTGGGTCACCATGCAGCGAGCAATCTCCAGCCGGCGCTGGTCGCCATAGGCCAGGTTGCTGGCCTGGCGGTTAGCGTGCTCCAGCAGGCCGATACGCTCCAGCCAGGTAGCCGCGCGGTCCAGCGCTTCGCTCTGCGCCCGACGGAAGGCCGGCGTTTTCAGCAGACCGGAGAAGAGTCCGGTTTTCAGCTGCTGATGTTGCGCCACCAGCAGGTTTTCAATCACCGTCATTTCGCGGAACAGGCGCACGTGCTGGAAGGTCCGCACCACGCCCATCCGGGCAATCTGCTGGCCCGGCAGCCCTTCCAGATGCTGGTCGCGCAGCATAATGGTGCCGCCGGTGGGTTTATAAAAACCGGTCAGGCAGTTAAAGACAGTGGTCTTCCCGGCGCCGTTGGGGCCGATCAGCGAGACAATCTCGCGTTCTCTGAGCTCCAGCGACACATTGTTGACGGCCAGCAGACCGCCGAAACGCATCATCAGGCCGCTGACGGATAATAATGGCTGACTCATGCCTGCTCTCCTTTCGCCTGACCGTTTTTCAGCTTCAACTGCACGCGCGTCATCGGCAACAGCCCCTGCGGACGCCAAATCATCATCAGCACCATCAGGCCGCCGAGCATTAACATGCTGTATTCGTTGAAGTCACGCATCAGCTCGCGCGAGACCACCAGCAGAATAGCCGCGAGGATCACCGCGAACTGCGAGCCCATCCCGCCCAGCACAACGATCGCCAGTACGAAGGCCGACTCAGCGAAGGTGAAGGACTCCGGGCTGACAAAGCCCTGGCGCGCAGCGAACAGCGTCCCGGCGAAGCCAGCAAACGCGGCGCTGATGGTAAAGGCGGTCAGCTTGATGCGCGTCGGGCTCAGGCCCAGCGAACGACAGGCGATCTCATCTTCACGCAGCGCTTCCCACGCCCGCCCCAGCGGCATTCGCAGCAGGCGGTTGATGACGAACAGGCTGAGCACGACCAGCAGCAGCGCCACCAGGTAGAGGAAAATCACCCGATCGGAGGGATCGTATTTGACGCCGAAGAAATTGCTGAAGGTATCCCAGCCGCCTTCGCGGGCGGTACGGCTAAATTCAAGGCCGAAGAAAGTCGGTTTCGGGATCTGGCTGATGCCGTTCGGCCCGCCGGTGATCTCGGTATTGTTGAGCAGCAGAATACGCACAATTTCACCGAAGCCTAAGGTCACAATCGCCAGATAGTCGCCGCGCAGACGCAGCACCGGGAAGCCCAGCAGGAAGCCGGCCGCCGCGGAGACCAGGCCAGCCAGCGGCAGACAGGTCCAGAAGCCGAGACCGTAATAGTGGTTCAGCAGCGCGAAGGTATAGGCGCCGATGGCGTAGAACCCGCCGTAGCCCAGCACCAGCAGGCCGGAAAGGCCGACCACCACGTTCAGCCCGAGGCCGAGGATGATATAGATCATCGTCAGGGTGGCGATATCCACCGTACCGCGCGACACCATAAACGGCCAGGCCACGGCGATCACCAGCAGAGCAATCAGGAACAGCTTCTGTTTCACCGTTGAGCCGTCAATCGCCGGCATAATAAACTTCGGCCCGGAGACGTTCTTGACCGCTTTCTGAAACAGCGGCCGCAGCAGCTGGAAGAAAAAGACCACCGCAGTGCCGATAAAGATCCACTGCCAGCGAATATCGGCGGCGGTATCGACCACCAGTTTGGTGCCGTCCAGCTCCAGCTGCACGCCCATAAAGACGCCCGCCAGAATGAAGAACATCACGGCAGACAGCAGCGCCATTGCAATTTGCATCGGTTTCATACTTTTTCCACCTCCGGGCGGCCCAGAATGCCGGTCGGCATCACTAACAGCACCAGAATCAGCAGCGCGAAGGAAACGACGTCCTTATATTCGGTGCTGAGATAGGCAGAAGAGAGCGCCTCGGCAATACCCAGGATCAGGCCGCCGATCATCGCGCCCGGAATACTGCCGATACCGCCGAGCACGGCGGCGGTGAAGGCCTTCATCCCGGCCATAAAGCCGATGTAGGGGTTAATCACGCCGTAGAACTGGCCGAGCAGCACGCCCGCCACTGCCGCCATCGCTGCGCCGATGACAAAAGTCAGGGCGATGACGCGGTCGGTGTTAATCCCGAGCAGGCTGGCCATTTTCAGGTCTTCCGCACAGGCACGGCAGGCGCGCCCCATCCGCGAGTAGCGAATAAACAGCGTCAGGGCCAGCATGGCAATAAAGGTCACCACCCAGATCACCAGTTGCATGGTGGTGATTGTCGCGGAGAAGCTGTCGCTGTGGCCGACGATCCACTGGCCGTTAAACAGGCTCGGCAGCGCCACGTCGCGCGACCCCTGAGTCAGGCTGACGTAGTTCTGCAGGAAGATAGACATCCCGATAGCGGAGATCAGCGCAATCAGACGCTTAGAGTTACGCACCGGCCGATAGGCCACGCGCTCAATGCTCCAGCCGTAGGCGCTGGCAATCACAATGGCGCCCACGAAACCGGCGGCGACCAGCAGCCAGCTGGTGTCGATGCCCATCATCATCAGCGCGGCGATGATCATGAAGGAAACATAGCTGCCAATCATGTAGACCTCGCCGTGGGCGAAGTTGATCATGCCGATAATGCCGTACACCATCGTATAGCCGATGGCGATCAGCGCATAGGTACTGCCCAGCGTGACGCCGTTAAACATCTGCTGCAGAAAATAGAGAAACTGCTCGGACATAAGGTAACCTTTTTTAAACCGCCCGCGGTTCGCGGGCGGAGGGATAACTCATCTTCAGCGCTTATTTCGCCGCGCTCGAAGAGCCGTCGGCGTGCCACTGGAAGACACCAAACTCAAATCCCTTCAGATCGCCTTTTTCATCCCAGGTCAGCGGCCCAATCACGGTTTTCGCCCCGTGCGCTTTCAAATCTTTGATTAAATCCAGCGGCTGCTGGCTGCCGGTTCTGTCCATCGCCTGCGCCAGCGACTGAACCGCGGCGTAAGTGATCCAGACATACGGCCCGCTCGGATCTTTCTTCTCCGCTTTCAGCGCGTTGACGATGGTGCTGTTGGCAGGGTCCTGATCGTAGCGTTTTGGCATTGTCACCAGCATCCCTTCCGCCGCGGCGCCCGCGATATTGGACAGCGAGGCGTTGCCGACCCCTTCCGGCCCCATAAACACGGTTTTCAGCCCGACGGAGCGCGCCTGGCGCAGCATCTGGCCCATTTCCGGGTAGTAGCCGCCGTAGTAGACGAAGTCGATGTTCTCTTTCTTCAGGCGCGCCAGCAGGGCGGAGAAATCTTTTTCCCCCGCGGTGATGCCGTCAAAGAAGACGATGTTGGCGCCGGCTTTTTTCAGGTTGTCCTGCACCGAACGCGCCAGCCCTTCGCCGTACTGCTGCTTGTCATGAATGATGGCGATACGCTGCGGTTTCACTTTCTCGACGATATATTTCGCCGCGGTCGGCCCCTGCGAGGAGTCGAGGCCGGCGGTACGCATGATGTACTGATAGCCGCGCTGGGTCAGCTCCGGGTTGGTCGCTCCCGGGGAGATCATCAGGATGCCTTCATCCTCATAGATATCGGAAGCCGGCTGGGTGGAAGAGGAGCACAGGTGGCCGATAACGTACTGAATACCGTCGTTGACGATTTTGTTGGCTACCGCGACCGCTTGCTTCGGATCGCAGGCGTCGTCGTATTCGACGGCCACCAGCTTGTCGCCCTTAATGCCGCCGCTGGCGTTGATGTCTTTAATCGCCTGACGCGCGCCGTTGAACTCCATGTCGCCCCACTGGGCCACTGGGCCCGACATCGCGCCGACCACGGCGACCTTAATATCCTTGGCCATCGCCGCGTGCGACATCGCTAATGCGACAATGCCCGCGACGATGGTTTTCGCGTTCCTTTTCATGCTGCAGAACCCCGTTCGTGATGTGGTGTAAATGTTTTGTATTTTTATGGTTAAAAAGCATTCTGTGCTTTTATTAAACAACGCCATTTTTACCATTGAGTTTAATGGTTTAGCGCAGCTTTTCACTAAAAAACAGATTAAAATCTCTATTTTTCAGTCGATTAAGCAAAGATAATATTCTGTATTTTGCTGAAGATAAACAAAAAAAAGTCCATGCGGCAGCATAAAATAACGATACATAAGGCGGAATAAAACGCTGCACATTAGGTTAAAATTCTGCTTATTTTTCGATCTATGACGGATTGCGCTACCCCAACAACGCCAGGAAAACGAATCCCCTGATGTATGCGCAAAAAACAGCGCTCCGCCAGACAGCAATTTTGGGTACACTGGCGCCTCTGTTTTGCACTGGACTTGCCGCCCATGAAACTGACCATTATCCGTTTACAGCACTTCAGCGATCAGGATCGCATTGATCTGGGAAAAATCTGGCCGTCGCAGGATCTGTCGACGCTGACCCTTGATGAAAACCATCGTCTCTACGCCGCCCGCTTTAACGAGCGCCTGCTGGGCGCCGTGCGCGTCACCCTGCGCGGCGTCGAAGCCGAGCTCAGCGATCTGTGCGTGCGTGAAGTGACCCGCCGCCGCGGCGTCGGGCAATACTTAGTGGAAGAGACGTTGCGTGATAACCCGGCCATCAAAAGCTGGCGCGTCGCCGACCAAGGGGTGGAGAACCGCGGCGTGATGGCGGCCTTTATGCAGGCGCTCGGCTTTAGCGCCCAGCACACCGGTTGGGAAAAGCATTAAGCTGTAGCCCCGGTAAGCGCAGCGCAACCGGGGTCAGACAACGCATTTGCAGCGTGAAAGGCGCCCCGCCCATTTAACCCAGCATTTCGCGTTGCAAAAAGGCGTCAAGACCCGAAATCCCCGGGAGCTTACATCAGTAAGTGACCGGGGTTGAGGGCCGCAGACAACGCATTTGCAGCGTGAAAGGCGCCCCGCCCATTTAACCCAGCATTTCGCGTGGCAAAAAGGCGTCAAGACCCGAAATCCCCGGGAGCTTACATTAGTAAGTGACCGGGGTTGAGGGTCGCAGACAACGCATTTGCAGCGTGAAAGGCGCCGGTTAAATTATTTGGCGTCGGTCGCCGTACCATTCGCATGCCAGGTAAAGACACCGAACTCGAATCCTTTCAGGTCGCCTTTCTGATCCCATGACAGCGGGCCCATCACGGTGTCTACCGTCGCGCCTTTCAGGTATTTAGCGATTTCCGCCGGATCGTCAGACTGATTCAGGCCTGCCTGCAGCGACTGCAGCGCCGCGTAGGTGGTCCACACGAAGGCGCCGCTCGGATCCTGTTTCTTCGCCTTGATCGCATCCACGATCGGTTTGTTCGCCGGCACCTGGTCGTAGTTCTTCGGCTTGGTCACCAGCAAACCTTCCGCCGACTCGCCGGCGATGTTAGACAGGGAGACGTTCGCTACGCCTTCCGGGCCCATAAACTGGGTTTTCAGACCGGCAGCGCGGGCCTGACGCAGGATCTGGCCCATTTCCGGGTGATAGCCGCCATAATAGACGAAGTCGATATTCTCTTTCTTCAGGCGCGCTACCAGCGTGGAGAAGTCTTTCTCACCGGCGGTGATCCCGTCGAAGAAGACCACGTTCGCCCCGCCTTTTTTCAGGCCATCCTGCACCGCACGGGCCAAACCTTCGCCATACTGCTGTTTGTCATGCACCACTGCGATACGCTGCGGCTTCACTTTGTCGAGAATGTATTTCGCCGCGGTTGGTCCCTGGTCGGAGTCCAGTCCGGTGGTGCGCAGGATCAGCTTATAGCCGCGCGCGGTCAGCTCCGGCGCGGTTGCTGCCGGGGTGATCATCAGAATGCCTTCGTCTTCATAGATATCAGACGCCGGCTGAGTGGAAGAGGAGCACAGGTGGCCGATAACGTATTTGATCCCGTCGTTGACCACTTTGTTGGCGACCGCTACCGCCTGTTTCGGGTCGCAAGCGTCATCATATTTTACGATCTGCAGCTTATTGCCCTTAATGCCGCCCTTAGCATTGATATCCGCTACCGCCTGCTCGGCGCCGGTAAATTCCTGATCGCCGTACTGGGCCACCGGGCCGGACATCGCCCCGACTACCGCGATTTTGATATCTTCCGCCAGCGCCGCGCTGCTCATAACTAAGGCAATACATCCTGCCAGTAACGCTTTACCCTTCATATTCATCCTGAGGCTCCCCATTATTATGGTTTTTGCATTTGTTGTGATGTTGTTTGTTAGCGCATTATTTTGTTTATATCGATAGGAAAAGCATATGATAGCTAATCTACCGGGGGCTGCTCGCGCTTTTGCAGCACACTATGCTAAACATACCGTCATTCTGAGGAATTTGAAACGACTAAATTGCGGGCTATGTAACAGATAAGTGACAAATAAAAAAACCGCGCCAGCATGAACCGGACGCGGTGCAAAACAGGCCCTAATTACCAGCCAGCGGGCAGGTAGCCTACCGCGGACGCTATCGCGTAGACGGCGCTGCAAAGATACAACAACACAATGAAGCATTGGATAAGCGGATGGGTCATCCAGGCCGGACAGGTCCAGCCCGGCGTCAGGTCGCCACGCTGGCGGGCGCCCTTGAGCATCAGGATCGGCATAATCGATAAAATAACGCCGCTGAACACCCCGGCAAAATAGAGCGCGTTGACGAAGGAGACCATGCCGCTGTAGGCCAGCGCGAACGGCGGGATCGCCACCACCAGCAGCACCATCAGGCGACGGGCGGGCTGTTCGTCATTCCCCAGGCGGAACTGATCGAAGATATTGGTCAGGAAGCTGCCGCCCAGTCCCCAGTAGGAGGTCAACATCGCGCACAGCGCAAACAGGTTGGCGGAGAAGAAGGCCCATTCGCCAAGCGCCCTGCCCCAGGAGATGGTGGCCACATCCGAAATATTCTCCAGGCCGTTAAGCGAGATCACCGACAGCGGCACCAGCGCCAGCAGGGTAAAGGTCAGCGCCATGCCGACCATAATGGCTTTAGGCAATTTTTCCGGTTTGTCGGCGAAGCCCCGCGCCATTTCCGGGACGATATACTGTGCCGAGAAGCAGAACGCCACGACGTTGAAGACCGGAACCATATACAGCCAGTTGCCGTCGAGCAGATAGCCCACGCGGGTGGTCTCTTTCAGCAGCGTGGCAATCACCAGCACCGAGATCATCACTACCATGCCGATGCTGATAAATTTCTCGCCGCGGCCGATCGCCTTCAGCCCCAGATAGAGCACCCCTGCCGCCGGGACGAAAAACAGCACGCTGCCCAGCGCCGGCGAGATGCCAAACAGCGAGTGCAGCAGCTTGCCGCTGCCGGTCATATAAGCCGTCAATGCCCCGACGCTGTTGACGCAGACGGAGAGGAACATCATTAGCGCGCCGAAGCCGCCGACGTAGCGCTTTGATAATCCGCTGAGCTGCAGATGTTTACGCGTGCGGAGCGTGGATTCCGCGACATAGAGCATGGTCACCGTGGTCAGGCTGCCCACCAGCACCAGCCAGAACAGCAGCGGTAAGAAGCCCGCTTTGCTTGACGCATAGGCGATAGAGAGGACACCCGCGCCAATATTGGTACCGACAATCATCGATACCCCTTCGACGAAGCTCAGAGATTTTGCAGGGACAGCCGTACGTTCCCGGCCGGTGAGGACGGGAGAAAAGGTGGAGTTTTCAGACATAATACTTTCCGTTTTACTCCGGCGGTTTTCACCGCCGGAAAAAAGGTGATATCAGGGTGATAAACCACTCACGCTGAGCATAAACAGCCGGCTGCGGCGTCCTGTTTCTGTTCGGCTTCCCTGCCGCCGCAGCCCGCCGGGGAGACGTTAGCTCTTCAGTACGCGCGCCAGAATATCCAGCGCTTTCGAGAACTGGGCGTCCGGAATCGTCAGCGGATAGAGGAAGCGGATCACGTTGCCGTAGACGCCGCAGCTCAGCAGCAGCAGGCCGTTCTCCTGCGCTTTCTGTTGCACCTGGCGGGTGAACTCCGGCGACGGCTCGCCAGTTTGCGGATCGTTAAACTCCACTGCCACCATCGACCCCCGGCCGCGGACATCGACAATCGCCGGACAGGTGGCGCGCGCCTGGTTGAGCACTTCCTGCAGATGGCTACCCAGCTGCTCAGCGCGCTGGCACAGCTGCTCTTCGGCAATCACATCCAGCACCGCGTGCGCCGCGGCCACCGCCAGCGGGTTACCGGCATAGGTCCCGCCCAGTCCGCCTGGCGCTGGGGCATCCATTACCTCGGCGCGACCAACGACGCCCGACAGCGGGAAACCGCCGGCGAGGCTTTTCGCCATCGTCATCAGATCCGGTTTCACATCATAATGCTGCATGGCGAACAGCTTGCCGGTACGAGCGAAACCGGTTTGCACTTCATCGGCGATCAGCAGAATGCCGTGGGTATCGCACAGGTCGCGCAGCGCCTGCATGAAATCGGCCGGCGCGACGTTAAAGCCGCCTTCCCCCTGGATCGGCTCGAGGATGATGGCCGCGACCTGATCCGGCGCAATATCCGCTTTGAAAATGCGCTCCAGGCTTTTCAGCGCATCCGCGGTGGTCACGCCATGCGCCGCATTCGGGTAGACACCGTGATACACCGAGCCCGGGAACGGCCCGAAGCCGATTTTGTAGGGTGCGACCTTACCGGTGAGGGCCATGGTCATAAAGGTACGGCCGTGGAAACCGCCGCCGAAAGTTATCAGCCCCGGACGACCGGTGTAAGCGCGGGCAATTTTCACCGCGTTCTCGACCGCTTCCGCGCCGGTGGTGAAGAAGGCCGTTTTTGCCGGCCCGTCAATCGGCGCCAGATCGTTGATACGTTCCGCCAGCGTGACATAGCTTTCGTACGGCACAATCTGATAGGCGGTGTGGGTGAACGCCTGCAGCTGGTCAGCGACCGCGGCGACCACCTTCGGATGACGGTGACCGGTATTTAACACGGCGATACCGGCGGCGAAATCGATCACCTCATTGCCTTCGATATCCCAAAGCGTGGCGTTCTCCGCCTTCTCGACAAAGTAGTTACACATTACGCCTACGCCGCGCGGCGTCGCCTGCTGGCGACGTTGATTCAGTTCTGAGCTTTTCACCTGCGAATCTCCTGTCGTGTATGTCACGTTATCGCAACAAATTAGAAACGATGTCGTTTATTTACACAGGAGTTGGCCCTATAATCGAGTACCAATTTTGAATATCTGAGGGATCCAATTGCGTTCGCTGGTGGGTGACCTGGTGCTGGTCCGTCTGCAGGAAGAGCGCGACCCTCTTCTGCACAAACGCTTATACAACGCGCTTCGCCGCGCGATCCTTGACGGTTCGCTGGCGCCGCAAAGCCGCCTGCCGCCGTCGCGGGACCTGGCGGGAGAACTCGGCGTATCAAGAAACACCATATTAACAACTTATGAACAATTACTGGCGGAAGGATATGTGGTTTCCCGTCGGGGAAGCGGAACATTCGTTGCCCAAACCGCCTCTGAAAGTTCCTTGACCGCTAAGGGTGAGCGGGAAAACAGCAGCATCGCGACATCGACGGCGCATCTTTCACGCCGCGGCCAGCACCTGCTCGGCCAGGTCAGCGCCAGCCCGCGCCAGTGGGGAGCGTTTATTCCCGGCGTACCGGACGTTAACGCCTTTCCCCATCCGCTGTTCAGCAAGATCCAGGCGCGCATCAGCCGTCGGCCAAAGCCCGAGCGGCTCAGCTACAGCTGCAACGGCGGTACCCCGGAGCTGCAGCAGGCGCTGGTGGATTATCTGCGGGTATCGCGCGGCGTCCACTGTCAGGCAGATCAAATTCTTATCACCGAGGGGATCCACCAGGCTATCGATCTGGTCACCCGCATGCTGTGCGACAGCGGCGATCTGGCGTGGGTGGAGGAGCCTTCCTACTGGGGCATTCGCCACCTGCTGGCGATGAACGACGTCCGGGCGGAGCCCCTGACCGTCGATGCCAACGGCCTGTGTCCGCCGGAAACGGTTGACGATGCGCCGCGGCTCATCTTTGTCACCCCCTCTCACCAGTATCCGCTGGGCGCAGTGATGAGCCTTGAACGTCGTCAGCGGCTGCTGGCGCTCGCCCGCCAGCAGGGGAGCTGGATCGTCGAAGATGATTATGACAGCGAGTTTCGCTTTTCCGGCCAGCCCATCCCCGCCCTGCAGGGGCTGGTGGCCGACGCGCCGGTGGTCTATATCGGCACCTTCAGTAAAACGCTCTATCCCGGCCTGCGTCTGGGCTATGTGGTGATCCCCCGTCCGCTGGTCAGAGATCTGAAGCACGCCCACGCCGAGCTTTACCGCGGCGGCCATTCGCTGATCCAGATGGCGCTGGCGGAGTTTATTACCGCTGGCCACTACTCGGCCCATATCCGCCGCATGCGCCTGCTCTACAGCCGTCGCCGCGCCTTTTTAACCGAGCTGATTCAGCGGCACTGTATGCCCGACGCCCTGTCGGACTTCAGCGATAATGCCGGGCTGCATTTGATCCTCAATTTACCGGAAGAGGCTGACGATGTGGCGATCGCCCGCGAGGCCAATGCGCGCCACATTCTGGTGCGGCCGCTCTCGCGCTACTACCTGACGGCGGCGCGTAAGAAAGGATTATTGATGGGATTTGCCAGCCAGCCCGAGGAGCAGATGGCGTCGGCATTCAGCGTGCTGATCGGCTGCCTGCGGACGCACTGTCCAGAGGTGCTGCGGCCCATGGATGGCGCAGAAAAACAAAACGCCCCAACCTGAGGCGGGGCGTTATCGGGTTGCCTGGCGTCAGGCAGGGGTGGCGTATCAGGCTTCGATCGCCGCACGCAGTTTTTTCATGGCGTTCTTTTCCAGCTGACGCACGCGCTCTGCGGAGACGCCGTAGCGGTCAGCCAGCTCCTGCAGCGTGGACTTGTTGTCTTCGTCCAGCCAGCGGGCGCGGATGATATCCTGGCTACGCTCGTCCAGGCCCTGCATCGCGTCAGTCAGCTTATTCGCCGCCTGTTCTTCCCAGTTATCGTCTTCGATGCCATCGGCAAAGTTTGACGTTTTGTCCTGCAGATACAGGACCGGCGCCATCGGCTGGCTGTCGGATTCATCGTCCGACGACATGTCGAACGTCATGTCCTGGGCCGCCATGCGGGATTCCATCTCGCGGACGTCTTTGCTCGACACGCCCAGCTCACGGGCCACCATTTCCACTTCATCCTGGTTGAACCAACCCAGACGCTGCTTGGTTTTACGCAGGTTAAAGAACAGCTTACGCTGTGCTTTGGTGGTAGCGACCTTCACGATACGCCAGTTGCGCAGCACGTATTCGTGAATTTCGGCTTTAATCCAGTGCACGGCGAAGGAGACCAGGCGCACACCCACTTCCGGGTTGAAGCGACGCACGGCTTTCATTAGGCCGATATTGCCTTCCTGGATCAGATCCGCCTGCGGCAGGCCATAGCCCGAGTAGTTACGAGCAATGTGAACAACAAAGCGCAGGTGAGACAGAATCAGCTTTTTCGCTGCTTCCAGATCGCCCTGGTAATGCAGCTTTTCAGCAAGCTCCCGCTCTTCATCAGCCGACAGCATCGGCCAAGTGTTAGCGGCCCGGATATACGATTCCAGGTTACCAACGGGGGCTAAAGCTAAAGTTTGCATTTCTTTGGTCATTCAAATCCTCTCAATTGATATCTTCTGACGTGGTCTTGTCCCCATCAGGCAACAAGCATGCCAGCATTCATGAGCAACGAGAATATCACTCACATTAGTATCAGACAGTGATTTTATCCACAAGTTCCATGCAACGGTGTGAATAAATTACGCACAAAATGTGACACCACGATGAAAAAGTGAGGGCAGGAAAAGGAGAACAAGCTTGCGTATCTTTCCCTGCGAACAGGAACTCATTGCAGCAGGGAAAGATTATATCACGCTTTTTTTAATCGGGAGTAAAGTGACGTAAATGTTGCACTGTCGCCAGCCAGGCGGCTACCCAGCCGATCATCGAGCAGACGATCAGCATCAGCAGACACTCGTCAAAGCCTAAGCCGCTTAGCTCAAACTGGGTGCCGAACACCTTCGCCACTTCGGTCACTGCCGACGAGAGACGCATCACCAGAATCTCCGACAGGATCAGCGATAAAAACGCGCCGGAGAAGCCCAGCATCGCCCCGCCGTAGAGGAACGGACGCAGGATAAAGCCGTCGGTGGCGCCGATCAGTTTCTGCACGTTAATGGTATCGCGGCGGGCGAAGATGCTCAGGCGCACGCTGTTGCCGATCACCAGGAACACCGCCGCCACCATCAGCACGCCAATCATCGCCGACACGCGGCCCACCAGCCCGGTGAGCGAGGAGAGGCGGGCAAACCAGCTGTCGTCCATCCGCACCTCATCGACCCCCTGGATCCGCGATACCCGATCGCGCAGGGTGTTCAGCGCTTCCGTGCTCTGGAAATCCAGCTTCGGCACCACGATGGCGACCGCCGGCAGCGGGTTCTCTTCCAGCATATCCAGGGCGCCGCCAAAGCCGGACCAGTTACGGAATTCACCCAATGCCTCGTCACGTGACAAATAGTTCACCTTGTCGACGCCCTGCTCCGCCTGCAGCTGACCTACCACCCGCGCCGCGGCGTCGTCATCCAGCGTTTTTTCCAGATACACGGTGATCTGCGGCGAGGGATAGTACTGTGACGCCGCGCTGCTGACGTTTTTGTAGACCATGTAGCAGACGCTTGGCAGGGTCAACGAGATGGCGATAACCATCACCGTCAGGAAGGTGGCCAGCGGTGTGCTTTTTAAATCCTGGAGCGCGCCGTGCCAGGCGTAGCGCACCTGCTCGTTGAACACGTTGCTCTTACGCGAGGCCGGGTTAGGCGCCGCTTTCGGCCGTTTTGGCGCATTGCGCCCGCCGCCGCCGCCGCCCGCCGCGTTGCGCAGGCGATCGAACTTGCTGCCGAACTGGCGGATTTGGTTCATTGCGTCGCGCTTATTCACCCCGAATGCCTCCATGCAGATGGCCGTCGCTGAGCGTCAGCACGCGGTACGGACGGCTGGAGATAAGCCCCAGATCGTGCGTGGCCATCAGTACCGTCACCCCGACGCGGTTAAACTCTTCAAACAGACGTAAAATCCCCTCCGAGAGCGCCTCGTCGAGGTTACCGGTCGGTTCATCTGCCAGCAGTACCGCCGGCTTGTTGACCACCGCGCGAGCGATCCCCACGCGCTGCTGCTCACCGCCGGAGAGCTGAATCGGAAAGTTCTTCGCTTTGTCCAGCAGCCCGACCTTGTCCAGCGCCGCCGAGACGCGGCGACGAATGTCATCGCCGCTGGCGCCGGCGATAATCAGCGGGATCGCCACGTTGTCATACACGGTGCGATCCATCAGCAAATGGTGGTCCTGGAAAATCATGCCGATCTGGCGGCGCAGGAACGGCACCTCACGGCTCTTCAGGCGGCTGATTTCATGACCGCTGAAGAAGATTTTGCCGGCGCTGGGCCGTTCGATACCACAGATAAGCTTCAGCAGGGTACTTTTCCCTGCGCCGGAGTGGCCGGTCAGAAACGCCATCTCGCCCGGCTGCAGGTGGAAGTTCACCCCCTGCAGCGCTTGTCTCCCACCGAGATAGGCTTTGCTGACTTGTTCAAAGCGAATCATTCTTAATCCTCTCGGGCAAAAAGTGCCTCAATAAAGTCGCCCGCATTAAACGGACGCAGATCCTCAATACGCTCGCCGACGCCAATATAGCGAATCGGAATGCCGAACTGGTCGGCCACCGAGAAGATCACGCCGCCTTTGGCGGTGCCATCCAGCTTGGTCAGGGTGATCCCGGTCAAACCTACCGCCTCATGGAACAGTTTGGCCTGGCTAATCGCATTCTGCCCGGTGCTGGCGTCGATGGTTAACATCACCTCATGCGGCGCGTCGACGTCCAGCTTTTTCATCACCCGGACGATCTTCTTCAGCTCTTCCATCAGGTGCGATTTATTCTGCAGACGCCCGGCGGTATCGGCAATCAGCACATCAACATGGCGCGCCTTCGCCGCCTGAATGGCGTCGAAAATCACCGAAGCGGAATCGGCGCCGGTGTGCTGGGCGATCACCGGGATATTGTTACGCTGCCCCCAGACCTGCAACTGTTCTACCGCCGCCGCACGGAAGGTATCCCCCGCCGCCAGCATCACCGTTTTGCCCTGCTGCTCAAACTGACGCGCCAGCTTGCCGATGGTGGTGGTTTTCCCCACCCCGTTCACGCCGACCATCAGAATAACAAATGGCGTTTTGCCTTCAACGTTCAGCGGCGCATCCACTTTGGCGAGAATCTCACCCATCTCTTCTTTCAGCAGGCCGTACAGCGCCTCCGCATCGCGCAGCTGCTTACGGCTGGCGCCCTCAGTGAGGTTAGTAATGATCTTGCGGGTGGTCTCCACCCCGACATCAGCGATCAGCAGCTGCTCTTCCAGCTCTTCAAACAGATCGTCGTCGATCTTCTTACCGCGGAACAGGCTGATAAATCCGGAACCGAGATTTTCTTTTGTTTTCAGAAGACTACGTTTTAGGCGGGCAAAAAAGCCTTCTTTCGTCGGTTTTTCCTGCTCCTGGGCCAGTTCTTCCACCGGCGCCTCGTCTTCTGGCGCCGGCACCACCACCGCCGCCTCTTCTGCCGCCTCGGCCGCCAGCGCCTGCGCTTCCAGCTCTTCATCGCTTAACGGCGCGTCCTCTTCCGGCGCTTCCGTCTCCTGCGGCTGGGCAACAGCATCCTCTACAGGCTGCTCAGCCACGACCTCCGCCGCCACCGGTTCGGCGATAACCTCTTCCGCCAGCGACTCAACCACCGCAGGCTGTTCAACCGGTTCGCTGACCGCGGGCTCCGGTTCAACAACAGGCGCTTCTTCGGTCAGAGCAGGCGCTTCCACCCACTCTTCTTCCTGCGCGCTGGCAGGCTCCGCAAGGTGGGCCTTTTCGTTTTCGACCACCGTCTCGGTGACGTCGACGACCTCTTCGGCAAACGCCTCCGGGTCCGCTTTCGGCGCGCTCGGCTCGGCAGGGGTTTCCGCCGCCGGTGTCTCATCGGCAACCGCTTGTTGTTCTTCTATTTTTTGTTCAGTCTCGGTTTCCTGTGCCTGTTCTTTCTGTCCAAAGCCCAGCCAGGAAAAGAAGCCACGTTTTTTCTCTTTTGCCATTTGCGACCACACTCCTCGCTGTTTATTCATGGCGCAGCTTCATCAGAAGCTGAAAAAATGATGAAATTAGTTGGATAGTCTATCACTTAACTTAACTCGCAGCACCGCCCCCGGATTAAGGTTTCGTCAACCGCCGTCGATCGCTAGAATAGCAGGCCGGAAGTTGAGACTTGAGCAGAGAGATGAAAAAACCAAACCACGCGGGCAGCGGTCAGATCCGCATCATCGGCGGGCAATGGCGCGGCCGTAAATTACCGGTGCCGGAGAGCCCGGGCCTGCGGCCGACCACCGACCGGGTTCGCGAAACCCTTTTTAACTGGCTGGCGCCGTCCATCGTTGACGCGCACTGCCTCGACTGCTTTGCCGGCAGCGGCGCGCTGGGGCTTGAGGCGCTGTCCCGCTATGCGGCCAGCACTACGCTACTGGAGATGGAGCGCGGCGTCGCTCAGCAGTTGCAAAAAAACCTGGCCACCCTGAAAGCGGATCGCGGCAAGGTGATCGCGACCAACACCCTCAGCTTCCTGAGCCAACCGGGCACGCCGCATGAGATCGTATTCGTCGACCCACCGTTCCGTCAGGGGCTGCTGGAGGAGACGCTGCGCCTGCTGGAAACGCAGGGCTGGCTGGCCGATGAGGCCCTGGTGTACGTCGAAAGCGAAGTCGAAAACGGTTTACCGCCGGTACCGGCAAACTGGCATCTGTATCGTGAAAAAGTGGCCGGACAGGTCGCGTACCGTCTTTACCAACGTGAGGCCCAAGGAGAGCACCATGCTGATTAATTTAGGCCGCCTGCTGATGCTGTGCGTCTGGGCCTTTCTGTTATTGAATCTGTTTCAGCCCTTCCCGAAGCCGCTGAATATCTTCGTCAACGTCGCGCTGATTTTTATGATCCTGATGCATGGCCTGCAGCTGACGCTGCTCAAGGCGACGCAGCCGAAAGATGCCCCGCCGCTGGGCCGCTTTGAGCAAATCCGCATTTTTATCTTCGGCGTGTTTGAGCTCGTCGCCTGGCAGAAAAAACTGAAGGCGACGCTGAAGAAATAGTCCTGACAAGGGCTCAGGGATCGGGCGTAAACGCCACGAACGCTGTGCCCTTATAACTCAACATCCCGCGATCGCCGACGCTCAGCGCATGATACTGCGGCGCGTCAAGGCGAAACACCACCTCCAGCCCGCCGCTCTCAGGGCGAAAGCTCGCTTCATAGCGCATCTCGCTGCCCGCAGGCGTCACCGTCTGCTGGCGCGAACGCCGATCGTTAATCACTTTTTCCCGCTTATTGCTGACGATCACCCGCTTTTGCAACACCGGCGCGGCGTCGTTCGCCAGTTTTTCGCGGCGCTGCTGCACATAGCGAAACGAAGCCGCCACCACAATCACCGCGACGACCAGAACAAAAAAGAGCGGCATTTTACTCATTAAGGTTACCCATAAAAAATATCAGGAATCAGCATACTGCGACTGGAATAACATTGTCATCTGCTGCGCCAAACCACTACACTGAGTGGTAGCTTCACGCATCCGTAACTTTCTTTATGATAACAGATACAGGGACTTACTATGCTTTGGTCATTTATTGCTGTCTGTTTCTCCGCATGGCTTTATGTCGATGCATCCTATCGCGGGCCGGCCTGGCGACGCTGGGTATTTAAACCTGTCACCCTGATTCTGTTGCTGTTGCTGGCCTGGCAGGCGCCGATGTTCAATGCCATCAGCTACCTGGTGCTGGCTGGCCTGTGCGCCTCGCTGCTCGGCGACGCCCTCACCCTGCTGCCGCGTCAGCGGGTGATGTACGCGGTGGGCGCCTTCTTCCTGTCGCATCTGCTGTATACCATCTGGTTTGCCAGCCAGCTGACGCTGTCGTTCTTCTGGCCGCTGCCGCTGGTGCTGCTGGTATTCGGCGCCCTGCTGATGGCGGTGATCTGGAGCCGCCTGGAAGAGATGAAAATGCCGGTGCTGACCTTTATCGGCATGACGCTGGTGATGGTCTGGCTGGCCGGTGAGCTATGGTTTGCCCGCCCTACCGACACCGCGCTGTCCGGTTTCGCCGGCGCCGCTCTGCTGCTGCTGAGCAATGCCGTGTGGCTGGTAAGTCACTATCGTCGCCGTTTCCGCGCCGATAACGCCATTGCCGCCGCGTTTTACTTTGCCGGCCACTTCCTCATCGTGCGCGCACTGTACCTGTAATTTAGTCCTTGACTCTGGAGTCGACTCCAGAGTGTATCCTACGGCTAATGAGAAAATTATCATTTACCGGAGGGTGCCATGTCGACTCCAGACGCGCAGGATAAAAAAGTCCCACAATTCTCGTCATTCACCATGCGGCCAGCGCCCGCCCCGGCGGAGAGCTGCTGCACAGACCACGCCTGCGCCGCAGAGACCGCACCAGCCGCCGAAGCGCTTAGCGACGCCCGCTACAGCTGGCAGGTTGCCGGCATGGACTGCGCCGCCTGCGCCCGCAAGGTGGAAACGGCGGTTCGTCAGGTGCCCGGCGTCAGTCAGGTTCAGGTGCTGTTCGCCACGGAAAAATTATTGGTTAACGCCGAAGGCGACGTTCGCGCTCAGGTTGAGCAGGCGGTACGTCAGGCAGGCTATACGCTGCGCGATGCCGATGCCTCCGCGTCAGAGAAAACGCAGGGCTCGCGGCTGCGCGACAATTTACCGTTGCTGACGCTGGTCATTATGATGGCCCTGAGCTGGGGGCTGGAGCAGGCCAACCACCCCGCCGGTCAGTTAGCCTTTGTTGCCACCACCCTGGTCGGCCTGTGGCCGGTTGCCCGTCAGGCGCTGCGCCTGATCAAAAGCGGGAGCTGGTTCGCCATTGAAACGCTGATGAGCGTCGCCGCCATCGGGGCGCTGTTTATCGGCGCCACCGCGGAAGCGGCGATGGTCCTGCTACTGTTCCTGATCGGCGAGCGTCTCGAAGGCTGGGCCGCCAGCCGCGCGCGGCAGGGCGTGAGCGCGCTGATGGCGCTGAAGCCCGACACCGCCATCCGTCTGCGCAACGGCGTGCGGGAAACCGTCGCCCAGCGTGACCTGCGCCCCGGAGATGTGATTGAAGTGGCTGCCGGCGGGCGTCTGCCGGCGGATGGACAACTGCTGTCGCCGTTTGCCAGCTTTGATGAAAGCGCCCTGACCGGCGAGTCGGTGCCGGTGGAGCGCCAGGCCGGAGAACGGGTAGCGGCGGGCGCCACCAGCGTCGACCGCCTGGTGCAGCTGACCGTGATCTCCGAACCGGGCGACAGCGCCATCGACCGCATCCTGAAGCTGATTGAAGAGGCGGAGGAACGTCGGGCGCCGATCGAGCGTTTTATCGACCGCTTCAGCCGGATCTACACTCCGGCCATTATGGTGGTGGCCCTGTTGGTGGCCATTGTCCCGCCGCTGTTCTTCGCCAGCGCCTGGCTGCCATGGATCTATAAAGGCTTAACGCTGCTGTTGATCGGCTGCCCGTGCGCGCTGGTCATCTCCACCCCGGCGGCCATCACCTCCGGCCTGGCGGTCGCCGCCCGACGCGGGGCGCTGATCAAAGGCGGCGCGGCGCTGGAACAGCTGGGCCAGGTGCGCCAGGTGGCGTTCGATAAAACCGGCACCCTGACCGTCGGGCAGCCGCAGGTGACCTCGGTCATCACCACGGCTGAGAATGACGACAACGCGCTGCTGGCGCTGGCGGCGGCGGTGGAGCAAGGCTCCAGCCATCCGTTGGCGCAGGCCATCGTCCGCGAAGCGCAGCGGCGCCAGCTGAGCATTCCGCTGGCCAGCGGCCAGCGGGCGCTGGCAGGTTCCGGTATCGAAGCCGAGGTCAACGGCAGCCGGATTTTAATCTGCGCGGCCAGCAAAGCCGCCCCGGCAGAGCATGAGGCGCAGATCCAGCAGCTGGAGAGCGCCGGGCAAACGGTGGTGCTGGTCATGCGCGGCGAGACGCTTCTCGGCATCCTGGCGCTGCGCGACACCCTGCGCGACGACGCGCGTCAGGCAGTGGATGCCTTACACCAGCTGGGGGTGCAGGGGGTGATCCTCACCGGGGATAACCCGCGCGCCGCGGCGGCCATCGCCAGCGAACTGGGGCTGGAATTCCGCGCCGGCCTGCTGCCGGCGGACAAAGTCGAAGCGGTGATGGCGTTGAATGCCGATGCGCCGCTGGCGATGGTCGGCGACGGCATCAACGACGCCCCGGCGATGAAAGCGGCGACCATCGGCATCGCCATGGGCAGCGGTACCGACGTGGCGCTGGAGACTGCCGACGCCGCGCTGACCCACAACCGTCTGACCGGCCTGGCGCAGATGATTTCCCTGGCGCGGGCGACTCACGCCAATATCCGCCAGAACATCGCGATTGCCTTAGGGCTGAAGGGGATTTTCCTTGTCACCACCCTGCTCGGCCTGACCGGTCTGTGGCTGGCGGTGCTGGCGGATACCGGCGCCACCGTGCTGGTAACGGCTAACGCGCTGCGGTTATTGCGTAAGAAGTTGTAGCATAGATACCGGCTTCCCTGCTCGCGCTACGCTTAGCAGGGCTACGGTTCCAGACCGTCGGGTAGCCCGGATAAGGCGCTACGCGCCGCCATCCGGGGTATTCCCTGCTCGCGCTACGCTTAGCAGGGCTACGGTTCCGGACCGTCGGGTAGCCCGGATAAGGCGCTGCGCGCCGCCATCCGGGAGAGGCTCAGTGGCTTTTGCGGATCAGGTAGCGGTACGGCAGGGCTTCGGTTTCCTGGGCCACCAGCTCATGCTCCATAAAGCGGCAGAATCCCGGGATATCGCGGGTGGTGGCCGGATCGTCAGCAATAATCAGCAGCGTCTCGCCCACCGGCATCGTCCGCACGGTTTTACGCACCATCATGACCGGCTCCGGGCAGCGGAGTCCCAGGGCATCCAGAGTGTGGTCAGGAGTGGAGAAAAGTTCGCTCATTTTAGTCTCACGTCAACAAAACGGCCCTAGTTTACCCCCTGCTCGCCAGTACGCAAGCCAGGTTAACGTTTGCGCGAAAAACAACCATTGCATTACGCCGGCAACGCAGTATCATGCAGCCGTTTTTAATTGGGTTCCCTCACCCCAACGTTCCGCTGCCGATTGCTCATTTACCTGAAGCATGACGGGCATAAAAAGGTCACAATATGAATCCGTTTACTACCGTACAGCGCAAAAAAGCGCTCGTCTGGCTTTCGCTATTTCATCTGCTGGTGATTACCTCCAGCAACTATCTGGTTCAGCTGCCGATCTCCATCTTTGGTTTCCATACCACCTGGGGCGCGTTCAGTTTTCCGTTTATCTTCCTCGCCACCGATCTGACGGTGCGAATTTTTGGCGCACCGCTGGCGCGACGTATTATTTTTGCGGTGATGGTCCCGGCGCTGGTCATCTCCTACGCCATCTCCGCCCTGTTTTACATGGGCGAGTGGCAGGGCTTCGCCGCGCTGGGCACCTTTAATCTTTTCGTCGCGCGCATCGCCATCGCCAGCTTTATGGCCTATGCGCTGGGGCAGATCCTTGACGTCCACGTCTTCAACCGCCTGCGGCAGAGCCGTCACTGGTGGCTGGCCCCCACCGCCTCGACGCTGTTCGGCAACATCAGCGATACCGTAGCGTTCTTCTTCATCGCCTTCTGGCGCAGCCCGGATCCGTTTATGGCCGCTCACTGGGGGGAGATCGCCCTCGTCGACTACAGCTTTAAAGTGCTTATCAGCATCATTTTCTTCCTGCCGATGTACGGCGTTCTGTTAAATATGCTGTTGAAAAGGCTGGCGGATAAATCTGATTTGTCGGCATTGCAGCCGAGTTAAAGGTACTCGCGGGCTGATGTGTTAAGATAGCCGGATGAGCCATTAGTGGCCGTTTATCGAAAGGAAGATGTCAATGCGCAATTTGGTTAAATATGTCGGTATTGGCCTGCTGGTGATGGGGCTTGCCGCCTGCGATAACAGCGATTCAAAAGCGCCAACCGTTGGCGCAGCAGCGGAGAGCAATGCCAGCGGCCAGGCAATCAGCCTGCTGGATGGCAAGCTGAGCTTCACCCTGCCTGCGGGCATGGCCGACCAGAGCGGCAAACTGGGTACTCAGGCGAACAACATGCACGTCTATTCTGACGCCACCGGCCAGAAAGCAGTCATCGTCATCGTCGGCGACAGCACCAATGAAGACCTGGCGGTGCTGGCGAAACGCCTGGAAGATCAGCAGCGTAGCCGCGACCCGCAGCTGCAGGTGGTGAGCAATAAGTCGCTGGAGATCAAAGGTCATACCCTGCAGCAGCTGGACAGCATCATCTCCGCCAAGGGGCAGACCGCGTGGTCTTCCGTACTGCTCGGCAAAGTGGATGACAAACTGCTGACCCTGCAGGTCACCCTGCCGGCGGACAACCAGCAGCAGGCGCAGACCGAAGCGGAAAGCATCATCAGCACCCTCACCATCCAGTAATTACTGGCCTGGTGCGACGGCCTCCGGTTCGCCACCCGGGGGCCGTTTTTTTAACCGCCAGCCCAGCAGCAGCGCCGCCATCACCAGACCTGCCGCCGCCAGATATATCACCGGGATCCCGGTCCACGCCATCAGCAAGCCGGCCAGCGGCCCGGTGACGCCTAACGACAAATCCATAAACACGGTATAGGTGGCCAGCGCCGACCCCTGGTTATGCTGCGGCACCGCTTTCACCGCCACCACGCCCAGCGCCGGAAAGACCAGTGAGAACCCGGCCCCGGTAAGAAAGGTGCCGATTTTCGCCAGCAGCGGCGTATCGGCAAAGCCGACCAGCAGCAGGCCGATGATCTCCACGCTAAAGCAGAGCATCGCCACGTTCAGCCCGCCGAGGCGGTTAATGGCATTGGGAAACAGCAGCCGCGCGCCAACGAACGCGCAGCTGAACAGCGTCAGGGCGAAGGCCGCCCCGTCCCAGCCTTTGGCGTCATAAAACAGCGTGATAAAGGTGGCGATAACCCCGAAACCGGCGGAGCCCAGGGCCAGCGCCATGCCGTAGGGCCACACCCGCCCGAGTACCGCGCGAAACGACATTGCTTTGCCTTTCGCCGCCTTCACCGCTGCGCGGGGCAGCGCGCAGAGGATAGCCGCCAGCGCAACCGCCATAATGACCCCGGCCAGGCCGCTGAGGCCAATGTACGAATAGCACAGCACGCCGAGCGGGGCGCCCATCGCCATCGCCCCGTAGGTCACAATGCCGTTCCACGAGATCACCCGCCCGATATGCAGCGACCCAACAACGCCGACGCCCCACAGCGTCGAGCCGGTGCCGGCAAAGCTCTGGCCGATGCCGAGAATGACCCGCCCCAGGCATAGCAGCAGCAGGCTAACCAGCGGCCAGCCGCTGCTCCAGGCGGCAAGCAGGTAGCTCAGGCCGCTTAAAAAGCAGCCGCAGAGGCCGAAGACAACGATCTTTTTGGGCCCCAGCAGGTCAGCATAGCGCCCGGCGTGCGGGCGGCTGAGCAGCGTGGCGAAATATTGCAGACTAATCACCAGACCGGCCCAGAAAGCGCTAAAGCCCATTACATCATGCACATAGCCGGGAAGCACCGCCAGCGGCAAGCCGATGGTGAGATAGCTGGCAAAGTTAAAGATGACGACGGAGACAATCCGCAGATTGAGGCGCAGTCCAGTGAGCGCCGGTTCGGCGACGGGTTCGGGCATCAGGTTCCACCAGATTTCGACAACCAGCTTTCACTATTACCACGCTGGCGGCGGAAAAGCAGCTCGCCTTTCAGAATATTGGCAGTCGGCGAACCGCTACACTTATCAGGCGCGACTCACAAAAGGAATACCTATGTCCCCTCCGCAGGCTGATAAAGCCGGGCTCCATATTTTACTTAAGCTGGCGGCGCTGGTGATTATCCTCGCAGGGATCCACGCCGCCGCCGATATTCTGGTGCAGCTCCTGCTGGCGCTGTTTTTCGCTATCGTCCTCAACCCGCTGGTCACCTGGTTCATTCGCCGCGGGGTGCGGCGCCCGTTCGCCATTACCCTGGTGGTGACGGCAATGCTGGTGATGCTCACCGCGCTGCTTGGCGTGCTGGCGGCGTCGCTCAATGACTTTGTCGCCATGCTGCCCGATTTCAACCGCGCCCTGACGCGTAAGATCGTCCAGCTCCAGGAGTATCTCCCCTTTCTCAACCTGCATATCAATCCGGAGCGCATGCTGCGGCGTATGGATTCAGAACGGCTGATGACCTGGGCCACAACGCTGATGACCCAGCTTTCCGGGGCGATGGCCAGCATTGTGCTGCTGGTGATGACGGTGATCTTTATGCTTTTTGAGGTTCGCCACCTGCCCTACAAACTGCGTTTTGCCCTCAATAACCCTCGCCTGCATATCGCCGGGCTGCACCGGGCGCTGAAAGGCGTTACCCACTATCTGGCTTTGAAAACGCTGATCAGCCTGTGGACCGGGCTGATTGTCTGGCTGGGGCTGCTGGCGATGGGGGTGCAGTTCGCGCTGATGTGGGGGGTGCTGGCATTCCTGCTGAACTATGTGCCGAATATCGGCTCCGCCATCTCCGCCATCCCACCCATGCTGCAGGCGCTGCTGTTCAGCGGCATCTATGAGTGCCTGCTGGTCGGGGCGCTGTTTCTGGTGGTGCATATGGTGCTGGGCAACATGGTGGAGCCGCGCATGATGGGCCACCGGCTGGGGATGTCGACCCTGGTGGTGTTCCTGTCGCTGCTGGTCTGGGGCTGGCTGCTGGGGCCGGTGGGAATGCTGCTCTCGGTGCCGTTAACCAGCGTCTGTAAAATCTGGATGGAGACCACCGTCGGGGGCAGCAAGCTGGCGATCCTGCTCGGCCCGGGGCGTCCCAAAAGCCGGCTCCCCGGCTAGCGGCGTTTCACCGGCCAGAAGATGGTCAATACGCCGGCGACGATAATCGCCACGCCCAGCAGCGATTGCCAGTAGAACGGCTCATGCCAGCCGGGCAGCCAGATGGCGGCAGCCCACACCAGGATATAGCTCAGGCTCAACAGCGCATACGCTTTTGATAACGGTAGACGGTGGAGGGCAAAGTACCAGCAGACCATTGACAACAGGTAGCCCAGCAGGCCGAAAAACAGGCCGAAGGTACCAGGCTCGAAATGCAGCAGATGCTGGAGAAAGGCCAGAATATCGGTCAGCGGCGGCAAGGCCACCATGGCGCTGCGCAGCAGCAGCTGCGCGGCGCTGACAAGGCCGACGCTGAATAATGCCCAGAGAAAGCCCATCAAACGCTGGTCCCCAGAATGACAATGCCCACGACGATCAACCCGACGCCAAACCAGTGGCGGCGAGCGACCGGCTCATGCCAGATGCCCCAGCCCGCGAGGGTGACCCAGACGAAGTTCAGGCTCAGCATCGGATAGGCGATGCTCACCGGAATAGACTGCAGGACGCTCAGCCACAGCAGCATGCCGCAGCCGAGGCATAGCAGCGCCATCCCCAGCCAGAAGAGTATATGGCGACTCCGCCGTCCGCGACGGGACGGGCGGGTCGCCTGTTTCTGGCACAGCTGTCCGGCGCAGCTCAGCAGGCTGGCGAAAACCAGACAGATCCAGACGCTCATTGCGGCAGGTACTGAAGGAAGACCACCCGACCCAGCTCATAGGCGTTATCGGGTTTCGGTAACGGTAAGTCGACCATACTCTCTCCTTTATCCATCAACAGCACCAGCGAGACCGGCCCCTGCTGACGGTGCGTGGCCAACCAGTCGGCAAACCCGGCCTGGCTGACAAAGCTTCCCTGAGCGTCCGGCCAGTCGAGACCGTACTTCAGCTCACCCTGTTTGTCGAACATAATAATATCGCTTCGCTTCAGCTCCCAGGCCAGGCCGCCGGCGATCCCGACGTTGTTCGTCAGGACGTAACGGCTGGGCTGCAGGGATTCGCTGACGATATCCACGAGGAACTGCGGCTGTTTGCTGTCGATAACCCGGTCCGGAATGGCGAAGCCCACCAGCAGCGCCAGGCCAAGCGGGCAAAGCGCCGCCAGGCTCCAACGGCGGCCAGCGTCTTTCATCGCCAACCAGCCCATCAGCGCCCAGACGGCGAAGGCGATGGCCGCCAGCAGACATTTATACAGCTCAATCTTGGTCCACACCGGCTTGTGCATCACGCCCCAGGGCGAGACCACCAGCACGGCGATCAGCCCCAGCAGGCCAAAGCCCAGGTTGATCATCCCATTGATGCGCAGCGCTTTCGCGCCGGTCTTCGCCGCCTCCAGCGCGTAGCGGGCCATCAGGATCGACAGCGGCGCAAAGCACGGCAGGATATAGGTCGGCAGTTTGCCTTTAGCAATACTGAAGAACAGGAACGGCATCGCCACCCAACCGAGCAGATACAGCGCGCCGCGGGCCTCATCGCGCTCACGCCAGCCGCGCTTCAGCGCCCCTGGCAGCAGGGCCAGCCACGGCAAGCTGCCGGCGATCAGGAATGGGATGTAGTACCAGAATGGCGCTTTATGCTGGGCGTCTTTTTCGGCGAAACGCTGAATATGCTCGACCCAGAAGAAATAGCGCCAGAAGTCCGGCTCGCGCTGGGCGATAGCCAGCCCCCAGGGCAGCACCACCAGCGTACAGACGACCACCGCCAGCCAACCGTAGGTCAGCACTTCACGCCAGCGTTTACGGGCGATCACCCACGGCAAAACGCCCACCACCGGCACCGCCAGCGCAAGGAAACCTTTGGTCATCACCCCCATACCGCAGGCGACGCCCAACAGCACGTAACCCAGTATTTTGCCGCCGCGGCTCTGCGCCTGCGTCGCGCCCCAGAAGCTGCACATCGCCAGCGCCAGCCACAGGGTGATCATCGGGTCCAGCACCGCATAGGTACCAATCGCATACACCAGCATCGCGGTGAGAAAAATCACTGGCGACAGGACGGCTACCCGCTTATCGCGAAAGATGCGCCACGCCAGCCAGGCCACCAGCACGGCGGTCATGGTGATGGCGAAGACCGACCCGAAGCGTACGCCGAAGTTATTATGGCCAAACAGCCACTGGCCGACACTGTTGATCCAGTAACCGGCAATCGGCTTTTCGAAGTAGCGCAGCCCGAGAAAATGCGGCACCACCCAGTCGCCGGTGGCCAGCATTTCACGGCTGATCTCCGCATAGCGTGTTTCATCGGGTTGCCAGAGCAAACGGAAATTGAGCGGCAGCAGGTAATACAGCGCAAACAGCGCAATCAGAGAGACGCCATAGCGAATGCTTTTCATCAAACACCCGAAGTCAGTAATTGTTCACGTCCGAGCCAGCCTTCCCGGCCAGCCAGTTCACCCCGAACCACTTTGCCGGACGGCAGCTCGCTAAAGTCAGCGGGCAGCAGCTGGCTCAGTGGGCAAAACTGAATTTCTTCTTCCGCCGCCATGGTCAGCAGTTCATCGAACTGATCGGCATAGGCAATACCTTCCACTTCGGCGTGAATGGTATAGACCGGCACGCCAGGGTCGCGATGGATGCAGTCGAGGAGATAGCGGTTAAAGCCGGCGATATCCACCGCCGTGCCCACCGCCTCGTCCCAGGTCGGCAACGTGACCGGGATCTGCACCGTACCAGAGACGCCGCTGCCGAGCTGGGGCAGAAACGGCCGCGTGCCGCGACAGTCGCTGTTGTAGAGAAAATCGAAGGATTCTTTGGCTTTCACCACCCGCTGATCGGCGCGCCAGCCGGCAACGGCCGAACAGGTGACCGGGCGGCCGATGATGCGCTCGAGCTCCAGCAGGCCACGCTCGACCTCCAGCGTCAGCCGTTCCTGCGGCCAGACGCCGCTCCACGCCTGCCAGCTGTAGTGGTCCCAGGCGTGCAGGCCCACTTCATGAGACTCGGCGGTCGCACGGATCACCGCCTCGTTCCCCGCGCCGATGCGGCGTCCCGGCCACGCGGTGCCGGCCAGCAGAATATCCCAGCCGTACAGCGAAGCCGCTCTGGAACGCAGCATCTTCCACAGAAACTTCGGTTTTACCAGGCGCCACAGGTGACGCCCCATATTGTCCGGCCCGACGCTGAAGAAGAAGCTTGCCTGAATCCCGTGCTGGCCTAGCAGGTCCAGCAGCCGCGGAACACCGTCCCGCGTCCCGCGAAAAGTATCGACATCTATGCGTAAGCCGACCTGTTTCATGGATGTTTAGCGTCCACCAGTTCTACCGTGCGCAGGAAGAAGTCCAGCGTATGCTCAACGGTCTCTTCCATCTCCACCTTCGGCTCCCAGTTCAGGCAGCGTTTGGCGTTGCGGATGCTCGGTTTGCGATGCTCAACGTCCTGATAGCCCTTGCCGTAGTAGTCGCTGCTTTCCACTTCGCGGAAGCCGGCAAACGGCGGGAAGCGATCGCGCAGCGGATGGCGTTCGAAGCAGGCCAGCAGCATCTCCGCCAGCTCTTTGATGCTCGCTTCGTTATCCGGGTTACCGATGTTGATGATCTGCCCGTCGCAGCGGCCGTCTTTGTTCTCGATGATGCGGAACAGCGCTTCGATACCGTCGCTGATGTCGGTGAAGCAGCGCTTCTGCTTACCGCCTTCGATGAGCTTGATCGGCGAGCCTTCCACCAGGTTGAGGATCAGCTGGGTGATGGCGCGGGAGCTGCCGATACGCGCGGCGTTGAGGTTATCCAGACGCGGCCCCATCCAGTTGAACGGACGGAACAGGGTGAACTTCAGGCCATTCTTATCGCCGTAGGCCCAGATCACGCGGTCCAGCAGCTGCTTGGAGACCGAGTAGATCCAGCGCTGTTTGTTGATCGGCCCGACCACCAGGTTGGAAGTATCTTCGTCGAAGTTTTTGTCGGTGCACATGCCGTACACTTCAGAGGTCGACGGGAAGATGATGCGCTTATTGTATTTCACGCAATCGCGGATGATCTTCAGGTTCTCTTCGAAATCCAGCTCGAACACGCGCAGCGGGTTGCGGGTGTACTCGATAGGGGTGGCGATAGCTACCAGCGGCAGCACCACGTCGCATTTCTTAATGTGATATTCGATCCACTCGGAGTGAATGCTGATATCGCCTTCCACGAAGTGAAAACGCGGGCAGTCGAGGAAACGGTTGATGGCGTCGGAGCCGATATCCAGGCCGTAAATCTCATAGTTGTCGTCCTGCAGCAGGCGTTCGGTCAGATGGTTACCGATAAAGCCATTGACGCCGAGGATCAGCACCCGGGTACGACGCTTAACCGCCACCACCGGTTTGCTGCTGATCACCGCCCCGGACACCAGGCCCAGCGCCTGCGCCAGCTGGGCGCCCTGCATGTACACGCCGCGTTCGGTCTGGCCGGTGACAATCTCCAGCGCCCCTTCCTGGCACGCCACGATCAGCGGTGCAACGGAGATAACGGTGCCCGGTTTGGCTGCAGGTAGATCACTGCGTACACGGGATTTCCAGACAATAAATTTGTTCGCGCCAGCGTAGCCGAAGGCCCCCGGCCACGGATCGGAGACCGCGCGCACCAGATTGTGCAGCGTCTGCGCCGGCTGCTCCCAGTCGAGGCGGCCATCTTCCGGGGTGCGCCGTCCCACATAGGTCGCCTGGCTGTGATCCTGCGGACGTTCATCGGTGGTTCCGGCGAGGATCGCCGGCAACGCCTGGCTCAGCAGCTCAGTGGCGGCAGCGCACAGCTTGCGGTGCAGCGTCAGGGCGGCGTCATCCGGGCCAATCGCCACGGTTTGCTGAGCGACGATATCGCCGGCATCCGCGCGGTTCACCATCCGGTGCAGCGTCACGCCGGTTTCGCTTTCGCCATTGACCAGTACCCAGTTCAGCGGCGCGCGGCCGCGATATTTCGGCAGCAGCGAACCGTGTAGGTTAAACGCCCCTTTCGGCGCAAGACTGAGGATCTCATCGCCCAGCAGGTTGCGGTAGTAGAAGGAGAACAGCACGTCCGGCTTCATCTCGCGGATACGCTCAATCCACAGCGGATGGTTCACGTCTTCCGGCGCCCACACCGGAATGCCCTGCTCGGCGGCAAGGCGCGCCACGGAGCCAAAGAAATGGTTTTCGCCAGGGTTATCCGGGTGGGTGAAAATAGCAGCGATATCATATCCAGCGTCCAGCAGAGCCTGGATACCGGTGCAGCCCATATCGTGATAAGCGAAGACTACGGCTTTCATGAACGATCTTCCTCTTTAGATGCCGTTTCCGGCTGGCGAACAACACGTTGAATAAAGTAGCGGGGACGCGCACGCACGTCGTTATAGATGCGTCCGATATACTCCCCGAGCAGGCCCATCCCGATAAACTGAGCGCCGATGAACATAAACAGCACGGCGAAGAGCATAAATACCCCTTCCGCCGCCCACTGCGGGCCAAAGGCCAGACGCAGCACCACCAGCATCAGGCCAAAGGCGAAGCCCAGCAGGGCTATCACGCTGCCGAAAATGCTGAGCAGACGCAGCGGCGTGGTGGTCAGACAGGTCACCAGGTCGTACATCAGGTTGATCAGGCGCATAAAGCTGTATTTGGAGTCGCCGAATTCGCGCTCGGCGTGCATCACCGGGATCTCCACCGCGCGCCGGGCGAAGGTATTCGCCAGGATCGGGATAAAGGTGCTGCGCTCATGGCAGTTGAGCATGGCGTCGATGATATGGCGGCGGTAAGCGCGCAGCATGCAGCCGTAGTCGCCCATCGCTTTGCCGGTGGTGCGCTGGATCAGGCGGTTGATCATCTTCGACGCGGTTTTGCGGAAGATGCTGTCCTGACGGTTCTGGCGAACGGTGCCCACCACGTCGTAGCCTTCATCCGCCTTCTCTACCAACCGCGGGATCTCTTCCGGCGGGTTTTGCAGGTCGGCGTCAAGCGTAATGATTAAATCGCCGGTTACATGGCTGAAACCGGCCATGATCGCCGAGTGCTGCCCGTAGTTACGGTTTAACAGCACGGCGACGACGTGACTGCCTTCCGCCTCGGCAGCTTCGGTGAGCATGCGCGCGGAATCGTCGCTGCTGCCATCGTCGATCAGCAGAATTTCATATTGCCGCCCCAGCGTGGCGCAGGCGGTATCCGTACGACGAAGCAGCTCCGGCAGGCTATCCTGTTCGTTATAAACCGGAATAACCACCGAGACCTTCTTCACGGGAGGGTAAGTAAGCATATCAACGTCCTGACAGCTGGCGCAGTGCGGAAATGACGCGAGTGACATCGTCATCGGTCATGTCCGGGAACAACGGGAGAGAACAGATGCGGGCGCTGTTCCATTCGGTATTCGGCAGGGAAACCTCCGGGAAGCGCTCGCGGTAATATTTTTGCGTATGGGCCGCACGGAAGTGCAGACCGGTGCCGATACCCATCGCCTTTAGCTTTTCCATCAACGCGTCGCGGCTGATGCCGCAGGCAGCCTCATCGACGCGGATGATAAACAGATGCCAGGCGTGCTGGTGATCCCAGGCCGGGACGGTCAGGGGCGTAAACGGCGTGTCCGCCAGTTCGCGCAGATAGCGCTGGGCAATTTCCGCCCGCCGCTGGTTGGCGTGAGGCAGTTTTTCCAGCTGGACCAGCGCCAGCGCGGCGTTGATGTCGGCAAGATTGTATTTAAAGCCCGGAGCGATCACCTCCGCCTGCGGCGCGCGGCCATGGGTCTGGCGGTCATAGGCGTCCACGCCAAGGCCATGGAATTTCAGGCTGCGGATACGGGAGGCCAGCTCGTCGTCGTCGGTGACAATCAGGCCGCCTTCAGCGCAGGTCATGTTTTTGATCGCGTGGAACGAGAAAATCGCGGTCCCCTGCCAGCCTACGTGGCGGCCCTTATAGTGGGTCCCCGCCGCATGGGCGGCGTCTTCGATCACCGGAATGCCATGGCGCTCGCCCACCGCGCGAATGGCGTCGATATCGGCTGGCGCCCCCGCGTAGTGCACAGGAATAATCGCTTTGGTACGCGAGGTGATCGCCGCTGCCACCGCCTCAGGGGTGATCATCAGATTGTCGTTATCGACATCGATCATTACCGGCGTGGCGCCCAGCAGGCAGATCATATTGAGAGTGGAGACCCAGGTCTGGGACGGTGTAATGACTTCATCGCCAGGGCCAATACCCAGCGCCATCAGGGTCACATGCATCCCGCCGGTCGCTGAACTGACGGCAATCGCGTGGCGGTTGCCGGTCAACTGGCAAAATGCCGCTTCAAGTGCCTGATTCTTCGGTCCGGTGGTGATCCAGCCCGACGTTAAAACTTCACGCAGGGCTGCCAGCTCTGCGTCGCCCATCGACGGGCGCGAAAAAGGCAAAAAATCGCTCATCATCATCCTGTTCTGTAGATGACCCACGCACAAACCTGGGTCGTTAGAATAAAATATCCTGCGCCTGCGGACTTAAACGAAATTAAAATGAAGTGAGTTCAGCGCGGCATTCCATTTCAGGGTATTTCGACCACTATTAATGTAGTCGACCTTGCTTAGGATAATATTAAGAAATTAATCTTTTCTCAGCATAGCCAAATAAATCATTAAGAAACAGAATGATAGGTTTTATTTATGGCAGAATTTTGACAAAAAAGCGTTCCTGTCTGGAAAAGAAAACAGGAACGCTATCGCGGAAAGTAAACGGGGGTTAAACCAGATAACAATTAATGACGCTGTCTTTGTCACGCTTGATGACAAAAAGTTAGCGCAGATCACAAAGTTATTTCTGCTTAATTACAAATTTGCAGGAAAATCAGCTGGCAATTCACTTGCCGGGCAATTAATAACCTCGTCATTATCCGCGCCACAGTCGCGAATGAAGGTGATAGTAGCAAACTCGTCAATCACTTCCGTCGGGTAGGCCGGGCCGGCATCGCGGTACGAATTCATCAGAGGAATGTGATCGTTCTGGAAGCAGACGGTTTTTTCCGGGTTATTCATGATCCAGCGCGGGAAGAAAATGGTGCCGTGGAACAGTTTATCGCCCAGGTTGACGATCAGGCTGACGTCGGTACCGGTCGGTTCGGTCCATGAGATTTTGTAGATACTTTCCCCCACCCGCACGATGTACGCTTCCTGATCTTTCACCCAGCGATTGCCGACGATGCCGCTGTGAATACGGTAGTCGAGGGTGTGGCCGTTTTTGACGTAAATTTCGTAGTTCCAGCCGTTGTCGTAGGTGTAGACCAGATGTTTACCGATAAAGCCGCTGAGGTCATGTTTGTCGAAAGTGCTCATCATTTATTCTCCTCTGTGTTGTTGAGGACAGCATACGTCTTTAAAAATTGAATGAATAACGCTATGTTTGGATTAAATACATCCAAATTTTAGATTAATTATGCACAAGACAACCCTGGAGCAGTGGGCGTTACTCGAAAAGGTAGTGGAATTGGGGAGCTTTGCCAGAGCGGCGGAGGAGACCAATCGCAGCCAGTCTTCGGTGAGCTATAACCTCGCGCTGCTGCAGGAGCGTTTAGGGGTGGCGCTGCTGGCGCCGTCCGGGCGGCGGGCGGTGCTGACCCCGGCCGGCGAACTGCTGCTGAATCAGGTCAAACCGCTGCTACAGGCCTTCGCCTACGTTGAGACGCATGCCGCTACTCTGCGCAATGGGGCGCGCACCCGTCTGGATCTGGTGGTCGACAGCATTTTCCCGCGCCAACGGCTGTTAGCCATTTTGCGCCAGTTTCAGCAGCGTTATCCGCAGACGCAGGTCAGACTCACCGAAGTGCTGGAAAATATGGATGACGAGGGCGCGGCGCGAACGGAAGCCGATGTCATGGTTCTGACCCGCCGCCAGGATATTACCGGCCGCGGAGAGTGGCTGATGAATATTGATTTTATCGCCGTCGCCCACCGCGACCATCCTCTCGCCGCGCTCGACGGTCCGCTGGAGGATAGCGCGCTGGCGCCATGGCCGCTGGTGCGCATTGCCGACCAGACCGGCGATGGCCAGGCGACGCGTGACGCCTGGACTTTCTCCACCATTGACGCCGCCATTGATGCGGTGATGTATCAGGTCGGCTTCGGCTGGCTGCCGGAAGAGCGCATTCGTTCCCATCTCGATCAGGGCGTGCTGAAGCGGCTGCCCCTCAGCCATGGCGCGCGCCGCGCGACGCCGCTGCATCTGATCGTCAAGCGGGATCTGGCGCCGATCGACGAACAGGTGGCCACGCTGCTGGGGTTGTTCCGGGCGCCCTGAGGGGTAAAGCGGCGCCTGCCCCTGCGCATAATCATACGGATTACTTATACTTTTCGGCGCAATATTGATCCAGGTTACTCCGAAAGTATGATGAATCACTAAAATCGTCATACTTTCCTGTCGTTGAGATTGCCGTCTTGTCTATTTTCCGCCTCACTCTGCTGGCGCTGATCGCCTGCGTCCCTCTGCTGGCTCAGGCCGCGCAGCACTCGCTCACCACCGCCTGGCCGGTGAACGTCGGCCCGCTGAATCCGCATCTTTATACCCCCAACCAGATGTTTGCCCAAAGCATGGTCTATGAGCCGCTGGTGAAGTATCAGGCTGACGGCAGCGTGCAGCCCTGGCTGGCGACCCGCTGGCGTCACTCCGACGATGGTAAAACCTGGTGGTTCACCCTGCGCGAGGATGTGACCTTCTCCAACGGCGAACCCTTTAACGCCCAGGCCGCAGCGGCGAATTTCCAGGCGGTGCTCGCCAACCGTCAACGCCACGCCTGGCTTGAGCTCGCCAATCAGATAACCGACGTGCGGGCGCTCAGCGCCAGCGAGCTGCAGATCACCCTGAAAAGCGCCTACGCCCCCTTGCTACAAGAGCTGGCCCTGCCCCGCCCGTTCCGCTTTATCGCCCCCTCGCAGTTTATCGATGGCGGCACCGCCAACGGCATCAAAGCCCCGATCGGCACCGGGCCGTGGCGACTGGCGAGCTCGCAGCTCAATCAGCGCGACGTGCTGGTACGCAACGAACAGTACTGGGGTAATAAACCCGCGCTGCAGCAAATCACCATCAAAGTGATCCCTGACGCCACCAGCCGCGCGGTGGCGTTCGAAACCGGGGAAATTGACATGCTCTACGGCGACGAAGGGCTGCTACCGCTGGATACCTTCGAACGCTTTCGTCATCACCCCGGCTACGTGGCTCGACTCTCCGCCCCGACGGAGACGGTGATGCTGGCGCTGAACGCCAGCCAGGGCCCGACCCGCGAGCAGGCGGTTCGCGAGGCGCTCAACTACGCCGTCGACAAGCAGACCCTCGTCGATAGCGTGCTCTACGGCACCCAGCAGGTTGCCGACACCCTGTTTGCGCCCTCGGTCCCCTACGCCCCGCAGGATCTGACGCCGCGCCGTTACGATCCGGCAAAAGCCCGCGCCCTGCTGGCGCAGGCCGGCTGGCAGCAGCCGGAAGGCCAGCCCTGGCGACAAAAAGCCGGGCAAGCGCTGGCGATTGAGCTGGCGTTTATCGGCACCGACGCGCTGGCTAAATCGATGGCCGAAATTATTCAGGCCAATCTGCGGGAGGTCGGCGTCCGCGTCACCCTGGTGGGCGAGGAGGAGAGCAGCATCTATGCGCGCCAGCGCGAAGGCCGGTTCGGCATGATCTTCAATCGCACCTGGGGCGCCCCCTACGATCCGCATGCCTTTTTAAGCTCGATGCGCGTGCCCTCGCATGCCGATTATCAGGCCCAGCGCGGCCTGCCCGACAAAGCGCTGATTGATAAAGAGATTAGCGAGGTGCTGACCACCAGCGACGAGGCGCAGCGGAAACGGCTGTACCACGATGTGCTGACCCGTCTGCATCAGGACGCGGTGTACCTACCCATCAGCTATGTCTCGCTGATGTCGGTTGCGCGCCAGGAGGTCGGCGAGATCCCGTTCGCGCCGGTGACCACCGAGATCCCGTTCGACCAGATTAAACCGGTAACACCATAATGCTACGCTATATTTTACGCCGCCTGCTGCTGCTGATCCCGCTGTTGCTCGCCGCCTCCGCCATCATCTTTCTGCTGCTGCGGCTCGGCACCGGCGACCCGGCGCTGGATTATCTGCGCCTGTCGAACTTGCCTCCCACGGAAGAGATGGTCGCCTCGACCCGCGAACTGCTGGGTCTCAACCAGCCGCTGGCGATGCAGTATCTGCACTGGCTGTGGCGGGCGCTGCACCTGGACTTCGGCCTCTCTTATGCCACCCGGCGGCCGGTGCTGGACGACCTGCTGCACTTCCTGCCGGCCACCCTGCTGCTTACCGGCGCGGCGCTGGCGCTGATCCTCGTCACCTCGCTGCCGCTGGGGATCTGGGCGGCGCGCCATCGCGATCGCCTGCCGGATTTTGCTGTACGGCTGATTGCCTTCCTCGGCGTGTCGATGCCGAACTTCTGGCTAGCCTTTCTGCTGGTGATGCTCTTTTCCGTGCATCTGCAGTGGCTCCCGGCGATGGGATACGGCGACTGGCAGCACCTGATATTGCCCGCCGTCTCCATCGCCTTTATGTCGCTGGCGATTAACGCCCGGCTGCTGCGCGCCAGCATGCTGGAGGTCTCCGGCCAGCGTCACGTGGTATGGGCGCGGCTGCGCGGGTTGAGCGCGCGCCAGGTGGAGCGGCGGCATATCCTGCGCAACGCCACCCTGCCGGTGGTGACCGCCATGGGCATGCACATTGGCGAGCTGATCGGCGGCACGATGATTATCGAAAATATCTTTGCCTGGCCGGGGGTTGGCCGCTACGCGGTTTCCGCGATCTTCAATCGCGATTATCCAGTGATTCAGTGCTTTACCCTGATGATGGTCACGGTGTTCGTACTGGCTAACCTGGCGGTGGATGTGCTTAACGCGGCGCTCGACCCGCGCCTGCGCCGCCATGAGGAGGTGAGCGTATGAGATGGCTGCGAAACTTCCGCTGGCCGGTGAAACTGGCCCTGCTGGTTATCGCGCTGCTGGCGGTCATCGCCCTCGGCAGCGGCTGGTGGCTGCCCTGGGATCCGGCGGCGATTAACCTGCAGCAGCGGCTGCTGCCGCCAGGGGGGGCGCACTGGCTGGGAACCGATCATCTTGGACGGGATATTTTCTCGCGCCTGCTGGCCGCCACCCGCGTCTCGCTGGGGGCGGTAATGGCCTGCCTGCTGCTGGTGCTGCTGATCGGTTTGGCGGTTGGCGGCAGCGCCGGGCTGCTGGGCGGCCGCGCCGACCGCGGCCTGATGCGCCTCGCCGAACTGTTTATGACCTTTCCGACCTCGATCCTGTCGTTCTTTATGGTGGGGGTGTTGGGTACCGGGCTGACCAACGTGATCCTCGCCATTGCGCTGTCGCACTGGGCCTGGTACGCCAGAATGGTGCGTAATCTGGTGGTCTCCCTGCGCCAGCGCGAATTTATCCTCGCCGCCCGCCTGAGCGGCGCCAGCCAGTGGCGGCTGTTCAGCGACCATCTGGCAGGGGCGGTGATCCCCTCGCTGCTGGTGCTCGCCTCACTGGATATCGGCCATATGATGCTTCACGTGGCCGGCATGTCGTTCCTTGGCCTCGGCGTCAGCGCGCCGACGGCGGAATGGGGGGTGATGATCAACGACGCCCGGCAGTATATCTGGACCCAGCCGCTGCAGATGGTCTGGCCGGGGCTGGCGCTGTTCATCAGCGTGATGGCCTTTAACCTGCTGGGCGACGCGCTGCGCGATCGCCTCGATCCTCACCTGATCGCGGAGCATAGCCACTGATGCCGCAGAAGATCCAACTGCAACAGATCGCCCTTGCCGCCGACCGCCCGCTGGTCAGCGACGTCTCGCTTACCCTGCGCCGCGGCCAGGTACTGGCGCTGCTCGGCAGCAGCGGCAGCGGGAAATCGCTCACCTGCGCCGCCGCGCTGGGCCTGCTGCCGCCCGGCGTCAACCAGACCGCCGGCCGGGTGTTGCTTGACGGCATGCCGGTGCACGGCGAACAGCTGCGCGGCGCGACTATCGCCACTATCATGCAGAACCCACGCAGCGCCTTTAATCCGCTGCATACCATGGCCGCCCACGCCCGGGAAACCTGCCGGGCGGCGGGCCGCGAAGCAAGTGACGCCGCCCTGCTGGCGGCAATGGAAGAGGTGGGTCTGGATAATCCGCGGGCGCTGCTGAAACGCTACCCCTTTGAGATGAGCGGCGGCATGCTGCAACGGATGATGGTCGCCCTCGCCCTGCTCAGCCGCGCGCCCTTTATCATCGCCGACGAACCGACCACCGACCTCGATGCCATCGCCCAGGCGCGGATCCTCGATCTCCTGGCGGATATCGTCGCCAGCCGCGGTCTGGGGCTGCTGCTGGTGACCCATGACATGGGCGTTGTGGCGCGGCTGGCGGATTACGTAGCGGTCATGGAGAACGGTCGCCTCGTTGAACAGTGCGATGTAAATACGCTGTTCAGCGCCCCACAGCACCCGCTGAGCCAACGCCTGTTGGCGGCGCATCTGGCGCTGTACGGACTGGAGAAAACAGCATGAATTTACTCAGCGTCACCGGGGTGAGCCACGATTACCCGCACCACGGCAGGGTCCTGCACGAGATCCAACTCGCCATCGCCTCTGGCGAAACGGTGGCCCTGCTCGGGCGCAGCGGCTGCGGCAAGAGCACCCTGGCGCGGATGCTGGTGGGCCTGGAAACGCCGCAGCACGGCGATATTGTCTGGCGCGGCACACCGCTGACCGCCCTGAAGGGCGAGGCCGTCGGCGCCTTCCGCCGCGATATTCAGCTGGTGTTTCAGGACGCCTTCAGCGCGGTGAATCCGCGCAAAACGGTGCGCGAGATCGTCAGCGAGCCGCTGCGCCATCTGTTGCGCTTGTCGCGCGAGGAACGTGCGCGTCAGGTGGAAGAGATGCTGCAGGCGGTCGACCTTTCCACGACGCTGCTCGATAAACGCCCGGCGCAGCTCAGCGGCGGACAGCTGCAGCGCGTCTGCCTGGCTCGCGCCCTCGCGGTACGGCCGCAGCTGTTGATTCTGGATGAAGCGGTCTCGAATCTCGATCTGCTGCTGCAGGCGGAGATTATCGCCCTGCTGAAGCGTCTGCAGGCCCAGTTTGGCACCGCCTGCCTGTTCATCACTCACGACCTGCGGCTGGTGGAGCGCTTTTGCCAGCGGGTGCTGGTGATGGAGCACGGACGCATCGTCGAAACCGCAACGGTCAGTCTACCGCTGCGCCTGCGCTCCCCTGCCGGACAGGCGCTCCAGCAGGCGGTGCTGCCACCTTTTCCTGCCACTCTGCTTAACGAGGCCATGCCATGCAGCGCGTAACCCTGACTCTTGATGATGACCTGCTGGCCGCTCTCGATGCGCTCAGCGCCCGCCGCGGCTACCACAATCGTTCGGAGGCGGTACGCGATATTCTGCGAGACGCCCTCAACCAGGATCCCGCGCCGTCGGAGCCGCGGCGCGGTTATGCCGTCCTGTCATATGTGTACGAGCATGAAAAACGCGAACTGGCGAGCCGGCTGGTGGCCACCCAGCATCATCATCACGATCTCTCCGTCGCCACGCTGCATGTGCATATCAGTCATGACGACTGCCTGGAGATTGCGGTGCTGAAGGGAGACATGGTCGAGATACAGCATTTTGCCGACGACGTGATTGCCCAGCGCGGCGTGCGCCATGGGCATTTGCAGTGTTTAGCGGATGATTAACGATTTGAAAATTCTTGGGTGGTTTATCAACAGTTGATAAACCACATAAATTATACGCTTTGTTAATTATCCCGCTTCGCCAATAATGGCGCTTCATTTAACGATCTCGTTATGGCGAGGCTCCTGCATAAATACAAGTTACCGCCCTGTTGGTATCGAGAGAGACCACTCAGGGAAATACAGGCTTCCATCGAATCAAGGTGTTGCCAAGGTAACTTCTGTCGGTCATGACCGTTCAGATACGTTATGCAGTGCTAAAACCAGGACGTAGGGATCTGCCTGCGCTAACCCTGTCTTGTTCGCCCCTATGAGTGATTTTTTATAGGGATTTTAATCATGTCTTCCATTCAACTCTGCGCCGCCCATCAGGCGACCTCTGGCTTCAACGGCGATGCCATCGCCCAGTACATGCGTACCGACTTTATTACGCTGCAGGAACATCTCAGCGTCCATGAGGCGCGGGAGCACTTTATCTCGCAGCTCACCAGCGATGATATTCCCGGCCAGGTGTTTGTTGTCGCCGGTAAAAAGCTGCGCGGCAGCCTGTCGGTCAAAAAGCTACTGCAGGAAGGGGATGTCGGGCAGTCTATCCGCTACCTGATGGACAGCTGCCTGTTCCGCGTCAAACCTGACGATGAACGCCCGCAGGTCATTGCCGAGCTCAACGAGCGCGGCCTCGAGCTGGTTCCCGTCGTCGATAAAGGCGAGCTGGTCGGCTGCCTGATGGAAAAGGAGATCGCCCATCTGCTGGAGGATGACGTCACCGAGGACGCTCAGCTGCAGGGGGCGACGCTGCCGCTGGAAAAACCGTACCTCGAGATCAGCCCCTGGACGCTGTGGAAGAAACGCTCGGTGTGGCTGCTGCTGCTGTTCGTGGCCGAAGCCTACACCAGCAGCGTGCTGCAGCATTTCGAAGAAGCCCTGGAGTCGGCCATTGCGCTGGCCTTCTTTATTCCGTTGCTCATCGGCACCGGCGGCAACAGCGGAACGCAGATCACTTCGACGCTGGTGCGCTCGATGGCGCTGGGAGAAGTACGGCTGCGCGATATGGGGCGGGTGATCCGCAAAGAGGTGTCGACCTCGTTTCTGATTGCCTTAACGCTGGGGCTGGCGGGCTGCCTGCGCGCCTGGATGATGGGCATCGGCATGGAAATCACGCTGATCGTCAGCCTGACACTGGTATGCATTACCCTGTGGAGCGCAGTTGTCTCGTCGGTCATTCCGATGGTGCTTAAACGGATCGGCATCGACCCGGCGGTGGTTTCCGCGCCGTTTATCGCCACGCTGATCGATGGCACCGGACTGATTATCTATTTCAAAATCGCCCAGTATTTTCTTGGGTTGAACTGATCATATACGTTCGGGCGCCAGGGCGCCCGAACGCTTAGATTACCCTTCCACCAGCGCCTGCGCGCAGGCCCAGGCGCTTGACCACGCCCACTGGAAGTTATAGCCGCCGAGCCAGCCGGTGACGTCCATCACTTCGCCGATAAAGTAGAGGCCCGGCGCCTTACGCGCCTCCATGGTACGCGACGAGAGCTCATTGGTGTCCACGCCGCCGAGGGTCACTTCCGCCGTCCGGTAGCCTTCGGTACCGTTCGGCTGCACGCGCCAGGCGGTCAGCGTCTCCACCAGCGCTTGCTGATCGCGAACGTTCAGCTGCTTCAGCGTGACATCAGGAATTTGCCCCAGCTGCTGCAGACACTCCACCAGCCGCTTCGGCAACTGCATCGCGAGGGTGTTTTTCAGGCTCTGGTTGGGATGCGCGCCGCGCTGCTCGTTAAGGAATTCCTCAAGATTGCAGTCCGGCAGCAGATTCACGGTGACGAACTCGCCGGGCTGCCAGTAGCTGGAAATTTGCAGCACCGCCGGTCCGGAAAGGCCGCGATGGGTGAACAGCAGATTTTCGCGGAACAGGGTGCCGTTCTCGGCGGTGATGGTCGACGGCACCGAGACGCCGGAGAGAACCTGGAGCTGCTCAAGCAGCGGCTTGTGCAGGGTAAACGGCACCAGACCCGCACGGGTCGGCAGCACCTTCAGGCCGAACTGTTCGGCGATTTTATAGCCAAACGGCGAGGCGCCGAGGCCCGGCATCGACAAGCCGCCGGAGGCGATCACCAGCTTTTTGGTCGCCAGCGTTTCGCCGTTCACCTGAAGCCGATAGCCTTGCTCGTCGCGCTCCACGCTGAGAATTTCGCTGCGCAGGCGGATCTGCACGCCGCCCTTTTCGCATTCCGCCAGCAACAGAGTGACGATCTGTTCCGCCGAATCATCGCAAAACAGCTGACCGAGGGTTTTCTCATGCCAGGCGATGCCATATTTGCCGACCAGCTCGATAAAGTCCCACTGGGTGTAGCGCGCCAGGGCTGATTTGCAAAAATGCGGGTTTTGGCTCAAATAGGCCGCCGGCTCGACATACATATTGGTAAAGTTGCAGCGGCCGCCGCCGGACATCAGAATTTTTCGCCCCGGCTTTTTGCCGTTGTCGAGCAGCAGGACGCGACAGCCAAGCTGCCCCGCCTGCGCTGCGCAAAACATTCCCGCCGCTCCGGCGCCAACGACAATGGCATCAAACCTTTCCACACCGCATTCCTCGTTCCCCAATTGTCGGGTTTTGTAAATATTTCACTCTGGTCACACCAGCGGGAAAAATCCCGCATTAGATACATCATTGAAAGATATAGGATTACTCCCAACAGGGTAAAACCTAAACAGGAAGAAAATCAAAAAAAGTCTATATTTCACTTTGCCCGCGCAGCTAAAGTCACTGATAATGCGCCGCGTTCATGTCCTCAAAATGGCGTAACGTCCTATGCTACATTTATTTGCCGGTCTGGATTTACATACCGGACTATTATTATTGCTTGCTTTAGCTTTTGTACTGTTTTACGAAGCGATTAACGGTTTCCATGATACCGCAAACGCGGTGGCTACGGTTATCTACACTCGCGCTATGCGCTCACAGCTCGCTGTGGCGATGGCGGCGCTCTTCAACTTCTTCGGCGTTCTGCTGGGCGGTCTCAGCGTAGCCTATGCCATCGTGCATATGCTGCCGACCGATCTGCTGCTTAACATGGGTTCCGCGCATGGCCTCGCCATGGTGTTCTCTATGCTGCTGGCGGCGATCATCTGGAACCTCGGGACCTGGTACTTCGGTCTTCCGGCATCCAGTTCTCATACCCTGATTGGCGCCATCATCGGTATTGGTTTAACCAATGCGCTGATGACAGGCACCTCCGTGGTTGATGCGTTGAATATCCCGAAAGTCATCGGCATTTTTGGTTCGCTTATCATCTCGCCTATCGTTGGTCTGGTGATTGCGGGCGGCCTGATTTTCCTGCTGCGCCGCTACTGGAGCGGCACCAAAAAACGGGCGCGTATCCACCTGACTCCGGCGGAGCGTGAAAAGAAAGACGGCAAGAAAAAGCCGCCGTTCTGGACCCGTATCGCCCTGATCCTGTCCGCTATCGGCGTGTCGTTCTCTCACGGCGCTAACGATGGACAGAAAGGCATTGGTCTGGTGATGCTGGTCCTGATCGGCGTCGCCCCGGCGGGCTTCGTGGTGAATATGAACGCCTCCGGTTACGAAATCACCCGTACCCGCGATGCGGTCAACAACGTGGAAACCTTCTTCCAGCAGCGCCCTGACCTGCTGAAGAAAGCCACCGGCGTTGACCAGCTGGTTCCCTCTCCGGACACCAATACCGCGGCCAACGGCGAGTTTCATTGCCATCCGGCGAACACCATCAACGCCCTTGACCGCGTGAAGACCATGCTGACCGGCGTTGAGAACTACGAGTCGCTAAAACCGGAGCAGCGGGGCCAGCTGCGTCGCATCATGCTCTGCATCTCCGACACTACCGACAAAGTGGCGAAACTGCCGGACGTGAGCGCTGACGACCAGCGTCTGCTGAAGAAACTGAAAACCGATATGCTGAGCACCATCGAGTACGCGCCAATCTGGATTATCATGGCGGTCGCGCTGGCGCTGGGTATTGGCACCATGATCGGCTGGCGCCGCGTGGCGACCACCATCGGTGAGAAGATCGGTAAGAAGGGCATGACCTACGCCCAGGGGATGTCGGCGCAGATGACCGCAGCGGTCTCAATCGGTCTGGCGAGCTACACCGGGATGCCAGTTTCCACCACCCACGTGCTCTCCTCCTCGGTAGCGGGGACGATGCTGGTGGATGGCGGTGGTCTGCAGAAAAAGACGGTAACCAGCATTCTGATGGCCTGGGTACTGACCCTGCCGGCAGCGATTATCCTTTCAGGCGTCCTTTACTGGCTCTCCCTGAAGCTGATTTAAGCGTTATTCGTTCAAAACGGGCCAGCTTGCTGGCCCTTTTTTTATTCTGAAAATATCGTTAGTGCCAGATCATCAGCGCAATCAGGCTCACCACCACCAGGCCGCACAGGGCGCTGGTCAGAATAAACTGGCGACGAACACGTTCGCAGCGACGAATAAATTCATCGTCATGATGGTCACGGTAGCGCTGGGCATAGATATACCAGACCAGCCGCATCTGTTTGCTGGGCTGCCCGTGCGAGGTAAAAAAGCCGCCGCCATCGACGTACTGATAGAGCAAGGGATCGCAACCACGTAGCACAACCAATAATGCACGCAACGATGAGAAGTAGCGTGCCATATTCACCACACAAACGACACACAGGGCCCAAAACAGCGCAATAGTGCTGATCATACCTCCTCCCCGGCGACCCGCCCACGGAGAAATCCTCCGCGGCTACCGCTCCCCAAATAACCGACGACAATACCGTAAAGAGTGCGATTCCGATCACATTTATTTTTCCGACCGGCTCATTAAATAGTGTAGGAGATCCATTAATTTTTTTACCACAAGGTTATTCGTTATCAATACGTAAGACGGATAAATTTGTTTAGCTTTTAGGTGAACCCAGTGCATTGACGGAGTGCGGGGGGCGCTATAAGGTAAGAAATATCTTCTACAATGAAGTCCTTAAAGGCTACCCTCCCGCGAATGTAGCACGCAGGACGCGGGCGAAACGGCAGCGCCAGCTGTCAGGTCCAATGGTCATCGACAAACTTATGGAAGGAGTAACACTATGGCTTACAAACATATTCTGATTGCAGTAGACCTGTCCCCGGAGAGTAAAGTACTGGTTGAAAAAGCCGTTTCTATGGCCCGCCCTTATAACGCAAAAGTCTCCCTGATCCACGTGGATGTAAATTACTCCGACCTCTACACCGGGCTGATTGACGTGAACCTCGGCGATATGCAAAAACGCATCTCCGAAGAGACCCATCACGCGCTGACCGAGCTCTCGACCAACGCCGGCTACCCGATCACCGAGACCCTGAGCGGCAGCGGCGACCTGGGTCAGGTGCTGGTCGATGCGATTAAAAAATACGATATGGACCTGGTGGTCTGCGGCCACCATCAGGACTTCTGGAGCAAGCTGATGTCCTCTGCCCGTCAGCTGATCAACACCGTCCATGTCGACATGCTGATCGTCCCGCTGCGCGACGAAGAAGACGAATAACCCTCCCGTTGTGTCATGCCAGACGCCCGCCGCTGCGGGCGTTTTTATTTTCGCTTCCGCCCCGCCAGACAACAGAGCTTAAATCCATAAAAAAGCCATTCCATTAGTGTGATCAGCCAGTTATTCACTAAAACATCTATATAATAATCTACTCATTAAGCCAATAACCGCAGCATGGCGAGTTATCAGACATTTTCGGCTCGTTCTGGCATACGCGTTCATACTTTTTGGGAAAGTAATACAAGGCGAAGGAATATGAATACAACTGCAACTACGGGCTTGCTGCAGCAACCTCGTCCGTTCTTCATGATCTTCTTTGTGGAGCTCTGGGAACGTTTTGGCTATTACGGCGTTCAGGGGATCCTGGCGGTCTTCTTTGTTAAACAGTTGGGCTTCTCTCAGGAACAGGCCTTTATCACCTTCGGCGCCTTCGCGGCGCTGGTTTACGGGCTGATCTCGATCGGCGGCTACGTGGGCGACCATCTGCTGGGGACCAAACGTACCCTGGTGCTCGGCGCGGTTGTGCTGGCAATCGGCTACTTTATGACCGGGATGTCGCTGCTGAAACCGCAGCTGATCTTTATCGCCCTCGGCACCATCGCCGTCGGCAACGGTTTGTTTAAAGCCAACCCGGCGAGCCTGCTGTCAAAATGCTATCCGCCGAAGGATGCCCGTCTCGACGGGGCGTTCACCCTGTTTTATATGTCGATAAACATCGGTTCGCTGTTGTCGCTGTCGCTGGCGCCGGTGATCGCGGAAAAGTTTGGCTACGCGGTGACCTATAACCTGTGCGGCGCGGGGCTGATTATCGCGCTGCTGGTCTACTTCGCCTGCCGCGGGATGGTAAAAGATATTGGCTCCGAGCCCGATCATCGCCCCCTCAGCCTGCGCAATCTGGCGCTGGTGCTGGCCGGTACGGTGGTAATGATTTTTCTCTGCGCCTGGCTGATGCATAACGTGATGATCGCCAACCTGGTGCTGATTGTCCTGTCGGTCGTGGTCATTGCGTTCTTTTTCCGCGAGGCGTTTCGCCTTGATAAAACCGGGCGCAACAAAATGTTCGTCGCCTTTATCCTGATGATCGAGGCGGTGCTGTTTTACATTCTCTACGCCCAGATGCCGACCTCGCTGAACTTCTTCGCCATCAACAACGTCCATCATCAGATCCTGGGTTTTACCATCAACCCGGTCAGCTTCCAGGCGCTGAACCCCTTCTGGGTGGTGGTGGCCAGCCCGGTGCTGGCGGCGATTTACACCCATCTCGGTCATAAGGGTAAAGACCTGACCATGCCGGTGAAATTTACCCTCGGGATGTTCCTCTGCGCGCTGGGCTTCCTGACCGCCGCGGCCGCCGGGATGTGGTTCGCCGACGCCCAGGGATTAACCTCGCCGTGGTTTATTGTGCTGGTTTATCTGTTCCAGAGCCTGGGCGAGCTGCTGATCAGCGCCCTGGGGCTGGCGATGGTCGCCGCGCTGGTGCCGCAGCATCTGATGGGCTTTATTCTGGGGATGTGGTTCCTGACCCAGGCCGCCGCGTTCCTGCTCGGCGGCTATGTGGCGACCTTCACCGCGGTGCCGGAAAATATCACCGACCCGCTGCAGACGCTGCCGGTTTACACCAGCGTGTTCAGTAAAATTGGCCTGGTGACCCTGGGGGTCACGGTGGTGATGGCGCTGATGGTGCCTTGGCTGAACCGGATGATTAATACCCCGGCCAGCGCCGAGTAACCGTTTAAGATGGCCGATCCGCACTGGCGCCGTTTGTTCAAATATTACGGTTCCCGGCTTGCGCTACGCTGAGCCGGGCTACAATGCGGTAGCCCGGATAAGGCGCGTTGCGCCGCTATCCGGGAGATACCACCACGGCGTAATATTACTCCGGTGTGCCGGCGTAGATATCAAACCGATGCCCTTTGGTCACCACCGCGTTCGGCGTGGCGACTTCCGCCAGCGGCGGCGCGTAATCCGGGCGCTTTACCACCACCCGTTTGGTCGCCAGCTGGCGCGCCGGGGCCAGCAGGCCATCGGCGTCTAAATCAGGCCCCACCAGCGACTGAAAAACGCGCATCTCTTTCTTCACCAGCGCGCTTTTCTGCTTATGCGGGAACATCGGGTCGAGGTAGACCACCTGCGGACGCGGGGTGATATCGGTCAGCGCCGTCAGGCTGGAGGCGTGGATCAGCTGCAGCCGCTCCTGCAGCCAGCCGCCGATTTCCGCATCGGCATAGCCGCGGGCCAGACCATCGTCGAGCAGCGCGGCGACCACCGGATTGCGCTCCAGCATCCGCACGCGGCAGCCGACCGACGCCAGCACGAAGGCATCGCGCCCCAGGCCGGCGGTGGCGTCAACCACATCCGGCAGATAATCGCCTTTAATGCCCACCGCTTTGGCTACCGCTTCACCGCGGCCGCCGCCAAACTTGCGCCGGTGGGCCATCGCCCCGCCGACGAAATCGACGAAGATACCGCCAAGCTTAGGCTCATCGCGCTTACGCAGCTCCAGATGCTCAGCGGTCAACACCAGCGCCATTAGGTTATCGTCATCCTGCTCCAGCCCCCAGCGGGCGGCTAAAACAGATAAGGCGCCGTCTCCGGCGCCCGTTTCATCAATTAAGCAGATCTTCACGTAGCAATCAGCCTTTGATCCCGTAATGCTCAAGCATCGCATCCAGCTGCGGCTCGCGCCCGCGGAAGCGTTTGAACAGCTCCATCGGCTCTTCGGAACCGCCGCGGCTCAGGATATTGTCGAGGAACGACTGACCGGTTTCACGGTTGAAAATCCCCTCTTCTTCGAAGCGTGAGAAGGCGTCTGCCGCCAGCACGTCGGCCCACAGGTAGCTGTAGTAACCTGCCGCATAGCCGCCAGCGAAGATGTGGCTGAAGGCGTGCGGGAAGCGGCCCCAGGTCGGCCCCGGCACCACGGCGACCTGCTTTTTAATCTCGGCCAGGGTCTCAAGGATTTTCGCTCCCTGCTCCGGTTTGTACTCCGCATGCAGGCGGAAATCGAACAGGCCGAACTCCAGCTGGCGCAGAATAAACATCGCCGCCTGGTAGTTTTTCGCCGCCAGCATTTTCTCCAGCAGCGCCTGCGGCAGCGGTTCACCGGTTTCATAATGACCGGAGATAAAGGCCAGCGCTTCCGGCTCCCAGCACCAGTTTTCCATAAACTGGCTCGGCAGCTCGACCGCGTCCCACGGCACCCCGCTGATGCCGGAAACCCCGGCGGTATCGATGCGGGTCAGCATATGATGCAGACCGTGGCCGAACTCGTGGAACAGGGTGATCACTTCGTCGTGGGTGAACAGCGCCGGTTTGCCGTTGACCGGACGGTTGAAGTTACAGGTCAGGTAGGCGACCGGCTTCTGCAGGGAGCCATCCAGCTTACGCATCTGGCCGACGCAGTCGTCCATCCACGCCCCGCCGCGCTTGTGCTCGCGGGCATACAGGTCGAGATAGAAGCTGCCGCGCAGCTCGTTGTGTTCGTCATACAGCTCGAAGAAGCGCACTTCCGGATGCCACACATCGACATCGGTACGCTCTTTGGCGGTAATGCCGTAAATGCGCTTCACCACTTCGAACAGACCGTTAACGGCTTTGTTTTCCGGGAAATAGGGGCGCAGCTGCTCATCGCTGATGCTGTAGAGATGCTGTTTCTGTTTTTCGCTGTAGTAAGCGATGTCCCACGGCTGCAGCTCTTCGACGCCGAACTCGGTTTTAGCGAAAGCGCGCAGCTGGGCCAGCTCTTTTTCGCCCTGTGGACGGGCGCGTTTTGCCAGGTCGGTGAGGAAGTCGAGCACCTGCTGCGGATCCTCCGCCATTTTGGTGGCGAGGGATTTAAAGGCGTAGCTGTCAAAGCCCAGCAGCTGCGCCAGCTCGTGGCGCAGAGCGAGGATCTCCGCCATCACCGGGCTGTTATCCCATTTCCCGGCGTTCGGCCCCTGATCGGAGGCGCGGGTGGAATAGGCGCGGTACATCTCTTCGCGCAGCGCCTGATTGTCGCAGTAGGTCATCACCGGCAGGTAGCTCGGGATATCCAGCGTCAGTAGATACCCTTCCTGCTCTTTGGCCTGGGCCTGCGCCTGAGCGGCGGCCAGCGCGCTTTCCGGCATACCGGCCAGATCGGCGACGTCGGTCACCAGCTTGTTCCAGCCCATGGTGGCGTCAAGAACGTTGTTGCTGTACTGGTTGCCCAGCTCAGAGAGGCGCGCGGCGATTTCACCGTAGCGTTTCTGTGCCTCCGGCGGCAGGCCAATACCGGATAATTCGAAATCGCGCAGCGCGTTATCAACCGCTTTTTTCTGCGCGGTATTCAGCGTGGCGTAGTTATCGCCATCGCGCAGGTCGCGGTAGGCTTTATACAGGCCTTCATGCTGGCCGACCCAGGTGCTGTACTCGGAGAGCAGCGGCAGCGTCTGTTCGTAGGCCTCGCGCAGTTCCGGGCTGTTTTTTACCGAATTGAGATGGCTGACAGGCGAGAAGATGCGTCCCAGCACATCGTCCACTTCCGCCAGCGGCTGGCAAAGATTTTCCCAGCTATACGGCGCGCCGTGCGCCACCGCGCTTTCCACTGCGGCCCGGCAATCCTCCAGCGCTTTGGTGACCGCGGGGACCACGTGCTCTGGTTTGATCGCAGAAAAAGGCGGCAGGGAAAAAGGCGTCAGTAATGGATTGGTCATATGCGCTGTCCTGTTGAAAGGGGTGAATGAAGCGCGCGTCCGGCGCTTATGCATGAGATCTAGAATGGGGGATAGTTGGGGGAATTTCAATGACGGGCGGTGCGTCAGCCTGGGTATTGCTGCGATAAGTCCGCCCGTTGCCGGAAAAACGCGGCACGCGGTGCAGCGTGCCGGAAACCGCATTAATGCCCTTTTTGCGCCATTTCCCAGGCCGCCGACAGATTTACCCGCTGCCAGAACTGCTGCTCGGGGGTGGCGCCGGACAGCGGGTAGCCCGCCGGCAGCGCGGTATTGACCATCAGCGCCCGGCGCTGGGCCGCAGACAGCTGCGGCAGGGCAGCCTCCAGCAGCACTTCCGCCCCCTCCGGCACCTGCAGGCGCGGCTGCGGCCCCGTCTGCCGCGGCAGGTCGTAGGTCATGGTGAAACGAGTGAAATCACGCATCGCCGGATCGCGCCAGGGATCGTCTTTCACGCTGCTCTTCGCGCACTCGGCAAGCGATGTGCCGCAGGCTTTCGCCAGCGCGGCGCGCAGCTGATCGCGGGCTTCGTTAAATAATACCCGGTAGCGCGGATCGTTAAGATAATGGGCCACGTTGCGCTCGGCCACCATCCGCGAGCCGATCACATCCAGGGGATAGTGGACACCCAGCACGATGCGCGAATAGCCATAGCGTGCGCCGCGCGCCACCAGCGCGTCGTAGCGCTCCGGGATCATCGCCGCCAGCAGCAGCGCATCAGTATAGCCAGTGTTGGTGTGACCGCTGGGGAACGAGCCGCCGTCGGCGGTATAGGGCTGGTTATCCTTCACCACCACGTCGTCCGGCACCAGGTGAATGGTGTTGCCCTGCACCAGAAACGGCCGCGGATTGTTGTAGTGCTTTTTCGCCTCGCCGGTGCTGACCTCCGAGGCTTTGATCAGCGCCGCCGCTTTCCCTAGCGCGCCCTGGTCATAGGCGGTCAGAAACGCGTTACCCAGCCGCGGCCCCAGCGCGTCGCTGAGGAAGTAGAGGTAGCTAATCCCTTCCGCATCGGCCAGCGCCTGACGGCGGGTGGTCTGTACGGCGTCGCGGTTAATGGCGGTGACCGTCGCCAGATTCTGCTGCACGACGGTCTCCGGCAGGCTGCTGAACGCCGACAGCAGCGCAATGCCCGCCTGCTGATTGGCCCGGGTCTGGAAGTCATAGCCGCTGGCCTTCAGCCAGGCGGTATCGGCCTGGGTTTTGTTTTGTTTCGCGTGCGCCAGCCGATCGCGTGTCAGCGCGGCGGCATCCCCCTGCAGAGCGTGGCGCAGCTGCGCCAGTGCCTGTTGCTCAAGATCGTCATACGCCTGGCTGGAGGCAGCCGGCGTCACGCTATTGGCGAGGGCCGCCGCCCTGTTCAGCGGGATGTCTTTAGCCAGAACCGGTTGCGCCAGCAGCAGCGCCACGGCCAGCAGCGAGAGTTGATTTTTCATTATTTTTCCTTTTATTCAAACAATTACCTTGCCTGTATCCGACGCTAGCGCGGCCGTTTGACGCTTTTATGACAGCGTTATGTTTTGCAACGCTTTTGGCAGAAATGAAACAGCGCGGCGGCGCAGCGGTAATCTCGGCCGATCTGCGGTAAACTATCGGTTAACTTGTTTATTTCCCGGAATCTCTGCATCCATGCTCAGTTATCGCCACAGCTTTCACGCAGGCAACCACGCCGACGTCCTCAAACACACCGTTCAGAGCCTGATCATCGAAGCGCTGAAAGAGAAAGAAAAACCGTTTCTCTACCTGGACACCCACGCCGGCGCGGGCCGCTATCAGCTGAGCGGCGAGCACGCCGAGCGTACCGGCGAGTATCTCGAAGGCATCGCCCGGATCTGGCAGCAGGACGACCTGCCGGCAGAGCTTGAGCCCTATATTTCGGTGGTCGAACACTTCAACCGTAACGGCCAGCTGCGCTACTACCCGGGCTCCCCGCTGATCGCCCGCCAGCTGCTCCGCGAGCAGGACAGCCTGCAGATGACCGAGCTGCACCCGAGCGACTTCCCGCTGCTGCGCGCCGAGTTCCAGAAAGACAGCCGCGCGCGCGTCGATAAAGCCGATGGCTACCAGCAGCTGAAAGCTAAGCTGCCGCCGGTCTCGCGCCGCGGTCTGATTCTGATCGACCCGCCGTACGAAATTAAAACCGACTATCAGGCGGTGGTGACCGGGATTAACGAAGGCTATAAACGCTTCGCCACCGGCACCTACGCGCTGTGGTATCCGGTGGTGCTGCGCGCGCAAATAAAACGCATGATCAAAGATTTAGAAGCCACAGGTATCCGCAAAATTCTGCAAATCGAGCTGGCGGTGCGTCCGGACAGCGACCAGCGCGGCATGACCGCCTCCGGGATGATCGTCATCAACCCGCCGTGGAAGCTGGAGCAGCAGATGAACAATGTGCTGCCGTGGCTACACAGCAAGCTGGTGCCGGCCGGTACCGGTCACACGACCGTCAGCTGGATCGTGCCGGAGTAATCGCAACCATCGGTGGAACCTTTTACGCCTCGCGCTACAATCGCGGCAATCAACGATTAAGGACATATGGGCATGAGCAAACATTATGATTACCTCGCCATCGGCGGCGGTAGCGGCGGTATCGCCTCGATTAACCGTGCGGCCATGTACGGCCAGAAGTGCGCGCTGATTGAAGCCAAAGCGCTGGGCGGCACCTGCGTCAACGTCGGCTGCGTGCCGAAAAAAGTGATGTGGCATGCGGCGCAGATCCGCGAAGCCATTCATCTTTACGGCCCGGACTACGGTTTCGATACCACCATCAACCATTTCGACTGGGAGAAGCTGGTCGCCAGCCGCAGCGCCTATATCGACCGCATTCATACCTCCTACGACAACGTGCTGGGTAAGAATAACGTCGACGTGATCAAAGGGTTTGCGCGCTTTGTCGATGCCCACACCGTGGAAGTGAACGGCGAGACCATTACCGCCGATCATATCCTGATCGCCACCGGCGGCCGTCCGAGCCACCCGAACATTCCGGGCGTGGAATACGGTATTGATTCCGACGGTTTCTTCGAACTGCCGGCGCTGCCGAAGCGCGTGGCGGTGGTCGGCGCGGGCTACATCGCCGTTGAACTGGCGGGGGTGATTAACGGCCTCGGCGCTGAGACCCACCTGTTCGTGCGTAAGCACGCGCCGCTGCGCAGCTTCGATCCGCTGATCGTCGAAACGCTGGTGGAAGTGATGAACGCCGAAGGTCCGCAGCTGCATACCAACGCCATCCCGAAAGCGGTGGTGAAGCATGCCGACGGTAGCCTGACCCTCGAGCTGGAAGATGGCCGCAGCCAGACCGTTGACTGCCTGATCTGGGCGATTGGCCGCGAACCGGCGACCGACAACTTCAATCTGGCGGCAACGGGCGTTAAAACCAACGATAAAGGGTACATCATCGTTGATAAATTCCAGAACACCAACGTGCCGGGCATCTACGCCGTGGGCGATAACACTGGCGCCGTCGAACTGACCCCGGTGGCCGTGGCCGCAGGCCGTCGCCTCTCCGAACGCTTGTTTAACAACAAGCCGGAAGAGCATCTGGACTACAACAATATTCCGACCGTGGTCTTCAGCCACCCGCCTATCGGCACCGTCGGCTTAACCGAGCCGCAGGCGCGCGAGCAGTATGGCGACGACGCGGTGAAGGTCTACAAATCCTCCTTCACCGCGATGTACACCGCCGTCACCTCGCACCGCCAGCCGTGCCGCATGAAGCTGGTGTGCGTTGGCCCGGAAGAGAAGATTGTCGGCATCCACGGCATCGGCTTCGGAATGGATGAGATGCTGCAGGGCTTTGCGGTGGCGTTGAAGATGGGCGCTACCAAAAAAGACTTCGACAATACCGTCGCTATTCACCCGACGGCGGCAGAAGAGTTCGTCACCATGCGCTAACACGCGAGCGCCGGATGATAAAAAGAAGCCCTGAGGGGCTTCTTTTTTTATGCTCAGGCCACGCCGTTATTGCCATGGCGCATAAACGCCGGGCGCTGATTGAGCGCCATATACCAGCGCTCCACGGCCGGCATTTCCGGATGCGCAAAGGGCGTCATCTTCCAGCGATGCACCGACAGCCCCAGCACGATATCGGCCAGGGTGAAGCGCTCGCCGGCTATCCACGCCCCGGTACGCTGCAACTGCGCCTCGACAATGCGCACACAGTGGGTCCAGGTGGCAATGCTCTCTTTAATCGCCGCCGGATCCTGAAAGCGAGGATCTTTACGCACCAGCCCCATAAAGGCATGGCGCCAGGCATTATTGAACTCGGTCGCCTGCCAGTCCATCCAGTGCTCCACCTCGGCGGCGGGCTGCGGCTCAGCGGGCAGCAGATCCCAGCGCTCCGCTTTCCGCGCCAGATAGCGGCAGATGCTGTTCGACTCCCAGAGCACAAAGTCATCGTCCAGCAGCACCGGCACCAGGCTGTTAGGATTCAGGCGCTGAAATTCAGGGGTGTCCAGGGGCTTAAACCCGCTGCCGTAATCCTCCTGCTGGTACGCCAGCCCGATCTCCTCGCAGGTCCACAGCACTTTCCGTACATTGATTGAAGAGCGTTTGCCCAGAATTGTTAGCATCGTCAGCGATTCCTCAGCCATAAAAGACAGTTCATTCACTCTACTCTATTGCCAGCCAGCAACAAGGCAGAGCGCTGGATAATGTGTATAGTTGATTCCAGCCTGTTTGCCGAAAAGGAACCCGACATGTTGACCCCTTTTACCGTTTTGATGCCCGCCAATATTCGTTTTGGTCGCGGTCAGGCCCAGAGCGCCGCCCCCTGGCTGGCGCAGCAGGGTGGTCCCATTCTGCTGGTGCATGGCGCCAGCCCGCAGCGGGCGGCGTTTCTCCGCCAGCAGCTGGAGGCGCTGCAGCTTGCAGTCACGACGCTGGCGATAAGTCGCGAACCCTGGCTTAGCGATATTGAGCAGGGCGTCCAGCTGGCGCGCGAAAAAGGGATCAGGGCGGTGGTCAGCCTCGGCGGCGGCGCGGTGATTGACGCCGGTAAGGCGATTGCGGCGCTGGTCCCCGCCACCGGCCCGGTGATCGACTATCTGGAGGTGGTGGGAACGGGCCGTCAGCTGGAAGCCAGTCCCCTGCCGTTCGTGGCGATCCCCACCACCGCCGGGACGGGCGCGGAGGTTACCAAAAATGCGGTGATCAACGTTCCGGAACAGCAGCGGAAGGTGAGCCTGCGCGACGACCGGATGCTGCCTGACCTGGCGATTGTCGACCCGGCGCTAACCGACAACGCGCCGCGGAGTATCACCCTGAGCTCCGGCCTTGACGCCCTGACCCAGGTGATAGAGCCGTGGCTCTGCAGCCGGGCTACCCCTTTCACCGACGCCCTCTGTCAACAGGCGATCCCGCGGGGTATCCGCGCGCTGAAGGTTCTGATGGAAAAAGAGTGCCCGGCCAGCCGCGACGAGATGGCCTGGGTCAGCCTGTGCGGCGGACTGGCGCTGGCCAACGCCGGGCTGGGGGTGATCCACGGCCTCGCCGGCCCGCTGGGCGGCCTGAGCCGCGCCTCGCATGGTGCCCTGTGCGGCAGCCTGCTGCCGTTTGGGCTGGCGCTGAACGAGTCGCAGATAAACGACCCCGCCCTGCGCCAGCGCTTCAACGACGTTCGCCGCTGGCTGGCCGACGGGCTGGAGGTTCCGGCGGATCGGGTCTGGGACAGTCTGCGGGAATGGAGCCTTCGCGCCGGTCTCGGCACCCTACGCGACCTCGGCGTGGCGCGCGACGCGCTGGAGCCGGCGGCGCTGGCCGCCAGCACCTCCTCATCGATGAAGGCCAATCCGGTCAGCCTGAGCAGCGAACAGCTGCTGGAGATGCTGGAGGCGGCGTGGGAGTGAGCGCCCCGGGATAAAATTTTGTTGCATAATGAATGCTCCGAATTTTATCTTCGCCCAAGCGCGGACTTATTAATGATTTATCAAGGCGTTACTTAAAAATCACGGCGTCCCCTGCAGGCGAAAAAGCGTGATCTAACGCACAGTTTGCTTCACACTCACCGAAGCGACTGTCTACGCTTAAAAGACAAGGCCGGGTACGCCCGGCCGCGAACTCACGCTATCCGGAGGTCCGTATCGCTATGTTCAGCCAGAAATTACGCCACGTTGAAGACGACGAGTTAAGGATCGACATCGATCCCTGCTACGAAGCCGATCCGTACGAATTAAAGCTGGATGAGATGATTGACGCTGAACCGGAGCCTGAGGTGATCGAGGGGCTTCCGGCGTCTGACGCCCTCACCCCGGCGGATCGCTATCTTGAGCTGTTTACCAACGTGCAGAAATCACGCATTTTTGCCGACAGCAAAACGTTTCCCGACTGCGCGCCGAAGCACGACCCGCTGGACATCCTGCGGAACTACCGGAAGGTCAAACGTCAGCCCGATTTCGATCTACGGCAGTTCGTTGAGGACAACTTCTGGCTGCCGGAGAGCCAGACCGACGTTTACACCTCCGACCCCAACCTGACGCTGAAAGAGCACATCGATAAGCTGTGGCCGGTGCTGACCCGCGAGCCTCAGGATCATATCCCCTGGTCGTCGCTGCTGGCGCTGCCGCAGGCCTATATCGTCCCCGGCGGCCGCTTTAGCGAAACCTATTACTGGGACTCTTATTTCACCATGCTGGGGCTGGCGGAGAGCGGCCGGGAAGATCTGCTGAAATGCATGGCCGATAACTTCGCCTGGCTGATTGAAACCTACGGTCATATTCCGAACGGCAACCGCACCTACTACCTCAGCCGCTCGCAGCCACCGGTGTTCGCCCTGATGGTCGAACTTTTTGAAGAGGACGGCGTGCGCGGCGCGAAGCGCTATCTGGATCATCTGAAGATGGAGCACGCCTTCTGGATGGACGGCGCCGAGTCGCTGATCCCGCATCAGGCGTATCGGCACGTGGTGCGCATGCCGGATGGCTCCCTGCTCAATCGCTACTGGGACGATCGGGACACGCCGCGGGATGAATCGTGGCGCGAGGACGTGGAGACCGCCCGCCACTCGGGACGGCCGGCTAATGAAGTCTACCGCGATCTGCGGGCGGGCGCCGCGTCCGGCTGGGACTACTCCAGCCGCTGGCTGCGGGATATCACGCGGCTGGCCAGTATCCGTACCACGCAGTTTATCCCCATCGACCTGAACGCCTTCCTGTTCAAGCTGGAGACGACCATCGCCAACCTCTCCGGGCTGAAGGGCGATCGCGAGACGGAAGCAGCCTTCCGCCAGAAGGCTCAGGATCGGCGGGCGGCGGTTAACCGCTACCTGTGGGACGATGAGAACGGCTGTTTTCGCGATTATGACTGGCGCCGCGAACAGCTGGCGCTGTTTTCCGCCGCCAGCATTGTCACCCTTTACGTCGGCCTGGCGACCCACGAACAGGCGGAACGCCTTGCCGATGCGGTGCGGGCCCGCCTGCTCACCCCCGGAGGGATCATGGCCACCGAATACGAAAGCGGCGAGCAGTGGGATAAACCCAACGGCTGGGCGCCGCTGCAGTGGATGGCGGTGCAGGGATTTAAACGCTACGGTCAGGATCCGTTGGGAGATGAGATCGCCTGGAGCTGGCTGCAGACGGTCAACCACTTCTACAAGCAGCACCACAAGCTGATTGAGAAATACCACATCGCCACCGGCGTGCCGCATGAGGGCGGCGGCGGGGAGTATCCCCTGCAGGATGGCTTCGGCTGGACCAACGGCGTGGTGCGCCGGCTGATTGGCCTGTACGGTGAGCCAACCTAGTCGGGCTGTTCCCGGCGGCCTTCTCCTGCTATGTTCAGGGGATTCGCCCTGCCCGGAATGACGCTTATGCCTGAACTTCTGACGCCGCGCCTGCGCTGCTCACCGCTGCAGCTGGACGACTGGTCGTTTTTTCTTTCCCTGCAGCAGGATCCGCAGGTCATGCTCTATGTGGCCGACCCCCGGCCGCAGGCGGCCATCCGCGAGGCGTTCGATTCGCGGCTGCCGCCGTGGACGCCCGGGGATGCACACTGGCTGTGCCTGGTGGTGCGCGACAGGCTGACCCATACCCCGCTCGGCCTCACCGGTTACCTACATCATCAGCGCGACATAGCCGAGGTCGGCTTTCTCTTCGCCCCGACGGCGCAGGGCCGGGGCTACGGCTACGAATCGCTGCGCGCGCTGTGCGACTACGCCTTCACCACCGGCGGCGTCCGCCGCCTGACCGCCACCGTCACCGCCGGCAACGAGGCGTCTAAGCAGTTACTGCTCAAAGCCGGGTTCCGGCTGGAGGGGGAGCTGCGGGAGAACTACTGGCTCAACGGACGCTGGCACAACGACTGGCTGTTCGGTCGGCTGCGCGCGGAGGGCGATGCGCCCTAGCGCGCCGCCGCTCACGGTCTGACGACAGCGGGGTTCAGAGGAACATCCCTCCCGAGACTTCCACACGCTGCGCGTTCATCCACGCCAGCTCATCGCTGAGCAGGGCGGCGATGGCGTCGCCGATATCATCCGGTAGCCCGACGCGCCCCAGCGCGGTCTGGGCGGCGATATGCCGATTCACCTCGGCGTTATCACGCACCTCCCCGCCGCCAAAATCGGTCTCAATGGCCCCCGGCGCGATGATGTTCACCGATATCCCCCGTCCGCCCAGCTCTTTCGCCTGATAGCGGGTCAGGACCTCCATCGCCCCCTTCATCGCGGCGTAGGCCGCATAGCCCGGCAGGGCAAAGCGCGCCAGGCCGCTGGAGACATTAAGGATCCGCCCCCCGTCCTGCAGGAGGGGCAGCAGCCGCTGGGTCAGAAAAAACGGCCCTTTGAACTGGATGTTCATCAGCTCGTCAAACTGCGCTTCACTGGTCTCGGCGAAGGGGACGTTGAGGCCGATCCCAGCGTTGTTCAGTAAATAATCAAAGGTAGTGCGTCCCCACTTCTGCGCCAGCACCTGCGCCACCTCGCTGGCAAAGGCGTCGAATGTTGAGGAATCGCCGACGTTCAGCGCCAATGCTGCCGCCTTACCCCCTTTTTGCTCAATCTCCGCCACCACATCGAGAGCCGCCTGGCGGTTGCTGTGATAGGTCAGAAGAATGTCGGTTCCCTTTGCCGCCAGCTTCAACGCGGCGTTTTTACCCAGGCCACGGCTGCCGCCGGTCACTAAAGCGATACGTTGTGTCATCAGAAGACCCCTTTCAGGTTGCGTTGTGATTGTGTTCTAGCTTATTAACTGCCAGTAAAACAATAAATACGCTACATTACGTTTTACTGTTTCATTCACAACAACAATAGGCCATGAGCATGGATAAAATTCATGCAATGCAGTTATTCATTCGCGTAGCGGATCTGGAGAGCTTCTCCCGCGCCGCCGAGACCCTGGCGCTGCCGAAAGGCAGCGTCTCGCGGCAGATTCAGGCCCTGGAAAGCCATCTTGGCGTGCGGCTCCTGCACCGTACCACCCGTCGGGTTCAACTCACCCAGGATGGGATGGTCTACTACGAGCGGGCAAAGGATCTGCTGAGCAACCTCGACGAACTGGACGGGATGTTCCAGCACGATCCGGCGAGCATCAGCGGCCGGCTGCGGGTGGATATGCCGGTCGGTTTTGCCAAAAAGCTGGTTATCCCGCATCTGCCGACTTTTTTGCAGCAGTATCCGGGCATCGAACTGGAGCTGAGCAGCAGCGACCGGCTGGTGGACGTGATCCGCGAGGGGTTTGACTGCGTGGTGCGCGTCGGCGCGCTCAAAGACTCCGGGCTTATCGCCCGCCCGCTGGGCAAGCTGACGCAAATTAACTGCGCCAGTCCGGACTACCTGGCCCGTTTTGGCTACCCGCAATCCCTGGAGGATCTGGCGGATCATGCCCTGATCCACTACGCCAGCACTCTCGGGGTCCGTCCTTCCGGCTTCGAGGTGGTGATCGACGGCGCCATGCGCTGGGTAAAAAGCGGCGGCATATTGACGGTCAACAGCACGGAAACCTATCAGGCGGCCTGTATCGCCGGGCTGGGAATTATTCAGGTGCCGCGCACCGGCGTGCGCGAGGCGTTACGCGCCGGCGAACTGATCGAGATCCTGCCCCAGTACCGCGCTGAGCCGCTGCCGGTCTCGCTTATCTACCCGCACCGGCGCAATCTCTCCCGCCGCGTGCATCTGTTTATGGAGTGGCTGGGCGGGCTGATGAAAGATTACGTCGATTGATCCGCGCGGAGGGTGAACGGGGGGCGGGCAGATGCGTTCCTGCAGGATACGGCATTTAAGGTATACTTTTTGCTGAATCTCGCGGTAAAAAAGGAAGAAATTACGTATGACGCCGGAAAACGACGATCGACGCCCACCACAGGAACCGGACACGCAGCCGGAGAAAAGCAAAAGCCCCCTCGACGCCCTCAATGACACGGCCGTCGGCCAAAAAGCCAGCCAGGCGCTGAAGACCGTCACCGGAACGGCGGCTAAAGTGCAGCGCAACCCGGTGATCGCCCACCTGCTACGCGCCGCAGAGCGCTTCAACGACCGGCTGGGCAATCAGTTCGGCGCGGCCATCACCTATTTCTCGTTCCTGTCGATGATCCCGATCCTGATGGTCTCATTTGCCGCCGCCGGCTTCGTGCTGGCCTGGCATCCGACCCTGCTGCAGGACATTTTCGACAAAATTCTGCAAAACGTCAGCGACCCGACGCTGGCGGCGACGCTGAAAAACACCATCAACACCGCGGTGCAGCAGCGCACCGCCGTCGGTGTGGTCGGCCTGCTGGTGGCGCTCTATTCCGGTATTAACTGGATGGGCAACCTGCGCGAAGCGATCCGCGCTCAGTCACGCGACGTCTGGGAGCGCCGGCCGCAGGACGAGGAGAAAATCTGGATAAAATACTTCCGCGATCTTATCTCGCTGATCGGTCTGCTGGTGGCGCTGATTATTACGCTGTCGATCACCTCTGTCGCCGGTTCCGCCCAGCAGTTGATTATCTCCGCGCTGTATCTGGACAATATTGAATGGCTGAAACCCGCCTGGCGGCTGATCGGTCTCGCCATCTCTATTTTTGCCAACTATCTGCTCTTTTTCTGGATCTTCTGGCGGCTGCCGCGCCATCGTCCGCGGCGCAAGGCCCTGTTTCGCGGCACGCTTATCGCGGCGATTGGCTTTGAAATCATCAAAATCGTCATGACCTGGACGCTGCCGGCGCTGGTGAAATCCCCCTCCGGGGCGGCGTTCGGATCGGTGCTCGGGCTGATGGCCTTTTTCTATTTCTTTGCCCGCCTGACGCTGTTCTGCGCCGCGTGGATCGCCACCGCGGAGTATAAAGACGACCGACGGATGCCGGGCAAAACCCACCGCTGACGTATTGCGAGGATGAATAAAAGAGGCAAAATTCATCCTCGCGCTTGATTTCAGCAGATAAATCCAGCGCGTAACTTTTATTTAACGAAAAACTGGTTTTATTCTCTATCCTTTTAATTGTGTGAAGCATTTCATAGAACTATTTTTTCTGGCGTAAAAATTATCCGCTTTTTGCCGCTTTTTTGCTCATTCTCTTCGTTTGTTACAGATTGAAATGTCCCTGTGGCTGTGGCTATATGGCTTTTCGTTCGCGCAAAAATAAGAAAGATCTATGCAAGCCACAGCCACCACACTCGAAAACACGCAGGAAACCGCCCCGGTCAACTCACGCAATAAAGTCGTTGTCGCCTCGCTCATTGGCACCGCCATTGAGTTTTTCGACTTCTACATTTATGCCACTGCCGCGGTCATCGTCTTCCCGCATATCTTCTTCCCGCAGGGCGATGCCGCCGCGGCCACCCTGCAATCGCTGGCCACCTTCGCCATCGCCTTCGTCGCCCGGCCAATCGGCTCCGCGCTGTTTGGCCACTTCGGCGATCGCGTCGGCCGCAAGGTTACCCTGGTGGCTTCGCTGTTAACCATGGGGATCTCCACCGTGGTGATCGGCCTGCTGCCCGGCTATGAAAGCATTGGCATTGTCGCGCCGATGCTGCTGGCGCTGGCGCGCTTCGGTCAGGGACTTGGCCTCGGAGGGGAATGGGGCGGCGCGGCGCTGCTGGCTACGGAAAACGCCCCGGCGCGCAAGCGCGCCCTGTACGGCTCCTTCCCGCAGCTGGGCGCGCCGATCGGCTTCTTCTTCGCCAACGGCACCTTCCTGCTGCTCTCCTGGCTGTTAACCGATCAGCAGTTTATGGAGTGGGGCTGGCGTGTGCCGTTTATCTTCTCCGCGGTGCTGGTGATCATCGGTCTTTATGTTCGCGTTTCGCTGCATGAGACCCCGGTCTTCGCCAAAGTGGCGGCGGCAAAAAAACAGGTCAAAATCCCGCTGGGTACCCTGTTGACCAAACACGTTCGCGTGACGGTGCTGGGCACCTTCATCATGCTGGCAACCTATACCCTGTTCTACATCATGACCGTCTACTCGATGACCTTCAGCACCGGCGCGGCGCCGAATGGCCTGGGCCTGCCGCGTAACGAAGTGCTGTGGATGCTGATGATGGCAGTGATTGGCTTTGGCGTGATGGTGCCGATCGCCGGCCTGCTGGCGGATGCCTTTGGTCGTCGTAAGAGCATGATTATCATCACCACGATGATTATTTTGTTCGCCCTGTTCGCCTTTAAACCGCTGCTGGGCTCCGGCAATCCGCTGCTGGTCTTCGCCTTCCTGCTGCTGGGCTTAAGCCTGATGGGACTGACCTTTGGCCCGATGGGCGCGCTGCTGCCGGAGCTGTTCCCGACGGAAGTGCGTTACACCGGGGCATCGTTCTCCTATAACGTGTCGTCGATCCTCGGCGCCTCGGTGGCGCCGTACATTGCCGCCTGGCTGCAGGGCAACTATGGCCTCGCGGCGGTCGGCACCTATCTGGCGGCGATGGCGGCGCTGACGCTGATCGCCCTGCTGCTGACCCACGAGACCCGCCACCAGTCGTTATGATCCTTCGCCCTGACGCCGCTGGCGTCAGGGCGCTCTCCTACTTTTTCATCTGCGACAAAATGGTCCGGCACTGGTTGCTATCGCCCTCCGCCGGAGAAACCAGCGCCAGCAGCGCGGCAGCCGGGGTCACCAGGGTGGCCAGCGCCGCCGCTACCGCGCCGCGGACAATCAGCGGCCCGGCCTTCACCCCCGCCTGCGGCGATTTAAAGGTGCCGCGAACATACAGCGGGGAACGCAGGGTGATCACCCGGAAGCCTTTGCTTTCCGGATCGATGGTCAGGTCCAGCTGCTCGGAGGCGAAGCTGGCGGTCCCGGTTACATTGATCAGCGCGTTTTCCGTATCGAAGGCAAAAATCTGCGGCCGGGCGACGCCGTTGGTCACGTCGATATTGGCCGCCGCGCAGTTCACCCGAACCTCCTCATCGCCAAAAATCTGGCCGATCAGGTAGTTGCCAACGTTAAGGCCGAGAATTTCCATCAGGTTGCGACTGATCAGGCCGTCGTTCATCAGCAGCTTCAGGTTGCCGTTGCTGTTGCCGAGCAGGGCCGCCACCGAGTTGCCGCTGCCGCGCAGCTGAACGTCGCCATTCATCTCGCCGAGGGTTTTCTGCATCATCTCGACGTTCGGCATCAGCGCCTTCAGCTTCAGGCGCCGCGCCTGCAGATTGGCCTCACCCTGCAGCGGCTTTTTATCGCCCTGCAGGTGCACGCTACCGGCAATCGACCCGTTGGCCAGGCCAAAACGCACCGGCTGCAGGCGCAGGTCGCCATCCTCCAGGATCACGTGGGTCGCCAGATCGCTGATCGGCAGCGTGCCGCCGTGCTCGATTCTCCGGCCCTTAAAGCGCACATCGGCATCCATCACCTGCCATTTATCGGTTTCAAAGCGGTCCGCCGGCAACACTTTACCCGCCGGCTGCGGTCGGTCGCCCGCCTGGCGCGCAGCGCCTTTCTTCGTCCCTTTGCCGGAGTCGACGCCGATTAACGGCCCGAGATCCGCCAGCCGCAGCTGCTTCGACTCCATGTCGCCGCTGAGCTTCGGTCGCGGTTTGCCAGTGGTATAGGTCAGGGAGCCATGAATGTCGCTATCGCCGATCCGGCCGTTAAAATCCTGATAGTCAAAGCGCATGCGGTTTTTCTGCTTAAAGTCGGCGCGCAGGTGGCCGTCGGTGGAGAACGACGGCGTCTCCGGCAGCAGCACGCCGGTCAGGTCGTAGAGGTCGCGCAGCGAATCGCCGGCGAATTTCAGCCGCAGGTCAATGCCACCGACGTTGAGCGGGTCGCTGACCGTGCCGCTAAACGCCACCCGCGTATTGCCGGAGCGGAAGTCGCCCTGCAGCGGGAAAGGCGTGCTTGCGCTGCGCAGGGCCAGCATGCCGCCGATTTTACCGTTGCCGGTGACCGGCTGGCCCTTGTAGCGGCCCTTCAGCGAAAGACCAAAGACATAGTCGCCTGGTTTCGCCGCGCTCTGCCGATCCTGCGTGCCGGTGACTTCGCTGAACGGCAGCGGTTTGCCGAGAGGATCGATGAGGATGGTGATATCGCTGCGGGTAACCTTGTCATCGATGGCGATAGTCCCGCGGTCGAAAAGAATATTATCAAGGCGGAAAGACCAGCTGGAGGGGGCGCTGTCCCCCGCGGCACGCCGATCGCCAGCCAGCTGAAAGGTCCAGTTATTGTTGTCTTCCGCCAGGCGGATCAGCCGCACGTCGGGCCGTTCCAGCTTGATCCACGGCAGATACACCGTTTTGCTCAGCAGCGCCAGCGGGGCGAGGGTCGCCTCCACCCGCGGCAGGTGGATCATGGTCACCTGGGGAATGGCCGGCGGATTGCCCAGCACGATATCCTCCGCGTGCACATGGGGCCACGGGATCCAGCTGCGCCAGCCGCGCTCCTCCGGCTGACGCTCCCAGACCACGCCGAGATCGCCGCGGATGGCGAACGGGCGGTTCAGCTCGGCAGACACTTTCTGATTGATCGTCGGCTTCAGCCGGTTCCAGTCAAAGGTGGCCAGCACGATAAAGAAGAGAACGATCAGCAACAGTATCGTTCCTGTGATGATTACCAACGTTTTACGGGTTCTGCTCATCCCTACTCCGCTCCTTTTGCATCACGTCAGTCCTGAATATAGTCAAAAAGCGGCGTTTCTCCTGGAAATGCGCTTTTCGTCACATTACGCGCGTCAGGTCAAAAAAATAATGGAACGATGTTTTAATATGATTGACCAGCAAAACAGCGCAGCGCACACTAGCGCTTATATCGATTCCATTGCAGGTTCTGGCTATGTCTAAAAAAATTGCCGTCATTGGCGAATGCATGATTGAGCTGTCAGAGAAGAACGGGGCCGTTAACCGCGGCTTTGGCGGCGATACCTTAAACACTTCGGTCTATATCGCGCGGCAGACAGATGCCAGCGCGCTGAGCGTCCACTACGTCACCGCGCTGGGAACCGATGCGTTCAGCCAGCAGATGCTCGACAGCTGGCAGCAGGAAAACGTCAACATCGATCTTATCCAGCGGATGGCCGACCGCCTGCCGGGGCTGTATTACATTGAAACCGATGACGCCGGCGAGCGCACCTTCTACTACTGGCGCAACGAGGCGGCGGCAAAATTCTGGCTGGAGAGCGATCGCGCAGCGGCGATTTGCGAAGAGCTGGCCACTTTCGACTATCTCTATCTGAGCGGTATCAGCCTCGCCATTCTCAGCCCGGTCAGTCGTGCAACGTTGTTCACGCTGCTGCGTGAGTGCCGCGCCAACGGCGGCAAGGTGATCTTCGACAACAACTATCGCCCGCGCCTGTGGGCCAGCCAGGCGGAGACGCAGCAGGTTTATCAGGAGATGCTCGCCTGCACCGATATCGCGTTTCTGACCCTCGACGATGAAGACGCGCTGTGGGGGGAAAAACCGGTCGCCGAGGTGATCGCCCGCACCCACGCCGCCGGCGTGGAAGAGGTGGTGGTGAAGCGCGGAGCGGATGCCTGCCTGGTCTCGGTTAGCGGGCAACCGCTGCGGGAAGTGCCGGCCGTCAAGCTGGCCAAAGAGAAGGTGGTGGATACCACCGCCGCCGGCGACTCCTTCAGCGCCGGCTATCTGGCCGTTCGCCTGACCGGCGGCGATGCTGAATCCGCCGCCAGACGCGGACATCTGACCGCCAGCACGGTGATCCAGTATCGCGGGGCGATCATCCCGCGGGAAGCGATGCCGCAATAATCCTCACCTGTAAGCGCTCTCCGGCCGCCGCTGGCGCGCCGGAGAGGCGTCAGGTTACTGCCCCGACGGGATGTCGCTGGCCTCGCTGTGGGCGTCAACCGTATCGGCGCTGCCGCTGGTCGCTGCGGCCGCCGGACTCGCCGGACTCGGCGCCATCAGTTTTTCCCACGTGGCCTGCAGCTCCTTCATGTTGTATTCCGGTTCGCCTTTCGGCTGCTGTAACACCAGCGCCATATCCTGAGAGAGTTGCTGACGCAGGTACTGGTTCAGCATGTCCACCGTCAGGGAGTTGAGGAACTCCTGACGCAGCTTCTGGTACTGCTCCGGCGCGATATCCACCACCTGATTTTGCAGGGAGCGCATGCGCTGGCTCATCAGAATGTCGGTATCGGTGCGCGCATAGGTGGCAAACAGCTTCTGCAGCTCGAGGCTTTTCTGGGCGATAAGCGCGTCAAACTCCTCCTGCGGCAGGCCGTTGTCGCGCACTTTCGCCAATTCGCGCGAAACCACGCTCAGGTTGTTATTCAGGCGCTCGCCCGGCGATTCGATGTTGATGGCGCACTGCGCGCGCTGATAGAGCACCCGGCAGTCGAAACCAAGCCCAATATCCTTGACGTTATTTTTGCTCAGGCTCTGCTGCACGTGCCAGAACAGCGCTTCGCGGGCGAGGTCGTCGCGCCAGTAGCGCTGCAGCGCTGCGGAGTCGCGGATCGGCTGCCAGGGGGCGTCCCACATGATGGACAGTTTGTCCTGGCGCACGGCGCTGGTCATGATGCTGACCGGCACGGTGGGCAGCGGCGATAAGGTCGGCACCGCCGCCGGCGTTTCCCGCTTACCCTTCAGATCGCCAAAGGTCTTGCTGATTTGCTCAGCGACGCTGCGGCTGTCGACGTTACCCACCACGATCAGCGTCATGGCGTCGGGGGTGTACCATTTTTGATAAAAGTCTTTCAGCTGCGCCACGTCGATCGGCTGCTTCAGCGGCGCGGCGGGATCGTGGCCCAGCATGGTGGAGCCCTTCAGGCGATAGCGCCACCAGCCCTCTTTGGTATCCAGCGGCCAGGTCGCCACCATGTCGCTGCCCTGCAGCGCGTGATTGATCGATTCAGGCGTAATGGTCAGTTTACCGCTGGCGTCCGCCAGCCAGCTCAGCGCCTCTTTCAGCAGATCGTTGCGGTTATTCGGCAGGCTGAGATTAAACATCGTGTAATCGTAGGAGACGATGGCCGGCGGCAGAGGACGCTTCGGGTCAATACTCTGCTGCCACAGCGAGCGCGCCTGCATCGTCGGCAGGCTGCCGCTTTGCGTCAACGCCAGACGGGGAATAAAACGGCTGAAACCGCTCTGCTGAGTGCTTTCGCTCAGCGAGCCAATATTCACGGACAGACGGACTTCGATACGGTCGCTGGGACGCTGCGGCGTGGCCAGCACCTGCCACGACAACCCATTCGCTAAGGTCCCTTGTTGCCAGGCCGGATCAGGCTGGAGCGCTTCTGCCTGCACATAACCGGCCGCCGCTACCATCAGCAAACCGCCCGTTAAGAGTTTAATTGTTGTGCCCTGCATGTGAACCCCTGATGAACATTCCTGGTTACAACAGCATCCCACTGACGGGCTGCCGAAAAAAGTGAGAGTGAAATACGTCGGTTAGACCACACGGAGACGAAAATGTCGCATGACAACGTAAAATAATCATTTCGTGTCATTCCCGCAGGGCGGAAATGACCTCTAATTATGCGCAGGAGCCCGTACTCCAGCAAGGGAGTACGGGCCTAAGAGGAGGATTTAAGAGGATAATTCGTGCGTTTTGTTCGCGGGAACACGGTTATTCAGCACATCATCCATCTGTTTGGCATCGAGTTCTTTCACCCATTTTGCCACCACCACCGTGGCGACGCCGTTACCGACCAGGTTAGTCAAAGCGCGGGCTTCGGACATAAAGCGGTCGATACCGAGGATCAGCGCCAGGCCAGCGACCGGTAAATGCCCAACCGCCGAGATGGTCGCCGCCAGCACGATGAAGCCGCTCCCGGTCACTCCCGCCGCCCCTTTCGAGGAGAGCAGCAGCACCACCAGCAGGGTGATTTGATGGAAAATATCCATATGGCTGTTGGTCGCCTGGGCGATAAACACCGCCGCCATCGTCAGATAGATAGAGGTGCCGTCGAGGTTAAACGAATAGCCGGTCGGGATCACCAGGCCCACCACCGACTTACGACAGCCGAGCTTCTCCATCTTGTCGAGCATGCGCGGCAGCGCCGATTCGGATGAGGAGGTCCCCAGCACGATCAGCAGCTCTTCACGGATATAGCGGATAAATTTAAAGATGCTGAAGCCGGTGGCCCGGGCGATGCTCCCCAGCACCAGCACCACGAACAGGATACAGGTGATATAGAAGCAGATGATCAGCTGCCCCAGCTGCACCAGGGTGCCGACGCCATATTTACCGATGGTGAAGGCCATGGCCCCGAAGGCGCCGATCGGCGCCAGGCGCATGATCATATTGATGATGCCGAAGATGACCTGCGAGAAACTTTCAATGACGTTGAAAATCAGCTGGCCCTTGCTGCCCAGACGATGCAGGGCAAAGCCAAACAGAACGGCGAACAGCAGAACCTGCAGGATGTTGCCGCTGGCGAAGGCGCCAATGACGCTGCCCGGGATCACATCCAGTAAAAAGGCCACCACCCCCTGGTCTTTCGCCTGCTCAGCGTACACCGCCACCGCTTTCGCATCGAGCGTCGACGGGTCGACGTTCATCCCGGCCCCCGGCTGCACCACGTTGACGATAATCAGACCGATAATCAGCGCGATGGTGCTGACCACTTCGAAATAGAGTAGCGCTACCGCCCCGGTACGGCCAACGGCTTTCATGCTCTCCATCCCGGCGATCCCCGTCACGACGGTACAGAAGATAACCGGAGCAATCACCATTTTAATCAGCTTAACGAAGGCGTCGCCGAAGGGTTTCATTTGCGCGCCCAGTTCCGGGTAAAAATGGCCCAGCAGAATACCGATCGCTATGGCCGTCAGAACCTGGACATAGAGGCTTTTAAAGATAGAGGTTTTCATAGGGTGTCCTTTGGGAATAACCACAGAGCAAGAAGGGATATTTGACGTCTGTGGCTTAAAAATAACACCCTGGAAACATTTCAGAAATAACTAACGCCGAAAGTGCAACGCAATTGTTAAAATCTTTGAGCTGACTCGCACAAGTCAACAAAACATTTACAAATTTGCATCCTCCCGGACCGGGGAGAGATAGCGCGCGCTGAACGCCTCCTGCGGTAAAGCGCAACCGAACAGATGGCCCTGGAGCACCTCGACGCCGGCGGCTTGCAACCAGCGGTACTGGGCCTCGTTCTCCACCCCTTCCGCCACGATACGTAGCGACAGGCCGCGCGCGAGCTGGATCATCGCCGGCACCATGCTGACATCCTCCGGCAGCATATCGATGAATACCTTATCGATTTTCAGGATATCCACCGGCAGGGCCTTCATCTGCTGCAGCTGGTGCAACCCGGCGTAACCCATGCCAAAATCATCCAGCGCAATACGTACCCCGGCCTCGCGCAGAGGCCGCAACCGCGCCATCACGTCCTGCGGATCGTCCATCCGGCAGCTCTCCGTCACCTCGAGGATTAAGGTACCCGGCGCGATGCGGTAGCGGGCGATCAGCTTCAGCATCTCCTCGCCGCGATCGTGCTCCAGCAGCTGAAGCAGCGAAACATTGACCGACAGCGGCAGCATAATCCCCTGGCTTTGCCAGGCCGCCAGCTGGCGGCAGGCCTCTTCCATCACCCAGTAGCCGACCGGGATAATCAGCCCGCAGGACTCAATGCGCTCAATCAGCGCCGGCGGTAGCGACCAGCTGCCATCCGCCTGCCGCTGACGCAGCAGCACCTCGGCGCCGCAGATCTCGCCGCTGGCGCAGGCCACCTGCGGCTGCAGCCAGATAGCGAACTGCTGGTTGTCGAGGGCGGTCATTATATCGTGCTCTTCCATCAAGCGACGCTGAGCCTTTTCCATCTGCTCGGGATCGAAGAACTCAATCTGGTTTTTACCTTTGCGTCTTGCGGTGACGGCGGCTGACACCGCGCGCCGGTAAAACTGTTCGGCGCTGAGGCCGGGGTGGAACATAGCGATCCCGACGCTGGCGTAGGGTCGCAGCTGCAGACCATGCAGCGGCAAACGTTCATTAATAATAGTGAGCACTTGCTTACTTAACGTCACCGCCTGCCAGGATTCGGCGAGGCCATCGGCGAGAATGGCGAAGTCATAGCCGCTCACCTGAGCCAGCACCATCTGCGGCGGGATCGCGGCGCGCAGCTTCTCCACCAGCGTCAGGAGCAGCATTTCGCGCTGGCTCTCCTTGAGCACGCCGGCGGCGTCCTGCAGGGTTTCACAGGCGACGACGATCAGCGCGGCGCTCTGCGGGCGGGCCACCGTCTGCTCCAGCATCGCCAGCAAAAAGGCTTTATTCGGCAGCTCGGAGACCGGGAAGCGGGTCGACTGGATGGACAGCTCATCATGCTGGCGCACCAGGCTCTGCTGGTTGCGGTTATAGCTGCGCACCAGCATGCCGATCTCGTCGTCATGGTGCAGGCGCGGGAGGGTCAGCTGATGCCCAAGACGCTCCTGCTGGGAGAGATCGTTCAGCTCGCGGGCGATACGCCGCAGAGGGCGAACCATCAGCCGGTTGATGCACCAGGTGAGCGCCACCGTCAACATCAGCACCAGAAGTAAGTAAGCAGTCACTAACGTGGCAAGGGCGCTCATGACGAATTTATACATGCGATAGGAATCGGCCTGCAGCACCAGATAGGCCAGCGGCTGCGGGTTGGCCGGCCGCTCCAGCGAATAAATGGGCAGCGAAATCTGCACCGGCAGCTCAAACAGCCGGGTGATGGTCACCGGCACCGACCGCTCGGGGATAAACCGCATCCGTAACGCCTGGAACTGGTTGGGCAAGACCACATCCGCCCGGCTGACGATGCCAGCAGGCTGGATACGGCTTAAAATAGCTTCCGCTTCCGGAATATCGGCTTTCAGAATAGCCGCCGACAGCGGTTCGCGAACGGATCGCGCGATACTTTCTAACTGCGTGGCCGTGGTAAAGCGACTCTGTTGCACAAAGTGAAACAGCAAAATAGTGCAAAAAACCAATACAAAGGCCATGGACACGCTCGCGACCATCGCCATCTGTTTGATTGTAAGTGAACGGCTGACGCGCAACGGTGTTCTCCACTGATACTGAATGCATACCCGGTATCAATCCTTCAATCCCGGTCGTTTCAGGCTGATTATATACTCAAATCCTTCGCCCACGCCCGCGAGGGATGAAGTGACGGGATATTTCCGCGCGGTGACGCAGACGCCGGAGAGACCTCCCCGGCGGCCGACGGTGGGCAACGCCTCACGAGTATACGCGAAGCGCGCCGTGGAGTGGCGCTCTGTGACGTAATTCAGCCTATTCTGCTACCAGTCGGCGTAAGGCACCAGCGGCTGGGGCGGCATATCCAGATCCCCCTGCCAGCCTGCCGCCGAGTAGCGGACGTAAAGCAGCGCATGGCTTGGGGTATAATCCTTCGCCTGCTGAATATCGACCGCGGCGCCAACGAACCAGTTGCTGGTCACCCGCCGCTCCACCAGCGCTCTGGCGGTGTAACCGAATCCCTGGCTGCTGCTGCCCTGCTCCGTCAGTTCGCTGGCGCGCTGCCGGTAGTCGGACGGGATCAGGTTCAGCAGCGGATAGCGGGCCTGCGTTTGGGTACGCGAATGGGACCATGACACCGACCCGCCGAGTTCCCAGGACCAGTTCTCCGTGCGCTGACGCCAGGTCACCGGCACGGCGAAAGAGAGGTACTCCTGCGGGCTGTAATAGCCGCCCTGGCCGAGGGTGTAGCCGCTGAGATCTTTGTCGTAGTGCCAGATCATATTGTTGAGGCCGACGGTGACGCGACGATTATTCTCGTTAATCACCTTGTAGTAGTAGCCGGTCATCCAGCGCACGCGCCAGTTATCCGCCACGTTTTTACCGGTCAGCGAGTCGGCCCCCAGCGAGGACCAGATCCCGTGCGCTTCGCCCCGGTCATAGCTGAGGCTCACACCGCCGCCGTCGGCGCGAACACCGCCCCAGGTGGTGCCGGTATGGCTGTTGCTGTCTTTCTGCCCGCCGAAGGAGAGCAGCGAGCTGGAGATGGGCCGCCGGTGGACGTTGACCGTGTACCCCACTGGCCCGACGTCGCTGCTGTAGCTCAGGCCGCCGACCACATCGACGACATTGAAGCCCATCGGCGTGGTGCCGATATCCCCGCTCCAGGTGTCGTTCTGCCAGCCGACCGCCACGCTGGCCCCGCTGTCGGTCTGATTTTTACTACCGCTGGTGCAGGCGATCTCCCCGCAGGTGCCCCAGCTGGGCGAGTAGCTCCCGTCGCTGTGGGTGGAAAAGCTGCCGGCATCCATATTGACCAGGTCGGTGCGGAAGAACATCCGGCCATCCGCTAGCGGGGCATCCACCTGCAGCATGGTGGTATGCGCCTTCAGATCGGAATAGCCGCCGGTGCCGCTGGATCCCCAGAAGTCATGTTCCAGGGTGACGTTCAGATCCTGCTGGCGATAAAGGTCGGCGGCATCGCTGCGGATCCCGCGCTTCAGCCAGTCATCCCGGCTGTCGTTGCGCGTCAGCCGGGTAAAGGTATCGTTATCCTGCGGCTGCGCGGGGGTGATGCCGGAGGCCACCATCGCCTCCCGGTAGTGAGTCAGCGCCTGCTGCGGCTCCCCGTTCCGGGTGGCAAAGCGCGCGGCATCGCGCAGCACCAGCGCGCTCTCCATCGAGGGCGGCTGCGCCTTCGCCTGCGGCACAATCTGGTTAAAAATCCGTTGGGCGTCAGCGGTATCGCCAAGGCCAGCTCGCGCCAGGGCGACCCGCCGCTGCATATTCATGGATTCGGCCTCTGCGCCTTTCAGCTGCATGACCTGCGCCCGGGCGGCCGGTTTATCCCCCTCGGCCAGGTAGACTTCCGCAAGGCCGAGGCGCGCATCGCCGTTGTCGGCTTCCTGACGCAGCACCCGCTGATAGTCGGCAATCGCCGTCTGGTTGTCGCCGCGCTGCTGCGCCCAGTCGGCCAGCGTCAGGTCATAGCGTACCGAGGCCGGCTGCTGTTTGATGAGGGCGATCGCCTGCGCTTCCTCGCCGCTGTCGCGCAATTGGTTCGCCTGGCGCAGCACCCGGTCGCTTTGCAGACGCGCCTCCAGTTCACGGATGTTATCCGTCCACGCGTTGCGCGGCAGGGTGGCGATTTGCGCCAGCGCCAGATCGTCCTGGTCGTTCCCCGACAGGTACAGCCCCGAGGCGTATATCCGTTCAGCATCCTGCGGCTGGCGGTTGACCATCGCCCGCATCAGCGCATCGGCTTGCTGGCGTTCGCCGGCGCTGACCAGATCCCGCGCCAGACGATAGGTGATCCACACGCTGTCCGGATCGAGCGCCAGGCGCCGACGCTGGACTTCCGCCGCCTGCGCCCAGTTGCCCTGGCTCTCCAGGGCCTGCGCCTGTTTCTCCAGCCGGTCGTTGGTCAGGCTGCGCTCGATATCATCAATACTGCGCCGCTGGGCAGCAGGAAGGCCGGCGATCCAGGCGCTGGCTTTCTCGGGCGATTCGGCGCGATAGAGGTTGGCCAGGCCGCGCACCGCCAGGTTATTGCCGCGATCCAGGCGCAACGCCTGCTGATAATAGCGCTCCGCCGCCGCCGACTCTTTGCGCGCCGCCGCGACGTCGCCCAGCCCCAGCACGGCATAGCTGTCGGTCCGATCGACCCGCTGCGCCTGGGCATAATAATTCTGCGCCTGCGCAAGCTTACCGGCCTTCAGGGCGTTATCCCCCTGCTTGATCAGCAGCCAGTAGCGGTTGGTTTGCAGCAGGCTGTCCCATTTGCCGCGATTCGGGCTGTCGGGATCCATGGCAATCGCTTTATTGAGCTGGGCCACCGCCCGCGCGCGGTCGCCGCGCTGGGAATAGGCCTGGCCGAGGGCGCCCACCGCATCGCTGTCGCGGCTGTCGGCCTGAACGGCTTTCTGCAGATCCGCCACCGCCTGCGAGGTATTTCCGGATTTGATCGCCGCCAGCCCTTCCGAGCGGGCGCGGAACGTCGGATCCTGCAGCTGCGCCTGCTGTTGGTCGAGCAGGACGCGGGCGTTCGCCGCCACCGAGCCGGTAGGAAACTGCAGCAGGAATTGCTGCAACGCCTGCACGCTGGCCTTGCTCACCGGCATGCTTTTCACCTCGCTGTACCACATATCGGCGGCGATACCGCGTCCTGAGGCCGAGCGGGCCATTTCCGCCAGATAGGCGAACCCTTCCTGCGGTTTGTTATCGGCAAACATCTGCTTCGCCAGCGCCGTGAGCAGGCTGACGTTGCCCGGCGCGCTGGCGTTCAGTTTTTTCAGCTGGCTGACGCCTTCGCTATGACGGGCCGGCAGGCGCGCCACCAGCGTCCAGTATTCAATCGCGGCATCAACATCATCCGGCACGCCGCCGAACAGCTTTTCGTAGGCGGCGATGGCTTCATCGACCTTCCCGGCCACGCCCAGCAGTCGCGCCTGCTGCAGCGCCTGACGACCCTCGCCGGTGTTGCTTTTCATCTCATTGCGCGACGCCTTCAGCTCCGGGGAGTCCGGCGCCAGCTTCGTCAGTCGCTCCAGCTCTTTTTGCGCCCCGGCGGCATCCCCCTGGCGCAGCAGATAGCGCATCCGCGCGGCAATCAGGTCCGGGTTGTTGGGGTCAATCAGCTCCAGACGGTACAGCGACTGGCGCACCAGGTCTTCACGATTGCTGGCCTCGCCGAGGCGCACCTGCTCCAGCAGATGTTCCTGGGCGGGCGTCGTCGTCGCCTGCGCTAACGGCAGCAGCGCAACGCCGAGGGACAGCGTGAGTAAACTTAGTGAGAGCTTGCGCATTCCTGGTTCCAGTCAGGTTGTAATTCGCCACCCGCAGTGAAACGAAAACGGTGTTGATCCCAACCCTGGCCAAACAGCGTCAGGACCGCGCTGTAGTAGGCATCCGCGCCGGGATAGTTATCGGCGACGCGCTGCCGTTGCACCGACCGGGCCTCGTCGTTCTGTAAAAACGGCAGCATCACCGCGGAAAAGCCCACCGGCCCCTGGCCGCTGGTTTTGCCGGTGGCGATATTCACTTTCTCCGGCGGTACCCCCTGCTCCGCGGTCTGCGCCGCCATCGGCGCAAAGCGGGCCAGCAGACGCGCTTTCTGCTTATCGCCGTCATGAAGCATGCCCACCCACAGGTAGACGCGAATCGCGTCATAGCTGCCGATCGGCGGCTTCTCCGTTTTCAGCTGCCAGCCTTTCCCTTTCTCATAGCGCACCCAGTCCGGGGTAAAGCCTTTCGGTGCGGTCTCCAGCAGCAGACGCAGGTTAGTATCGCGCAGGGCAGGCCACGGCGCGCCAAAACGCACAAAATAGGTGGCCAGCTGCGGTGGAAGATAGCTGGGGTTAAACCGCCAGCCGCTGTCATCGGCAAAACCGACTTTTCCCGGCAGCAGCATCGTGCCAAGGCCCGGCACCGCCACCGTCTCTTCATCGACAATCCGCGCCAGCAGCGCTTTCCCGGTCTCGGTGTACTGCGGCTGCTGCCACAGGCGCCCCGCCTCCAGCAGCGCCCAGGCTATCCACAGATCTGAGTCGGATGCCGAATTGCTGTCCAGCAGCGTCCACTGCTCGTCGTCCTTTTTCCCCCACAGCCAGCCCGGCAGATGCTGCCGCAGGTCGCCCTCCGCCAGGTTGTTCTGTGTCCAGGTCAGCAGCTTGTCGAACTCCGCGCGATCGTTGGCCGCCAGGGCAAAGAACAGGCCATAGCTCTGTCCTTCGGAAGTGGAAATTTTGCGCGCATCGCTGGGGTCGATCACCCGCCCCTCGGGGCTGACGTAGGCTTGCTTAAACTGCTCCCAGGCGGGCCACTGGCAGGCGGCGCTCGCCTGGCCCGCCGCCAGCACCAGCGCGGAGAGCACCGCGCCGCAAAGTACTTTCATCATGGTTTACTCATCATCCAGGCTAAGGCGGCGGCGGCTGATAATGCGCAGCATGCGCCACAGCACCCACGCCAGCAGCACGATACTGACCGCGGCGAAGATCGCCAGCAGTATCGGGTGGTTAGAGAGCGCGAACCAGATGCGCTCGAACCAGGGCAGATGGCCGACATAGTAAACATCGCCCACCCGCAGGCTGTTGACGCCGGATTCGCGGATCACCGCCACCGAGCCAAACATCGCCGCCCGCTTACCACTGTCGTTGAGGGCGTTGGTTAGCAGTTCATTACCGCGCGGGCTGTCGGCCAGCAGGGCCACCACGCTGCGCTGATCGTTGTAGGGCGACTGGAAGCCAATCACCGCCGCCATCGGTCCGGAAGAAGTGATGTCGGTGCGGGTGTTGGGCGTGCGGGCCTCGTCATCGGGATAAATGCTCGCAAGGTCGTAATGACGCATCGGCATTTTCACCCAGCTTTTGGTCGCCTCGACCAGCAGGTTGATTTTGGTATCGTCCTTGAGGGACGAGGGGATCGCGCCGATCAGCAGCAGATCCGCATCTTTATTCTTGATCTGGTTGCCATCGTCAGTCATTTGCAGATTAATCGCCGCCAGGCCGGTCTGCGAACCGATGCCGCCCAGCGCCTGCAGCAGCGTCGCCACCTGGCCCTGGGTCGGCGCCTTCGGCACCACCACCAGGGTGTCGGCGAGGTCCGCCATACGGCTGTAAGGGAAGCCAGCATTGGCGAAGACGCGCAGGTCCGGTAGAGCAATAAAGTGATAATACTTCGAGAAGTCGATGGTCGAATCGTCGCCGATCACCACATGGTTCTGCACCGGCTGGAAGGTAATACAGTTGTCGATAGAGCCGCCGGGCATCGGGTTCATGTACTGGAAGTCAAAGCGCAGCTGGTTCACCGCCCCAAGACGCAGCGCGGGTATGGTAACCTCCGATTTGCCGTCCAGCAGCCCCTGCAGCACCGGCAGGCGCAGGATCAGTTTGTTCACGTCCTGCGAGCTGTTAAGGCTGAACGACTGCAGGAACTGGTCGTTAAGGCTGATATCCATCCGCGAGCTATCCTTCACCGGCGGCATGGTATAGCGATATTTCAGATCCATATCGATGCCGTTGGCCCGCAGCAGATAGAGATCCGGCGGCAGGTTAAGCGCCACGGTGATGGCATCCGGCACCAGCCCGCTGGACTGCAGCTGTTGCTCATAGGTTTTCAGCTCAGCAAAGGTGACCGAGCGGTCGGTGCGCACCCAGTTTGGCGCATCGTATGGCTGCCGCGGCTGCAGGGTTTTGATGCCGTCCACGGTGACGCTGCTGCCGCGGAACAGAATATTGCCCTGGGCAATCCCCTTCGCCGCCAGCAGCAGGTCTTTATCATCGCGGCCGAAAATAACCAGCAGCTTGACGTAAGGATCGTTCGGGTTGTCGATCATTTCGATGGTCGGCGCGTTGACCGGCGGATGATCGCGCAGGAAATCCGGACGCTTGTCGTTGGTGGCGAAGACAATGGCGTTACGATCCGGCAGTTCGTTGAAATAGACCGGGAACTGCTGGCCGCGCCAGCCGGCCTTGCTGCCGAACCATGAAGCGATAATCGCCGCCGCCTGCTGCTGGGCCACCGCCGGCGAGCCCGGGAAAATCATCGGCAGCGTCAGCGGGCGGTTGTCGCGCGGATCGTAGAACGGTACCGGGAAGTGCGACAGATCGTTATGCACCTTCAGCGACTGGTAGGTGAGATCCAGATAGCTTTCGCGCCCGACGTCCAGCCATAGCGTGCTGCTGGCCGGGTTTTCGCAGACATCGCGGTAGTGGCCGACAAACTCCAGCCGTATACGGTTGAAGTCGGTGATATACAGCGGGTCAATCGGCAGCTGCGCGCGGATCTTTTTCCCCAGCTGCTCTTTGGTGACGGGCAGGACGCCCATCAGCTCATCGTTGAGATAGACTTTCAGCTGCGACTGCACGGGCAGCAGCGAGGGCGACGGGGTGTATTCCAGATTGAGCAGCGCGTTAGCGACCAGCTCATCGCTACGCATGCCGAATTCAACCGAGGCGTCAGGCCGTGAGCCGCGCAGCACAATGCTGCCCGGAGGCGGCGCGATGGTGGCAAAGGTCAGCTTCACCTCCCGCTGCGGGACGTTCTCGGCGACCACCGCCGGAGCGGTCGGTTCGGCGAGGGTTGCCGTCGGCTCGCCTGTCGTCACCGGCGCGAGCGGGGAGGCCGCCTGCGGCTGAACGCCAGGGGCCGGATTCACCACGGTGGCCGGCGCCGCGTAAGAGGCCAGCGGATACCAGCTGCACATGCCCACCGCTACTGCACACATCCAGGAAAGTTTTCTTTTCATCGCATTATCATCATTGTTGAGCCATTGCCGGGTCTGCGGAGAGCGTCGGCGCGGCGCGTTCAGGGCGTCGGGGTACAAACGACACTATCCATGCCACCAGCGAGGTGAGCGCGCGGAAAACCACCTTCACCGACGGCGGCGAAAACTCCGCCAGGTGACGATAGCCACGGAACCCCAGCTTGAGGATATCCAGCAGGCTTTCCATCGGCTTGTCTTCCGGGAAGCTATCCTGCCAAAGCGCCCACGTATCGGCGCGGGCAAACGTACACTGCACAAAATCGATATGCTGCTGGTTGGTCAACGGCAGCAGCTGCAATCCCACTTCGCTGCCGTTGACCCGCGCGACCCGCACCGGGAAGGCATACTCCTGCTGTCCCCGTTTGAGCAGCAGCCTGGCGTTCTGCCCCTCCAACACCTGAGCGTCGCCGTGAATTTTGATCCCCAGCCCACCGTCGGAATAGTCGTGAACGGTGCAGGAGAACAGATGGCCATCTTCGCGGGCAATTGCCGCCGGCATGCTCATTTCGACACGATGCGACCGGCGGACCTGCTTGCTTTCGACCGAGACCGCCACCGCGCCGCCAAGAATAATCAGGTTGTAGAACACCCAGACAATACTCACCCAGACGGTGAGAATTTCGTTTTCCGGGCCGTACATAAAGCGCCAGATCCCCACCGCGACGCCGACCAGGTTGAGCAGCACGAGGTAGATATAGGGCCGGGAAATCACCCAGTCGACATACTCCTCTTCCACCAGTCCGCCCTTCGCGGTGACGTTGAATTTGCCTTTATGCGGATTAATCAGCGCCACAAAGGTGGGCGGCGCGATATACCAGGCGAGCACCGTCTCGTAGATTTCACTCCAGAACGAATGGCGATATTTGCCCTGAATCTTCGAGTTGGTCAGGCTGGCGTGGATCATATGCGGCAACACGAATAGCGCGATCATCAGCGCTGGCGCATAAATGATATAGGCATGGAGCAGCAAAAAGGCCAGCGGCGCCGTGAGGAAGATGAGGCGCGGAATACCGGAGAGAAAGTGAAGCATGGCGTTGGCGTAGCAGACGCGCTGTACCAGCTTCAGGCCTTTGCCAAACAGCGGATTATCGAGGCGGAATATCTGCACCATCCCGCGCGCCCAGCGGATGCGCTGGCCGATATGCGCGGATAAACTCTCCGTCGCCAACCCCGCAGCCTGCGGAATACGCATATAGGCGGAGGTGTAACCCCGCCGGTGCAGGCGCAGCGAGGTGTGGGCATCTTCGGTCACCGTTTCGACGGCGATTCCGCCGATCTCATCCAGCGGGCCACGGCGAATCACGGCGCAGGAGCCGCAGAAGAAGGTGGCGTCCCACATGTCGTTCCCGTCCTGCACCAGGCCGTAGAATAGCGTCCCTTCGTTCGGCGTTTTGCGAAAACGACCAAGGTTGCGCTCGAAGGGATCGGGCGAGAAGAAGTGGTGCGGGGTCTGCATCATCGCCAGCTCTTTCTCTTTCAGGAACCAGCCCATGGTCATCTGCAGAAACGAGCGCGTCGGCACATGGTCGCAGTCAAAGATCGAGACGAACTCCCCTTTAGCGTATTTCAGCGCATTGTTGATGTTGCCGGCTTTGGCGTGCTCATGGCTGGTACGGGCGATATAGTGCACCCCGACATCTTTGGCAAACTGGCGAAACGCTTCCCGTCCGCCGTCGTCGAGGATCCAGATGTTCAGCTTGTCCTTCGGCCAGTCGATGCCCTGCGAGGCGTAGATGGTGTTTTTCACCACGTTGAGATCTTCGTTGTAGGTGGGGACGAAGATGTCCACCGTCGGCCACAGATCCATGTCCTCCGGCAGCGGCACCGGTTGGCGGTTCAACGGCCAGACCACCTGGAAGTAGCCCAGCACCAGCACCACCCAGGCGTAGGTCTCAGCGAACAGCAAAATAATCCCGCACACCAGGCTTACCGGGTCGTTCCAGTTCAGCGTCGAGGTATAGCGCCACCAGATATAGCGGCACGAGACCGTCAGCGACAGCACGATCAGCATCAGCGCCGAGAAGCGGCCGGGGATGCGCCGCACCAGCAGCGCCACGCCCCACAGCAGCATCAGGAAGATAAACTGCGACAGCGGGTTAAAAGGCTGCGTAATACACATCAGCGCCAGCACCAGCGAGCAGCAGGTCACCCCCCCAAGGATGGCCCGGCGCAGTTTGGGATTGAGGTGCGCCAGCTCTTTCTGTTTATCCAGATGACCGGTGCGGGCGTTGACCTGCTCAGGCAATTTTTCCAGCCACTGCGTATAGCGACCGTGCACCCCTTCCAGCGCCGCCAGCGAACGCCAGTTGACCTTTTTCTCCGGCTCCGGCACGCGCGTTGTCAGTAACCACAGGGATTGCAGCAGGTAGCGCAGCGGATCCAGCGGACGTGGCCGATGCGGATTAATATGGGGGAAATAGGTGTCATGGTGCGCCAGAATCGCCTGCCATCGCGGCGTCTCCAGCGGCATTAGCGCCCAGACCAGCGATGCCCACAGGCAGCCAAGCGACGCCGACAGCCATGAGGCGCCATGCTGCCGGTAGTCGTCATAGCGCGCGCGCAGCCGTTCCCCCACCGGCGGGGCCAGCAGCAGCGTGCTGAGGCGGATCATGCCGGCCTCCCGCCGGCATAGTGGATCAGACACCAGTTCGCCAGGGTCAGTACCTCTTCCGCCGCCAGAGAGTCCTGGCGATACTCCCCAAGGGGCTGCTTCGCCGCCAGGCACTCGGCCATCGCTTCGTCGCGATGGATGGTCACCGGCAGGATGCGCGGCTGGCTCTCAAGCCACAGCTGGTAGAGATCTTCCTGCAGCTGGCTGCCGACCCGCAGATCGTTAATCAGAATATCGCTGTTGGCCGGAAAGGGCTGCTGGTGCAAACGGATATGGCTGTTGGCGTCAGGATGCACCACCACCAGCGAGCGGTCGCAGAGCGTCAGCAGCTCGCGGGTCAACGGCGAATAGCCCGCCGGCAGATCCAGCAGTAGCCAGCGGTACTGCCCCTGCAGCTGCAGTACGGCCTCCGTCATCGCCCCCAGGGTGGGCTGCAGCTGGTCGACGTTTTCTCTTTCGCCCGCGCTGAGCTGGCCAAACGGCAGCAGATCGATATGCTGCGTATAGCGCAGACCCGCGTCGCGCCAGTCCCGGCCATCGAGCAGCGCCCGCGCCCAGCCGTCCTGATGATGGATGTCGGTATTGAAGAAAAAACGCAGCATATTATCCGGGCTGGCGTCGATCGCCAGCACCGTTTCACCGAGCAATTGCAGCGCCCAGGCGAGTGCAGCCGTAATGGACGTGACGCCAGTCCCCCCTCGCACGCCCTGTAATCCCAGAATAGCCATCTCCGGCTTCCTTATTTTTTCTCTGCAAACTCTGCCAGCAGCGGCCAGCGCTTCAGCGCCGCGTTCAGCTGTTCGCGCCTGGAAATATCATGATAATCAATATCCGGCAGGGAAAATGCCCGGCTAAGCGCCAGAAAATCATTTTGAAAGGTGTACCCCAGCGTGGCGTCCGTGGGTACCGCAGGATCTTTTGCTGGCATATCTCTGTCCGTTCGAAATTTATTATTAAACCAGAGGACGTATACAGCGCATCCTTAAAAAGCAGGTGTACATGCTAAAACTGATGACCTTTAATTTCAATGTTAGGTTTACTCTGTCAGTTTCGCTAGTAAACTTATCCAGTGTGAATCAGGGCGCACGAGGGATGCCGTGGATAGTGTATTTACTTTGGGTATTTCATCATTATGGGATGAAGTGTGCCATATGCCGGTCGGCGGGGTATGGTGGCTCAACGTTGACCGTTATGCCGATGCCGTCAGTCTATTTAATCAGACGCTGGCCACGCAGGCGAAAAACAGCAAGGTTGCCGCGCTGGTGATGGGGAATAAACCAAATGATATCATTTCATTAGAACACATTCACGGCCCGGATAATATTGCACTGTTTACCCTGCCGAATCGTCCGGAGGCGCTGGAAGAAATACATCGCGACTTGGTCTGCTCCCTCGAACCTGGCAATTATTTATTTATTCTGCTATGTGCTGAAAATGCCTGGCAAAATATAAATAACGAAAAGTTATGCGCCTGGGTGGAAAAGACCAGCCGCTGGGCGCAATATCATCGCTGCGCATTCTTAGCGATCAATTCCGCGCAGGATATTGATCGGCAGCTGACTCCCTTATTACGTGAGTACCGCTCCCTTTCCGGACTGGCAAGTATTCGTTACCAGGGCGACCGGCATATCTTTGATATTGCCTGGTGGGGAAGCGATAAGGGTATCAGCGCCCAGCAGCAGCTGATGGTGCAACATGATGACGCCGGCTGGCGATTAGCGCAGGACGCTGAAACCAGCGTGCAGCCGCGCAGCGATGAAAAAGCGATCCTCAGCAATGTGCGCGTGCTGGAAGGTGCCCCGCCGCTGTCGGAATACTGGACGCTGTTTGACACCAACGACGAGGTCTTCAACGCCGGGCGCACCGCGCAAGCGGCGACGATCCTCTTCTCCATTACCCAGAACACGCAAATTGAACAGCTGGGACGCTATATTCATACCCTGCGCCGTCAGCGCGGCACGGCGCTGAAAATTATTGTCCGCGAACAAACCCCCAGCCTGCGCGCGACTGATGAGCGGCTGCTGCTGAGCAGCGGCGCCAGCCTGGTGATCCCCAGCAGCGCGTCGCTTTCCCGCTGCCTGACGCTAATCGAAAGCGTTCAGAACCAAAAGTTCTCCCGCCATATCCCGGAAGATTTTGCCACCCTGCTCACCTGGAGCCAGCCGTTAAAACTGCGCGGCTATCAGAAATGGGACGCCTTTTGCGAAGCGGTGCACAACGTGATGACCAATACCCTGCTGCCGGCCGACAGCAAAGGCGTGATGGTGGCCCTGCGCCCGGCGCCGGGGCTGCGCGTTGAGCAGGCGCTGACGTTATGCAAACCCAACCGGATGGGCGACATCATGACCATCGGCAATAACCGGCTGGTGCTGTTCTTGTCGTTTTGCCGGATCAATGACCTCGACACCGCGCTAAATCATATCTTCCCGCTACCGACTGGCGATATTTTTTCTAACCGCATGGTGTGGTTTGAAGACAAACAGATTCTCTCGGAAATTGTGATCATGCGCGGCATCGAGCCGGCGCGCTGGAATACGCCGCTGCCTCTCACGGTCGGTAAAAACGAGACCATCAACGCCACCCATGATGGACGCCACTGGCGACGCTATCCCGAACCACACCGGTTAACCACCCGTGAGGAGCAAGCCTGATGATGTCTATCGCCGATATTCTGCAACTGGTGGTGCTCTGCGCCCTGCTGTTTTTTCCGCTGGGCTACCTGACGCGCCACTATCAGCGCCGGATCCGCACGACGTTAAGACTGATGTTCTTTAAACCCCGTTACGTGAAACCGGCAGGGGTATTACGCCGGGGAACAACGGTTAAGCAAGGCAAAGCGAACAAATGACAAATAAAAAAACGACCGCGGCACCGCTTCCGCTCTGGCAGTACTGGCGCGGCCTTGGCGGCTGGAACTTCTACTTTCTGGTCAAGTTTGCCCTGCTGTGGGCCGGGTATCTCAATTTTCACCCGATGCTTAACCTGGTGTTTCTCGCCTTTCTGCTGGTGCCGATCCCGCGCGAAAAGCTGCACCGCATCCGCCACTGGATCGCCATTCCGCTGGGATTCGCGCTGTTCTGGCACGATACCTGGCTGCCCGGGCCAGAGTCGATTTTTAGCCAGGGATCGCAAATCGCCGGCTTCAGCGCCAGCTATATCTGGGATCTGATTGTCCGCTTTATCAACTGGAGCATGGTCGGCGCCTTCTTTGTTTTACTGGTGCTGTGGCTGTTTATCAGCCAGTGGCTGCGCGTTACCGTGTTTGTCTCCGCGATGGTCGTCTGGCAGGCGGTCAGTCCGCTGCTGCCGGCCTTTACCATTTGGCCTGCCGGTCAGCCCACCACTGCCGCCGCCACCGCGCCGGCCAACGTCGGGACCAACGCCGCCGCTGGCGCCGCGTCCAGCCCGGCCAGCAGCGATATTCCGCCGCAGACCGAACCGCCGACCTCGGCCAACCTCACCAACTGGCTGAACGGTTTCTATGCCGCCGAGCAGAAGCGCAAGACACCGTTCCCGGACCAGCTGCCGGCGGATGCGCAGCCGTTTGACCTGCTGGTGATCAATATCTGCTCGCTCTCCTGGTCGGATATTGAAGCCGCCGGGCTGATGGACCACCCGCTGTGGAAGCATTTCGATATCGTCTTCAAAAACTTTAACTCAGCGACCTCCTACAGCGGACCTGCGGCGGTGCGTCTGCTGCGCGCCAGCTGCGGCCAGCTGTCGCATACCAACCTGTATCAGCCATCCGGCGCCGATTGCTACCTGTTTGAAAACCTGGCGAAACTCGGCTTCAACCAGCAGTTGATGCTCGGCCACAACGGCCTGTTCGGCGACTTCCTAAAAGAGCTGCGTTCGCTGGGCGGCATGCAGAGCCCGCTGATGGACCAGAGCGGTCTGCCGGTCAGCCTGCAGGCATTTGATGGCTCGCCAGTGTATGAGGATCTCGCGGTTCTCAACCGCTGGCTGAAGACCGAAGAGGCCAGCAGCAATCCGCGGAGCGCCACGTTCTATAACACCCTGCCGCTGCATGACGGCAATCACTTCCCGGGGCAAAGCAAAACCGCGGACTACAAAGTGCGGGCGCAGAAGCTGTTTGACGACCTGGATAACTTCTTCACCGAACTGGAAAAATCGGGGCGTAAGGTGATGGTGGTGGTGGTGCCGGAACACGGCGGCGCGCTGAAGGGCGATAAGATGCAGGTGTCTGGCCTGCGGGATATCCCGAGCCCGTCGATCACTAACGTCCCGACGGCGGTGAAATTCTTCGGCATGAAGGCGCCGCATGAAGGCGCGCCAATTATCATCGATCAGCCCAGCAGCTACCTGGCGGTGTCGGAGCTGGTGGTGCGCGCCCTCGACGGCAAAATGTTCAGCGAAGACAGCGTCAACTGGCAGCAGTATGTCGCCAACCTGCCGCAGAGCGCGGCGGTGTCCGAAAACGCCAACGCCATCGTTATCCAGTATCAGGGCAAGCCTTATGTCCAGCTGAATGGCGGCAGTTGGGTGCCTTATCCGCAATAAGCGACAAGGCCGCCTATTCTGGCGGCCTTACATCGTGAGACGTTCCTGCTCTTTTCTCTCAGCCCGCAGGCATACGGGCTGAGAAACCTGCAAAGCCATCACAGCGCTAGCGCTGATCCTGTTTCGCCAGCCAGACCAGCAGCTTGAGGCTGGCGGAGTAATAATCATCCTTGTCGTCAATCTGCGGCGCTTCCAGCGGTTCGCCAAGCGTTAAATCACGCACCGCCAGCAGGCCGCCGGCCATATTCCACGGGGCGACCTCGTTGGTGCTAACGTTGATCCACGCCGGAGTTTGCAGGCGCGGGTAACTCTGCATCCAGGCTTTCCACGGTGCGAGCAAGGCGCTGTGCGGATCGACCCACGAGATATACAGCGGGATACGGATCGCATCGAAACTCATCCGCGGCGGCCACTCTTTGGCCGGCAGCATCTTGCCATCCGCCCGCAGCGCCACCCAGTCGCTGGGCAGATGCGATTTCCCCCAGCCCATTTGCCCCAGCAGCGCCTGCCCGTCACTCTGCAATGTCCGCCAGGCGGTCAGGTGCGTCCGCTCCGCAAAGGCCCGCCAGGCCGGGAAGATGAAATAGGAGGGGTTAAGGTTCAGGTGGTCGTTGCGGTTAAACCCCTTCACGCCCGGGAGCATCACCTGGCGACCGGCGAAAGTCACCACCGTATATTTCAGCAGGGAGGCGGTGATGGCATCGGAGGCCGTGGCGTAGCGCTTGTCCTGCCACTGCTTTTGCGCGCGCAGCAGCGCCCAGGCGATCAGGGTATCGCCATCGGTGGCGTTGTTTTTATCGGCGATCGGGTCCGGCGCCACCGGGTTATAGCGCCAGTAAAACAGCCCGTTAGACTTGTCGCGCAGGGTGCTGTCCGTCCACTGCCACAGCTTGTCGAACGCCGGGCGATCGTTATTCGCCACCGCCAGGAGCATGGCGAAGCCCTGGCCTTCCGTATGCGACACATTGCCATTGGCGGTATCAATGATACGGCCGTCCGGCATCATAAAACGGGCCTTATAACGCTCCCAGGCCGTATCCGCCCACGCCCGGGGCACCAGCATTACTGCCGTTGTCACTATCACCGCCACTAAAGCACGCAGGGGCATAAATTCACTCATTATGGATGGTAGTAAAGAAACTGAACGTCAGAGACAGAGAACACCCGCTCACGCTGCAATATTACGTGAGCGCTGCCTCCCTGACTCTGCAGCCAGCGAGAATATAACCCCTCGAGTATGGCACAGAACGCGTTGCACCAGCGCACGCGCCCCGCATCGTCGCGGCTGACCGGCAACGCCTGATGGCGCAAGCGCAGGCCATCCTCACCGACGTCGATGGTCACCACCCCCCAGTGGAAATGGGTCAGCAGCCGGTTGATATTCGCCTCCAGCTCCCCTACGGTCTCCGACGCCGGCAACGGATGGGTCTCCGCCAACGAGGCGCCCATCTGACGCAGGAAGGGCTGACTTTCCAGCTCGCCGGCATTATTTAACATACCTTCGACCATAATAATCAACAGATCGAACCATCCGGCAGGCGTTTGCTGCTGCTGAAACCAGGTCATCACCACCGGGTTATTGTTCTCCGTCATCATCAATGATCTCCTAACATATAGCGAATATAGAGCCCGGCGGTGCTTTCGTTATAATCCCCGAAGGTGTCATAGCCAATCTGGCCCCCCAGCGTCATCTGTTTGTTGACCTTGTAATCCGCCCCGGCGCGCAGGGTATAGCCGATGCCGCTCTTCGAGGTCGCAGAATAGTAGGCTTCCTTGGCAAACCCATTGCTCACCGCCGTCTCCAGGGTCTGCTGCCACTCCGAATTGGTCGGGAAATAGGCGCTCTTATCCTGGCTGTAAGACTGGTAGCCCACCGAGCCGCCGAGCTTCATGGTCCAGTTATCATATTTTTCCGTCAGACTGACCGGCAGCGACACGCTGACGTAGTTTTGCGGACTAAAGTAGCCCCCCTGGCCATAGGTGAAGTAGCTGAGGTTTTTGGAGTAATCCATATAGCTCATGCTCAACCCGGCCTGCAGCTGGCGGTATTCGTCATGATAGGGCCGCAGATAGACCCCGGCATTGGCGTTGATGCTGGTGTTGCTGGCGACGTTCTGCCCCAGGTAGCTGTAACCGCCGCCGCCAACGTAGAAGCCCGCGTCACCGTCGTCATAACTCAGCTGCAGGGTGCCGCCGTTTTTCGTCACCTGCCCCCAGGTTTTACCGGAATAGGCATCCTTCAGACCGACATACGAAAGCAGGCTGTCGGTGAGCGAGCGGCGTTCGCCGGTGAGGATCAGCGACAGATAGTTGGTCAGCTTGGGCGACCATTTCACCCCGCCGACAACGGTATTCAGATCCTGGCCCAGCGGCGTGCTGCCGATATCGACCCGGTAATCGTCACCGCTTAGCGCCAGCGCCAGTTCGACGCCGTTGGCCTTCTGCGAATCGGTCGAGCCGCTGGTCTGGTCAACGTTCGGCTTACGGCTGGACGAGGAAAGATAGCTGGCCACCTGCCCCGAATCATAGCTCCCGAGCTTCGCCAGGTTTTCCATCCCGCTGCTGGTGGTCGGATTGAAGTCCGCCGCGTTCAGGGTGCCCAGGCCGCTTAACGCCTCTGCCCCCGGATTGCTGGCAAAATAGGCCGTCCGCTCCGCCTCGGTCATCGAGGCGATCGCCGCCTGCTCGCTGGTGGCGGTACTCACCATATTGGAGACCGCGTTGGCCAGCGGGTTGGCGCCGTAGCGACGCCAGGCGTCGCCGCTGGCGGTCCCGGCGTTTAACGACACCGGGGTGACGGTAAAGTCAAAGCGCGAGTCGCCAAACGGCGAGGAGGACCAGGTCAGCGGCGTTCTGAGCTCCGTCAGCTTGCTGGTGCCCGATTCGCCGTCGCGTCCGCGCACGTCCATTCCCCCCTGCAGCCAGCTGCCGGTTTTCTCCTGCAGCGACTCCATCATGGTGTCCACCTGACGCAGCATCCGCGTCTGGGCGGTGTCCACCGGCAGATCGGTGCGCTGGATCCCCGGCAGTGAGGAGCCGGGCGCGGCGGCCGACTGGGCAACCTGCCACGGCATATACTGCCCGTAGGCGGAGGCCGTCCGCGTCGGCGCCGACGTTTGCGACACGCCGATGAAGGGGTTATCCGCCGCCAGCACCCCGCCGACGGTCGGCGTTTCGCTGCTGTTGGTGCTTTGCATGCCCAGCAGTTTGCCGCGGGCGCTGCGCAGGTAGGTCATCGCCTGCTGATGATGACCCTGGGCCTCCGCCACTCTCGCCAGCAGCAGCAGGCGATCCGGGGAGTTATCCTGACGCAAGCCGACGGCCAGCTGTTCCGCGCGATCGTTGTTCCCCGCCGACAGCGCGACGTCGATAGCCCCGGCGCGCGCATCCTGGTTCGGCGTATCGCGCGTCATCAGGTAGTCATAGACCACACCGGCCTCTTTGTTCATTTTGCCGCTCTGGTACAGCCGCGCCATGGCGAACATCAGATCGGTATTCTGCGGATCGCTCTGCATGGCACGGATCAGCTTGTCATACGCCGCGGCATAATTGCCCTGCTCGCGCAGGCGGTCGGCCTCGTTGATCACATAGCCATTGCGAATGCTCGCCAGCTGCGTCGGCGTACTGCTGGCCTGCAGCTGCGGATTGCTGATCAGGTTCTGCGCCTCGCCGGTCAGCCCGGCCTGGTTCAGGACGGCGATCTGATCGGCGTAATCCCCGGCGTTGCCGGACACCCCGCCGCTGATATTGTTGCGCACCAGCGATACCGCGGTGGTCAGGTCGCCGCTCTCGGCCAGCAGCCGCGCCAGCTTGCCGGCGTCCGCCGGGGCTTTCGGCGGCGTAGAGGCCATCGCCCGCAGGGTATTGCTGGCGGCGATGGTATTGCCCTGCGCCAGGTAGTTTTCGGCGGTCACCAGCTGCAGGTTGTAGTTCACCCGCTGACGTAAATCGCGCATGTCGCTGGTCTGGCTGCCGCCGGGAATGCGCGCCAGCAGCGTCTGCGCCTGTTGCCAGGCGCCGTTTTCGCTGGCGAACAGCGCGGCGGCATACAACGCGCTGTTGCTGGCGCCGGGGCGATAGGCCGCCGACATCAGCGAAGAGGCCTCGCTGGCGTTACCCGATTTTTGCAGCAGTCGGGCCAGATCGAGACGCAGCCAGGGATCGTCCGGATAGCGGGCAACGCCTTCGCGCAGGGTGGCTATTGCGCCGGCTGGGTTACCGCTGCTGACCTGCGCCTGGGCCTGACGACGCAGGGCGTCGCCTGGCATGCCGGCCACCACTCGCGGCTGCAGTTTTTGCTGTAGGCTCTGCGGCAGCGTCTGCAGCATCGCCTGCGCCTCGGCGGATTTATTCTGCTCGCGCAGCACGTAGTAGAGGTTTTCCCGCGCCGCCGCATTCTGCGGGTCGTCGTTTAACAGTGAGCGCAGCGTTTGCTCGGCCTGGGGTAAATCTTTGTTATGTCGCAGCACATCGGCGCGAAACAGCTTCGCCGAGGCGCCCCGCGCCCCGCTCTGCTGCGCAAGCGGCGCGGAGAGCGCCAGCGCCTGGCTGATATTGCCCTGCTTATAGGCCTGCTGAGCCTGCGCCAGCTGGCCGTAGAACAGGGCATCAGCCGCCTGCTGACGGCGGGTCGCCGAGGCGTCGCCGCCGAGGTCCGCCGCCCGGCTCAGATATTGCGATGCGGCCTGGTAGTCGCCGCTGCGCTGCGCGATATAGCCCATGCCCGCCAACGCATCGGCATCCTGCGGGTTGGTCTGCAATACCTCTTCAAACTGCTGCTTCGCGGCAGCGGTATTGCCGCTGTTGAGATTGGCGTAGCCCTGGCCGCGCGCCTGGCCGCTGCGCCGTTCACGAAAGTAGTTCTGAACTTCGCTATCCTGCGGATGACGCTGCATCCAGGTATCGTAATACTGCTCATCCCCGGCCTGCGGACCCAGCCAGAGCAAGGCCTGACGCAAGCCGCTGTCCGCCTCTTTATTGCCGCTGGCCATCGGCTCGAGCAGGGCGATCCCTTCCCGACGGGTATCTTCCCGCCAGGTTAACGCTTTGCCCAACGCTACCCGCGGGGCGTTCTCCTGGGGATGCTGCGCCACGTACTGCCGCAGTTCGCTAATGGCCTGCGGATAGAGCGATTTGTCGCTGGCCATGGTCAGGTAATATTCCGCCGCCAGCCCGGCAGGCGGCGTATTGCCATTGAACATGCTGCGCCAGGTCGCCAGCGCGCCGGGGATATTGCCGCCGCGCGCCTGCTGGCGAGCCAGACTGAGCTGGCCCTGCGGCACCTGCGACATTTTTTTGGCGTTGTCCAGATCCTGCAGTCCCGGGCTGTCCGGCGCCGCTTTCGCCAGCCGCGCGCGCCACTGCGCCGCCGCCTGCATATCGCCGCCCTGCTGCGACCAGAGCGCCATCAGATACAGCGCCTGGGTGTTGTTGGCATCCACCGAGAGCACCTTCTGCAGGGACTCCATCGCCAGCTCGTCATGGGATTTCTCATGCCAGTAGTTGGCCTGGGCGAACAGCGCCTGCAGCGCCGCGTCGTTACCCGCCGCCAGCGCGCCGCCAGAAGCGCCGAGAGCCAGGGCGCCGGTGAGGCAGAATGTGGTGAGCCGCCGGGAGCTTTTCATCGTTATCGTTATCTTTCTTTTCATTGGTTATCCCCCGAACCCAGACGCTTACGGGCGTGACGTTTAAACATCGCGGTCAGCGCCAGTCCCATTATCGAGGTGGCAATCAGCCCCAGCAGAGCGAGGAAACCGGAGTGCTGGCTGGCATACCAGACCGCCATCATGTACCACGGCATCTGACCGCTGGGGAACGGCGTACTTACCTGGAAACTACGCACCCCGTTATCGCTGGTGATCACCGCGGTATCGCCACGGATCCCGGCATTGATGCGCGGTGAGTCCAGATCGTTTTTCAGTCGCGCCAGCTGGTCATCATTGCTGGCCATCGCCACCACCACCAGGCGGGCGGGATTCCACGGCGAACGATAGCTGATAAACCCGCGCCAGGCGCTGCTGGATGAGAAGTAGCGATCGGCATCGAGGCTGGCGGAGGTCCAGTCGCCGGTGAGTCGGCGCTGCGCTTTTTGCCACAGGTCGGGCTCGCGGACGCTCAGCACATTATCCACCGGGCGGTAGGGTGAGTCGGCCAGCAGGCTCTGGTTGAAGGCCTGCTGATCGAGAGCGGTGACCGCCAGCACATCACGTTCGCGCAGCGACTGCAAATCCCCGCCGCCGGTGGGCATCCCAAGCACGACGCGGTTATTCGCCAGCGCGGTGCCGGTCGCATTCCCGGAGCGCGCCGCCAGATTCAGCAGGGTTGCCACCTGGGTCTCAGACGGTTCCGCCGGCAGCAGGAGCGTCGTTTGCGAATAGTCCGCCAGCCGCGAGAAAGGGAAAGAGGCGCCGACGAAATAGGAGAGGTTTGGCAGCAGCGAGAAGTGTCGCGTTTTGCTCAAATCAATCCATGAGTCGTCAGTGATGCGGCTCTTGATATTGTTATTCAGCAGAACCGAGCACGGAACATCGTCCTTCGGCACCACATTGAAGTACATCGACAGCTGGTTATCGCCATAGATCAGGTAGGGTGCCAGCGGGATGGTAAAGCGCTCCTGGCGCGCATCGCCCCCGAGGTAGCGCCAGACTTTCTCCAGCGGCCCCTGCTTGTTCATCGGCAGGTTGTTGAGGAAGGTGCCGTTGAGCGTGACGCTCAGCAGGGACTTGTCTTCATTGATCCAACTCTCCGACGGGAAGCGGTAGCCAACCTGCAGCGGGATCGTCTCGCCATCCCACAGATAGAGGTCCGGCGCGGCGCGGAAGGCGATACGTAAAGGTTCGTGCCAGACGCCGCTGACGGTCGGGCTTTGATCCTTACGCAGCAGTTCGCTGAGTCTGACTGGACGATCGGTGGGGATCCAGCGCGGCGCATCGTACGCTTTGCCAACCGGGATGGTCTGTGGTTCAACATCCAGCGTCGCGGTTTGCGGCGCGAAGTTGCCGCGGGTCAGGCGCCAGGCGGCCATGCGCAGCGCGGTATCGTTTTTGCCGACAATCAACAGCAGCTTGTAGGCTGGATTGGCGGGGTTGGCGATGATGCGCAGCTGTGGCTTATCAGTTTCCGGCAGCGTCATGCCGCCCACCTGCTCGCCCGGGTGGCCAATCACGATACCGTGGCGTTCCGGCAGGCGGTCGCGCAGCGCGCTGAAGGCGATGCCGCGATAGTCCGCCTGGATACCCAGCCAGGAAGAGACCAGCGCCGCGGCGCTGAAGACGTCGGCCGACGGCTTCGCTCCATAGGAAACGGCGATGTCCGCCGGCGTCATCTGCATGCTGTCGAAGAATGGACGCGGGAAGTGGCTCAGATCGTCGCTGATGTTCAACTGCTGGCTTTCCCAGCTGAAATGCGACGTGGGCAGCACCGTCACCCGCGACGAATCATGAATGTCACGCTGGCACTGCAGGGTATCGCCATCGTTGATCTTCACGCTCAGGTTATTACTGGAAACCATCAGCGCGGGCGGGATATCCAGTTGATAATGTGAGACATCCTCGCCATCGGCCCCCAGCGGCAGGGTGCCGAGCGGTTGACCGTTGAGCATCAGCTGCAGGGTGGCATTGCGACTCGCCATTTCCGGCGATACGCGAACGGCAAGGCTAAGCTGCGAATGGATCACCACCTGATCGGAAGGCAGGGTAAAGCTGACGCCCCCCTGCCGCTGACCGCCGCTGAGAATAATGCCGTCCGGCATCCCCATCTGCGCCAGATTCAGATCGCCTCCCCAGACCGGAGCGACAGGAATGACCTCCGGCGCGGCCGACCCGCTCACCGGCGGGGGCAAGTCCGGCATATCCGGCGCAGGGGCCGTCGCCGCCGCATCGCCGGCGGTGGCGGGGGCTGTCGGGGAGGCGCTCTCCTCCGGCGAGGCGGCCGGGGGTTCGTCGCCTGGCTCGCTGTCCGCCGCGCCATTGAGCTGCGGAAAGCTCAGCGGCGCGGCGGCGCCGGAGCCCGGTTCTTCACTGTGCAGCGCAGGCGCAGAGAGCATCCCTGCCAGCAGCGCCAGCGTCGTTAATCGCTTCATAACGTGCCATCCTCCTGCGCCGTTTTCGCCACTGTTGCCCGATTGCGCTGGCTGCGACGGGTTTTCCACGTCAGCCAGAACAGTTCGAACACGCAGCGTAAAATGGTGAAGAAGGAGCGGAACGGGTTATCCTGCGGGCGCGGCGGATTAATCCACGCATCCGCGCGGGCCAGCACCACGCGCACCAGCTCACGGCGGCGCGAAAGCGGAATATCTTCATCAAACTTGAGGCGCAGGAAGCGCTCGTCAGAGGTGACCAACTGGGCCGGGATGGAGATAGCCCCGGACTGCAGGATCAGCTCAACCTCTTCGATATCATCCTCCAGATGGCGCTTATCCGGCGCTACTACGCGGCAACCGCCCATCGACAGATCCTCGGTGTGGCTGCGGGACACGATGCCGCTGGCGTAATGGATCACTACCGGGATATCGACATCGATACGAATGGTTTTCCGCACCTGCCGCGTTTCACGCGCGACGGCAATCGCCGCCAGCAGGAAGATCAGGCTGTAGATACCCCACCCGACGTTCAGAGCGATAACGTTGGGGTCCGAGCCAAAGTAGTCATGGCCAATCGCCCGGACGATGCCGACGATCACCCCCAGCGCCAGCAGACAGGCCACCACCAGGTGCGGACGCACCACGGTGAAATCGAAGTAGCCGACGTCCAGCAGGCCGCCCTTATCGGTGACGTTGAATTTGCCGCGTTTGGGGAAAATCATCGTCACCAGGGTCGGCAGCACCAGGTGAAAAGCCAGCACAATGTCGTAGATTTCCCCCCAGAAGCTGTAGCGATAGCGGCCGTTCATTCGCGAACCGACGTAGATGGCGAGAAACAGGTGCGGCAGCGCATAGGAGACGATCAGGCTCGCTGACGAGTAAATGATATTGAGGTTAAACAGCAGATAAGCCAGCGGGGCGGTGACAAACACCACCCTCGGGAGCGCAAACTGGTAGTAGAGCATGGCGCTGAGATAGCACAAGCGCTGCTGGAAGGTCAGCCCGCGGCCAAACAGCGGGTTATCGACGCGAAAAATCTGCGTCATGCCACGCGCCCAGCGGGTACGCTGGATAACGTGCACCACCAGGCGCTCGGTGGCGAGACCAGCCGCCAGCGGGATATCAAGAAAGGCCGACTTCCAACCAAGGCGCTGGAACTTGAGCGCCGTATGGGCATCTTCAGTCACCGTTTCAACGGCGAAACCGCCGATCTGCGCCAGCGCCTCGCGGCGGATCACCGCGCAGGAGCCACAGAAAAAGGTGGCGTTCCAGTTATCGTTGCCCTGCTGAATCGGGCCATAGAACAGCATCCCTTCGTTCGGGATGTTGCGCCCGACGGAGAGGTTGCGCTCGAACGGATCCGGGGAATAGAAGTAGTGCGGCGTCTGCACCAGAGCCAGCATCGGATCTTTCAGGAAGCCGCCGACGGTGGCCTGCAGAAACACGCGCGTGGCGACGTGGTCGCAGTCGAAAACACAGATAAGCTCCCCCTGGGTCAGGGTTAGGGCGTGGTTGAGGTTCCCCGCTTTAGCGTGTTTGTTATCGTTGCGGGTGATATAGCCCACCCCGACGTCGGCGGCGAAGACGGCAAACTCGCTGCGTTTACCATCATCCAGAAGATAGATTTTCATTTTATCTTTTGGATAATCAATACATTGCGCCGCGAGGACGGTGTCACGCACCACCTCAAGCGGTTCGTTATAGCTCGGAATATAGATATCCACCGTCGGCCACTTGCTCATATCATCCGGCAGCGGAACAATACCGCGCTTCAGCGGCCACACGGTCTGCAGATAGTTAAGCAGCAGCATCACCCAGATATAGACTTCCGCCAGAAAGAGCCCCATGCCGAGGATAGTTTCAATAGCTGAGTTGAAGTGCAGGGTCTGCGTGAGACGAAAATACATGTAACGGGTAGACATCAGCAGCGACGTGACGACCATAATGACCGATACGCTGCGGCGCTTGCTGAACCCCATCAGAAACAGAATACCGATGCTCAGCAGACCAAAAATATACTGCTTCTGGCTGTCCATCGGCGTGATCACCACCAGCACGGCGACGGGTGACAGCACCAGCGCCAGCAACCAAAAAAGAGATTTTTTCATTCAGCAGCCCTGCAATAAGTTAAAGCCCTGACATGCGTGGCTGGCTGTGCACCGTGCCATCGCCAATATGGATACCCAACAGCGAAGATATTTTTTTAGCAATAATTTCAATATCGAAGGCCGCTGCCGAGGAAGCGTTAAAGTCCAGAATCGACTTCTGCGATGCATTGGCCTCCACCACGCTTTCATCACGATGGACGATGCCAAGCAGTCGCTCGCCCAGCTTCTCTTCCATCAGGCTGGTGACGTCCCGGCTGACCTGGCGACGGCTATCGCTTTGGTTAATAACGAAATAGTGCCCATGCTTGTGATTCAGCGCCGCGCCGGTCAGGCGCTGTTTTTCCACGTGCGCCAGGGTCGACATCGAGGCAGTATCAGCCAGCAGCGGGATCAGATGCAGGTCTGCCAGCCCCGTCAGCGCCTTTAGCGCCGGCGAAGGCCCTGGCGGCATATCGGCGATGGTGATAAGTCCGGGATAATTCAGCAGTGCGGACAGTCCGCGCTGGAGAAAATGGTCATTGTGGGTCAGCTGCTCATCAAACGCCTGACGCTGCGCTTCGCTCACTTCGCCATACGGCAGGACGAAAATGTTGCTGCCGGCGCTCAGCACGCACTGGCTCCAGTCGTGCAGCTCCAGCGCCTTCGCCACATAGCCGCGCTCATCGTTCAGCGGCACGCCAAAATGCAAACGCAGCGCGTTCTGGACATCAAAATCCAGCGCCAGCACTTTGCTGCCGGTCCGCGCCAGCGAATAGGCTAAATTGGCCGCCAGGGTCGTTTTCCCTACGCCACCTTTCGGTGAACAGACGCAAATCAACGGCATGTTGCGATCCTTTCCAGAAGTGATTTCAAAGGCTGGTCTTTATTTTTCGCCACCGGCTCTGCGCTTTTCGCCGCGAACAGGTGGGCATAGTTCTCGGCGGTGGGCGCGGGTCGAGGAGCCATTCTCGGCGGCGCCATTGCCGGTTCAGGCGCCGGGATTGAAGGCGCAGGGGTCACCGCAGGCTCCTGCCTGACTGGCTCCGGCGCGGCGGTGGCGGTCTCCACGGCCGGCTGCGGGGCCGGAGCGGCAGGCACAACGGAAGCGGAGGCTGGCGCCGCCGCTACGGCCGCTTCTATCTGGTGGAACAGATCCGCGGGCACTGACTGCGGCAGGGGCGCGGAAACCGAGCCTCCCAGCGCCAGGGAAGAGGGTTTCTCTGCGCCGGGATTTAGCTGATTGAGGATCGCCCAGTCGCCATGCTCGCGCGTGGCGGCTTGCGATGAAAGATCCTGAAATTTGAGGTTTTGCGTCCGCGTTTTTTCCTGAAAGCGCTGCAGATCATCATAATGGTTCATTGATAACCTAATGATTTTAAAAATTTCATATTAAGTTTGTTGTTATTTTCTAAGTATATTTAAAATATCGTTGCGTCTCTGGTATGGCAGAAAACGCGCCGTTGGAGACGTACCAATACATACGGTTGACAGGGTTATAATAGTTTAGAATTTGATTTCCGGTGTGATTCCACGGCAGAAGTATCGCTACACTAACATTTTCTTTTCAGAAGGATAGCCCCATTTTTTAGGTATGCGTCCATCCTTAAACCACGCTTCCACCGCGCTTCCCGTCCGTTTTTATATAAATGTATTAGGTAATGATAGAATCATAGCGTCAGATCAGCGAAAGAATAAACCTGAACCATTTTAATTTCTCTTTAATTCTATAAAAATGGACTGAAAGTCTTATTTTTTCGGATAATCGACGAAGAATGCGCCGAGGACGTGGCATTCACTGCGATAAAAGGCGATATCGCCGGGTTTTATCCCCGGCGGGAGAGAAGCCCCCGGTTATCGGACCGGGAGCGTGCCGTCAGGCGTGGGGCTTTTGCGGATTCTCATCCTGGTCGACGGCAAAGCAGGCCACCAGCTGGCCGCCGTAATCCTTCAGCTGCGGCTGAAGCTGGGTGCAGGGGCCGAAGCGCCGGCGGCAGCGCGCGTTGAAGGCGCAGCCCGGCGGCGGATTCAGCGGGCTCGGCAGCTCGCCGGTCAGCTTAATCCGCTCGCGACGGTCGTCCGGGTTCAGACGCGGCGTCGCCGACAACAGCGCCTGGGTGTACGGATGACGCGGATTGTTAAAGATCTGGTCCTTGGTGCCCTTCTCCACGCAGCGGCCGAGATACATCACCATCACTTCATCAGCGATATGCTCGACGACCGACAGATCGTGGGAAATAAACACGTAGGACAGACCTAAATCCTGCTGCAGATCCATCATCAGGTTCAGCACCTGAGCGCGTACTGAAACGTCCAGCGCGGAGACCGGCTCATCGGCGATCACCACGTCCGGATCCAGCATCAGCCCGCGGGCAATGGCGATACGCTGGCGCTGACCGCCGGAGAACATATGCGGGTAGCGATCGTAATGCTCTGTTTTCAGGCCCACTTTCGCCATCATCGCCAGCGCTTTTTCGCGGCGCTGCTCTTTGCTCAGGCTACTGTTAATCAGCAGCGGCTCTTCCAGAATCTGCCCCACTTTTTTACGCGGGTTCAGAGAACCGTAGGGGTTCTGGAACACAATCTGGATTTTTTGCCGGCGCAGCTTCTGCGCCTGTGGGTCGTGCTTAAGTAGATCCTGCCCCTGATAATAGAGCTCGCCGCCGGTGGGAATTTCAATCATCGTCAGCAGACGACCGAGGGTCGATTTACCGCAGCCCGACTCTCCCACCACCGCCAGCGTTTTACCGCGCTCAAGAGTAAAGGAGACGCCGTCCAGCGCCTTCACCAGCCGTTCCGGGGCGAATAACCCCTTCTTCACCGGGTAGTGTTTTTTCAGATCAATGGCCTGCAACAGCGGTTGTGGCGTGGCGGCCTTTTGCGTACTCATAATCCAGGCCTCCCGGCATCATCGAGTGGGTAGTGACATTTAGACTGGCGACCGCCATTGAGATCCGCGAGCGCTGGCTCTTCGCTACGGCATTTATCCGTAGCATAGGGGCAGCGCGGGTTCAGCAGGCAGCCGTTGGGACGGTCATATTTCCCCGGCACTACGCCCGGCAGCGACGCCAGACGCGCTTTATCCTGGGCGAACTCCGGCAGCGCGCGCAGCAGCGCCTGGGTGTATGGATGGCGCGGCGCGCGGAAAATATCCTTCGCATCACCAGTCTCCACCACCTGACCGGCATACATAACGATAATTTTATGCGCGGCCTCGGCCACCAGCGCCAGGTCGTGGGTGATCAACACTAGCGCCATATTCTCCTGCTGCTGCAGTTCCAGCAGCAGCTCGATGATCTGCGCCTGAATGGTCACGTCCAGCGCGGTGGTCGGTTCATCGGCAATCAGCAATTTTGGCCGACAGGCAATCGCCATCGCGATCATGACGCGCTGGCTCATCCCGCCGGAAAGCTGATGCGGGTAGACGTCCAGCCGCGACGCCGGATCGGGAATGCCGACCTGGTTCAGCAGGTCGATGGCCCGCTGGCGGCGGGTTTGCTTGTTGCCGCCCTGATGGACTTTTATCGCTTCCATAATCTGGAAGCCGACGGTAAAGCAGGGATTGAGGCTGGTCATCGGATCCTGGAAGATCATCGCCACCTCCGCCCCCACCAGCTGGCGCCGCTCTTTTTCAGAGATGCGCTGCAGGTCGCGGCCGTTAAACTCCAGTTTGTCCGCCATGACCCGGCCGGGGTAATCAATCAGACCCATAATCGCCAACGAGCTGACGGATTTACCGGATCCAGACTCCCCGACGATGCCGACCACTTCGCCCTGCTTCACGCTATAGCTGATGCGGTCCACGGCGCGGAACGGCGCGTTTTCATCGCCGAAATGCACCGATAATTTATCTACATTCAATAACGCCATCTCGAACCTCTTACTGCTTCAGTTTGGGATCGAGCGCGTCACGCAGACCGTCACCCATCAGGTTAAATGCCAGCACCGTCAGCAGGATCGCCACGCCCGGGAAGGTCACCACCCACCAGGCGCTCTGCGCGAACTGCAATACGTCGGAGAGCATGGTACCCCACTCCGGCGTCGGCGGCTGCGCGCCCATGCCGAGGAACCCCAGCGCGGCCATGTCGAGAATGGCGTTAGAAAAGCCCAGCGACGCCTGAACGATCAGCGGCGCGAGACAGTTAGGCAGAATATTGACGAACATCTGGCGCATCGCCCCGGCGCCCGCCACGCGGGAAGCGGTCACGTAGTCGCGGTTGACCTCCACCAGCACCGCCGCGCGCGTCAGACGCACATAGTGCGGGAGCGCCACGAAGGTCAGCGCCAGCGAGGCGTTGACGATGGAGGGTCCGAAGATAGCCACCAGCACCAGCGCCAGAAGCAGACTCGGCAGCGCCAGCATAATATCGACGACGCGCATGATGATTGAGTCCACCACTCCGCCGAAATAGCCCGCCACCAGGCCGAGCACCACGCCGAGGATCAGCGACAGGACCACCACCAGGCAGCCCACCAGCAGCGACAGGCGCGCGCCATACATCAGGCGAGACAGAATATCGCGGCCCACGTCGTCGGTGCCGAGCAGATGCGCCAGGCTGCCGCCCTCCTGCCAGAACGGCGGCGCCAGCAGCGAATCACGGAACTGATCCGCCGGGTTATACGGGGCGAGAAAGTTGGCGAACACGGCGATTACGATCATCACCGCCACGTACACCAGACCGACCACCGCCCCTTTATTGCGTTTGAAATAGTGCCAGAACTCCTGCAGCGGGGTCATGGGCACCGGCGCAGTGATAACTTTATTTTCAGTAACTTGTGACATGATGACCCCTTACTTCTTATGCCGGATACGCGGGTTCACCACGCCGTACAGCAGGTCGACCAGCAGGTTGACGAGGATAATCATCGTCGCCACCAGCAGCACCCCGCCCTGCACCACCGGATAATCGCGACGCTGCAGCGCGTCGATCAGCCAGCGGCCTAAACCAGGCCATGAGAAAATGGTTTCCGTCAGGATGGCGCCCGCCAGCAGCGTGCCCACCTGCAGGCCAATCACCGTGACCACCGGCAGCATCGCGTTACGCAGCGCGTGGATCACAATCACCCGCATCCGGGTCAGGCCTTTGGCGCGCGCGGTGCGGATGTAGTCTTCGCCGAGCACTTCCAGCATCGACGATCGGGTCATACGCACGATCACTGCCAGCGGAATGGTGCCCAGCACGATGGCGGGCAGGATCATATGCATTAAGGCGTCAATAAAGTCGCCCTGCTCGCCCCAGATGGCGGTGTCGATCAGCATAAAGCCGGTCAGCGGCAAGGTATCGTCAAGGAAGACCGTATCGCTGATACGCCCGGAGACCGGCGTCAGGTTCAGCTGCACCGAAACCAGCATAATCAACATCATGCCCCACCAGAAGATAGGCATCGAGTAGCCGGTCAGCGCCAGGCCCACCGCGGTGTGGTCAAAGATGGAGCCGCGTTTTACCGCAGCCAGCACGCCCACCGGAATGCCGACGGCGACGGCGAAGATCATCGCGCAGACGCCCAGCTCAAGGGTGGCTTTAAAGCGTGGGACAAACTCCTGCCACACGGGAATGCGGCTTTTCAGCGAGATGCCTAAATCGCCGTGCAGCACGCCCCAGATATAGTGGGCATATTGCTGCCACAGCGGCTTATCAAGGCCCATTTCGGCCAGCAGCTGCGCGTGACGTTCGGGGGAAATACCACGTTCGCCCGCCATAATCATCACCGGATCGCCGGGGATCATATGGACGAAGGCAAAGGTGAGAAGGGTGATACCGATAAATGTCGGGATGACAAGTCCCAGACGTCGGAGAATAAACTGCAACATAACCCGGATTCTCTCTAGTGACGCCCCGCCTGGCGACAGGGCGTCTGTATTGCTCACAAAAGCATTCCCCGGAATAGCGGGAATACGCCCCCCACCTCTCCCACGCGGGGAGAGGGGGTCAGGCATCGTGCTTATTATTCGACAGAGACGTTATCGAAGTGGTGTTTACCCAGCGGATCCACCACATAGCCTTTGACTTCTTTACGCACTGGCTCGTAAACGGTGGAGTGAGCGATGATCAGCGCCGGAGCCTGGTCATGCATCACTACCTGAGCCTGTTTGTACAGTTCAATACGCTTGTTGTGGTCGTCGGTGGCGCGGGCCGGCTGAATCAGATCTTCAAACGGCTTATAGCACCAGCGCGAGTAGTTGGAGCCGTCTTTCGCCGCGGCGCAGCTGAACAGGGTGGCGAAGAAGTTATCCGGATCCCCGTTGTCGCCGGTCCAGCCCATCATGACGCTCTGGTGCTCGCCCGCTTTCGCGCGTTTCAGATACTCGCCCCACTCGTAGGTGACGATTTTGGCCTGGACGCCAATCTTGGCCCAGTCGGCCTGGATCATCTCCGCCATACGGCGGGCGTTCGGGTTATACGGACGCTGTACCGGCATCGCCCACAGATCGATAGTGAAGCCTTTTTCCAGGCCCGCTTCTTTCAGCAGCTGCTTCGCCTTCTCCGGATCGTAGGTGTAGTCTTTAACGTCGTCGTTATAGCCCCACATGGTCGGCGGGATCAGGTTCTTCGCCGCCTGGCCTGCGCCCTGGTAAACGGCTTTGATGATCGCTTCTTTGTTAACCGCGTAGGTCAGCGCCTGACGAACTTTCACGTCGTCCAGCGGTTTCTTCTCGGTGTTGAAGGAGAGATAACCGACGTTCAGGCCCGGCTGTTCCAGCAGGGTAATGTTCTTATCTTCCTTCATGCGCGCGATGTCCGCCGGGTTCGGATACGGCATCACCTGGCACTCATTTTTCTGCAGCTTGGCATAGCGCACGGAGGCATCCGGGGTGATGGAGAAGACCAGACGATCGATCTTCGGCTTGGTGCCCCAGTAGCCCGGGAAGGCTTTATACAGAATGCGGGAATCTTTCTGATACTGCAGCAGCTGGAATGGACCGGTACCGATAGGATTGAGGTCTACTTTTTCCGGCGTGCCGGCTTTCAGCATGTTGTCGGCATACTCTTTAGAGAGAATAGAGGCGAAGTCCATGGCCAGGTCAGCGAGGAACGGCGCTTCCGGGCGGGTCAGGACGAACTGGACGGTTTTATCGTCCACTTTCTTCACTTCGCTAATCAGGTCGGGTAACCCCATCCCTTCAAAGTATTCATAGCTGCCGCCAGAAACTTTATGGTACGGGTTATTGGTATTCTTCTGACGATCGAAGGAGAACACCACGTCATCGGCGTTCAGGTCACGGGTTGGTTTAAAGTCTTTATTATCCTGCCATTTCACGCCCTGACGCAGGTGGAAAGTATAGGTTTTACCATCCGGGCTGACTTCCCATTTTTCAGCCAGTCCAGGAATAACTTCCGTCGTACCGGTTTTGAATTCGACCAGGCGATTGTAGATCGGTACGGAACTGGCGTCATAGGTGGTGCCAGAGGTGAAGAGCTGTGGGTTAAAGCCTTCCGGCGAGCCTTCTGAACAATAAACCAGGGTTTTCGCTTGCACGCTGGCAGCGACGGTCATGGCGACAAGGCTCAGACCAAGCTTCAGCATCCCTGATTTCTTCAAGGAAATACTCATTATTCTGCTCCAAAACTGTGATGTTGTTTGCATATATCCGCCGGACCTTTATTTATTTTTATTCGTCATATTCGAATGATGGATGCGTTGGCTGTGCTCAATAAGCCAGTCACATAGCCATCTATGCTCCTGGGGATGCTCAAGCTTGCCGCCTTCCCGCAATTCGAACTATTTAGAATATACCCGGTCCAGTCGGTGGTGCCCGAAGGCGTTGAGAGAGATGGGGATTCCTTTCGCAAAAACGACTGAGTTGCAGTACGGATTCTCCATGAAATGCCCCTCATGCCCTACAATCTGTCAACAGAATGGGGAAACGTCAATACAGCCAGCCGGGTTTTACATCGAGCGTGAGAAACGACAGGCAAAGATTAAAAAAACTTCAAGACGCTATTTTCAGCAGAGAAATTTATGCTACTGGCTAATATGCAGAATAAAGACCTTATTAATTTGCGACACCCAGTGGGAAACAATGCCAGTAAATGAGAAAAATTTCTTGCTATGTGACCAATATGTGAGCGGTTAATAGCGTGAACGTTAAAACGCACAGCGGAAAATGCTGTATTCAGCCATAAGCTTCGCGAAAAAAGATCTGTTCATCGATAAAAAAATGCAATGGAAGATGTCACAAAATAGCGAACAGCTGGCTGGAAACGGGGGTAAAGATGTTTTTTGTGATTTTGATGCGGTTTTGGGCCGGGAGACTGCAGACGGTGCCCGGCGGCGCTGCGCTTGCGCGGGCCTACGAGATCTGGAGCGAACCTTCGGGGTTCTCATCCTCACTGGCCGCAGAAGCAAAAAAGCCTGCTCATTGAGCAGGCTTTTCGAATTTGGTCGGTGATAGAGGATGACTCGCCACTTTGTGGCTCGCCCTGCGGGCCGTTGCTGACGCAACGTTCTCTCGCTTCGCTCGAGTCGAACCTCCTGCCCCCGGAGGTTCTCATCCTCACTGGCCGCAGATGCAAAAAAGCCTGCTCATTGAGCAGGCTTTTCGAATTTGGTCGGTGATAGAGGATTCGAACCTCCGACCCCTTCGTCCCGAACGAAGTGCGCTACCAGGCTGCGCCAATCACCGAATGCGGGGCGCATCTTACTGCTGGGATGCCTACCCGTCAATGCCTTATTTTCAAAAAATCGTTCAACCGGCGAGAAACTCAGCACCCTGCGCAGCGAATCGCCGGTTGGTCCGCTTTTTTAGCGGCAGCTGACCTCAAACGCTTTGCGATGCTCCGCTACCTTACAGGTCACCGGCTCACCGAGATAAGTTGGGCCCGCCGGTTTGAATGTAAACTCTCCCAGCAGCATCGTCAGTTCCCCCAACCCCGGGCAGGTATGCTGATGACGCATAATGTCCGGGCGGGTATCGTTGTTTACCGCGCGGGCGATGTCGCTGTACGCCAGCTTGTCGGCAAACGCATTGGCGCAGAACTGCAGTTCGCTTTGCGCCATATGCGCGGCCTGCCCTTTCAGCTCGGCATGCTGCGCCAGCAGCAGCTGGCGAACCTCACCGGCCCGGCTGTAGCCAATCGCCGTATACCCTGCCTTATTGCTGAGATTGACGCTGGCGCCGGCCTCGAGGAGTGCCTCGACATTGGCTTTATTATTCATTTTGACCGCCAGCATCAGCGGGCTGAGGTCGTTGGCGGAGAGCTGGTCCACCTTTGCGCCGCGCTGCACCAGCGCCGCGATCACCGCAGGCGCCCCCTGACCCGCCGCCACCTGTAGCGCCGTGAGCCCCTCCCGGTTCGGCTTATCCACCTTCACGCCGGAGGCTGACAGCGCCAGCACCAGATTGGGATCGTCCCCCGCCGCCGCCAGCATCAGCGGCGTGGTGCCGGATTTATCCGCCAGGCTGGTATCCGCCCCGGCGTTGGCCAGGGTCGTGATGGTTTCCGCCGATCGCGCGTGATCGACAGCGAGGAAAAAGACCGATTCCCCTGAAGCATTGACGGCCTTCACGTCCGCCCCATGCCCGATCAGCAACGCCACGATCTCGTCAACGTTCTTCTTAAACGCGCCGGGGGCCAGTTGTAACGCCATGTCTTCCGTCATCAGCGCGCGGCTGCCCGTCGCCAGCGATTTCGCCGCCGTTGCGCCGACAATCTTGTCCAGCGCACTCTGCTCCTCCACAGGCGCATCGGGCTTTTTCATCGCCAGAATATGCTGGTAGTCGCTTCTGACGTCCCCGCCGTCGGCAATGGCGGACATCAATGCCGTGCTCTTATCGACGGTGGTCTGATTCACCGACGCGCCCGCCTGGAGAAGATCGCCGATAAGCGCCGCATCGCTGCCTCGCGCCGCCGCCAGCATCAGCGCCGTGACGCCCTGGCGCGTCTGGAGATTCGGCTGCGCCTGACGCTTAAGCAGGAGAGCTACCACCTCGCGACGATTTTCCGCGGCAGCGACCATCAGGCCGCTTAAGCCGGTTTTATCCTGACCATCCACATCGATGCCGTTATTCAGCATGGCTTCGATCGTCGCCGGCGCATCGTATTTACAGGCCAGCAGGAACTGGCGGGTTTCCTCTTCGGACTGACAGCCCGTTAGCATCAGCAGGCACAGCAGGGCCAACCCCTTTATTACCTTCATCCTTTCTCTCCGTGAAAAGTGGCTGCACAGGAGGAGCGGGAACACTGGAGGGTATTCAAAGAAGAAGAGGCAACCTGCCAGACACATCCGCTGTGCAAAAAAATCCCTCGCCCGGCGGACGCCGGCGAGGGATTAGCTTATCCTGGGCTCAGGAAAGGAAAACAGACCCGAGAATCTGAAAAATCCGCTGTCTTACTTTTTCCACCGACACCAGTTATTGTTCTCGTTGATCCCGCCATCCGGCGAGGTATAGCCGAGGCAGCCCATAATGGTGTCGTACAGCTCGACGTGGCGGCGCGGCACCTTCATCGCGGCCTGCTGCTGCAGATGGGCAAACGCAGCGGCATGATCCGGATTCTCCAGGTATTTATCCGACATCCAGACCATCATCGGCACACGGAACTGTTCCGGCGGCGCCATCTTGCGCGGCGTACCGTGCAGATGTTCTCGCTCGTTAATCGACTCGCCATGGTCGGCGGCATAGAAGACAATCGCTTTCTTATCCCGCAGCTGGTCGAGGACGCTGACGATAAAGTGATCGACATAGGTCACGCTGTTGTCGTAGGAGTTGATCAGCTCCGCTTTCGAGCACTTGTTATCAACACCGACGCACTCCGGCTTCCACTGGGCGAAGCTGCGCGGATAGCGTTGGGTGTAGTTAAAGTGCGAGCCTTTCGTGTGGAGGATGATCAGGTGCTTACCAGAGGCGTTGCCCTGCTCCATACCGCGCTTCATCTCATCCACCAGCAGCATATCGTCAACGCTCTTGCCGCGGTTGCGCGGCTCGGCGCCAATCTGCTCGCGATAGGCGATATTGTTGGCCATCGTGTTGCTGTAGAACCACATCTCACTCTGCATGGCGTACAGATTGCCGCTGAAGCCCAGCTGATGAAGCACCGCAAAGACGTTCTGCTCTTTGAGGGTCCGCTGCGGGTTATCCTCTGCCCCGCCCTGACGCACAAACATGCAGCGTAACGACAGCTTGGTGGCGGTATCGCACGAGTAGCCGCGGAAAGCGACCAGATTCTTCTCTTTCGCCAGCTCTGGCGTGGTGTTACGGCTATAGCCAAGGATGCCCATATGATCCCAGCGGGTGGTTTCGCCAATGATAAACACCACGTAGGTGTCATCGAGCCCTTCCGGGGCGACGTAGGTAAATTTCTTCGCCGGGTTAATCAGCGATTTGTTATCTGAGGATTCATCCACCTGCGCCCAGGCGTACAGCCCCAGCGCCGACAGCCAGTTCGACGGCAGGTAGGAGTTGGCGATCACCCCGCCGTAGCTCGGCATATCCACTTCCGAATGGCGCTCGACATCGTGTTGGCGCAGCTCAAGCAGGCGGATAGGTCCCCAGACGATGAGGCCGGCCAACACCACGATCAGCACGTTTTTAACCCGCTGGCCCGGGGTACGTAGTTGGCGCAGCAGCGTATGGCGGCAGCGGTTGCTCCAGATAAACAGCAGTGGCGGCGCGCTCACTGCCGCCAGCCAGAGGATCAGATGCCAGCCGATGACCTCTTTCGACAGGTCGATATCGGTGGTCAACACCGAGGCGATAATCCCGTAGCCAATCACCACGTTAAGGAACGTCATGTAGTAACTGGCGGCGGCGGAAAACAGAACAATCAGTGTCGCCAGAATGCGCCAGATACGGCGACCGAACAGCGACAGAAGACGTAACAGGAAGAAGGTGACAAAGACCGTGGCCACCAGTTCAACGACACCGGAAAGCCCTTTCCAGACAGTGAACTCTTGAGCATAACCATCGAAACGCCGAAAAAAAACGGCGACGTTCATAAACCAGCCGATGTACAGCGCCAGCCAAAAACTAAGCTTCTGCTGCGTCATCGTTCTAATATATTTCATGCAAGCAAACCTGGAAAAAGAAGAATAAAACACCGCCTGACGCTGTGGCATGAGTCAGTAGGCTAATAGGGTGCGTTAGGGTTGGTTATCAGAAACCTCTACAAAGCGCGATAAGTAGACCACAGGGAACGGGAAAAGTATCAGGAGGGAATGTGATCCAGCCAAACATTTACAAAATATTTGGCTGGATTGGCACTATTTGCTTAGGGTATTAATCAGGGGCACGTTTCACGCTGCAGGTTTCAGGCATGCGCCTCGCTATAGACACTGCCTTTCGGCTGACGAATGGTGGTGGAAAGCGCCAGCGAAATAATCAGCAGGGCGAATATCACGCAGAAGGTGACGTAGAAGCCCCCGAACAGCGAAGCGATGAGGGAACCGCAGATGCTGCCGATACCAAAACCCAGATAAATCACACCATAGTTTTTCGCCAGGTTGTTCAGACCGAAGAATTCACTGACCAGCGATGGGAAGACGGTGATGGTTCCGCCGAAGTTAAAAGCAACGCAGGCGATGGCGGCGAAAAAGGTCATGGCATTCAGCGGAGCGAACAGCAGCGCGGCCATCCCCACCAGCGACACCACCTGACCGATGGTGATCACGCGAATGCGGGAAATTTTATCGGACAGGATACCTAACACCAGGCGACCGCTAAGGTTAGCGATTGAGATAACCGTTACCGCATTGGCCGCCGTGGCGACATCCAGGTGGACCATTCCCTGCGCGATATCTTTCGCCACGCCAATCACATACAGACCGCTCATGCAGGCCGTCAGGAACATCACCGCCAGCATCCAGTACTGCGGTTTACGCATCGATTCGGCGAGAGTGAAGTCGTTTTCCACGACGCCGTTGGCCGTGGTGGTCGCCGTATGATTTGGCGCATCTTTCATCAAGGTCGCGCCAAAGACGATCATCACCAGCACGATAGCGCCCCAGATAACGAAGGTTTTTTCCAGACCAACGGTGGCCAGCAGATGAGTATCAATGAATTTGAACCCCAGGCTGCCGAGGCCATAGGAACCGATGGAGAAGGCGGAGATCAGCCCTTTGCGTTCCGGGAACCACTTGACGCAGTTCGACAGGGTCAGCAGATAACCGGCGCCGTCCGCCAGCCCCACCAGCACGCCAGCGCTCAGCCACAGCATCATCAGGCTGCTGGAGTGGGCGGTCAGAAAGAAGCCCAGACCAAGCAGGATCCCGGAGGCCATGGTGACGCGCTTCACGCCAAAACGCTCCTGCAGCTTGCCGGCGACCGACGAAGAGAGCGCCAGCCCGAGGCTCAGCAGGCCAAAGGAGAAGGCGACCTGGCTGACCGGTTCGCCCAGTTTGTCAGACAGTGAACTGTTAAACAGGCTCCAGGTATAAACCGAACCGAGAGCGAATTGGGTGATGATGGTGCCGATAAGCGTAAGCCAGCGGGTCGATTGACGGTTTGCAGCGTTCATAGCAGTTGTCCTGATAAATTAACTGCCGCCACAATAGCGAAGGCCCCTCATCCAGTGGGGGAAAAAGGCATGAACTGCCATCAGCAGGGAATGAAATGCATTAATGGCGGAATGAATGACATTGCATGACATTCATTCCGCGAATTTCAGGGAAAAAGTTAGTGTGCGCTATCTCACAGAAATGCGCCATTACTGAGATTTAACAATAACCACATCGTTTCAAATGCGTAACAATCGCGGGTCAAAAGTTGGCGCTGACCCCCATCAGATAGAGCGTATTTTCCCCCGATGGGACGTTGTCCGCCTGTGACAGCGTGGCCCATGCCGCCACATGCGATCCCAGCGGCATATCGGCGCCCAGGGTGACATCACTCCAGCCGCCCTCTCTGGCGCGGGTGGTCGGCGACCAGGCATCGCTGGCGAGCGACTGGTTATAGCTCACCTGCGCCCAAGGGTGCACGCCCCACAGCGACTGATAATCCATACGCCAGCCGAGCGTGTTGACATATCCCGTCTCGCCCACGCTTTTCGTCGCCGGCGCGGTGTAGTCGCTGCGCAGGCTGGCCACCGGCCCGGAGGTCATGCCGTTTGCCAGCAGATAATTCCAGCCGACGCTCATCCCACGGCTGCTGTCCGGCGGCGCCAACCCCTGGTTTAACGCCAGTCCGCCCGGCGTTTCAGACGACTTCATCCGCTCGGCGAGGATATCTTCATAGCGTGGTTGGTGATCGCTATCCCATGTATAGCGTTCCGACGTATTACTTTTTGTATCGATAGCGATATATTCCTGTTGCCAGGCATTCGCTCCAGAGACACACGACACCCAGACGGATACGCACACCGGGAACAAGAACCCCCGGAGGCCATTGCATTTCTTTATTATCATTAATGCGACTCCAGAAAAGAGCCGAATCGGCATTATTGCTGTGTTTTTTTGGGGGATACGATTTCCCTGTATTAACTATTATCTTTATCTTTCAGTCGTCAAGCCGGGGCGTCCACTTTTTTAGCGCAGAGGGAGAAATAGCTATGCAGCGTTGCGGATGGGTGAGTCAGGATCCGTTATATATCGAGTATCACGATACCGAATGGGGTGTCGCGCAAAAAGCATCCCAGCGGCTGTTTGAAATGATCTGCCTTGAGGGTCAGCAGGCCGGGTTATCATGGATCACGGTGTTAAAAAAACGGCAAAACTATCGCCAGGCTTTTCACCAGTTCGATCCGGTGCGGGTGGCGGCGATGGGGGATGAAGATGTCGAGCGACTGCTGCAGGATGCCGGGATTATCCGCCATCGGGGAAAAATCCAGGCCATCATCGGCAACGCCCGGGCGTATCTGGCGATGGAGGAAAATGGCGAGTCGTTCACTGATTTTGTCTGGTCCTTCGTCGACAATGCGCCCCAGGTCACCCGCGCGGCGACGCTGGCGGAGATCCCGACCACGACGCCGGCCTCAGATGCGCTGTCTAAGGCCTTGAAAAAACGCGGTTTTAAGTTTGTCGGTTCGACAATCTGTTACTCTTTTATGCAGGCCTGCGGGCTGGTCAACGACCATGTCACCGGCTGCTTCTGTCACCCTGGAGGTCAGGATGATCCGCAAGTGGGACGCTAAAGATAACCTGCCGCTGCTGGACCTGTGGCTGGAAAGTACGATTCATGCCCATCCCTTTATCAGCGAAAGCTACTGGCGCGACAGCGTCGCGGTGGTACGGGATGTCTATCTTCCCGCCGCCAGCACCTGGGTCTGGGAGCACGACGGGGAGCTAAAAGGCTTTGTCAGCGTTCTGGAGTCCCGTTTCGTCGGCGCGCTGTTCGTCGCGCCGGACGCTATTCGCCAGGGCATTGGCCGGGCGCTGCTGGATGAAGTCAAGCAGCACTACGCCTGGCTTAGCCTTGAGGTTTATCAGAAAAACGAATCAGCGGTCAGTTTCTACCATGCGCAAGGCTTCCGCATTGAAGATTGCGCATGGCAGGACGATACTCAGCACCCCACCTGGATTATGCGTTGGCCGGCGGATCAAATGCCGTAAGCGGCAGCGCCGGGCCGGTATATTTCTCCAGCCACGCCAGGGCGGTGTTACCGGCGCAGCCGTTGCCCAGGCGGGATGTTGGGATATCTTTAGTTAAGACGTTCACCGCCCCGTTTTTGCAGATGCCCGCCACCGGATCCAGGTCGGGCCACGCTCCTTCATGCAGGCATATCACCCCCGGGCGGATCCCCTCCGTCACCACCGCGCCGGCCAGCACCTGACCGCGGGCGTTCCACACCCGCACCAGATCGCCATCGGCAATCCCCCGCGCCCGGGCATCCTGCGGATGAATAGTCAACGGTTCGCGTCCGGCAACGGCATAGCGTTCGCGCAGCGCGGAGTAGTTCAGTTGACTGTGCAGCCGGTGGGCCGGATGGGCCGACAGCAGCTGCAGCTGCCCCGCCTCGGCGTTGCCATGCCACTCGTCGGGCTCCAGCCACATTGGGTGCGGCGGGCAGTCGGTGTAGCCAAAGGCGGCGATGGTCGGCGAGTGGATCTCAATTTTACCGCTCGCCGTTTTCAGCGGGTTGGCCAGGGGATCGTCGCGGAAGGCGGCAAAGCGGATGAAACGGGCATTCTCCGGCTCCTCCGGCATCTCAATCAGCTGGTTAGCCTGCCAGAATTCGGCAAACGGCGGCAGCGTCACCTGCTGCTGGGCGCCGCGCCGGGCGGCCATCTGATAGAAGGTCTCCAGCCACTGCAGATCGCTCTTCCCTTCGGTAAAGCGCTCGCGGCCGCCCGCCTCCCAGCGTTCGCTGAGGTCGGCAAAGACCGCGAAATCATCGCGCGCTTCACCCTGCGGGGCGACCACCTGCTTCATCGGCACCAGATGCTGATTGCTGTAGTCCCCGGTCATCGTCAGATCGTTGCGCTCAAACGAGGTGGTCGCCGGCAGGACGATATCGGCATGACGCGCGGCGGCGGTCCAGAAGCATTCGGAGATGACGATAAGCTCTGGTTTCTGCCAGGCCTGAATCAGGCGGTTGGTATCCTGATGATGGGTAAAGTTGGCGCCGCCGGCCCACCAGATAAAGCGAATATCGGGGAAGCGCCGCGCCATGCCGTTGTGCTGATACTCCGCCCCCGGGTTCTCCAGCGCCTCGACAATCCGCGCGACCGGGATCTTCTCCACGGCGTCCACGCCTCCGGCCACGCTCCCCTGCATCGAGCCCAGCACCGCCGCGCGGCGGGTCGGATTGCCGCCGTTGGCGAAATGGTAGGAAAGACCAAACCCGCCCCCCGGGGTGCCAATCTGCCCCAGCATCGCAGCCAGGGTGACCAGCATCCAGTGTTTCTGCTCGCCATACTGCTGGCGCTGCATGCCCCAGCCGGCCATCAGCATAGTGGTGTTTTCGTGGAAAAGTTTCGCCAGTTCGCGGATCTTATCCGCTGCGACGCCGCAGATAGCCGCCGCCCAGTCGGCGGTTTTCGCCACGCCGTCGCTTTCGCCGGTCAGATAGCGGGCAAAAATCTCGTAGCCGCTGGCGCAGCGGGCAAGAAACTCGTCGTCCTGCCAGCCATTCTCCACCAGCGTATGGGCGATACCCAGCATCAGCGCGACATCGGTGCCCATATGCGGCGCGATCCACTCCATCGAATCGCCAAAGAAATCGACAGTTTCCGATCGCATCGGATCGATGCAGATCAGGCGTTTTCCGCTCTGGCGCAGCCGGTCGAACCACGGGATACCCTGCTCGTCGGAGGCGTTCCAGGCAATTTTCAGCGTATTCAGCGGGTTGGCGCTCCACAGCACCACTACCTCGCTGTATTCCAGCACCAGCGGCCAGCTGGTCTGCTGCTGATACACCTCATTGCCGCCCACGACGTAAGGCATGATCGCCTGCGCCGCGCCGGTGGAGTAATCCCCGAGATGGCCGGTGTAGCCGCCCGCCAGGCTCATATAGCGCTGCAGCAGGGTGGCCGCCTTATGCAAGACGCCGTTAGAACGCCAGCCGTAGGAGCCGGCAAAAATAGAGGCCGGTCCGTAGCTTTCGCGGATCCGACGATGCTGGGCATCGATCAGATCCAGCGCCTGCTCCCAGCTCACCCGCACAAATTCATCCTGACCGCGGACCCCCTGGGGCTTGTCCGGAGAGGCAAGGAAACCTTTGCGCACCATCGGGTAGCGCACGCGGGTTTTACTGTGCACCTGGTCGCGCACCGCCGTTTGCAGCGAGTTGGCAAACGGTGTCGCCAGCGCGCCGCGGGAGGAGAGGACGTTTTCCCCGTCCGTTTCCACCAGCATCGGTCCCCAATGGGCGGCGGTTAAAATGGTTTTGGTTGCAGATGAGGTTGGCAAGGGCAGCTCCTGGTCAGCGAAAGCAGGTGTGGTGACGGTGCGATCGGCGCCGTTCAATGTTATTTACAAAATGAGATGGTGTTTGGGGAATTTTCTACGTATTCGCGCGTCATAATCAACCGTCACGTTCGCTGTGACAAAGAATAAAAAGGATTAAGGACATTAAATGAAAAAACGCGTACTTATGATTGCGGCGCTGGTCAGCGGCACCCTGGCGATTTCTGGCTGCACCACCAACCCCTATACCGGTGAGCGTGAAGCAGGTAAATCCGGTATTGGCGCAGGTATTGGCTCCTTAGTGGGCGCTGGCGTCGGCGCGCTCTCCTCTTCCAAACATGACCGCGGCAAAGGCGCGCTGCTTGGCGCAGCGGCAGGCGCGGCGCTGGGCGGCGGCATAGGCTACTATATGGACGTGCAGGAAGAGAAGCTGCGCGACAAAATGCAGGGAACCGGGGTCAGCGTGACGCGAAATGGTGACAATATCGTGCTGAACATGCCGAATAACGTCACTTTCGACAGCAACAGCGCCAACCTGAAACCGGCCGGCGCCAACACCCTGACCGGCGTGGCCATGGTGCTGAAAGAGTATGAGAAAACCGCCGTTAACGTCGTCGGCTACACCGACAGCACCGGCAGTAAGGATCTGAATATGCGTCTGTCGCAGCAGCGTGCTGACAGCGTCGCCAGCGCGCTGATCACCCAGGGCGTGGCGGCCAACCGCATTCGCACCACCGGCATGGGGCCGGCGAACCCGATCGCCAGCAACAGCACGGCGGAAGGTAAGGCGCAGAACCGTCGCGTGGAAATCACCCTCAGCCCGCTGCAATAAGCGCATCCTCATGTTGCCCGGCCGCGCCTCTGCCGGGCAAAATGCTTGATATCGCTATTTTTCGCGCTAAGGTGTTGGCAGATTTTCAGCAAAGGAAGCCATCATGGCGAAAGCGGCGCGTGCAACCATTAGCGATGTGGCGAAAGCCGCAAAGACCGGCAAAACCAGCATTTCACGGTACCTTAACGGCGAGAAGCACCTGCTTTCCGACGATCTGTTATCACGTATTGAAAAAGCCATTGCCGAACTCGACTACCGCCCCAGCCTGATGGCCCGCGGCCTCAAGCACGGCCGCACCCGCCTCATCGGCCTGATCATCGCCGATATCACCAACCCCTATTCGGTCAATGTCATGAGCGGCATTGAAGCGGCCTGCCGGGAAAAGGGCTTTACCCTGCTGGTGTGCAACACCAATAACGAGCTTGACCAGGAGCTGCACTATCTCGACCTGCTGCGCAGCTATCAGGTGGAAGGCATCGTCGTCAACGCGGTCGGCATGCGGGAGGATGGCCTGAACCGCCTGCAGCAGTCGGCCCTGCCGATGGTGCTGATTGACCGTAAAATCCCCGATTTCGCCTGCGATGTGGTCGGGCTTGATAACGCTCAGGCCGCCACCACCGCCACCGAACACCTGGTGGAGAAAGGCTTTGAGGCCATCCTGTTTCTCAGCGAACCGCTGGGCTCGGTCAATACCCGCCGCGAGCGCCTGAGCGCCTTTCGCGCCACGCTCGCCCGCCACCACGGCGTGGTGGCCGAAAACGCCGAAGTACAGCTCAACGACGGCGCGATGATGGACAACGTCCTGCGCCAGTTCCACGCCCGCCACCGCGGGATGCGCAAAGCGGTGATCTCCGCCAACGGCGCGCTGACGCTGCAGGTGGCCCGCGCCCTGAAGCGCGTCGGCCTGATCTGGGGCAGCGATATCGGCCTGCTGGGCTTCGACGAACTGGAGTGGGCGGAGCTGGCCGGCGTCGGCATCACCACCCTCAAACAACCGACGTGGCAGATCGGCTACGCGGCGGTGGAACAGGTAATTCGGCGCATTGCCGGCACTAACGACCCCATCTGCGAGCGGGTCTTTTCCGGCGAGCTTATCGTCCGCGGATCAACCTCCCGTTAACGATCCTTCGTGATGCCGATCATAAATTAAACATCTCGCCCTTTCTTATGGAACCGATACCATCTAGCGTAATAAGGAGATTAAGCAACAAACGCCGGGAGTAAGAGCGCGATGGCCAGAAAAATTATTGTCGTTACCGCTGCCTATGGTAATGACCATGTTAAATCCTTAGGCGGCCAGGCCGCCGTCCTGCCGTTTATCGCCGACGCCGGCGCGGACGGCGTCGAAATCCGCCGCGAGCTGTTCAGCGCCGAAGAGCTCAACGCCCTGCCGGCGCTGGCAGCCGCCATCGAGCGCCACGGCCTGCTGGCTTGCTACTCCGCGCCCCAGGCGCTGTTCGCCGACAACGGCGAGCTTAACCCGCATCTCCCGACGCTGCTCGCGGAAGCGCAGACCCTTAACGCCCTGTGGCTGAAGCTCTCCCTTGGCCATTTCCGCCACAACCAGCAGCTCGACGAGCTGCGCCATATCCTCAGCGACAGCGGCATGGCGCTGGTGGTGGAGAATGACCAGACCGACTGCGGCCAGCTGGCGCCGATGCAGCGCTTCAAAGCTGCCTGCCGGGTCCATCAGTTGCCGATCACCTTAACGTTTGATATGGGCAACTGGCTGTGGGTCGGCGATTCGCCGGAAGAGGCAGCCCGCCATCTTGCGCCGGCGGTCAGCTATATTCATGTGAAAGCGGCGGAGCCACATCAGGAGAAATTCCGCGCTGTGCCGCCGGATCAGGCCGCCGACCGCTGGCTGGCCCTGCTCGATAATCTTCCCGCCGACGCGCCGCGTGGAATCGAGTTTCCGCTGACTGGCCATGACCTGACGGCCGTGACCCGCCGCTACGTCAATTTGTTACGCGAGGAATAAGCCGTGGAAAATTTAGATGTCATCACCATCGGCGAAGCTATGGCCATGTTTGTCGCCACCGAAACCGGCGATCTGGCCGAGGTGGAGCATTTTATGAAACGTGTCGCCGGCGCCGAGCTGAACGTCGCCACCGGCCTGGCGCGCCTGGGTCTGAAGGTCGGCTGGGTCAGCCGCGTCGGTAACGATAGCTTTGGCCGCTTCGTACTGCAATCGCTGGCGAAAGAGGGGATCGATAGCCATGCTGTCGCCATTGACAACCGCTTCGCTACCGGTTTCCAGATGAAATCGAAAGTCGAAAATGGAACCGATCCCATTGTGGAGTATTTCCGCAAAGGTTCTGCCGCCAGCCATCTGTCGCCGGACGATTTTCGCGCCGACTACTTCACCAGCGCCCGTCATTTGCACCTGAGCGGCGTGGCCGCCGCGCTCTCTGAAAGCTCATATGCGCTGCTGGAGCATGCGGCGAAGGTCATGAAAGCCGAGGGCAAAACCCTCTCTTTCGATCCCAATCTGCGTCCGGTGCTGTGGAAAAGCGAAGCCGAGATGGTGGAGAAACTCAACCGTCTCGCCTTCCAGGCTGACTGGGTTTTGCCAGGCTTAAAAGAGGGCGTGATTCTCACCGGCCAGCAGACTCCGGAGGGGATCGCCGATTTCTATCTCTCGCGCGGCGTCAAGGCGGTGGTCATTAAAACCGGCTGCGACGGCGCCTGGTTCAAGAGCGCCAACGGCGAACAGGGCACGGTTGATGCCATTAAAGTCGAAAACGTCGTCGATACCGTCGGCGCCGGCGACGGCTTTGCCGTTGGGGTGATTAGCGCCCTGCTGGAAGGCAAAACCCTGCTTCAGGCGGTGAACCGCGGCAATAAAATCGGTTCGCTGGCGATTCAGGTCCAGGGCGACAGCGAGGGGCTGCCCACCCGCGACGCGCTGGGCGAATAACATTTATACGCAACAATAACAGCCGCCCTGTACCCTACCTGCAGCGCGGCACAGCAGCGCCCGTTTCGACGGACGTATGTCACCTCATTGACAGAGGCAAGCCTATGAATAGCTCAACAAATGCAACGAAACGCTGGTGGTACATCATGCCTATCGTGTTTATCACGTATAGCCTGGCGTACCTCGACCGCGCCAACTTCAGCTTCGCCTCCGCGGCAGGCATTACCGAAGACCTGGGCATCACCAAAGGGATCTCTTCCCTGCTGGGGGCGCTGTTCTTCCTTGGCTACTTCTTCTTTCAGATCCCCGGCGCTATTTATGCAGAGCGCCGCAGCGTTCGCAAACTGATCTTTATCTGCCTGATCCTGTGGGGCGGCTGCGCCTCCCTGACCGGGATTGTGCATAATATCCCGGCGCTGGCGGCCATTCGCTTTATTCTCGGCGTCGTCGAAGCGGCGGTGATGCCGGCGATGCTGATCTATATCAGCAACTGGTTCACCAAATCCGAGCGCTCGCGGGCCAATACCTTCCTGATCCTCGGCAACCCGGTGACGGTCCTGTGGATGTCGGTGGTCTCCGGCTACCTGATTCAGGCCTTCGGCTGGCGGGAAATGTTTATCATCGAAGGGGTGCCGGCGGTGATCTGGGCCTTCTGCTGGTGGGTGCTGGTGAAAGATAAACCATCGCAGGTATCCTGGCTGGCGGAGAGTGAAAAAGCCGCGCTGCAGGAACAATTGGATCGTGAGCAGCAGGGCATCAAAGCGGTGCGTAACTATGGCGAGGCCTTCCGCTCCCGCAACGTGATCCTGCTCTGCGCCCAGTACTTTGCCTGGAGCATCGGCGTGTACGGCTTTGTACTGTGGCTGCCGTCGATTATCCGCAGCGGCGGCGAAAATATGGGGATGGTGGAAGTGGGCTGGCTCTCCTCGGTCCCATACCTGGCGGCGACTATCGCCATGATCGTGGTCTCCTGGGCCTCCGATAAAATGCAGAACCGTAAGCTGTTCGTCTGGCCGCTGCTGCTGATTGGCGGACTGGCCTTCATCGGCTCCTGGGCGGTCGGCGCCAACCACTTCTGGGTCTCTTACACCTTGCTGGTGGTGGCTGGTGCGGCAATGTATGCGCCTTACGGCCCCTTCTTCGCCATTATTCCGGAAATGCTGCCACGCAACGTCGCCGGTGGCGCCATGGCGCTGATCAACAGCATGGGCGCCCTGGGCTCCTTCTGCGGCTCGTGGTTTGTCGGCTACCTGAACGGTGCCACCGGCAGCCCAGCAGCTTCCTATATTTTTATGGGGGTGGCGCTTTTCGCCTCAGTATGGCTGACTTTGATTGTTAAGCCTGCTAATAATCAAAACCTTCCACTTGGCGCTCATCACGCCTGAACGACTCACACTACGGAGATTCGCATGAAGCCGTCTGTCATTCTCTATAAAACGCTTCCCGACGACCTGCTAAAGCGTCTGGAGGAGCACTTTTCCGTCACTCAGGTGAAAAACCTGCGGCCGGAGACCGTTTCGCAGCACGCTGAGGCCTTTGCCCAGGCTGAAGGCCTGCTGGGCTCCAGCGAAAAGGTTGACGCCGCGCTGCTGGAGAAGATGCCGAAGCTGCGTGCGACCTCCACCGTGTCCGTTGGTTATGACAACTTCGACGTCGAGGCGCTGAACGCCCGCCGGGTGCTGCTGATGCATACCCCGACCGTGCTGACCGAAACCGTCGCCGACACGATCATGGCGCTGGTGCTGAGCACCGCCCGCCGGGTGGTGGAAGTGGCGGAGCGCGTTAAAGCGGGCGAATGGACGAAGAGCATTGGGCCAGACTGGTTCGGTACCGACGTACACCATAAAACCTTAGGTATCGTCGGCATGGGCCGCATCGGCATGGCGCTGGCGCAGCGCGCCCACTTCGGGTTCGGCATGCCGATCCTGTATAACGCGCGCCGCCAGCATCCGCAGGCGGAGGAACGTTTCAACGCACGCTATTGCGATCTTGATACCCTGCTGCAGGAAGCCGATTTTGTCTGCCTGATCCTGCCCCTGAGCGAAGAGACCCATCATCTGTTCGGCCAGGCGCAGTTCGCCAAAATGAAATCTTCCGCCATCTTTATTAACGCCGGGCGCGGCCCGGTGGTCGACGAGCAGGCGCTGATCGCCGCCCTGCAGGCGGGTGACATTCACGCTGCCGGCCTTGATGTCTTCGAGCACGAGCCGCTGGCTAAAGATTCGCCGCTGCTGAGCCTGCCGAACGTCGTCGCGCTGCCGCATATCGGCTCCGCCACCCATGAGACGCGCTACAACATGGCGGCCTGCGCGGTGGATAACCTGATCGACGCCCTGAACGGCAAGGTCGAAAAAAACTGCGTCAATCCGCAGGTAAAATAAGCCATAAAAAAACCCGGGTAGCGGCGGCAATCGCCCTCCCCGGGTTCTTTTTTGCATTCTGTCCGTTATCCAGCCCGTTCGCCGCAGCTCACGTCAGCCAGACAGGGCATTAGCGGGTCGCGTTCACCGCCGCCGTCCATGCCTGATTAAACGCCTGATGCTGCGCCGCCAGCGGCCCAATCAGCGCATTGTACTGACTAGCCTGCTGGGAAGTCGGGAATTGAATGCCGTTGGCCACAAAGCTCACCTGGGTTCCCTGCTGGGCGACAAAATCCCCCACCTGAACCAGCTGCTGGGTAAAGATCTGCGCGGCCGGGATCAGCGGCTGCAGCGCGTCGGCTGGCGCCGTCACCACCTTGGCGTAAACCTGATCGAAGACCGGCTTGAGATCGTCCGCCTGCTTCAGCGCGCCATGCGCGGCATCGGCCTGCATTTTGGCATTCTGCAGCTGCTGGCTGAGCACGCCCAGCGCGCCGTTCGCCTGACGCAGCGGCTCGCGCTGGGTCATATAATCCTGCGGAACGCGGATCGCATTGACGCTGTCCACTACCGGGCGCAGACCAGCGTCCATCGCCTGGCTCACCTGCTGCGAGTAGCCGTAGATCACCGCGTAGTCAGAGACAAACGGCCCAAACTGTTTTTTCTGATCGGCGGTCAGCGTCGGCAGTCGTTCACCGCTACGCATCGCCGTATTCTGCAGGAAGTCGATAAACGCTTTGCGCTGATCGCCTTCTTTATCAAAACACCCACTCAGGCTAACCACCATTAATAAGGCCGCCATAGCCGCAAACCAGCGAGAGCAGGACTTTCCTGTCGCCATTTTTTTACTCCTTTCAGCCAAAAAAAGCGCACAAAGACACACACGTGCCAGACGCTGACAAGGATAGTCCAGCTCGGCCTCGCAGGATACCCTTTACTGCTAATCTTACGCAGGAAAAACGCCATTTCGCACGCCGCTGCCGTCGCCCGGCGCGTCTGTTATGCGCATCACAAATATGCGCTTCAAATTAGACCGATGAATATCAATTAACTGATTGATATTTTTGAAATTTATAATCCACTGCCCAACGCCGCGCCCTGAAGCGGACGATAATCGCACGCTTTGGCGCCCACCCGGATTGCCTGGTCAGCGCTTCAATGATTTGATGAATGAGCGATTAACGGCGATGCGTTCGATTATCGCACAAATCAATCTCAACGACGCGAAGGCGACGATAATAACAAACCTCTGTCCCTCGCTCAGTCTGCCAGGAAAGCCGTATGACTAAGACAACCATCGACATTCAGGCCTTTATCAACGAGCACCCCTTCACCCGCTACCAGTGGATGATCCTCGCGCTCTGCTTCATCACCGTCGCGATGGACGGGTTCGACACCGCGATCATCGGATTCATCGCCTCCGACCTGGTCCAGGAATGGGGCGTGGAAAAATCAGCCCTCGGCCCGGTGATGAGCGCCGCGCTGGTTGGCCTGGCGGTCGGCGCGTTAACCGCGGGACCACTGGCTGACCGTATCGGCCGCAAGAAAGTGCTGATTATGTCGATCGTGGTGTTCGGAGGATTCAGCCTGCTCACCGCCTTTGCCACCAGCCTTAACCAGCTGACGCTGCTGCGCTTCCTGACCGGCCTGGGCCTCGGCGCGGCGATGCCCAATGCCGCGACGCTAATGAGCGAATATGCGCCGGAGCGCCGTCGGGCGCTGCTGGTGAACCTGATGTTTGTCGGCTTTCCGATGGGCTCGTCGCTGGGCGGCTTTTTATCCGCCTGGATGATCCCGCACTATGGCTGGCAGAGCGTGCTGGTACTGGGCGGCGTGATGCCTCTCCTGCTGGCGGTAGCATTAATTTTCCTGCTGCCGGAGTCCGCCCGCTATCTGGTGGTGAAGCGTCAGCCGGCGCAGCGCATTGCCACTATCCTGCGGCGTATTGCGCCGCTGCCGGAGGTGGTGGAGTTTGAGCTGCGCGAAGCAGGCCAGGTGAAAGAGAAGTCGGCTATCGGCGTCATTTTCTCCCCACGCTACGCAGTGGGTACCGTGATGCTGTGCCTGACCTACTTTATGGGTCTGCTGATCTTCTATCTCCTGACCAGCTGGCTGCCGCTGCTGATCCGTGAAACCGGCGCATCGATGAGTCAGGCCTCAATTATCACCGCCCTGTTCCCGCTCGGCGGCGGAATTGGCGTGCTGATCCTCGGCGCTCTGATGGACAAGATCAATCCCAATAAGGTGGTGGCCGTCGGCTGGCTGCTGACCGGCGTTTTCGTCTGTCTGGTGGGCTTCTCTACCAGCAGCCTGGCGCTGATGGGGGTGATGGTGTTTATCGCCGGCAGTATTATGAACGGCGCGCAGTCGTCGATGCCGGCGCTGGCGGCAGGCTTCTATCCAACGCAAGGGCGCGCCACCGGCGTGGCCTGGATGCTGGGCATTGGTCGCTTCGGCGGGATCCTTGGCGCGTTCAGCGGCGCCTTCCTGATGCAAGCCCAGCTCTCGTTTGAGACCATTTTCACCCTGCTGGCTATCCCGGCATTCCTGTCAGCCATCGCGCTGCTGATTAAATATCGGGTCAGTAAATCAGCGCCGGCGGCGACAGAGGACGCGAGAGGTCTGCAGAAAGCCTGATCGACAAGCCGGCGTCCCGCGCCGGCTTTGCCGCTTTTTTCTTATCCGTTTACAAAAATTTTCGAAGCCACGCCATCGTATTAGTAATCATGCTCTTAGGCGCCGCTGCCGTTCGGCTATTGGGGCTGATTCGATAACCTGCTGGCAAATAATCACGGGCGTTACCATCCTTGATGCTTTTTTCTGACTATTCTTAAAGAGCTTTAGAAAAATCTCTTCCGCTGTGTGATAAAAGGAGTTCTCAATGGAATATAAAGATCCCGTGTTTGAACTGCTGAGCAGCCTGGAACACATCGTTTTTAAGGACGATAATCAGACACTTACCTCAAACCGTAAGTCCACTGTGTTTAGTGAATTTGAACAGCTGCGTAAAGGCACTGGACTTAAGATTGACGACTTCGCCAACGCCATGGGCGTGAGCGTCGCTATGGTAAGAGAGTGGGAATCGAGACGGGTAAGACCGTCCCCCACTGAGCTAAAATTAATGCGCCTGATTCAGGCCAACCCGCAGCTTTCAAGGCAGTTACTCGATTAATCCCGAGCGCAGCGGTAAGGGCCAGCAAGGGAGCTTTTACCGCTGCACCGTAAAAAAAGTTTGCTATCAGGTGCTGAACGTGCGTTAATGCTCGCAGGTTTGATGTACAGACCACAGAGCAGTCGAATAGAGCAGTCCTTCTAAGGTTATCCAAAGATACCCCCGTAGTGAACTTTCCCTTTATCGCTTTAAATCTGTAGTCCAGACCGCTACGCCGCAAGGCTCACTTATTTTTTTAAAGGTAATTCACTATGTCCGGTAAAATGACTGGTATCGTAAAATGGTTCAACGCTGACAAAGGCTTCGGCTTCATCACTCCTGACGATGGCTCTAAAGACGTGTTCGTACACTTCTCTGCTATCCAGAACGATGGCTACAAATCCCTGGATGAAGGTCAGAAAGTCTCCTTCACCATCGAAAGCGGCGCTAAAGGCCCGGCAGCTGGCAACGTAACTTCTCTGTAAGTTCAAGCCGCTAAGAATCAAGAATCCCTGCCTGATGGCGGGGATTTTTTTTATCTGTCGCCAACAGCCGCCAGCATACGATGGCGGCTGTTGGGCATTCAGAGCCGGGTATAGCGCCAGCCCGTTTCCTCCCATGCCAGACTATGGGTCAGCCTCAGACCTTGTAAAAACGCCTCATCATGCGACACCACCAGCATCGCGCCAGGAAACGCCGCCAGCGCGCTTTCAATAGCCTGCGTCGATGCTAAATCGAGATGGTTGGTCGGTTCATCCAGCAAAAGCAGCTGGGCAGGCTCGCGTCGCCAGAGCACGCACGCCAGGGCCGCTTTCAGGCGTTCGCCGCCGCTAAGTGCCGACAGCGGCAGAGTGACCTTATCCGCGCCCAGCTGCAGCTGCGCCAGACGGGTCCGCAACAGCCCCTCATCCAGCGGGGTATCGTCCAGGCTCAGATGCGCCATGACCGATAACGACAGATCCAGCTGCGTCAGATGCTGATCCAGGTAAGCGGCGCTCACCGACAACCGGACATCGCCTGAGGCGGCCTGCTCCAGCCCCAGCAGCGTTTTCAGCAAAGTGGTTTTGCCACAGCCGTTCGGCCCCTTTAGCGCGATGCGCATCGGACCATCCACGCGCCAGTCCAGCGGCGCAGCCGGTGCATGGTCGAGCTGTAATGACTCCACCACCAGCACCTGCTTGCCGGCGGCCACTTCGCTGCCCGGCAGGGTGAACATCACCGGCGTATCCTCTTCCACCCGCTCTCGCGCCTGCTGCACGGCGTCATTCAGACTGCTGTTCTGTTCACGATGCTGACGGCGCAGCGTTCCCGGACGCTCTTTTGCCGCGCCTTTGTACTTCACACGTTCAAAAGAGGCGATATTCAGGGTATCAACGGTACGCAGCGTCTGCGCCGAGCGCCGCTGGGCGGCGTCATGCTCCTTTTGCATTCGCGCGCGGGTGCGCCGTCGTTCGGTCACGGCATGCTCCAGCGCCGCGCGTGCGGCCTGCTGCTCCGCCTCACGCTGCCGCTGATATTCAGCATAGTTGCCGCCGTAGCTGCGCAGCGCCGTCGGCGTCAGCTCAATAATCCTCGGCATCTGCGTCAGCAGCTCGCGGTCGTGGCTGGCGATCAGCGCCCCGCCCTGCCAGCTTTCCAGCTGGTGATAGAGCCACTCCCGCCCCTGGCGGTCCAGATGGTTGGTAGGCTCATCCAGCAGCAGATAATCGGCGCCGGAGACAAAGGCGCCGCACAGCAGAGCCTTCATCCGCTCGCCGCCGCTGAGTGAAAACGCGGGGCGATCGGCAGAGAACGGCGGGAGATCGGCTTCACGGAAAGCTAAACTCAGGCGATCGGTGAGATCCCAGTGGCCATCCAATAGCTCGAAATCGTCGGCCAGTCCATTACCCTGTTCAAGGCGGAACAAGGCGTCAAATACCGGCGCATAGCCGAGCAGCGCGGCGAGGGTGGTCTCCGGCGTAAGCGTCGGCTGCTGCGCTACCCAGGCCACGGCGGCGGCGCGCTCAATATGGCCGCCGGCAGGAGAATCAAGGCCCGCCAGCAGGCGCAGCAGGCGCGTCTTACCGACGCCGTTCCGGCCGACCAGACCGCAAAGAGACGGTTCCAGCGATAAATTTAGCGGACCAAACAGGGTCTGTCCCGTCGCAAACTGACAGGTGACCTGATGTAAAACAAAAGCGGGGATGTGGGCGCAATGAGCCATAAGCACTCCTGAATGAAATCAATACTCCCCTACCCGCAATATCTGCGAGGTAAGGCGTGAAATTCATCAGTCGTGTTTGTTCATTTGTGGGGCGCGCTCCAGTGAGACGAGGGATTCGTCGGGGCATAGGATAGTCACACTCCGCTATGAATTTCAAGCCCGTTTAATTCAACGACCGTGTAAAAATAAAAAGGCCTCCTGATATCAGGAGGCAAAGGATTTATTTGGTGAACAATGAAAGGGTGCATTGAGAATGCCTGACACCGCAAGCATGGTGGGGATAGATCCCCACCAGATGCTCTTACTGTTTAATATCACAGGCTAAGAATGCCACCAGCTCAATATCCTCCTGCCTGATCTGTAATTCACATAGCGAATCACGAACCATCCAGGTCAATAATAAAATAGTGAAGCAAATCACTACTAAGCCAAACAACAGATACTTTTGCGGCATTCCTCGCCTCCCGTGTTGATTTTCAACAAGTAAGAGGCTACTCTTATGGTGTTCATGCATAGGGGAGCCTCACTTTGATTACTATCAGGTGGGGCTTTTCACTGTCTGTCTCCCGCTGAATACCTGAGACACACAGTCTCAAGCACCCGCCGCCATTCTAGCGTAAATACCTCGCGGAATTATGTTTATATATTCCTAAACATTTCTTATCGATGAATGAAAATAATGAAGATATCAATGACAGAATTATTAGCGGTTCACCTATTTATATTTCACGTATAAAAAAACCTGCCCTGAGGCAGGTCTTTTATTATTTCCGATACGCTTACTGCAGCAGAGAAATATCCGCTACCTGCAGGAACAGCTCGCGCAGTTTGGACAGCAGCGTCAGACGGTTGATGCGAACATCTTTGTCTTCAGCGTTAACCATCACGTTCTCGAAGAACTCATCCACCGGCTCGCGCAGGGCGGCCAGCTCAATCAGCGCATCCTGATAGCGGCCTGCGGCGAAGTACGGCTGCAGCTTATCGCGCAGCACCACCAGATTGCCCGCCAGCTTAATTTCCGCCGCTTCTTTCAGCACCGAAGCGTGAACGATGTCGTTCAGCGTTTCGTCGGATTTCGCCAGGATGTTGGAGACACGCTTGTTCGCCGCCGCCAGCGCGGAGGACTCTTCCAGAGTACGGAAGTGCGATACCGCCTTCATACGCGCATCGAAATCCGCCGGGCGGGTTGGACGACGCGCCAGTACCGCCTGGATAGTGTCGACACCGTAGCCTTCGTCCTGATACCAGGCGCGGAAACGGCCCAGCATAAAGTCGATCACGTCATCGACCACGTTGGCGTTGGTCAGCTTCTCACCGTACAGACGCACCGCTTCTTCGGTCAGCGTTTGCAGATCGAGGTTCAGGTTCTTCTCGACGATAATACGCAGGACGCCCAGCGCGGCGCGGCGCAGCGCAAACGGGTCTTTATCGCCTTTCGGGTGCTGGCCGATACCGAAGATACCCGCCAGGGTGTCCATCTTATCGGCAATCGCCACCGCGCAGGCCACCGGGTTAGACGGCAGCGCGTCGCCGGCAAAGCGCGGCTGATACTGTTCGTTCAGCGCCACGGCCACATCTTCCGCTTCGCCATCATGGCGCGCATAGTGCATCCCCATCACGCCCTGGGTGTCGGTGAACTCGAAGACCATGTTGGTCATCAGGTCGCACTTGGACAGCAGGCCCGCGCGGGTCGCGTGGTTCACGTCAGCGCCAATCTGCTCGGCAATCCAGCCCGCCAGCGCCTGAATGCGATCGGTCTTGTCGCGCAACGTCCCCAGCTGCTGCTGGAACAGCACGGTTTCCAGACGCGGCAGGTTGTCTTCCAGACGTTTTTTACGGTCGGTGTTGAAGAAGAACTCGGCATCGGCCAGACGCGGACGGACTACCTTCTCGTTACCGGAGATGATCTGCTGCGGATCTTTCGACTCGATGTTAGCGACGAAGATAAAGTTCGGCAGCAGCTTACCGGCGTTGTCGTAGACAGGGAAGTACTTCTGGTCGCCCTTCATGGTGTAAACCAGCGCTTCAGACGGCACCGCGAGGAATTTTTCTTCGAACTTCGCCGTCAGTACCACCGGCCATTCCACCAGCGAGGTGACTTCTTCCAACAGGCTTTCGCTCAGATCGGCTTTACCGCCAATCTTACGCGCCGCCTCTTCCGCATCGGCTTTGATTTTGGCTTTACGCTGTTCGTAATCGGCGATGACTTTACCGCGCTCCAGCAGGATCTGCGGATACTGGTCGGCATGGTCGATGGTAAATTCCGGCTCGCCCATAAAGCGATGGCCGCGGATCACGCGATCGGACGGAATACCGAGGATAGTAGCCGGGATCACTTTGTCACCCAGCAGCAGCGTGACGGTGTGAACCGGGCGCACGAAGTGGACGTCAGACGCGCCCCAGCGCATCAGTTTCGGGATCGGCAGCTTCGCCAGCGAGCTGGCAATCATGTTCGGCAGCAGGGCTTCAGTGCTTTCGCCCTTCACATGGGCGCGATACAGCAGCCACTCGCCTTTGTCCGTGGTCAGACGTTCGGCCTGATCGACGGTGATACCGCAGCCGCGCGCCCAGCCTTCGGCCGCTTTGCTTGGCTTGCCTTCGGCATCGAACGCCTGGGCAACGGCCGGGCCGCGTTTTTCCACTTCGCGATCGGCCTGCGCCGCCGCCAGGTTGGCTACCTTCAGCGCCAGACGTCGCGGAGCGGCAAACCATTCCACTTTACCGTGCGCGAGGCCGGCGTTATCCAGCTCTGCGGTCACGTTCGCAGCAAAAGATTCCGCCAGGCTGCGCAGCGCTTTTGGTGGCAGCTCTTCAGTGCCGATTTCCACCAGAAAAGTATTCTCAGACATGGCCGCCTCTTATTTATTCTTGTTGCACATCGGGAAGCCGAGCGCTTCACGGGAAGCGTAGTACGCTTCCGCCACTGCTTTCGTCAGGGTGCGAATGCGCAGGATATAGCGCTGACGCTCGGTGACGGAGATGGCTTTACGCGCATCCAGCAGGTTGAAGCTGTGAGCCGCTTTCAGAATACGCTCGTAGGCCGGCAGCGGCAGCGGGGTCTCCAGCGCCAGCAGCTGCTGGGCCTCTTTCTCATACTGCTCGAAGCAGGAGAAGAGGAAATCGACGTCGGCGTATTCGAAGTTATAGGTGGACTGCTCCACTTCGTTCTGGTGGAACACGTCGCCGTAAGTGGTTTTCCCCAGCGGGCCGTCGCTCCAGACCAGGTCGTAGACGCTGTCGACGCCCTGGATGTACATCGCCAGACGCTCCAGACCGTAGGTGATCTCGCCGGTCACCGGCTTACACTCCAGGCCGCCCACCTGCTGGAAGTAGGTGAACTGCGTCACTTCCATGCCGTTGAGCCACACTTCCCAACCAAGACCCCAGGCTCCCAGCGTCGGGTTTTCCCAGTTGTCTTCGACGAAGCGAATGTCGTGAATGGTCGGGTCCATACCCAGCTCTTTCAGCGACCCGAGGTACAGCTCCTGGATGTTGTCCGGAGAAGGCTTAATCACCACCTGGAACTGATAGTAATGCTGTAAACGGTTCGGGTTTTCGCCATAGCGGCCATCGGTTGGACGACGGGAAGGCTGTACGTAGGCGGTCGCCATCGGCTCCGGCCCTAACGCGCGCAGGCAGGTCATCGGGTGAGAGGTGCCGGCGCCGACTTCCATGTCCAGTGGTTGAACAATGGTGCAGCCCTGACGAGCCCAGTAATCCTGTAAGGTCAGGATCAGGCCCTGGAAGGTCCTGGTATCAAACTTTTGCATATGATTTCGTGCTGGATACGTGTGGATTTAAAGGAAGGAGTCAGTATACCCGCTGGCTGCGAGATATACAGTACGAAACGGCGTAGTTTCAGGAAAACGGACGAAATTTACGCCAGGTGGGGTCGATTCAGCGCATCGAAAGATGCATAAACTGGCCGTCCGGGTCAAAGGAACAGATGAAACGTTCATTCTTGCCGGTACGGCCCGACAGCTCATAGCTTGCCTGGAATTGTTCAAAATGGTTCACGTCAACTAACTGCGTTTGCGTGTTATAGCGGATAGCGGCCTGGTCCTTGCAAAGCTGCGCCATATTGAGCGTGGTTTGCGGGGTAATACGCGCGCGCTGCGCTTTTTGCGCCGGCGGGGAAACAGTCTCGCTGCAGCCCGCAAGGAGCAGCACCAGCATTATGGAAACGACACCTTTCACCACGTTCTCCTCCACCGCCTTGTTAGCAAGTTGTTATCGTAAATATTCAGTATTACAGGTATTTTGCGAATATCATGAAACATCGACAAGCCTGTGACCAAAAACTCAGACTAATCTCGTGCGACACCGGGGCATAAGGCGGGTCAGACCTTATTTCGCCAGTAGACTTTGAGGGACGGATGCAAGAAAAGATTCACTGGATCACCAACCTGCGCGGCATTGCCTGCATGATGGTGGTGATGATCCACAGTACCAGCTGGTATATCACTCATCCGCATGCGATTACGCTGCTGCAATGGGATATCGCCAATCTGCTCAATTCCGCCTCCCGCGTCAGCGTGCCGCTGTTTTTTATGATCTCGGGCTACCTCTTTTTTGGGGAACGCAGCGCCCAGCCGCGCCACTTCTGGCGGATTGGCCTGTGCATTGCGTTCTATAGCGCGCTTTCTCTGCTGTATATCGCGCTGTTTACCCATATCAACGTCGAGCTGTCGTTAAAGAATGTGCTGCAGAAGCCTGTCTTCTACCACCTGTGGTTTTTCTTTGCTATCACCGTTATCTATCTGCTCTCGCCGCTTATTCAGGTTAAGTCCGTCAGCGGCAAAATGCTGCTGACGCTGATGGCGATCCTCGGCATTCTGGCCAACCCCAATATGGTCGGCGTCAAAGCCGCCGGGATTGAGTGGTTGCCGGTCAACCTCTATATCAATGGCGACACCTTTTATTACGTGCTCTACGGCGTGCTGGGCAGGGCCATTGGCACCCTGAACACGGATAAAAAATGGCTGACCCCGCTCTGCGCCGCGCTGTTCCTCGCCGCCGTGTGGGTCATCTCCCGCGGCACGCTGCATGAGCTGCGCTGGCGCGGGGACTTCGGCGACACCTGGTATCTCTACTGCGGACCGGCGGTGTTCGTTTGCGCGGTCACCCTGCTGACGCTCGCCAAAAACTGGCTTAACGCGCGTCCCCTGCCCGGTATCGAATGTATTGCGCGTCATTCTCTGGGGATTTACGGCTTCCATGCCCTGATTGTGCATGCGCTGCGCGCCAGCCATCTGGAACTGAGCCGCTGGCCGCTGCTGGATATTGTGTGGATTTTCAGCGCCGCCCTGCTCGGCAGTCTGCTGCTGTCCGGCCTGGTGCAGCGGATTGATCGCCGCCGGCTGGTCAGCTAACGGCCCGGCGCACCGGACAACCGGGCGCTTATTCCGTTTTTTGCACCGCGCGGGCGACGCGGGCCCGTTCGGGGGTCGCAGATGCGCCGTATAAGCAAACAAACCACGCCGCGATATAGACGGCTTTTTCATACCAGTCTGTCGGCACATGCCAGGCGCCCACCAGCAGCAGGCCCGCCGACAGCAGCAACACCAGCCGGCATAACGCGATAAATCCGTCGTCCTGCCCCTGCCACCGTCTGGCGCGCTGATGGGCGAGGACGGCGAACATCCCCATCACCAGTACGCCAAGAAAATAACCTTTACCGCTAAACAGCGGGCAGGTCCGCCAGATACCCAGCAGATAAACCAGCGACCCTGCTGCCATCATCCCTCTGGCAATACTGCGTTTTATATTCATCGCTCCTCCCTGTCGACACGCGCTGATTATGACCGAACCGCCCGGCGATGGCGCAGGCCAGGTGCAGCAAAGCTGACATTTCGGAATTAATAAATACGTGTTTTGGATGAATGCAGCCTAGACATTCAGGGGAGTAATCCGCCCGGCGCTGCCGGACGGACTGAGGCTATGACATCAGCGGTTTCAGCTGCTGATAAATCTGGCGGAAGGTTTCCCGCTGCGGCGCATAGTGGGCCACTCGGCGATCGTCCGGGCGATGCGCTTGCTCAAGCGGCAGCGGCGTCAACAGCCCGGCGCGGTCGGTTTCGCCGTGCACCGCCAGCTGCGCCAGCCTGGCCGCCCCCAGCGCCGGGCCGACGTCGCCCCCGGTACGGTAATCGAGCTGCTGGCCGCTGATATCCGCCAGCATTTGTCGCCAGTAAGCGCTACGCGCCCCGCCGCCGATAAGGGTGATGCTCTGCGGCTTGATGCCGCAGGCGTGTACCACGTCCATACCGTCCGCCAGCGCATAGCCCACCCCCTCCAGCACCGCCCGCGCCAGCTCTGCCGGCCCATGCTGATGCGTCAGGCCGAAGAAGACGCCCTTGGCCTGCGGGTTGTTGTGCGGCGTGCGTTCGCCCGACAGATAGGGCAGGAACCACACCGGACCGGCGCTCTCGTCGGCTGACTGCGCCGCCGCAATCAGCGCCGGCACGCTGGCGAGACCGGTTAATTTCGCCGCCCAGTCCAGACAGGAGGCCGCGCTGAGCATCACCGACATCAAATGCCAGCGGCCCGGCAGCGCATGGCAAAAGCTATGCACCGCGCTTTCAGGCTTGCTGAGGAATCCTTCGCTGACCGCGAAATACACACCTGAAGTGCCCAGCGACAGCATCGCCTGACCGGCATCGGCCATGCCAACCCCGACTGCGCCGGCGGCGTTGTCGCCGCCGCCCCCCACCACCAGCGCCTTTGGCATATTCCACGCCTGCGCCACCTCCGGGCGCAGCTGCCCGGTGACGTCGCTGCCTTCAAACAGGGCCGGCATCGCGTCCCGGCTGAGATCGCAGGCGGCGAGCATCTCATCGCTCCAGTCGCGTCGGGCGACGTCCATCCACAGGGTACCGGCGGCGTCAGACATATCGCTGGCAAGCTCGCCGGTCATCCGCAGACGCAGATAATCCTTCGGCAGCAGCACTTTATCGACCTGGCTGAACACCGCCGCCTCGTGGCGCTGCACCCACAAGAGCTTCGGCGCCGTAAAGCCCGGCATCATCAGGTTGCCGGTGATCTGCCGGGAAGCGCTGACTTTTTCCTCCAGCAGCTGGCACTCTTCGCCGCAGCGGCCGTCATTCCATAAAATGGCAGGACGCAGCACCTGTAACGATTTATCCAGCAGGGTGGCGCCGTGCATCTGCCCGGCGATCCCCAGCGCCTTCACGTCGCGCAGACTATGCTGCGCACCCAGGGCTTTCATCGCCGTGTCCGTCGCCTGCCACCACTGCTCGGGATCTTGTTCCGACCACAGCGGATGCGGACGCGAGACGGTAAGCTTTTCGGTATGCGATGCCACCACATCACCCTGCTCATTGAGCAGAATGGCTTTGACGCCCGATGTCCCCAGATCGATGCCGATATACATACTCCCTCTCCTTAAACGCGCGCCACGGCTGAGCGTGGCGCGAACAGAGCATCCTGGTGGCGACCCCGGTCACGCCGGGCGCCGCCGCATGATTACTTGTCAAACAGATAATGGTTGACCAGGTTTTCCAGTTGTTCCTGCTGGCCGCTGCGATGCTGCGGCGCCAGCTGATGCTGAACGGCATACTGGGCAATGTCGCTGAGGGTCATCTGCCCGTTCAGGATCTGCTGCCCCAGCTCGCCGTTCCAGCCGGCGTAGCGTTTGGCCACGCGTTTATCCAGTTCACCGTCCTCGATCATCCGCGCCGCGACCTTCAGCGACAGCGCCATGGTATCCATCGCGCCGATATGGCCAAAGAACAGATCGTATTTGTCGGTGCTCTGACGGCGCACTTTCGCATCAAAATTGAGGCCGCCGGTGGTGAAGCCGCCCGCTTTGAGAATTTCATACATCACCAGCGCGTTCTCTTCGACGCTGTTCGGGAACTGGTCGGTATCCCAGCCCAGCTGCGGATCGCCGCGGTTGGCGTCGACGGAACCGAACAGCCCCAGCGCGATGGCCGTCGCGATCTCATGATGGAACGAGTGGCCGGCGAGGGTCGCATGGTTGGCTTCAATGTTCAGTTTAATCTCTTTTTCCAGGCCAAACTGCTTGAGGAAGCCGTAAACGGTAGAGGCATCATAATCATACTGATGCTTGGTAGGCTCCTGCGGTTTGGGCTCGATCAGCAGCGTGCCTTTAAAGCCGATTTTGTGCTTATGCTCCACCACCAGCTGCATAAAGCGGCCAATCTGTTCACGCTCCTGGCGCAGGTCGGTATTCAGCAGGGTTTCATAGCCCTCGCGACCGCCCCACAGAACATAGTTTTCGCCGCCCAGCTGATGGGTGGCATTCATGGCGGTGACCACCTGGGTGGCCGCCCAGCTGAACACTTCCGGGTCCGGGTTGGTGGTCGCGCCAGCGCCGTAGCGCGGGTTGGTGAAGCAGTTTGCGGTCCCCCACAGAAGCTTGACGCCGCTCTGCTGCTGCTTCTCCGCCAGTACCTCGACCATCCGGGCGAAGTTATTGCTGTACTCCTTGAGCGAACTCCCTTCCGGCGAGACGTCAACGTCGTGGAAGCAGTAGTAAGGCACGTTGAGTTTATGGAAAAATTCGAACGCCACATCGGCTTTGCGTTTGGCCATCTCCAGGGCGTCGCCAGGCTGCTGCCATGGGCGATCGAAGGAGCCCACGCCAAACATATCGGCGCCATTCCAGCAGAAAGTGTGCCAGTAACAGGCCGCAAAACGCAGATGATCTTCCATCCGTTTGCCCAGCACCAGTTCATCCGGGTTGTAATGACGGAAAGCCAGCGGGTTAGTGGATTTCGGGCCTTCGTAACGAACGCGATCGAGTTGATCGAAATAGGTCTGCATAGAGAACTCCATATTCAGAGATGCGGCGAATAACCAATCAGGTACCCTAAATAATTCGAGTTGCAGGAAGGCGGCAGGAGCGCGAGTCCCCGATAACCAGGGGGCGAAGCAACGAATGTCACCAACACACCTACAACTTGAAGTATGACGGGTTTAAGCCAATATAGAATTTCGCTTTCATTTTCCTCAATTACGTTATTTCACACCGCCATTGAGAGAATCCACAAACGTGCGCTAGCTCGCAAAAAATAATATCTGCTCGTTCTTCTGCCGTCCTGTCAGAGAAGTCCAGTGCAATAATAAGAGTGTGCATGAATAAAATACGATCGCCGTCATAATTTACGCATTAAACGAAATTTCATAACCGCAAAATAAAAACCGGTAATTGCCAGCCCTGCTTTCCGCGTTAAGAATCTGTAACGTATCCGCAACCTCATGTATCAAACATTATTTTCCGTTCGTCTTACCTACCCTTACAAAAAAGGTATCGTTATTATGAAGATAAAGAACCTTTGCCTTACGCTTTGCGCCAGCTCCCTCCTGCTCGCCAGCATGGCGGGGATGGCGAAAGAAGTGAAGATTGGCATGGCCATCGATGATCTGCGTCTGGAGCGCTGGCAGAAAGACCGCGATATTTTCGTCAATAAAGCGGAATCCTTAGGCGCCAAAGTTTTTGTTCAGTCCGCCAATGGCAATGAAGAAACGCAAATGTCGCAAATTGAAAACATGATCAACCGCGGCGTCGATGTCTTAGTCATTATTCCTTATAACGGTCAGGTGCTCAGCAACGTTATTAAAGAGGCCAAACAGGAAGGTATTAAAGTCCTGGCCTATGATCGCATGATTAATAATGCTGATATTGATTTTTATATTTCTTTCGACAATGAAAAAGTCGGCGAAATGCAGGCGCAAAGCCTGGTCGACAAAGTGCCGCAGGGTAATTATTTCCTGATGGGCGGTTCGCCGGTGGATAATAATGCCAAACTGTTCCGCGCCGGGCAGATGAAGGTCCTCAAGCAGTATGTCGATGAGGGCAAAATTAAGATTGTCGGCGATCAGTGGGTTGACGGCTGGCTGCCGGAAAACGCGCTGAAAATAATGGAAAACGCGTTGACGGCGAATAATAACAAAATCGACGCCGTGGTTGCCTCCAATGACGCCACCGCCGGCGGCGCCATCCAGGCCTTAACCGCCCAGGGGCTGGCCGGCAAAGTGGCGATCTCCGGTCAGGATGCTGACCTGGCGGGCGTGAAGCGCATTATTTCCGGTACCCAGACGATGACCGTCTATAAACCGATTACCACCCTGGCCACCAACGCCGCCGAAATCGCCGTTGAGCTGGGCAACGATAAGCAGCCGAAGTCTGACACTACGCTGAATAACGGTTTAAAAGATGTCCCTTCGCGCCTGTTAACGCCAATTGAAGTGAATAAAGAGAATATCGACGCCACGGTGATTAAAGACGGTTTCCATAAAAAGAGTGAACTGTAATGGCTGACGCCCCGCTGCGGGGCGTCATTTTCATCCCGCCGGATATCACTTTTCGGAGTCTTTATGGCCTGGCTACTCGAAATGAAGAACATCACCAAAACCTTCGGCGCCGTTAAGGCCGTGGATAATGTCAGCCTGCGCCTGAACGCTGGCGAGGTGGTCTCGTTATGCGGTGAAAATGGTTCGGGAAAATCGACGCTGATGAAAGTGCTGTGCGGTATCTATCCGCACGGAAGCTATGAGGGGGAGATTATTTTTGCCGGCGAAACGCTGCAGGCAAACCATATTCGCGATACCGAACGCAAAGGCATCGCCATTATTCATCAGGAGCTGGCGCTGGTGAAACATCTCACCGTGCTGGAGAACATTTTCCTCGGCGCCGAGATCTCCCGCCACGGTCTGCTGGATTATGAAACCATGACGCTGCGCTGCCAGAAGCTGCTGGCGCAGGTCAATCTGCCCATTTCGCCCGACACCCGCGTCGGCGACCTCGGCCTCGGTCAGCAGCAGCTGGTGGAGATCGCCAAGGCGCTGAATAAACAGGTTCGCCTGCTGATCCTCGACGAACCGACCGCCTCCTTAACCGAACAAGAGACCGCGACGCTGCTGGCGATCGTTCGCGATCTGCAAAACCACGATATCGCCTGCATCTATATTTCGCACAAGCTCAATGAGGTCAAAGCGATCTCCGATACAATCTGCGTGATCCGCGACGGCCAGCACATCGGCACTCGCGACGCCAGCGGCATGAGCGAAGACGACATCATCACCATGATGGTTGGCCGGGAGCTCACCGCGCTCTATCCCAGCGAACCGCACGCCCACGGCGAGGAGATCCTGCGGGTCGAACACTTGACCGCCTGGCACCCGGTAAACCGTCATATTAAACGGGTCAACGACGTCTCGTTTTCCCTGCGTCGCGGGGAAATCCTCGGCATCGCCGGGCTGGTCGGCGCCGGACGGACCGAGGCGGTGCAGTGCCTGTTCGGCGTCTGGCCGGGGCGCTGGCAGGGGGAGATTTTTATTGATGGCCAGCCGGTCAGCATCACTAACTGTCAGCAGGCCATTGGCCACGGCATCGCCATGGTGCCGGAAGACCGCAAAAAAGACGGTATCGTGCCGGTAATGGCGGTAGGTAAGAACATTACCCTGGCAGCGCTCAGCCAGTTCACCGGCGCGATGAGCAGCCTGGACGACGCCGCCGAGCAGCACTGTATTGAGCAGTCCATTCAGCGATTGAAAATTAAAACCTCCTCGCCGGAGCTGGCGATTGGCCGCCTGAGCGGTGGCAACCAGCAAAAGGCGATTCTGGCCCGCTGTCTGCTGCTTAATCCGCGCATTCTGATCCTCGACGAACCCACCCGCGGCATCGATATCGGGGCGAAGTATGAAATTTATAAACTGATTAACCAGCTGGTGCAGCAGGGCATCGCGGTCATTGTCATTTCATCCGAACTGCCCGAGGTGCTTGGTCTTAGCGATCGGGTGCTGGTCATGCACGAAGGCAGGCTAAAAGCCAATTTGGTTAATCAACATCTGACCCAGGAACAGGTGATGGAAGCCGCGCTGAGGAGCGAACGCCATGTCGAAGAACACGTCGTCTGAAATCAAACTTACTCCAACCGCCCCTACCGCCCTGCCGGCGCTGAAGGGGCTTAACCTCCAGGTCTTCGTGATGATCGCCGCGATCGTCGTCATTATGCTGTTTTTCACCTGGGTTACCGATGGCGCCTACCTGAGCGCACGCAATATCTCCAACCTGCTGCGCCAGACGGCCATCACCGGCATCCTCGCCGTCGGCATGGTGTTTGTGATTATTTCGGCAGAAATCGACCTGTCCGTCGGCTCGATGATGGGGCTTCTCGGCGGCGCGGCGGCGATCTTTGACGTCTGGCTCGGCTGGCCGCTGCCGCTCACCATTCTGGTGACGCTGGTGATGGGCCTGCTGCTCGGCGCGTGGAACGGATGGTGGGTGGCCTATCGTAAGGTTCCCTCGTTTATCGTCACCCTCGCCGGGATGCTGGCGTTTCGCGGCATTCTGATCGGCATCACCAACGGGACCACCGTCTCGCCCACCAGCCCGGCGATGGCGCAGATCGGCCAAAGCTACCTGCCAGATGGCATTGGCTTTGGCATCGGCGTTGTCGGCATGGCGGCGTTCATTATCTGGCAGTGGCGCGGACGGATGCGCCGGCAGGCGTTAGGTCTGGCGACCGCGTCCTCCACCGCCGCCGTTGGCCGCCAGGCCATTACCGCGGTGATTGTGCTGGGCGCAATCTGGCTGCTCAATGACTATCGCGGTGTGCCGACGCCGGTACTGATCCTCGCCGCCCTGCTGCTGGCAGGGCTGTTCATGGCCACTCGTACCGCCTTTGGCCGCCGCATCTACGCCATCGGCGGCAACCTGGAGGCGGCACGCCTGTCCGGGATTAACGTCGAGGGTACCAAGCTGGCGGTGTTTGCCATTAACGGCCTGATGGTCGCCATTGCCGGTCTGATCCTCAGCTCGCGCCTCGGCGCGGGGTCGCCCTCGGCGGGCAACATCGCCGAACTGGACGCCATCGCCGCCTGCGTTATCGGCGGCACCAGCCTGGCGGGCGGGATCGGCAGCGTCGCCGGGGCGGTAATGGGGGCGTTTATTATGTCGGCCCTGGATAACGGCATGAGCATGATGGACGTCGCCACCTTCTGGCAATATATCGTCAAAGGCGCCATTTTGCTGCTGGCGGTGTGGATGGACTCCGCCACCAAGCGGCGCGCGTAAGGAAGCGCTCTCTGAAGAATGTCTGAATTCTTTGCGCTACCGCCAAACTTCGCCATAAGGCGCTTGAAATATCTCGGGCATTAGCCGGTAGTGTATACCCAACAGCATTCGGGTTGCAGACGGCGCATCCCGGCCGCGTATCGCGTACGTGGCCGGGGTGAATGAGAAAGCCAGGCCATCGGCAACATCATGAATGAAGGGGTATGACCGGGGTTAGAGCAGGAACATCATCTATGTTTGAAAAGCGTCACCGTATTACGCTGTTATTCAACGCCAACAAAGCTTATGACCGTCAGGTGGTTGAGGGTGTCGGCGAGTATCTGCAGGCCTCCCAGCTGGAGTGGGATATCTTTATTGAAGAGGATTTTCGGGCGCGAATCGAAAACATCAAAGAGTGGTTAGGCGATGGCGTTATCGCCGACTATGACGATCCCGAAATCGAAAAGCTACTGGCCGATGTCAACGTCCCCATCGTCGGCGTCGGCGGCTCTTATCATCAGCCAGAGCAGTACCCGCCGGTCCACTATATCGCCACGGACAACGCCGCGCTGGTGGAAAGCGCCTTTCTTCATCTGAAGGAAAAAGGAGTACACCGCTTCGCGTTTTACGGACTCCCCACCTCCAGCGGTAAACGCTGGGCAGTAGAGCGCGAGTACGCCTTCTGCCAGTTGGTAGCGAAGGAGAAGTATCGCGGCGTGGTCTACCAGGGGCTGGAGACGGCGCCGGAAAACTGGCAGCACGCGCAAAACCGGCTCGCCGACTGGTTGCAAACGCTGCCGCCGCAAACCGGCATCATCGCCGTCACCGACGCCCGCGCCCGCCACGTCCTGCAGGCCTGCGAGCTGCTGCATATCCCGGTGCCAGAGAAACTGTGCGTTATTGGCATCGATAACGAAGAGCTGACCCGCTATCTCTCTCGCGTCGCCCTCTCCTCCGTCGCCCAGGGCACCCGCCAGATGGGTTATCAGGCGGCAAAATTACTCCACCGGCTGCTGAATAACGAGGCGCTCCCGCTGCAGCGCCAGCTGATCCCGCCGATGCGCGTCGTTGAGCGACGCTCCACCGACTACCGGTCGTTAAACGACCCCTCCGTGATTCAGGCGATGCATTACATTCGCAACAACGCCTGCAAAGGCATCAAGGTGGAGCAGGTGCTCGACGCCGTCGGCATTTCACGCTCCAACCTGGAGAAACGCTTTAAAGAGGAAGTGGGGGAGACCATCCACACGGTGATCCACAGCGAGAAACTGGAAAAGGCGCGCAGCCTGCTGGTGTCCACCAGCCTGTCGATCAATGAGATTTCGCAGATGTGCGGCTACCCGTCGCTGCAATATTTCTATTCGGTGTTTAAGAAGGAGTACGACGTGACGCCGAAAGAGTACCGTGACCGGCACAGTGAAGTCATGATGTAGAGAGCAAAGAAAAATGCCCGGGCTTGCGCGCCGGGCATTAATAATGACGTAGATAAGCACATTACATGTGCGCGGCAATTAACCGCTGGTTATCCTGATACATCGCGAAGAGATAGTTGTTGTAGCTCGACCCTTTGGTCGAATACCCCTTCAGCTTATGAATCATGGTGCTGGCCGTTACTTCCTGATCCGCCTTACGCAGCTGCAGGCGCGATTTGCGGAAAGAGGAATAGGCCGGGTGGGTGTTCAGGTTGGTGACGTAAGCCTGCACCGACTGCTCCACCGACTCAAACTGCGAGTAGCCTTTCATCGCGCCGCGGCAGCGACCAGCGCCGCACTTCATGCCGAACAGATTGTTGTTCTCACGCGCCAGCTTAGAGGTACCCCAGCCACTTTCCGCCGCCGCCATGGTCGCAACCATGCTGTTCGGAATAATGTCGACACGCTCAAGCAGCGCGTTCCATGGCACATGACGCGTATTGCCTGACCACTTCACCTTGTAACGCGTCGCGATATCTTTCAGGCGCGCCTTTTCGCTCGGCGACCAGCGAGCATCGTACTGCTTGGAAACAAGCCAGTTACGATCCGCAGTAATCGCCTGATTCTGCTTGGTAATATAAGGCATGACCGTCCGGAGAAACGCTTTTTTCCTTGGTGTTCCGGAAGGGTATTTTCGCAAGTCAGGAAGTGAACTGCTCTTTACACTATTGCGAGAATACTCTTGTTTACTGCTTACCTTAGTACTACTGATCTTCTTAACCGTTGGGGCTTTATGACTCTTTGTTGCTGTGTGCGTTGTTGCCAACACACTACCTGAAAAGACGCAGGTTAGTAACATAAGTATGGCGGCCCCATATCGTCGTATGGGATTCGATATCATCAGGTCTCCTGGTCGGATATATGCATTCCAACACCTTGTTTTTCACAAAAAAACGATAGCTGAATCGCTAATAGTATCAAAAATACGCACTGAGGGCATCAACAGAAATAGTCCAATTCCGAATTGCTGTCATCTGAAATCGGTTTCTGCGCCGCATCGCCAGCGCGAAAATGCTAGCTTCGTCTCATTTTTAGCCTATTTTTTGAGCGGTGTCACTCACCCCTTTTCATCCTCCTGGTAAAACGTCCGCCGGGAGGAGTTCACCCTTGCGGCAACAAGGCACACTAGATAAAAACCGCTCAAGGATCCCGCAATGAAACTCGCTGCGCTTGCCACGTTATTCGTGCCTGGGATGGCCTTTGCCGCCTGGACCACTGCCGACTTCCCTGCTTTCACCGAAGAAGGGACGGGCCGCTTCATCAGCCAGAAAGTGGTTGAGAAGGGTACACGTCCCCTGCAGCTAAATTTTGACCAACAGTGCTGGCAGCCTTCCGGCGGCATTAAGCTCAACCAGATGCTCTCCATGGAACCCTGTCGCGGCACGCCGCCGCAATGGCGCATCTTCCGCCAGGGTCTGTATACCCTGGAGGTGGATACCCGCTCCGGCACGCCGACGATGATGATTTCGCTGGAGGAAAAAGAGGCCAGCGCCGCGGCGCCGCAGATCCGCCAGTGTCCGAAGTGGGATGGAAAACCTCTGACCATCGACGTTAGCAAAACCTTCGCCGAGGGCAGCAAGGTCCGCGATTTTTACAGCGGCAATGTCGCGACCGTCAGCGGCGGCAAAATCACTCTGCAGCCCGCCTTCGGCAGCAATGGCCTGCTGCTGCTTGAGCGCGCCGAGACGGCCGCGCCGGCGCCGTTCGACTGGCACAACGCCACCGTCTACTTCGTCCTGACCGACCGCTTCGTGAACGGTAACCCGGCCAACGACAATAGCTATGGCCGACATAAAGACGGCATGCAGGAGATAGGCACCTTCCACGGCGGCGACCTGCAGGGATTAACCAGCAAGCTGGATTATCTGCAGCAGATGGGGGTCAATGCCCTGTGGATCAGCTCCCCGCTCGAGCAGATCCACGGCTGGGTCGGCGGCGGGACGAAAGGCGATTTCCCGCACTACGCCTACCACGGCTATTACACTCAGGACTGGTCGAAACTGGACGCCAACATGGGGACCGAAGCGGATCTCCGCCGACTGGTGGATGAAGCGCATAAGCGCGGCATACGCATCCTGTTTGACGTGGTGATGAACCATACCGGTTACGCTACCCTGGCCGACATGCAGGAGTTCCAGTTCGGTGCCCTGTATCTGCAAGGCGATGAGCTGAAAAAAACCCTTGGCGAGCGCTGGACGGACTGGAAACCGGGCGCGGGCCAGACCTGGCACAGCTTTAACGACTATATCAACTTCAGCGACAAAGCCGGCTGGGAGAAATGGTGGGGCAAGAAGTGGATCCGCACCGATATCGGCGATTATGACAACCCAGGCTATGACGATCTCACCATGTCGCTGGCCTTCCTGCCGGACCTGAAAACCGAATCGAAGGAAGCCTCAGGCCTGCCGAACTTCTATAGCCATAAACCAGACACCGCAGCGAAAGCGATCCCGGGCTATACGCCGCGCGACTACCTGACGCACTGGCTGAGCCAGTGGGTACGCGACTACGGCATCGATGGCTTCCGCGTCGATACCGCCAAACATGTGGAGATGGACGCCTGGCAGCAGTTAAAAACCCAGGCCACCGCCGCGCTGGCGGAGTGGAAGAAAGCCAATCCGGATAAAGCGCTGGATGCGGCGCCGTTCTGGATGACCGGCGAAGCCTGGGGACATGGAGTGATGCAGAGCGATTATTATCGCCACGGTTTTGATGCGATGATCAATTTCGACTATCAGGATCAGGCGGCGAAAGCGGCGACCTGCATGGCCAACATTGACCTCACCTGGCAGCAAATGGCGGACAAGCTGCAGAGCTTTAACGTGCTGAGCTACCTCTCCTCACATGATACGAGGCTGTTCCGCGAAGGCGGTACCACCGCGGCGGAGCTGTTGCTGCTGGCCCCTGGCGCCGTGCAGATCTTCTATGGTGACGAGTCGTCGCGCCCGTTCGGCCCCACCGGCTCGGACCCGCTGCAGGGCACCCGTTCAGAGATGAACTGGCAGGATGTCAACGGTAAAGCGGCCCGCAGCGTTACCCACTGGCAGAAGATCGGCCAGTTCCGCGCGCGCCATCCGGCGATCGGCATGGGCAAACAGACAACGCTGTCGATGCCGCGGGGTTACGGATTCGTGCGCGAGAGCGGTGAAGACAAAGTGATGGTCATCTGGGCCGGACAACAGCAGTAATACAGGAGTGGCTCCCTGCCCGGCCGGGAGCCATTCAGAACAATACGCTGATAAAATATCGATTCACAGGATAAAAACAAAAATACCCCTCTTCCCTTCGATTTGCACCACGCTGGCGCTGGCGTTATGGTTAGCCACTTTCCAGAACCACCGACAGACGATTCGCGATGACATTTTCCCTTTTCGGCGACAAATTCACCCGTCATTCAGGCATTACCCGCCTGATGGAAGACCTTAATGACGGTCTGCGCACGCCGGGCGCTATTATGCTGGGCGGCGGCAACCCCGCTCAGATCCCGGAGATGAATGACTACTTCCAGCAGTTGCTCTCCGACATGCTGGATAATGGCAAAGCCCTTGATGCGCTTTGTAATTATGATGGTCCGCAGGGCAAGAGCGAGCTGCTGAGCCTGCTGGCGAAGATGCTGCGCGACGAACTGGGCTGGGAGATCGAACCACAGAATATTGCGCTAACAAATGGCAGTCAGAGCGCATTTTTCTACTTATTTAATCTGTTCGCAGGGCGTCGGGCAGATGGTACCACCCGCAAGGTGCTGTTCCCGCTGACGCCGGAATATATCGGCTATGCCGATGCCGGCCTGGAAGAGGATCTGTTCGTTGCCACCCGGCCGAATATCGAACTGCTGCCGGAAGGCCAGTTCAAGTACCACGTTGATTTTGAGCATCTGCAGGTGACGGAGGAGACCGGGATGATCTGCGTCTCGCGTCCCACCAACCCGACCGGCAACGTCATCACTGATGAAGAGCTGATCAAACTGGATGCGCTGGCGAATCAGCACGGGGTCCCGCTGGTGATTGATAACGCCTACGGCGTGCCGTTCCCGGGCATAATCTTCAGCAACGCCCGACCGCTGTGGAATCCGAACATCGTGCTGTGTATGAGCCTGTCCAAGCTCGGCCTGCCGGGCAGCCGCTGCGGGATTATCATCGCCAACGAGAAAATCATTACCGCCATCAGCAACATGAACGGCATTATCAGCCTCGCGCCCGGCGGTATCGGGCCGGCAATGATGTGTGAAATGATTAAACGTCAGGATCTGCTGCGCCTGTCAGAGACAGTGATCAAACCCTTCTATTACCAGCGGGTGCAGGAGACCATCGCCATTATTCGCCGCTATCTGCCGGAGGAGCGCTGCCTTATTCACAAACCGGAGGGGGCGATCTTCCTCTGGCTGTGGTTTAAGGATCTGCCGATCTCCACCGAGCTGCTGTATCAGCGGCTGAAAAAGCGCGGCGTGCTGATGGTGCCGGGGGATTACTTCTTCCCAGGACTCGATAAACCGTGGCCGCATACCCACCAGTGCATGCGCATGAACTATGTGCCGGACCCGCAAAAAATCGAGGCCGGGGTGAAAATTCTCGCCGAAGAGGTTGAATTCGCCTGGCGCGAACAGGAAGCGTAATTCCTGACGCTGCTGACGGGTAACGTCCGTCGGCGGACCCGCTCACGCCAGCGCCAGCCGCTGGCGTTTTTGCGCGCATAGCGCCTCCAGCTCCGCGGGAGCCATCACCCGCAGCGCCTGCGTCGGGCAGGCGGCTACGCAGGCCGGCCCCTCGGCGCGGTGGTGGCATAAATCGCATTTCAGCGCCTGCGCCTGCTGGTTCACCACCGTGACGGTCATCGCGCCGTACGGGCAGGCCACCATGCAGCTTTTACAGCCGATGCAGCGGCGCTGATCGACCCACCAGACGTCCTCCTCCAGACGAATCGCCCCCTGCGGGCAGACGCTGGCGCAGGGCGCATCCTCACACTGCCGACAGGCCGTCGCCGTTGATATCTCGCCGCTTTTCACCACCCGGATCCGCGGCGCGAAATGGCTTGTCGACAGCATGGACACATCCTGCGCCTGCTGGTGCGCCACCGCGCAGGCCACTTCACAGGTACGACAGCCAATACACTGTTGGGCATTAGCAATAAGAAACCGGTTCATCCTCTGCTCCCTGGGGATAAAACCGCAGGGTGCCAGAATAGTCCCTGCCCGCGCTTTGATCCTGAATGGAATCAGCGCTGTTTTTAGTCACTAGCACAACTGATTTTTCATTACGCTGAATTAATGTGCTCCTTACAGTAGCGGCGCTTCCAGGCGGCAGGCGTGAGGCTGGTGTGCTTACGAAAGATCTTGCGAAAATAACCGACGTCATTAAAGCCACACTGACCCGCGACTTCGGTCAACGACAGTGAATCGCTGATCAACAGCTTTTCCGCCGCTCTGACCCGCTGACGATGGATCGCTTCGGTCAACGTCACGCGGAAAACGTGACGATACACGCGTCCTAAATAGTCCGCATTACAGTGCAGCTCTTTCGCCAGCGTCGAGGCTGAAACAGGCAAGTGGTAACGGGTATGGATGATCTGCTGCGCTTTCCAGGCCAGCGCAGCGCCGGGACTGTCGTCCGGTTTTTCGCTTGCCGCCGCAGCAATCTGCTGCAGTATCAGCAATAACAGGAGCTCCAGCGCCAGGCTGCGGTGAATGTTCTCCTGTTCACGAAGAAACTGGCGAAACAGCGAAATAATGTATTGTGGATCGCTGACGCGGGTATGTTGCGGAACGTTAAGCAGCGCTGGCGGCAGAGACCGGACACTCTCCGTCAGTACTTCAAAATGCAGCCAATAAAATTTCAGGTCGGCGGGAAATTCCCCCACCCCAACATGAGAACGTTCTGGCCACAGCAATAAACTTTCCCCTGCATTAACGTTAAATATTTCATCCTCTTCGCAAATCGTTAACGTTCCCTTTTCGACAAAAATAATTTCCCAGGATTGCAGTTTACGCGCCGGATGGCTGCCGACGCCACGGGAAATAAATAAGCCGCCATTTTGTACGCGAATCGGAAGAGACATGGATAATTCAAGCATATATATTTAATTTTCCGCTAACGAAACGATAAAACATCTCTTTCCAACTGATTATTAATCATAAATTAACGCCTTTCCGGATCGGAATCACACTTTTATGACAAAGTCGGAATCGTTCTCTTTTTATACTTTTCCCTTCCCTTGTTGCCTCGTTTATTCGGTGCAAAATAATTAATGTATTTGCAAAAGACAAAAAATGTCCGCCGGCCAGACAGCGGAATAATTCTGAACATTATCTTCGGGAGTTATTTATGACTACGGCTCCGATTACGACAAGCGACCTCACGAAGCACATGCAGGACGACAAATTATCTCTCCGTGAAAAAATAGGCTATGGTCTGGGCGACGCCGGTGGCACGGTCATCACCTGCCTGATCATGAACTTTCTCACTTTTTTCTATACTGACGTCTTTGGGCTCACCCCGGCGCTGGTCGGTACTCTGTTCCTTGCGCTGCGCGTGTTTGATGCTATTTCCGATCCGATCATGGGCGTCCTCGCCGATCGGACCCAAAGCCGATGGGGACGTTTTCGCCCCTGGCAGCTATGGATTGCGGTTCCTATTGCAGCGATCGGCGTGCTGACCTTTACCGTGCCGGATGCCGGCATGGGGGTAAAAATCGCCTGGGCCTTCGGCACTTACCTGCTGCTTTCAGTCAGCTATACCGCGATTAACGTCCCTTACTGCGCGCTCATTAATACGATGACCACTCGCCATAGCGAGGTGATCTCCTGCCAGGCATGGCGCTTTGTACTATGCGGCGTGGCAGGATTCCTGGTCTCCGTGGGCCTGCCGTGGTTGGTAAAAGCGCTCGGTCAGGGGAATACCGCCCAGGGTTATCAGTATGGTGTCGGCGTACTGTGCGCCATCGCGGCGGTGATGTTTCTGTGCTGCTTTTTCTGGGTACGTGAGCGTGTTTCCCTGGAGATGCTCGGCAAATTCACCCTGCGCGAACATATCGCCGGTCTGCGTAAAAACGATCAGCTGTTACTCATGCTGGCGATGTCATTCCTGTTGATCAACGTGTTTAACATTCGCGGTGGCGGCTACATGTACTTCATTACCTATGTACTCGGCGGCTCTACTGGCTATACATCGCTGTTTTTCACCATGGTCACCTTTTCCTCGATTCTGGGCGCCGCGATCGTCAATTGGCTGTCGCGCCACGTTGATACCGTCAAGCTCTATTACTACACCAATGTGGTACTGGCCTTACTGGCGGTCGGAATGTGGTTCCTGCCCACCGGTCCGTCCTGGCAAACGCTGTGGCTGGCGGTCATTCTCGGCAATGGCATCATCCTGGGCTTTACCCTACCGCTGCATTTTTCGTTGATGGCCTTCTCTGATGATTATGGCGAATGGAAGACGGGTGTCCGTTCGTCGGGGATGAACTTTGCTTTCAACCTGTTCTTTATCAAGCTGGCATGGGCCTCCAGTGCGGGCATTATCAGCCTGGTATTTATCTACGTCGCTTATCAACCCGGCGCCAGCAACCAGACTCCATCCTCACTATCGGGGATCACGGCGATGGAAACCCTGCTGCCCGCGCTGTTCCATCTGTTGCTGGCCTTCGCTATCCGCGCCTGCAAGCTCAACAATCCCATGATGTCGCGTATTGCAGCCGATCTGCGCGCACGTCACGTTCAGTCTTAAGGAGAAATCATGGAAGTCGATCTGCACAAACTGAAAGTTAACGATCCGTTTCTGGGTCAGTATCAGCAACTGGTGCGTGATGTCGTCATTCCCTACCAGTGGGAGGCCCTCAATGACCGGATCGCCGAGGCTGAGCCCAGCCATGCGATAGAAAACTTCCGTATCGCCGCAGGTCAGCAGGCAGGAGAATTCTACGGAATGGTGTTCCAGGATAGCGATGTGGCGAAATGGCTGGAGGCCGTCGCCTGGTCATTGTGCCAGAAGCCAGATGCGGAACTGGAAAAAACCGCCGACGAGGTGATTGAGCTGATTGCCGCCGCGCAATGTGAAGATGGTTATCTGAACACCTATTTTACGGTGAAAGCGCCCGGGGAACGCTGGACCAATCTCGCCGAATGCCATGAATTGTACTGTGCCGGTCACCTGATTGAGGCTGGGGTGGCATTCTTCCAGGCGACCAGTAAACGCCGCCTGCTGGAGGTGGCATGTCGCCTCGCCGATCATATCGACAGCGTGTTTGGTCCCGACGACAATCAACTGCACGGCTACCCGGGACACCCTGAAATAGAGCTGGCGTTAATGCGTTTGTACGATGTGACTCAGGAACCACGCTATATGGCGCTGGCTAATTACTTCGTTGAACAGCGTGGGACACAGCCGCATTTCTATGACATCGAGTATGAAAAACGCGGCAAAACTTCCTTCTGGAATACCTATGGGCCGGCGTGGATGGTGATGGATAAACCCTACAGCCAGGCGCATTTGCCGCTTGCCGAACAGACCACCGCTGTGGGTCACGCGGTTCGCTTTGTTTATTTAATGGCCGGCGTAGCGCACCTTGCGCGCCTGAGCAAGAACGAAGGCAAACGCCAGGATTGCCTGCGGTTATGGAAAAACATGGTCCAGCGTCAGCTGTATATTACGGGCGGCATTGGCTCACAGAGCAGCGGGGAAGCCTTCAGCAGCGATTACGACCTGCCGAATGATACCGTTTATGCGGAAAGCTGCGCCTCTATCGGGCTGATGATGTTCGCGCGCCGCATGCTGGAACTGGAAGCCGACAGCCAATATGCTGATGTAATGGAGCGCGCGCTGTACAATACCGTTCTGGGCGGTATGGCGCTGGACGGTAAACATTTCTTTTACGTCAACCCCTTGGAAGTGCAGCCTAAGTCTTTAAAATTCAATCATATTTATGACCATGTTAAGCCTGTTCGTCAGCGTTGGTTCGGCTGTGCCTGCTGCCCACCGAATATCGCTCGTCTTCTGACCTCACTGGGGCATTATATCTACACGCCACGCGAGGAGGCGTTGTATATCAATCTCTATGTCGGCAATCAGGTCGAGATCCCGGTTGGGGAAAAGACGTTACGCCTGCGTATCAGCGGTGACTATCCCTGGCGGGAACAGGTCAAAATTGTCATCGAATCACCGTCAACAGTGAACCATACGCTGGCGCTGCGTCTACCTGACTGGTGCGAGGGTCCGCACATCACCCTGAACGGCGCGCCGGTCACGCAGGATATTCGCCAGGGCTATCTGCATATCCATCATCTCTGGCAGGAAGGTGACACCCTGATGCTTACCTTGCCGATGCCGGTTCGCCGGGTATATGGCAATCCGCTTGTTCGTCACCAGGCAGGCCAGGTCGCGCTGCAGCGCGGTCCACTGGTCTATTGTCTCGAACAAGCTGATAACGGCGAAGCGCTGCATAACCTGCTGCTGCCACGCGATGCCAGGTTCACGGTGTTTGAAGGAAAGGGGCTGTTTGCTCGCAACATGTTGATTCAGGCTCCAGGCTACAGAAAACATGCAGAAAACGCCGACGCGCAGAATCTCTGGAGCTACGATCACCCGCTGGCCACCCCCCATTCACAGACGCTGACCTTTATTCCCTGGTTTAGCTGGGCAAACCGCGGAGAAGGCGAAATGCGTATCTGGGTACGGGAAGCCGAATAAGGCCCGGCACAGCGCGACCTCCTCTTCCCCGGCAACACAGCGTTCGCTGTCCGCCGGGGAGCAGGCGTTAATGATTACAGAAACAACGCCTTATCGCGCAGGATATGATCGTTGCCGCGACGGCGGGTGAAGCCAATCCGATCGAAATATTCCAGGATCTGGATCGCCAGCTTCCGCCCTACGTTTAAGGTATCGCGAAAATCCGCCGCGCAGGTTGACCCGCGCAGTTGATCCAGCTCGCGCACCCGCTGGGCGAACTGCACAATGCGATCGTTGCGGTAGTAACGATCCTTGACGATCGCGGTAATTATCCCCTGCTGCGCCGCCTGGCGCAGCACCGCGCGCATCAGGGACTCTTCAACATGGACTTCGCGCGCGAGATCGCGCACCCACCAGGGATCATCGCCGAACAGGGCCTCCACCTTCTGCCAGACCGCCTGCTGCTCGTCGGTAAACCCGGCTTTATGCTCGGGCAGATGCAGCCAGCCGTGATGGCTGCGGACTAAGCCGCTCTCGCGCATCTGCTCAATCAGCAGCAGCACCAGCGCTTCATCTTCCATCGGCAGCGCGATGCGGCGCAGGCGCTCCCGGCCAGGGCCCGGCTCGTCGCGATGCTGTTCATGGTAGCGCGCCAGGGCATCCAACAATTTTCGCTGCCAGCGGGCGGCAAGCGGCGCGCTAAGCAAGCGCTGTCCGGCCTGCAGATAGTCAGGCCGCTGGATCAAGGCCGCCATTCCGGTTTCACTCAGCTGCCGAGCCCAGGCGAAGCGCTCAAGCCGGACGGCGTCCCGCTGCAGATGCAGCTCCAGGGCCTGCGCATCGTCAGCGCCAACCGCCGCCAGGGCGTGCAACCACTGCAAATACTCCGGTTTACGCTTGCCGCGGCGCGGGGGATCCAGCGTCACCACTCGTGCGCCGGCCAACGTCAAGCGAGCAGAGATATCGCGTAGTACCAGCCGGTCGTTATCCGCCAGCCACAGCGGGGTATCCAGCACCAGCTCCGCCAGGTCGCCCTCAAGGAGCGACACCCGGCCGGTGATGTGGCTGGCAGCGTGGTGAATATGCAGCGGCTGCCACTGGCTGAGTGGCGTATGGCACTGCAGTTCGACAATCACCCGCTCTGCAGGCTCCGGCGGCGGGGTAGAGAGCAGCCAGTCGCCGCGGTGCAATGCCTCTTTCTGCGCATCGCCGACAATGTTCAGCGCAATACGCTGCCCGGCTTGCGCCTGCTCAACCGCTTGATTCTGGGCATGCAGACCGCGGACGCGCATCGGCGTGTTGACGCCGGTAAGCCACAGGGTATCCCCGACCCGTACTTCGCCGGAGAGCGCCGTCCCGGTGACCACCAGCCCCGCCCCTTTGACGGTGAAAGCGCGATCCAGCGCCAGGCGAAAACGCCGCTGCTGCGGATGGGGGCGCTCCGCAAGCTGCAGCAGATGGCTGCGCAGTTCGGCAATACCGAGGTTTTCCACCGCCGCGGTGGGGAAGAAAGCGGCGGCGTCAAAGCCAAGTTCGCGCAGGGCCTGCTCGACCTCCGCCTGAACCTCCGCCACCCGGGCGGCCGTCACGCGGTCCGTCTTGGTGAGCGCCACGGTCAGCGTCGGCTTTCCGGTCAGCTGCAGGATCGCCAGGTGTTCGCGGGTTTGCGCCATCACCCCGTCATCGCAGGCCACCACCAGCAGCGCATGGTCGATCCCACCCACCCCCGCCAGCATGTTGGACAAAAACTTTTCGTGCCCGGGCACGTCAATAAACCCCAGCACCCGCCCGTCCGGCTGCGGCCAGTAGGCATAGCCGAGATCGATCGTCATTCCCCGCGCTTTCTCTTCCGGCAGACGATCGGCATTCACGCCGGTTATCGCCTGCAGCAGCGTCGTTTTGCCGTGGTCAACATGTCCAGCGGTGGCAATAATCATCGTAACAACATCTCCATAAACCGGGTTTCATCTTCCAGACAGCGCAGATCCAGCCAGAGCCGGCCGTCATAAATGCGGCCAATCACCGGGCATGGCAGCCTGCGCCAGCGGGCCGCCAAAGCCTCCAGCCGGCTGCCGCGGCCGTCATGGGGGGTAAAGGTCAACGCCGCGCCAGGCAGACGGTCGACGGGTAACGAGCCGCTGCCAATCTGCGACTGGCAGGCTGCCACGTTGACGGCAAAATCAGCATAGTGTGCCGCCAGGGCAGGCTGCAGGCGTTCAGCCTGCCGGCGGATCTCGTCCGCCGGGCGGGTGAGCAGGCGCAGCGTCGGTAAGGTTTCCCGCAGCGCTTCCGGATGCTGATAGAGGCGCAGCGTGGCTTCCAGCGCCGCGAGAGTCATTTTATCCGCGCGCAGGGCCCGCTTCAGCGGATGGCTCTGCAGGCGGGCAATCAGCGCGCGTTTGCCGACGATAATTCCGGCCTGCGGGCCGCCGAGCAGCTTGTCGCCAGAGAAACTGACCAGGCTCACCCCGGCGGCGATCATCTCTTGCGGCATCGGCTCCTTCGGCAGGCCATACTGACTGAGATCCACCAGCGACCCGCTGCCCAGGTCGGCCACTACCGGGACGTCCAGCTCGCGGCCGATGACCGCCAGCTCCGCTTCGTCGACGGCTTTGGTAAAGCCTTCAATGCTGTAGTTGCTGGTGTGGACCTTCATCAGCAAGGCGGTATTGTCATTCACCGCCTGGCGATAGTCTTTGGCGTGGGTGCGGTTGGTGGTGCCCACTTCGTGCAGCTGACAACCTGCCTGACGCATCACGTCGGGAATGCGGAACGCCCCGCCGATCTCCACCAGCTCGCCGCGGGAGACCACCACCTCCCTGCCGCTGGCGGTGGCCGCCAGCATCAGCAGCACGGCCGCCGCGTTGTTGTTCACGATACAGGCATCTTCCGCGCCGGTGATCTGGCACAGCAGATCGGCAATAGCGCGATCGCGATGGCCGCGCCCGGCGTCGTCGAGATCATATTCGAGCGTCACCGGCGCGCGCATCGCGCTGACGACCGCCTCCACCGCCGCCTCAGCCTGGATGGCGCGCCCGAGATTGGTGTGCAGCACCGTACCGGTGAGATTAAACACCGGACGCAGGGCACTCTGCCGGCTGGCGGTCAGCCGTTGCGCGCAGGCACTCAGCCAGTCATGGCTCCAGTCAGGCAGTGTCTGACACTGGCGGATCTGTTCCCGCGCCTCGTCCAGCATCTGGCGCAGCTGCGTCACCACCTGCGAATGGCCGTGCTGCACCAGCAGGGAGGAAAAAGCGGGGTCGCGGAGTAAGCGGTCAATGGCCGGAAGCCGGGTATAAAGCGCATGAATTTCGGTAGTCATGAATGGGCCTGGCGGTAAGTTATTTTCCCCCCTCCCGACGGGAGAGGGAGTCAACAATCAGCGGCGATTGTAACGCCTCCTTGCGCAAACTGTTACCTGCCTGGGTCAAGTCCGCGGCGGTTCGGTGCGCGCAAAGCTGGCGCGCTGGAACAGCGCATCCACCAACTTCACCAACTGCGGCCGGGTGGCGCACCAGCCCGGCGCCACCCGGCGAAAGTTCAGGTAGGCAATGGCGCAGGCCGTAGAGATGGTCGCCAGATTGACCTCGTCGCCGCGTAGCGTTCCGTCCGCCGCGCAGGCTTCCAGCCTGTCGAGGCCGCGCGCCACTTTCTCCCGCTGGCGGAGCAGCTCTTGCTCTGACTGTTGGACCGCAGGGCGAGCTTTTTCGCGCACCAGCGCCTGGGCGGCCTCCATCACCCCATCTGCCAGCGCTTCAAGCTGGCGCATCCTGAGAGCGGCTCTGGGATCGGCGGGGATCATCGGCGGCGCCACGCCCAGCAGCTCGAGATACTGCGCGATAACCGGAGAGTCAAACCAGCATTCGCCGTCATCTGTCACCAGCGCCGGCACTTTGCCCAGCGGGTTATAGCGCGACACGCCGTTGCTTTCGCTGTAGGGGGATTCGTTGACAAATTCAAAAGGGATGCGCTTTTCCAGCAGGATCACCGATATTTTGCGCACAAAGGGACTGGTGTAGCTGCCGATCAGTTTCATAGCCTGCTCCTTATCGCCAACAAAGATATGAGTATGGCTCAGGGCGAGGTAAAAGGCAGGTGAGCATCCCGCTCAACCTGCCGCCGATCGCATTAATGGTCGAGATAGAGGTAGTGCATCCAGCTGGTCATGCGTAGCAGCACTTTACGCATCACCGAAACGTGGGCGAAATGGTCGGAGTAGACCGCCACCTGCGCATAGATGCCATCGGGTAGTGCATCGATTTCGGCATTCGGATCGAGCTCAATGGTCGCCAGCACGCCATCGCTGCCCGGCGTCACGGTCAGCGACTGCAACGCCCCCTGCGCCTGATAGGTTCCCCCCGGCACCACCGGTAAAATGCTCACCAGTTTGCCGTGGAATACCTGTCCGGGCAGGGCATTAAACACCGCTTCCGCGTCGTCGCCCTTCTCCAGCCTTAACAGCGAATTTTGCCTGAACTGGGCGACGATCAGCCTTTTTTGCTCAGGGATAAACACCATCACCGGCCGCAGCGGCAGCGAGGCAGCGTAGGTCCCCGGACGGATCAACACTTGAGTGATATACCCATCGCTGGGCGCCCGCACGGTAGTCTGGTCGAGATTGTACTTCGCCTCCGCCAGCTGGGCGCGCAGGCTAACCACCTGCGACTGCTCGCCGTTGATCATGCTGTCCAGCTGGCTCTGGATCTGCGCCTGTTCCGCTACCGACGCCTTGACCAGCGCGTCCTGAGCCAGGTAATTCTGCCGGGCGTTATCGATGTCGCTTTCTGAGAACGGATTCACCCGGGCCTTGCTCCCTTTCAGGTAACGTTGATAGTCTTTATATAAGCGATCGCGTTCCGCCGATACGCGAGTGGTGTTGGCCTGGGCTTCAGAGAGCTGCGCCTTGAGGGTGTTAATACTGTGCAGCGCTGTCACCAGGTCGGCCTGCAGACGGTCGACCCGCGCCTGATAGCGCGCCGGGTCAATAGTAAAAAGCACCTCGCCCTTTTTGACGCGCTGATTCGCTTTGTCGGTGACGCTGTCAACTACTCCGGTAACCTGCGGCGTGATAGGAATAGATATCACCGCCTTTTGCGCCAGAAAGGTGTAAGGGTGGTTATAGTTCATTAATAAAATAAGCGCGCTAACAATAAATACGCCCCCCAGCGCCGCGGTGGGAACTGTCCATTTATTTACCGGTATTTTGAAAATTTTAAATATCGACCAGGCGATAGCCACGTAGGTCAAAATTATCAACAGATCCATAGTTTATTTCTCCGCCGCAGAGGTGGACTGTGGCCGCTGGATGGCCGCCACCTGATGTTCAAGGTCGCTCAGTCGTTGGCGAAGCTGTTGTATATCGCTTTCTTTTTCAGGTTCGTCGGGGTCCGTATTCGCCTTATGCTGCATGCCCCAGCCGCGCTCAGGTTGGTACAGCGTGGCCCATATCCATAAAAACGGCCAGATGACATGGAGAGTAAAAAGACTGACCCATCCGGCGACATGAATAGCATCGGAATGGGGGTGGTTGCGTTTTTTGGCAATCAAATAAGGAATATCGTGAATAACGATAATCCCATAAAAAATGACCAGAAAAACGAAGATCAGAACACCCAGCGCAAAATAATTGAGAAACATAATTCCCTCGGCTTTACGCTAATAATTTATATAAATTTTATTCACGCCCCACTGACATCCGGGCCGCTGATTTGAGCATAATTCACCCCTTTCATTTTTGCCATCCGGTGGAAAAAAGTTATTTAACCAACATGGTTGCTTAGTTACACAGCCACCTCGCCCTGGCCGCAAAACCGGGCCGAGATCACAGCGGCGAAAATCCACCGCGAAATTCTTTGTGATCAAAATCACAAACAAACAACAAAAACACGAAACAAAATTGTGACAAATATCACACAAAATCGCAGATTAGCGGCAAAAACGACGGTCTGTTGTTTTTTTACACAGCAATTATGTGATCACAATCACTACAAAACCCACCGCGCACCCTATATTCATGTGATCTACATCACATAAAAAGGCGTTGGCTGGACAGCTAAACGATTCAGTGCCAGATTTCGCACTATCAATCAGGGCCCGGCTACCTCTGCCGCCACATTAACAACAAACCTCGGGCTTTTAGCCTGCGCGATACGCAAAACAGAAGAAGGGGTGTTTTATGTCATCCGATATCAAGATCAAAGTGCAAAGCTTTGGTCGTTTTCTCAGCAATATGGTGATGCCGAATATCGGCGCGTTTATCGCGTGGGGTATCATCACCGCGCTTTTCATTCCGACAGGGTGGTTGCCAAACGAAACGCTGGCGAAGCTGGTCGGTCCGATGATCACCTACCTGCTGCCGCTGCTGATCGGTTACACCGGCGGTAAATTAGTCGGCGGCGAACGTGGCGGCGTGGTCGGGGCGATCACCACCATGGGCGTTATCGTCGGCGCGGATATGCCGATGTTCCTCGGCTCCATGATTGCCGGCCCGCTGGGCGGCTACTGCATCAAGAAGTTCGATAACTGGGTCGACGGTAAGATCAAATCCGGTTTTGAAATGCTGGTGAATAACTTCTCCGCCGGCATCATCGGGATGATCCTCGCTATTCTTGCCTTCCTCGGCATCGGCCCGGCGGTAGAAGTTCTGTCGAAAATTCTGGCGGCTGGCGTTAACTTCATGGTGGCGCACGACATGCTGCCGCTGGCGTCTATCTTCGTGGAACCGGCGAAAATCCTGTTCCTTAACAACGCCATCAACCACGGTATCTTCTCGCCGCTGGGTATTCAGCAGTCCCACGAGCTGGGTAAATCCATCTTCTTCCTGATTGAAGCGAACCCGGGTCCGGGGATGGGCGTTCTGCTGGCGTACATGTTCTTTGGCCGCGGCAGCGCTAAACAGTCTGCAGGCGGGGCGGCTATCATCCACTTCCTGGGTGGTATCCATGAAATCTATTTCCCGTACGTGCTGATGAACCCGCGTCTGATCCTGGCCGTTATCCTCGGCGGGATGACCGGTGTCTTCACCCTGACCATCCTCAACGGCGGTCTGGTCTCTCCGGCTTCCCCGGGCTCTATCCTGGCGGTGCTGGCGATGACGCCGAAAGGAGCCTACTTCGCGAACATCGCAGCCATTATCGCCGCGATGGCGGTCTCCTTCGTGGTCTCTGCGGTTCTGCTGAAGACCAGCAAAGTCAAAGAAGAAGACGATATCGAAGCGGCAACCCGTCGTATGCATGACATGAAGGCGCAATCAAAAGGCGCCAACCCGCTGGCGGCAGGCAATGTCACCAACGACCTGAGCCATGTGCGGAAAATCATCGTCGCTTGCGACGCCGGGATGGGTTCCAGCGCCATGGGCGCCGGGGTACTACGCAAGAAAGTGCAGGATGCCGGCCTGAGCAACATCTCGGTCACCAACAGCGCGATCAATAATCTGCCGCCGGATGTTGACCTGGTGATCACCCACCGCGACCTGACCGAGCGCGCCATGCGCCAGGTACCGCAGGCGCAGCATATTTCGCTGACCAACTTCCTCGACAGCGGTCTCTACACCAGCCTGACCGAGCGTCTGGTGGCGGCCCAGCGCCACATCGACAACGAAGTCAAAGTCACTGATAGCCTGAAAGACAGCTTTGATGATACTGACAAAAACCTGTTCAAGCTGGGTGCGGATAACATCTTCCTCGGTCGCAAAGCGGCCACAAAAGAAGAAGCCATCCGCTTCGCCGGCGAGCAACTGGTGAAAGGCGGCTACGTTGAGCCGGAATATGTGCAGGCGATGCTGGACCGCGAAAAACTGACCTCGACCTATCTTGGCGAGTCCATCGCGGTGCCGCACGGCACCATCGAAGCGAAAGACCGCGTGCTGAAAACCGGCGTCGTCTTCTGCCAGTACCCGGAAGGGGTGCGCTTTGGGGAAGATGAAGACGATGTTGCCCGCCTGGTGATCGGCATCGCCGCCCGCAACAACGAGCACATTCAGGTGATTACCAGCCTGACCAACGCGCTGGATGACGAAACGGTGATTGAGCGACTGGCGAACACCACCAGCGTCGACGACGTACTGGCGCTGCTGAATAAATAAACAGACCGGTCCATTCCCTCTCCTTTTTGGAGAGGGTTTGGGTGAGGGGAAAAGCCTCACCCCAGCCCTCTCAGGTAAAAACATTAATTGAAGGTTACTACTATGAAAGCATTACATTTTGGCGCAGGTAATATCGGACGTGGCTTTATCGGTAAACTGCTGGCCGACGCGGGCATCGAACTGACGTTTGCCGATGTTAATCAGACCGTACTTGATGCCCTGAATGCCCGTCATAGCTACCAGGTTCAAGTCGTTGGCGAAAATGAGCAGGTGGATACCGTCTCCGGCGTGAATGCCGTCAGCAGCATTGGCGACGAGGTCGTGGATCTGATCGCCAGCGTCGACCTGGTGACCACTGCCGTCGGTCCCGTGGTCCTTGAGCGCATCGCCCCGGCCATCGCCAAAGGGCTGGCGAAGCGCAAAGCGCAGGGCACCGAACGCCCGCTGAACATTATCGCCTGCGAAAATATGGTGCGCGGCACAACGCAGTTAAAAGGCCACGTATTTAACGCCCTGGCGGAGGAAGATAAGGCCTGGGTGGAAACCCATATCGGCTTCGTCGACTCCGCCGTTGACCGTATCGTGCCGCCATCGGCGTCCGCTACCCATGACCCGCTGGAAGTCACCGTGGAAACCTTCAGCGAATGGATCGTCGATAAAACCCAGTTCAAGGGCGAACTGCCGACCATCCCGGGAATGGAATTAACTGATAACCTGATGGCATTTGTCGAGCGCAAGCTCTTCACCTTGAACACCGGGCATGCTATAACCGCCTACCTCGGAAAACTGGCGGGCCACCAGACGATTCGCGATGCGATCCTCGACGAGAAAATTCGGGCCGTCGTGCAGGGCGCGATGGAGGAGAGCGGCGCGGTGCTGATCAAACGCTACGCCTTTGACCCGCAGAAGCACGCGGCTTATATCCAGAAAATTCTTGGCCGTTTCGAGAACCCGTACCTGAAAGACGATGTTGAGCGCGTTGGCCGTCAGCCGCTGCGCAAACTGAGCGCCGGCGACCGTTTAATTAAGCCGCTGCTGGGTACACTGGAATACGGCCTGCCGCACCGCAACCTGGTGAAAGGGATCGCGGCGGCGATGCATTTCCGTAGCGAAGACGATCCGCAGGCTCAGGAGCTGGCGGCGCTGATCGCCGACAAGGGGCCGCAGGCCGCGCTGGCCCAGATTTCCGGCCTTGACGCGGCAAGCGATGTCGTCGCGGAGGCCGTTAACGACTACAACGCGGTAAAATGATGCACAACCTGGCGCGACAGACGTCGCGCCCATTACGACTCCTGTCAGATATGCAGGCAATGATGGAAGAAACACAAGCATTTGAAAACCGTGTGCTTGAGCGTCTGAATGCTGGCAAAACCGTGCGAAGCTTCCTGATCGCCACCGTCGAGCTGTTAACGGAAGCGGTCAATATTCTGGTGCTTCAGGTGTTCCGTAAAGACGACTACGCGGTGAAATACGCCGTTGAGCCCTTGCTGGAGGGCAGCGGGCCGCTCGGCGATCTCTCTGTACGCCTGAAGCTGATTTATGGCCTTGGGGTGATAAGTCGTGCCGAATATGAAGACGCCGAGCTGCTGATGGCCCTGCGCGAGGAGCTTAATCACGACGGCAATGAGTACAGCTTTACCGACGACGAAATTATCGGTCCGTTCGGCGAACTGCACTGCGTCGCCGCCCTGCCGCCAACGCCGCAGTTTGATGACAGCGACGCCGAACTGCTGGCAATGCAGAAACTGCGTTACCAGCAGATGGTGCGTTCAACGATGGTGTTGTCCCTGACTGAGCTGATTTCACGAATCAGCTTAAAAAAAGCCTTCCAGAAATCAACGCTCTGATTCCGGCTCCGTCTGGTCGCAGGTCGGCCGGTAAAGCTGACGATAATATTCCAGACGCTGCAGAAACAACGCTTCCTTATCCTGCGGGATATCTCGCGGTACATGCTGCAGCCGCGGAGACTTTTTCAAATACTCCATAAACGCCTGACTGGAAGCCATAAAATCAACCGCTTTGTCGATTAAACGTGGTACGCCGTCGCCGATCTTTGCCATCACGTCCTCCTTTTGGGAATAATCTGATTAAGCATTAGCCAATTCACCGGCGTGGGTTAAGGAAAACGTGCTTATCTGCCGACCGGCTTCACAGAAATGAAATTAGAGCGGGTATCAGAAAGAATATTAATAAAATTCAAATTATTAGCAGGTTCAGGTATCGTATTCTGACGGCGATTAACGGCGAATTTTTGATAAATAGCTATCAACAATAGCGGTCACGGCACATACTATAGGCGAATGAAGCCCCTTTATTAACAGATCAAATCACCATGAAAGAAGTCGAAAAGAATGAAATCAAACGTCTGAGCGATCGTCTCGACGCCATCCGCCACCAGCAGGCCGAGCTGTCGCTGGTGGAAGCCGCCGATAAATACGCTGAGCTGGAAAAAGAAAAAGCCACTCTGGAAACGGAGATTGAACGTCTGCGTTCCGTCCAGAGCCAGAAGCTGAGCAAAGAGGCGCAAAAGCTGATGAGCCTGCCGTTCCGTCGCGCGATTACCAAAAAAGAGCAGGCCGATATGGGCAAGCTGAAGAAAAGCGTCCGCGGCCTGGTGGTCGTCCATCCGATGACCGCCCTGGGCCGGGAAATGGGTCTGAAAGAGATGACCGGTTTCGCCCGCAGCGAATTCTAATCCCCAGCCCTCTCCGTCCGGAGAGGGTTATTCTGTCCTACCGCCACCCTTTTTCGTCCCCTGCTGGCAGATTGGTCCAACCAATAAATTCATCTACCCCCCAGCAGTTCACAAATCCATCAAAATGCATCACAAACCCGTTGCCTGAGAGTAACATCTGGTTAACCATTCGTTGTCATCAACCCTGCTATCCCTAATTGGCCGGGCCAATTTTACCTAAGACGGATTCGGCAATGAGCGCAGACTCAGCCCACTCGTCCTGGCGGCCCGATGGAGACCCTGCATGAATCTCTGGCAACAAAACTACGATCCCGCCGGTAATATCTGGTTATCCAGTCTTATCGCATCGCTACCGATTCTGTTTTTCTTTTTTGCGCTGATTAAGCTCAAACTGAAAGGCTATCTCGCCGCTACCTGGACCGTTACGATCGCCCTGGCCGTCGCATTGCTGTTCTATAAAATGCCGGTGGACCGTGCCCTGGCCTCGGTAGTGTATGGCTTCTTCTACGGACTGTGGCCCATCGCGTGGATTATTATCGCCGCGGTCTTTGTCTATAAAATCTCGGTGAAGACCGGACAGTTCGACATTATCCGCTCGTCGATCCTGTCGATTACGCCTGACCAACGCCTGCAGATGCTGATCGTCGGATTCTCGTTCGGCGCCTTTCTCGAAGGGGCAGCGGGGTTTGGCGCGCCGGTGGCGATTACCGCGGCGCTGCTGGTCGGACTCGGGTTTAACCCGCTGTATGCGGCTGGTCTGTGCCTGATCGTCAACACCGCGCCGGTGGCCTTCGGCGCGATGGGCATCCCAATCCTGGTGGCCGGCCAGGTAACCGGTATCGACAGCTTCGCCATCGGACAGATGGTGGGCCGTCAGCTGCCGTTCCTGACCATTATCGTGCTGTTCTGGATCATGGCCATCATGGATGGCTGGCGGGGCATCAAAGAGACCTGGCCGGCGGTGATGGTCGCAGGCGGCTCGTTCGCTATCGCCCAGTACCTCAGCTCTAACTTCCTTGGCCCGGAGCTGCCGGACATCATCTCATCGCTGGTCTCCCTGGTCTGCCTGACCCTGTTCCTCAAACGCTGGCAACCGGTGCGCATCTTCCGCTTTGGCGACATCGGCGCCTCGCAGGTGGATATGACGCTGGCCCGCACGCGCTACACCGCAGGACAAGTGATCCGCGCCTGGTCGCCGTTCCTGTTCCTGACCGCCACCGTAACCCTGTGGAGCGTGCCGCCGTTCAAAGCGCTGTTCGCGCCGGGCGGCGCGATGTATGACTTCGTCATCAATTTTTCGGTGCCGTTCCTCGACAAAATGGTCGCCCGCATGCCGCCGGTGGTCAGCGCCGCGACGCCTTACGCCGCCATCTATAAGTTTGACTGGCTGTCGGCAACCGGCACCGCCATTCTGTTCGCCGCCCTGCTGTCCATCGTCTGGCTGCGTATGAAGCCGAAAGACGCGCTGACCACCTTCGCCGGGACGCTGAAGGACCTGGCGCTGCCGATCTACTCTATCGGCATGGTGCTGGCGTTCGCCTTTATCTCCAACTACTCCGGGCTGTCGTCAACCCTGGCCCTGGCGCTGGCCCATACCGGCCACGCGTTTACCTTCTTCTCGCCGTTCCTGGGCTGGCTGGGGGTATTCCTGACCGGTTCGGACACCTCGTCTAACGCCCTGTTCGCCGCGCTGCAGGCAACGGCGGCGCAGCAGATTGGCGTCTCCGATATCCTGCTGGTCGCGGCCAATACCACCGGCGGCGTCACCGGCAAGATGATTTCCCCACAGTCGATCGCCATCGCCTGCGCCGCGGTTGGCCTGGTGGGTAAAGAGTCGGATCTGTTCCGCTTTACCGTCAAACACAGCCTGATCTTCACCTGTATGGTGGGCCTGATCACCACGCTGCAGGCCTACGTTTTAACCTGGATGATCCCGTGATAGTGATGCCTAAACGCCTGGCCGACGATGTAGCCCGTCGCGTCCGGGCGCTGATTGAAGAACAACAGCTGGAGGCGGGCATGCGACTGCCCGCCGAGCGTCAGCTCGCCGCTCAGCTCGGCGTCTCGCGCAATTCCCTGCGCGAAGCGCTGGCGATGCTGGTCAATGAAGGGGTACTGCTGAGCCGTCGAGGCGGCGGCACTTTCGTCCGCTTTCAGCATGAACCGTGGTCGGAGCAAAACATCGTCCAGCCGCTGAAGACGCTACTAGCCGATGACCCTGACTACAGCTTCGACATCCTCGAGGCCCGCCACGCCATCGAAGCCAGCACCGCGTGGCACGCGGCGATGCGGGCCACCGACGCTGATAAAGAAAAAATTCGCCTGTGCTTTGAAGCGACCCAGAGCGAAGACCCGGATATCGCCTCGCAGGCGGACGTCCGCTTCCATCTGGCCATCGCCGAAGCCTCGCATAACGTGGTGCTCCTGCAAACCATGCGCGGCTTTTTCGACCTGCTGCACTCCTCCGTCAAGCAGAGCCGTCAGCGTATGTATCTGGTGCCGCCGGTATTTGCCCGCCTGACCGAACAGCACCAGGCCGTCATGGAGGCGATTGTCGCCGGCGACGCCGAGGCGGCGCGCCAGGCGATGATGGCCCACTTAGGCTTTGTCCACGCCACCATTAAACGTTTTGATGAAGACCAGGCCCGCCAGGCGCGAATTACCCGCCTGCCCGGCGATGCTATTGATAATTCCAGGGAGAATTCGTGATGATTATTTCCGCCGCCAGCGACTATCGCGCCGCCGCCCAGCATATCCTGCCGCCTTTCCTGTTCCACTATATCGACGGCGGGGCTTACGCCGAACATACCCTGCGCCGCAACGTGGAAGATCTCTCCGACGTGGCGTTACGCCAGCGTATTCTGCGCAATATGTCGGACCTGAGCCTCGAGACCACCCTCTTCAACGAGAAGCTGGCGATGCCGACGGCGCTGGCGCCGGTGGGGCTGTGTGGGATGTACGCCCGCCGCGGCGAAGTGCAGGCCGCCGGCGCAGCGGATGACAAAGGTATTCCGTTTACCCTCTCCACCGTTTCCGTCTGCCCAATTGAAGAGGTCGCCCCGACCATCAAGCGGCCGATGTGGTTCCAGCTGTACGTTCTGCGCGACCGCGGCTTTATGCGCAATGCGCTGGAGCGCGCTAAGGCGGCGGGTTGTTCAACGCTGGTCTTTACCGTCGATATGCCGACCCCCGGCGCCCGCTACCGCGACGCCCATTCCGGCATGAGCGGCCCGAACGCCGCCCTGCGCCGCTACTGGCAGGCGGTCACCCATCCGCAGTGGGCATGGGACGTTGGCCTCAACGGCCGTCCGCACGATCTGGGGAATATCTCCGCCTATCTCGGCCAGCCGACCGGCCTGGAGGATTACATCGGCTGGCTGGCGAATAACTTCGATCCATCGATTTCATGGAAAGACCTCGAGTGGATCCGTGATTTCTGGGACGGTCCGATGGTGATCAAAGGGATCCTCGACCCGGAGGACGCCCGCGACGCGGTGCGCTTTGGCGCCGACGGCATTGTGGTCTCCAACCACGGCGGCCGCCAGCTTGACGGCGTGCTCTCCTCCGCTCGCGCCCTGCCGGCAATTGCCGACGCCGTGAAAGGCGATATTACCATTCTCGCCGACAGCGGCATCCGCAACGGTCTCGACGTTGTGCGGATGATCGCCCTGGGCGCCGACAGCGTACTGCTGGGCCGCGCTTACCTGTACGCCCTGGCGACCCATGGCAAGCAGGGGGTGGCGAATCTGCTGAATCTAATCGAGAAAGAGATGAAGGTGGCGATGACCCTGACCGGCGCGAAAACCATCGAGGACATTAGCCGTGATTCGCTGGTGCAGAACGCGGAGGCGCTGCAGACCTTCGATGCGCTGAAGCAGCATAACGCGGCATAAGCTGCGCCGTTGTGCTCTCTCTCCTCACCCTCTCCCTCAGGGAGAGGGCCGGGGTGAGGGTTGACCAAATATCTGCTATTCTGCCCCCCGCAATTAAGGGGGCAGTATGCTGAACATCGTGTTATTCGAACCAGAGATCCCGCCGAACACCGGGAATATTATCCGCCTGTGCGCCAACACGGGCTTCAGTCTGCATATCATTGAGCCCATGGGCTTCACCTGGGACGATAAGCGCCTGAGACGCGCCGGACTGGACTATCACGAGTTCACCGCCGTGCAGCGCCACGCCGATTACACGGCATTTCTCGCCAGCGCGCAGCCGCAGCGCCTGTTCGCCCTGACCACCAAAGGAACCCCGGCGCACAGCGCGGTCAGCTATCAGGATGGCGATTTCTTGATGTTTGGTCCGGAAACCCGCGGTCTGCCGGCGAGCATTCTGGATGCCCTGCCGCCGGAGCAGAAAATTCGGATTCCGATGATGCCGGACAGCCGCAGCATGAACCTGTCGAATGCGGTGTCGGTGGTGGTGTATGAGGCCTGGCGGCAGCTGGGGTATCCCGGCGCGGTGCTGCGCAGCTAGCCTGAGCGATTCCCGGATTGCAGCGCAAGGAGCCTTATCCGGGCGACAGGCTGGCGGGATGAGATCGTAGGCCCGGTAAGCGCAGCGCCACCGGGCAAGACGTTAAATCCCGTCGCCGTACTCGAAAGTGTGGTGAATACCGTTGAAATGCTGATCCATATCCATCGCCGGCTTATCGCTCTCCGGCTTGCCGACGATGCGCGCAGGAACACCTGCGGCGGTGGTATGCGGCGGCACCGGCTGCAGCACCACTGAGCCTGCGCCGATTTTTGCCCCACGCCCGACTTCGATATTGCCGAGGATCTTCGCTCCGGCGCCAATCATCACGCCTTCGCGAATTTTCGGGTGACGGTCGCCGCTGGTTTTACCGGTACCGCCGAGGGTGACCGACTGCAGAATAGAGACGTCATCCTCAATCACCGCCGTTTCACCAACCACAATGCCGGTGGCGTGGTCGAGCATGATCCCGCGGCCGATTTTCGCCGCCGGGTGGATATCCACCTGGAAAGAGACGGAGACCTGGTTTTGCAGGAAAATCGCCAGCGCGCGCCGGCCCTGCGTCCACAGCCAGTGGCCGATACGATAGGCCTGCAGAGCATGGAAACCCTTCAGATAGAGCAGCGGCGTGGAGTATTTATCCACCGCCGGGTCACGCGTGCGCACCGCTTGAATATCGCAGGCGGCGGAGGCGATCATTTCCGGGTCGGCGGCGTAGGCTTCTTCCACCACTTCGCGAATGGCGATCGCCGGCATAATCGGGGAAGCCAGCTTGTTGGCCAACATATAGCTCAGTGCGCTGCCCAGATTTTCATGCTTGAGTAACGTTGCGTGGTAAAAACTGGCGAGCATTGGCTCACAGTCAGCCAGAGCCCGGGCTTCGGCTTTAATATTATTCCAGACGATATCCAGTTCTTCACACGGCATTGCATACTCCAGGCGATATGGTAATGACCTGCCAGTTCTGCGCTGGCAGGGTCATTCAGGTGACAAAGGAAAGCTAATTGCTGCTGCGCTCGTCCTTGCGGGCGCGACCCAATAAGGTCAATGCTGCCTCGCGCGCAATTTTTCCGCAATACAATACCTGATAAATTTCCTCGGTTATTGGCATTTCGACACCTAAACGCTGTGCCAGAACGCGAACTTCCTTGGTATTGCGGTAGCCTTCAACCACCTGGCCAATCTTTTCCTGGGCGCTTTGCACGTCCATCCCCTGGCCGAGCATCATGCCGAAGCGACGGTTACGGGACTGGTTGTCGGTGCAGGTGAGCACCAGGTCACCAAGGCCGGCCATCCCCATAAAGGTTTCCGGGTCGGCACCCAGCGCCGCGCCAAGGCGAGACATTTCCACCAGGCCACGGGTAATCAGCGCCGTCCGCGCATTGGCGCCGAAGCCGATGCCGTCCGACATCCCCGCCCCGATGGCGATGACGTTTTTCACCGCGCCGCCGAGTTGTACGCCGATAAAGTCCGGGTTGATGTAGACGCGGAAGCTCTTGCCGCAGTGCAGCAGGTGCTGCAGATCCTCGGCAAACTGCGGATCCGTCGCCGCCAGCGAAATCGCCGTCGGCAGGCCGGCGGCCAGCTCTTTGGCGAAGGTTGGCCCGGAGATCACCGCCAGCGGGATATCATCGCCCAGCGCTTCACGCGCCACGTCCTGCAGCAGACGACCGGTTTCGGCCTCAAGGCCTTTGGTCGCCCACACCAGACGCGCGTCAGGACGCATCAGCGGTTTAATCTGGCGTAACACCTGACCAAACACATGGCTTGGCACCACCACCAGAATATCGCGGCTGGCGGCCAGCGCGGTGGCCAGGTCGCTTTCAAGATGCAGCGTATCCGGGAAAGGCACATCGGGAAGGAACGCGGCGTTGCAGCGATCGTGTTGCAGCGTCGCGATATGTTTCGGGTCATGGCCCCAGAGCACAACGTGGTGGCCATTTCTTGCCAGGGTGATGGCAAGAGCGGTGCCGTAAGAGCCGGCACCGATCACAGTCATTGCAGCATTAAGTGCGTTCATCAGGCATCCTGATGTTGTTCAGCACCTTCGCCAGCCTGCTGCTGCAGATAGTTCATAAACAGCGCGTCGAAGTTCACTGGCGCAAGGTTAAGTTGCGGGAAGGTACCGCGGGAAACCAGGCTGGTGATGCACTCGCGCGCGTACGGGAACAGAATGTTCGGGCAGTATGCGCCAAGGCAGTGCGCCATCTGGGTGCCTTCGATGCCGTCGATGGAGAAAATACCGCCCTGCTGTACTTCGCAGAGGAACGCGGTCTCTTCGCCCAGAGCGGCGGTCACGGTTACACGCAGCACCACTTCATAAACGCCTTCAGCCAGCTGGGTGGAGGCGGTATCCAGATCAAGTTTAACTTCCGGCTGCCAGTCTTTCTGGAAAACTTGCGGCGCGTTCGGCGCTTCAAAAGAGATATCTTTGGTATAGATACGCTGGATCTGGAAGGTCATTTCGGTGCTGTTTTGTTCTGACATAGTAAAACCCTTTCGTGTTGTCCTTAAATACGCGCTTCCGGCAGGGAAAGCGCGCAAAAATTAGCGCAAGAGGGGATCAAGTCCACCACGTGAATCAAGCGCATACAAGTCGTCACAGCCGCCAATGTGCTGCGCATCAATAAAAATCTGCGGAACCGTCGTCCGTCCGCTGCGCTGGATCATCTCCTCACGCTTCGCGGCATCGCCATCGATCGGCAACTCATGGAACGTTACGCCTTTGCTGTTCAGCAGCGCTTTCGCGCGGATGCAGAACGGGCAGGTCGCTTTGGTGTAGATCTCAATATTGGCCATGACTTCACTCCTGTTATTACCCTGAGGGTTTTACGCCGCAGCCTGTGTTCCCCTCACGTCAGGCGCGACGGGGAAAACGCGGCGGCATCACCACGCGGGGTAAGTTATTTGCCGCGTACCAGAGGGAGGTTTTCGCCGCTCCAGCCAGCAATGCCCTCTTTCAGTACAAAGACTTTTTCAAACCCGGCTTTGTTCAGCGCGTTGGCTGGCTCTTGCGCCTGCATGCCGGAACCGTCTACCACAATAATGGGTTGCGATTTGTGTTTTTCCAACTCGCCGACGTTATTCGCTTTGATATCGCTGGGCAGCAGGTTGATGGCGCCGGCAATATGGCCTTTACGGAAATCGTCACGCTGACGCAGGTCGACCACTACCGCGTCTTCTTTATTGATAAGACGCGTCGCTTCACCACGGGTGATGACTTTAACTTTCGACATCAGGCCCTTGAAGGTGGTGAACAGCACCGCCCCCAGCAGCGCGATCCACGCGATGCTCAGAACAGGGTGACGGCCGATGAATTGCATAATTTCTTGCATGGGGGGTTACAACTCCCGACTAAGTGAGAAAAAAACCAGGAAAGGAGTATACCTGTGCCTTGCGGCAATTACAGCCAGTGAGCGCGATGTAATGTATTTTCTGCGGGCGGCGGCGAAAAAAAGCCGTTCTCGCTGACGCGCCGCGGACTGGCCGCTCCCTTTCTTTGATCTTTCACGGGGATTTAAACGATTCAGCTGTAGTAAAATTACGCAAAATTTCTGTCTTTGAGCATGAGGTTGTCGCAATGTCGGTTACTAAAAAACCTATGGTACTGGTGATTCTGGATGGCTACGGCTATCGCGAAGACCAACAGGATAACGCCATTTACAGCGCTAAAACGCCGGTAATGGACGCCCTGTGGGCCAAACGTCCGCATACCCTGATCGATGCATCCGGCCTGGAAGTTGGCCTGCCGGACCGTCAGATGGGGAACTCCGAAGTGGGTCACGTCAACCTGGGCGCCGGTCGTATCGTCTATCAGGACCTGACCCGTCTCGATGTGGAAATTAAAGAACGCACCTTCTTCGCCAACCCGGTACTGACCGCCGCGGTCGATAAAGCGGTTGCCGCCGGCAAAGCGGTACATATCATGGGTCTGATGTCGCCAGGCGGCGTCCACAGCCACGAAGATCACATCATGGCGATGGTGGAGCTGGCGGCAGAGCGCGGCGCTGAAAAGATCTACCTGCACGCCTTCCTCGACGGCCGTGATACGCCGCCGCGCAGCGCGGAAAAAACGCTGGCGACATTCGAAGCCAAATTTGCCGCGCTGGGCAAAGGCCGCATCGCGTCGCTCATCGGCCGCTACTACGCCATGGACCGCGACAACCGCTGGGATCGCGTTGAGCAGGCCTATGACCTGATGACCCTGGCGAAAGGCGAATTCCAGGCCGATACCGCCGTCGCCGGTCTGCAGGCTGCCTACGCCCGTGACGAAAACGACGAGTTCGTGAAAGCGACCGTGATCCGCGCCGCCGGCCAGGCCGATGCGGCGATGGAAGATGGCGATGCGCTGATCTTCATGAACTTCCGTGCTGACCGCGCGCGCGAAATCACCCGCGCCTTCGTCAACGCCGACTTCGACGGCTTTGCGCGTAAGAAAGTGGTTAACCTCGACTTCGTGATGCTCACCGAATATGCCGCCGACATCAAAGTCGCCTGCGCCTACCCGCCCGCCTCGCTGGCCAATACCTTCGGCGAGTGGATGGCCAAGCACGATAAAACCCAGCTGCGCATCTCCGAAACTGAAAAATACGCCCACGTCACCTTCTTCTTCAACGGCGGCGTAGAAGAGCCGTTCAAAGGCGAAGAGCGGATTCTGATTAATTCGCCGAAAGTAGCGACCTACGATCTGCAGCCGGAAATGAGCTCCGCCGAGCTGACCGAGAAACTGGTCGCGGCCATCAAAGGCGGCCAGTACGACACTATCATCTGTAACTACCCGAACGGCGATATGGTTGGCCATACCGGGGTGATGGAAGCCGCCGTAAAAGCCGTTGAAGCGCTGGATCACTGCATCGATCAGGTGGCGCAGGCGGTGGAATCCGTTGGCGGTCAGCTGCTGATCACCGCCGACCACGGTAACGCCGAGCAGATGCGCGACCCGGCCACCGGTCAGGCGCATACCGCCCACACCAACCTGCCGGTTCCGCTGATCTACGTCGGTAACAAAGCGGTTAAAGCGGTCAATGGCGGCAAACTTTCCGACATCGCCCCAACCATGCTGTCGCTGATGGGAATGGAAATCCCGCAAGAGATGACTGGCAAGCCGCTGTTCATCGTGGAATAATCCTTCCCCATGAGGGGAAAGGCGACGTATTCAACTACATGGATCGCAACGGCAGTTCGATCCGTCCTTTACGCCAGCGCGCTCAGCGCTGGCGTATTACTGTGCGCGTCATTTGCGCACGCCGACGATCGCGATCAGCTTAAGTCCATCCAGGCCGACATCGCCGCCAGGCAGCGGGCGATTAAGCAACAGCAGCAGCAGCGCGCAAGCCTGCTCGCCCAGCTCAAAGCGCAGGAAGAAGCGATCGCCGCCGCGGCCCGCAAACTGCGCGAAACCCAGGACAACCTGAACCAGCTCAATAAGCAGATTGACGAAATGAACGCCTCTCTCGCCAAGCTGGAGCGCCAGCGCGCGTCTCAGGAGCGTAACCTCGCCGCGCAGCTTGACGCCGCGTTCCGCCAGGGGCCGCATACCGGCATCCAGATGGTGCTGAGCGGTGAAGAGGGCCAGCGCAATCAGCGGATGCAGGTCTACTTCAGCTATTTCAACCAGGCCCGTCAGGAAACCATCGCGGAACTGAAGAAAACGCGCGAAGAGATGGCGGTGCAAAAGTCGATGCTCGAAGAGAAGCAGAGCCAGCAGCAGACGCTGGTCTACGAGCAAAAAGCTCAGCAGGCGAAGCTGGAGCAGGCGCGTAACGAACGGAAAAAGACCCTTTCCGGACTGGAATCCTCCATTCAGCAAGGTCAGCAACAGTTAAGTGAATTGCGGGCTAACGAATCGCGCCTACGCGGTCGTATCGCCCAGGCGGAGGCTGCCGCCAAAGCCCGAGCCGATCGGGAAGCACGCGATGCGCAGGCGGTGCGCGACCGCCAGCAGGAAGCATCGCGCAAAGGCACCACCTATAAACCAACGGAAAGCGAGCGTTCGCTGATGTCACGCACCGGCGGGCTGGGCTCGCCGCGCGGTCAGGCGTTCTGGCCGGTTCGCGGTCCGCTCCTTCATCGATATGGCGAACAGCTGCAAGGTGAACTACGTTGGAAAGGGATGGTTATCGCCGCGTCTGAAGGCACCGAAGTCAGAGCCATTGCCGATGGTCGGGTCATTCTGGCCGACTGGCTGCAGGGCTATGGTCTGGTGGTGGTGGTCGAGCATGGCAAAGGCGACATGAGCCTGTATGGCTATAACCAAAGCGCGCTGGTCAGCGTCGGTACGCAGGTGCGTGCCGGTCAGCCTATCGCGCTCGTAGGCAGCAGCGGCGGTCAGGGCCGTCCGTCGCTCTATTTCGAAATTCGCCGCCAGGGTCAGGCGGTCAATCCACAGCCGTGGTTGGGAAGATAAGTTTTGCTTCAATTTCGCGCAATTGCTCTTGCCGTAGCCGGTTCGCTGGCTCTGGCGGCGCCAGCGTTCGCTGGCAAACTCTCCATCGTTATTGACGATTTTGGCTACCGCCCGCAGACCGAAAATCAGGTGCTGGCGCTGCCTTCCACTATCTCCGTCGCCGTGCTGCCGAACGCGCCGCACGCCCGGGAAATGGCCACGAAAGCGCATAATCTGGGCCATGAAGTGCTCATCCACCTGCCGATGGCGCCGCTCAGCAAACAGCCGCTGGAAAAAGACACCCTGCGTCCCGAAATGAGCAGCGAGGAGATCGAGCGCATCATTCGCGAAGCTTACGGCAAAGTCCCCTACGCCGTCGGGCTGAATAACCATATGGGCAGCGCGATGACCTCCAACCTGTTTGGCATGCAGAAGGTGATGCAGGCCCTGGAGCGCTACAATCTCTATTTTCTCGACAGCGTGACCATCGGCAATACCCAGGCCATGCGCGCCGCGCAGGGCACCGGGGTGAAGGTGATTAAGCGCAAGGTGTTTCTTGACGATACGCAGAATGAAGCCGATATCCGCACCCAGTTCAACCGCGCCATCGCCCTGGCGCGGCGTAACGGTTCGGCGATAGCCATTGGCCATCCGCATCCGACGACGGTGCGGGTGCTGCAGCAGATGGTCTATAATCTGCCGCCGGATATCACGCTGGTGCGCCCGAGCAGCCTGCTCAACGAGCCGCAGGTCGACAATTCGACGCCAAACTACGCTCAGCCGCCCGCGCAACAAACGGCGCCGCAGCAGCAGAAGCCGCGTAATCCGTTCCACGGCGTGAAGTATTGCAAGCCGAAGCGCCCGCTGGAGCCCGTGAACGCCAGCCGCTTCTTCACTATCCTCAGCGACAGCATCAGCCAGAGCGCGCTGGTCCAGTACTATCGCCTCAAATGGCAGGGCTGGGACAATCCCGGCAACTAGACCACTCAGGGGTCCGTTCGCTTTTGCGCGACGGGCGCCTGGTTATCTTCGTGGGCGTACCACGCCTTAAAATATTTGAGAAAGCTATAAAACGTGGCGTACAGGCCGGTGACCACGCCGACTTTGCCATAGCGCCACGCCCCGCTGAACAGATACCATTTAAAGAAAGCGCCAATCGCGCTGACGATCCCCCGCGCCAGCGAAGGTTTGATCTGCTGGTGCTTCACCAGCCGGGTGGTATAGCTGTTCAGCTTATTAAACACTTCATGCAGCGAATAAAAGGTGTCATGGCGTACAAAGCCCGGCAGCCTGACGGATCGCGCGTGTCCAACCACCTGGTCATCCACCGGCCGGTCGTTAAATCGCGCCTGCTGGCGGTTAAAGAGGCGCACCGGGTAATCCGGCGAGGAAATGGGGTAGATCGTCCGCACCTGCTTGCCGAGGACAAACCAGTAGCGCGGCAAACGCCAGGCGCATGCCGGGTCAGGCTCCTCCCCCGCTTTTAACGCCTGAATGGCCGACACGACGTCGTTATCAAGAATTTCATCGCTGTCCATGCACAGCACCCAGTCATGGCTGGCCAGCCCAATGGCATAGTTCATCTGCGCGCCGTGGGCTTTATAGGCGTGGTGATGGACGGTGAGACCAAACTGCTGACAAATAGAGACCGTTTCGTCGGTGCTACCGGAGTCGACGACAATACACTCATCGGCCACCCTCAGCAGCGGGGGCAGCACCTCCATGAGCAGACGTGCAGAGTTACAGGTCAGTAAGCATACGGAGAGTTTAAGCATGATAGTTACAAAGTTAAACCGCGACTAAACACACTGTATAAGCGAATAACCGTAAAATCGATGTAGAAATTGTGCGCTTGATATTAAGCAGGCTAAAAATGTTATCCAAATCTAAATTAAGGCGCCCGCAGGCGCCTTTTTTGCTGGTTTTTACAACAGACCGGAGGCGTTATTCCCAGCTCAGAACCACTTTACCGGACTGGCCGGAGCGCATGGCGTCAAAACCCTTCTGGAAGTCGTCAATGCCGAAGCGGTGGGTGATGATCGGTGAAAGATCCAGACCAGACTGGATCAGCGCCGCCATCTTATACCAGGTTTCGAACATCTCGCGGCCGTAGATCCCTTTGATAAACAGCCCCTTAAAGATGACCTTGGTCCAGTCGATGGACATATCTGACGGTGGAATACCCAGCATCGCGATACGACCGCCGTGGTTCATGGTATCCAGCATGCTGCGGAACGCCGGCGGCGCGCCGGACATCTCCAGGCCCACGTCGAAACCTTCGGTCATCCCCAGCTCGGCCATCACGTCATTGAGGTTCTCTTTCGCCACGTTCACCGCGCGAGTGACGCCCATTTTGCGCGCCAGCTCAAGACGGTACTCGTTAACGTCAGTGATCACCACATTACGCGCGCCGACGTGTTTCGCCACCGCCGCCGCCATCACGCCGATCGGGCCGGCGCCGGAGACCAGCACGTCTTCCCCCACCAGATCGAAGGAGAGCGCAGTGTGCACAGCGTTGCCGAACGGGTCGAAGATAGACGCCAGGTCATCAGAGATATTGTCGGGGATTTTAAAGGCGTTAAAGGCCGGGATCACCAGATACTCGGCAAAGCAGCCCGGGCGGTTGACGCCCACGCCGATGGTGTTGCGGCACAGGTGGGTACGGCCCGCGCGGCAGTTACGGCAGTGGCCGCAGGTGATATGCCCTTCGCCGGAGACGCGGTCGCCAATCTTAAAGCCGCGCACTTCCTGGCCAATCCCCACCACTTCGCCGACATATTCGTGCCCGACCACCATCGGTACCGGAATAGTCTTCTGCGACCACTCATCCCAGTTGTAGATGTGCACGTCGGTCCCGCAAATGGCGGTCTTGCGGATTTTAATCAGCAGATCGTTATGGCCGACTTCCGGTTCCGGTACGTCGGTCATCCAGATGCCTTCTTCCGCTTTCAGTTTGGATAACGCTTTCATCTCACACCCTTATTAGGCGATGACGCCCAGTTGTTTACCGATGCGGGTAAAGGCTTCCACCGCACGCTCAATTTGTTCAGGGGTATGCGCCGCCGACATCTGGGTGCGAATACGCGCCTGGCCTTTCGGTACCACCGGATAGAAGAAGCCGGTGACATAGATCCCTTCTTTCTGCAGCTCGCGGGCAAAGTTCTGCGCCACCACCGCTTCGCCCAGCATCACCGGAATGATGGCGTGGTCGGCGCCCGCCAGAGTGAAGCCTGCCGCGGTCATTTTTTCACGGAACAGACGCGCGTTGGCCCACAGGCGATCGCGCAGGTCTGCACCCTCTTCGACCATCTCCAGCACTTTGATGGAGGCGGCCACGATGGCTGGCGCCAGAGAGTTGGAGAACAGATACGGACGGGAACGCTGGCGCAGCCACTCGACCACCTCTTTGCGTGCGGCGGTGTAGCCGCCGGAGGCGCCGCCCAGCGCTTTACCCAGCGTGCCGGTGATAATGTCGACGCGACCCATCACGTCGCAGTATTCGTGGGAGCCGCGGCCGTTTTCGCCGACGAAGCCGACGGCGTGGGAGTCATCGACCATCACCAGCGCATCGTATTTATCCGCCAGATCGCATACGCCTTTCAGGTTGGCGATCACGCCGTCCATCGAGAAGACGCCGTCGGTGGCGATTAACACGTGACGCGCCCCGGCGTCGCGGGCTTCTTTCAGGCGCGCTTCCAGCTCCTGCATGTCGTTGTTGGCATAGCGGAAGCGTTTCGCTTTACACAGGCGTACGCCGTCGATGATAGAGGCATGGTTCAGGGCGTCGGAGATAATGGCGTCTTCCGGGCCGAGCAGCGTTTCAAACAGGCCGCCGTTGGCGTCGAAGCAAGAGGAGTAGAGGATCGCGTCTTCCATACCTAGGAAATCCGCCAGCTTCTTCTCCAGCTGCTTGTGCGTATCCTGGGTGCCGCAGATGAAGCGTACCGAGGCCATCCCGAAGCCGTGGCTGTCCATACCGGATTTCGCCGCGTCGATCAGCGCCGGGTGGTTGGCCAGACCCAGATAGTTATTGGCGCAGAAGTTAATCACGTGGCTGTCGCCGACGGTAATGTCCGCCTGCTGCGCCGAGGTGATGATGCGCTCTTCTTTAAACAAGCCTTCGGCCCGAGCGGTCTCCAGATTGCTAGTTAACTGTTTGTAGAAATCACCACGCATTGCAACTCTCCAGATTCGGCAAAATTTGGCACATATTACCCAAAGCTATACGCTGATACGAGATGATGCATGCCTGAATGAATTATTTGCAGCATAAATCACGTCAGCCCAGCACCTTATTCTGCGAATGGCTGTAGGCTTGCTCATGTGGTGATATGATATGAGCATTCATGTCCGGATTGTCTCCGGGCTCTCAACTTCAAAGGTACAGTTATGATCATCGTAACCGGCGGCGCAGGCTTTATCGGCAGCAACATCGTTAAAGCGCTGAATGACAAAGGCATCACCGACATTCTGGTTGTCGACAATCTGAAAGACGGCACCAAGTTTGTGAACCTGGTTGACCTGAACATCGCTGACTACATGGATAAAGAAGACTTTCTGATCCAGATTATGGCAGGCGAAGAGTTCGGCGACATTGACGCTATCTTCCACGAAGGCGCGTGCTCTTCCACCACGGAGTGGGACGGCAAGTACATGATGGACAACAACTATCAGTACTCCAAAGAGCTTCTGCACTACTGCCTGGAGCGCGAAATTCCGTTCCTGTACGCCTCTTCGGCAGCCACCTACGGTGGACGCACCAGCGATTTCATCGAGTCCCGCGAGTATGAGCAGCCGCTGAACGTCTACGGCTACTCCAAATTCCTGTTCGATGAATACGTCCGTCAGATCCTGCCTGAAGCCAATTCGCAGATCGTCGGCTTCCGCTACTTCAACGTCTACGGGCCGCGCGAAGGCCACAAAGGCAGCATGGCGAGCGTCGCTTTCCACCTCAACACCCAGCTGAATAATGGCGAAAGTCCGAAACTGTTCGAAGGCAGCGACGGCTTCAAGCGCGACTTCGTCTACGTCGGCGACGTGGCTGACGTCAACCTGTGGTTCTGGGAAAACGGCGTTTCCGGCATCTTCAACCTCGGCACCGGCCGCGCGGAATCCTTCCAGGCCGTCGCCGATGCGACCCTGGCGTACCACAAAAAAGGCAGCATCGAGTACATCCCGTTCCCGGACAAACTGAAAGGCCGCTACCAGGCGTTCACCCAGGCGGATCTGACTAACCTGCGTAAAGCGGGCTATGACAAACCGTTCAAAACCGTTGCCGAAGGCGTAACGGAGTATATGGCCTGGCTGAATCGGGGCGCGTAAGAGATAACATGAAAATTCTGGTGGTAGGCCCGTCTTGGGTGGGCGACATGATGATGTCGCAAAGTCTTTATCGTACGCTCAGGGCGCGCTATCCCCAGGCGATTATCGACGTGATGGCGCCTGCCTGGTGCCGTCCGTTGTTATCGCGCATGCCGGAAGTGAACGAAGCGATCCCGATGCCGCTGGGCCACGGCGCGCTGGCTATCGGCGAACGCCGCAAGCTCGGGCACAGCCTGCGCGAGCGTCGCTACGATCGCGCTTACGTGCTGCCGAACTCGTTTAAATCGGCATTAGTCCCCTTCTTTGCCAACATCCCGCTGCGCACCGGCTGGCGCGGCGAGATGCGCTACGGCCTGCTCAACGACGCCCGGGTGCTGGACAAAGACGCCTGGCCGCTGATGGTGGAACGCTACGTGGCGCTGGCCTACGACAACGGCGTGATGCGCTGCGCCAAAGATCTGCCGCAGCCGCTGCTGTGGCCGCAGCTGCAGGTCAACGAAGGGGAAAAGTCGCAGGCCTGCAGCGCCTTTAACCTGTCCAACGATCGGCCGATCATCGGCTTCTGCCCCGGCGCGGAGTTCGGCCCGGCAAAACGCTGGCCGCACTATCACTATGCTGCGCTGGCGAAAAAGCTCATCGACGATGGTTATCAGATTGCGCTATTTGGCTCGGCAAAAGATAACGAGGCCGGCAAAGAGATCATCGCCGCCCTCAGCAGCGAGCAGCAGGCCTGGTGCCGGAATCTGGCGGGTGAAACCCAGCTGGAGCAGGCGGTGATCCTGATTGCCGCCTGTAAAGCGGTGGTGACTAACGATTCGGGGCTGATGCACGTCGCCGCGGCGCTGGACCGCCCGCTGGTGGCGCTGTATGGCCCGAGCAGTCCGGACTTTACCCCGCCGCTGTCGCATAAAGCGCGCGTGATCCGCCTGATTAGCGGCTACCACAAAGTGCGCAAAGGCGATGCCGCCGAAGGCTATCATCAGAGCCTGATCGACATTACGCCAGAGCGCGTCCTGCAAGAGCTGAATGAATTGTTGACGGATAAAACCGGGCACGAGGAAGCGTAGCGGATGCGGGTATTGATTGTAAAAACCTCATCGATGGGCGACGTGCTGCACACGCTGCCCGCGCTGACCGACGCCGCGCAGGCTATCCCCGGCATCCGCTTCGACTGGGTAGTGGAAGAAGGCTTCGCGCAGATCCCCTCCTGGCATGAAAGCGTCGAGCGGGTGATCCCGGTGGCGATCCGCCGCTGGCGTAAAGCCTGGTTCTCCGCGCCGATCAAAGCGGAGCGTAAAGCCTTTCGCGAGGCCGTCCAGGCGGTAAAGTATGACGCCATCATCGACGCCCAGGGGCTAGTGAAAAGCGCTGCGCTAGTCACCCGCCTGGCGCACGGCGTCAAGCATGGTATGGACTGGCAAACGGCCCGCGAGCCGCTGGCCAGCCTGTTTTACAACCGCCGCCACCACATTGCGAAACAGCAGCACGCCGTGGAGCGTACCCGCGAGCTGTTCGCCAAAAGTCTCGGCTACGCGAAACCCCAAACCCAGGGGGATTACGCCATTGCGCGCCATTTCCTGCAGCACGAGGCTAGCGCTGCCGCCCCCTATCTGGTGTTCCTGCATGCCACCACCCGCGACGATAAGCACTGGCCGGAAAACCGCTGGCAGGAGCTGCTCGATCTGCTGGCCGACAGTGGCGTCCGCATTAAGCTGCCGTGGGGCGCCCCGCACGAAGAGGCGCGGGCGAAGCGGCTGGCGGAAGGCCGGGAGTATGTTGAAGTGCTGCCGCGCATGAGCCTTGAGCAGGTAGCGCAGGTTCTGGCCAGCGCCCGGGCCGTCGTCTCGGTCGATACCGGCCTCAGTCATCTGACCGCCGCGCTGGATAAACCGAACTTCACGCTTTACGGCCCGACCGATCCGGGGCTGATTGGCGGATACGGTAAAAACCAGCACATCGTGCGGCCGGAAAACAGCGCCAGCACCGGCGATATTACCGCCAGCCGGGTTCATCTTCTTCTGCACAATCAGGGGCTGCTCTGATGGGATCTCTGTTTAAGCAGATCTATCGCTACACCCGCCCTCGCGCTTATCGTCACAATGAAAATCTGTGGCCTTTTACCCGCATCACTCGCGCGCCGAGCGGCGAAATCAGCGCGTTGCGCTATAGAGGGAAAACGGTGCCGCTGGTCAGCCTGAGCGCGCTGAAAAACAGCATGCAGGGTGAAGTCCTGCTGACCGCCACCGGTCCTTCGACCCGCAATATCGATTTTTCCCTGTTGTCGAAAACGATCCCAGTGATGGGCGTCAATGGCGCCTGGCATCTTGCCGACCGCCTGCACTTTTCGCTCTATACCATCGTCGACATGGAGTTTTTCGATAAGAAGCCGGACATTATCCGCGCTATCGTCAGCCAACCGGACATTCTGCTGTTCACCACCATGCATGGGATCGCCAAAATCGTCGATCGCTATGCGGACGCGCTGCGCTGCCGTTTGGCGTTGATTGAGGACGGTTGCTATAAGATTTACCAGCCGAAAGTCGCCAGCGAAGCGATAAAGCGCACTTACCAGCAGAATCCGGCGATGTGCTTTCATCCCCAGCGCCCGGATATCTGCTTTAGCACCGATATTCGCCAGGGCGTCTTTGATGCCGGTACGGTGGTCTACTGGGCGCTGCAAGTTCTCGCCTGGCTGGGCTTCAATACTATCCTGGTGAGCGGCCTGGATATGACCAATTTTAACCAGCCGCGATTCTACGAAACACAACAAGAAAAATTGCCTTCTTACCTGGCAACAAAAGTGGATACCCTCGTCATGCCCTCCTTTGCGCATGCCGCGCAGGTACTGCAGCAACGCCAGATCCGGGTGATTAATTTTTCCCCAGAAAGCGCTGTACCGGATACTATTTTCGAAAAGGTTGCGTTTAATGAGTACTTTAAAAGTGAGTAACTTCGCCCGACAGGGTTACTCGATTGTCTTTCCTTTGTTTTTATTTTTTAGCGCGATTTTTTGTATGTCCACCCGGACCAATAATCTGCTGCATTTATCGATCCTGCTGCTGTTGCTGTCGCTGGTACGCCAGGAAAACCGCCAGGCGCTGGCCGACGTGTTACGCGAGCAGTGGCAGACCTGGACGCTGCTGGCGGCCTTCTTTACCTATTACGCCCTCAGTAACCTGTGGGGCCATACGCCGCAGCATATTGATTCGCCGATCACCCACGGTGTGTATCTGACGGGCTATCTGTTGCTGATGGCGATGCTGCTTAGCGACGAACGAACCCGCCGCCTGGCCATGCTGGCGGTGGTTGGCGGGATCACCGTGCTCTCGCTGTGGACGCTGATGTTCGACCACACGCTGGTCCTCACCGAACGAGCGGTCTCCCCCGAGAACCCCGGGCCAACAAACGTTATCGACCTTGCCGGATACTGCGGCATCGGCATCTTAATCTGCGGCATGCTACTGAAAGAAAAAGCCAGCCACTGGCTCTATCTGCCGGTGGCCATCATGCTGGTGATGATGCTGCTGACCCAAAGCCGCGGGCCGATCATCGCCCTGGTGCTGGCGGTCGGCTGTACGCTGCACCTGCACGTCTTCACCCGCCGCAACCTGCTGATCGCCGCGGCGCTGGCCGTGCTGGTGGCTCTGCTTTTGGTCATGACGCCGGTGGGCGACATGCTGCTCGCCCGTTTCGAAGAGCTGGGCACCCAAAGCGGGCTGCGTCTGAGTATCTGGCACCATACGCTGTCGGAGATGGCCAGCCAGCCCTGGCTGGGACGCGGTTTCAGCTATGAACTGGATTTCATCAACTACAGCGGCGAACACATCACCACCACCCACAGCGTGTATATGGGCGCCCTGCTGAAAGGCGGCATCGTAGGTTTACTACTGCTGCTTGCGGTCATTGCCTGCGGACTCTGGCAGGCGTGGCGCAAGCGCCGCTCCGACAGCCGCTACAGTCTGGCGATCCTGTTTTACGCCCTGGTGTTTATGGCCTCGCAGGGGATGTTTATCATCAGCAACCCCCGGGAGACCTGGGTGCTGTTCTGGCTGCCGCTGGGCATAGCGCTCAGCAAAGGGCTAGCGGAAAAGCGTTAACAAAAAAGGGCCGCTGACGGCCCTTTTTTATAGTCACTTTTATATTAACTGCGGGCGGCGACCAGCCGGTCGGCCTGCTCTTTAATCACCGGCCACACCGACTCAATCGCCACATCGGCGACATTCGCTTCTTCACAGACGATCTGCCTCGCTTTGTCATAGCCCGGCGCCCAAATATGATAGCCGGGCAGCCCGGTATCCTTGAGTTTACGTTTGTTATAGACCGCCACCATCGGTTTATCGAAGGCGCGGGCGATATGCACGATCGAGGTGTCCGGCGTAATGACTAAATCACAGCTGCGGATCACCTCCACGGCGGAGTTGATGGTGCTGTCGGCGATGTACAGCGCCATATCCAGCCCCAGCTGCTGAATCTTCTCACTGCGCCCCACCATCACGATACAGACCCGGTAAGGCAGAGCATGTAGCCGCTCGACCAGGGTCGCCACCTGATGACGACAGAAGTCTTTATCTTCGGAGGCGGTAAAAGGGTTAATGGCGATGCGCAGTGCGACCTCTCCGGCCTGGGAAAGCAAGCGCGCCACCTTCTCCCGCTCATGGCGACAGCCAGGGAGATGATAGTCGTATGGCTGGTCGTCAACGACGCCAAAAAGCTTCACCACCTGTTTATAGCGCTGGGAAATATGGCTGTTGCTGTCAAAAAAAGCGATCGAATGATCGTAAAGTTTATAGGGCTCTTTATTAAACCCAATCACGCTGGTCGCCCGTAAATCGGCGAGTAATTTAAAACGTTCATAGCTGGTCACGTCATCAAAATCGATAACCGCATCAAAACCCGCCGCCCGTAACGTATTTAAGGACATGCGTGGTCGATATAAATATACTTGCTCGATGAATTCTGAGCCGGCTAATATTTCGCAGCATATTGGTCCGGTTAACACCGAAACCTGATATCCCCGTTCGGCCAGTATTCTGGCGCAGCCGGTGGTCACCACCATATCGCCGACTTTATCGTCCAGGCGCAATAGCAGCACGCGGCGCACAGGGGCCGGGTCGAAGGGTTTGCGCGCCGGCTTATTTCTGTATCGATAGTTAATTAAATTAAATTTAATGCCGCGGAAAAAAGCGTTCTTTTTCCGCGTCAGTTGTTTAAGGATACGCATACGGTACCTTGAGCTGTGTTAGCGCTGTGTGATTTTCCGCTGGTAATATTCTGCCAACGTCATGCCCTTCACCTGCGGCGCCAGCCAGCTAAAAAAGGCTTCAAGGTCAGCGTATAAACGCTCAATATCCCGTTCATTCTGGAACGTAGGGCTGCCGCCGGGCATATACTCTGAAGAGTGGAGCATATATTCCACGTAGTCATTGCCCTGCGTCAACGTTTGTTCGACGACTTTTTTCATCGTCTCCACATTGCCGCCCATCGGTCGCAGCCAGTGTACGGAGGGGGAACGCACTTTGCCGCGCAGGCGGTCGTAGCCCTGCTTCACGCTGTTCATCCACGCGGAGTGCTTGTACTGAATGCTCATCGGCACTTCCAGCAGCGGCGAGTGGCCTTCGCGGCTGATGTCATTTTCATCGAGGAAATAGGCATGCTGCGGGAAGCGGCGATAATCGGTCCCGCCATCGCCCTGCGGCGCCCCCTTGGCGGTCTTCCAGTTCACCCGCGGGGTCACCGAGCAATCCACCTGATAACCGTGCTCCACCAGCAGACGCGCGTAGCGCTCGTCAAAGGCCCAGCGCCCGGCGCGATGGCTAACCATTTTGGTCTGGAAGGTGTCCTCCAGCAAATGCGTCATATAGTCGACCTTTTCACGCATCATGGCATCGCTGTATTCAATGAGATAAGGCTTATGCCGCCAGTCGTCGGCGGTCAGCGGCTCGGTCGGCGGGCTGTTCCAGGCATGCAAATGCATACCGACTTCCGCGGTGCCGCGGGCAATCACGTCTCTGGCGAATTCGATATAAAAGGGGTCGATGGCCATTTCATAGTTGGTCAAATAGACCGGTTTAAAGCCATACTTTTCGCAAAGTTGCTGAAAACGCGGGAGATAACGCGCATTCTCGGTGGTGATGCTGTCATGTTTTTGCCAGAGGTTATCGCCCTCTGTATCAATCGTGATGAGAAATGCGGGATTGTGCACGAAAACGTCCTCAGGCCATACGTATCGGGTCATGGTAGAGCAATACAACGCTTCTCTCAATCTGTCTGATCCCCTAGAATCGGAACCCTTATCCTGGATGAAGAACAGAGTATGACGCCTGAAACCCTCTCCCGCAGCCCCTTGAACCCGGCGCGGATCCTGGTCATTAAGCTGCGCCATCATGGCGACATGCTGCTGATCACCCCGCTTATTCACGCGCTGAAACAGCAGTACCCCGCCGCCTGCGTGGATGTCCTGCTGTATGAAGAGACCCGGGATATGCTCGCCGCCAACCCCGATATTCACCAAATTTATGGTCTCGACCGCCGCTGGAAAAAGCAGGGGAAAAAGCATCAGTTGAAGATGCAATGGCAGCTCATTCAGACGCTGCGCCAGCAGCGATACGATATGGTGCTTAACCTTGCCGACCAGTGGCCGAGCGCGATTATCAGCAAACTGACCGGCGCCGCGACGCGGATCGGCTTTGATTTTCCGAAGCGTCGCCACCCGTTCTGGCGCTATTGCCACACCGCGCTGGCCGCCACCCAACAGCATAATCAGCTGCATACGGTACAGCAGAATCTCTCTATCCTCGCTCCGCTCGGTATCCAGTTGAACGACGCGCCGGCGCGGATGGGCTACAGCGAAGCAGACTGGGCCACCAGCCGCGCCCTGCTGCCGGAGGACTTCCGGGATAACTACATCGTCATCCAGCCAACGTCGCGTTGGTTCTTTAAATGCTGGCGCGAAGATCGGATGAGCGCCCTGATCAACGCGCTGTCCGCCGAAGGGTACGCGGTGGTGCTCACCTCCGGCCCCGACGACAGAGAGAAGCAGATGGTGGAGACCATCATCGCCGGCTGCCCGCAGGCGCGGCTGCACTCTTTAGCCGGTCAGTTAACGCTGCGCCAGCTGGCGGCGGTGATCGATCACGCCCGGCTGTTTATCGGCGTCGACTCGGTGCCGATGCATATGGCAGCGGCTCTCGGCACCCCGCTGGTCGCCCTGTTCGGCCCCTCGAAGCTGACCTTCTGGCGTCCGTGGCAGGCGAAAGGCGAGGTGATCTGGGCCGGCGACTTCGGACCGCTGCCCGACCCGGACGCCATCAACACCAACACCGACGAACGTTATCTCGATTTAATTCCTACCGACGCCGTGATCGCGGCGGCGAAAAAGGTACTGGCATGAGTAAATTCAGGCTGGCTCTGGTGCGGCAGAAGTACCGCCCGGACGGCGGCGCAGAACGGTTTGTCTCCCGCGCGCTGGAAGCCCTCGACAGCAGTCATCTGCAGCTGAACGTCATCACCCGCGAATGGCAGGGACCGGTGAAGCCCGACTGGCAGATCCATATCTGTAATCCGCGCAAATGGGGGCGCATCAGCCGCGAGCGTGGGTTTGCCAACGCCGCGCGGGCGCTCTGGCAGCGCGAGTCCTTCGACCTGGTGCAGAGCCATGAGCGTATTCCCGGCTGCGATCTCTACCGCGCCGGCGACGGCGTTCATCGCCGCTGGCTGCAACAGCGCTCGCGCATTTTACCGGCCTGGAAAAGCCGCCTGTTGTTTGCCGACCGTTACCACCGCTACGTCATGCAGGCGGAGCGCGAGATGTACGAAGACCCGCATCTGCGCGGGGTGATCTGCAACGCCGAGATGATCAAGCGCGAGATCATCGAAGACTTTGGCCTGCCGGCGGACAAGATCCACGTTATCTATAACGCCATTGATAACCAGCGCTTCCTGCCGCCGGGCGAAGACACATTTGCCGCCTTACGCGCCAAATGGCAGTTGCCGCTGCAGGCAACCTGCCTGATTTACGTCGGCTCCGGCTTTGAGCGTAAAGGGCTGGCGGCGGCGATCCGCGCCATCGCCCCGACCGATCGCTATCTGCTGGTGGTTGGCAAAGATAAGGATCAGCCACGTTACCAGGCGCTGGCGAAGAGCCTGAACTGCGAAGCGCGGGTGCGCTTCTTCGGCATGCAGTCGGAAACGCTGCCGTTCTATCAGATGGCCGATGGCCTGCTGCTGCCCACCCTCTACGATCCGTTCCCCAACGTCATCCTCGAGGCAATGGCCTGCGGTCTGCCGGTGATCACCACCACCGGCTGCGGCGGGGCGGAGTTTATCGTCAACGGCCACAACGGTTACGTCTGCGACGCCCTGGATATCCCGGCGCTGCAGCAGGCGGTGATGGCCCTGCCCGCCCGCGCGCTGGGCTCCGTGGAAGGCGACCGCGCCCGCGAGCGCATCATGGCCTGCACCAGCGGGCGCCTCTCCACCCAGCTGCTTTCCCTTTATCAGGATCTGGTGAAATAACGATGCGCATCTTATTTGTGATTGATGGATTGCCCGGCGGCGGCGCGGAAAAAGTGGTCCTGACCCTGGCGGCACAGTTCCTGCGCGACGGCGATCGGGTATCACTCATTTCGCTACGCGACGTCTGCGAGTACCCCTTGCCCGAGGGGCTCGACTACCAGGTGGTGGCCGATCGCTGCCGCAAACCCTGGCGCAAGCTAACCGAGCTGTCCCGCCGCGCCCGCCAGCTGGACGCCGCGATCATCCGGGCCGAGCAGCAGGGACAATTTGACCTTGTACTCTCCAACCTGCATAAAACCGACCGCATCGTCGCCCGCAGCCGGGCGCTGCGCGAGCGCAACGTCTGGTTCTGCCTGCACGGCGTCTTCTCGGCCTCTTATCTCGGTCACCGTACCGGCTTTGACCGCTGGATGAAGCAGCAGAAAATTAAGCGGATTTACCAGGGGCGCAACGTGGTGGCGGTTTCCGACGCCGTGGGGCGCGATCTGGTGGAAGCCTTCGCCCTACGCCCGGCGCAGCTGAAAACCATCTATAACCCCTTCGATATCGCCGCCCTGCGCGCAGAAGCGGAAGCCGACAGCGAGCGCCCGGACGGCGACTACCTGATTCACGTCGGCCGCTTCCATCCCGGTAAACGTCACGACCGCCTGCTCGAAGCCTACGCGCAAAGCGGCATTGACGCGCCGCTGGTGCTGTTAGGACAGGGGAAACCGGAGCAAGAGCAACGCCTGCGCCAGCTGGCCAAAACGCTTGAGATTGAAGACCGGGTGTGGTTCAAGGGTTTTCAGAAAAACCCCTTACCGTGGATCAAAGGCGCGCGGATGCTGGTTTTGAGCTCGGATAGCGAAGGATTCGGCAATGTGGTAGTGGAGGCGCTGCTGTTACATACCCCGGTCGCCAGCACCCGCTGCCCCGGCGGCGTCACCGAGATCCTCACCGGCGAACTTGCCCGCGGTCTGGCGGATCTCACCAGTCCGGCGCTGGCTCAGACGATGCAAAGCATTTACCATAACCCGCCGGCCATCGACGATGCCGCGCTGGAAAAATTCAGCGTCGTGTCCATTTGTCAGCAGTACCGTCAGCTGCAGCGCACCTGACGCCGTTAGTTAACCAGGATCGAAGATTTATGAGTCAAACGCCTTTACTGAGCATCGTGGCTGCCGTCTACAACGGTGAGAAATTTCTTGCGCAATTCTTTGAGTGCATTGAACAGCAGCAGCTGGACAGCTATGAACTGATCCTGGTGAACGATGGGTCGACGGACAACAGCCTGGCGGTGATCGCCGAATGGCGGGATCGGCTGCAGAACGTCCAGGTGCTGGAGCAGGAAAACCAGGGCGTCTCGGTCGCGCGTAATACCGGCCTCGCCGCCGCCAGCGGCAAGTACCTCGCGTTTCCGGACATCGACGATAAACTCTATCCGGGCATGTATCGCACGCTGCTGGAAATGGCCGAGAAAGCACATCTCGATGTCGCCACCTGCAACGGCACCTACGTGTACGAAAAGCGCCGCGAGAGCCACCCGATCTTCCCGCTGGATCGCTTGCCCTCGACCGGCGTGTTGCCGGGCCATGTCTGGCTCAAGCAGGCCCTGGACTCGCGGAAATTTCTGCACGTCACCTGGCTCAATATCTATCGCCACGATTTTATCCGCCAGCATCACTTCCATTTCGAGCCCGGCCTGCGCCATCAGGATATCCCGTGGACCACCGAGGCGCTGCTGGCCGCGGAGCGCGTGCAGTACACCAGTCAGCAATTCTATGATTACTACATCCATTCTGAGTCGGTATCGCATAAGCCGGACAACGACGACACGCTGATGCGTTCGGCGCGCCATTACATGAAAATTCTGGAGATGCTGGAGGCGATCAACCAGCGTTACCCGGATAAAGTGCGCCATATCGCCGCCTGTCGCTGGCAGATCGCCAAAGAAGGCCTGGGGATCATCCACACCTTCGACAGCATGAAAGATGAGTCGAAAAAGCATGTTATTATTAAAGAATTCTTCGACCGCGGTATCTGGCGGTTAATCTGGAAAAACGCCTGTACTTTCCGTTTACGCTGGCGCCTGGGACGCCGTTATCTGCGTATTAAGCGTTATCGCCACGCGGGATAGACCAAAAACCCGCTGTTTCCGCCAAAGAGATAGCTTTACGCTGGCTAAATGCTTAGAATTTGCCCGCCAAAACAGAGAACGGATAAATAGTTTGGAATTGCTTTATACCACCCTACTTTACCTTATTCAGCCGCTGGTGTGGCTGCGGCTGCTGCTGCGCAGTCGTAAGGCTCCTGCCTACCGTAAACGCTGGGCGGAACGCTATGGCTTCTGTCAGAACAAGGTAGAGCCGGATGGCATTCTGCTGCACTCCGTTTCCGTCGGCGAGACCTTAGCCGCCATTCCGCTGGTTCGCGCCCTGCGCCACCGCTACCCTTCTCTGCCGATTACCGTCACCACCATGACGCCGACCGGCTCCGAGCGCGCCATGTCGGCCTTCGGCAAAGATGTCCATCACGTCTATCTGCCCTACGATCTGCCCGGCGCTATGAACCGCTTCCTGGACACCGTTCAGCCGAAGCTGGTGATCGTCATGGAGACCGAGCTGTGGCCGAACATGGTGGCCGCGCTGCATAAGCGTAAGATCCCGCTGGTGATTGCCAACGCCCGCCTGTCCGAACGTTCCGCCAAAGGCTATGCCAAACTGGGCGGCTTTATGCGCCGCCTGTTGAGCCGTATTACGCTTATCGCCGCACAGAATGAAGAAGATGGCAACCGCTTCCTCGCGCTGGGACTGAAGCGCAATCAGCTGGCGGTCACCGGCAGCCTGAAATTCGATATCTCCGTTACGCCAGAGCTGGCGGCGCGCGCGGTGACGCTGCGTCGGCAATGGGCGCCGCACCGCAAAGTCTGGATTGCCACCAGCACCCACGATGGCGAAGAGCAAATTATCCTCCAGGCGCATAAAAAGCTGCTGGAGACCTTTCCGAACCTGCTGCTGATCCTTGTTCCCCGCCATCCGGAGCGCTTCCCTGACGCCCGCGACATGGTGCAAAAAGCCGGAATGAGCTTCACTCTACGCAGCACCGGCGAGATCCCCTCCTCCAGTACCCAGGTGGTCATTGGCGATACCATGGGCGAACTGATGCTGCTCTACGGCATTGCCGACCTCGCTTTCGTCGGCGGCAGCCTGGTGGAGCGCGGCGGCCATAATCCGCTCGAGCCGGCGGCGCACGCCATTCCGGTGCTGATGGGGCCGCATACCTTCAATTTCAAAGATATCTGCGCCAAGCTGCAGCAGGACGATGGCCTGATCACCGTCACCGACGCGAACTCGCTGGTCAAAGAGGTTTCCACGCTCCTGACCGATGAAGACTACCGCCTGTGGTATGGCCGTCACGCGGTGGAAGTGCTGCACCAGAACCAGGGCGCGCTGTCGCGTCTGCTACAGTTACTGCAACCTTACCTGCCGCAGCGGAGTCATTAATGTCTAACCGGCTTTCCGTGGTGATGATCGCCAAAAACGCAGCGGACCTGCTGCCGGATTGTCTGGACTCCGTTAGCTGGGCGGATGAAATTATCGTCCTCGACTCCGGCAGTACTGACAGCACCGTCGAGCTGGCTCGCCGCCTCGGGGCGCAGGTCTATACCCATACCGACTGGCGAGGCTATGGCATTCAGCGCCAGCGCGCGCAGGACTACGCCACCGGCGACTGGGTGTTGATGATCGATACCGATGAGCGCGTCACGCCAGAACTCAGGCAGGCTATTCTTAAGGTACTGGAAGCCCCGCAGCGCGGCGCCATCTACAGCATCGCCCGCCGTAACTATTTTCTCGGACGCTTTATGCGCCACAGCGGTTGGTACCCCGATCGCGTCCTGCGCCTGTACGAACGCGCCCGTTACCGCTATAACGATAATCTGGTCCATGAATCGCTGGATAGCCTGGGCGCCGAGGTCATTCCGTTGACCGGCGATCTCCTGCATCTGACGTGCCGCGACTTCGCTGGCTTCCAGCAAAAACAGCTGGCGTATGCCGCCGCGTGGGCGCTGGAACGCCATCAGAAGGGCAAGAAGACCTCGATGGCGGGGATATTCAGCCATACGCTGGGGGCGTTCCTGAAAACGCTGCTGCTGCGCGGTGGGGTGCTGGACGGTAAGCAGGGCTGGTTACTGGCGATGGTCAACGCGCAGTATACGTTTACAAAATATACCGAGCTGTGGGCGCTGAGCCACGGCTACTCGGAGAAAGAGTCATCATGAGCACAAAAGCGATCTATCCGGGTACCTTCGATCCCATCACCAATGGCCATATCGATATTGTCACCCGCGCGGCGAGTATGTTCGATAAAGTGGTGCTGGCTATCGCCGCCAGCCCAAGCAAAAAGCCGATGTTCAGCCTTGATGAACGCATTGCGCTGGCGGAGCAGGCGACGGCCCACCTGGTGAACGTGCAGGTGGTCGGCTTCAGCGACCTGATGGCCAGCTTCGCGCGCGCGCAGCAGGCCAACATCCTGATCCGCGGCCTGCGGGCGGTGGCGGATTTCGAGTATGAGATGCAGCTGGCCCATATGAATCGCCATCTGATGCCCACCCTTGAGAGCGTGTTCCTGATGCCGTGCAAAGAGTGGTCGTTTATCTCCTCTTCGCTGGTGAAGGAAGTCGCGCGCCACCAGGGCGATGTCTCTCATTTCCTGCCAGCCAACGTCCACCAGGCGCTGTTGAATAAGCTGAAGTAACGCATCTGCTGGGGCGTGAGCCACGCGGGCTCTGTCTCTGTCTTGATGCCAGGTGGCGCTGCGCTTACCTGGCCTACAAACGCCCCCGGTCCGCCAGATGCGCACCCGCAGTTTCGCTGACCTGGCCGACAATCATTCCTGTTCCGGTGACTATTTCTGACACTGGCGGCAATAAAAGGTCGCCCGCTGGGCATGTTTGGTCCCGACGACCGGCGTGCCGCAGATCCGGCAGGGTTCGCCCTTGCGGCCATAGACCTGTAGCTCCTGGGCAAAATAACCGGGCTTGCCATCGCTTTGCAGGAAGTCCTTCAGCGTGGTGCCGCCCTGCTCTATCGAGCGCAGCAGGACCAGCTTAATCACCTTCACCAACTGCTCGCACTCGTCCCGCGACAGCGAGGACGCCAGCCTGTCAGGGTGGATCCCGGCGGAGAACAGCGATTCACTGGCGTAGATATTGCCGACGCCCACCACCAGCTTGTTATCCATCAGCCAGGGTTTGATCGCGGTTTTCTTCTTCGCGCATTTCTGCTGGAGATAGTCGGCGTTGAAGGCATCGCTTAGCGGTTCCGGCCCCAGATGCGCCAGCACCGGGTGGCCTTCCAGCTCTTTGGTCCATAGCCAGGCGCCAAAGCGGCGCGGATCGGTATAGCGCAGGACTTTACCGTTACTCATAACCAGATCAACGTGATCGTGTTTTTCCGCAGGCAGCTCTTCGCTCAGGATGCGCAGGCTCCCCGACATCCCAAGATGGACGATGATCCAGCCGTCCGGGAGTTCCAGAAGCAAATATTTGGCGCGACGTCGCACGCTGAGCACCGGAACGTCGCTCAGGCGATAAATCTCTTCGGAAACCGGCCAGCGCAACCGTCCGTTGCGCACGACGGCGTGCAGAATGGTGGCGCCAACCAGGTGCGGCTCAATGCCGCGACGGCTGGTTTCAACCTCTGGTAATTCAGGCATGATTTTCCTCCATTAACCCGGCGTATTGTGCTTCACGGACAGGTGGCTGAAAAGGGAGTGTGTGAAAGCAATATGGGGGAGTTTTAAAAACAAAAAACCCCGCCGGAGCGGGGTTTTTATACAAGGAGGCTAAAATTATTTGATTTTAGCTTCTTTGTAGATAACGTGCTGACGTACAACCGGATCGTACTTTTTCAGTTCCATTTTTTCCGGTTTGGTACGTTTGTTCTTCGTGGTGGTGTAGAAGTGACCAGTACCAGCGGAAGAAACCAGCTTGATTTTCTCACGAATACCTTTAGCCATGATTTATTTCCTCTAAGTACTTAGTACTTTTCGCCACGGGCACGCAGTTCAGCCAGAACTGTATCGATGCCTTTCTTATCGATTACACGCATACCTTTAGCAGATACGCGCAGGGTGACAAAACGCTTCTCGCTCTCAACCCAGAAACGGTGAGAGTGCAGGTTCGGCAGGAAACGGCGTTTAGTCGCGTTCAGTGCGTGGGAACGGTTGTTACCGGTCACCGGACGCTTGCCAGTAACTTGGCAGACTCGGGACATGTCTATTCTCCAAAAATCAAATTAGCTCGAGCTTCGTATGGGGTATTGGCGCCTCGTCAGGCTTTACAGCCTGGTCATCGCAGTTCAATGTGAACTCTCGACTGCCAGGCCCAAATGCCAAACCCGAGATTCTCAAAGGTGGCGTAGTATACGCTGACTCGGCGATGTGCTCAAGTCCCGAACAGACAAAGATCCCGAAGGATCGCCAGTTCGGGGCTAAATCCAGCCACGTTCGGCAAAAGATACATACGCACCGCGGCCGATAACCAGATGGTCAAGCACACGTATCTCCATGAATCGACAACACTTTACCACCCTTTCGGTAATCAGCCTGTCAGCCTGACTCGGCTCCGGACTACCGGAGGGATGATTATGCGCAAGGATCACGGCGGCGGCGTTCACTTTGATGGCTTCGCGTACAATTTCTCGCGGATGCACCTCAACGTGGCTAAGAGTACCAGAAAAAAGGCGGCTATGTTTCAACACGCGGTTCTGATTATCTAAAAAGATCACCATAAAGATCTCGCGCTCCTCTTCCGTCAGCTGGCTTTGCAAAAATTCCCGCGTCATCGAGGGGGTGACCAGCGCGGCCTCCTCAACCAGCTGCGAGCTAAAATAGCGCCGCGCCAGCTCGGCAATCCCCTTCAGTTGCGCATATTTCGCCAGCCCCAGCCCGTCAACGGCAACCAGTTGCGCTTTATCAGCGGAAAGCAGAGCGTAGAGCGAACCAAAACGCTGCAATAACGCCTGGGCGTAGCTCAGCACATCCTGACGGCGTGTGCCAATGCGCAGAAACAGCGCCAGTAGCTCAACATCCGTCAGCGCCTCGATGCCGAATTGCAGCATCTTCTCCCGTGGCATCAGATTTTCCGTTCCGTCCATGCGCCCTCCTGCGTGAATCAGCCTATCCTGGCACAACCTGACGACGCTGCCGACGCGCCGCTTTTTACCCTGCGTAGCCGCTCGCAAAGTGAATGCCCGTCAGAGGCACGACCACGTCAGGATTGTGATAAGATGCGCGGATTCTGGTCTACGGCAACAGGAATACATCATGATGACTCTGGCGGGTAAAAAAATCGTCCTGGGCGTCAGCGGCGGTATCGCGGCGTATAAAACCCCGGAACTGGTACGGCGACTACGTGAACGCGGCGCGGAAGTGCGTGTCGCAATGACGGAGGCGGCAAAAGCGTTCATCACCCCACTCAGCCTGCAGGCGGTATCCGGCTATCCGGTTTCCGACAGCCTGCTCGATCCGGCGGCGGAAGCGGCCATGGGCCATATTGAGCTCGGAAAATGGGCCGACCTGGTGATCCTCGCCCCGGCGACCGCCGATTTGATCGCCCGCGTGGCGGCAGGCATGGCCAATGATTTGGTGTCGACGATCTGTCTCGCCACCCCTTCCCCGGTTGCCGTCTTGCCCGCCATGAACCAGCAGATGTATCGCGCGCAGGCCACCCAGCATAATCTGCAGACGCTCGCTTCCCGCGGCCTGCTGCTGTGGGGACCGGACAGCGGTAGCCAGGCCTGCGGCGACGTCGGCCCGGGGCGAATGCTCGATCCGTTAACCATCGTGGAGATGGTTGCACAGCATTTCGCCTCCCCTGTCAAAGATTTGCAACATCTCAACCTCATGATTACCGCGGGCCCGACCCGTGAGCCGTTGGATCCGGTGCGTTACATCTCAAACCACAGCTCCGGTAAGATGGGCTTCGCGATTGCCGCCGCCGCCGCACAGCGCGGCGCGAACGTGACCCTGGTCAGCGGACCGGTATCGCTACCGACACCGCCCTTTGTGCAGCGCATTGATGTAACTACCGCGCTGGAAATGGAAGCGGCCGTCCAGGCCAGCGCTCAGCAGCAGCACATTTTTATTGGCTGCGCCGCGGTGGCGGATTACCGCGCCGCCGCCATCGCCGAAGATAAAATAAAAAAACAAGGTGATGAATTAACAATAAAAATGGTTAAAAACCCGGATATCGTCGCCGGGGTTGCAGCGCTAAAATCGCATCGCCCCTACGTCGTTGGGTTTGCCGCCGAAACGAATAATGTGGAAGAATATGCGCGGCAAAAACGTGCCCGCAAAAACCTCGACCTGATTTGCGCCAACGATGTTTCCCAGCCTAATCAGGGATTTAACAGCGATAGCAACGCATTACACCTTTTCTGGCAGGATGGGGAAAAGCGCTTACCACTTGAGCGCAAGGAACTCCTGGGCCAATTATTACTCGACGAGATCGTGACCCGTTATGATGAAAAAAATCGACGTTAAGATTCTGGACCCGCGTGTCGGCCAGCAATTTCCGCTGCCGACCTATGCCACCTCCGGCTCCGCCGGACTTGACCTGCGAGCCTGTCTCGACGACGCCGTAGAGCTGGCGCCGGGCGCAACCACGCTGTTGCCGACCGGCCTTGCGATTCATATCGCCGATCCCTCTCTGGCGGCGGTGATCCTGCCGCGCTCGGGCCTGGGTCATAAGCACGGCGTGGTGCTGGGCAACCTGGTGGGCCTTATCGACTCCGATTACCAGGGGCAGCTGATGGTGTCCGTCTGGAACCGCGGTCAGCAGAGCTTTGTTATCGAGCCGGGCGAACGTATCGCGCAGATGGTCTTTGTGCCGGTCGTGCAGGCGGAATTTAACCTGGTGGAATCTTTCGATGCCACCGACCGCGGCGAAGGCGGCTTCGGTCACTCAGGGCGCAAATAGGCCCAGCAACACGGAATCTGCATCCCAACGCGCATAATGCAATAACACCACCGCAAACTCTGGTTTGCGGTCGCGTTGTGGATGTCTGCCTGACAAGTGCTTATTTTCAGGGGTATTTTAAAACATGGCAGAAAAGCAAACTGCGAAACGGAATCGTCGCGAAGAAATACTTCAATCTCTGGCGCTAATGCTGGAATCCAGCGATGGTAGTCAACGTATTACCACCGCGAAACTGGCAGCTTCCGTCGGCGTCTCTGAGGCCGCGCTGTATCGCCATTTTCCCAGTAAAACCCGCATGTTTGACAGCCTGATCGAGTTCATTGAAGACAGTCTGATTACGCGCATCAATTTGATTCTGAAAGATGAGAAGGACACGTCCGCGCGCCTGCGCCTGATTGTTCTGTTGATTCTTGGGTTTGGCGAGCGTAATCCTGGGCTGACGCGCATCCTCACCGGACACGCGCTGATGTTCGAACAGGACCGGCTGCAGGGCCGTATCAACCAGCTTTTTGAACGCATCGAAGTGCAGCTGCGTCAGGTGATGCGCGAGAAAAAAATGCGCGAAGGCGAAGGCTACACGCTCGACGAAACGCTGCTGGCCAGCCAGCTGCTCGCCTTCTGCGAGGGCATGCTGTCGCGCTTTGTGCGCAGCGAGTTCAAATACCGTCCGACGGATGATTTCGACGCCCGCTGGCCGCTGGTCGCCGCACAGCTGCAGTAGTTTTCTTTGCATTGCCCGGTAGCGCTCTGCTTACCGGGCTTTTTCGTTACACGCCGTAGGCTTCGCGATAAGCGCGAACGGCCGCCAGGTGTTCCGCCATCTCCGGTTTCTCTTCCAGGTAAGCGATCAGCTCTTTCAGGGTTACGATCGAGATAACCTGGCAGCCGTAATCCCGCTCCACTTCCTGAATGGCGGAGATTTCACCGCGGCCGCGCTCCTGACGATCCAGGGAGATCAGCACGCCCGCCAGCTGCGCGCCGTTGGCCTGGATGATCTCCATGGATTCGCGAATCGCCGTACCGGCGGTGATCACGTCATCCACCAGCATGACCCGCCCCTGCAGTGGACTACCGACCAGATTGCCGCCTTCGCCGTGAGTCTTTGCCTCTTTACGGTTAAAGCAGTAAGGCAGGTCGCGGTCATGGTGTTCGGCTAACGCCACCGCGGTGGTGGTGGCGATCGGGATCCCTTTGTAGGCCGGGCCAAACAGCAGGTCGAACTCAATCCCGGAATCCACCAGCGCCTCGGCATAAAAACGGCCCAGCAGAGCCAGATCGCGCCCGGTGTTAAACAGGCCGGCGTTAAAGAAATAGGGGCTCTTACGCCCGGATTTCAGCGTAAACTCGCCAAACTTAAGAACCTGCTTGCTTAGCGCAAACTCAATAAACTGGCGCTGATACGGCTTCATGGATTCGCTCCTCATCTTACTTTTTTACGGTCAAAAAAAAGGCGACTTCTCAGTCGCCTTAAAAACTAATCTACTAACGCCGCCTTCTGCGTCGTAATAATGGATTCGATCCCCCCTCGGGCTAACGCCAGGAGAGTGAGGAGCTCTTCATGGGTGAACGGCTCGCCTTCTGCCGTACCCTGCACCTCAATGATGCGACCATCTTCGGTCATCACCACGTTCATGTCGGTTTCCGCGGCAGAGTCTTCGATGTACTCCAGATCGCAGATGGCTTCGCCATTAACGATCCCAACAGAGACCGCCGCCACCATCCCTTTCATCGGGTTAGTTTTCAGCTTGCCGGCCGCCACCAGCTTATTCAGCGCGTCGGCCAGCGCCACGCAGGCACCGGTAATAGACGCGGTGCGGGTGCCGCCGTCGGCCTGCAGCACATCGCAGTCGAGGGTGATAGTAAACTCGCCCAGCGCTTTCAGATCAACCGCCGCGCGCAGCGCACGGGCGATCAGGCGCTGAATTTCCATCGTCCGGCCGCCCTGCTTGCCTTTTGCCGCTTCACGCGCGTTACGCGTGTGCGTTGAACGCGGCAGCATGCCATATTCAGCGGTGATCCACCCCTGTCCCTGTCCTTTCAGGAAACGCGGAACGCCTTCGTCAATGGAGGCGGTGCACAGCACTTTGGTATCACCGAATTCAACCAGCACAGAGCCTTCAGCGTGTTTTGTGTAATTACGGGTCAGGGTGACGGGGCGCACCTGGTTGGCGCTACGACCTGCTGGACGCATGATAGAAATCTCCGGCTTGAAACGAATGTGGCTGCGCATTATACGGATTAAAGGCGCTTATTCCTATCCTGATAAGGCCTCGAAAGCTATAATCCTCCCCACTCTCCTTTAAAAACAGGAACGACTATGATCCGCAGTATGACCGCCTATGCCCGCCGTGAAATCAAGGGTGACTGGGGTAGCGCCGCATGGGAGCTGCGCTCGGTAAACCAGCGCTATCTGGAAACGTACTTCCGCCTGCCGGAGCAGTTCCGTAGCCTGGAGCCCGTGGTACGCGAACGCATTCGCGCCCGCCTGACTCGCGGTAAAGTCGAATGCACCCTGCGTTTTGAACAAGACCCCAGCGCTCAGGGCGAACTCATTCTCAACGAAAAACTGGCTAAACAGCTGGTTAACGCTGCCAACTGGGTGAAAATGCAGAGCGATGAAGGGGAAATCAATCCGGTTGATATCCTGCGCTGGCCGGGCGTGATGGCCGCCAAAGAGCAGGATCTTGACGCCATCGCCGCCGACATTCTGGCAGCCCTTGACGGCGCGCTGGATGACTTCATCGTCGCTCGCGAAACGGAAGGCCAGGCGCTGAAAACGCTTATCGAGCAGCGTCTTGAAGGCGTGAGCGGCGAAGTGGCGAAAGTTCGCGCTCATATGCCGGAAATTCTCCAGTGGCAGCGCGAGCGTCTGGTCGCCAAGCTGGAGGATGCGGAAGTGCAGCTGGAGAATAACCGTCTCGAGCAAGAGCTGGTGCTGATGGCGCAGCGTATCGACGTTGCCGAAGAGCTGGACCGCCTCGAAGCCCACGTGAAAGAGACCTACAACATTCTGAAAAAGAAAGAGGCCGTGGGTCGCCGTCTCGACTTTATGATGCAGGAGTTCAACCGTGAGTCGAACACCCTGGCGTCAAAATCGATCAATGCCGAGGTCACCAACTCTGCGATTGAGCTGAAAGTGCTGATCGAGCAAATGCGCGAGCAGATCCAGAATATCGAGTAACGCGCTCTCGTCTGTTAAAGTCTTTCCGTTCACAAGGCCATGATCAATCATGGCCTTTTTATTTATCTCTACCGCAGGCTGACGATAAGCTGCCGTAAAAAATAGTCGTCCAGTTTTCGGTTGTGGCCAATGAGCACAACGCGGCACAGTCAGGGGAAACACCACTGCGGGAGAAAAGAATGGACTTCAACGCGCTTCACCAGCAAAACCAACCTTTGTTGCTTGCCAACGTCTGGGACGCCAGCAGCGCTCAGGCCGCTCAGCAGGCCGATTACCAGGCGCTGGGAACCTCCAGCGCCGCTATCGCCGCGATGTTAGGCTATAAAGATGGCGAAGAGATGAGTTTTGACGAGCTGTTCTATATCGTCTCACGCATCAAAGCCGTTAGCGAACTGCCGTTAAGCGTCGATTTAGAGGCCGGCTACGGCGCCACAACCAGCCACATTATTGAGAATATTCAGCGTCTGGCGCATCTCGGCGTGAGCGGAATAAACCTCGAGGATAGTCAGGTGGTAAATAACAGGCGTCTTCTTGATGATCCGAAGCGCTTTGCCGTCAAACTGCAGGCAATCACCCGCGCCTGTCCCGGCATGTTTGTTAATGTCCGCACCGATACCTTTCTTCTCGACGTTCAAGATGCGCTGGATCAGACGCTCTATCGCGGTCAACTCTACGCGAACCACGGCGCAGACGGTTTTTTTGTGCCTTGCGTCACCCATGCAGAGGATATTACCTCCATCGTTCGCCGCGTGCCTTTACCATTAAACGTAATGTGTATGCCTGAGCTGGCAGACTTCAGCGCCTTATCTGCGCTGGGCGTAAGACGTATTTCAATGGGCAATTTTTTGCACGCTGCCACACAGACCAAACTGAAAGACTTATTCTGTCAGGTACAAGCTCATCACTCTTTCTCGGACGTTTTTTTACCATGAAAATTACCGACAGTGTCCAGTGCGATATCTGGTATCAGGCGCTGCTTGAACGCGCAGTGGAATTCACCGGCGTCTTTTTCGTTGGCGTCAAAACCACCGGTGTATTTTGTATCTCGGTCTGCCGGGCGCGAAAACCCAGACGCGAAAACGTCGAATTTTATAATGACGTTAAATCCGCGCTGGATGCTGGATTCCGGCCATGCAAAGTCTGTCGCCCGACGGAGAATGCCCGGACGGCTCCCGCCTTTGTTGAGCAAGCGCTTCGCCTGCTGCGAGAAAATCCGAAGGTTCGCCTCAGCGATAACGAACTACGTCAGCATGATATTAGCCCGGAACGCGTTCGCCGCTGGTTCCTGCAAAATCACGGGATCACTTTTCAGGCTTTTCAACGGATGCAGCGCGTGAATATGGCGCTTCAGGAGCTGAAAGCAGGCCGCTCAACTACCGATGTCGCTTTCGATAGCGGCTACGAATCCTTAAGCGGCTTCGGCTATACCTGCAAAAAATTGACCGGTTCCGCTCCCAGCGCGCAACGCCAGATTGTTTTAATTCATCGCTTTACCACTCCGCTAGGACCAATGTTCGTGTGCGCAACGCAAGGGGGAATTTGTCTGCTGGAATTTGTCGACAGACGAGCGCTGGAGACAGAATTCAGCGACCTGCAGCGACGGTTCGACGCCAGCATCATCGCAGGAGAAAACGCCCACACCCGGCAGGCGCAACAAGAAATAACAGAGTATTTTGCCGGGCAGCGCCAATCATTCGAGGTGGCGCTTGATACGCCAGGCAGTGAGTTCCAGCGAGCGGTCTGGCACAGTTTACAGCGCGTTAGCTTCGGCGAGACGACGAATTATCAATCCATTGCCATGGATATAGGTAAGCCGACGGCCACGCGGGCGGTCGCTTCCGCAAATGGTGCCAATCGTGTCGCCATCATCATCCCCTGTCATCGAATTATCGGCAAAGATGGTTCGATGACGGGTTATGGCGGCGGCATTGCGCGTAAAAAATGGCTTATCAACCATGAGGCAACCATCAGGCAAAATTGCGGCTGATTTTACTTCCAGGATGAATGGCCCTCTCCCGGTTCACTTTCGCTGCAGCTCATTAACCGCTTTCTTATCCAGTACCCGGCAGGTCAAAAACGCCCCTGCCGCGCACAGCAGCGTCGGGGCCAGATAGCTGTGATCCATGTGGGTGAATTCCATCACCAGCACCACCGCCGTCAGCGGCATCTGCATGGAGGCGGCGAGAAAAGCGGCTGCTCCCACCAGGGCGAAACTACTTTCATCTCCGCCGGGGAACCCTGATTGCCAGAGCGCGCAGAGCAGCAGGCTGGCCAGCCCGCCCACCGCCAGCCCCGGGGTTAGCAACCCGCCCTCCGCGCCGCCGCGCAGCACCGCCAGGATCACCACCATCTTCAGCCCTAACAGGATCGCGACCATGGAGAGAGGCAGCCCGTCGCTGAGCGCCAGCTGCATCGGCCCCTTGCCATTGCCCGGTAGCGCAGGGAACCAGAGGCTCAGGACGGCAAGAAGTGAAAACGCCAGCAGACAGAACACCGGCATCTGCCAGTTACTTCGCACGCGTGAACGCGCTGCGCTGGTCGCTTTGCGAAAGAGCCAGGCGCCGGTGCCCAGAATCGGGCCCACCAGAATCGCCCACCAGAGAAAGGTGTGCGGAAGCGCGCTGGAAACAAAATGGTATTGCGATTCATCCCCTAACCCGAGGGTGGCCGTCCAGGCGGCAATCGCCGAGGTCATTATCGCCGCCAGCGTTTTTTCCCAGCTAAACGACAGCAGCATGACCTCGAGGGTGAACAACGCCCCTGCCAGCGGGACGTTATACACCGCCGCCAGGCCCGCGCCCGCCCCACAGGCAATCAGCGTGCGGGTGTCATCCTCCAGCAGGCTCAGCTTACGCGCCACCATCCCCCCTCCCAGCGCGCCCATTTCCCGCGGCGCCACTTCGCGGCCAAGCGGGGAACCCAGCGCTACGGTGACGATCTGCAACAGGGCGTGGATCGTCGTGGTGCCCGCGGGCATGGGGACGGAAGGGTTAGCCGCCGCCGCGGCAATGGAAACCCGCTTCTGCCCATAGCGACCAAGCAGCCACCAGCCAAATCCGGCGACGATGCCGCCGGCCACGATTGCCGCGATGCGACGTGGCCAGGGCGACGCCGTGACGCCCTGTAAAAATGACACCGAACCGACGATCTGCCCGGAACTGTAGCCAAAAGCCAGGTGCTGAATGGCGTGTAAAATCAGTGCCAAAACCATGCCGGACAGACCGGCCAAAATCCCGGTTAATACCACGGCCAACAGGCGAGTCAGAGAATGTTTGCTCCCGGCGGCGACACGCATTTTCTCATCTCCTCGAGAAAGAAAATAAAAGGATAAAGGTCGGGACTTAAACATTAGGTATTCGTAGCGTTTTCAATATAGAAAATCGATCGGGAACAAGTCATTACTTTTTCTAATCTTTAAAAATTCATAAAATAGAAATCAACCGCCAATTAAAGCCAATTTAATCTATATTGGCATTAGTTTTTCCTGGCCTAACGATTTCACTTTAGAAAATCTCAATCGTGATCCTGCGCACAAATCGTTAACCTGCCGGCCACTGTCTGGGGGGATCTATGCTGCTTCATGTTCTGTATTTAATCGGTATCACCGCGGAAGCCATGACCGGAGCGCTGGCTGCCGGGCGTCGGCGGATGGATACGTTCGGCGTCATTATTATCGCCACCGCGACCGCGCTGGGCGGGGGTTCCGTTCGCGATATCCTGCTGGGACACTATCCTCTCGGCTGGGTGAAGCATCCGGAATACGTCATTATTGTCGCCGTCGCCGCCGTCCTTACCACAATTGCCGCCCCGGTAATGCCGCACCTGCGCCGGCTTTTCCTGGTGCTGGATGCGCTGGGGCTGATCGTATTTTCCGTCATCGGTGCGCAAATCGCCCTGGATATGGGAGAAGGGCCGGTTATCGCCTCTATTGCTGCGGTCATCACCGGCGTTTTTGGCGGTGTACTGCGCGATATGTTCTGCAAACGCATTCCGCTGGTCTTCCAGAAAGAGCTGTACGCCGGGATCTCGTTTGCCGCAGCGGTACTCTATATAGCGCTGCAACATTACGTTAGCAGCCACGATGTGGTGGTCCTGGCCACGCTGCTGTTCGGCTTTACCGCCCGCATGCTGGCGCTGCGCTGGAAGCTCGGGCTACCGGTCTTCCACTACACCCACGACGCCCACTAACCGCCTCAAAACCCGGGGATGCGTTGCCCGCTAAGCCATTGCGCCAGCGCCGCCACGTCAGGGTGATGCAGGAAAGCCACCAGCTGTCGGGCTCTGATCGCCCCCACGCCCGGCAGCGTGCGCCATTGCGCTTCACTCTTTGCCGTGAGGAGGCGCCAGTTTTCATTTCCAGGCTGCGCCAGCGCCTCCTGGGGCACCGGGATCCCCATCGCCAGCACCCAGCGTATAAAAGGCCGTTTACGAATAAGATCAAACTGATGCCAGAGGTGCTGCCCACGGGCGGCCGAGATCCCAGGCATCGCCTGCAGCTGCTCCGCCGTGAGCGCCAGCCAGGAAAAAAGATGCTCCATCGGGTGCTGCCGCTGAATGACGCGCCATACGTTTTCCCCTACGCCATCGATATCCAGCACCGACTTTGATGACAACCAGACCAGCCGGGAAAGAAACTGTTCGCTGCACTCAGGGGTGGCGAAATAGCAGGTTAGCGCATTGAATTTGGCCGCCGGCGGCGTCGGTTTAAGGCGCTCGGCCATCCGCCAGACGACCGCGTCGATCCGTGGAATACCCTGACCTGCCAGACTGATCTGCAGCTGATCGCCAACCCCAATATCCAGCGCCTGCCAGCGGGCCACAGAGCCAACGTTAACCCGCTGCACGCGTTTGTCATCCAGTCGCTGGGGCTCAAGCTCAGCCACTACGTTGACTCTACCGCTGCGGCCGGTACTGAAATGGATCGCCCGCACCTCCATCACCCGCGATGCCGGAGGATATTTCCAGGCTGCCAGCCATTCGCCCTTTCCCGGTGACCAGACGCGCCCCGCCGGTTCGCGCCCTTCACGCACAATCACGCCATCGCTGACGAAGGGCAGCGGCGAGCGATACCACCGCTGGCGCCACTCCGCCACCTGCTCAACACGCGTCACCGGATGGGTGTATTGTCCGCTGTAGATAAACCCCGCCTGCGCCAGCAGCTTCTGACGACGGCGCATATCCAACGGACCGTCTGGCCAGGCCCAGATAAAAACGTCCAGCTGGCTGAGGGGCGCCGCCGCGTCAGCCCGCATCATCAACCCGGCGACTTTCGCCCGCGCGTTCATTCCGCCAGCCTGCTGCTGAACATGCCCCTCCCGACGCAGAAACAGCTCCCCCTGCAGCACGCTGTTGGCCAGTTCGCCGGTCGTCAGCTTCGCCAGCGCCGGGATCTGCCGCGCTCGGGCGGTCCACAACTCACCGCGCAGGCCATCCCCGCGGCTGATAGCCTGAACCAGATGCCCCTGGCGATAGACCAGGGTTACCGCCACGCCGTCCACCTTAGGCTGTATCCACAGGTCGGTTTTATTTTTCATCCAGCGGGCCAGGCTGGCTTCATCCGCCAGCTTGCGTACGCCGGTATGGGCGACCGGATGACGCGTATCGCCGGTCGGTGGAGACAGACCGTCCTCCTCAGGCGTCGCGCCCGGAAAGCATTGCCGCCACTGCGTCAGGCGCTGGGTGAGCTGGTCGTAAACGTCATCACTCACCTCGCTGGCGCCCTGTCGCCAGTAAGCCTCGTTCCAGGCGTCAATCTGTTGATGAAGACGTGCAATCTCCTGTCTGCCTTTAGCCGGCGGCCAGTCCGGGCACGTCGCCAGCGCGCTGGCAGAGAACATCCCTATCGCCAGCCACCCCCCTCCTTTACGCATTGCAGTTCCCTCCTTCAGCACCTGACGGAGAGTCTGCGGCAGAATACCGGAAACCGCGACGGGGGCTTTTTCACCCTGCGAAGCGCCTTCCAGGATTTGCACCTCGTTGCAGCAACAGCTGGCGAATTCAGGAAAACGGCAGGCAAAATGAAAGAAACAGCGGCAAAAAGTGTGACAAGGACTGCGTCACGCCGCGGCGACGTGTATAATAGGCTCGTATGTAGGACCTCTTTCGATAACCACATACAAAAGACACTCATGGCTCAAGGCACGCTTTATATTGTTTCCGCCCCTAGCGGCGCGGGTAAATCCAGCCTGATTCAGGCTTTATTAAAAACCCAACCGTTGTATGACACCCAGGTATCGGTTTCCCATACCACGCGGGCGCCGCGTCCGGGTGAAGTGCACGGCGAACACTATTTCTTCGTGAATCACGACGAATTCCGCTCGATGATTGGCGAAAACGCGTTTCTGGAACATGCAGAGGTCTTTGGCAACTATTACGGCACGTCGCGTAAAGCGATCGAGCAGGTGCTGGCGACCGGTGTTGATGTCTTCCTCGATATCGACTGGCAGGGCGCGCAGCAGATCCGTAAAAGCATGCCGGGCGCACGCAGCATTTTTATTCTGCCGCCGTCAAAAGATGAACTGGACCGTCGCCTGCGCGGCCGCGGCCAGGACAGCGAAGAGGTGATCGCGAAACGAATGGCCCAGGCCGTTGCGGAAATGAGCCATTACGCCGAGTATGATTACCTGATTGTGAATGATGATTTTGACACCGCCCTGAGCGACCTGAAAAATATCATCCGCGCTGAACGTCTGCGCATGAGCCGCCAAAAGCAGCGACATGGCGCTTTAATCACCAAACTATTGGCAGACTGAACCCACATTCAGTATCATGCCCAGTCATTTCTTCACCTGTGGAGCATTTTAAGTATGGCACGCGTAACTGTTCAGGACGCTGTAGAGAAAATTGGTAACCGTTTTGACCTGGTACTGGTCGCCGCGCGTCGCGCTCGTCAGATGCAGGTAGGCGGAAAGGATCCGCTGGTACCGGAAGAAAACGATAAAACCACCGTAATCGCACTGCGCGAAATCGAAGAAGGTCTGATCAACAACCAGATCCTCGACGTACGTGAGCGCCAGGAACAGCAAGAGCAGGAAGCCGCTGAATTACAAGCCGTTACCGCGATTGCTGAAGGTCGTCGTTAATCACACAGCGGGTCGCCCTTGTATCTGTTTGAAAGCCTGAATCAGCTGATTCAAAACTACCTGCCGGAAGACCAGATCAAACGTCTGCGGCAGGCGTATCTCGTTGCACGTGACGCTCACGAGGGTCAGACACGTTCAAGCGGTGAACCTTATATTACGCACCCGGTCGCGGTAGCCTGTATTCTGGCCGAGATGAAGCTCGACTACGAAACGCTGATGGCCGCGCTGCTGCATGATGTGATTGAAGATACTCCCGCCACCTACCAGGACATGGAACAGCTTTTTGGTAAAAGCGTCGCCGAACTGGTAGAGGGGGTATCGAAACTTGATAAGCTCAAGTTCCGCGATAAGAAAGAGGCGCAGGCCGAAAACTTTCGTAAAATGATCATGGCGATGGTGCAGGACATCCGCGTCATCCTCATCAAGCTTGCCGACCGCACCCACAACATGCGTACCCTGGGCTCGCTACGCCCGGATAAACGCCGCCGCATCGCCCGCGAAACGCTGGAAATCTACAGCCCGCTGGCGCACCGTTTAGGTATCCATCACATCAAAACTGAGCTCGAAGAGCTGGGCTTTGAGGCGCTGTACCCGAACCGCTACCGCGTCATTAAAGAGGTGGTCAAAGCGGCGCGCGGCAACCGTAAAGAGATGATCCAAAAGATCCTCTCGGAAATCGAAGGGCGTTTGCAGGAAGCGGGGATCCCCTGCCGCGTCAGCGGTCGCGAAAAGCATCTGTACTCGATCTACTGCAAAATGGTGCTCAAAGAGCAGCGTTTTCACTCGATCATGGATATCTACGCCTTCCGCGTTATCGTCCACGATGCCGATGTCTGCTACCGCGTGCTTGGCCAGATGCACAGCCTCTATAAACCGCGTCCAGGTCGTTTCAAAGATTACATCGCCATTCCGAAAGCGAACGGCTATCAGTCTTTGCACACCTCGATGATCGGCCCCCACGGCGTCCCGGTCGAGGTACAAATTCGTACCGAAGACATGGATCAGATGGCGGAGATGGGGGTCGCAGCGCACTGGGCTTATAAAGAGCACGGCGGCGAAAGCAGCACCACCGCGCAAATCCGCGCCCAGCGCTGGATGCAAAGCCTGCTGGAGCTGCAGCAGAGCGCCGGCAGCTCGTTTGAATTTATTGAGAGCGTTAAATCCGATCTGTTCCCCGATGAGATTTACGTTTTCACCCCGGAAGGGCGCATTGTCGAACTGCCCGCTGGCGCCACGCCGGTGGACTTCGCCTATGCGGTGCATACCGATATCGGCCATGCCTGCGTCGGCGCGCGCGTCGACCGCCAGCCCTATCCACTGTCGCAGCCGCTCTCCAGCGGTCAGACTGTCGAAATTATTACCGCGCCGGGCGCACGTCCGAATGCCGCCTGGTTGAACTTTGTCGTCAGCTCGAAGGCGCGCGCCAAGATCCGTCAGCTGCTGAAAAACCTCAAGCGCGATGACTCGGTCAGCCTTGGCCGTCGTCTGCTCAACCACGCGCTGGGCGGTAGCCGCAAACTCGCCGAGATCCCGCCGGAGAATATCCAGCGCGAGCTCGACCGGATGAAGCTGGCCTCGCTTGACGATCTGCTGGCGGAGATCGGTCTGGGCAACGCCATGAGCGTGGTGGTGGCGAAAAACCTGCAGCAGGGCGAAGCCGCTGCGGCTCCGGTGCCGGCCAATGCCTCAAACCACGGCCATCTACCGATCAAAGGCGCCGATGGCGTGCTGATCACTTTTGCCAAATGCTGTCGTCCGATCCCCGGTGACCCGATTATCGCCCACGTCAGTCCCGGCAAAGGGCTGGTTATCCATCATGAATCCTGTCGTAACATCCGCGGCTACCAGAAAGAGCCGGAGAAATTTATGGCGGTTGAGTGGGATAAAGAGACCGCTCAGGAGTTCATTACGGAGATCAAGGTGGATATGTTTAACCACCAGGGCGCACTGGCTAACCTGACGGCGGCGATCAACACCGCCTCTTCCAATATCCAGAGTCTGAATACGGAAGAGAAAGATGGCCGCGTATACAGCGCCTTTATCCGCCTGACCGCCCGCGACCGCGTGCATCTGGCGAATATCATGCGCAAAATCCGCGTCATGCCGGACGTGATTAAAGTCACCCGTAACCGAAATTAGCTTTTAGACAAAACATTCGAATTGCATCAAGGCAGCAAGCGAATGACAAATCTGCCGGGAGCAGATTTGAACGCTGCTTGCAGGCCCCGTCAGGGGCGAGGTCCAGGGATGGGCCGCGTGATCCGCAGCGACTAAAGAGGTAATTCGAAGGATGAAGTGTAATGAATTCACAGCGTTATGCGCGTATCTGCGAGATGCTCGCCAGGCGTCAGCCTGACCTGACGGTCTGCATGGAGCAGGTCCATAAGCCCCATAACGTCTCTGCGGTCATCCGGACCGCAGACGCCGTTGGCGTACACGAGGTGCACGCGGTCTGGCCGAGCAGCCGGATGCGCACCATGGCCTCCGCCGCCGCGGGCAGCAACAGCTGGGTGCAGGTGAAAACCCACCGTACCATCGCAGATGCCGTCGGCCACCTCAAAGGCCAGGGTATGCAAATCCTCGCCACCCATCTTTCCAGCAAAGCCATCGATTTCCGTGAAATCGACTATACGCGCCCAACCTGCATCCTGATGGGTCAGGAGAAAACCGGCATCACTCAGGAAGCGCTGGCCCTGGCCGATCAGGACATTATTATCCCGATGATCGGCATGGTGCAGTCGCTGAACGTCTCCGTCGCCTCGGCGCTGATCCTGTATGAAGCCCAGCGGCAGCGACAAAACGCCGGGATGTACCAACGCGCCAACAGCATGCTGCCGCCGGAAGAGCAGCAGCGCCTGCTGTTTGAAGGCGGCTATCCGGTGCTGGCCCGCGTCGCGAGACAGAAAGGGCTGCCTTACCCCCACGTTAACGAGCAGGGCGAAGTGGAAGCCGATGCCGCGTGGTGGGCCACCATGCAGGCTGCGAGGTAAACCCCATGTCAGGCCGCCTGTTAGATGCCGTTCCGCTCAGTTCACTCACCGGCGTTGGGGCTGCGCAGAGCAGCAAGCTGGCGAAGATCGGCCTGCATACGGTACAGGATCTGCTGCTGCACCTGCCTTTGCGCTACGAAGATCGCACCCATCTTTACCCGATAGCCGATCTGCTGCCCGGGGTTTATGCCACCGTGGAAGGCGAAGTGCTCAACAGCAATATCACCTTCGGCGGCCGCCGAATGATGACCTGCCAGATCAGCGATGGCACCGGCATCCTCACCATGCGCTTTTTCAACTTCAACGCGGCGATGAAAAACAGCCTCGCGACCGGTCGACGAGTGCTGGCCTACGGTGAAGCCAAACGCGGGAAGTACGGCGCCGAGATGATCCACCCGGAATACCGCGTCCAGGGCGATATGAGCACCCCGGAGCTGCAGGAGACCCTGACGCCGGTCTACCCGACTACCGAAGGCATTAAGCAGGCGACCCTGCGCAAGCTCACCGATCAGGCGCTCGAGCTGCTCGAGACCTGCGCAATTAGCGAACTCCTGCCGCCGGAGCTGGCGCAGGGGATGATGAGCCTGCCGGAGGCGCTGCGTACGCTGCACCGTCCGCCTCCCTCATTGCAACTTAGCGAGCTGGAAAGCGGCAAGCACCCGGCGCAGCAGCGCCTGATTCTGGAAGAGCTGCTGGCGCACAACCTCAGCATGCTGGCGCTACGGGCAGGCGCCCAGCGCTATCACGCCCTGCCGCTCGGCGCCAACGATACCCTGAAAAATCAGCTGCTGGCCTCCCTGCCCTTTAAGCCCACCGGCGCGCAGGCGCGGGTCACCGCCGAGATCGAGCGCGATATGGCGCTGGACGTGCCGATGATGCGCCTGGTGCAGGGCGACGTCGGCTCCGGTAAAACGCTGGTCGCCGCCCTGGCCGCTCTGCGCGCTATCGCCCATGGCAAACAGGTGGCGCTGATGGCGCCCACCGAACTGCTCGCCGAGCAGCACGCCAACAACTTCCGCAGCTGGTTTGCACCGCTGGGCATTGAGGTCGGCTGGCTGGCGGGCAAACAGAAAGGCAAAGCACGCCAGGCGCAGCAGGACGCTATTGCCAGCGGCGAGGTGCAGATGATTGTCGGCACCCACGCCATCTTCCAGGAACAGGTGCAGTTTAACGGCCTGGCGCTGGTGATCATCGACGAACAGCACCGCTTCGGCGTACACCAGCGGCTGGCGCTGTGGGAGAAAGGTCAGCAGCAAGGTTTCCACCCGCATCAGCTGATCATGACCGCCACGCCGATCCCGCGCACCCTGGCGATGACCGCCTACGCCGACCTCGATACCTCGGTTATCGACGAGCTGCCGCCGGGCCGAACCCCGGTGACTACCGTCGCTATCCCGGACACCCGGCGCAGCGATATTATTGACCGCGTGCGCAACGCTTGCACCCACGAAGGCCGCCAGGCGTATTGGGTCTGTACGCTGATTGAGGAGTCCGATCTGCTGGAGGCCCAGGCGGCGGAAGCGACCTGGGAGGAGCTCAAGCTGGCGCTGCCGGAGCTGAATATCGGTCTGGTGCACGGGCGGATGAAACCGGCGGAGAAGCAGGCGGTGATGCAGGCTTTCAAGCAGGGCGAAATGCATCTGCTGGTGGCCACGACGGTCATTGAAGTCGGTGTCGACGTACCGAACTCGAGCCTGATGATTATCGAAAACCCGGAACGTCTGGGTCTGGCGCAGCTGCACCAGCTCAGAGGGCGCGTCGGGCGCGGCGCGGTCGCTTCCCACTGCGTGCTACTCTATAAATCGCCGCTCTCTAAAACGGCGCAGAAACGCCTGCAGGTGCTGCGTGACAGTAACGACGGTTTCGTCATCGCCCAGAAAGACCTTGAAATTCGCGGTCCCGGTGAGCTGCTCGGCACCCGCCAGACCGGCAACGCTGAGTTTAAAGTGGCGGATTTGCTGCGCGATCAGGCGATGATCCCCGACGTTCAGCGCATTGCGCGTCACATTCATGAACGCTATCCGCTGCAGGCCCAGGCGCTGATCGAGCGCTGGATGCCGGAAACCGAACGCTATTCCAACGCGTAGCGCGCTTTTGCCGCGCTGCGGGCAATCTTTCTACACAATGAGTGGATTATGAAACGAGAACTGGCCATCGAATTTTCGCGTGTCACCGAAGCCGCCGCGCTGGCGGGCTATAAATGGCTGGGCCGCGGCGATAAAAACTCCGCCGACGGCGCAGCGGTTAACGCCATGCGCATTATGCTTAACCTCGTCAATATCGACGGCACCATCGTCATCGGCGAGGGCGAAATCGATGAAGCGCCGATGCTCTATATCGGCGAAAAAGTGGGCACCGGCCAGGGCGATGCGGTGGATATCGCCGTCGATCCCATCGAAGGTACCCGGATGACGGCGATGGGCCAGGCTAATGCCCTGGCAGTGATGGCGGTCGGCGATAAAGGCTGCTTCCTCAACGCGCCGGATATGTATATGGAAAAGCTGATTGTCGGCCCAGGCGCTAAAGGCGCTATCGATCTCAATCTGCCGCTGGAAGAGAACCTGCGCAATATCGCCCGCGCGCTGAACAAGCCGCTGGGCGAGCTGACCGTCACCGTGCTGGCGAAACCGCGCCACGATGCGGCGATTGCTCAGCTGCAGCAGCTGGGCGTGCGCGTGTTCGCCATTCCCGATGGCGACGTCGCGGCCTCCATTCTTACCTGCATGCCGGATAGCGAAGTGGACGTGCTGTACGGCATCGGCGGCGCGCCGGAAGGGGTGGTTTCCGCCGCGGTGATCCGCGCGCTCGACGGCGATATGCAGGGCCGCCTGCTGGCTCGTCACCACGTGAAGGGCGACAGCGAAGAGAATCGCCGCATCGGTGAAAACGAGCTGGCGCGCTGCAAAACCATGGGCATCGAAGCGGGTAAAGTGCTGCGCCTTGATGAAATGGCGCGCAGCGATAACGTCGTCTTCTCCGCTACCGGCATCACCAAAGGCGATCTGCTGGACGGCATCACCCGTAAGGGCAATATGGCCACCACCGAGACGCTGCTGATCCGCGGCAAGTCGCGCACCATCCGTCGGATCCAGTCGATTCATTACCTCGACCGTAAAGATCCGGACGTCCAGCAGCACATCCTGTAATACCGCTTTCTCTCCTCCAGGCAACCGTCCGCGGGCGGTTGTCCTGTTCTTCGTTTATATTTGATCAATAGAGCTTTCTTGCGCCTGCGGGGTGGAAATCTTGCCCGTCTGGGCCGAAGATAAGGCATCGCTTGGCAACAGGAGAAGACGATGGCGGACTGGGTTAGCGGCAAAGTGACAAAAGTGGAGTACTGGACGGACGCCTTGTTCAGTTTATACGTGCGGGCGCCTGTCCATCCGTTTACCGCCGGGCAATTTACCAAGCTCGGGCTGGAAATCGACGGCGAACGCGTGCAGCGCGCCTACTCCTACGTCAACGCCCCCGGCAATCCCGATCTCGAGTTCTATCTGGTCACCGTCCCGGAAGGCAAGCTGAGCCCGCGTCTGGCGGCGCTGAAACCGGGCGATGAGGTCCAGGTGGTGAGCGAAGCGGCTGGCTTCTTCGTCCTCGAGGAAGTACCGGATTGCGATACTCTGTGGATGCTGGCGACCGGCACCGCCCTCGGGCCTTATCTGTCGATTCTCCAGGAAGGCAAAGATCTTGAGCGATTTAATCATCTGGTGCTGGTCCACGCCGTGCGCTACGCCGCGGACCTGAGCTATCTGCCGCTGATGCGCGAACTCGAGCAGCGCTACGCCGGCAAATTACGCATCCAGACGGTGGTCAGCCGCGAAACCGTGGAAGGCTCGCTGACCGGCCGGGTGCCGTTCCTGATTGAAACCGGGGCGCTGGAGGAGGCGGTCGGCCTGCCGATGACCCGCGACACCAGCCATGTGATGCTGTGCGGCAACCCGCAGATGGTACGCGATACCCAACAGCTGTTAAAAGAGACCCGGCAGATGACCAAACATCTGCGTCGCCGGCCGGGCCACATGACGGCGGAGCACTACTGGTAATCAGGCGTCCGCTTTCCAGCGCACGTCCTGGGTCTCCTTGCCGAACTTATTCTCGCCCTGGGTGCCGACAAACGCCCCCAGGTCGATCAGCATCATGACGATAATCAGCGTCGGCACAAAGCGCCCGACGCCCCACTGCCAGACCTGCGGCAGCATCGCCCAGTTCCCCGCCAGCAGCATCCACGCCAGAATCATCAGCAGCGCCCACAGTCCGGATTTGCCGCGATCGTGCAGCCGCTTCACCACCACCGCCGCCGTCGGCCACAGCAGGCAGACAATAATAAACGCCGCCGTCTGCAGATTAAGCAGATTGCTGCCTGCCAGGGTGAACAGCGCGCTCATGGTCACCAGCCAAATGGCAATCCAGATCCAGAAATCGCGGCGGCCAATGCGCCCTTTAATTGAGAATAACCACTGCTGTAGGGTCATGCGTTTTTCCTTATCATCATCGTCTACGTAGTTTACCCTGGCGTCGTGACTTTTTGACAAGCGCCGCGCTTCCCGATTTAATCGTCAGCAGGCAAAAAAAGGAACGACGGGCATGAAGAAGTGGACAATCTTGTGTTTCAGTGGGCTGATGGGCCTTGCCGTCGGCCCGCATGCGTTGTCCGCAGAAAGCGAATCGACGACCGCTGCCCCCTACCTGCTCGCCGGCGCGCCGAGCTTTGACCTGTCGATCAGCCAGTTTCGGGAAAAATTTAACGTCGATAACCCGAAGCTGCCTCTGAATGAATTCCGTTCCATATCAACCAGCCGCGATCGGGCTAACCTGACCCGCGCCGCCAGCAAGATTAACGAAAATCTCTACGCCTCCACCGCGCTGGAGCGCGGCACGCTGAAGATCAAATCCATGCAGATCACCTGGCTGCCGATCCAGGGGCCGGAGCAAAAGGCGGCGAAGGCCAAAGCGCTGGAGTATATGAGCGCCATGATCCGCGCCTTCGTGCCCACCCTTAGCCCGGCGCAGAGCCAGCAAAAACTGCAGAAACTGCTGACTGCCGGCAAAGGCAAACGCTACTTCTCCGACACCGAGGGCGCTGTGCGCTATGTGGTGGCAGATCATGGTGAAAAGGGTCTGACCTTCGCTGTTGAACCGATTAAGCTGGCGCTATCTGAAACGCTGGAAGGTAACAATAAATGACAAAAAGCAAAGCCTTTCCAGTGACGAGTCTCTATACTGTTTCACAGACCATGCTGCCCTCTGGGGCGGCTATATTCCTTAATTCGCTTAAGTAGCGTGGAGAATTAAAATGCGACATCCTTTAGTGATGGGTAACTGGAAACTGAACGGCAGCCGCCACATGGTAAACGAACTGGTTGCGAACCTGCGTACCGAGCTGGCTGGCGTAAGCGGCTGCGCAGTTGCCATCGCCCCGCCGGAAATGTATCTGGACCTGGCTAAGCGTGCGGCAGAAGGCAGCCACATCCACCTGGGCGCGCAGAACGTTGACGTAAACCTGTCCGGCGCTTTCACCGGTGAAACCTCCGCCGAAATGCTGAAAGATATCGGCGCACAGTACATCATCATCGGCCACTCCGAGCGTCGTACCTACCACAAAGAATCCGACGAGCTGATCGCGAAGAAATTCGCCGTGCTGAAAGAGCAGGGTCTGACTCCGGTACTGTGCATCGGTGAAACCGAAGCCGAAAACGAAGCGGGCAAAACGGAAGAAGTTTGCGCACGTCAGATCGACGCGGTACTGAAAACGCAGGGCGCTGCCGCTTTCGAAGGCGTGGTTATCGCTTACGAACCGGTATGGGCTATCGGTACCGGCAAATCCGCGACCCCGGCTCAGGCTCAGGCGGTGCACAAATTCATCCGTGACCACATTGCTAAAGCTGACGCGAAAATCGCTGAGCAAGTGATCATCCAGTACGGCGGTTCCGTTAACGCTGGCAACGCCGCAGAGCTGTTCACCCAGCCGGACATCGACGGCGCGCTGGTTGGCGGCGCCTCCCTGAAAGCTGACGCTTTCGCGGTGATCGTGAAAGCTGCGGAAGCGGCGAAAAAAGCGTAATTCGCTTTTCCCGGTGGCGACACGCGACCGGGATGACTGATAAATCTCTGAGGCCCGGCTTCGCACAGCGCAAGCCGGGCTTTCTTTTGCCGTTACAGTTTCCCCAACAGCTGATACCACGCGTAGTCCAGCGGCAGTAAAATCAAATAGCTCACCGCCGCCAGCGCCAGACAAAGCAACATTCCCGCCCTCGCCGGGACTTTGCCTAACCCCATCGCGACCACGATTGGCGACGCCTGATACGGCAGCAGCGGCGTGGAATAGCCCAGCACCTGAATCATAATCACGCTCAGCAGCGGGAAGCCAGTGGCGTCGGCAAAGCTCTGGGCAAAGGTGGTATACAGCGCCGGCACGCCGTTGGCGGTCATAATAAAGTTCAGCGCACTGGTAATTCCGGTCAGCGCCAGGAAGCTGGTGAAAGGATTGTCTTTATCCAGGGGCATCACCTGCAGCAGCGCATTGCCCACCACGCCGCCAATCCCGGTTTGGGTGACGGTGATCGCTAGCCCCAAAATCCCGGCAACATAAATACAGGTGCGCATATTCACCCCGCTGGCAAACTCTTCGCCACTGATAAAGCCCACCCGCGGCAACAGCGTGACCACCGCCGCCGCCAGGCCGGTCCACGCCGGGCCGATGCCATGCCAGCTCTCGGTCACCCACAGCGTGAGGACCACCGCCAGCAGCCACGCCAGACGCTTCTCGTCGCGGCTCATCGCCGGCAGCGGCGCCAGGTCGCGCGGCGGATGCGGCTTACCGGGAAACAGCCAGCAGATCAGCGCCACCAGCGCCGCCCCTTTCAGCCAGCCAAGCACCGGCGTATGCAGCAGTAAATAGGGAACATAATTCAGATGGATACCGTACGAGCCCTCCGCCGCGCCGCTCATCACCAGATTCGGCACGTTGGCGGGCAAAATCGTCGCCGAAAGCTGAAAGGTGCCGAACCCCACCGCCAGCGCCAGGCCGAACCAGCCGCGGCTGCCGTCGACAATGCCCGCCCGGCGGGCCATCGCCGCCACGATCGGCATCAGCAGCGCGATGCGCCCCATGTTGGAAGGCATCACGAACGCCAGGGCATAGCTCAGGAGTACCACGCTGGCGACCATCCGCGGCCAGGAGTCGGTTAGCCGCGCCGACAGCGCCTGCGCCGCCCGGTCCGCCAGCCCGGTTTTACGGATCGCGATGCCGAGCACAAAGCCGCTGAACACCAGCCAGAAGGCCGAGGAGGCAAAGCCGCCAAAGATCACCTCCGGCGGGGCGATTTTCGCCATCATCGCCGCAGCGAAAAACAGCAGCGCGGTGATAAATTCCGGCAGCAGCGACGTCGCCCAGAGCACAATGGTAACGCCGACAATCAGTGAAGGGAGGAACAGCGGGTGGGTAAGCCAGAGCGACATGCCTGTCTCCTGTCGTTTTTTTCAGCAAGAATACGACGACAGGTAAGACAGGTAAACGCCAGAACTAGTGGTTTGCGTTAAGGATGGCGCAGCGATGATCCTGGATCTCTTCCGCCGAGGCCCGGTTCAGGGACAGCAGGTTACGCTCCGTCGCCAGCAGCACCAGAGAGCCGTCGCTCTGCTGCGCCATCGCCAGCGCGTAGCGTCCCATATGCTGACGCGCCTCCGGCACCTCTTCCGCCAGCATCAGGAACGGGCTGCGCTGGGCGAGCTCCGCCTCCGTCACCCGGCGCGCCAGATATTCATGGCCCTGAAGCCCACCCGGCAACGGCAGCCAGCGGCTGCTGATCGCCGCCGCATCCTTGTCTAACTGCGCGCGCACATCGGGGCGCAGGCAAGAGATATGAATATGGAAATGGTTTTGCGTGCGTCCGCTGCGCGAGTTGATCGCCAGCGATACCGCGTTATCGGGAACCGGCGCGCCGTGGTGCTGGCTCATGATCTCACGCCCCTGCCAGGCCTGCCAGAAGAAGTTCGGCGTCAGTGGATCCAACAGCAGCGGGCTTTCGGTGCCGTTAATGCGGTAGGTCGGCATCAGCAAATACTGCAGCGGGCCGTTACGATCTTTAAACAGCACATAGCCGCCCTTGAGGTTCACTTCGGCGCACGGCGACGGGTTTTGCTGCTGTTGCTGATGGGGGACGCACTGCTGCAGAACAATCTTGCGCAACGCGTCCGGGTTGCCAGAGTGCAGCCAGTAGTAGCCGCCCGCCAGCGCCGCGAGGATCGCCACCAGCAGCGCCAGCAAAAAGTATCTTACTCTTCTCATTTTCATTCCCTGTTAAGCCTGAAGCGGAAGAGTAACGTAATTTGATGACTAAATGAAAACAGATGACGGGCGGAGCGTTTTCCGGGTCGCGGCTGGCGCCTTACCCGGGCTACGCACAGCGCAGAACTGTAGCCCTGCTAAGCCTAGTGCAAGCAGGGATTCCCGGGTGGCGTCTGGCGCCTTACCCGGGTTACGCACAGCGCAGAACTGTAGCCCTGCTAAGCGTAGCGCAAGCAGGGACAAGAGAATTAACGCTGGCTAATCTGGTCGAAGGTGCCGCCGTTGGAGAAGTGCTCTTTCTGCGCTTTCGTCCAGCCGCCGAACTCCTGATCGATAGTGAACAGTTTCAGTTTCGGGAATTCATTAGCATATTTCTTCGCCACGTTCGGATCGCGCGGACGGTAGAAGTTCTTCGCCGCAATCTCCTGGCCTTCCGGCGAGTAGAGATACTTCAGGTACGCTTCCGCCACCTGGCGGGTGCCTTTCTTATCCACGACTTTATCGACCACCGAAACGGTCGGCTCAGCCAGAATCGACTCACTCGGGGTCACGATTTCAAACTTGTCTTTGCCCAGTTCGTTGGTCGCCAGCAGCGCTTCGTTTTCCCAGGCGATCAGCACATCGCCGATCCCGCGTTCTACGAAGGTATTGGTCGAACCGCGCGCGCCGGAGTCCAGCACTTCCACGTTTTTATACAGCGCCTTGACGAAATCCTGGGCTTTCGCCTGGTCGCCATGGTTCTGATGCAGGGCATAGCCCCAGGCCGCCAGGTAGTTCCAGCGAGCGCCGCCGGAGCTTTTCGGGTTCGGGGTGATGACCGACACGCCCGGTTTGATCAGGTCGTTCCAGTCATGGATCTGTTTCGGGTTGCCCTTACGGACGAGGAACACGATGGTGGAAGTATAAGGCGCGGAGTTATCCGGCAGGCGCTTCAGCCAGTTTTTATCGATACGACCGCGCTCAGCGATCGCGTCGACGTCGTAGGCCAGCGCCAGCGTAACCACATCCGCTTCAATACCGTTAATCACCGAAGTCGCCTGCTTGCCGGAGCCGCCGTGCGACTGGCGGATCACCACGTTGTCGCCGGTCTCCTGCTTCCAGTGCGCGCTGAACGCTTTGTTGTACTGTTCGTACAGCTCGCGCGTTGGATCATAAGATACGTTTAATAGCTGAAAATCTTTTGCCAGAACGCTGGCGGATGCCAGCAACAGAGTTAACCCTACGCCCCACTTATTCATCGCACCGCTCTCTTTATGTCGTGTTGTGATGGGCTAAGCGTGCCAGAAAGCGATTCAATGATTAAAGAATAAAAAAAGATTGGCTATAACTTGTGAGTATAAAGGAAGGGATAAGGATCACCCCCTCCCTGGCGGGAGAGGGCGTGAAGCGATTAGACTTCTTCCATGCGGCCCAGCAGCGCCTGCAGACGCTCCTGCCAGCCCTGCTGCTGCTCTTTCAGCTGGCTGTTTTCGCGCTCCAGCTCTTCACGACCATGCTGCGCGCTCTGAACTTCCTGCACCAGGGTGTTGTTCTTTTCTTTCAGCTCTTCGATTTCCATCTGCAACAGAGTGATGGTATCAATCGCCTGCTGAACCTTAGATTCTAATTTCTCAAACACTTCTAATGACATCGTCATACCTCTCCTGAACTTGCAAGGCGTTGATAGAAACTGGTGTTTCGTATACGCGGTCCCGCCTTAACGAAAATTAGCGCACATAGCGGTGTTATCGTCGATTGTATGAATCCCCGCCGCCCCTGTCCAGCGGCAAGCCGCGCAGATTGCGGTTTGCAACACTTTTCAGTCTTTACCTGGTACTTTCAGCGCAGTTCGCTCGTACTTCATGAGCCATTGTTAATATTATGGTTAACAAAATGCGAGGTGAAACGCTCCGGCAGCGCGCTTAATGCGCGCGAATGGCGCGAAAACGCTCATTTTCTTGACGTGGTACACACATTTGAAGTTCGATATTTCTCGTTTTTGCTCGTTAACGATAAATTAACACTATGCCTACATGGCAATATGGTCGTCTGTGACCACCCTACATACAATAATCATCACCACGCTTCAGGATTCGATTATGAGCCAAACATCAACCTTAAAAGGCCAGTGCATCGCAGAGTTCCTCGGTACCGGGTTGTTGATCTTTTTCGGCGTTGGGTGCGTGGCTGCGCTCAAGGTCGCGGGAGCCAGCTTCGGACAATGGGAAATCAGCATCATCTGGGGTCTGGGCGTCGCCATGGCGATCTACCTGACCGCAGGGGTATCCGGTGCGCACCTTAACCCTGCGGTGACTATCGCGCTCTGGCTGTTCGCCTGCTTCGATGGCCGCAAAGTGGTTCCTTTTATTATTTCGCAATTCGCTGGCGCCTTTTGCGCTGCGGCATTAGTTTACGGGCTTTATTACAATCTTTTCCTCGATTATGAAACCACCCACCATATGGTACGCGGCAGCGTGGAAAGCCTTGATCTGGCTGGCATCTTCTCCACTTACCCGAACCCGCATATCAATTTTGTGCAGGCCTTCGCGGTAGAGATGGTGATTACCGCTATCCTGATGGGCGTCATCCTGGCGCTGACCGACGATGGCAACGGTGTGCCGCGCGGCCCGCTGGCGCCGCTGCTGATCGGCCTGCTGATCGCGGTGATTGGCGCCTCCATGGGACCGCTGACCGGCTTCGCCATGAACCCGGCGCGTGATATCGGCCCGAAAGCCTTCGCTTGGCTGGCCGGCTGGGGCGACGTCGCCTTCACCGGCGGTAAAGATATTCCTTATTTCCTGGTGCCGCTGTGCGCACCGGTGGTCGGCGCGGCGCTGGGCGCGTTCAGCTATCGTAAGCTGATTGGCCGCCACCTGCCTTGCGACACCTGCGTGGACGAAGAGCAAGAGAGCCCCTCCTCTTCCTCCACTCAACATAAAGCTTCGCTGTAATCTGACTACGGGACACCGACTATGACCGACAAAAAATATATCGTTGCGCTTGACCAGGGCACTACCAGCTCCCGGGCCGTTGTGATGGATCATGATGCCAATATCGTCAGCGTCTCCCAGCGAGAATTCGAACAAATTTATCCTAAGCCAGGCTGGGTTGAACACGACCCGATGGAAATCTGGGCGTCCCAAAGCTCGACGCTGGTCGAAGCGCTGGCCAAAGCGGATATCAACTCCGATCAGATCGCGGCCATCGGTATCACCAACCAGCGTGAGACCGTGGTGGTGTGGGAGCGCGAGACCGGCAAACCGATCTATAACGCCATCGTCTGGCAGTGCCGCCGCACCGCCGAGATCTGCGAGCAGCTCAAGCGTGACGGGATGGAGGAGTATATCCGCAAGGCCACTGGCCTGGTGGTGGACCCCTACTTCTCCGGCACCAAGGTGAAATGGATCCTCGACCATGTCGAAGGTTCCCGTGAGCGTGCGAAGCGCGGTGAGCTGCTGTTCGGCACCGTGGACACCTGGCTTATCTGGAAGATGACCCAGGGTCGCGTGCATGTCACCGACTACACCAACGCCTCGCGTACCATGCTGTTCAACATCCACGACCTGGACTGGGACGACAAGATGCTCGACGCGCTGGATATTCCGCGCGCCATGCTGCCGGAAGTACGCAAGTCGTCCGAAGTGTACGGCCAGACCAACATCGGTGGTAAAGGCGGGACCCGCATTCCTATCGCCGGGATCGCCGGTGACCAGCAGGCGGCCCTGTTCGGCCAGCTGTGCGTCAAGGAAGGGATGGCGAAAAACACCTACGGCACCGGCTGCTTTATGCTGATGAACACCGGCGAAAAAGCGGTGACCTCCACTCACGGTCTGCTGACCACCATCGCCTGCGGTCCGCGCGGCGAGGTGAACTACGCACTGGAAGGGGCGGTGTTTATGGCTGGCGCCTCCATTCAGTGGCTGCGCGACGAGATGAAGCTCATCAGCGATGCGTTCGATTCCGAGTACTTCGCCACCAAAGTGAAGGACACCAACGGCGTGTACGTCGTGCCTGCGTTCACCGGTCTTGGCGCGCCGTACTGGGACCCCTATGCCCGCGGCGCGATTTTCGGCCTCACCCGTGGCGTGAACTCGAACCACATTATCCGTGCGACGCTGGAGTCCATCGCCTATCAGACCCGCGACGTGCTGGAAGCGATGCAGGCTGACTCCGGTATCCGTCTGCATGCGCTGCGCGTGGATGGCGGCGCGGTGGCCAACAACTTCCTCATGCAGTTCCAGTCCGATATCCTCGGCACCCGCGTGGAGCGTCCGGAAGTGCGCGAAGTGACAGCCCTGGGCGCCGCCTATCTGGCCGGTCTGGCGGTCGGCTTCTGGCAGAACCTCGATGAGCTGCAGGAAAAAGCGGTGATTGAGCGTGAATTCCGCCCGGGGATTGAAACCACCGAGCGTAACTATCGTTACAGCGGCTGGAAGAAAGCGGTGAAACGCGCGTTAGCGTGGGAAGAGCACGACGAAGCGTAAGATTGTGGAGGTATTCCCGGCTTGCGGCGTAAACGCCTTAGCCGGGCTACAAAACCCCAAACAGCACGATCTTGTAGCCCGGACAGGTGCGCAGCACCGCCTCCGGGTTTTTTATCAACCAAATATCGGCAGCAACAGGTACAGCTTAATCACCAGCGCGTTGACGATATCGATAAAGAACGCCCCCACCATCGGCACCACCAGGAAGGCCATATGTGACGGGCCGAAACGGTCGGTAATTGCCTGCATATTGGCGATCGCCGTCGGCGTTGCCCCCAGACCAAACCCGCAATGCCCGGCTGCCAGCACCGCGGCATCGTAGTTTTTACCCATCATCCGATAGGTGACGAACACCGCATACAGCGCCATCGCTACCGCCTGCACCGCCAGGATAATAATCATCGGCAGCGCCAGAGAAGCCAGTTCCCAGAGCTTGAGGCTCATCAGCGCCATGGCGAGGAACAGCGACAGGCTGACGTTGCCCAGCACCGACACCGCGCGATCGAACACCCGATACAGCCCCGCCAGCGCCAGGCTGTTGCTGAGGATCACGCCGATAAACAGCACGCAGACAAAGGTCGGCAATTCAAAGACACTGCCCGCCAGCAGTTGCGCAACCACCTTGCCCACCGTCAGACAGATGGCGATCAGGGCGATACTCTCGATCAGCACCAGCGAGGTGATCACCCGCCCCACGTCCGGCTTTTCGAAGGCGGTCGGCGCCACCTGATCGTCCGGCGTCCCGTCCGGCGAGGAAGAGTGTTTCACCAGGTAACGCGCCACCGGGCCGCCGATCAGGCCGCCGAGCACCAGGCCGAAAGTCGCGCAGGCCATCGCCACCTCGGTGGCGTTGGCAAAACCATAGCGCTCAACGAACAGCTTGCTCCATGCCGCCCCGGTGCCGTGGCCGCCGGAAAGGGTAATAGAACCGGCCAGCAGACCCATCAGCGGATCCAGGCCCAACAGCTTCGCCATGCCGATACCGAGGGCGTTCTGCAGCAGCAACAGACCAACCACCACAATCAGAAAGGTACCCAGCACCTTGCCGCCCGCCCGCAGGCTGGCCAGGTTGGCGTTCAGACCGATGGTGGCGAAGAACGCCAGCATCAGCGGATCTTTGAGGCTCATATCGAAATCAATATCGATATCCATACTTTTTTTCAGCACCAGCAGCGCCAGCGCCACCAGCAGACCGCCGGCAACAGGTTCAGGAATGGTGTATTTCTTGAGGAGGGGTACGGTTTGGACGAGTTTTCTGCCGAGTAATAGCACAAGCGTTGCGGCAACGAGCGTCGATAAGGTATCGAGATGAAACATAAAAAGCTCCTTATGGGCGCATGATCCATTCACACGCGACGATATTCCTGGTGTCTTTAGCTTCTCTTCATGAGGAGGCAGAGGGGGATTTTACGCAGAACGGCGGAAAAAATGACAGAAAAAGATATTTTGTATCCTGAATGATGCGATTTAGCATACAAAATGTTAATAATCTCGTTGCGCATATTCACAGCATAAATTTTTATGGGCAAACGCTGGCAAACGTTTGCTTTTGGTCTACAGTCCGATAAAATTCCGGCTTTGCCACCTTGGGATTGCTTGTGATGTCCGTTAACACCGCAGAGTCAGAAAATGCGCAACCGGTTGCGCATAAACCAGCCAGCGAATTAATTTACCGCCTCGAAGATCGCCCGCCCCTACCGCAAACCCTGTTCGCCGCCTTCCAGCACCTGCTGGCGATGTTTGTCGCGGTGATCACCCCGGCGCTATTAATCTGCCAGGCTCTCGGTCTCCCGGCGCAAGATACCCAACATATCATCAGCATGTCGCTGTTCGCCTCCGGCGTGGCCTCCATTATTCAGATCAAAGCCTGGGGCCCGGTCGGTTCCGGACTGCTCTCCATCCAGGGCACCAGCTTCAACTTTGTCGCCCCGCTGATCATGGGCGGCACCGCGCTGAAAACCGGCGGCGCCGACGTCCCGACGATGATGGCCGCCCTGTTCGGCACCCTGATGCTGGCCAGCTGCACGGAAATGGTCCTCTCCCGCGTCCTGCACCTCGCGCGCCGCATCATTACCCCGCTGGTCTCCGGCGTGGTGGTGATGATCATCGGCCTGTCGCTGATTCAGGTTGGGTTGACCTCCATCGGCGGCGGCTACGCGGCGATGGCCGACCATACCTTCGGCGCGCCGAAGAACCTGCTGCTGGCGGGCATCGTGCTGGCGCTGATCATCATTCTCAACCGCCAGCGTAATCCCTATTTGCGCATCGCTTCGCTGGTGATTGCCATGGCTGCCGGTTATCTGGCGGCGTGGTTCCTCGATATGCTGCCAGCCAACACCGCCCCGACCAACAGCAGCCTCATCACCGTCCCGACGCCGCTCTATTATGGCCTCGGCATCGACTGGAGCCTGCTGCTGCCGCTGATGCTGGTGTTTATGATCACCTCCCTGGAAACCATCGGCGATATCACCGCCACCTCCGACGTCTCCGAACAGCCGGTCTCCGGTCCGCTGTATATGAAGCGCCTGAAAGGCGGCGTGCTGGCTAACGGCCTCAACTCCTTTGTGTCCGCGGTCTTCAACACCTTCCCGAACTCCTGCTTCGGCCAGAACAACGGCGTGATCCAGCTGACCGGCGTCGCCAGCCGCTACGTCGGCTTTGTGGTGGCGCTGATGCTGATCGTCCTCGGGCTGTTCCCGGCGGTGAGCGGCTTCGTACAGCATATCCCTGAGCCAGTGCTCGGCGGCGCCACGCTGGTGATGTTCGGCACCATCGCCGCGTCCGGCGTGCGCATCGTCTCCCGCGAGCCGCTGAATCGCCGGGCGATCCTGATTATCGCCCTGTCGCTGGCGGTGGGCCTCGGCGTGTCGCAGCAGCCGTTGATCCTGCAGTTCGCGCCGGACTGGCTGAAGAATCTGCTCTCCTCCGGTATCGCCGCCGGCGGTATCACGGCGATTGTTCTGAATTTAATTTTCCCGCCAGAAAAAGCCTGATTTAACGCGTCCCGGTCGTGCCATCGGCCGGGGCACCCTGGCGCTGCCCTCCACCGCCTGCCCCGTCACGGAAATAAACCACGCCTGCCTTGAGAAGTGCGCATAAATCGGGCATAACACGGTTATGTGCATCTCACAGAATGGAAGACCATGAAATTTCTTGGAAAGCTGATTCTCTGGCTGCTAGTCGCTCTGCTGCTCGTCATCGTTGGCGCGTGGTTCCTGCTGCAAACCCACTGGGGCGCCCGCCAGGCCAGCGCCTGGCTCAGCAATGGCACCGGCTGGCAGGTCTCCTTCGATGCGATGGACCACGATTTCTCCTCCCCTCTTCATGTGCAGTTGCAAAACGTCACCTTTGGCCGGGAAGGCAAGCCGGCAACCCTGGTGGCGAAAACGGTCGATATTGGCTTCAGCACCCGCCAGTTTAGCGACCCGCTGCATGCGGATGAGATTGTCCTTAACGACGGCACCCTGAATCTGTCACCCCACTCTGCCGACCTGCCGTTCGCTGCCGACCGGCTAATGTTGCGCAATATGGCCTTCAATAGTCCGGAAACCGGCTGGGCGCTCAGCGCGCAGCGCGTCACTGGCGGCGTCAGCCCATGGGCGCCGGAGGCAGGCAATGTGCTGGGGAAAACGGCGCAGATCCAGATGAGCGCGGGCTCGATGACGCTCAATGGCGTCGAAGCCAGCAATGTTCTGATTCAGGGCAAGATTGATCAGGGCGAGGTCACCCTCTCCACCCTCGGCGCCGATGTCGCCCGCGGCACCTTAACCGGCAATGCGAAACGCAGCGCCGACGGCAGCTGGCTGGTGGATAACCTTCAGCTCAATGAGATCCGACTGCAGAGCGCCGCCTCGCTGGCCGACTTTTTCGCGCCGTTAACCACGGTCCCCTCTCTGCAGATTGGCCGCCTGGATATCACCGACGCCCGCCTGCAGGGGCCGGACTGGGCGGTAACCGACCTTGACCTGAGCCTGCGCAACCTGACGCTCAGTCACGGCGGCTGGCAGAGCCAGGACGGCACGCTGTCGATGAATGCCAGCGAATTTATCTACGGCTCGCTGCACTTTTTCGACCCGATCCTGAATGCCGAATTTTCACCCCAGGGTATTGCCCTGCGCCAGTTCTCCTCGCGCTGGGAGGGCGGCATGGTGCGAACCTCCGGCAACTGGCTGCGCGCCGGTAACGCGCTGGTGCTTGACGACACCGCCTTCGCCGGGCTGGAGTACACGCTGCCGGCGAACTGGAAGCCACTGTGGATGGCGCCGCTGCCGGCCTGGCTGCAAAGCCTGACGCTTAAAAAATTCAGCGCCAGCCGCAACCTGATCATCGATGTGGACCCAGCCTTCCCATGGCAGATTACCGCTCTCGATGGCTATGGCGGCGAGCTTCAGCTGGTGAAAAACGGCAGCTGGGGGGTATGGAACGGTAGCGCGACGCTGAACGCCGCGGCGGCGACCTTTAACCGAATTGACGTGCGTCGCCCTTCACTCAAGCTGAGCGCCACGGCGTCGACGGTCAATATCACTGAGCTCAGCGCCTTCACCGAGCGCGGCATTCTGCAGGCCACCGCCGCGGTATCCCAGCTGCCGCAGCGCCAGGTCAATTTGAGCCTGAACGGCCGCGGCGTGCCGCTGAATATTCTGCAGGCCTGGGGCTGGCCTTCGCTCCCCATTAGCGGGGATGGCAACCTCCAGCTGACCGCCAGCGGCAGCGTGCAGGCCGATGCCCCGCTCAAGCCGACGGTCAACGCACAGCTTAGCGCCGTAAATATGGAGAAACAGCAGGTGGCGCAAACCATGCGCAACGGCGAGGTCAATACCGCCCCCGCCGCGCCAGCGCCCGCTCCCGTCACGCCCTAGCGATGCCCCATCCCCCTCTCCCCCACGGGGAGAGGGAACGCTTCTCTGCAAAAACGCCGCTCTGGCAACGCTCTCTCACTTTCAGGGAGGGGGTCTGCAAGCATTCTGAAACCTGTGTGCAATAAGCGGCTATCTGTGCCTATTTACCGCTACTGGTTCCTTTCAAATATCAGAGTTGCTATAACCAAAATACTGGAAGTCGATAAAAAGAAACCGCTCCCTGTACCTACAAAAATATAAAAGGATCAATCATGCCTGAAATACGTCAGCGTATTCTGGAGAATATGCAAAAATTCTCCCGGGCCATGATCGGCGCCGTATTGTTCTTGCCGGTCATTGGCTTAATTCTGGCCCTCAGTTCAGTATTAACTAATCCGACATTAATAGCTGAAACCAGTTTCCTGCACCAGCTTGGGCAGATGCTCGGCGACACCTTTTGGCCTCTATTTGGCAACCTCGGCTTATTATTTTGCGTCGGTATTAGCTATGGCCTGGCAAAAGATAAAAAAACCGAAGTCGCGCTGGTTGCGGTGATGTGCTTCATTATGTTTCTTGGCGCCAACCACTCCTGGCTGGAACACACCCACGGACTCGCCGAAAAAATTAACGGTGAATATTATGGCACCGGGCAAACCCAACTGCTGGGCTTTGTAGTGGTGGATATGGGCGTTTTCCTTGGCATTATTCTCGGCTGCACTATCGCGTGGGTGCACAATAAAGTCTCTACCATTGAGCTGCCCGGCGCGCTGTCGATGTACGGCGGCGCCAAGCTGACGCTGGTGGCGATGACGCCGGTGGTTATCTTCTACGCCATCGCCTTTACCTGGATTTGGCCGTTTATGACCCACGGCATCTCCGCCCTCACCGGCTTTATGAAAAATGCTGGGGTCGCCGGGGTCTTCGTCTATGGTTTCTTTGAAAAATTTCTTATCCCGACCGGCCTGCACCATTTTGTCTGGTCACCCTTCCAGCTCACCCAGATTGGCGGCACCCTGAACGTGGACGGTCAGGTGGTCTCCGGTACCCAGGCCATTTTTCTCGCCTACATGCGCCATCCGGATCTGACCCCGGTGATGAATGAGGCCCTACGCTTCTCACAGCAAGGGATGACCACCATCTTCGGCCTGGCCGGCGCCTCGCTGGCGTTCTACCACACCGCGAAGCCGGAGAAAAAAGTGATGGCCAAGGCGATTCTGCTGCCGGCAATTATCACCTCTATGCTGACCGGCATCACCGAGCCGATTGAGTTCACCTTCTTGTTTGTCTCGCCACTGCTGTGGGTGATCCATGCGACGTTAACCGCCGCCTCGCAGGCCATTTGCGACCTTTTCACCGTACGCCCCTGGGGAGCCTCGGGCCTGATCGAATTTCTGATCTATAACCTGCCGCTACCGGTCTCCTTAACGCGCTGGCCGGGATATGTCCTTATCGGTATCGGCCAGTTCGCCGTCTACTACGTGATTTTCCGCACTCTGGTGGTGAAGCTGAATCTGAAAACGCCGGGCCGGGAAGATGACGAGAACGTGAAGCTCTACAGCAAAGCGGAGTATCGCCAGAAAGTCGCGCAGCCGCAGTCGGTCACCGATGACATTATCCGCGGTCTCGGGGGCAAGGAGAATATTCTCTCCGTCGATAATTGTTTTACCCGCCTGCGCGTGGCCGTGCGCGATATGGCGCGGGTTGATGACGCGCAATTAAAAAATACCGGCGCCAACGGCGTAGTGCGCAATCGCAATGAGGTTCAGGTTATTTATGGCGTAAAAGTGGGACAGGTACGTTCCCGGGTTGATAACTGGTTAGCAGAAAATTAATGAGGAGTTTGTATGAAATTAACCGTATTAGGCGGGGGCGGCGTTCGCTCTGCATTTTTAGCGAAATCTCTGGCATATAATGCTCACCGCATTGGTTTAACGGAGGTGGTTTTTCTCGATAACTCTGCAGATAATCTGGCGATATTCGGCGAAATTGCCCGCTATGTATTTACGACCATTCGCTCGGATATTCATTTCACGACCACCACCGACCCGGTCGCGGCGCTGCAAAACGCTAATTATATTATTACCACCCTGCGGGTCGGTGGTGATGAAAGCCGTATTCGCGACGAGCGCATTGCGCTGCAACATAACACCCTCGGCCAGGAGACCACCGGCGCCGGCGGCTTCGCGATGGCCATGCGTTCGATCCCGGCGATCCTCGACTATTGCCGGCTGATCGAAGCGCATGCCGCCGAAGACGCCATTCTGTTTAACTTTACCAACCCCTCAGGCCTGGTGACGGAAGCGATCGTTAAGTCCGGCTTTAAGCGTCGGGTCTACGGGATCTGCGATGCCCCCTCCGAGCTGATTCGTGAGCTGCCGGCGATCCTCGGCTGTGAGGAGCGCGACCTGAGCGTGGAATGCTATGGGCTGAACCATTTCTCCTGGTTTACCCACTTCACCGTGCGCGGGGAAGCGGTGACCGAGCGGCTGATCGCCAGCCCGACGCTGTACCAGAAGACCGCGATGCAGTATTTCTCACCCGAACTGGTGCGGCTGTGCGATAACCAGTTACTCAACGAATATCTCTATTATTATTACTATCGCGACGAGGCGCTGAAGGCGATTCAGGGGGCAGGCGAAACGCGCGGGGAGCAGATCGCCCGTATCAATCAGGAGATGCGCCAGGCGCTGCGCACCGTGGATGCCAGAACGCAGCCGGAAGCCGCCTTCAATATCTGGATGCAACACTACCTTCGCCGGGAAAACAGCTATATGCAGAACGAATCCCGTCAGGAGAAATTTAATACCCGCGAGCCGCTGACGCTGCGGCAGTTTATCGAAGAGCCGGACACCGGCGGCTATGCCGGGGTGGCGCTGGATATTCTGGAAGCGGTGAACAGCACCACCACCAAGCGGATCGTGGTGTCGATCCAGAATAATGGCACGCTCGACTTTTTACGCCCTGACGACGTGATTGAGATCAGCTGCGACCTGAGCCGGGAGGGTCTCAAGCCGGTAACGCCGGTGAAGGTGCCGACGGCGCAGAAAAATATGATTTCCTGCGTGAAAGAGTATGAGCGGCTGGCGGTTGCGGCGATCCTGCAGCAGGATAAGTCGCTGGCGGTGCGGGCGCTGATGGCGCACCCGCTGATCGGTTCCTATTCGCTGGCGAAAACCCTGGTCGAGGCCTACCTCGACGATGAGCAGTTCGCCGCCTGGCGGTAACCTGCTGCCGATGGGATTCCCCCGCTTGCGCTACGCTTAGCGGGGCTACGAACGGAGCGGTTATTATTATATGTAGGTCGGGTCAAGCGTAAGCCGCCACCCGACAAATAGCCGCATCACCCGGTAGCCCGGATAAGGCGCCAGCCGCCATCCGGGAACTCCCCCGCTCGCACCGCGCTTAGCGGGGCTACGAACGGAGCGGTTATTATTTTATGTAGGTCGGGTCAAGCGTAAGCCGCCACCCGACAAATAGCCGCATCACCCGGTAGCCCGGATAAGGCGCCAGCCGCCATCCGGGAACTCCCCCGCTCG
>NZ_JBNRLJ010000007.1:0-320450 GCF_050378655.1 Klebsiella sp. 7-CIP_Kleb.
AGCGCGGTGGTCCCACCTGACCCCATGCCGAACTCAGAAGTGAAACGCCGTAGCGCCGATGGTAGTGTGGGGTCTCCCCATGTGAGAGTAGGGAACTGCCAGGCATCAAATAAAGCAGAAAGCTCAGTCGGAAGGCTGAGCTTTTTTGCGTTTGTGTCATCCGGCGAGAATGCTGGCATGCCTCCCCGGTGGCGCTGCGCTTACCGGGGCTACACGATCCGTAGCCCGGACAAGGTGCGCAGCACCGTCTCCGGAGAGGCTCCTGTCTAAGGGTTAGCAGTTGCGACGTCAATCTTAGTCTGCTTCAGCCTGCTGCTCATGTATCAAATTCAATAACGGATACGGTTGCCCCAGATCGTCCGTTTCAGACCGCCCTGTCACCCTAAAACCCATTCTCTGATAAAACCCGACCGCTTGTTCATTCTGCTCATTTACGTTTGTCGTCAGCTTCGGCGTTAACGACAGCGCATGCTCAATCAGCAATCTCCCCACACCGCAGCCGCGGACATCTGGATCGACGAACAGCGCATCCATATGATCTCCGGTCAGTAGCATAAAGGCGATCGGCTGGTCCTCCGTGTTAACCGCCACCCACAGCGGAGCCTCCGGTAAAAATGCGCGTACCATCTCCTCCAGCTCCTTTCGATACGCTTTTGACAGAAAGTCGTGGGTGGCGTCGACCGACCGACACCAGATCGCAATCAGTTTATCCCCTTCATCAGGCCGGGAACGGCGGATGCTAATAACCATATTTTCTCCTTTTCTTCATTCTTATATTCTAACTCAATGCGCGCCGTGAAATTTTCTCACCGTGAACATGCAGACTCGACATTCACCCGATTCCTGGTTATCTTCAGCTATCTGGATGTCTAAACGTTTATACGTATGCTATGAGGTAATAGAGTTATGCCAATTCGGGTGCAGGACGAGCTACCAGCCGTCAATTTCTTGCGCAATGAAAACGTCTTTGTAATGACGACAACGCGTGCAACAACTCAGGAAATCCGCCCCCTGAAGGTGTTAATCCTCAACCTGATGCCGAAGAAAATCGAGACGGAGAATCAGTTCCTGCGTTTGCTGTCGAACTCTCCGCTGCAGGTGGACATCCAGTTATTACGCATCGATGCACGTGAGTCACGTAATACGCCGGCGGAGCATCTGAATAACTTTTACTGCAATTTCGATGAGATCTGCGATCAGAACTTTGACGGCTTGATCGTCACCGGCGCTCCTTTAGGCCTGGTTGAATTTAATGATGTCGCTTACTGGCCGCAGATCAAACAGGTGCTGGAGTGGGCCAAGGATCACGTCACTTCGACGCTGTTCGTCTGTTGGGCGGTGCAGGCCGCGCTGAATATTCTGTACGGCATTCCCAAGCAAACCCGTGCCGAAAAGATTTCTGGCGTCTATGAACACCATATTCTACACCCACACGCCTTACTGACCCGCGGTTTCGACGACTCTTTCCTCGCCCCACACTCACGCTATGCTGACTTTCCGGCAGGGCTTATCCGTGACTATACCGATCTCGAGATCCTCGCGGAGACAGAAGAGGGCGATGCGTATCTGTTCGCCAGTAAAGATAAGCGTATCGCCTTTGTCACCGGCCACCCCGAGTACGATGCCAATACCCTGGCAAGTGAATATTTCCGCGATGTGGAAGCCGGTTTGAACCCTGAGGTTCCCCACAACTATTTTCCGCAAAACGACCCGCAGAACAAACCGCGCGCTACCTGGCGCAGCCACGGTAATCTGCTGTTCGCTAACTGGCTGAACTATTACGTCTACCAAATTACACCATACGATCTGCGGCATATGAATCCAACGCTGGAGTAATACTCCGCACGAAACGATCCTAAAGCGTTTCAGCACTTTGCCTCTGGCACCTTCGGGTGCCTTTTTTATTTCCGAAATTCACCTCACAGCTGATGATAACTTTAATTCCATTGTTATCAATATGTTAATGTCATTTTAAAATTAAAATGGAAATTGTTTTTGATTTTGAAAATTAATTGAGTAGTCTTAATTGTGCTGAGCGAAAACTGCACAACGATCTTTCGCTCGCTTCCAGCGGATCAACCAAGAGGAGCAGCACAATGACGCAGCAGGCGACAATCACCGATGAACTGGCCTTTAGTCAGCCCTATGGCGAGCAGGAGAAGCAGATCTTAACGCCTGAGGCGGTAGAATTTCTGACGGAACTGGTGAGCCGCTTTACGCCGGCGCGCAATAAACTGCTGGCCGCGCGTCTGCAGCAGCAGCAGGCTATTGACGATGGACAGCTGCCGGATTTTATTTCGGAAACTGCTTCCATTAGAAATAGCGACTGGACCATTCGTGGTATCCCGGCGGATTTACAGGATCGCCGCGTTGAAATTACCGGCCCCGTCGAGCGCAAGATGGTCATTAACGCGTTGAACGCTAACGTAAAAGTCTTTATGGCGGACTTTGAGGATTCGCTGGCGCCTGACTGGCGTAAAGTCATTGATGGTCAAATCAACCTACGCGATGCCGTGAACGGGACCATCAGCTACACCAATGAGGCTGGCAAAATCTATCAACTGCAGCCCAATCCCGCTGTGCTGGTATGCCGTGTGCGCGGTCTGCACCTGCCGGAAAAGCATGTGACCTGGCGTAATGAGGCCATCCCCGGCAGTCTTTTCGATTTTGCGCTCTATTTCTTTCATAACTACCAGGCGCTGCTGGCGAAAGGAAGTGGTCCCTACTTCTATCTGCCAAAAACCCAGGCCTGGCAAGAGGCGGCATGGTGGAACGATGTCTTCAGCTTTACTGAAGATCGCTTTGATTTGCCGCGCGGCACCATCAAGGCCACGCTGCTGATTGAAACACTGCCGGCGGTGTTCCAGATGGATGAGATCCTGCATGCGCTTCGCGACCATATTGTCGGCCTGAATTGCGGCCGCTGGGATTATATCTTCAGCTATATCAAGACGCTGAAAAACCATCCGGACCGCGTACTGCCGGACCGCCAGGTGGTGACGATGGATAAACCCTTCCTTAGCGCCTACTCACGGTTGTTGATTAAGACCTGCCACAAACGCGGGGCGTTTGCGATGGGCGGGATGGCGGCCTTTATCCCGAGCAAAGATGTCGAGCGTAACCGTCAGGTGCTGAATAAAGTCACCGCCGACAAAGAGCTGGAGGCGAACAACGGTCACGATGGCACCTGGATCGCCCATCCTGGGCTGGCGGATACCGCCATGGCGGTGTTTAACCGCGTGCTCGGCGACAAGCCGAATCAGCTCTCGGTGACCCGTAGCGAGGACGCGCCCATTACCGCCGAACAGCTGCTGGCCCCCTGCGAGGGCGAGCGCACGGAAGCCGGGATGCGCGCCAACATTCGCGTGGCGGTGCAGTACATCGAAGCCTGGATCTCCGGCAACGGCTGCGTACCGATTTATGGCCTGATGGAAGACGCCGCGACAGCTGAGATCTCGCGCACCTCTATCTGGCAGTGGATCCATCATCAGAAAACCCTGAACGACGGCACGCCGGTCACAAAAGCGCTGTTCCGCCAGTGGCTGGCGGAAGAGCTGATGGTGATTCAGGAAGAGCTGGGAGAGCACCGCTTCAGCCATGGCCGCTTTGACGATGCGGCGCGGCTGATGGAGCAGATCACCACCTCTGATGAACTGATTGATTTTCTGACATTACCGGGCTACCGCCTGCTGGCCTAATCGCCAGATGGTGTGGTTCGCCATTTAGTCCTTCACCAATGCGCCTGGAGAGCCAGGAAATTATATGGAGCATCTGCACATGAAAACCCGTACCCAACAAATCGAAGAATTAAACAAAGAGTGGACGAACCCGCGCTGGGAAGGGATTACCCGCCCGTACAGCGCGGAAGAGGTGGTGAAATTACGCGGCTCGGTGAACCCGGAATGCACGCTGGCGCAGCTTGGCGCGGCGAAAATGTGGCGTCTGCTGCACGGTGAAGCAAAGAAAGGGTACATCAACAGCCTTGGCGCGCTGACCGGCGGCCAGGCCTTGCAGCAGGCGAAGGCCGGCATCGAAGCCATTTATCTCTCCGGCTGGCAGGTGGCGGCGGATGCTAACCTGGCGTCCAGCATGTACCCGGATCAATCGCTGTACCCGGCCAACTCGGTACCGGCGGTGGTGGATCGGATCAACAATACCTTCCGCCGCGCCGATCAGATCCAGTGGTCAGCCGGGATTGAGCCGAACGATCCGCGCTTTATCGACTATTTCCTGCCGATCGTGGCGGATGCGGAAGCCGGTTTTGGCGGCGTCCTTAATGCCTTCGAGCTGATGAAATCGATGATTGAAGCCGGTGCAGCGGCTGTTCACTTCGAAGATCAGCTGGCGTCGGTGAAGAAGTGCGGTCATATGGGCGGTAAAGTGCTGGTCCCGACCCAGGAAGCGATACAGAAACTGGTGGCGGCGCGTCTGGCGGCTGACGTGATGGGGGTCCCGACGCTGGTGATCGCCCGTACCGATGCTGACGCTGCCGATTTAATTACCTCAGACTGCGATCCGTACGATCGTGAGTTTATTACCGGGGATCGCACCAGCGAAGGGTTCTTCCGCACCCATGCCGGGATCGAGCAGGCGATCAGCCGCGGGCTGGCCTATGCGCCGTATGCGGACCTGGTGTGGTGTGAAACGTCGAAACCGGATCTTGAGCAGGCGCGTCGCTTTGCTGAAGCCATTCATGCGCGTTTCCCAGGCAAACTGCTGGCCTATAACTGCTCGCCGTCGTTTAACTGGAAGAAAAATCTCGATGATAAAACCATCGCCAGCTTCCAGCAGCAGCTGTCGGACATGGGATACAAGTACCAGTTTATTACCCTCGCCGGGATCCACAGCATGTGGTTCAACATGTTCGACCTCGCCCATGCTTACGCTCAGGGTGAGGGGATGCGCCATTATGTTGAAAAAGTGCAGCAGCCGGAATTCGCCGCCGGGCCGGAAGGCTATACCTTCGTCTCGCATCAGCAGGAGGTGGGTACCGGCTACTTCGACAAGGTCACCACCATTATCCAGGGCGGCGCCTCGTCGGTGACGGCGCTGACCGGCTCGACCGAAGAAGATCAGTTTTGAGCCATGCCCGGTGGCACGACGCTAACCGGGCCAGTGAAGGGATCCAGGCCGGATAAGCGAGCGCGCCATTCGGCCTAGACGTGGTGCCGGATGGGGGAGTTCGATGACGCGTGGTCTGGAATTACTGATTGCCCAAACGATATTGCAGGGATTTGACGCTCAGTATGGGCGTTTTCTCGAAGTGACTTCCGGCGCGCAGCAGCGCTTTGAACAGGCCGACTGGCATGCGGTGCAGCAGGCGATGAAACAGCGGATCCACCTCTATGACCACCATGTGGGTCTGGTGGTGGAGCAGCTGCGCTGCATCACGGAGGGAAAGAGCACGGATGCCGACTTTTTGCTGCGGGTGAAAGCCCACTACACCCGTTTGCTGCCGGATTACCCTCGTTTTGAAATTGCCGAGAGCTTTTTCAATTCGGTCTACTGCCGCCTGTTTGACCACCGCTCGCTGACCCCCGAGCGGCTCTTTATTTTCAGCTCGCAGCCCGAGCGTCCTTTTCGCACCCTTCCGCGACCGCTGGCGAAAGATTTTTTTGCCGATCGCGGCTGGCCGCACCTGCTGGGTAAAGTGCTGTCCGATCTGCCGCTGCGGCTGCCGTGGCAAAATAAAGCGCGGGATATCGGCTATATCATTGCCAGTCTGCAGGAGGCGCTGGGGGAGGAACTGCTCGCCACCTGTCATCTGCAGGTCGCCAATGAGCTGTTCTATCGTAATAAAGCCGCCTGGCTGGTGGGCAAACTGGTGATGCCGATGACCACGCTGCCCTTTTTGCTGCCGATCCATCGCAGCGACGAGGGCGAGCTGTTTGTCGATACCTGCCTGACCACCCATGCCGAAGCGAGTATCGTGTTTGGCTTCGCGCGTTCCTATTTTATGGTTTATGCGCCACTGCCCGGCGCCCTGGTGGAATGGCTGCGCGAGATCCTGCCGGGGAAAACCACGGCCGAGCTGTATATGGCGATTGGCTGCCAGAAGCACGCCAAAACCGAAAGCTATCGTGAATATCTGCACTACATCGCTCGCTGCGATGAGCAGTTTATTGAGGCGCCGGGCATTCGCGGGATGGTGATGCTGGTGTTTACCCTGCCGGGGTTTGACCGGGTGTTTAAGGTGATCAAAGACCGCTTCGCGCCGCAGAAAGAGATGACCGCCGCCCACGTGCGCGCCTGCTATCAGCTGGTAAAGGAGCATGACCGCGTCGGGCGGATGGCGGACACGCAGGAGTTTGAAAATTTCGTGCTGGAGAAACGACAAATCGCGCCGGCGCTGCTGGCGCTGCTGCAGGCGGAGGCGGGGAACAAACTGACCGACCTCGGCGACCGGATTGTCATCAGTCATCTGTATATTGAACGGCGAATGGTGCCGCTCAACCTGTGGCTGGAGCAGGTTAACGGCCAGGCGCTACGCGATGCGGTAGAAGAGTATGGGAATGCTATCCGCCAGCTGGCCGCCGCCAACATCTTTCCCGGCGATATGCTGTTTAAAAACTTCGGCGTCACCCGCCACGGCCGGGTGGTGTTCTACGACTATGACGAAATCTGCTATATGACGGAAGTGAATTTTCGCCAGATCCCACCGCCGCGCTATCCCGAGGATGAGCTGGCCAGCGAGCCGTGGTACAGCGTCTCGCCGGGGGATGTGTTCCCGGAGGAGTTCCGCCACTGGCTGTGTGCCGACCCGCGCATTGGGCCGCTGTTTGAGGAGATGCATGCCGACCTGCTGCGCGCCGACTACTGGCGCGAACTGCAGACGCGGATTAAAAACGGCCATGTGGAAGATGTCTACGCCTACCGGCGCAAGCAGCGTTTTAGCGTACGCTATGGCGCTGACAGTAGGCCGGATAAGGCGTTTACGCCGCCATCCGGCAAGGTGCGCCGATCTGCCTGATGGCGCTACGCTTATCAGGCCTACTTAAAATGCCCCGGTGGGGCATTTTTTTTTATTTAACCCCGCCGTATGCCAGCGTGACCTCTTTCGCGGCCTTAATGACCAGCGCGCCCAGCTCGGTCACCCGGTCATCGGTCATGCGTGAGATGGGGCCGGAGATGGAGATTGCCGCGAACGGTTCGCGGTGTTCATCATAAATGCAGGCGGCGACGCAGCGCAGGCCGAGCGCGTGCTCCTCGTCATCGAACGAGTAGCCCCGCTTGCGGGTCTGCGCTAAATCTTCCTTCAGATGCAGCGGCGAGACCAGCGTGGCATGCGTATAGGCATGTAGCCCTTTACGGTGCAGGAGGCTGGTAACCTGCTCTTCGCTCAGCTGCGAGAGGAACGCCTTCCCGGCGCCGGAGGCGTGCATCGGCAGTTTTCCGCCGATCGGCGCCGACATCCGCATCAGCTGGGTGCACTGCACCTGGTCGATAATGATCGCCTGGTGGTCGCTCTGGTCAAGCACTGCCAGATTCACCGTTTCACCGGAATCTTCCATCAGCTGGCGCAGGATCGGGTGGACAATCGCCAGCAGATTGCGGCTTTGCAGAAAGCTGCTGCCGACCACGAAGGCATGCGCGCCGACGGCCCAGTGGCCCAGCTCGCCGACCTGGCGGACGAAACCCAGCTGCTGCATGGTGGTCAGCAGGCGGTGAGTGGTTGAGTTAGGCAGACCCGCCTGCTGCGCCAGCTCGGTCAGCGCGACGCTGCTGTGGGATTCGGCAATCCATTCGAGCAATTTCAGGCCGCGGGTCAGCGACTGAACCTGACCGCCAGCCTGCTGGGCGGTGGCAGCCGCGGGTTTTCTGCCGCGTTTCGCGGGAACGGGGGTAGTGGCCATCGCGGACTCCTTTTTCTGTATCGTGGAAATAATTTTCGTTTTATTTGGTGATAATGCAATCACTACCGGACTCATCGGAGGAGTGAAGCTGAACATGTCTCATATTGCCCGTTGTTGTCTTTTCCGCTCCGGTGGTTTATGCCAGTATGGTTTGTTGGCTATTTGGCCTGAGTTGAGCGTTGTCGGGAGCAAGTGTGAGCAGCAAAGTTGAGCAACTGCATCAGCAGTTAAAAGAACGTATTCTGGTTCTGGATGGGGGCATGGGCACCATGATCCAGGGCTATCGTCTGAGTGAGCAGGACTTTCGCGGTGAGCGCTTTGCTGACTGGCCGTGCGACCTGAAAGGCAACAACGACCTGCTGGTGCTCAGCAAGCCCGAGGTGATCCGCGAGATCCACGACGCCTACTTCGAGGCCGGCGCGGATATCATTGAGACCAACACCTTTAACTCGACAACCATCGCGATGGCGGATTACCAGATGGAATCCCTGTCGGCAGAGATCAACTTTGCGGCGGCGAAGCTGGCCCGCGCCAGCGCCGACGCCTGGACGGCCCGCACGCCGGAAAAACCGCGCTACGTCGCGGGCGTGCTTGGCCCAACTAACCGCACCGCCTCCATTTCGCCTGATGTGAACGATCCGGCGTTCCGTAATATTACCTTTGACCAGCTGGTGGCCGCCTATCGCGAATCCACCCGGGCGCTGGTGGAAGGTGGCGTGGATCTGATCCTGATTGAAACGGTATTTGATACCCTGAATGCCAAAGCGGCCATCTATGCGGTAAAAGAGGAGATGGAGGCGCTGGGCGTTGACCTGCCGCTGATGATCTCCGGCACCATTACCGATGCCTCCGGCCGCACGCTTTCCGGGCAGACCACCGAAGCTTTCTATAACTCGCTGCGCCACGCCGAAGCCTTATCGTTTGGTCTGAACTGCGCCCTCGGGCCGGACGAACTGCGCCAGTACGTCCAGGAGCTCTCGCGCATCGCTGAATGCTACGTCACCGCGCACCCGAACGCCGGCCTGCCCAACGCCTTCGGCGAATACGATCTGGATGCCGATACCATGGCGGCGCAGATCCGCGAATGGGCGGAAGCCGGTTTCCTTAATATCGTCGGCGGCTGCTGCGGTACGACCCCGGAGCATATCGCCGCCATGAGCCGGGCGGTAGCGGGCCTGCCGCCGCGCCAGCTGCCGGAAATCGCGGTGGCCTGCCGCCTCGCCGGCCTTGAGCCGCTCAATATCGGCGATGACAGCCTGTTCGTTAACGTCGGCGAACGTACCAACGTTACCGGCTCGGCGAAATTTAAACGCTTAATCAAAGAAGAGAAGTACAGCGAAGCGCTGGACGTCGCGCGTCAGCAGGTGGAAAGCGGCGCGCAGATTATCGATATCAACATGGACGAGGGGATGCTCGACGCAGAAGCGGCGATGGTGCGCTTCCTCAACCTGATTGCCGGCGAGCCGGACATTGCCCGCGTGCCGATCATGATCGACTCCTCCAAGTGGGAAGTTATTGAGAAAGGCCTGAAATGCATTCAGGGCAAAGGCATCGTTAACTCGATTTCGATGAAAGAGGGCGTCGAACCCTTTATCCACCATGCGAAACTGGTTCGCCGCTACGGCGCTGCGGTAGTGGTGATGGCCTTTGACGAAGTGGGCCAGGCTGATACCCGCGAACGTAAAATTGAGATTTGCCGTCGCGCCTACAAAATCCTCACCGAAGAGGTCGGCTTCCCGCCAGAAGATATTATCTTTGACCCGAATATCTTTGCGGTGGCGACCGGTATCGAAGAACACAATAACTATGCCCAGGACTTTATCGGCGCCTGCGAAGACATCAAACGCGAGCTGCCGCATGCGCTGATCTCCGGCGGGGTCTCCAACGTCTCCTTCTCTTTCCGCGGCAATGACCCGGTTCGTGAGGCGATCCACGCCGTATTCCTCTACTATGCGATCCGCAACGGCATGGATATGGGGATCGTCAATGCCGGTCAGCTGGCCATCTATGATGACCTGCCGGGCGAGCTGCGCGACGCGGTGGAGGACGTGATCCTCAACCGCCGCGATGACAGCACCGAAAGATTGCTCGAACTGGCGGAAAAATATCGCGGCAGTAAAGTTGACGACGGCGCCAATGCCCAGCAGGCGGAGTGGCGCAGCTGGGAGGTGAAAAAACGCCTCGAATATTCGCTGGTGAAGGGCATTACCGAATTTATCGAACAGGACACCGAAGAAGCGCGTCAGCAGGCTGCCCGCCCGATTGAGGTGATCGAAGGGCCGCTGATGGACGGCATGAACGTGGTCGGCGATCTGTTCGGCGAAGGCAAAATGTTCCTGCCGCAGGTGGTGAAATCCGCTCGCGTCATGAAACAGGCGGTGGCCTACCTTGAGCCGTTTATCGAAGCCAGTAAAGAACAGGGCTCCAGTAACGGCAAAATGGTGATTGCCACGGTAAAAGGCGACGTTCATGACATCGGCAAAAACATCGTCGGCGTGGTGCTGCAGTGTAATAACTACGAAATCATCGATCTTGGCGTGATGGTCCCGGCGGATAAAATTCTCAAAACCGCCAAAGAGGTGAACGCGGATCTCATCGGCCTTTCCGGGCTGATCACCCCGTCGCTCGACGAGATGGTTAACGTGGCGAAAGAGATGGAGCGTCAGGGCTTTACCATCCCGCTGCTTATTGGCGGCGCAACCACCTCGAAAGCGCATACGGCGGTGAAAATCGAGCAGAACTACAGCGGCCCGACCGTTTACGTACAGAACGCCTCGCGCACCGTCGGGGTGGTGGCTGCGCTGCTCTCGGATACGCAGCGCGATGAGTTTGTCGCCCGCACGCGCAAAGAGTATGAAACCGTGCGTATCCAGCATGGGCGTAAAAAACCGCGCACCCCGCCGGTGACCCTGGCGGCCGCACGGGAAAACGATCTGGCCTTTGACTGGGAGAGCTATACGCCGCCGGTGGCCCATCGCCTGGGGATTCAGGAGGTGGAAGCCAGTATCGAGACGCTACGCAATTACATCGACTGGACGCCGTTCTTTATGACCTGGTCGCTGGCGGGTAAATATCCGCGCATTCTGGAAGATGAAGTGGTAGGGGAAGAGGCGCAGCGCCTGTTCAAAGACGCTAACGAGCTGCTGGATAAACTGAGCGCAGAGAAAACCCTCAACCCGCGCGGCGTGGTGGGCCTGTTCCCGGCCAACCGGGTGGACGACGATATTGAAATCTATCGCGATGAAACCCGCACCCACGTGCTGACGGTGAGCCATCACCTGCGCCAGCAGACGGAGAAGGTCGGCTTCGCCAACTACTGCCTCGCCGACTTTGTGGCGCCGAAGCTGAGCGGCAAAGCGGACTACATTGGCGCCTTCGCCGTCACCGGCGGCCTGGAAGAGGACGCGCTGGCGGAGGCCTATGAAGCGCAGCATGACGACTATAACAAGATCATGATCAAGGCCATCGCCGATCGTCTGGCGGAAGCCTTCGCCGAGTATCTGCACGAGAAAGTGCGCAAGGTCTACTGGGGGTATGCGGCCAATGAGAACCTCAGCAATGAGGAACTTATTCGCGAGAATTACCAAGGGATCCGTCCGGCGCCGGGGTATCCGGCCTGTCCGGAGCACACTGAAAAAGGCACCATCTGGCAGTTGCTGGACGTCGAAGCCCATACCGGCATGAAGCTTACCGAATCGTTCGCCATGTGGCCGGGGGCATCGGTTTCCGGCTGGTATTTCAGCCATCCGGACAGCAAGTACTTCGCCGTGGCGCAGATCCAGCGCGACCAGGTCGAAGACTACGCGCGGCGTAAAGGGATGACCCCGGCGGAAGTCGAGCGCTGGTTAGCCCCTAATCTGGGCTATGATGCGGACTAGTCGTCATCTTTCCTTACAACTAACAAGGCGCTCTGTGAGCGCCTTGTCTCTTTATTGAGGTTAACCCCTTATACTGAGATAGGTTCCAGAACGTCGGAACACCTATAACGATAAGGAGAAGCTGATTCCGTGTTAACTCTGCTACACCTGTTGTCCGCGGTCGCTCTGCTGGTGTGGGGCACGCATATCGTGCGTACCGGGGTGATGCGCGTCTATGGCGCTCGCCTACGTACCGTTCTCAGTAGCAGCGTAGAGAAAAAGCCGCTCGCCTTCTGCGCGGGTCTTGGCGTGACTGCGCTGGTACAAAGCAGCAATGCCACCACCATGCTGGTGACCTCGTTTGTCGCCCAGGATTTAGTGGGCCTCACGCCGGCGCTGGTGATGGTGCTGGGCGCCGACGTCGGGACGGCGCTGATGGCGAGGGTACTGACCTTCGACCTGTCGTGGCTGTCGCCGTTGTTGATATTTATCGGGGTGATTTTCTTCCTCGGCCGCAAGCAGACCCGCGCCGGGCAGCTGGGGCGAGTGGGGATCGGCCTTGGGCTGATCCTGTTGGCCCTGGAGCTGATTGTGCAGGCCGTCCACCCCATTACCCAGGCCAACGGCGTGCAGGTGATTTTTGCCTCGCTGACCGGGGATATCATGCTGGATGCCTTGATTGGCGCTGTATTCGCGATCATTAGCTACTCCAGCCTGGCGGCGGTGCTGCTGACCGCGACGCTGACCGCGGCGGGAGCGATCTCTTTCCCGGTGGCGCTGTGCCTGGTGATTGGCGCCAACCTGGGATCGGGGCTGTTGGCGATGCTCAACAACAGCGCGGCGAACGCGGCGGCGCGCCGGGTGGCGCTGGGCAGCCTGCTGTTTAAGCTGGTGGGGAGCCTGATCATTCTGCCGTTCGTCCATCCGCTGGCCGCGGCGATGCACAAGCTGCCGTTGGCGGAGTCTGAGCTGGTTATCTACTTTCACGTCTTTTATAACCTGCTGCGCTGCATCGCGATGGTGCCCTTTGCCGGACCGATGGCGAAGCTGTGCCAGCGCATGATCCGCGATGAACCCGAGCTGGATAACCATCTCAAACCCAAGCATCTTGACCCGTCGGCGCTGGACACCCCGGCGCTGGCGCTAGCCAACGCCGCACGCGAGACGCTGCGCATTGGCGACGCGATGGAGCAAATGATGGAGAGCCTGCATAAGGTGATGCATGGCGAACCGCGTCAGGAGAAAGAACTGCGCCGCATGGCGGACGATATCAACGTCCTCTACACCGCCATTAAGCTCTATCTGGCGCGAATGCCAAAGGATGAGCTGGCGGAAGAAGAGTCCCGGCGCTGGGCGGAAATTATTGAGATGTCGTTAAACCTCGAGCAGGCCTCCGATATCGTCGAGCGGATGGGCAGCGAGATCGCCGATAAATCGCTGGCGGCGCGTCGCGCCTTCTCGGTGGAAGGGTTAAAGGAGCTGGACGCCCTGTACGATCTGCTGCTCAGCAATCTGCAGCTGGCGATGTCGGTCTTCTTCTCCAGCGATGTGCCGAGCGCTCGTCGCCTGCGGCGCAGCAAACACCGGTTCCGCATTCTTAACCGCCGCTACTCGCATGCGCACGTTGACCGTCTGCATCAGCAGAACGTGCAGAGTATCGAAACCAGTACGTTGCATCTGGCGCTGCTGGGGGATATGAAGCGCCTGAACAGCCTGTTCTGCTCGGTGGCTTACAGCGTGATGGAGCAACCGGATGAAGACGACGAACGGGATGACTACTGAGCCATTCCCCGGCGACGCTGTGCTAACCGGGGTTTTGCGTTTGGACGTCCCGTTGAGGCAGCCCGGATAAGGCGCAATGCGCCGCTATCCGGGAAACGTTAGCCACCCAGCCTCAGAAGCGGTGGCCCGCAGGCAGGGTTATCGCTTCTTCCCCCGCTTTGAACAACAGCGTCGGGTTCGGGCCACCGAGCGTCGCGTGACCATCGGTGACCTGGATCCAGTTTCCTTCCGGCAAACCAATCACCGTTAATTCCGGCGCCACGACCAGCAGTTCGCGGATACGCTGTTCGCGGGTTTCGCCCTGATGCCCGGTCGGCAACGCGTTGGTGAAGTGCGGGTTAATCTGTAGCGGGAACAGCCCCAGCGCATCAAATCCCTGCGGATCGACAATCGGCATATCGTTGGTGGTGCGAATGGTCGGGCAGGCGAGGTTTGAACCTGCGCTCCAGCCGATATACAGCGCCCCGCGTTTGACGACATCGACAATCGGCGCCAACAGACCGCGACTGCGGCACGCTTTCAACAGCTGGAAGGTGTTCCCGCCGCCAACGATCACCATCTCGGTGCTTTCAATGGCGGCGATAGGGTCGTCGACGCTGTGGATACCGGTTACGCTGACCGCCATGGGCGCCATAACCGCAGCCACTTTGGCCGTGTAATCATCCCAGGATTGCGTCACGCCAGCGAAGGGGATGAATACCGCCTTACGGCGCCCTTTGACCTGACCGGCAATCAGCGGCAGGGCATGTTCCAGCCAGGCTTTCCCCGGCAGCGTGGAGTTACTGAGTAACAGCAGTTCCATCTTTTCTTCCTGTTTTAAAAATATTATTGAAGCAGAAATTCTAGCATCGCCCCCATACCGGCGCGCTGATATGGCGCATGATGTAGGTAAGCGGAATGCTGTTCACAAGCCCGACGAAGCTTCTGGATAATGAATCATACAATCCAGGTTTTTTCTCGCCCACAAGGTAGGGTATATTTCGCTTTTACAGGAGAATCTATGCTGCCCGACTCATCAACCCGATTAAACAAATACATCAGTGAAAGCGGCATCTGCTCGCGTCGCGAAGCGGACCGCTTTATTGAACAAGGCAACGTCTTTATCAATGGCAAGCGCGCCACGATTGGCGATCAGGTGAAGCCTGGCGACCTAGTCAAAGTTAACGGACGGTTGATTGAGCCGCGCGAAGCGGATGATCTGGTGCTGATTGCGCTGAATAAGCCGGTCGGCATTGTGAGCACCACAGAAGACGGCGAGCGCGACAACATTGTCGATTTCGTCAACCACAGCAAGCGTATCTTCCCTATCGGCCGTCTGGATAAAGACTCCCAGGGGCTGATTTTCCTCACCAATCATGGCGACCTGGTGAATAAGATCCTGCGTGCCGGCAACGACCATGAAAAAGAGTATCTGGTTACGGTCGATAAGCCGGTGACCGATGAGTTCATTCGCGGCATGGGCGCGGGGGTACCGATTCTCGGGACCGTGACCAAAAAATGTAAGGTAAAGAAAGAAGCGCCGTTCGTTTTCCGCATCACCCTTGTGCAGGGGTTAAACCGCCAGATCCGTCGCATGTGCGAGCACTTTGGCTATGAAGTGACGAAGCTTGAGCGTACGCGGATCATGAACGTCAGCCTGACGGGGATCCCGTTGGGTGAGTGGCGCGATCTGACCGATGACGAGCTGATCGACCTGTTCAAGCTGATTGAAAACTCCTCTTCCGAAGCGAAGCCGAAAGCGAAGCCGAAGGCCAAAGCGGCGACCCCCGGGATCAAGCGCCCGGTGGTGAAGGTGGAAAATAGCAACGATAAAGGCCGCCCGGCTGGCAACGGCAAACGTTTCACCCAGCCGGGACGTAAAAAGAAAGGGCGCTAACGCCTGCCGCGGGTCGGCGTATTCGCCGACCAGGAAAAGGTTGCTTCCTTATCCGTCTTATAAGCCTGCTGTTTTTTCACCTGGCGGGCTTTCTTCGCTTCCGCTTCGCGCTGCGCCATCAGCTTATCGATATATTCCTTTTTCACGCTGTTCGTTTCCGCATTGCTCAGCGGGCGGCCGTGCGCAATGCGCGCGCGGTCAAGCAGCGTTTTCAATTCGCGCTGTTCGCGCTCGGTCATCTCTTTTTGTGTAATTCGGGGGAGTGCCATGGTGGTGCCCTCAGTCAGACCAGAGCACCCAGTGTACGGTAATCAGCGCAAAATAGAACGCATCCGGAAAGCGCCTCGCAGAATATTTCCCTCGTTCGTGACCCGTGAGGTGAACTGGCTTAGGGTAACGGCACGGTCAACCTGTTATCGACGATAAATATCGGGCGAGTGGTGTATAAAATTTTATACAAGGATGTGGTATGCTCAATCAGCAACCGAGATTAAGGCGTATCGTCTGGATGGGCTCTTCCTTTGACGATCTGCGCCAGTTTCCTGAGGACGTCCGCAGAGATGCCGGATTCCAGCTTTATCGTTTACAGTCGGGTTTAGAGGCTGCGGACTGGAAAGCAATGCCTCAACTGGGGCGGGGGGTTGAAGAAATCCGCCTGCGCCACTTTTCCGGTGCATATCGGGTAATTTATCTGGCCCGTTTTGCAGAGGCGATATATGTCCTGCACTGTTTTAACAAAAAGACGCGACGGACCGCCGAACACGAAAAACAGATTGTCAGAAGCCGTTTGCGGGTTATACAGCAGGAACACAGGAGTCATAAATGAATCGTAAGAGTGTGGATGGTATCCGTCATGTGACCTCTGAAGAGAGCAATATATTCAGTGAACTGGGCTTTGATGATGCTGACGCAGAGCAGCTTCGCGGACAAGCGGAAAAAGAAGTTGAGCAGTTGATGGCGCTTAAACGACAGTTAATGCAGGAAATCGCTGAGTGGATAGATGAACATCAATTGAAGCAGGCCGATGCTGCCGCGAAGTTGAGCATTTCGCGCCCACGCATTTCAGATGTGGTCAATCAGAAAACCAGTAAGTTTACCCTGGATGCGTTAGTCATGATGTTAATGAAGTTAGGTAAACCAGTACGTTTGCAGATTGGATAACGCACACGCCCGGGCCTGCGCCCGGACGTGTCACGCTCAGCGCTTGCTGGCTTTTTTGGCGATGGGCTTCCCTGACCAGTATCCGGCCAGCAGCGAACCGGACAGGTTATGCCAGACGGAGAATAGGGCTCCCGGCAGCGCCGCCAGCGGGCCGAAGTAAATTTTACCCAGCGCGGCCGCCAGGCCGGAGTTCTGCATCCCTACCTCGATCGCCAGCGTACGGCAGGTGGATTCATCAAAACCAAACAGACGTCCGCCCCAGTAGCCGCCGAGCAGGCCAATGGTGTTATGCAGGATCACCGCGATAATCACCACCAGGCCAACGGACGCGATATGGGCCGCGGAACCCGCCACCACCGCGCTGATGATCGCCAGAATGCACACCATCGAGAAAGCGGGGAGGAACGGTTCCACCGCTTTCACCACCTTCGGCAGCAGATGATGGACAATCAGCCCCAGGGCGATGGGAATGACCACAATCTGCAGAATGCTCAGCAACATCCCCATGACGTCGACCTGAATGTGCGCGTCGACGTACAGACGGGTCAGCAGCGGCGTCGCGATGACGCCGACCAGGGTGGAGACCGAGGAGATAGTCACCGACAGCGCCACATCCCCTTTGGCCAGAAAGATCATCACGTTGGAGGCCGTCCCGCTGGCGACGCTGCCCACCAGCACCATCCCGGCGGAGAGCTCCGGCGGCATATGAAACAGCAGCGCCAGCAGCCAGGCGGCGAGCGGCATCACCAGATAGTGCAGAAATATCCCTGCAGCGACCGGCGCCGGACGCGACAGGACGCGTTTGAAATCCGCCAGCTTTAGATGTACCCCCATACCGAACATAATCAGCATCAGCAGGGTGGTAACCCACGGGCCGATCGGGGTGAAAGTGGTGGGGGTGTAATAGGCCAGAACGGAGAGCAGCAGTGCCCATAACGGGAACAGCCGCGTCAGAGTTGCGAGCATGTTGTGTTCCTTGCGATACGCAAACCGGCCGCGCCGAACCGGTAGGGCGGCGAGCTGGTCAGCTGGTTGTGTTGATGTTGTTATAAAAAAGCCGGGTTCGAGCCCGGCTATAGGTATTGTTTATCGTGCTAAGGAATTTTATTCAAACAAATTATGATGCAACGTCTGCACCACCTTCTCCGCATCGGCGCCAGGGACCAGGAAGCAGAGGTTGTGGCTGGATGCGCCATAGCAGATCATGCGGATGTTAAACGGATCAAGGACGCCAAACACCTCTTTGCCGACGCCGCAGGCTTTCGACAGCTCGTTGCCGATCAGGGCAACCAGCGCCAGGTCTTCTTCCACTTCCACGCGACACAGCGAGGAGAGCTCGGTCAGCAGCGCCTGGGTCAGCAGGGTATCGCCCGCAGAGGTTGAGCCAGTGGTGTCCATGGTCAGGGCCACGCTCACTTCGGAGGTGGTGATCAAATCGACGGAGATGTTATGGCGCGCCAGAATACCGAACACTTCGGCGAGGAAGCCGCGGGAGTGCAGCATATTCAGGCTGTGTAGCGTCAGCAGCGTCTGGCGGCGACGCAGCGCCAGCGCACGGAACAGCGGCGGGTTCTCGGTGGTTTTACACACCAGCGTACCGCCCGCTTTAGGTTCTTTACTGGATCCGACAAATACCGGGATATCGCTGCGCACGGCAGGCAGCAGGGTCGCCGGGTGCAGCACTTTAGCGCCGAAGGTGGCCATTTCCGCCGCCTCTTCAAAGGCGATGACGTCGATGCGTTTCGCCGCTGGTGCGACGCGCGGGTCGGTCGTATAGATCCCGGGCACATCGGTCCAGATATCGACGCGGGTGGCATTCAGCGCTTCGCCGAGCAGAGCGGCGGTATAATCGCTGCCGCCGCGGCCGAGGGTGGTGGTGCGGCCCTTCGCTTCGCTGCCGATAAAGCCCTGCGTCACCACCAGGCCTTCCGCGAGACGCGGCGTCAGCTGCTGCTGGGTCAGTTCGGCGACAGCGGCGATATCCGGTTCGGCGCGGCCAAAGCGATCGTTAGTGCGCAGCACTTTACGGGCGTCAAACCATTGCGCCTGAATTCCGCGTTCACGCAGAATCTCCACAAACAGCAGGGTGGACATCAGTTCGCCATGGCTGACCAGTTCGTCAGTCAGCGCGCTAGAGGAGGCGAGCGCGGCGGCTTCCGCCAGCGTGGTGATATTTTCCAGCAGGCGCTCAATCTCTTCGCGGATCACGTTGGGATAGCGCAAACGCTCCAGAATATTGAACTGGATCTGGCGCAGAGCGTCCAGCTGGGAAAAACGTTCGGTGGGTTCCAGCCCTTCCGCTAAGGCCACCAGAATGTTGGTCACGCCGGCAGAGGCGGAGAGCACAACAATACGGGTATTGGCATCAAGCAGCGCCACATCAATGCTGCGGTTCATCGCGTCAAAATCAGCAACGCTGGTGCCGCCAAATTTGGCGACGACTAAATCTGTCATAACAACCTCGTGTCAGGGGGCCTGACTTATTAAAACGATTCCTGAACACCGATCCTGGCAGGGGCTGGATGCCGCCGGATCGCAACAAAATGTCTTAATAAGCCAGGCCAAATTATTCAGCCATGGCACAAGGGAAGAGCGATAAACAGGGTGGCGCAGAATGATAAACAACTACGATGTCACCCAGAAGTGCTCCACCTTGTAGACCCGACTCACCGCTCTGGGCGCTGAAGTGTTCGGGTATGAAACGCCCGACTGCGAACGTTTCTGGTGACAACCCAGGGGATTCAGCCCCTGTGGCCGGTGAGGAGCGTAACCAGACGCTCTTTCACCTCGGCGTTGCTCCCCCTCACGTATTTTCGCCGGACTGGTTCCTCCAATACGGTTACCTGGGCAACGCACCTCTTCTGGCAATTACCGACGTCTTTCACCTGGCCGGGGGAATAAGGACATTATATCCCCCGCGAATACCCTTTCGCTGTAGCGTGAAATGCGCGAGCAATAGATACTTACAATACGTAAGCACTGCGGATATATAAAGGCTTAACGCCAGCTATGTCAACGCTGCGGTTATGCGGATTTTTCATGCCCCTGCGGCTAACAGAAAAAAGCCTTATGATAGCTATACTAATGGGGCTTTTTACTCCGTATTGACCCGATTCCTGACCGGCGTCAGGGACAAGTCACAAAAATCATCACAATTTTCCGTCACCGGCGCTACAATCGACCGAAGTCACAATCTCAAATCAGAAGAGTATTGCTAATGAAAAACATCAACCCAACGCAGACCTCTGCCTGGCAGGCATTACAGAAACACTTCGACGAAATGAAAGATGTCACTATCAGCGAGCTGTTCGCCAAAGATAGCGACCGTTTTTCTAAGTTTTCCGCGACGTTTGACGATCTGATGCTGGTGGACTTCTCCAAAAACCGCATCACCGAAGAGACGCTGGCTAAACTACAGGATCTGGCGAAAGAGACCGACCTGGCGGGCGCCATCAAGTCGATGTTCTCCGGTGAAAAGATCAACCGCACCGAAGATCGCGCGGTACTCCACGTCGCGCTGCGCAACCGCAGCAACACGCCGATTGTGGTTGATGGCAAAGATGTGATGCCGGAAGTGAACGCTGTGCTGGAGAAGATGAAAACCTTCTCTGAAGCGATTATCTCCGGTAGCTGGAAAGGCTACACCGGCAAACCGATCACCGACGTGGTCAACATTGGTATCGGCGGCTCCGACCTCGGTCCGTTCATGGTCACCGAAGCGCTGCGTCCGTATAAAAACCACCTCAACATGCACTTTGTCTCCAACGTCGATGGCACCCACATTGCCGAAGTGCTGAAGAGCGTCAATCCGGAAACCACCCTGTTCCTGGTCGCGTCCAAAACCTTCACCACCCAGGAGACCATGACCAACGCCCACAGCGCGCGCGACTGGTTCCTGGCGACCGCGGGCGACGACAAGCACGTGGCTAAACACTTCGCGGCGCTCTCCACCAACGCGAAAGCGGTTGGCGAGTTCGGCATCGACACCGCCAACATGTTCGAATTCTGGGACTGGGTTGGCGGCCGTTACTCCCTGTGGTCGGCGATTGGCCTGTCCATCATTCTCTCCGTGGGCTTCGACAACTTCGTTGAGCTGCTGTCCGGCGCGCATGCGATGGATAAACACTTCTCCACCACCCCGGCGGAGAAAAACCTGCCGGTACTGCTGGCGCTGATCGGTATCTGGTACAACAACTTCTTCGGGGCAGAAACCGAAGCGATTCTGCCGTACGACCAGTACATGCACCGTTTTGCCGCCTACTTCCAGCAGGGCAACATGGAGTCCAATGGTAAGTATGTTGACCGTAATGGCCACGCCGTGGACTACCAGACGGGTCCGATCATCTGGGGCGAGCCGGGCACCAACGGTCAGCACGCGTTCTACCAGCTGATCCATCAGGGCACCAAAATGGTACCGTGCGATTTCATCGCCCCGGCTATCACCCACAACCCGCTCTCCGATCATCATCCGAAGCTGCTGTCCAACTTCTTCGCCCAGACCGAAGCCCTGGCCTTCGGTAAATCCCGTGAGGTGGTGGAGCAGGAATATCGCGATCAGGGTAAAGATCCGGCGACCCTGGAGCACGTGGTGCCGTTCAAAGTGTTCGAAGGCAACCGCCCGACTAACTCCATCCTGCTGCGTGAGATCACCCCGTTCAGCCTCGGGGCGCTGATTGCTCTGTACGAGCACAAAATCTTCACCCAGGGCGCGATCCTCAACATCTTCACTTTCGACCAGTGGGGCGTTGAGCTGGGCAAACAGCTGGCTAACCGCATCCTGCCGGAGCTGAAAGACGGCAGCGAAGTCAGCAGCCACGACAGCTCCACTAACGGTCTGATTAACCGTTATAAAGCCTGGCGCGCATAACGCTTGCGCAGCTAAGACGGAATGCCGACCTTATGGTCGGCATTTTTTTTACAGCCGTCGCAGCAGGCGGGCTGGATTCCCCGCCCACACGCCTTTCTCGGTGATGGACTTCGTCACCACGCTGCCCGCGCCAATCACCACGCCGTCGCAGATACTGACGGCCAGAATCGTGGCGCCGCTACCGATCGACACGTCGTCGCCAATCTCAATCCGCCCCCAACTGGCGCGGTCGGCGTTTGGTTTGCCGTCGCGAAACAGATCGTTGGCGAACATCACCCCGTGACCGATAAAACAGCGCCGACCAATGGTGACGTACTCGCAGATAAAGGTATGAGACTGGATTTTACTCTCCGCGCCGATGCGGGTATTCCCCTGGATCTCAACGAACGGCCCGACGAAGACGTTATCGCCCAGCGTGCAGTTATACAGGTTGGCGGGCTGGTAAATAACGACATTTTCACCACAAACGACGTTACGTACGCCGGTGTCACGAAGCTCAGGCATAGTTCCTCTCATAGCGGTTTGGCCAGAATATGTAAGGTGCTTTGCTGGCTGGCGGAATGAAAAGTTGCGTCTCTGATGTGCTGCATCCCCTGGCGTTCGTAAAAACGGCGCGCGGCGGGATTCGCGGCGAGTACTTCCAGCCACAGCCAGCTTTCACCGGCCGTTTTTGCTCGCGTCTCGACGGCGTGAAAAATCTGCTCGCCGTAGCGGTGGCCAGTCTTCCCCGGCATCATGTAGAGCTTATGCAGCAGCGTACCCGTCGTGCCGTCGTCAACCATTCGCTGTTGATAGCTATATTTAGCGAAACCAACGGGGGAAGCGGCTTCGGCGATGAGCCAATGATGGTTGGCATCGGTAAGACTCCGATGTAGCGCATCTTCGGCATATTCTTGCTTAAGAAATAACGCCAATTCATCGGCATTGCGCCAGAGATGGGCGAAGTGGTGCTGGTAACTGGCATAACCCATCGCGCTCAGTTGTGGCGCGTCGTCGGGTAATGCCTTTCGGATAGTCAACATGCTGCGTTCCTCGGGTCATTCAGTGGCTATAGTGCCTGTAATATGAACAACGTGGAACGACAAAAATCGGTGGGGAAGGGGCTGGAGGTTCTTCCTCCAGCCGGAGGGTTAACGGGCGAAAGCGATCGCTTCGATTTCGACGCCAGCGTCTTTCGGTAACCTGGCCACTTCCACGCAGGAGCGCGCCGGAAAGGCCGCCTGATGTTCGGTAAAGAAGGCCTCGTAGGCGGCATTGATGGCGGCAAAATCCGCCAGGTCTTTCACAAACACCGTGGTTTTGACGATCTGACCAACGCTGAGGCCGGCGGCTTCGACGATGGCTTTCACGTTCTCCAGCGACTGGCGCGCCTGTTCGGCAATGTCGTCGGGCATGGTGCCGTCCTGCGGATTAATGGGCAGCTGGCCGGAGGTGATGGTCATCGCGCCGAGATTGACACCCTGAACGTACGGACCAATCGCGGCGGGCGCGTCAGCGGTAGTAATAATCATGGGGTTACCCTTCAAACAGTTACAGAAAATAATTCAACAGCACCAGTGAGCCGACGCCGCTGACCACCACCCACACCAGACCCAAACGGAAGCTGGCGAGCGTACAGATAATAGCGGCGATCACCTTCGGGTTTTTTAAGTCGAACTCCATGCTGGAATTCACGCTCAGGATCTGAATGGTGATGATGGCCGGCAGGACGGTGACCGGCACGAAGCGCAATGTTTTGGTCACCCGCTCAGACATCTGGATCTTGCCGGCCAGGCCGATAAACGAGAAACGAATAAGAAAAGTGACCGCGGCCATGCCCAGCGTCAGGGCGATAAAGTAGCTATTACTCATTTTCCAGCGCCTCCACTAACGGCATATCGGATTCGGTTGTTGCCCTCTGCTTGCGCTCTTCCGCCAGGTCGACGCACAGGCCGGCGAGGACGCCGAGCACGGAGGCGACGACGATACCCAGCGAGTAGGGCAGGACCACTAACAGCACGCCGGAAACGGCGGCCACTACCGCGGCGACGGTGCAGGCCTGGCTTTTAATTTGTGGCACCACGATGGCGATAAAGGCGGCGACCATGGCGAAATCGAGACCGTATTTTTCAATGTGGGGAAACGAGGCGCCGACCAACGCGCCAAGAAAATCGGCCAGCACCCAAATCGCCCAGAAGGTGATCATCGCCGAGCCATAAAACAGATATTTTTCCTTTTTATTTCCTTCCATCTCTTTAACGGTGGTGGCATACACCTCGTCGGTGAGCGCATAGGACATAAAGCATTTTTTAAAGAATGAGGCTTCGCGCACGGTACCGGAAATAGAGGCGCTATACAGCACGTGGCGAAGATTAATAATTAATGTGGTGAAAATAATCACGCCGAGCGTGGCGCCGGTTTTTAACATATTCAGTGCCAGCATCTGCGCCGAGCCGGCAATCACAATCGCCGACCACGCGGTACTTTGCCAGACGCTCATTCCGGCGCTGACGCTTAACGCGCCAACAATGAACGAGAAAGGAAAGTCCCCGATGCACAGGGGCATAATGGCGCTGGCGCCGCGTAATATGACTTTTTTATTCATCGTAAAATACCTGTTGGTGCAGGCAATAAATCATTATTGCGTAGGGTACAAAAGGGCTGGTCTTATTTGCTGACCATAATGCGAATGATCTCTTTATCAGTTTGCGCCATAGGCTTAATCACGAGGCGGCACAGGTTATTAATCGACTGTTCGACGTCGGCGCAGACAATGCCGTCGTTGGCGCTGGCGCAGCGGTTTTGCATCGCCATCAATACAGATTTAAAGGCGCTGGAGACCACCGAGGACACCTTCATCGCGCAGCTGTTGGAGGCGCCATCACAAATCATGCCGGTAACATCGCTAATCATATTGATGATGGCGGTGTTGATGGTTTCGATATTGCGGGTAAAAAGCCATGCCATACCGGCGGCGGCGCCCATGGCGGCGGTGGAGGCCGCGCACAGTGCGGACAGGCGGGTATAGCGCGAATGGATGGAAATGGCCGTCAGATGTGAGAGCGCCAGCGCGCGAGCGAGCGTCTCTTCATCGGCATTCAGATGCTCGGCGACGGTTACCACCGGCATGGTCGCCGCGATCCCCTGGTTGCCAGAGCCGAAGTTCGACATAGCCACCACCGGGGCGCCGCCCATACGCGCATCGGAAGCCGCGACGGTGTTGATAATGACCTCACTCATTAAGTCATTGCTTAACAAACCATTTTTAACGGCTTCAGAGAATGTTCCGTTAATATTCAACCCATACTTTTTCGATTTTCCTTCTGCAGCCAGTGCGCTATTGAGGCGGGCGGCTTCCAGAATAAACGTAATATTCTCAACCGGGGTGGAGATAATAAAGTCATACGCTTCCTGGAGAGAGAAAGTTGGCAGTTCGGCCTGCGCTGTGGCGCTATTTTCCCCGGCGTGTAATGGCTGCTGTTCGCCATTAATATATAACTCGACCACATTGGTATGCGTGCCTTTTACCACGACGCGACAGGTCTGGTCACCGGCGCTGAGGGTGAGATCGAGATGAATAAAGTCAGGCGTGTCCTGGACGTCAATATTAACGTGGCCGGCGTCCACCAGCGCTTGTGCCTGTTCCACATGCTGTGAAGTAATGCCTGCCAGGGTCTGTAATCCCTTATCGGCATCGCCGCCAAAGGCGCCGATGGCGGCGGCCAGCGCGACGCCATTCACTGTCGTGCCGGGAATCGTGACGCCCGTGGCGTTTTTATACAGGTTGGCAGAAATAAAACCGCTAATTTTTTCGCAGGGTATCGCTAAATGTTTCGCGGCGTAAGCGGTGGTAAATGAAATAGCAACGGGTTCAGTACAACCTAATGCTGGTACGACTTCTCGCTGTAGCCAGCGAATAAAAAGAGAGGATGTTTGGTCAGACATTATTATGATTCCTGGACGTAAGATGATGAGGAAATATGCTAAGGGAATCGGCAGAAAAAAACTTTCTCAAATAACCCTTTATTTATTAAGGTCTGGAGAAAAATTTTATTTTTAGCCATATCTAAACATGCAGGCTTGTATGTAAATTAAGCTATTGATTAACAATGGTTGTATAAGCAAATTTTTATGCAAATCATGGGAATCAGTTATGTCGATCACACGCCGTTAAGGAGAGCATTTTTCTCTTTTGCCGAAATCCTGCCCTGAGGGCGAAAAAAATTAAAGCCCACGCGGTGAGGGGTAACTGTAGATCTGGATCACACTTTTGCGCTATACCGGACGCAATAAGGACTGATTATGAGGTGTGAATATGTCGTCGGTTTATCGCCCACTGGTGAATTTTATCGCCACTGCGATGCAAACGGTTTTGAATCTTGGGCTGCTGTGCCTGGGGATTATACTGATCGTCTTCCTCGGTAAAGAGACGCTGCATCTGGCCGATGTCCTCTTTACCCCGGAGCCGACCAGTAAGTACCGGCTGGTGGAAGGTCTGGTGGTCTACTTTCTCTACTTCGAGTTTATCGCGCTGATCGTCAAGTATTTTCAGTCGGGGTTCCATTTCCCGCTGCGCTATTTTGTCTATATCGGCATCACCGCGATTGTGCGTCTGATCATCATCGACCATGAGTCGCCGATGGCGGTACTTATTTATTCCGCCGCGATCCTGATTCTGGTGATTACGCTCTGGCTGTGTAACTCTAATCGCCTGAAACGCGAATAAAAAAAAGCGGCCTCCAGGGCCGCTGACCAACAGTCACAAATAGAATTTATGTAGGGTCCAGTTGAGGATAGCAGTGGCATTGGCCTTACTTTTTCAGCTGAGGGCGACGGCGACAATACCCGGTTGGGGTCGTGTATTGCGGCTAGACCGTCGGCCCTCCTCTGAAATTTGGGGCCGGTGTTACAAAAAACTTAACCTTTCACCCCGCCTGCCGTCAGGCCGTTCACCAGCCAGCGCTGCGCCAGCAGGAACACGACCGTAATCGGGATGGCGGAGAGTACCGCCGCGGCGGCAAAGTCGCCCCACAGATAGTTCTGCGGGTTGAGATACTGTTGCATACCTACCGCCAGGGTATAGCTGTTCACATCGCGCAGCAGCAGCGAGGCGACCGGCACTTCGGTGATAGCCGCGATGAACGACAGAATAAAGACCACCGCCAGAATCGGCACCGACAGCGGCAGCAGTACGAGGCGGAACGCCTGCCATGGGGTCGCGCCATCCAGCGCAGCCGCTTCTTCCAGCGAGCCATCGATGGTTTCGAAGTAGCCTTTGATGGTCCAGACGTGCAGGGCGATACCGCCCATGTAGGCAAAGATCACGCCGCCGTGGGTGTTGAGGCCGACGAACGGGATGTACTGGCCCAGGCGGTCAAACAACGCGTACAGCGCCACCAGCGACAGCACCGCCGGGAACATCTGGAAAATCAACATCCCTTTCAGCAGGGTCGCTTTCCCCGGGAAGCGCATACGGGCAAAAGCGTAGGCGCAGGTGGTGGAGAGGGCGACGATACCGATCGCGGTGATCCCGGCGACCTTAATCGAGTTCCACAGCCACAGCAGGACCGGGAACGGCGGCGGCGTGACGCGGCCATCCGCGTGTTCGACGCTGAAGCCTAACGCCAGACGCCAGTGCTCCCAGGAGATGGTATCCGGGATCAGGCTGCCGGTGGCGAAGTTACCCTCGCGCAGCGAGATGGCGATAACCATCAGCAGCGGAAACATAATCGCGGCGATAAAAATCAGTAGCAGGAGATGCGTGGTAAATAAACGTAGCTTCTGCGATTTGGGTTGGACCATAGCCATTGTAATCTTACTCCCCTTGACTTCGCACCAGGCTATTTTGCTTGCCATTTTGAACTCGGGCAGTGCTCAGAATCCTCACGTACTACGTGTACGCTCCGGTTCTTCCGCGCTGGCCGAGTCCAAACTGCCCGCGCCAATAACGCCTGGTTATTCCAATTAATCAAACTTCATGCGTGTGGCTTTCAGGTTCACAATCGCTAACGCGCCAACCAGCAGGAAGATAAGCGTTGCGATAGCCGCCGCCAGGCCGAAGTCCTGACCGCCGCCGCCTTCAAAGGCGATACGGTAGGTGTAGCTCACCAGCAGGTCGGTATAACCGGCCGGGGTGGTGGTGCCGAGACGGTCCGGACCACCGTTGGTCAACAGTTGAATCAGGACGAAGTTGTTAAAGTTAAAGGCGAAGCTGGCGATCATCAGCGGCGTCAGCGGCTTAATCAGCAGCGGGAAGGTAATTTTAAAGAAGTTCTGGAACGGGCCGGCGCCATCCATTGCCGACGCTTCGTACAGATCGTCCGGAATCGCCTTCAGCAGCCCCATGCACAGGATCATCATGTACGGGTAGCCCAGCCAGGTGTTGACGATGATGATCATGGTGCGCGCGGTGGTCGGGTCGCTAAACCACGCCGGCTTAATGCCGAACAGCGTGCTGAGCATCATGTTGATTTCACCAAAGCTCTGGTTGAACAGACCTTTGAAAATCAGAATCGAAATAAATGACGGTACGGCATACGGCAGAATCAGCAGGACGCGGTAAATCGCTTTGCCTTTCAGTGCTTCCCACTGCACCAAGCAGGCAAGGATCATCCCCACCGCGACGGTCAGCACCACGGTCAGCACCGAGAACACCACCGTCCAGACGAAGATCGCGAAGAACGGTTTCTGGATGCCTTCATCGTGGAAGACGCGGGTAAAGTTGTCCCAGCCGATAGTCACGGTGTAGCCCGGGCTCAGCTTTTCTGTGCCCCAGCTACCGTCGGCGTTGATGGCCTGGTAGAAACCAACGTCGTTGTTCGGGCGGTATTTGACGTGGGTTTGATTGTTGGTCAGCACGCCGTTTTCGCCAAGCGTATACAGCGGTTGGGTGCCGGAGAACTGGCGCAGCGAGCTCATGATCACTTTGCTGTCGTCAGGCAGCACGGCGGTCAGCTGGTTCAGCGCGGTGCGGTTCTGGGTAATGACGCGCAGGTTGGCGCGCTCGCCTTCCGGCAGGGCGTCGGTTTCTTTTAACGCCAGCTTCTGCTCGCCGCCGAATTTAAAGGCGTCGGAAAGGTAGTTTTTACCGCTCTCACCGTCGGTCAGGGCCAGCTTCCACTCGTCGCCTGCCGGGATCAGCGTGAAGTTATAGGCTTTGCCGGCCTGGAAGGAGCGATCCATCAGCACCTGCTGCGCGCGCTCAAAGGTCAGCTGGTTGGTGCTGCTGTAGTTGGTGAACGCGATAGCGATAGTACAGATCAGCGGAAACAGGACAAACAGGCCCATGCCGGCGAGGCCGGGATAGACATAGCGCCAGGCATAAGCCTTGCGGTTAGCGAAAATATACAGGCCAACTGAGCTTAAAATCAGCGTCATGATGGCGAACAGGTACTCCCCCTGGGCGTACATCAAAACAACAAGGTAACCCACCAGCAGGCACAGTAAGCCAATCACAGACCATGTGAGTTGCGGACTTTGCCACCAGTGTTTCTTTTTAACGGCATCCATGGGGATCATCCTCTACAGCGGTGAAAGCTTATTTGTCAGGTGGCGCTTCGCTTACCTGACCTACGGTCCGAGCCGTAGTGGTAGGGCGGGTAAGCGCAAGCGCCACCCGCCGTTTTCTTACTTGGTGATACGGCTCTGGGCATCCTTCAGCGCAGCATCGACAGTCTGACGACCGCTGGCGGCGTTGATAACCGCGGTACGAACGGCATACCAGAAGGCAGACATCTGTGGGATGTTAGGCATGATTTCGCCTTTCTGGGCGTTCGCCATGGTGGCGGCGATGCGCGGATCTTTTTCCAGTTTTTCCTGGAAGGATTTCAGCGCCACGGCACCCAGCGGTTTGTCGTTGTTAACCGATTCCAGACCCTGATCGGTCATCAGGTAGTTTTCGAGGAACTCTTTCGCCAGCTCTTTATTCGGGCTGGCGGCGTTGATCCCCGCGCTCAGCACGCCAACGAACGGTTTCGATGGTTTGCCTTTAAAGGTCGGCAGCAGGGTCACGCCGTAGTTAACCTTGCTCTTATCGATGTTAGACCACGCCCACGGACCGTTGATGGTCATCGCGGTTTCACCTTTGTTGAAGGCCGCTTCCGCGATGGAGTAATCGGTATCGGCATTCATGTGCTTGTTCTTGATCAGGTCAACCAGGAAGGTCAGGCCCGCTTTCGCGCCTGCGCTGTCCACGCCGACGTCTTTCACATCGTACTTGCCGTTTTCAAACTTGAACGCGTATCCGCCGTCGGCAGCGATCAGCGGCCAGGTGAAGTACGGTTCCTGCAGGTTGAACATCAGCGCGCTCTTACCTTTCGCTTTCAGTTCTTTATCCAGCGCCGGGATCTCTTCCCAGGTCTTCGGCGGGTTCGGCACCAGGTCTTTGTTGTAAATCAGGGACAGCGCTTCCACCGCGATCGGGTAGGCGATCAGTTTGCCGTTATAGCGAACGGCATCCCAGGTGAACGGATAGAGTTTGTCCTGGAACGCTTTGTCCGGGGTGATTTCCGCCAGCAGGCCGGACTGCGCGTAGCCGCCGAAACGGTCATGCGCCCAGAAGATGATGTCCGGGCCGTCGCCGGTCGCCGCAACCTGCGGGAATTTCTCTTCCAGCTTGTCCGGGTGTTCTACGGAAACTTTAATGCCGGTGTCTTTTTCAAACTTTTTACCCACTTCAGCGAGGCCGTTGTAGCCTTTGTCGCCGTTAATCCAGATAACCAGCTTACCTTCTTCAATTTTCGCGAGGGCAGAGGCGGAAAACATCATCGTGGTCAGTGCCGACAGCGCGAGGATGCGAGCGCCAGTTTTGATTTTCATATACCCGTCCTTTTTGGTGTTGTACTCGTGGATACACTTCGGTGGCTTAACGATGATGAGTTTCCTTTTTTAACAACCCCTTTCCATCCTCCCCAGGTCTACGCCCCACCCGCTGGTTGTGTGATCTCCATTGCAAAAACGGCCGTATTGCGTCCTGGAGCACAGAAAAAAGCGCCCAATTTTGTCGCCTCCATCACGAAATCACGCGCCGCCCGCCATCCCCCGCGGCGAGAGCCAATCTCTCATCCTCCCATCTCCTCCCCCATAAAAAAGCCGGGGGGTGGAGGATTTGCCCGGCTAATGAATGCCGCATAGTCGACCCATCTTGAATGTGACTGTTAGTGACAGGTTGTAACGAAGGGAGAAGGGCATGGCGAGCGTACAGCTGCGAAATGTAACGAAAGCCTGGGGTGACGTGGTGGTATCGAAAGATATCAATCTCGATATCCACGAAGGGGAATTCGTCGTGTTTGTCGGGCCATCGGGCTGCGGCAAATCTACCCTGCTGCGTATGATTGCCGGGTTAGAAACTATTACCAGCGGGGACCTGTTTATCGGGGACACCCGCATGAACGAGATCCCACCGGCAGAACGCGGCGTTGGGATGGTATTCCAGTCTTATGCGCTCTATCCCCACCTTTCCGTTGCGGAAAATATGTCGTTTGGCCTGAAGCTGGCCGGCGCGAAAAAAGATCTGATTAACCAGCGGGTGACCCAGGTTGCGGAAGTGCTGCAGCTGGCCCATCTGCTGGAGCGTAAACCGAAAGCCCTCTCCGGCGGTCAGCGCCAGCGCGTGGCGATTGGTCGTACCCTGGTGGCTGAGCCGAGCGTCTTCCTGCTGGATGAGCCGCTTTCCAACCTCGATGCCGCCCTGCGCGTCCAGATGCGTATCGAAATCTCCCGTCTGCATAAGCGACTGGGCCGCACCATGATCTATGTCACCCACGATCAGGTGGAAGCGATGACCCTCGCGGACAAGATCGTGGTCCTCGACGCTGGCCGGGTGGCGCAGGTCGGGAAACCGCTGGAACTCTATCACTATCCGGCTGACCGCTTCGTCGCCGGCTTTATCGGTTCACCGAAGATGAACTTCCTGCCGGTTAAAGTCACCGCGACGGCTATCGATCAGGTGCAGGTTGAACTGCCGAACCGTCAGCAAATCTGGCTGCCGGTGGACAGCGCCAACGTTCAGGCGGGCGCCAACATGTCCTTAGGTATCCGCCCGGAGCATTTACTGCCCAGCGATATCGCCGATGTGACCCTCGAAGGTGAGGTTCAGGTCGTCGAGCAGTTAGGTCACGAAACGCAAATTCATATCCAGATCCCCGCCATCCGTCAGAACCTGGTTTACCGCCAGAACGACGTGGTGTTGGTAGAAGAGGGAGCCACATTCGCCATCGGTTTGCCGCCAGAACGTTGCCATTTATTCCGTGAGGATGGCACCGCTTGTCGTCGGCTGCATAAAGAGCCGGGCGTGTAAGGCTTCCCATTAAAAAAAGGCGCGAACCCGGCTGGCGGTACACCGGCGAAGCGTGCAAAGAAAAGCAATGATCTCAGGAGATAGAATGATGATTACTCTGCGCAAACTTCCACTGGCGGTCGCCGTCGCGGCAGGCGTTATGTCTGCTCAGGCGCTGGCTGTCGATTTCCATGGCTACGCGCGTTCCGGCATTGGCTGGACCGGCAGCGGCGGCGAGCAACAGTGCTTCAAAGCGACCGGCGCTCAAAGTAAATACCGTCTTGGTAACGAATGTGAAACCTATGCGGAACTGAAGCTGGGCCAGGAGCTGTGGAAGGAAGGGGATAAGAGTTTTTATTTCGATACTAACGTTGCCTATTCCGTGAATCAGGAAGATGACTGGGAAAGCACCTCTCCGGCGTTCCGTGAAGCCAACATCCAGGGTAAAAACCTGATCGACTGGCTGCCGGGCTCCACGCTGTGGGCGGGTAAACGCTTCTATCAGCGTCATGACGTTCACATGATCGACTTCTACTACTGGGATATCTCCGGCCCGGGTGCAGGTCTGGAAAACGTTGACCTTGGCTTCGGTAAGCTCTCTCTGGCCGCTACTCGTAACTCAGAAAGCGGCGGCTCTTATACTTTCTCCAGCGATGACACCAAAAAATATGCTGCGAAAACTGCCAACGACGTCTTTGACATCCGTCTGGCGGGCCTGGAAACCAACCCGGGCGGCGTGCTGGAGTTAGGCGTCGATTACGGCCGTGCTAACCCGCAGGATGACTACCGTCTGGAAGACGGCGCGTCGAAAGACGGCTGGATGTGGACCGGTGAACATACTCAGTCCATCTGGGGCGGCTTCAACAAGTTTGTCGTTCAGTACGCCACTGACGCAATGACCTCCTGGAACAGCGGCCACTCTCAAGGGACCAGCATCGATAACAACGGCAGCATGATCCGCGTTCTGGATCACGGCGCGATGGACTTCAACGATGACTGGGGCCTGATGTACGTTGCGATGTACCAGGACGTGGATCTGGACAGCAAAAACGGCTCCACCTGGTACACCGTGGGTGTTCGTCCGATGTACAAATGGACGCCGATCATGAGCACCCAGCTGGAAATCGGTTACGACAACGTGAAATCCCAGCGTACCAGCGAAAACAACAACCAGTACAAAATTACTCTGGCTCAGCAATGGCAGGCAGGGAACAGCGTCTGGTCTCGTCCGGCTATCCGTATCTTCGCAACCTACGCGAAGTGGGATGAAAACTGGGGCTACAGCAACACCTCCGGTCTGCAGACGAAAGACAGCAGCGGAAGCGGCGCTTTCACCTCCAGCCGCGGTGACGACAGCGAAGTTACCTTCGGTGCCCAGATGGAAGTGTGGTGGTAATACCGTCCGCAGGACGGGTGTAACCTGGGAGGGGCATCGGCCCCTCCTGACTATTCAGGGTTAGCGCGCTATTGCCTGGCTACCGCTAAACCGATGCTATCCAAGGTGAGAAGAATGAAAATGAAGAAAACTCTCGTCGCTCTGTGTTTATCCGCAGGGATGTTGGCATGCGTGCCGGGGATGAGCCTTGCCGATGTTAACTTTGTACCCCAGAACACCAGCGCCGCGCCGTCTATTCCAGCCAGTGCGCTGCAGCAGCTGATCTGGACGCCTGCCGATCAATCGAAGACGCAGAGCGTAGATTTAACCACCGGCGGTCAACGCCTGGATGTACCGGGGATCGTCGGACCGGTCGCCGCCTGGAGCGTGCCGGCCAATATCGGTGAGCTGACCCTGACCCTCGACAGCGAGCTGAACAAACATAAGCAGATTTTTGCGCCGAACGTGCTGATTCTCGACCAGAACATGACGCCAGCGGCGTTCTTCCCCAGCAACTACTTCACCTATCAGCAGCCGGGCGTGATGACTGCCGATCGCCTGGGCGGCGTGATGCGCCTGACCCCGGCGCTGGGCCAGCAGAAGCTCTATGTGCTGGTATTTACCACTGAAAAAGATCTCCAGCAGACCACCACCCTGCTGGATCCGGCGAAAGCCTATGCCAAAGGCGCAGGCAATGCGGCGCCGGACATTCCGGATCCCATTGCCAAACATACCACCGATGGCGTGCTGAAGCTGAAAGTGAAAACCAACAGCACCTCCAGCGTGCTGGTGGGGCCGCTGTTCGGCTCCTCCGGCCCGGGCCCGGTCACCGTCGGTAACACCGCGGCGCCGGTAGCCGCGCCAGCCGCCGCAGCCGCTACGGCGCCGGCCGCTAAAAGCGAACCGATGCTCAGCGATACCGAAACCTACTTCAATAACGGTATTAAGCAGGCGGTGAAACAAGGTGACATCGACAAAGCCCTGAAATTGATGAACGAAGCTGAGCGCCTCGGCTCGAAATCCGCTCGTTCCACCTTTATCAGCAGTGTAAAAGGCAAGGGGTAATCGTCTCCCCACAATGCTGATGTTTAGGCACAGCCTTTAGGTGCATCCTCCGGGATGCACCTTTTTTTGCACGCGCGGCGGTCTGTTGCATGGCTGTTGCGTGAATGATCGTATATTGACGTTTGCCCGCCACCAACCGCCTATTCTGCGATACAATGCTTGCACGTTATGTACCGGAGAATCAGGCATGTCCCATCCTGCGCTTACGCGACTGCGTGCGCTGCGCTATTTTGCCGTTATGCCGCCCCTGGCGCCGCCTCTGAGTGACTGGCTGCTGCTGGAGGACTCAATGACCCAGCGTTTTGAGCAACAAGGAAAGCAGGTCACCGTCACCCTGGTTAACGAAGGGTATATCGGGCGTGAGGCGCTGGCTGACGAAGCGGCGCTGTTGCCCGACGAGCCGCGCTACTGGCTGCGGGAGATTATACTCAATGCCGACGGTGAGCCCTGGCTGGCCGGGCGCACGGTGGTGCCGGAGTCGACGTTGTGTGGGCCGGAGCTGGCGCTACAGCAGCTCGGGCAGACCCCGCTGGGGCGATACCTGTTCACGTCGTCGACGTTAACCCGCGATTTTATTGAAATTGGTCGCGATGCAGCGCTGTGGGGGCGTCGTTCCCGCCTGCGGCTGAGCGGCAAACCCCTGCTGCTGACCGAGCTGTTTTTGCCTGCGTCGCCGTTGTACTAAGAGGAAGAAAAAATGGAGTGGAGTCTGTCGCAGAATAAGCTGTTGGCGTTTCATCGCCTGATGCGCACTGACAAACCGATCGGCGCCTTGCTGCTGCTGTGGCCGACGCTGTGGGCGCTATGGGTGGCCTCGCCGGGCGTCCCGCCGCTGTGGATCCTGGCGGTGTTTGTCGCCGGCGTCTGGCTGATGCGCGCCGCCGGCTGCGTGGTGAATGACTATGCCGATCGAAAATTTGATGGTCACGTAAAGCGTACCGCCCGCCGTCCGCTGCCGAGCGGCGACGTCACCGAGAAAGAGGCGCGAACGCTGTTTATCGTTCTGGTGCTGCTCTCCTTCCTGCTGGTGCTTACCCTCAACACCATGACGATTTTGCTGTCGGTGGCGGCGCTGGCGCTGGCGTGGGTCTATCCGTTTATGAAGCGCTACACCCATCTGCCGCAGGTGGTGCTGGGGGCGGCCTTTGGCTGGTCGATCCCGATGGCCTTCTCGGCCGTCAGTGAATCGCTGCCGCTGAGCTGCTGGCTGATGTTCCTCGCCAACATTCTGTGGGCGGTGGCCTACGATACCCAGTATGCGATGGTGGATCGCGATGACGACGTCAAGATCGGCATTAAATCGACGGCGATCCTGTTCGGCGAAAACGATCGTCTGATTATCGGTATCCTGCAGGTGGCCGTGCTGGCGCTGATGGGCGCGGTGGGCTGGCTGAATGGGCTGGGCTGGGAATACTACTGGTCGCTGTTCGTGGCGGCGGGTCTGTTTGGCTGGCAGCAGAAGCTTATCTTCAATCGCGACCGCGATAACTGCTTTAAAGCGTTTATGAACAACAACTACGTCGGGCTGGTGCTGTTCCTCGGCCTGGCGATGAGCTACCTGTAAAACCCCTGTCCCCATCCCCCCGGTTTACCGGGGGGCGGTGAGGACGGCAAACGCCGCGTTACGCGTCGTCCTGCGTGACGCTTTCGATCGTCAGACGTACATCCGACGTAATCAAATCCGCCAGCATCCGGTAGACCTTCAGGGTCTCTTCCGGCTCGGCATCGCCCGTATCGCTGATATAGCCTTCATCGCGCAGGGTCAACACCAGGGTACTGAACACTGCTTTGTCGAAGAACTCCGGCGCGTTGATGCCATGCAGCACCGACAGGCGCTGCGCCACGGTACGGCTCTCTTTCTCCAGCGAGCTGCGGTTGATCGACGGGTTAGCGCTCAGCAGCCAGAAGGTGATGGCGTAGCGCTGCAGCGTCTCGCGGGCGCCTGCGGCCAACAGCTGCAGGGAGCGAGAGTGCGACGGGTTAAGGCTCATCACATCGCCATCGATGACGATCAGCTCCTGACGCAGCATCTCGGCAATCAGCGCATCCATTACTCCGGCCAGCTCCGCTTTCTCCCAGCGCAGGAACAGCTCGGCTTTGAGGAACGGGTAGAGCGTTTCCACATGGCGCAGCACTTCGGCGCGGCTGAGATGACGATGCTGAGTCACCAGGGCGGCTAACAGCGACGGCATCACCAGCATATGGGCGATGTTGTTGCGATAGTAGGTCATCAGCACCGCCTGCTCGCGCGGCAGAATGATGATGTCGCCAATGGTGTCCTTTTCAACTTCGAACTTATTCATCTGCAGTGCATGATCGATGAGCTCGCTGGCCGAAGCGGACGGCGCGGTGGCATCCGGCGAATAGGGCACATTGCGCAGCAGCGCGAGGTAACACTCCAGCTGCTGGGTGAGCTGCTCACGGGTCAGCGAACGCTGGCGGGAGGCCAGCAGCGCCGTACAGCACAGGTTCATGGCGTTGGCCGCGCCGGCGTTGTTGATGCGTACCATCAGGTCAGCGGCGATGTTATTCACCGTCGGCGTCAGCCAGGAGGGGCGGACCGCTTCGATTGGGTCAATTGCTTCCCGCCACTCTGGCACATGGTGGTTCAGGTAGGTCATCAGCGGCAGCGGTTCGCCGAAGTTAACGTAGCCCTGGCCAAGGTTGCGCAGCTTGCTTAAGCCGCGCAGCATCTGCGGCAGACTCTCTTTCTCTTTGGTGGCGCCGCGCAGCTCTTTGGCATAGGTCCCCACCTCCATCACGTGCTCGTAGCCGATATAGATCGGCACCAGAGTGATCGGCCGGGTGCCGCCGCGCAGCATCGCCTGGATGGTCATCGACAGCGTACCGGTCTTCGGATCGAGCAGACGGCCGGTACGGGAGCGGCCGCCTTCGACGAAATACTCCACGGAATAGCCGCGGCTGAACAGTTCACCAAGGTACTCGCGGAACACCGTGGAGTAGAGCTTGTTGCCCTTAAAGGTGCGGCGAATAAAGAACGCGCCGAGGCGGCGGAAGATTGGCCCGGCCGGCCAGAAGTTAAGGTTGATACCCGCCGCGATGTGCGGTGGCACCAGCCCCTGGTGATACAGGACGTAAGAGAGCAGCAGATAGTCCATGTGGCTGCGGTGGCAGGGGACATAGACAATCTCATGGCCGTCGTGCGCCAGCTGGCGTACGCGCTCGGCGTTATGCACGTTGATGCCCTGATACAGGCGGTTCCAGGTGAAGCCGAGAATGCGGTCGGTCAGGCGGATCATCTCGTAAGAGAAGTTCGCGGCAATCTCTTCCATCAGTGCAATCGCGTTCTGCTGGGCCTTCTCGTGGGAAATTTTCTTGCTGCGCGCTTCGTCTTCCACCGCACGGGCAATGGCCTTCGACGCCAGCAGCTTGTTAAACAGATCCTGGCGGGCCGGCAGACGCGGGCCGACGGCGGCCAGGCGCTGGCGGGCAAAATGCATCCGCGCGACGCGAGCCAGTTTCTGGGCGATGATCTTATCAGTACCGTGCTCATCGGCCATGCGACGCAGCGATACGGAAGGCGAGAAGCGCACGAAGCTGTCGCGGCCGAGCCAGGAGACGGCGAAAAATTTCTGAATGCCGTTAAGCATCCGCAGCGGCGGATTGACTTCCCCTTTCTCACGACCCGGCGAGCGGCCGAACATCACCGACACCGGCACCATTTGCACATCGAGATCCGGATGGTTGCGGTGCAGATCGAGGTAGTCGTGGAACAGCTTGATGGACTCTTCTTTTGGCGTGTAATAGGTGAATACGCGCGGCCCGCCGTGGATGAATACGTAGCGCGGCAGCAGGGCGCCGTCGATTTCCAGCGGTTCTAGCGGGTCAGGTAAATCATGCGCCAGGCATTGGGCGCGCAGCGTCAGCAGGTCCGCCTTGGAGTTATAGGGCAGGACGTACATGACCGGACGCGAGGTATCGAGTCCTAATTCCTGAGCAGGCTCTGCCGGAATAGACTTGCTTTTTACCAGCACCCGTAATGGTAAATTCAGTAATTTATAGTAAATTCGTTGCCAGCCGGACATAAACGATGTGAAGCCTCTGGTTAATCATGCAAATGCGCGGCAAGAATAACAGAAAGCGGGCAAAATTTCCGTTACCGCGCGGCAAACGCGTACACTCATCGACGTCATTTACATAAAAAAGGTTTTGTGATGGCCAATAATACCACCGGGTTAACCCGAATCATTAAGGCGGCAGGTTACTCCTGGAAAGGATTTCGCGCGGCGTGGATCAACGAGGCCGCGTTTCGTCAGGAAGGCGTCGCCGCCATTGTGGCCGTCGCGATAGCCTGCTGGCTGGACGTCGACGCCATCACCCGCGTATTGCTGATTGGCTCGGTCCTGCTAGTGATGATAGTCGAAATTCTCAACAGCGCGATTGAGGCGGTCGTGGACCGTATTGGCTCGGATTATCATGAGCTTTCAGGGCGCGCCAAAGACATGGGGTCGGCGGCGGTCCTGCTGGCGATTATCATCGCGCTGATCACCTGGGGAACGCTGCTGTGGAGCCATTATCACTAACGTTCTTCGCTAACCCTCGCAAAATATAAACAATCTGCCGATTTTTGTGTGCCATGTGGTTCCAAAATCACCGTTAGCTGTATATACTCACAGCATAACTGTATATACACCCAGGGGGCGGAATGAAAGCGTTAACGACCAGGCAGCAAGAGGTGTTTGATCTCATTCGGGATCATATCAGCCAGACGGGCATGCCGCCGACGCGTGCGGAGATTGCTCAGCGCTTGGGGTTCCGTTCCCCAAACGCGGCGGAAGAACACCTGAAAGCGCTGGCGCGTAAAGGCGCAATCGAGATCGTCTCCGGCGCCTCGCGCGGTATCCGCCTGCTGACGGAAGAAGAGCATGGCCTGCCGCTGATCGGCCGCGTCGCCGCCGGTGAGCCGCTGCTGGCGCAGCAGCATATTGAAGGCCACTATCAGGTCGACCCGTCGATGTTCAAGCCCAACGCCGATTTTCTGCTGCGCGTCAGCGGGATGTCGATGAAAGACATCGGTATTCTGGATGGCGATCTGCTGGCGGTCCACAAAACCCAGGATGTGCGCAATGGTCAGGTGGTGGTAGCGCGCATTGACGATGAAGTGACGGTCAAGCGCCTGAAAAAGCAGGGCAACGTCGTCGAACTGCTGCCAGAAAACAGCGAGTTTACCCCTATCGTTGTCGATCTGCGTCAGCAGAGTTTTACCATTGAGGGTCTGGCCGTTGGCGTGATCCGTAATGGAGAATGGCTGTAACGCCTGCCCCTGCGCAGCGTCATCTGATGCATGACGCTGCGACGTTTGTCCTCAATCAGGTCCCTGAACATGCTGCTCAACGCTGCCGATAAAGCGCTGTGGCGCCTTGCACTCCCCATGATTTTCTCCAATATCACCGTCCCGCTGCTGGGGCTGGTGGATACCGCAGTGATCGGCCACCTTGACAGCCCGGTATACCTCGGCGGCGTCGCGGTCGGAGCAACGGCCACCAGTTTCCTGTTTATGCTGCTGCTGTTTCTGCGCATGAGCACCACCGGGCTGACCGCTCAGGCCTGGGGGGCCAAAGATCCGCTGCGACTGGCGCGGGCGCTGGTGCAGCCGCTGGTCCTGGCGCTGGGCGCCGGGGTGTTGATTATCCTGTTTCGCCTGCCGCTGATTAACCTCGCCCTGCATATCGTCGGCGGCAGCGAGGCGGTTCTCGAGCAGGCGAGACGGTTTCTCGAAATCCGCTGGCTCAGCGCGCCCGCCTCGCTGGCCAACCTGGTGCTGCTCGGCTGGCTGCTGGGGGTCCAGTACGCCCGGGCGCCGGTGATTTTGCTGGTGGTCGGTAATCTGTTGAATATTGTGCTCGACCTGTGGCTGGTGATGGGCCTGCGGATGAACGTCCAGGGGGCGGCGCTGGCCACGGTCACCGCGGAGTACGCGACCCTGATTATCGGCCTGATGATGGCGAAGCGGGTGCTAACGCTGCGCGGCGTGTCGCTGGCGATGCTGAAAAACGCCTGGCGCGGAGACATGCGCCGTCTGCTGGCGTTGAATCGCGACATCATGCTGCGCTCCCTGCTGCTGCAGCTGTGCTTTGGCGCGCTGACCGTCTTCGGCGCCCGGCTGGGCAGCGATATCGTGGCGGTCAACGCCGTACTGATGACCATGCTGACTTTTACCGCCTACGCGCTGGATGGCTTTGCCTATGCCGTGGAGGCCCACTCCGGCCAGGCCTACGGCGCGCGCGACGGCAGCCAGCTGCTGGAGGTGTGGCGGGCGGCCTGCCGGCAGTCCGGTATGGTGGCGCTGGCGTTTGCCCTGGTTTACAGCCTGGCGGGGGGGCACATCATCGCGCTGTTAACCTCGCTGCCTTCCCTGCAGCAACTGGCCGATCGCTATCTGATCTGGCAGACGATCCTGCCGGTGGTCGGGGTCTGGTGCTATCTGCTGGACGGCATGTTTATCGGCGCGACGCGCGGCGCGGAGATGCGGAACAGCATGGCGGTCGCCGCGGCCGGCTTCGCCGTGACGCTGCTTACGGTCCCGGTGCTCGGCAATCACGGCCTGTGGCTGGCGCTGGCCGTGTTTCTCGCCCTGCGCGGCCTGTCGCTGGCGCTGATCTGGCGCCGCCACTGGCGATGCGGCACCTGGTTTAGCTAGTTATTGCCGTTCATAACGGCTATCCATGAATTCCCGCGGTTGCGCACCGCTTACCGGGGCAACTCAGTAGCCCGGCTCAGCGTAGCGCAAGCCGGGGAAATCTCCTCAGCCTTATCCATCGGTATGGTGGTTAAAAATTCCGAATAACGAATCGGCGCCAGCATTCTCATCTATAGTTAATACCATGTCCGGCACAAAACGGGCTGTAAACCCACCGAATGATGAGGACGTTATCATGAATAAAGACGAAATCGGCGGTAACTGGAAACAGTTGAAAGGTAAAGCCAAGGAACAGTGGGGCAAACTTACCGATGATGATATGACCGTAATCGAAGGGAAGCGCGACCAGTTGGTCGGCAAAATTCAGGAGCGTTACGGCTATGCGAAAGATCAGGCTGAGAAAGAAGTCTCAGACTGGGAGCATAAGAACGACTATCGCTGGTAGCGTTCCTTGATCCGAAGAAAGAAGCATTTGTGTTAGTGCCTGTCTGAATGGCGCAGGGACGCGCCGTTAACCCTTTTTCCCGCTGCGGCTGCCGCTCAGCGGGCTTTCTTTTTGAGCTGAATAGTATGATCGTGGTGGCAGTGTCCCGGCGTGCTGCAGGCTTCTACTTCCACGCAGCTCGCGCAGAGGCCGTGAGCTTCAATCACATTGTGGCGCAGGGCGAAGCCCATTCTGGCCGCCAGCGTATGCATGATATCTTCCACCCCTTCAGCCGCCTCTTCCTTCACCACGCCGCAGCGGTCGCAGATAAACATGGCCGAGCTGTGGGTCGGCTGGTCAAAGAGATGACACAGCACATAGCTGTTGGTCGATTCCACCTTGTGGACAAAACCCTGCTCGAGTAAGAACTCCAGCGCGCGGTAGACCGTCGGCGGCTTCGCCTGCGGCTCTTTCTCGCGCAGCAGATCCAGCAGGTCGTAGGCGCTGATTGCCCCTTGCTGCAGGCTCATCAGGCGCAACACTTCCAGACGCTGTGGGGTCAGGCGTACGCCGCGTTGCGCACACAGCTTTTCAGCATGCGCTAACATCTCTTGCGAAGGGGTCTTATCCATGAGCATCCTCAGGTTGCGTGAAATTGAATCTGTTACTTTATCACGTTCCGCGGAAAACGCCGAGACCCGACGGGTGATGCGGGTCATACTTCAGGTTGTCGGTGCCTGCGCCAGTTCCGGGTGCTGGCCGCTGACGCTCGTGGAGGCTGCGCCTTAGCCGGCCGCTAAAACCGTCATGCCCGATTTAATCGCAACACGCCTGACCCAGGTATGCTATATCTGAAGTGTCTCATTTTCGGGAGAAAACGATGAAACGACCTGATTGCATTCGCCACTGGCGCGAACTGGAAGGGCCCGACGATGCCACTTATCCCGACAGCCCGGAGCGTTTTTCCATTGGCGCGCCGCTGGGGCGCGGTTTACGCCTCAATCGGTTGGGGATCCACCACGAGAGACTGCCGCCCGGGCGGCGCACCTCTTACCCGCACGCGGAGAGCGATGAGGAAGAGTTCATCTATGTGCTGGAGGGCTATCCGGAAGTGTGGATAAACGGCTATCTCTGGAAACTGGAGCCGGGGGACAGCGTGGGTTTTCCCGCTGGTACCGGCATCTGCCACACTTTTCTCAATAACACCGAGCAGGAGGTTCGTCTGTTGGTGGTGGGTGAGGCCAACAAAAAGTACAACCGAATTTACTACCCGCTCAATCCTGGCTATGCCGCGACGCGCCAGGATCGCTGGGTTGACCATCCGCCGCAGTTCTTTGGCCCACATGACGGCAAACCGCGGATAAAGTAATCGACACCGGGAAGGGGCGAAGCGCGGCGCACTACGCGCCTGTGGTTTATCTTTATGCTATAGTAGCGCCCCTTTTTACCCGGATGCTTATTTATTCGCCATGATGCCTGAATCAACGTCACCTGTTTTCCCTGCTCATCGCTTCTCCATCGCGCCGATGCTCGACTGGACTGACCGACATTGCCGCTACTTCCTGCGGCTGCTGTCGCGGCATACGCTGCTGTATACCGAAATGGTGACCACCGGGGCGATTATTCATGGCAAAGGCGACTACCTGGCGTATAGCGAAGAAGAGCACCCGGTCGCTCTGCAGCTCGGCGGCAGCGACCCGCAGGCCCTGGCGCAGTGCGCGAAGCTGGCCGAGGCGCGCGGCTATGACGAGATCAATCTCAACGTCGGCTGCCCCTCCGATCGCGTGCAGAACGGGATGTTTGGCGCCTGCCTGATGGGTAACGCGCCGCTGGTGGCCGACTGTATCAAAGCGATGCGCGATGTGGTGTCGATCCCGGTCACGGTGAAGACCCGTATCGGCATCGACGACCAGGATAGCTATGAATTCCTCTGTGATTTCATTGAGACGGTCTCCGGCAAGGGCGAATGTGAGATGTTTATTATTCACGCCCGCAAAGCCTGGCTCTCCGGTCTGAGCCCGAAAGAGAACCGCGAGATCCCGCCGCTGGATTACCCCCGCGTCTGGCAGCTGAAGCGTGACTTCCCCCACCTGACGATGGCGATTAACGGCGGTATCAAATCGCTGGATGAAGCCAGAATGCAGCTTGAGCATATGGATGGGGTGATGGTCGGGCGTGAGGCCTATCAGAATCCGGGTATTCTGGCTTCGGTCGACCGGGAGATTTTCGGCGTCGCCGGCGCGGATGCCGATCCGGTGGCCGTCGTGCGGGCCATGTACCCGTATATTGAGCGCGAGCTCAGCAAGGGCACCTATCTGGGCCATATCACCCGTCATATGCTGGGACTGTTTCAGGGTATCCCAGGCGCCCGCCAGTGGCGTCGCTACCTGAGCGAAAATGCGCATAAACCCGACGCCGACATTGCGGTGCTGGAGCAGGCCCTAAAGCTGGTGGCCGATAAGCGTTAGTTTCTCACCAAAACCTGGTGAAATTGACCACGCCTCGCACACTATTGCGGGGCGTTTTCTTTTAAATTCAGTTTGTTATTGTTGGCATGTTTTTTGTAATACCTACAGAGCGACATATTAATGACTGTGGGGAGAGAGCCATGCTGGAAATGTTATTTGTCATCGGATTTTTTGTCATGCTGCTGGTCACCGGCGTATCGCTGTTGGGGATTATCGCCGCCATCGTGGTGGCTACGGCGCTGATGTTCGTCGGCGGTTTGTTTGCTTTAATGATCAAATTGCTGCCGTGGCTGCTGTTGGCGGTGGTGGTGGTGTGGGTTATTCGGGCGCTGAAAACCCCGGACGGAAACGCTTTTCGCGACAATAACCGTTGGCGTTACTAAGGTATTGAGGGGTGTGTCACAACCTGAACAATTTTGCACAGAACCGCGTAGGCATCGCTACGCAAATCTGTCACTATTAGCGCGTTAACGAATTCATCGCGCTGTACCCTACATACAGCCGAACTAAAAAAAGTAAGGGCTTCCCAGGTGGAAGCCCTAAACTTTTGTCCTTTTGTCCTTTTGACCGCTTACGGCAGCAGCAGACTCGACCCCTGTGTCACCCGGCTCTCCAGAACTTCATGCGCCCGTCGCGCTTCGGTCAGCGGATAGGTCTGACTCTCGGGCACGTCCACTTTGATTACTCCACTGGCGATCAGCGAAAACAGCTCACTGCAGGCTTCAGCCAGCTCTTCCCGGTTGGTGATATAGCCCTGCAGCGATGGGCGGGTGACGTACAGAGAACCTTTCTGATTCAGGATCCCCAGATTAACGCCGGTCACCGGGCCGGAGGAGTTGCCAAAGCTGACCATCAGGCCGCGGCGCTGCAGACAGTCCAGAGAGGCTTCCCAGGTATCTTTCCCTACCGAGTCATAGACTACGGCGACTTTCTTACCGTCGGTGAGCGCTTTGAGCCGCTCCGCGATAGGTTCTTCGCGATAGTTAATCACCTGCCAGGCGCCCGCCGCTTTGGCGCGCTGCGCCTTCTGCGCGCTGCCGACGGTGCCGATAAGTTTCGCCCCCAGCGCTTTCGCCCACTGACAGGCAATCAGCCCCACGCCGCCGGCGGCGGCATGAAACAGGAACATCTCATCAGGCTTAATTTCGTAAGTTTTACGCAACAGATACCAGACCGTTAATCCTTTGAGGAACGACGCGGCGGCCTGTTCGAAAGAGATGGCGTCCGGCAAGACCGCCGCTTTATCGGCCAGCACATTGTGCACCGTGCTGTAGGCGCCGAGCGCCGACTGGGCGTACACCACCCGATCGCCTGCCTTAATGTGCGTCACCCCATGGCCGACTTTACTGACGATGCCGGCCGCCTCGGTGCCCAGACCGCTCGGCAGCGACGGCGGCGGATAGAGGCCGCTGCGAACATAGGTGTCGATATAATTGATGCCGATAGCTTTGTTTTCGACCTGAATTTCATGCTCCGCAGGATCGCGAGGGGTAAACTCAACCGCCTGAAGCACCTCCGGCCCCCCGTGTTTTGAAAATTCGATGCGTGTTGCCATGTTCGCTCCTGTGTTGTTCTGAGATTATCCAGTAAGCTTAACAGCCTGCGGCGGCAGCGACGGATTTTCTTACCCGCCTCAGGCCAGCCATGCTTAATGGGTTCTTTAGCGGCAATGGCTTTCTCGCTATACTGTCACGCTCTTTTCCGTATCGGTGAAATGTTAGGCTATGGCAGGAAATAAACCCTTCAACAAACCACAGACAGAAACCCGCGAACGCGATCCGCAGCTCGCCGGGCTGAAAGTCCCGCCGCACTCGATTGAAGCGGAGCAGTCGGTGTTGGGCGGTTTAATGCTGGATAACGAGCGCTGGGACGACGTTGCCGAACGCGTCGTTGCCGACGACTTTTATACCCGTCCGCATCGTCATATTTTTACCGAGATGGCGCGCCTGCAGGAGTCGGGCAGCCCGATTGACCTGATCACCCTTGCGGAGTCGCTGGAGCGTCAGGGACAGCTGGACAGCGTCGGCGGCTTTGCCTATCTGGCGGAACTGTCCAAAAATACCCCCAGCGCGGCGAACATCAGCGCCTATGCCGACATCGTGCGCGAACGCGCGGTCGTGCGCGAGATGATCTCGGTGGCCAATGAGATCGCCGAGGCCGGCTTCGACCCGCAGGGGCGAACCAGCGAAGATCTGCTCGATCTCGCCGAGTCCCGCGTCTTTAAAATCGCTGAAAGTCGGGCCAATAAAGACGAAGGGCCGAAAAACATCGCCGATGTCCTCGACGCCACCGTCGCCCGTATCGAACAGCTTTTCCAGCAGCCGCATGACGGCGTTACCGGGGTCAACACCGGCTACGACGACCTCAACAAAAAGACCGCCGGCCTGCAGCCGTCGGATCTGATTATCGTCGCCGCCCGTCCGTCGATGGGTAAAACGACCTTCGCGATGAACCTCGTGGAAAACGCAGCGATGCTGCAGGACAAACCGGTACTCATCTTCAGTCTCGAGATGCCCTCCGAGCAGATCATGATGCGTTCTCTGGCCTCGCTGTCGCGCGTCGATCAGACCCGCATTCGTACCGGTCAGCTGGACGATGAAGACTGGGCGCGGATCTCCGGCACCATGGGCATTCTGCTGGAAAAACGTAACATCTATATCGATGACTCCTCCGGCCTGACGCCGACGGAAGTGCGTTCCCGCGCGCGGCGTATCGCCCGCGAGCATGGCGGCATCGGGCTGATTATGATCGACTACCTGCAGCTGATGCGCGTGCCGTCGCTCTCTGACAACCGTACCCTGGAGATCGCCGAAATCTCCCGCTCGCTGAAGGCGCTGGCCAAAGAGCTACAGGTGCCGGTGGTGGCGCTGTCGCAGCTGAACCGCTCACTGGAACAACGTGCCGATAAACGTCCGGTCAACTCCGACCTGCGTGAGTCCGGCTCTATCGAACAGGATGCCGACTTAATCATGTTCATTTACCGTGATGAGGTCTATCACGAGAACAGCGATCTTAAGGGCATCGCGGAAATTATCATTGGTAAACAACGTAACGGCCCGATCGGCACCGTGCGACTGACCTTCAACGGTCAGTGGTCGCGTTTCGATAATTATGCCGGTCCTCAGTATGATGATGAGTAACCCTTCCTCCTTCTTTTATTAAGGAATTCAAATGCAAGCGGCAACTGTAGTTATCAACCGCCGCGCTCTGCGACACAACCTGCAACGTCTGCGTGAACTGGCGCCTGCCAGCAAACTGGTTGCGGTGGTGAAAGCGAACGCCTACGGACACGGTCTTCTTGAGACCGCGCGAACGCTGACCGACGCCGACGCTTTTGGCGTCGCCCGCCTGGAAGAGGCGCTGCGCCTGCGAGCGGGGGGGATCGCGCAGCCGATCCTCCTGCTGGAAGGCTTTTTTGCGGCGGAAGACCTGGCGGTGATCGCCGCTCAGCGTCTGCATACCGCGGTGCATAGCCCCGAACAGCTGGCGGCGCTGGAGCAAGCCGACCTCCCCGAGCCGGTGACCGTGTGGATGAAGCTGGATACCGGCATGCATCGCTTAGGGGTGCGCCCGGAGGAAGCCGAGGCGTTTTATCAGCGTCTGAGCCAGTGCAAAAACGTCCGCCAGCCGGTTAACGTGGTGAGCCACTTCGCCCGCGCCGATGAGCCGACCTGCGGCGCCACCGAACGCCAGCTGGATATCTTCACCACCTTTACCAAAGGCAAGCCGGGATTGCGCTCTATCGCCGCCTCGGGCGGTATCCTGCTGTGGCCGCAGTCGCATTTTGACTGGGTGCGTCCGGGCATTATCCTGTATGGCGTGTCGCCGCTGGACGATCGCTCCACCGGGAAAGATTTTGGCTGTCAGCCGGTGATGACCCTGACGTCCAGCCTGATTGCCGTGCGCGAGCATAAAGCAGGGGAGTCCGTCGGCTACGGCGGCACCTGGATCAGCGAACGCGACACGCGTCTCGGCGTGGTCGCGATGGGCTATGGCGACGGTTATCCGCGCGCCGCGCCGTCGGGCACCCCGGTGCTGGTCAATGGCCGCGAAGTGCCGATTGTCGGCCGGGTGGCGATGGATATGATCTGCGTTGACCTCGGCCCGCAGGCCCAGGATAAAGCCGGCGACGCGGTGGTACTGTGGGGAGAGGGACTCCCGGTAGAGCGCATCGCCGAGATCACGAAAGTGAGTGCTTACGAACTTATTACGCGACTGACCTCCCGCGTCGCCATGAAATACTTCGACTAAGCCTTGTTCGTACCGGATAGCTCAGACGCTTATCCGGTACGCTATCGGTATAGCCGCGGACAAAAAAGCGGTTTATACCGCTGCGCGGTCACTTTCCCCTCAACATCCTCTCGACCTGCCGTCATATCCGGTTTATTGTGTAAGAACCTGCCCCATGTAAACCTGGAGATACATCGCGTGTTTCAAAAAGTTGACGCCTACGCCGGCGACCCTATTCTTTCTCTGATGGAACGCTTCAAAGAAGACCCGCGAAGCGACAAAGTCAACCTGAGTATCGGGCTGTATTACAACGATGACGGCATTATCCCGCAGCTGCAGGCGGTGGCGGAAGCGGAAGCGCGCCTGAACGCCGAGCCGCACGGCGCCTCGCTGTATCTGCCGATGGAAGGGCTGAGCGGCTACCGCCAGGCAATTGCGCCGCTGCTGTTTGGCGCGGAGCATAGCGCGCTTAAGCAAAACCGCATCGCCTCCATTCAGACGGTCGGCGGTTCGGGCGCGCTGAAGGTCGGGGCCGATTTCCTCAAACGCTACTTTCCTGAGTCTCATGTCTGGGTCAGCGACCCGACCTGGGAAAACCACATTGCCATATTTGAAGGGGCTGGCTTCGAAGTAAGTACTTACCCATGGTTTGATAAAGCCACCAACGGCGTGCGCTTTGAAGCGCTGCTGGCGACGCTGCAAACGCTGCCGGCGCGCGACATTGTGCTGCTGCACCCCTGCTGCCACAACCCGACCGGCGCCGACCTGACGCCGGAACAGTGGGATCGTGTGGTGGAGATCCTGAAAGCGCGTCAGCTGATCCCGTTCCTCGACATCGCCTACCAGGGCTTTGGCGCAGGGCTGGAAGAGGATGCCTACGCCATTCGCGCCATCGCCAGCGCCGGGATGCCGATGCTGGTCAGCAACTCGTTCTCCAAAATTTTCTCCCTGTACGGGGAGCGCGTCGGCGGCCTGTCGGTGGTCTGTGAAGACAGTGAAACCGCAGGCCGCGTGCTTGGCCAACTGAAGGCCACCGTGCGCCGCAACTACTCCAGCCCGCCGAGCTTTGGCGCGCAGGTGGTGGCGACGGTGCTGAACGATGCCGGGCTGAAATCCACTTGGCAGGCGGAAGTGGACGCCATGCGCGCGCATATCCTGACTATGCGTCAGGCGCTGGTCGACGCGCTGCAGCAGGTTGCCCCGGGCAGCGATGTGGATTACCTGCTCAAGCAGCGCGGGATGTTCAGCTACACCGGCTTCAGTGCGGCGCAGGTGGATCGCCTGCGCGACGAGTTTGGCGTCTACCTGATTGCCAGCGGACGCATGTGCGTGGCGGGGTTAAACTCACGTAATGTTCAGCAGGTCGCGAAAGCCTTTGCCGCGGTAATGTAAGCCGCTCTCCAGCAGGTTGTCTCTGCCGGTCAACGGGCAGGGGCAACCCCCTCTGATTGTGATCATCCTCTTTTTCTATGACATCTACGCGAAAAAGGCTTTTCATCCCTGTCGCCTGCGGGTAAGGTCGGGGCGTTACTAAGCATGCACATTATTGAAAACAATAATGATTGATAGATTTAGGGATAAATATGCGCAAACTTACTCTCGCCCTTGCGGCGGCTTCTCTCCTGTTCACGCTGAACAGCGCCGTAGTCGCGCGCGCCTCCACGCCACAGCCGCTGTGGGTCGGCACCAACGTGGCCCAGTTGGCCGAGCAGGCGCCGATCCACTGGGTTTCGGTGGCGCAAATTGAGAACAGCCTGCTGGGGCGTCCGCCGATGGCCGTCGGCTTTGATATCGATGACACCGTTCTCTTCTCCAGTCCTGGTTTCTGGCGCGGGCAAAAAACCTTCTCTCCCGGCAGTGAGGATTACCTGAAAAACCCGCAGTTCTGGGAAAAAATGAACAACGGCTGGGACGAATTCAGCATGCCAAAAGAGGTGGCGCGCCAGCTGATTGCCATGCATGTGAAGCGTGGCGACAGCATCTGGTTCGTCACCGGCCGCAGCCAGACCAAAACAGAAACCGTTTCTAAAACCCTGCAGGATGATTTTCTTATCCCCGCCGCCAATATGAACCCGGTGATTTTCGCTGGCGATAAGCCGGGTCAGAATACCAAGACCCAGTGGCTGCAGACGAAGCAGATAAAGGTTTTCTATGGCGACTCGGATAACGATATTACCGCCGCCCGCGAGGCGGGCGCCCGCGGGATCCGCGTGCTGCGTGCCGCCAACTCCTCCTATAAGCCGCTGCCGATGGCCGGCGCGCTGGGCGAAGAAGTGATCGTCAATTCCGAATACTGACAGGCGTCAGAACGTGATAAACGGCAGCGGTGACGCTGCCGTTTTTTTATGCAAAATCCGGGGTGGAAGGTTTTACCTTTTCACGTATTGCTGCACACTTAGAGGGATTCATTCGCAAAAAGGAGTCGATGATGTGGTATCAGCAAACCCTGACGCTTGGGCCTAAATCCCGTGGTTTTCATCTGGTCACCGACGAAATCCTCGGCCAGATCCGCGGGCTGTCCGGGGTGAAGGTCGGCCTGCTACACCTCCTGCTCCAGCATACTTCCGCTTCCCTGACGCTCAACGAAAACTGCGATCCCACCGTCCGGTATGACATGGAGCAGTATTTTCTTAACGCCGTGCCGGACAATGCGCCGTACGAACATGATTATGAAGGCCCTGACGATATGCCGTCGCACATCAAATCATCGATGCTTGGCGTGTCGCTGATGCTGCCGGTTGAGGACGGACGCGTCAGGCTGGGGACCTGGCAGGGCATCTGGCTGGGGGAGCATCGGATACACGGCGGTTCGCGGCACATCGTTGCGACGCTCATGGGGGAATAAAAGATGACAATTTCGGAGTTATTGCAGTACTGCATGGCGAAGCCGGGAGCAGAGCAGAGCGTCCACAGCGACTGGAAAGCCACGCAGATTAAGGTCTCGGACGTGCTGTTTGCCATGGTGAAGGAGGTCGAAGACCAGCGGCCGGCGGTTGCGCTGAAGGCGAGCCCGGAGCTGGCGGAGCTGCTACGGCAGCAGCATCGCGACGTCCGGCCCAGCCAGCATCTCAATAAAGCACACTGGAGCACCGTCTTTCTGGATGGCTCGCTGCCGGATTCGCAAATCTACTACCTGGTCGATGCGTCTTATCAGCAGGCGGTGAAAATGCTGCCGGAGCCGGTCCGGCAGCAGCTTTCTCGCTAATTATTTTAGCATCGGCTTCAGGAAGCGCGCGGTGTGCGAGGCTTCGCACTCGGCGACGGTTTCAGGGGTACCGGAAACCAGAATTTCGCCGCCGCCGCTGCCGCCTTCCGGGCCGAGATCGACAATCCAGTCGGCCGTTTTTATCACGTCGAGATTGTGCTCAATCACCACGATGGTATTGCCCTGATCGCGCAGCTGGTGCAGCACTTCCAGCAGCTGCTGGATATCGGCGAAGTGCAGACCGGTGGTCGGCTCATCGAGGATATACAGCGTCTGGCCGGTACCGCGCTTGGACAGCTCGCGCGCCAGCTTGACGCGCTGCGCCTCGCCGCCGGACAGGGTCGTCGCCGACTGGCCGAGACGGATATAGGTCAGACCCACGTCCATCAGGGTTTGCAGTTTACGCGCCAGCGCCGGTACGGCATCAAAGAACTCGCGCGCTTCTTCGATAGTCATATCCAGCACTTCGTGGATGGTTTTGCCTTTGTACTTAATCTCCAGCGTTTCGCGGTTATAGCGCTTACCTTTGCACTGGTCGCACGGTACGTAGATATCCGGCAGGAAGTGCATTTCGACCTTGATCACCCCGTCGCCCTGGCAGGCTTCGCAGCGACCGCCGCGGACGTTAAAACTGAAACGGCCCGGCGTATAGCCGCGGGAACGTGATTCCGGCACCCCGGCGAACAGCTCGCGCACCGGCGTAAACACCCCGGTATAGGTCGCGGGGTTGGAGCGCGGCGTGCGGCCGATCGGGCTCTGGTCGATATCGATGACTTTATCGAAGTGCTCCAGCCCCTGAATATCGCGATACGGCGCCGGTTCGGCGATGGTCGCGCCGTTAAGCTGACGCTGGGCAATGGGGAACAGGGTGTCGTTGATCAGCGTGGATTTACCCGAGCCGGAGACGCCGGTGATGCAGGTAAACAGGCCCACCGGCAGGGTCAGCGTCACGTCTTTCAGGTTGTTGCCGCGCGCGCCGGTTAGCTTGAGGACTTTCTCCGGATCGGCGGGCACGCGCTGCTTCGGCACTTCAATTTTGCGCTTACCGCTCATGAACTGGCCGGTCAGGGATTCCGGTACCGCCATAATGGCCTCCAGCGGCCCTTCCGCCACCACCTGGCCGCCGTGGACCCCGGCCCCGGGGCCGATATCGATCACATGGTCGGCGGCGCGAATGGCGTCTTCGTCATGCTCAACGACGATCACCGTGTTGCCTAAATTACGCAGGTGGATCAGGGTCCCGAGCAGGCGCTCGTTATCGCGCTGGTGCAGGCCGATGGAGGGCTCATCCAGGACGTACATCACGCCAACCAGTCCGGCGCCAATCTGGCTCGCCAGTCGGATACGCTGGGCCTCGCCGCCGGAGAGCGTTTCCGCCGAGCGGGAGAGCGTCAGGTAGTTGAGGCCGACGTTGACGAGGAACTTCAGGCGATCGCCAATCTCTTTCAGCACTTTTTCGGCGATTTTCGCCCGCTGGCCGGAGAGCTTCAGATTGTTGAAGAAGTCCATCGCGTGGCCGATGCTCATATCGGAAATGGTCGGCAACGGGGTGTTTTCCACAAACACATGGCGCGCCTCGCGGCGCAGACGCGTACCGTCGCAGCTGGCGCACGGGCGATTGCTGATGAACTTCGCCAGCTCTTCGCGTACCGCGCTGGATTCCGTCTCTTTGTAGCGGCGCTCCATATTATGCAGCACGCCTTCGAACGGATGGCGGCGCACCGAGGTGTCGCCGCGGTCGTTCATGTATTTGAATTCAATATTCTCTTTACCGGAACCGTACAGGACCACTTTCTGCACGCTGGCGCTGAGGGTGCCCCACGGCGCTTCAACGTCAAACTTATAGTGCTCCGCCAGCGACTTCAGCATCTGGAAGTAGTAGAAGTTACGCCGATCCCAGCCGCGGATGGCGCCGCCCGCCAGCGACAGCTCCGGATTTTGCACCACGCGATCGGGGTCGAAATATTGCTGCACGCCGAGACCGTCGCAGGTCGGGCAGGCGCCCGCCGGGTTGTTGAAGGAGAACAGGCGCGGCTCCAGCTCGCGCATGCTGTAGCCGCAGATCGGGCAGGCGAAGTTGGCGGAAAACAGCAGCTCTTCCGCTTTCTCATCATCCATATTGGCCACGATGGCGGTCCCGCCGGAGAGCTCCAGCGCGGTTTCAAACGACTCGGCCAGACGTTGCGCCAGATCGTCGCGCACCTTGAAGCGGTCGATGACCACCTCGATGGTGTGCTTCTTCTGCAGCTCCAGCTTCGGCGGATCCGAGAGATCGCAGACTTCGCCGTCGATCCGTGCGCGGATATAGCCCTGGCTGGCGAGGTTTTCCAGCGTTTTGGTGTGCTCGCCTTTACGCTCTTTAATAATGGGCGCGAGCAGCATCAGACGCAGGCCTTCCGGCTGGGCGAGGACGTTATCGACCATCTGGCTGACGGTCTGCGCCGCCAGCGGCACGTCGTGGTCCGGACAGCGCGGCTCGCCGACGCGGGCGTACAGCAGACGCAGGTAGTCGTGAATTTCGGTAATCGTACCCACCGTCGAGCGGGGGTTGTGAGAGGTTGATTTCTGTTCGATGGAAATCGCCGGCGACAGCCCTTCGATATGGTCGACGTCCGGCTTCTCCATCAGCGACAGGAACTGTCGCGCATAGGCGGAGAGCGATTCGACGTAGCGACGCTGGCCTTCGGCATACAGGGTGTCGAAAGCCAGTGAAGATTTGCCAGACCCGGAAAGCCCGGTGACGACAATGAGTTTGTCGCGCGGGATAACGAGGTTGATGTTTTTGAGATTATGGGTGCGGGCGCCCCGAACTTCGATCTTATCCATTCACCTTTCCCGGTAGGTAGATACACGGATTGCCTGGTTTGCTTGAAGGACAAACGGCAGAAACGGCTAATTATGACACAATTTAACCTGAATGAATATACAGTATCGGAATGCAAATTCAGGTCGAGTGTGCAACAATGTCGTAGCCGGGTACTATCTCTGGAATCAGCCTCGCAGCTATTAAAATGCTACGTGGAAATGGTACACTCGCGCGTTTACACTATTAAGAAACGTATTCAGGAGACACGAACATGGCCAGCAGAGGCGTAAACAAGGTGATTCTCGTCGGTAATCTGGGGCAGGACCCGGAAGTACGCTACATGCCAAGTGGCGGCGCAGTCGCCAACTTCACGCTGGCAACTTCCGAATCCTGGCGTGACAAGCAGACCGGCGAAATGAAAGAGCAGACTGAATGGCACCGCGTTGTGCTGTTCGGCAAACTGGCTGAAGTCGCTGGTGAGTATCTGCGTAAAGGCTCTCAGGTGTACATTGAAGGCCAACTGCGTACCCGCAAGTGGACCGATCAATCCGGTCAGGATAAATACACCACTGAAGTGGTGGTAAACGTTGGCGGCACCATGCAGATGCTGGGCGGCCGTCAGGGCGGCGGCGCACCGGCAGGCGGCGGACAGCAGCAGGGCGGTTGGGGTCAGCCTCAGCAGCCGCAGGGCGGCAACCAGTTCAGCGGCGGCGCGCAGTCCCGTCCGCAGCAGCAGGCTCCGGCAGCGCCTTCCAACGAACCGCCGATGGACTTCGACGACGATATCCCGTTCTAAGGCCTGCCTTAAACGCAATATCCACGTAGTTAACACAGAAAGCCCCGGTTTCGCCGGGGCTTTTTTTATGATTATTTCACCACCGCCTCAGAAGTGGTTTTGACCGCTGGCCGCAAGCGCTTCAGGCCGCGGGCACCTGAGCGGTCGCGGGCATCGCCACGCTGGGCTGCGGTTTGGCTGGCGGCGCCACCGGCTCCTGCCGCGGCGCCGCCGTCGCTTTCTGTTTGCGGGCCATGTCATCGACGATCAGCCGATAGGCGATGTAATACTTATAGATATTGCTGACGTAGGTCACCGTTTCCGCGCCGATTTTTTCTGCCGCCAGATTTTCGACGTTACCGAACCAGACGTTTGGATCAAACCCGCGCTGTTTGGTCATGGTGCGCAGGCGGGCGATACGCGCCGGACCGGCGTTGTAGGAGGCAAAGGCAAATAGCGCTTTATCCAGCCGGGTCATGGGCTCATCAGCATAGTAACGATCTATCATCCAGCGCATATATTTCACGCCAGCATGAATATTGGGATCCAGCTGTTTAATATCGCCCACCTTCAGCTCTTTTCCGGTGCGGGGCATCACCTGCATCACCCCGACGGCGCCAACGTGGCTTCGAACCGACTGGTTCAGCCGCGACTCCTGGTATCCCTGGGCCGCCATCAGCAGCCAGTCGACATCATAGCGATCGCCATATTTACGGAAGACGTCCACCATGGCGAGGAACTTGCGCCGTTCCTTACTCGCTGCGGCATTTTTAACATATTGGGCATTTTTCAGGTAACGCAGCAGCAGGGTATTACCCAGCGTGGTGCCCTGACGATTCTTTTTCACGAAGTTGTTCAGCAGCGCCAGCAGCTGTGGGCTGTCCTGGCGTACCGCCCACGCAATGTTGCCGCCGTCGCGCAGCACCACGTTGTCATGGACCTGGATTTTCGGAAATACCTGTTTCCAGAAAACCGCTTTATGCTGATCGACGACGATCAACGGCACCAGCCCGGCGTTGAGCATTTCCAGCAGATCTTCATCCTCCAGCGCTTCCGGCGCCGCTTCCAGGGTAACCGGCGGTCGTGACTCGCTGGCAAATCGGGCGTTCAGCGCTTGCAGACTTTCGTAATAGCTGGAGGAGCGGCGAACAAAGACCGTTTGACCGGAGAGCTGCTCCAGACTGTCGACCTTCGGCGATGCCGGGCCGGAGATCAGTAATTCTTTCACGTTGCTGTAGAGCGGTTGGGCGAAATCGACCTGGGCTTCCCGCGAGGGCGTGATAGTCAGGTTGGCGGCGGCGATATCCCCTTTACCTTCATTAAGCGCGGTAAAGAGATTATCCCGACTGACCGGCACAAAAACGATGTGCAGCTTCAGGTGGCGCTGTTTTAGCTTTTTATCTTTCGCCAGCTGTTTATTCAGATCGTTTTCCAGCGCGATAAAAATGTCGTGCGTTGCCCCGCGCTGGGTGCCTTTATCAATAAAAAAGAAGGTCTTGCTGTAGGTGGTTAATACCCGGATGGTGCGCCGATCGAGCATGCCGGGCAGATCGCCTTTCCACGGCTGCAGCATGTCGTCGATATGGATCGACAGCGTATTGTCTTCGGTTGCCACCGGCGGCGCGATTTCCGCCTCCGCCGCCAGCAGAAAAGGGGCGAATAACAGCGTCGCGAGGCAGGTAAGCCAGGCGATAAACAGGCGTGATAGCGAGTTGGCGTTCATGGAGGAGCACTCCGCAGGGGGATGTGTTTATTTTAGCAGAACGGCCGCCGTTAGCTGGGTATGACATGGGGGAAAAGGTGTAACGATACCGACAAAGAGTCTTTCGCAAATAGTATTACTTACTATTAATGTGCTTTTGTCTTTAATTTAACTATGGAGATAATGTGATAAAAATATGTTTTTTTAATGATGAATAGAAAGTGATGATTTTATTTTTACTTTATTCTCTTCCATTTGTTTTTTGGTAACCAGCTGATTGGTAGATGTTATTTTATTTTTCTCTGATATTGATTATTATCATCTTGATAATGAATCTCATTTTTATTACCGTAACACGGCACATTACTCTAATGACACGCTGTCTGGATTACGCTATCAAAGAATAGCGCGCAGCGCTTTTTCTCTAATGATGAAACAGGGCACTTAATTTTATTATGCCTCACGCTGTCTTCTTATTCCCATTAATGCCGGGAAGGCGCTGGCCTGCGCCAAAATCTGGCGAGGCGCTGAGGCAAGTATTTTATCCCATTGTTTTTTCAATTGGGGAAGGCGTTATGCCCGACAGCAACAGAAAACAGGGCATATTCTATGAAATACACGTCTCTCTTCCCGCTGGGGATCGCCATTCCTCTGTTTGCCTGTAGCGTGCCGCTGCAGGCGACAGAGAGCGTTATCGAACCATCGACGTCTGACGAGAGCACCCCCACTGCTGAAAATCACGAGGAAACGATGGTGGTGACTGCCGCCAGGCAGAACCTGCAGGCGCCGGGCGTGTCGACCATTACTGCGGACGAGATTCGCAAACATCCCCCCGTCCGCGATGTGTCGGAGTTAATTCGCACGCAACCCGGAGTCAATCTGACCGGTAACTCCACCAGCGGTCAGCGAGGCAACAACCGGCAAATTGATATCCGTGGGATGGGACCAGAGAACACTCTGGTGCTGGTCGATGGAAAACCGGTCACCAGCCGTAACTCGGTGCGGTATGGCTGGCGCGGCGATCGTGATTCCCGTGGCGATACCAACTGGGTGCCGGCAGAGATGATCGATCATATCGATGTGATCCGCGGCCCGGCGGCGGCGCGCTATGGTAATGGCGCGATGGGCGGGGTCGTCAACATCGTGACCAAACCGACCACGCCTGAATGGCATGGGTCGTGGAATACCTATATGAATGCTCCGCAGCATCGTAAAGAAGGGTCGACGAAACGTACCAACTTTAGCCTCAATGGTCCGCTGTCAGACAGTGTCAGCTTCAATCTCTGGGGTAATTTGAGTAAAACCCAGGCCGATGCTCAGGACATTAACGCCGGTCATGAAGCCGAGCGTACAGGCTCCTACGCGGGCTCTTATCCCGCCGGACGTGAAGGGGTGGTGAACAAAGATATTCACAGTAAGCTGCGCTGGGAGTTCGCCCCGATGCAGGCCCTGGAGTTTGAGGCCGGCTACAGCCGACAGGGCAACCTCTATGCCGGCGACACACAAAACACCAATACCAGTACGCTGGTGAAGAGTATGTACGGGAAAGAGACTAACCGTCTCTACCGGCAAACTTATGGCGTGACATGGACCGGCGGCTGGGATAATGGCGTGACCAGCAACAGCTATGCCCAGTACGAACACACCCGCAACTCGCGAATGAATGAAGGGCTGGCGGGGGGGACGGAAGGGATCTTCTCCAGTAGCGAGTTTTCAGATATCGATCTGGCCGATGTTCTGCTACATAGCGAAGTGAATATTCCGTTTACGCTGGGGGTCGATCAGAATCTGACGCTGGGGACAGAATGGAATCAGCAGCGGATGAAAGATGGCGTATCGACAACCCAGGCGCTCTCTTACGGAACTATCGATGGCGTATCGGCTACCGGTCGTAGCCCGTACTCCAGCGCCGAGATCTTCTCGCTGTTTACCGAAGATAATATGGCGCTAACGGACAGCACCATGCTGACACCCGCTCTGCGCTTCGACCACCACAGCATCGTCGGCAATAACTGGAGCCCCTCACTGAACCTGTCCCAGGAGCTGACGGACGACTGGACGCTGAAGCTGGGCATTGCCCGCGCTTACAAGGCGCCTAACCTCTACCAGTTGAACCCGAACTATATTCTCTACAGCAACGGTCAAGGCTGTTACGCCAGTAGTTCCGCCTGCTATCTGATGGGGAATAGCGACCTGAAAGCGGAGACCAGCGTTAATAAAGAGATTGGTCTTGAGTATAAGCATGAGGGCTATCAGGCGGGAATCACCTGGTTCCGTAACGACTATCACAACAAGATTGAGTCAGGGTACGCGGCGGTGGGCACTGCCAGCAACGGCACCACCAATATCTATCAGTGGGAAAACGTACCAAAGGCGTTAGTGGAAGGCCTGGAAGGAACGTTGAATCTTCCGATGGGGGAGACGGTTAACTGGAGCAATAACCTGACATGGATGCTGCAGAGCAAGAATAAGACGACAGGCGACCGACTGTCAGTGATCCCGCAGTTTACCCTGAACTCGACTTTGAGCTGGCAGGTCCGTGAAGATCTCTCTCTGCAGAGCACCTTTACCTGGTATGGCCGACAGAAACCAAAACGCTTTAATTATAAGGGCGAGGCGGTCAGCGGCAGCGAATTAAACGAAGTCAGCCCATACAGTATTGTCGGTCTCAGTGCGACCTGGGATGTGAACAAAAACCTGAGCTTCACCAGCGGGATAGATAACCTGTTTGATATCCGCCACTATCGGGCAGGGAATGCGCAAACGACCGGCAACGCGACGACGGGAGCTTATCTGTATGGCGCGGGTGCCGAGACCTATAACGAATCGGGGCGGACCTTCTTTGTGAGCGTAAATACTCACTTCTGATGGTGCTGGTGAGAATGAAACCGGGTGCAGCGCGGCCCGGTTTTTTTATTTCAGATGAGAGCGGTGGAGACAATTATAAATGGTGACAAAATCTTCACGCCCTCTACATTATTAGCTCAAAATATCCTTTTATACTGATTTCCGTCGCGCAAGGTCGTTGATCCCGATCGGGCTCGATAATAGCACCCTGCTATTTCCCTTCTGCAATACCCCCTGTCCCCCTTCCATTCCCAACCGCAGCGATGCGGAGGAGGGGGACCTTCCTTATTTTTGCCGGGTGACCTGATGACGATATTGAGTGGGTGTGAGCGCATGATATTTTTTGAAGGTACGATTAAACGCACTGAGATCGTCATAACCAACCATAATACAAATATCGACAATACGGTAACCAGGCGTCGTCAGCAATAAACGGCGACAGAGCGACATGCGCTGCTGGCGGATATATTCCATCGGCGATCGATCAAAATAATGACGGAAGAGCCGAAACAAATGCCAGGAGGAATAACCAGAGATATCGCTCAGATCGTCGACGGTCAGTTTCTTATCCAGATTATTATCGATCCACAAGAGCAGGTCGCTTAATACCGATTGCTGGAGCGTTTTGCTATGCATGATTGAGGCCAATCCCAAAAACGAAGGGCTCCTCAATGAGGAGCCCTTGATTTATTGAACGGTGAGCTCGCCGTGGCGAACCTGATAATTTTTTTGGTTATCAGGGCCAATAAAGTCGCTGGCGGGTTTTGCCACCTGCAGATGACCAAACGCGGTTGATTGCTCTGCATGATAATTTTCGCCGTCATTCACGTTGCCGTGCCCGTTATAACGGGCAATGGCCGGGAAGGGATACACCGGACGCGTTGCGATAACGGCTGGAGCGGCGTCAGCGTAAGGCTGACTGACTTTCTGCACGCCGTGAAACTGCGTTTGGGCATCTGGTTTTTCTGTCATCGGCGGCAGCCTGGCGGCGGCTGGCGCCCGTTTGCCGGCCATAATCTCCTGCGGCGCGATGCCTTCCTCGGTCCAGCGCATCAGCGGGGTAAGGAGATCAATTTGATCGTAACCTTCGCCATTACCGCAATGTGCTACCCCAGGCAGCAGGAATAACCGCAGGAAGGAATCCGTTGCGGCATGGCCCATCTCTGCTTCTACGCCGCGGTAATAGGCGATAGAAAAGGCTGGGCTGACGGAGTCATCGGCCAGACCGTGCCAGAGGATAAGCTTGCCGCCGCGCTGCTGATAGGCATGAAGATTGGTATTTGCCGCATTATAGAGCGGTGCCAGTTGAGCGACGGCGTCAAAATTCTGCTGATTAAGTGGGAAATCCCGCATCGATTGGATCTTCTGTTTTCCTCCCGGCAGGAGCACGGATTGCAGAGCCGGTAGTACCATCATTTCCGACATTGAGTGGCCGGTCGGCGTCTCCGGCACCGGCCAGCGTAGCTCGGAGCCCAGCGGAAGACCGCCAGCGACGAACTGGGCGCCGTGGCTGTCGTAAGCGCCGCGGTAGAGCTTTTTCACTACCTCAATCTCTTCCTGTGTCAGGCAGGCGGAACGGTCCTGAGCGTTGGCAGGACAGCGGGGGAGCCAAGTCTCAGAGAACTGACAGGCATAGGGGTTTTGCAGGATGCCGTCCTGCACGCCGGAAAGCGTCGGACAGTGAGCCAGTATGGCCTGGTGAATCAAAGGTAAGCGATCTTTCAACAAGATAGCGGTACCGTCCGGACGCTGATTGGCGGCCACATTCCAGCCGTGGAAGAAGGAGTTCTGAAACTGGAAAAAGGCCGCTGGCGCGCCAGCGCTGATACCGTCAAAATCCTGCGGAAAGCGCTGCGCTTCCATCAATGCTTCGCGACCGCCGTCTGAGCAGCCCATAAAGTACGCGTACTTTGGCGGCTGGCGGTAAAGCGTCTGCATCACCGCTTTGGCCAGCACTGCGGTCAGGTGGTTGGCGCGCCAGGCAAAATCGATGCGCTTTTGCGGATCTTCTGCCCATGACGCATCCATCATACTGCCATGGTGCCCCATATCGGTTGCTGCCACCACAAACTCGCCGTTCATTGCCGGCAGGCAGCCGCTGGCATTCGACAGACTCAGGTTAATACTCCCGCACAGTCCGCCGCAGCCGACCTGCAAGAAACGTTGACTCCAGCGCTGGGTCGGCAGGGCAATCTGCACGCCAATCTGGGGGGCGATAGTGGCGCTCACCTTGCACCAGCTTCCCTGCGCGGAGGTCTGCATTTCAGTGTGGTTGATCGTGACCTTTGCGCCAACGGCGGCGCTGAAGTCGGTAGCGCTTAGCGCATCGCATGTTAGCGCGGGGAGAACAATCGGCAGACTGGAGGCCGCCTGCGTGGGTGAAGCGAACGATAACCCAACGAGGGTGCAGAGAATGATAGGTAACATCGTTTTAAGTAAGCGTGTCATACGCGATTCCCTGTGATTGATGATGGGAGGCGGCAGGATGGTGAAGCCTATGCCTCACCTTCCCTGGCGAGGCGCCACTGCTTGGCTATTGTAGATAACGATAGACTTTCCTTGATGCCTTGATAAGGCGTCCCTACTGTATTCTGCTATTTTGAGGAAAATATGGAGATGTTCGCCATCGGCGTCTGGTGGTGAATACAAGATAAAATGTTGTGATGTCGATTGCATAATTTATTCAATTTCTCTTCATTATATCTGCTGGCTTTAAGAATATGATTGTGCCTGTTCCTGGTGATTCCAGTGAACAACATTCCTAACGAGATCCTTCCCCCTTTCCATTAGCAAGAAAGGGGGCTTTTTCAATAAAGACCGTTCAGGTAAATCTAAATATAGCTCTGGTGTTGGCCATTAGAACCACGGCGTTCAGGAAAAGTTCCATCATTAAATATATTTTTAAACATGATTTAACATCCTTTTTTTCTCCATTTTGTCGCCATAATTGCATGTAATTCTGCGCCTCGCTCAGGTTATTTCTGTCGCATATCTTAGATACGCATCCTGAACAAATAAGCTCAACGCCAGCAGATAACTGCTATTGCTCATTATCTCGTAGACGACACATTCATGTTAAAAAAGACTCATATCATCAGCGGATTATTGATTACCCCTTTAACGCTGTACGCCGCAACCTCATATCAAGTTGATGATATCCGTTTTGAAGGGCTGCAGCGCGTGACCGTCGGGGCGGCGCTATTAAGTATGCCGTTGCACGCGGGAGAAGCGGTGACGGCAGAGGAAGTCAGCGAGGCAGTGCGCGCGCTGTATGCGAGCGGCAATTTCGAGAATGTGCAGATCCTGCGCGATGGGAAAACGCTGGTGGTGCAGGTTAAGGAGAGGCCCACTATTGCCAGCATCAGTTTTTCCGGGAATAAGTCGGTGAAGGATGATGCGTTAAAGGAAAATCTCACCGCGACAGGTATTTCAGCAGGTAGCGCACTGGATCGAAATTCGCTTAGCGAAATAGAAAAGGGGTTGCAGGATTTCTATTACAGCGCGGGGAAATACAGCGCGCAGGTTCACGCTGTGGTGACACCGTTACCGCGTAATCGCGTTGACTTAACGTTCGTCTTTCAGGAAGGCGTATCGGCGAAAATCGCACAAATAAACATTATCGGTAATCAGGCGTTTCGGGAAGAGACGCTCCTGGACCAGCTTCAGCTACGCGATAATGTGCCGTGGTGGAATGTGGTAGCGGATAAAAAATATCAGAAACAGAAGCTGGAAGCCGATCTGGAAACGCTGCGCAGTTTTTATCTCGATCGCGGCTATGCGCGCTTTGCGATCCAGTCCACGCAGGTCAGTATGACGCCAGATAAAAAATCCCTGTATATCACCATCACCCTCAATGAAGGCGAACGTTATCGGGTCGACCGAACTCAGGTGACAGGCGACCTGGCGCAGCATGGACCGGAGATCGAGGCCCTTGCCCAGCCGCTGGCGGGGGCATGGTATAGCGGGGCGCAAGTCACCACGGTTGAAAATGAGATCAAAAAGCGTTTTGGTAAGTATGGTTATGCCTGGCCGCAGGTGACGACCACGCCGGAAATCGATGACGCGCATCATCGTGTGACGCTGCATATTCAGGTCAACGCCGGCCGCCGCTACTCGGTACGCCAGATCCGCTTTTCCGGTAACGACACCTCCCGGGACGCGGTGTTACGTCGTGAAATGCGCCAAATGGAAGGGGCGTGGCTCAACAACGAAAAAGTCGAGCAAGGGAAAGTACGTCTTGATCGAACGGGTTTTTTTGAGAACGTTGAACAGCAGATCGTTCCGGTCAATGGAACGGCGGATCAGGTCGATGTGGTCTACAAGGTGAAGGAGCGCAACACCGGCTCATTCAACGTGGGCCTGGGATTTGGTACGGATAGCGGCGTGAGCTATCAGCTTGGCGTGACGCAGGATAACTGGCTGGGAACGGGCAACAGCGTTAGCTTCAACGGGACGCGCAACAGCTATCAGTCTTATCTTGAACTGGGGGCGACGAATCCGTGGTTTACCGTCGATGGCATTAGCCTGGGCGGAAAGATTTTTTATAACAGCTATGATGCTTCCGATGCGGATGCCGGGAGCTATAACCAGCAGAGCTATGGCTTAGGCAGTACGCTAGGGTTTCCCATTAGCGAAAATAACTCCCTGAACCTGGGGCTGGATTATGTCCATAATCGCCTGACCAATATGGATCCGGAGCTGACGACCTGGCGCTACCTCAGCTCTCGGGGAATCGAGCCCAGCGTGGTGACGAAAGATGGCGACAGTGGCGCAAAATATAGCGCCAACGATTATTTTGTGAGTCTTGGATGGGGCTACAACGATCTCGATCGCGGCTTCTTCCCGCGTGCGGGAAACAAGAGCAGCCTGAGCGGTAAAGTGACGCTCCCTGGTTCGGATAATAGCTACTACAAACTCTCTTTTGACACCGCCCAGTATCTGCCGCTGAGCGAAAACAAGCGCTGGGTCTGGATGGAACGCCTGCGCGCAGGCTATGCTGGCGGGTTAGACGGCAAAAGTGTGCCGTTCTACGATAACTTTTACGCTGGCGGTTCGTCGTCGGTGCGCGGCTTCTCTTCTAACACCATTGGGCCTAAAGCGGCTTATTACCGCTGCAATGGTAGCGAAAGCAGCTATAGCGCCTGCCCGCTGGACGCCTCGTCTGATGCGGTCGGCGGGAATGCCATGGCGGTGCTGAACAGCGAATTTATCATTCCAACCCCCTTTGTGAATGACAAATACGCCGATAGTCTGCGAACCTCGCTGTTTGTTGACGCGGGGACGGTCTGGAGCACCTCCTGGCACAACACCGCGCAGACGCTGGCGGCAGGTATCCCTGACTACGGCGATCCGAGTCATATTCGTCTCTCCGCGGGGATTGCCGTGCAGTGGATGTCTCCCCTTGGTCCACTGGTCTTCTCCTGGGCAGAGCCGTTTAAAAAGTACGATGGTGATAAAGCAGAACAGTTTCAGTTTAATATCGGCAAAACCTGGTAGGGCCTCAGCGGGGCTTGTTAGACCGGCGTGGCAATATTCTGTGGACTGTCTTCCGACATAGCGATTGAGCAGAATATGCTCAATCGCTATGTCGATATTAGCGCTAAGGAATGCGATCTGGCGGGACACCCGCGACATTTACCCGAGCGCGGTCTGAGGGCCTCGCGGAGCTGGTGACGTACGACGAGGTAACCGCGCAATAAATAGCTGCCTGCTACGGTCCTCTTTTCTTGCCAACCGCGGGTAATGCTCAGTGCTGCATCATCTAATACCAATGACTGAGGCCTCATCCAGAGGGACTAAGACGTATTGTCAATTAAGTTTATATTATCTTATTTTTTATTATATTTTCTTTTTTAAGGTTAATTTGGCTGTTTTTTATCGGGCCTAATCATAAATTTCGAGAGGAAAATGAAACGTTACTAATAATGGGTTGTGTTGTTAGGAATTGTCTTAAGTCACATAATTGTCAGGGACGCTTGCGGTTTATAATAATGAATGCTATCACTATATACGGTAACAATTTGTAGCATCTGTATAAGGAAGGAATATGAAATGGACTATTCTTAATACTCTGATCTGCCCGCAATCCGGCATCGCCTTCTCGGCAATATCCAGTCTGCGTTTCTTAAAATTTATCATGTGGTACGAGGCCGATGTGATCCTGCTGCCCGGCGAGTCGATGAAGCTCTATTCCTCGAGAGTTTTAATTAATGACCAGTATCATTCATTAAAAATCTACAATATTACGGTGTACGATGAGGCGCAATGGGAAAAATTACGTGAGCGGCCATCTTGCCCATACCATGCCGGCGGCGAGCGGTCTGACTCCTGTTTTTACCAGTCCTTTTGCGCAATTAAGCGCTGTCCGAATAATATTCCCCGCAGCGAACCCTGGCGGTAGTCAGTCCACGCCGCCGGCCAGCCGCCGGCGGCGTGGCGTTATTTCGCCAGCAGGGCCGCCAGCCGCGGCTGGACGCTTGCGCAGCCCGCCAGCACGAGGTTGCCTCGCCGCAGACCCTCATTGGCGAGAAACGCATTGCACTTTCCCCCCGCCTCCTCAATCAACAGCATGCCTGCCAGCGCGTCCCAGCTGTTCATATGCGCTTCATAATAGGCATGGAGCTGGCCGGCGGCGACATGCGCCAGCATCAGGGCCCCCGCGCCGAAGCGGCGATATTCCAGGCCGGCGTCGAGCAGGGTCGCGATGGCCTGGGCGTAGTCGCTGGCCGGGGCGCGGCTGGAACGGCCCATACCCACCACCACCGCATCCGGATCCGGTTCGCGTAGCGTCAGACGCTGGTCGTTGAGATACGCGCCTTCGCCGCGGCCGGCGAAGAAAAACTCATCGCGATCGGGAGCGTAGATAATGCCAAGCGTCAGCTCGCCCTGGCATACTCGCGCCAGCGAGATACACCAGTAATCCATACCGAGGATAAAGTTGGTGGTGCCATCGACAGGGTCGAGCACCCAGACGGTCTGTTCATCGCCAGCAAAACCGCTCTCCTCGCCGAGGAAACCCTCCTGGGGAAAATGGGCCTGCAGCCAGCCTTTAATCTGTTGTTCTACCGCGAGATCCGCCTGCGACACAAAGTCCTGGCGCGATTTTTTATCGACCTGTAATCCCGCATCGCGCAGCGCCTGGGCGTGGGCGCCAGCCTGGCGAATCAAGTCGCATAATGATTCTCGTTGTGCTTCCGTCATAGTCCTGCTCTCAGATAACAAAGGGCGACGTGCGCCGGTGAATTAACGTCACCTCCACCCAGGTGGTGCGTGAAGGTTGTAAAGGGTCGGCGGCGCGCTCCTGCAGCCGGGTAAGCGCCTGGCGGGAAATCGCCGCCACATCCTGATGTAGGGTGGTGAGCTGGTAGCTATATTGCGCGGTCGGCGGCGTGTTATCAAAACCAATCAGCTGGTAATCCTCAGGCGCCTGTTTGCCGCGCTGGCGCATTCCATCGAGAAAGCCACAGGCAAGCTGGGCATTGGCGCAAAAGATCCCCTCAGGCACCTCGCCAGCGAGCGCCGCGGCCTGCTCACCGCCGACGTAGCCCTCTTCCGGACAGGCGAGGTGCGCCAGGTCGCGTTCGATGTTCACTCCGCGCGTCTGTAGCGCCCGGCTGAACGCTTCCCCGCGCATGCGTCCGGCCCAGGTGGAAGGGTGAGTATTGAGCCAGCCGAAGCGCCGACAGCCGCTGCGCAACAGCTGGTCGGCGGCCAGCTCGGCGCCAGCGGCGTTATCAGAGCAGACATAATCCACCCCGGGGATCGTCGGTTGACGGTTAATGCCCACCACCGGAATATGCTGGTGAACGCACTCGTTCACCAGCGCTTCCGGCGGCTGGCCGGAGGTAACGATAACTCCGGAGACGCGAAACTGAGCGAAACGGCGCAGGGTGTGCGCCAGATCCTGCTCGCTATGGATCTCGCTCACCAGCGCCTGAAAGCCCTGGCGTTGGATCTCGTTGAGCAGGGCATCAAGCAGGGCGCTGCGAAAAGGATCGCTGATGCGCGAGACGATCACGCCGATTAAGTGGCTGCGCTGGCGGTTCAGCCCCTGGGCGAGGAAATTAACCTGATACCCCAGCTCTTCGGCGGCGCGCAACACCCGCGCCCGGGCATCGGGAGAGATGCTGCCGTTGCTGCTCAACGCCCGGGACACCACCGCCCGGGAGACGCCCGCTCGCCGGGCAACGTCCTGGGCAGTGACGCTGGGTTTACGGGGTGCAGGGCTCATAGGATATGCGCCTCGTCGTTAAACGTGGGACGCGGCAACGTTAAGGCGAGCCCATCCCGGGAAACGAATAAACCCGGCCACGGCTGGCAGGCCTGCTTCAGCGCCGGCAGGGAAGCGTCCTCGCAGTGATAGAGCCCCAGCGCCGGGAGCTGCAGCGTTCTGAACAGCATCAGGCAAGAGGGGAAATCGCCATGAGAGGCGTCATCGTCCAGAGCCGCCACCGAGGCACACTCCTGAAACGCCAGCCCGGCGCCGGCCATCAGGGCCATCGAGTCGGCGGTCGGCCGGCCATCGCCGCTGTAAAACAGTGTCTGCCCGGCAATGGTGATACGGATGGCGCGATTACTCAGCTCATGCTGGGTGGGGGCAGTGCGGATCTGCCAGTCCTGCCACGTCCAGGCGTCGCGACACGCTTGCCAGTCGAGGGTGAAGCCAAGCTCCGCCTGCGGCCAGTTCGCCAGCGCGGCCAGCTGCTTGAGCACCGGCTGCTGCGCCGGCTGGCAGTAGATAATCAACGGCTTCTGGCGGGAGCCGCTTTTCCAGTAATTCAGCAGCGCCGTCAGACCGGTGCAGTGGTCCGGATGAACGTGGGTGAAGTAGATCGCGTCGATATCGTTGACCCCGCCGCCGCGCTGCCAGAGCGCGCGGGGAACGGTGGGGCCGCAGTCGATTAACCACTGTTTGTTGTCCGCGTCGATTACCCGCAACGCGGAAGTATTTTGCGTGCAGGAAAAGGCGCTCCCGCAGCCAAGCACATCTATTTTCATTTACCCTCGCCAAAAATTTTTGCCGCTTAATTAAATTGTCATAAATACCCGACAAAGTAGGCTCACATCATGTCGAGTCAACGTTGCATTTTTTTTACAGCTAAATGAACACGTGTTCATACCAATAAAAAATGCCCGCAACAGCGCTTTCAGGTAGCGAATATGAGTTATTTAAAGATCTCTGGCCTTAAAATTAGTTATGGCGATAAAGTGGTTTTACATAATATCGATCTGGCGGTCGAGCAGGGGGAGATGATCGCCCTGCTCGGCCCTTCGGGATGTGGAAAAACCACCCTGCTGAATGCCCTCTGCGGTTTTATTCCGGTGGAAAGCGGGGAGATCGCCATCGCCAGCCGATCGATCACCCATCAGGCGCCGGAGCAGCGCAATATCACCATGGTGTTTCAAAGCTACGCCCTGTGGCCGCACCTGACGGTGGCGCGCAATATTGGCTATGGCCTGAAGCTGCGCAAATGGCGCGGGGCGGATATCACACGGCGAGTGGCGGAGCTGCTACGGATCGTCAATCTCGACGGGCTGGCTGACGTGAAGGTGACCGAACTCTCGGGCGGCCAGCGGCAGCGGGTGGCACTGGCGAGGGCGCTGGCGATAGAGCCTCAGGTGCTGGTGCTGGATGAGCCGTTATCTAATCTGGATGCCAAAGTGCGGCTCAATGTGCGCCATGAAATTAAATCTCTGCAAAAGAAACTCGGCTTTACGTCATTAATTGTCACCCACGATCAGCAGGAGGCATTAGTGATGGCGGACCGAATTGCGGTATTAAACCAGGGGCGAATTGAGCAAACCGGCACGCCGGAACAAATATATCAGCGACCCGCGACACCCTTCGTCGCTGATTTTATGGGCGCCGATAATAAAATAACCTCTGATGAAATATCCGCTGCCGCAATATCCGGTTTATCGGCTGCTCAGCAGGGTGAAAAAGTCATTTATTTTCGCAGCGCCGATGCCACGCTCGCTGAATTAACGCAGCCCGCGCCGCAGGAGGGGCTCGCCCTGGAGGGGATGGTGGAGCAGAGCGCGTTTCTGGGCAATCTGTATCGCCACAGCGTGCGCTGCCATGACCGCCTGCTGCAGGCCGACTCCGCTCAGTGCTGGCCGACGAAAAGCCGCGTCAGGCTCCATGTGCCCATGCCGGCCCTCCATATTTTTCCTTTACCACTATCACAGTGATATCAGCGTGTTCATTCTGGGGACAATCCATGTTTACTAAGACGAAAGCAGCGATCTTAACGACCCTCTGCCTGAGCGTTAGCGCCCAGGCCGACACCTTTCTTAACGTCGCCACCGCGGGCGATCAGAATATGGTGGATTACGTGAAAACCTGGCTGGGGCCAAAATTTGAAGCCGCTCATCCCGGCGTCAAGGTGCGGGTGATCGGTACCGGCCCAGGCGACGCCGGGTCGAATAAAATTAGCGAGAAGCTGAGCGCCCAGCAGGAGAGCGGCGCGCAGCAATGGGATATCGACGTCGCCGTGGTGCATCAGAAGGCGGGCGGGGAGCAGGTGGAAAAGGGATTGCTGCAAAAATATCGCCAGGATATTCAGACCGGCGGCATGGTGAGCTCGCCGAGCGTCACCCAGGCGCTGGGCGTTAACGTCGACGGATACGTCATGCCGATGTTCTTAAGCCAGACCGCTATCGCGTGGAACAGCGATCTCGTCAATACGCCACCGGCGTCGTATGACGAGCTGGTGGCCTGGACGCAGAAACATCCTCAGGCTTTTGGCTATAACGGCATCAAGAACGGCATGTCCGGCGTTAGCTTTGTGGTGGGCTGGATCTACGCCTACGGGACCGACGCCGAGCGCCTCTCCTCCGCGCCTTATGATAAAAGCGTCGAAAAGGGCTGGCAGCAAGCCTATGAGAAACTGAAGGCATTCAATAAAAATGTCACTTTCACTCCGGGCAACGCTGGAACGCTCGACATGCTAAGTCGGGGAGAGATTGCCATGGGCCCGGTATGGGTCGACATGTTCTATAGCTGGAAAGATCAGGGCAAGCTGCCGCCATCGATTAAGCTCGCTTTACTGGCCCCGGGCATGCCGGGTCAGCCGATGTATTACGTCATTCCGGCGAAAGCGGCGAATCCGCAGCTGGCGCGCGACTTTATCGCGCTGGCCACCAGCCCGGAAGTGCAGGCGCAGGGGATCGTTAAGCAGTTCAACTGGTATCCGGGCATCGACGCCGGGCAGGTGAAGCCGAAGCTGGATGCAGCGACCTGGCAAAAGCTGTTTGCCGAAATCTCGCCAGAAGCGTTGGCGAAGTATGGCAAAAGCTTCCCGATCGCTCCCTACTTTGACGATATCAAAGAGGGTTACGAAAGCCAGGTGGCCAATTAACCCTTTTTCCAGCCCGGGTCGCCGATCCGGGCGCTTGCTTGTGCCAACGCCAGGTTCTTTATGTCCAGTTCATTAAAATATTTGCTGCTGGTTGCCCCGGCCGCGCTGATGGTCGCGATCTTGTTTTTGTATCCGCTGGGGTTTTCGCTGGTCTCGGCGTTTACCGCGCCGGGACAGCCGTTCACCCTCGATCATTTTCGCAAGGTCTACGCGCTTTACGCCAACGATGTGCTCTTTTCGCTGCTTATCGTGCTGATCTCGGTGGCGTTGTTAGCGCTGATCGCCATTACCCTGTCGGCAGTGATTGCGCTGTCGCCTTGCCGGCCCGTTGTACGCCTGCTGGGTTTTTTGTATCGCCTGCCGCTGTTTATTCCTTTTATCGTCGTCGCTCAGATGATGCGCACTTTTCTCGCCAAAAATGGCCTGATGAACAATGCGCTGGTGGCGGCCGATCTGGTCAGGCCGCTGGAGACCCTCTCCTGGCTGGGATGGAAGGGAATTGTCATTACCTTTGTCTGGAAGCAGCTGGCCTTTGCTACGCTGTTGATCTGCGGAGCGATGGTGGCGCTGGAGCCGTCGCAGATCCTCGCCGCACGTAACCTTGGCGCCTCCCGGCCGCGGCTGCTGTTCGATATTATGCTGCCGCAGGTCCTGCCGACCATCGGCGTGGCGCTGGTGCTGTCGACGGTAACCATGATGTCGGTGCTGTCGGTACCGCTGATGATCGGCGTGGGGACGCCGACGATGCTGACCGTGGATATGGCGTTTCGCGTCAATTCCTATGGTGATTACGCGGTGGCGAATGCGCTTGGCGTGGTGTCGCTGGCGATCTGCGGCGCGCTGTCGTGGTTTTACCTGCGCCATAGCCTGCAGCAAAAAGGCGGTGAATGATGAAAGCGCTGAACCTTGTTTCCTCTCCGTCATGGTGGGTAAGAGGACGCCGTAAAGTGAACGCCAGCCCGGTGCTGCAGACCCTGCTGCTGCTGTTTATGCTGCTGGCGATGTTTGGCCCGCTTCTGAACCTGTTGATCTGGACCGTAGCGGAAAGCTGGTATTTTCCCCATTCGCTGCCCAGCCAGTGGGGCCTGAAGTACTGGTATCAGGTTTTCAATCCGTACAGCGATGTCTCCAGCTCGCTGTTAACCAGCATACTGATCGCCCTGCTGTCGGTGGGGGTCTGTTTGCTGATTTCCGTTCCCGCCGGCTATGCGCTTTCCCGGCGGAAAATGCCGCTGCGGGTGCTGTTTATGCTGCTGTTTCTCCTCCCGCAGGCCTTTCCCAACCTGACGGTATACATGAATATTGCTCGTCTGTTTTACCAGTGGGGCTTGAACGGAACTATCGCGGGGGTGGTGCTGGTGCATAGCGTCCATGGTCTGATGTACTCGGTGTGGATCTGTGTGGCCGCGTTTTCAGCCATCGACCCGCTGCTGGCGCGGGCATCGCGTAACCTGGGCGCCGGACCGGTGTATACCTTCTGGCACATCGTGCTGCCGCAGGCGGCGCCAGGGATCGTTGCCGCCTGCATCTTTGTTTTTCTGGAGTCGTTGGATGAGTTTACCGGCACCTTCTTCGTCGGGGCGCCGGATATCACTACGCTGCCGCTGCTGCTCTATAACGCCAGCATGTCGGGTAACTATCAGGTCTCGTCGATTACCGCGCTGATTTTGCTGGTGCCATCGCTGCTCTTTATGGTGGTGATCCATAAATTTATGCGTCCGGAGATGATGGCGAAATTGGGGAAATAAGAGCTGCAGAAAACGAAAAAGCTTCCCGTCGGGAAGCTTTTTAACCTCAGGTCATCATCATTGGCCATTCTGGCGGCGTCTGACTCATGACTTCAATCATCACATCTTTGATATTGCCCCAGATTTTGGCAATATCGAGCAGGGTGATGCCGAGCAAACCGGTGGCGAACCAGCAGGCGGCGGCAAGGCCGAGGCAGCTGCAGATCACCGCCAGACCGGCGTAATCGCTTTTGCGAAGCTGAATATTCAGTGAGCTGGCGAGAAACATGAGTACTGCGCTCACCAGGGGCCAGCGCAACAACACGACACTGGTAGTAATGGAAGCCATTAACCTATCCTCAAAGAAAGTCGGGGAGCCATGGACGACCTGGCGCGACTGACGATGGCATAGCGCTCTGGTCTCAACTGGCGTACTAGAGAGTGATGAAACGCCATTTCTGTTTCATCAACTTGTGTGAACTATATCACACTTGGCGCTTTCTTCACCAGTCAAAAAATGAGCTTTCGCTGCGTTTAATAGCAATGTTATTTGTGTGGATATTAGTGAGCAACCCCCGCTGATCTTATTTTCATTGCCTTGCTAATGATTATTATTCTGCGGGTTTTATTACCTGTTCTTGTTTATTACACGGAGAAACCGAGTCAGATACGCGTCTATTCTTAATCTTGGCGGAATATCTTCCGAATACCTGATAAATAAGTATTATTCTTCACCATCAGGGGTAAAGCTGACGCCCGTGAGGGCTGGCAGAAAATCTGCTGATGTCTATCGCAGTCGCGATTGCTAACGTGTTTGGTCTACCTTAATTAAGGCATATCGCATGGATGTAAGCGTAAATGGGTGACAGTGCGCCGCATAAGGCGCTAAGGCTCATCGGAACGGGTTTGGTTATTTTATTGCCAGTGGTACTGGCATTGTGGTTTGCCCAGCTGCGGGCGAAAGCCGAAACCATTGATCAATTACACTCATTTTCGCAGCTGGCGCTGCAAAAAACGGAAATGGTCATCCGCGAGGCGGATCAGGCCCGGGCGAAAGCCAGCCATTATCGCGGGGAGCTATGCTCAGCGGACCATCAGCGTTATTTATTGCATATCGTTCGTGGCCTGCTGTATGTGGAAGATCTGATCTACGCTAACGGCCAGCGCTTTATCTGTTCAACGTCCGTTCATCAGCAAACCGGCTGGCGGATGCCGGCGGCCAATTACACCAAAAAGCCGGATGTCGCGATTTACTATTACCGGGACACGCCGTTTTATCCGGGCTTTGCCATGAATTATATGCAGAAGGGGCCCTATGTGGTGGTGGTCAATCCCTTCTCGTACAGCTCGGTAATCGCCAGCGATCGCGATTTAGCCTATGGCGTATTTGATACCAAAACCAACCTCTTTTTCTCGGTCAGTAACAATGTCGAGCCCGCGGAACTTCATGCGTTGATTCGCGAAGGCGATACCTTTTTTAATCAGAATGGCCGGGTGTATACGATAGCCCGCTCCGCTATCCGGCCGATCGCCGTCATTATGTCCACCTCGCGGGCCAGCTATTATCACAACTTTTGTGACCAGGCCAGCCTGACGCTGCCGCTGGGGATCATTTGCAGTATTTTACTGGTGCTGGTGTGGTCGCGCACCCGCCGGCAGTATCACTCGCCGCGCAATATGCTGCAGCGGGCTCTGAGCTGCCGCCAGCTGCGCCTGCACTACCAGCCGATTATCGATATTAAAAATAACCGCTGCGTCGGGGCGGAAGCGCTGCTGCGCTGGCCAGGGTTTGACGGCCCGGTGATGAACCCGGCGGAGTTTATACCGCTGGCGGAAAATGAAGGCATGATTGCCCAGGTGACGGACTACGTGGTGGATGAGCTGTTTTACGAAATGGGCGAGTTTCTTGCCAGCCATCCGCAGCTGTACGTGGCGATCAATCTCTCTGCGTCGGACTTCCACTCGGCGCGGCTGATTTCACAGATCAGTGAGAAAGCGCGCAGCTATGCGGTCTGTATCGGGCAGATCAAAATCGAAGTAACCGAGCGGGGGTTTATCGACGTACCGAAGACCACGCCGGTGATTCAGGCGTTCCGCGAAGCGGGCTATGAAATTGCCATCGATGATTTCGGTACCGGCTATTCGAATCTGCATAATCTGCACGCCCTGAACGTCGATATCCTTAAAATCGATAAAACCTTCGTTGATACGCTGACCACCAACAACACCAGCCACCTGATTGCCGAACACATCATCGAGATGGCGCGCGGGTTGCGTTTAAAGACTATCGCGGAAGGCGTGGAGACGCCGGAGCAGGTAAGCTGGCTCTACAAGCGCGGCGTGCAGTATTGCCAGGGCTGGCTGTTTGCGAAAGCGATGCCGGCGCGGGAATTTATGCAGTGGTTAGCCAATGCGCCCGCGCCCGTGAACGTGCCTCAGCCGCCGCGTCACGCGGAGATCTGATGGCGGTAGTCGCTGGGGGTGCGGTCAAACTCCCGGCGGAATACCCGCGAGAAGGTTTGCTGCGAGACATAGCCCAGATCCATAGCGATATCAAAGATCGGCCGCTGGGTGGTTCGCAACGCCTCCGCCGCCAGCAGCAGGCGGCGCTGACGAATATAATCCCCCAGCGTCTGATGCATCACGGTGCGGAACATCCGCTGCAGGTACCACTTCGAGTATCCTGACTTTCTGGCGACTACATCAATGTTAAGTGGTTGATCGATATGTTCATCAATCCATTCAATCAGTGTTTGAATAATATCCTGATGGGACATAAAGCGGCCTCTCTCAATTCTCGATTCGTCGTTTTGTCTGCGGGCGAGTATAATTCCTCAAGTTAACTTGAGGTAAAGCGCTTTATGGAAAAGAAATCACCCCGCATCAAAATGCTGCTGACGCCCGGGGAAGTGGCAAAACGAACCGGCGTGGCGGTCTCGGCCCTCCATTTTTATGAGAGTAAAGGGCTGATCCACAGCCAGCGGAATGCCGGCAATCAGCGGCGCTACCGGCGCGATGTCCTGCGCGCGGTGGCGATTATCAAAATTGCGCAACGTATCGGCATCCCGCTGGCCACCATCGGCGACGCGTTTGGCGTGCTGCCAGAAGGGCACAATCTCAGCGCAAAAGAGTGGAAAATGCTGTCATCACAGTGGCGCGAGGAGCTTGACCGGCGTATCCACACCCTGACGGCGCTGCGCGACCAACTCGACGGCTGCATCGGCTGCGGCTGTTTATCGCGGCGCGACTGCCCGCTACGTAACCCGGGCGATAAGCTGGGGGAAGAGGGGACCGGCGCCCGGCTGCTGGAGGAGGATTAAAAAAACTAAAGCGCCACAACTGGGCGCTTTAGTTGTTTTCCGGTCTTGGTCTTTCGCATTATCTCGTTGGTTCACGAGAGGGTTTCCCCCGACGTCGACGTCCCTCAGTATTGCGCAATCTGTTGATGGAGGTTCCGGTTTGCGTCGACACTTTAACTATGGCATCTGCCGCCGTTTTTTCCTCACTATTTTGCCGAAATTTTCCCGGCAATCAGCGCCTGTTCCTATAGTTAATTTGAACAAACGACGGGAGAGGCCCATGCTGACGGTACACCATCTTAATCAGTCACGATCGCAACGCGTACTGTGGGCGCTGGAGGAGCTACAGCTGCCTTATCAGATAGTCCGCTATCAGCGGGAAAAGTCGATGCTGGCGCCAGCGGCATTGAAGAAAATCCACCCGCTGGGTAAATCGCCCGTGCTGGAAGACAACGGCTATGTGCTGGCGGAGTCCGGAGCGATCCTTGAGTATTTGCAGGAGAGCTGGGACAGCGATGGGCTGCTGAAGCCGCAGGGCACAGATGACAAACTGCAGTACCGCTTCTGGCTGCACTATGCCGAAGGTTCGCTGATGCCGCTGCTGTTAATGAAGCTGGTGTTCGCCAGCCTCGGCAGACCTCCGGTGCCCTTTGGCGTCCGCTCGCTGGGCTCGCTGCTGGGCAAAGGTATCCAGAAAGCGTGGCTCGATCCCCAACTGGCCACCCATGCGCGGTTCATTGACAACCATCTGGCCACGCGGCCATGGTTTGCCGGCGAGCAGCTGAGCATGGCCGATATCCAGATGAGCTTCCCGGTGATGGCGCTGTTGTCCCGCGGCGGCATGGATGATCTTCGCCATATCGAGGCCTGGCGACAGCGGGTGGAGCAGCGCCCGGCCTGGCAGCGGGCCATCGAGCGCGGCGGCCCCTTCACCTTACCCGGCGCCTGAGGTATCAGCGGATCCGATGACGCGGCTAAATGAAAGCAACTGACTAAAAAATTGTTAGCGGATTGCGCATGGACGATAACGTTTGCGCATCAGCTGGTTATTTTCTGTTCGTCATAAGCGAAATTTAGCGAAATACGATAAACATCGGTTGAAAAGGGTTATCTAAAGGCCGGATAATCGTTTGCCTTTCTGTTTTGCTCCCTCTTTTATCTGCTATCCAGGGGGAGGAGACAAGGTTGACACACCGTAGTGTATGCGTGGAGTTAAACGTTTGCTTTTTTGCAGCCCCCCTGGCGCTGCGATTCGGTACAAGGAGATCGCGTTTAACTGGCAGTGGAGGGTCCACCACGCATACCAACGAACAATAAAAATTTTCAGGGGAAGTTTTCTATGTCTACGCCTTCAGCGCGTACCGGCGGTTCATTAGACGCCTGGTTTAAAATTTCGGCGCGCGGTAGCACCGTGCGTCAGGAGATTGTTGCAGGTCTTACTACCTTTCTGGCAATGGTGTACTCCGTCATCGTGGTGCCGGGCATGCTCGGAAAAGCGGGCTTCCCGCCGGCCGCGGTGTTTGTTTCTACCTGTCTGGTGGCGGGCGTTGGCTCGCTGGCGATGGGATTATGGGCAAACCTGCCGATGGCCATCGGCTGCGCTATCTCGTTGACCGCCTTCACCGCCTTCAGCCTGGTGCTGGGGCAGCACATTAGTATTCCGGTGGCCCTCGGCGCGGTATTCCTGATGGGTGTCCTGTTTACGGTGATTTCGGCAACCGGCATCCGCAGCTGGATCTTGCGCAACCTGCCGCAGGGTGTGGCCCACGGTACCGGGATCGGGATTGGCCTGTTTCTGCTGCTGATCGCTGCCAACGGCGTTGGTCTGGTGATCAAAAACCCGCTGGATGGTCTGCCGGTGGCGCTGGGCAAATTTGCCAGCTTCCCGGTGGTGATGTCGCTGATTGGCCTCGCGGTGATCATCGGTCTGGAAAAAATGAAGGTACCAGGCGGTATTCTGCTGACCATTATCGGCGTGTCGATTGTCGGCCTGATTTTCGATCCGAACGTCCATTTCTCCGGGATTTTCGCCATGCCATCCCTGAGCGATGATAAAGGCAACTCGCTGATCGGCAGCCTCGACATCATCGGCGCGCTGAACCCGGTCGTGCTGCCCAGCGTGCTGGCGCTGGTGATGACGGCGGTCTTTGACGCCACCGGTACTATCCGCGCGGTGGCCGGCCAGGCAAACCTGCTGGACAAAGACGGACAGATCATTAACGGCGGTAAAGCGCTGACCACCGACTCCCTGAGCAGCGTCTTCTCCGGTTTAGTCGGGGCGGCGCCAGCGGCGGTGTATATCGAATCGGCGGCGGGTACCGCGGCCGGCGGTAAAACCGGGCTGACCGCGGTGACGGTCGGTGTCCTGTTCCTGCTGATCCTGTTCCTCTCTCCGCTCTCGTATCTGGTACCACCTTACGCGACGGCACCGGCGCTGATGTACGTCGGCCTGCTGATGCTGAGCAACGTGGCGAAAATCGATTTCAACGACTTCGTCGACGCGATGGCCGGCCTGATCACCGCGGTGTTTATCGTGCTGACCTGTAACATCGTGACCGGCATTATGATCGGTTTCGCGACCCTGGTGATCGGCCGCCTGGTCTCCGGCGAGTGGCGTAAGCTGAACCTCGGCACGGTGATTATCGCGGTGGCGCTGGTGGTCTTCTACGCCGGCGGGTGGGCGATTTAAACCCTTTGTGCTCCTCTCGGGCGGCTCAGGCCGCCCGTTTTATTTTTAAGCCACATCCTGTTTCCATTTGCGTTAATCTGGGTAGCGTATGATTCACAGGCAAGACGCCTCACAGGTATAAAAGAAAACGCAGCAAACAGGGAACACATGGAAATATTCTTTACCATCCTCATCATGACCCTTGTGGTCTCACTCTCCGGGGTAGTGACGCGCGTACTGCCCTTTCAGGTTCCACTCCCACTGATGCAAATCGCCATTGGCGCGCTTCTGGCGTGGCCGACCTTTGGTTTGCACGTTGAATTTGATCCAGAGCTGTTTCTGGTCCTGTTTATCCCGCCGCTGCTGTTCGCCGACGGCTGGAAAACGCCGACCCGCGAATTCATTGAGCACGGGCGCGAGATCCTTGGCCTGGCGCTGGCGCTGGTGGTCGTGACGGTGGTCGGCATCGGCTTTCTGATCTACTGGATTGTGCCGGGCATTCCGCTTATCCCGGCGTTCGCGCTGGCGGCCGTACTGTCGCCGACCGACGCCGTGGCGCTCTCGGGTATCGTCGGGGAAGGGCGGATACCGAAAAAAATCATGGGTATTCTGCAGGGTGAGGCGCTAATGAACGACGCCTCCGGCCTGGTCTCGCTCAAGTTTGCCGTCGCGGTGGCGATGGGCACCATGGTCTTTACCGTCGGCGGCGCCACCGTTGAGTTTCTGAAGGTGGCGATTGGCGGCGTGCTGGCCGGGTTTGTGGTGAGCTGGTCGTATGGCCGCTCGATGCGCTTCCTCAGCCGCTGGGGCGGTGACGAGCCCGCCACGCAGATCGTCCTGCTGTTCCTGCTGCCGTTTGCCTCCTATCTGATTGCCGAACATATCGGCGTCTCCGGCATTCTGGCGGCGGTGGCGGCAGGGATGACCATCACCCGTTCCGGCGTGATGCGTACCGCGCCGCTGGCGATGCGCCTGCGCGCCAACAGCACCTGGGCGATGCTGGAGTTTGTCTTTAACGGCATGGTGTTTCTGCTGTTGGGCCTGCAGCTGCCGGATATCCTCTCCAGCTCGCTGGTGGCGGCGGAAGCCGACCCCAACGTCGAGACCTGGATGCTGTTTACCGACATCATCCTGATCTATGCCGCGCTGATGCTGGTGCGTTTTGGCTGGCTGTGGTCGATGCGTAAGCTTAGCCAGCGCTTCCTGAAGAAGAAACCGATGGAGTTTGGCTCCTGGACCACGCGCGAGCTGCTGATCTCCTCCGTTGCCGGGGTGCGCGGGGCGATTACCCTCGCCGGTGTGCTCTCTATTCCGCTGTTGCTGCCGGACGGGAATGTCTTTCCGGCGCGCTATGAGCTGATTTTCCTCGCCGCCGGGGTGATCCTGTTCTCGTTGTTCGTTGGGGTGATTGCGCTGCCGATCCTGCTGCGTCACATTGAATCGAGCGATAATGTGCAGCAGCGGAAAGAGGAGCGTCTGGCGCGCGCGGCGACGGCGGACGTGGCGATTGTGGCGATCCAGAAGATGGAAGAGCGGCTGGCGGCGGATACCAAAGAGAATATCGATAACCAGCTGCTGACCGAAGTCAGTTCGCGGGTGATCGGTAACCTGCGCCGCCGCGCCGATGGTCGTAACGATGTGGAAACCTCGATGCTCGAAGAGAGCCTGGAGCGGCGCTTCCGCCTGGCGGCGCTGCGCTCTGAGCGCGGTGAGCTGTACCATCTGCGCGCCACCCGGCAGATCAGTAACGAGACGCTGCAGAAGCTGCTGCACGACCTCGACCTGCTGGAAGCGCTGTTAATCGAAGATCAATAACCTGTCATCCGGATAGCGCGACATTCATTCGGGCTACCGGCGAGACCGCAGTAAATGTGTAGCCCCGGTAAGCGTTAGCGCGACCGGGGAAACCCGGGCAGCGGCGCAAGCGTCTGACCCGGGCTACCCATTCCTCTCCGAAACGCGTTGTCACCAGGGAATTATTCCAGCCAGAACGCTTTACTGCACGCCAGCCAGGCTTCAGCGCTGCGCGACATATACACCCCTTCCCGCCAAATCATCCCCAGCTCCCAGCGCAGCTCGCTTTGCAATGGGATCCAGCAAAAGTTCTGCGGGTCGAGACGCTGGCAAATCGGCTCCGGCAGGATCGCCACGCCAATGCCGGCCTGCACCATGGCGGCGAGAAAATCCCACTGGCCGCTGCGCACGGCGATCCGCGGCTTCACGTCGTGCTCGCTAAACAGGCGCATCAGCTGCTGGCTGAGGGCAAATTCCTCGTTGTAGATAACCAGCGGATGCGCCGCCAGCTCCGCCGGCGAGAGCGACGTTTTGCCTTCCCACGCCGCGGTCCTGGGCGTCAGGACGCACAGTGGGTGGTTGAACAACGGCAGGGTGGTGAGGCTGCTACCCTCTTCGATCGGCAGGGCGGTCATCGCCATATCAAGTTCACCATTGCTGACCGCCTGCTGGACCGTCAGGCCGCCAAACTCGGCGATTTTCAGCTCGACGCCCGGGTAGCGCTGGCGGAAACGGCTGATCGGCTCCGCCATCAGCATCCCGACCATCGGCGGAATGCCAAGACGCAGCACCCCCTTATGCAGGTGATTGATATCGCTCAGCTCTGACTCCAGCTGGCTGAACTCGCCGAGGATCGCCTGGCCGCGTTCAAAAACCACGCGCCCGGTATCGGTAAGCAGCAGTTTGCGGCCGTCGCGGATCAACAGCGTGCAGTTCAGTTCATCTTCGAGATTTTTGAGCATCTTGCTGATGGTGGGCTGCGTGACGAACAGCTTTTCCGCCGCGCGAGTAAAACTCTGCTGACGAACCACTTCAACAAAATAGCGCAGCGTTCGGATATCCATAATTATTCCCTGAGACTATACCTGCGATGATTTTAATTCATTTCTGTCCGCGTCGGCGGCTCTCTATACTGCACCCCTGACTTCTTTTTTCCAGGAATATCGCTCATGGCCTTCGCGCCAGCTCGCGTTGTCCCCGTCGTGGCGCAACGTCTTCAGATCCCGGTGCAGGTACTTCTCTACGTCGGGTTATTTATCTTCGCGCAATATCTGGTGAACACCTGGCAGGTGCCGCTGCCGGCCAACCTGGTCGGCATGGTGATGCTCCTGCTGCTGATCGTCTGCCGGGTGATCCCCCTGAACTGGGTTCGCGCCGGCGCCCGCTGGTTGCTGGCGGAAATGCTGCTGTTTTTTGTCCCGGCGGTGGTGGCGGTGGTCAATTATGCTCAACTGCTGATGGTCGACGGCTGGCGGATTTTTCTGGTGATTGCGTTAAGCACGCTGATGGTGCTGGGCGCCACCGCCTGGGTCGTTGACAAGGTCTATCGTTACGAAGTGAGCAGGATAAATAAATGAGCGATGTCGTGCTGAGTATCCTGTGTCTGCTGGCGACCCTGGGCCTTTATTATGCCAACAAAAAACTGTATCGCCGTTTTCATAAACTGCCGCTGATGCCGCTGGTGTTCACGCCGATCCTGCTGGTGCTGATTCTGGTGGTAGGCCACATCTCCTATCAGAGCTATATGGGGGAGACCCACTGGCTGCTCTGGCTGCTGGGCCCGGCGACCATCGCTTTTGCCGTCCCGGTCTATGAAAATGTCGCGGTGATTAAACGCCACTGGATGTCTCTCAGCGCAGGGGTGGTGACGGCGGTGGTGGTAGCGGTGACCAGTTCCGTGTGGCTGGCGCGCGGATTGATGTTGTCTGACGAAATACAGCGTAGCCTGGCGGTGCGTTCGGTGACCACGCCTTTTGCCCTGGCGGCGGCGAAACCGCTCGGCGGTCAACCCGATCTGGTGGCGCTGTTTGTGGTGATCACCGGCGTGTTTGGCATGGCGGTGGGAGATATGCTGTTCTTACGTCTTGCTATCCGGGAGGGGATGGCGAAAGGAGCCGGGTTCGGCGCGGCTTCCCATGGTGCGGGAACGGCGCGCTCGTATGAGCTGGGCCAGCAGGAGGGCGTGGTGGCCAGCCTGGTGATGATGCTGTCAGGCGTAGTGGTGGTGCTGGCTGCGCCGGTCGTCCGCTGGCTGCTGTTTTAACATTATCGCCAGAGTGAATGTTAATAAATATTGAGGAGAGGAATAGCTATCGGCTATTCCCTGTTTTTGTTATTGATGTATTTAACGGTTCATCATAAAAGATTAAGCCAATTCTTATATCAGCACTGACTTTGTAACTAAATGTTTCTCTGCATGCCCGTATTTAATTATGGGGTAAATATTATATAAATATCCAATTATCTTTGCGAATTTTATAACTTTATAACTATTTGATTTTTATGGTTTTGAGTATGGCCACTCATGCGTTGCGATGTTATGTCGCAAAAAATCAATTTTTACATTAATAATTGAGTTCTTACCTCATGCTAGTTATTATTTTTACGCGAGCTTGTATTATTGAATGGATTCAAATGCTGGTCGTTTATTTATGAATAATATTAATTGTCATAAACCATATGTCATGTAAATACATGCATGACGCCGCGCTGCTTGAATTTCATTCTCTAATATCGCTGCATAAAGCAATTGACGGACTGATTGTCGTTTATAATGGATATGGGAATAAATATGAAGATGAGTAAAAAATTTCTGGCGGGTGCCCTGATTTTCTCTGCCTGCAGCGCGCTGTCTACCGTTGCGCAGGCTGATAACACCATTACCTTTAATGGTATTGTTTCCGATACCACCTGTACGGCGACCATTGATGGCGGTGTAACGGCTATTGATATGGGCACCACCTCAGTGGCGGATCTGAAAGCGTATACCTTCGGCGCTGCCAAGAACTTCTCCTTTAGGTTAGCTGATTGCCCGACCGCGGAAGAAGGTGGCAACAGTATCGCCCGCGTCACTTTTGGCGGTGTTTCCGATACCGCGAACAGCGATTATTTTAAAAACCAGGCAACTGATGAGCCGGCAACCGGCGTCGCTGTGGCCCTTTTCGACGAAGCGGGCAATGTGATGAAGAATAACGAAGAGGGTTCTGATGTTGATATCTCTTCGGGTGCAGCAACCATTCCGTTCACCGTTAAAATGGTGAAATCGGGTGATGCCGATCCGACGAAAGGTACCGTTCAGACAACCGTGACTTATAACGTGACCTATCATTAATTCGGCTTCTTGTTGAATGGAGAAAGGGGAATCGCCTGCTATTCCCCTTAAATTAAACATATGAGATATCCTTTTTTTGCGATCGGTTTATTGCTGTCTTCTTCCTTCGCGCAGGCCAGCGTGGTCGTTGGCGGTACGCGTCTGGTTTTTGATGGTACGAAAAATAACGCTGTAATAACGGTTGAAAATAAAGATCAGAACAGCAATATCGTTCAGTCCTGGCTCTCGGTGGTTGATGCAGCCTCACCCGCCAAAGACGCATTTATTATTACGCCGCCGCTGTTTCGTCTCAAAGCCGGGGAGAAAGGATTTGTCCGCGTAGTTCGATCAGGAAAGAAATTACCCGACGATCGCGAGTCGATGTTTTGGCTCAATATTAAAGGGATCCCGGCAACAGAGTATGTACCTGATAAGAATGTCGTACAGTTTGCGATTAATTCGAAAATAAAATTGATTTATCGACCCGCTGCGTTAAAAGGTAATACACCGGAAGCGTACGCTGAAAAATTACAGTGGGGGAAAGAGGGGACGTCGGTGACGGTAAAAAATAACTCACCGCTGTATATGAATTTCTCACAGGTTAGCCTTAACGGTAAAAATATTTCTGGCGCATGGTTTGCTGCCCCGTTTTCCACTTTAAAAATACCCGTGAAGAGTAGCCTGTCGGCGACAGGAAAAAAAGAGATCACATGGAGCGTGATTAATGATTATGGTATGTCAGGGAAGAAATATACCGCTATCATTCAGTAGCGTTGAGCTGCTATTTTCAACTAAAAGTATCTGCGTCGCTATTATTCTGTGCCTAAGTACTCTGCCCTCTCGCGCGGAGGCCGGCGAATATTTCAACCCAAATTTACTCGAAGTCGCCGAGAGTCCTGCGGCTTCGGTTGATCTATCCTATTTTTCGCAAGATGGCATACCGCCGGGCACCTATCACCTGGATGTTTACATCAACGATAAGTACGTCAGTTCAGACTCGCTGACTTTTCAGGAAATTAGCCATGACGCAGGCGCGACTGCTTCTCCCTGCCTGTCCGCGGAGTATCTGAATTCATGGTTGATTAATACCACCGCCTATCCGCAGTTGTTCGAGGCAGGGGAAACCTGCGCCCAGCTGTCGGCGATCCCCGGGATGACGTTCTCGGTATCTCTTGCCCAGCAGCGGATTGATTTTACCGTGCCGCAGGCCGCCATGCTGAATCGCCCCAGAGACTATATTCCCGAGAGCCAGTGGCAACAGGGGATCAATGCCGGTCTTCTCAACTATAGCGTCACCGGGCAGCGTAATGCGCCGCGGCATAACGGCGCCACTATCGACAGTCAGTTCGTCAGCCTGCAGCCAGGGCTGAATCTGGGACCATGGCGCCTGCGCAACTACAGCACCTATAGCCACAGCGATAACAACAGCCGCTGGGAGTCGGTTTACTCCTATCTTGCCCGCGATATTCACACCCTACGCAGCCAGCTGGTGGTCGGTAATACGTATACCTCTTCCGGCATTTTCGACAGTTTGAGTTTTACCGGTCTGCAACTCAGTTCGGACAAAGAGATGCTGCCGGATAGCCTGCATGGCTTTGCGCCGACGATTCGAGGGATCGCGCGCACCACCGCGGAGGTCTCGGTTTATCAGAATGGTTACAGCATTTATAAAACCACCGTCGCTCCCGGCGCCTTTGAAATTAACGATCTGTACGCCACCGGCAGCGCCGGCGACCTGTACGTCAACATTAAAGAGTCTGACGGCAGCGAGCAAAACTTTGTGGTGCCTTTCGCGTCGCTGGCGATCCTGCAACGTGAGGGCCAGCTGGACTATGCGCTGAGCAGCGGCAGGACGCGATCGGGTAGCTCCGACGATAAAGAATATAACTTTATTCAGTCTTCCCTGGCCTATGGCGCCACCAGCAACATCACTTTTTATACTGGTTTCCAGCAGGCGGAAGATAAATACACCAACCTGTTGTTAGGCGCTGGCTTTAACCTCGGTACTATCGGTGCGCTGTCGTTTGATGGCTCTCAGTCGTGGGCCGACGTGAAAACCAGCGATACGGCCTCGTCAACCAGTAAAGAGCAAGGGCAATCGTATCGCGTCCGCTTCAGTAAAAGCTTTCTGCAGACGGGCACCAGCTTTTCCGTGGCCGGTTATCGCTACTCCACCTCGGGATATTATTCGTTTCAGGACTTTGTCGATAACTCTTCCACACAGCGCGACTGCTGTACGCAGAGCGGCAGAACGAAAGGCCGGTTTGACGCATCGTTGTCGCAGACGCTGTTTGGCTATGGTTCGCTCTCGCTTTCGTTGGTCAATGAGACCTACTGGGACAGTTCGCGTATGGAATCGGTGGGCGTGGGCTATAGCGGGTCGATTGGCAAGGCCTCCTACTTTATTAACTATTCCTATAACCGCAATGTGCAAAGCATCGATGACAGCGACAATAACCGGCCGGCCAGCGATACCGTCATCTCCCTGACGTTAAGTATTCCGCTTGGCGAGACGCTCTCGGCAAATTACACCATGAACCATGGTCGACATAACGATACCACGCACAGCGTGGGGCTCAACGGCTCGGCGTTTGAGGATCGTTCCCTGAACTGGAGCGTACTGGAAGGGTACAACACGCAGGATAAAAGCACCTCCGGCAACCTCAGCGTCAACTACCAGGGCTCGAAAGGGGATGTAGCTGGCGGCTATGGCTACGACCGCTACAGCAATCACTACAACTATTCGCTGCGCGGGGGCATGGTCGCCCATGCGGGCGGACTCACGCTATCACGCTTTCTGGGCGAGAGTTCTGCGCTGGTCGAAACGCCTGGCGTCAGCGATGTGACAGTGCGCGGTCAGACAAACGTGACGACGGATGCCGCCGGATATGCGGTGGTGCCTTACGTCCGTCCGTACCATCGTAACAGCCTGGCGCTGGATGAACAGGAAATACCTGGCGCTGAAGTGGATAACGTCGCCAGAACGGTGGTTCCGACGCGCAATGCGATCGTCAAAGTGAAGTACGACACGCGAATTGGCTATAAGGCGATGCTCACCCTGCGTACCCGCAATGGCGTGGTGCCTTTCGGCGCGCTGGTGACCCTCGATAATGATCACGGTAGCGCGTCGCGCAGCAATATCGTTGGCGATGAGGGGCAGGTGTATCTAACGGGGCTGCAGAAAAAAGGCCAGCTGTTAGCGCGCTGGGGGGAGAAAAGCAGTGAGCAGTGCACCGTTCATTATGACTTCTCCGGCATGGCCCTTGGCGACGATATTCTGTTCTATCAGGCCGAATGTCGGTAATGGATGCAGGTTTTCAACATGGAAGAGGGGCTGATATGAATATGCGAGACGGCAGCACAAGGGGCCTCCTGGTGGCCATTTTGCTGCTCTCCCTTCCGGCGCTGGCTTATGAGGGCAGCAGCACGGTCAATTTTAACGTCACGGGCACCATCGAAGCGCCTTCCTGTGAGGTGGCCGTGGAGCCGTCGAACAGTATCGATTTAGGCACCGTCTCCTCGCAGACGTTCTCCGGACATGCCGGGGCGAGCGGCGCCAGCGTGCCGGTTAAGCTGGTCTTTTCCAGCTGTTCCGCCGATGCGTCGGCGGTGACCATCGCGTTTAGCGGCACCAGCTTCGATAGCACCCACGCTTCAATCTATAAAAACTTCCAGACTGGCAGCAACGGTGCCAGCGGCGTCGGTTTGCAGCTGCAGAGCATGGCCGACCAGCAGCCCCTTGGCCCCGGCGACCAGTATCTCTATACCTTTGGGGACGATGCGGATATCCATACCTTTAATATGGTGGCACGTATGTTTTCGCCTTATGGCCAGGTAAGGTCCGGGATGGTCGGGTTTACCGCCACGTTCGATGTGGCCTACAAATAACGTTTCGACAGGGATGGGTATGAAAAAACTGATCTTATTGCTCATATTGGCACTGTGTCCCGTCTATAGCTGGGCGGCCTGCACGGGAACCAACTATGGCGATGTCTCGATGACCAACCTGCCGGAAAAGATCCTGGTCAATGCCGGGAGCTATACCGCAGGGACGGTACTGTATGACTCGGGGAAGATTACGCGCTCGCAAACGGAATTGCTTAACTGTGAGGGGAGCACCTACGCGGTTTTTGCCTGGTCCTCGAACAATGCCGGGGCACTGATAGGGGATAATATCTATGCCACCTCGGTGCAGGGGATCGGTATCCGCGTCAAGGTGTGGCTCAATATCAGCGGTGAATATGGCGATGACACCGATGATTTCAGCCCCGACTCGCAGGTGCATTATATTGGTGATGTGAATTATTACCTCGGAAAGCCGACAGGTCTTTACGACTCTTTCGCGTCGACTCATTATACCCCAGCGTATCAGCTGCAGCTGGTGGCCACCGGCGGCGCCATCGCCAGCAAGAGTCAATTATCGTTCAGCGACCCGGTGGCCACGGTATCGGCCAAGGATAAAAAGGGGACCATCGCTATTTCACAACTGCACATCAGCGGCACCACCAGCATCCAGCTAATCCCGATGGGGTGTATTGTCGGTAGCAATAATCTCAGTTTTTCCATGGGCAGCATCAATGCCAGTGAGTTTAATACCGCGACGAAGGTGGGTAGCGCGCGGCAGTCTCTGAGCCTCTCCTGCGAGCCGGGAACTAACGTTTCGATGCGTGTGGCGGCTGCTTCTGCAAGCGGGGATAACCCTGACAATACGGTGATGGCCCTCACGGCGGAACAGAATGCCGCCACTGGCGTGGGAGTGCAGTTAAATTTGAATGGCAAAGCACTGCCGTTAAATACCGATATCAGCCTCTATACTTCGAGCCGCGCGACGGTGACCAACAGCGGCGCGGATGCCAGCTACAGCTATTTCACCAACCCCGACAGCCCCGGAGGCGCAGCGGCCATGCAGACGCTCGCCTTATCCACTAACTATTACAGGACGGGGAGCGCGGTGACCGCGGGGACAGCCAACGCCACCGGGGTGATCACCTTTACTTATAACTGAGGGGGAGAATCCCTTCCCCGAACGATGCCGGGGAAGGGAGAGGACAATTAATGCGCCTGGCCGCGTTCGATACCGATCCCGGTTTGTGAACGGATAAACTGGGCGCGGAACTGCTCGCGCTCGCGCATCCCTTCCGGTGAGTTATCGGTGGCGGAGAAGACCCAGATGCCAATGAACGCGATGGCAATGGAGAACAGCGCTGGGTATTCATACGGGAACAGCGCTTTCTCATGACCGAGGATCTGCACCCAAATGGTCGGGCCGAGGATCATCAGAATCACCGCCGTCAGCAGACCCAGCCAGCCGCCGATCATCGCCCCGCGGGTGGTCAGCTTCGACCAGTACATCGACAGCAGGATAATCGGGAAGTTACAGCTGGCGGCAATAGAGAACGCCAGGCCGACCATGAAAGCGATATTCTGATTTTCGAACAGGATGCCCAGCAGAATGGCCACCACGCCGAGGATCAGCACCGTAATTTTGGAGACCTTCAGCTCCTGACGCTCGGTCGCCCCTTTACGGAAGACGTTGGCGTACAGGTCGTGCGACACCGCCGAGGCGCCCGCCAGCGTCAAGCCAGCGACCACCGCCAGAATAGTGGCGAAGGCGACCGCGGAGATAAAGCCGAGGAACAGGTTGCCGCCCACCGCATCCGCCAGATGCACCGCCGCCATATTATTGCCGCCGATAAGCTGCCCGGCCGCGTCTTTGAACACTGGGTTCGCGCCGACCAGCATGATGGCGCCGAAGCCGATGATAAAGGTCAGAATATAGAAGTAGCCCATAAAACCGGTGGCGTAGAACACGCTTTTACGCGCTTCTTTGGCGTCGCTCACGGTAAAGAAACGCATCAGGATATGCGGCAGGCCGGCGGTACCAAACATCAGACCGAGGCCAAGGGAGAGCGCGGATATTGGATCTTTCACCAGCCCGCCTGGGCTCATAATCGCCGCGCCTTTCGGGTGGACGGCCATCGCTTCGGTAAACAGATTATTGAAGCTGAAGCCGACGTGCTTCATCACCATAAAGGCCATAAAGCTGGCGCCGAACAGCAGCAGAACCGCTTTGATAATCTGCACCCAGGTGGTCGCCAGCATGCCGCCGAACAGGACATAGAGCACCATCAGGACGCCCACCAGCACCACCGCAACGTGATAGTTAAGGCCGAACAGCAGCTGGATCAGCTTGCCGGCGCCAACCATTTGGGCGATCAGATAGAGGGCCACCACCACCAGCGAGCCGCAGGCGGAGAGGGTGCGGATCGGTCCCTGTTTGAGACGATAGGACGCCACGTCGGCAAAGGTGTAGCGGCCAAGGTTGCGCAGACGTTCGGCAATCAGAAACAGGATAATCGGCCAGCCGACAAGGAAGCCCAGCGAGTAGATCAGACCGTCGTAACCGGAGGTATACACCAGCGCGGAGATACCAAGGAACGACGCTGCCGACATAAAGTCGCCGGCAATCGCCAGCCCGTTCTGGAAACCGGTGATATTGCCGCCGGCGGTGTAGTAATCGCTGCGCGAACGCACCCGTTTTGACGCCCAGTAAGTGATGTACAGGGTCAGGGCGACGAAAATCAGGAACATGACAATCGCTTGCCAGTTGGTCGGCTGGCGCTGTACCGCGCCGGTAATGGCGTCTGCGGCCTGAACGCCGAGGGGCAGCAGCGTGGCGGCGAGCGCCGTCAGGACTCTCTTGATCATGCTTTTACCTCGTTGAGAACGCTCTTGGTCAAACGGTCAAATTCACCGTTGGCCCGCCAGACATAAATACCGGTGAGAACAAACGAAATGACGATCACCCCGATGCCCAGCGGGATCCCGCGGGTGACGCTGGTCCCGGCGTGCAGCGGCGTGCCGAGCCAGCCTGGCGCGAAGGCGATAAGCAGAATAAAGCCCACATAGATCACTAACATAATCACTGACAGAATGGCGGCAAACCGTTGCCGTGATGCTACCAGCTCCCTGAAATGCGCACTATTTTCTATCCGCTGACAAAGTTGTTCATTCATCTTAGCGTCTCCAGAGGTCTCCCTTTCGTCATCCACGCAGCGGACGCTGGCGACAGCAACCCCTCCGGCGTTAAAGGCCGGGATACGGTTCGCTGACGGCGTTCCTGCGAGTGAAATCCTGGGGGAGGGACTTATTTTTATCCTCTCCCCGGTGGGGGAGAGGGTGTAGGGAATCGGTCCTTACTTAAGAAGGCATGGTAATGGCCTGCTTCTCTTCGAGCAGTTTTTCCACTACGCCAGGATCGGCGAGAGTCGAGGTATCGCCGAGGTTGCTGGTGTCGCCCGCGGCGATCTTGCGCAGAATGCGGCGCATGATTTTGCCCGAGCGGGTTTTTGGCAACGAATCGGTCCAGTGCAGAACATCCGGCGTCGCCAGCGGGCCAATCTCTTTACGCACCCAGTTACGTACTTCCGCATACAGCTCCGGCGTCGGTTCTTCACCGTGATTGAGCGTCACGTAGGCGTAGATAGCCTGGCCCTTGATGTTGTGCGGAATACCGACCACTGCCGCTTCGGCGATTTTCGGGTGCGACACCAGCGCCGATTCGATCTCGGCAGTACCCAGACGGTGGCCGGAGACGTTCAGTACGTCATCCACGCGGCCGGTGATCCAGTAATAGCCATCTTCATCTCGGCGCGCGCCGTCGCCGCTAAAGTACATATTTTTGAAGGTGGAGAAGTAGGTTTGCTCAAAGCGCTCATGATCCCCGAACAGGGTACGCGCCTGGCCGGGCCAGGAGTCGGCGATGGCAAGATTGCCCTCGGTGGCGCCATCCAGCGGCAGCCCTTCGTTATCCACCAGCACCGGCTGAACGCCGAAGAACGGGCGGGTAGCGGAGCCAGCCTTCAGCTCAATCGCCCCCGGCAGCGGGGTGATCATAAAGCCGCCGGTTTCGGTCTGCCACCAGGTGTCCATCACCGGGCACTTCTCGTTACCGATCTTCTTCCAGTACCACTCCCAGGCTTCCGGGTTAATGGGTTCGCCGACCGAGCCGAGAATGCGCAGCGAGGAGCGGTCTGTGCCTTCGATAGCCTTGTCGCCTTCCGCCATCAGGGCACGGATCGCCGTCGGAGCGGTATACAGAATGCTGACCTTATGCTTATCGACGACCTGGCACATACGCGCCGGGGTTGGCCAGTTCGGCACCCCTTCGAACATCAGAGTGGTGGCGCCGCAGGCCAGCGGGCCGTACAGCAGATAGCTGTGGCCGGTGACCCAGCCGACATCGGCGGTGCACCAGTAAATATCGCCCGGGTGGTAATCGAAAACGTATTTAAAGGTGGTGGCCGCGTAGACCAGATAGCCGCCGGTGGTGTGCAACACCCCTTTCGGTTTACCGGTGGAGCCAGAGGTATAGAGGATGAACAGCGGATCTTCGGCGTTCATCTCGACGGGGCGGTGTTCGGCGCTGGCGTTCGCCATCAGATCGCTCCACCACAGATCGCGGCCTTCCTGCCAGTCGATTTTACCGCCGGTACGTTTCAGGACCACGACGTGTTCAATGCTGTTTACGTTCGGGTTTTTCAGCGCGTCATCGACGTTTTTCTTCAGCGGGATGGCGCGACCGGCGCGCAGCCCTTCATCCGCGGTGATCACCAGGCGCGAGCTGGAGTCGATAATGCGTCCGGCCACTGCCTCCGGCGAGAAGCCACCGAAAATCACCGAGTGGATGGCGCCGATGCGGGCGCAGGCCAGCATCGCCACCGCGGCTTCCGGCACCATCGGCATATAGATGGCGACCACGTCGCCTTTTTTAATCCCGAGGCCGAGCAGCACATTGGCGAAGCGGCACACGTCCGCATGCAGTTCACGGTAGGTGATGTGCTTGCTCTGGCTGGCGTCGTCGCCTTCCCAGATGATGGCGGTTTGATCGCCGCGCTCGGCGAGGTGGCGGTCGAGGCAGTTGGCGGCGAGGTTCAGGGTGCCGTCTTCATACCATTTGATGGAAATGTTACCTGGCGCGAAGGAGGTATTCTTCACGCGGGTGTAGGGGCGCATCCAGTCAAGGATTTTCCCCTGCTCGCCCCAGAATGTATCAGGGTCGGTTATGGATTGTTGATACTGCGCCTTGTACTGATCCGGGTTAATCAGGCAACGTTCCGCAATGTTAGCGGGAATAGGGTGTTTGTGTATTTGGCTCATGGCTTTTTTTCTCCTTTGAACTTGTTAAATATATGTCAAACAAACGTTAAGAGTAGGGGTTTTGACAGCTTTGTTTGTTAATTGGGGGGCAGATCACGCAATGATTCAACTGAGTGAAATTTCGTCAAATGAAACTTTGAAGTGAAATAATTACGCTAATGAATTTATAGAAATGGATGGTGTGAAATATTTTTTATTACAAATACTTATGCAAGGTAACTGGGGGAAATTCGCTGCTTTATGCAGAAAAGCAGAGGAAAGCCCTGTTCTTAAAGGCTTGCGCAGCATACCGTGCAAATGATACTGATATTGCGCGTTAAATAACCCCACAAAGCAACGCAACACAATTCATACCCCCTGCAGTGGGTACCATGACGAAAAGGAATGGTGCCTTTCATTGAGGAAGTCAGTAGTGAAGAAAACAAAAAAAGTCAGTCTGGCCTGGCAAATTTTGCTAGCCCTGGTGCTGGGTATCCTTCTGGGCAGTTATCTGCATTACCACGCCGAAAGTCGCGATTGGTTGATTAGCAATTTGCTGACACCGGCGGGCGATATCTTTATCCATCTGATTAAAATGATCGTGGTCCCGATTGTTATTTCGACCCTGGTGGTCGGGATTGCCGGCGTGGGCGATGCCAAACAGTTAGGCCGGATCGGCGCCAAAACGATTATCTATTTCGAAGTGATCACCACGGTGGCGATCGTGCTGGGTATCACCCTGGCCAACGTCTTTCAGCCGGGAACGGGCATTGATATGTCGCAGCTGGCGGCGGTTGATATTTCGAAATACCAGAATACCACCGCTGAGGTGCAGAGCCATGCGCATGGCCTGATGGGCACCATCCTGTCGCTGGTGCCAACCAACATCGTGGCGTCGATGGCGAAAGGCGATATGCTGCCGATTATTTTCTTCTCGGTGCTGTTTGGTCTGGGGCTCTCCTCGCTGCCGGCGACGCACCGTGAACCGCTGGTGACGGTCTTCCGCTCCATCTCCGAAACCATGTTCAAAGTCACCCATATGGTGATGCGCTATGCGCCGATCGGGGTGTTCGCCCTGATTTCAGTGACCGTCGCCACCTTCGGGTTCGCCTCGCTGTGGCCGTTGGCCAAGCTGGTGCTGCTGGTTTACTTCGCGATCCTGTTTTTCGCGCTGGTGGTGCTGGGGATTGTCGCCCGCCTGTGCGGCCTGAGCATCTGGATCCTGATCCGCATCCTAAAAGATGAGCTGATTCTGGCTTACTCCACCGCCAGCTCCGAGAGTGTGCTGCCGCGAATTATCGAGAAAATGGAAGCCTATGGCGCGCCGGCGTCGATCACCAGCTTCGTGGTGCCGACCGGCTACTCCTTTAACCTCGATGGCTCAACGCTGTATCAGAGCATTGCGGCGATCTTTATCGCCCAGCTCTACGGCATCGACCTCTCCATCTGGCAGGAGATCACCCTGGTGCTGACCCTGATGGTGACCTCGAAGGGGATCGCTGGCGTGCCGGGCGTCTCCTTTGTCGTGCTGCTGGCCACCCTGGGCAGTGTCGGGATCCCGCTGGAAGGTCTCGCCTTTATCGCCGGCGTTGACCGTATCCTCGACATGGCGCGTACCGCGCTGAACGTGGTGGGCAATGCGCTGGCGGTGCTGGTTATCGCCAAGTGGGAGCATAAGTTCGACCGTAAAAAAGCGCTGGCGTATGAACGCGAAGTGCTGGGCAAGTTTGATAAAACCGCCCAATAAAACACAAAGCCCGGCGCGAGTGCCGGGCTTTTTCTTATCCTTTACTGATCCTGTCAAACTCTTCGCAGCCGGTATCAAATCCCTCAAGACAGCTAACGTTCAGCCAGTGCAGCGCCTTCTGCTTATTCGGTTCGATAAAGCCTTTCTCCCCCTGCTGGAACATCATCCCGGCCCAGTATTCGGCATAGCCGGTCCGCGAGAGCGCTGAGCTGCCTTTGAAGTATTCGCTCGCTTTCACATCATCTTCCGGGCCGTGCACACCGCTGGCGTAGATCAGCCCGAGCAGCATCTGGGCGTCTACCGCCGCATCGCTTTCGCTGTCCTGGGCGGCATCCTGCAGGAGCGTGATGGCGTGCGCCACGTCGGTGGGACCGGCCTGACGGTTCACCAGCACCCGCGCGAGGACGATTTCCCCGGATTTACTGCCGGCCTTAACGGCTTTTTCCGCCAGCTGGCGGGCCTGCGGATAGTCCGCCTGCTGCGGATTGCGAATTTTGAGCTGCGCCAGCAGGGCCAGCGCGTCACCATCGCCTTGCGCCGCTGCTTTCTGGGCCCAGAATTCGGCTTTCTGATAATCGCCGGAGCTGACCCAGGTATCCGCAAGGTAATATTGCGCGCGACGATCGCCGGCTTCCGCCTGCTGTTGATACTGACTGCCGGGTTCGGTGGCCACCGCTGCGCCGCTGGTGAAAACCAGTAAAAATAAAAAGAGGTATTTCATTTGTATTTATTATCAGCAAGGAACATAGCGCGCAGTATAAAGGGAGGCGAAAAAGAAGAAAATGGCGGGAATTAGCGGGGTGAATACCCGGATAGCGGCGCGTAGCGCCTTATCCGGGCTACGGTTCGGTATTCGGTTGGTAGCCCCGGTAAGCGTAAGCGCCACCGGGGAGGGTTCCCGGATATCGGGTATGGCCGTCGAACCTTAACCCATCGCGCTTTCGCGCAGGCGGGATTTCAGCTTGTTGTACTCGTCGATCACGTACTGTTCCGCCGCGCGCTGATCGGCAATCCGCTCAACGTTGACCGCGCAGTACTTGTACTCCGGCGTTTTGGTTATTGGGCTCAGGTTCTCCGACACCAGCTCGTTACAGGCGCCAATCCACCACTGGTAGGTCATATACACCGCCCCTTTGTTCGGCCGGTCGCTGACCTGCGCGCGGGTGATGATCCGACCCTTGCGCGAATTCACCCACACCAGCGCTTCATCCTCAATGCCTAACCGTTCGGCGTCGGCGGTGTTGATTTGCGCATAGCCAGGCTCATCCGCCAGCGCCGCCAGCGCCGCGCAGTTACCGGTCATTGAACGGCACGAGTAGTGGCCGACTTCGCGCACCGTCGACAGCACCATCGGGTACTCGTCGGTGAGCTTATCGATCGGCGCGACCCAGTCGCAGGTGAAGAACTGCGCCAGCCCGTTCGGGGTATCGAACTTCTCTTTAAACAGATACGACGTCCCCTGATCGGCGTCGGACTCATCGCGGCACGGCCACATCACATAGCCGAGCTCACCCATTTTCTCGTAGGTGGCGCCGTAGAAGTCCGGGCACAAATGCCGCAACTCGTCCCAGATCTCCTGGGTGTTGTTGTAGTGCATCGGATAACCCATCCGGGTAGCGATTTCGCTGATGATCTGCCAGTCGGTTTTCAGATCCCACTTCGGCTCCACGGCTTTAAAGAAGCGCTGGAAGCCGCGGTCCGCTGCGGTGTACACGCCTTCGTGCTCGCCCCACGACGTGGACGGCAGGATGACGTCGGCCGCGGAGGCGGTTTTGGTCATGAAAATGTCCTGGACGATCACCAGTTCCAGATCGTCGAACGCTTTGCGCACCGCTGACAGTTCAGCATCGGTCTGCAGCGGATCTTCACCCATAATGTACGCCGCCCGCACTTCACCGTGCGCCGCGCGGTGCGGCAGCTCGCTGATGCGATAGCCGGTATGCGCCGGCAGGCTGTCGACGCCCCAGGCTTTGGCGAACTTCTCGCGGTTTTCCGGGAACTTAACGTACTGGTAGCCTGGATAGGTATCCGGCAGCGCACCCATATCGCAGGCGCCCTGGACGTTGTTCTGGCCACGCACCGGGTTGACGCCGACGCTCGGTTTGCCGAGGTTGCCGGTGAGGATCGCCAGGCTGGTCAGGGAACGCACGGTCTCCACGCCCTGGTAGAACTGGGTAACGCCCATGCCCCACAGAATGGCGGCGGATTTGGCGCTGGCGTACATCCGGGCGCAGGCGCGGATCTCCTGGGCGCTGACCCCGGTGATCTCCTCCACCGACTCCGGCGTGTAGCCTTCAACGATTTTGCGATACTCCTCGAAGCCTTCGGAACGGCTGGCGACGAAGGATTTATCGTACAGATCCTCTTCAATAATCACGTGGCCAATCGCGTTGAGCAGCGCGATATTCGAGCCGTTCTTCAGCGCAATGTGCATATCGGCGATGCGCGCGGTTTCAATTTTGCGCGGGTCGCAGACGATAATTTTCGCCCCGTTGCGTTTAGCGTTAATGACGTGATTCGCCACGATAGGGTGGGAATCCGCCGGGTTGTAGCCGAAGATAAACACCAGATCGGTGTTATCAATCTCTGTGATGGCATTACTCATGGCGCCGTTACCGACCGACTGGTGCAGACCTGCAACCGAAGGGCCGTGTCAGACGCGAGCGCAGCAGTCGACGTTATTGGTACCAATAACGGCGCGCGCGAATTTTTGCATCACATAGTTGGTTTCATTACCGGTGCCGCGGGAGGAGCCGGTGGTTTGGATCGCATCCGGGCCATATTTGGCTTTAATGGCGCTGAGGCGAGTGGCGACGTAATCCAGCGCCTCATCCCAGGAGACAGCTTCCAGCTTGCCGCCGCGTTGACGACGGATCATGGGGGTTTTCAGGCGCGGCGTCAGGATCTGGGTATCGTTAATAAAGTCCCAGCCATAATAGCCTTTCAGGCACAGGGTTCCCTGGTTGGTTTTCCCCTGCGCCGCTTCAGCCCGAACGATTTTGCCGTTATCGACCACCAGATTGATTTTGCAACCTGATGCGCAATACGGGCAAACCGTGACGACTTTTTTCATCGGTCTTGCTCCAGTTATTCAATGGGCGCGTTTGCGCTATCGCGCCGTCACTATGCATCTTCTATGCCATATTTTCATTGTGGGTATTCCTTGATGATACGCGGCTTTTTTGGGCGAAATGCTGACGAAAAACAGCCTGTCGACAGATTTGACGTGTCGATACCCTGGAGATGTGACGGCGCTTGAAAAAATGTCACCGGGAGAGGAATTTGTCGGCGCAGCCTTGCAGAATCGATCAGACTGACACTAACTCCCCGCGGGCAGAGGCAAAGATGAAACCGGTCATTTTAGTGGTCGATGACGACATAGCGATGGGCGAGCTGCTCAGAGATGTGCTCGGCGCGCACGCGTTTGAGGTGCTGGTCTGCCAGACCGGCGGCGACGCGCTGGCGACGGTGGCGCAGCGGGCGGACATCGCGCTGGTTTTGCTGGATATGATCCTGCCGGATACCAATGGCCTGCAGGTGCTTCAGCAGCTGCAGCGCACCCGGCCGGAGCTGCCGGTGGTGATGCTCTCCGGCCTGGGCAGTGAGTCCGATGTGGTGGTGGGCCTGGAGATGGGCGCCGATGATTACATCGCCAAACCGTTCAGTTCGCGGGTGGTGGTCGCCCGGGTGAAGGCGGTGCTGCGGCGCAGCGGGGCGCTGGCCAGCGAGGCGCTGGGCGTCGCCGCCGGCCTGACGTTCAACGGCTGGCGGCTGGATACCACCCGCTGTGAGCTGTATAACCCGCAGCAGCAGGCGATCCCGCTGACCCAGGGAGAATACGGTTTGCTGCTGGCGCTGGCGCAGAACGCCCGCCGGGTACTGAACCGCGAACAGTTGCTGGCGCTGACCCATACCGAAAGCGCCGAGGTGTTCGACCGCACCATCGATGTGCTGATCATGCGCCTGCGGCGCAAAATCGAGCTGAACCCGCATCAGCCGACGCTGATTAAAACGCTGCGCGGCCTGGGCTATGTCTTTTCCGCCGACGTGACCCACAGCGAGAAGGCGGCATAGGGCGGGAAGCTGTCTAACCGGCCTGGCCATTGCTGGGGGAGTCAACCCTTCTAATTATTTTGCAACTGAATAAACGTCTGTAGCTCAGTGAGCGTTTTGGCGCCGTCGATCGCATTGGCAGCCTGCAGGCTGGCGCGGGCGCAGGCGTGGGCCAGCTGCAGACTGTCGGTTAACGGCCAGCGTTCGTGGCTGCCGTACAGCAGGCCGGCGCAGAAGGCATCCCCGGCGCCGACGCTGCCGACAATCTCCTCCGGCGGCAGCCGCCATGACGGTACCCAGCGCCCGGCTTCGGTACGTGAGACGCCCCATGCCCCCTCCGGGCAGTGGATCACCACCCGTTGGCGCACGCCGGCGTCAAGCAATGCGCTGGCGGCGCTGGCGATATTGGCGACGTGCGGCTCGCCGTTGGGTAGCCGAATCTCCAGCCCGCTAAACTCGCTGGCTTCCAGTTCATTGATGGTCAGGTAGTCAAGATGCGCCAGCGCCGGCAGGACCAGCGGGCGGTAGCGCGGGTCGCCCTTGCGCGACACCAGATCGAGGGAAACCTCATAGCCTCGCTCGCGCATCTGCGCCAGCAGTCGCGCGCTGCGGGTGCCGTACACTTCGTCGGGGCGATCGAGACTCTCAAGCAGCAGCAGATAGCCGAGATGGAAAATTTTCAGCGGCGCATCCAGCGGCTCAAAGGCCGGAAGGTCAAGCAGGCGGTTGGCGCCGGGGGAGTGAAAAAAGGTACGCTGACCGTCAGCGTCGGTCATCACCTGAGTCATCGAGGTGGGGGCAGAGCTGGTGCGCTGCACGAGCTGGCGATTGATATGGTACTGATCGAGCATGGCGGTAATGTAGTCGCCATCGTTATCCTCGCCAATCAGGCCGACCGCCTGCAGCGGCAGGCCGGCGTGCATTTTGGCCAGGGTCAGCAGGACGTTCAGCGGCGCGCCGCCGGTGGCGCGTTCGCTATGCATAATCTCCACCAGCCAGCCGCGCTCCGGCCACTGTCTGATCTGGTGGACATGATCGACCAGCATGTTGCCTGCGGCAATAATGCCTTTACGTTCCATGATCGCTACTCCGCGCCGTCATACTTGTTAAGCGTAGCGCACAATCGGCGGAACGATCGTGCGCCCGGTTGCGCTTATTTCACGGTCCAGCCTTTGTAAGAGCTGACGTTGTTTTTGTCGATCATGGTCACCGGGATCAGCACCGGCGCGGTTGGGGCCGGTTTGCCCTGCAGGATGTTGTAGCCAATTTCCACCGCCTTCGCCGCCATCACCTGGGGATCCTGCGCCGGCGTTGCGACAAACAAGGAGTTCTTACGCTTCAGTGCCTCTTCGCCGTCCGGGCTGCCGTCGACGCCGACGATGAAGAACTCGCTGCGCTGCGCCTGTTTCGCTGCCAGATCGGCGCCAATCGCTGTCGGATCGTTGATCGCGAACACGCCGTCAATCTTCGGATTGGCCGCCAGCAAGGAGGTCATCACCTCCAGTCCGCCTTCCCGGCTGCCTTTGGCGTTCTGGTTGGAGGACAGAATTTTTATATCCGGGTGTTTTTTGAACTCCGTTTCGCAGCCTTCGACGCGGTTTTGTACGGCGGAGACCGGCGGCCCGTTGATGATCACCACGTTGCCTTTGTTGTTCAGACGATCGCTAATGTATTTACAGGCCAGCTCGCCCGCCTGGGTGTTATCGGAGGTGATGGTGGCGTCGGCCCCTTCGGCGGCAACGTCAACCGCCACCACCACGATCCCGGCCTCTTTGGCCCGTTTCACCGCCGGGCCAATGCCTTTCGAATCGGCGGCGTTGAGGATAATCATATCGACTTTGGCGGCGATAAAGTTATCGATCTGCGCCACCTGCTGGCCCAGATCGTAGCCGCTGGAGACCAGCGTCACTTTGACGTTATCCCCCGCCAGCTTGCGGGCCTCCAGCTCCGCGCCCTTGGTGATCTGCACAAAGAACGGGTTGGCAAGGTCGCCCACCGTCACGCCAATCGCTTTCAGCTCTTTGGCCGACGCAAAAGGGGAGGCGGCCAGCAGCGCGCCAGCACACAGCGCGGTGACTATCGGTTTTAAACGCATTCGCTTTTCCTCGCAGGTAAGATGGTGTTGTTATGCACTTTGATGATGTCGGGTACGGTATTTGTCGATCAGCACCGCAATGATGATCACCGCCCCTTTGATCACCAGTTGCCAGAAGTAGGAGACCCCCATCAGGGTCATACCGTTATTGAGGGTGGCGATAATCAGCGCCCCCACCAGCGTACCGGTGATGGTGCCGATCCCGCCGACGAAGCTGGTGCCGCCAAGAATGACCGCGGCGATGGCGTCCAGCTCGTAGCCGACCCCGAGGTTACCGTTGGCGCTGTACAGCCGGGAGGCGCTCATCACTCCGCCAAGGCCGGAGAGCAGGCCGCTCATGCCATAGACAAACAACAGCACCAGCCAGACTTTAATGCCGGTCAGCCGCGCCGCCTGCATGTTGCCGCCCACCGCGTAGATATGCACCCCAAGGGTGGTTCGGCGCAGGATAAACCAGCACACCGCGATAACCGCCAGGGCGATGACCACCAGCCACGGCACCGGGCCGAGGTAGTCATTGCCGATCCACTCGAAGCTGATATCGGAGTTGATCACCGTGGTGCCGTCGGCCAGCAGATAGGCGGCGCCGCGCAGCGCCGTATAGGTGCCGAGAGTGACAATAAACGGCGGTAGCCCGGCGAAGGCCACCAGCGCGCCGTTGAACAGGCCGAGCAGCAGGCCGAGCATCAGCGCCGCCGGAATCGACAGCAACGCCAGCTCCGGGATCAGCGAGACCACCATTGCCGCCACCGCGGTGGTGCCGAGAATGGAGCCGACGGAAAGGTCAATGCCGCCGGTGAGGATGATGAAGGTCATTCCCGCCGCCAGCACAATGTTGATCGAGGCCTGGCGGGTGATATTCAGCAGATTGCTTTCCGTGAAGAAGTTGGGGGCGATAAAGCCGAAGACGGCGACGATCAGGATGAGGATCGGCAGAATGCCGACGGTCTGCATCAGGTCGCCCATCAGCATTTTTTTCGCCGAAGCGGATTTCGCGACCGGCGCGGAGGTCTCTTTCGGTATGCTCATAGTTGCCCTGCCTTAAGGTGAGAATCGTTCACGCCGGTGGCCAGCGTCATGATCTGTTCCTGGCTGATATCGCCGGACTGCAGCTCGCCGGCGATAGTCCCTTCGCGCATCACATAGACCCGGTCGCTCATGCCCACCACTTCGGGCAGTTCGCTGGAGATCATCAGAATGGCGACGCCCTGGCGCGCCATGTCGTTCATGATGCGGTAAATCTCGCTTTTCGCGCCGACGTCGACGCCGCGGGTGGGTTCATCAAGGATCAGAATGCGCGGGCCAATCGCCACCCAGCGTGAAATCAATAATTTCTGCTGGTTGCCGCCGGACAGCCCGCCGGCGCGCACCTGGGCGTGCGGTACGCGGATGTTCAGCAGCTGGATGGCATCATCGGAGATGGTTTGCGCCTTCCGGCGGTTGAGCATTCCCCAGGTCGCGTCGCGCTCCAGCGTCGCCATGGTGATGTTTTCCTGGGCCGCCAGTTCGAGAAACAGGCCCTGCTCTTTGCGGTTTTCGGTCAGAAAGCCGATGCCATGGTCGATGGCTTCGCGCGGCGAGTGGATCACCACCGGCTCGCCGTCGATCTCGATCATCCCGCCGGTGGCTTTGCGCACGCCAAAGATCAGCTGCGCCAGTTCGGAGCGTCCGGCGCCGACCAGCCCGGCGAGGCCGACGATTTCGCCGGCATGCACCACCAGGCTGCTGGGCTTAACCTTACCGCCATCGGTCAGATCCTCGACCCGCAGGCGCGGCTGGCCGCGGGGAATATCGCGCTCTTTATTGAACAGATCGCTGAGCGGACGGCCGACCATCATGCGCACCAGCTCCGGTGCGTTGAGCTTGTCGCGCACCAGGCTGCCGACATACTGCCCGTCGCGCAGGACGCTGACCCGGTCGGAGAGCTCATACACTTCCGCCATGCGGTGGCTGATATAGATAATCGCCATCCCCTCATCGCGCAGGCGCAGGATGAGGTCGAACAGGCGCTGGGTTTCCCGCGAGGAGAGGGCGGCGGTGGGTTCATCCATCACCAGAATGCGGCTTTGACGGTGCAGGGCGCGGGCGATCTCCACTTGCTGCTGCTCGGCGATGGTCAGGGTCATCACCCGGTCGCTGGCCCTGAACTGGGCGCCGAGACGGTCGATCACCGCCTGCGCCTGGCTGAGCATGGCTTTGCGCTGCACCAGGCCACCACGTGCCAGCTCGCTGCCGAGGAAAATGTTTTCCGCGACGGTCAGGTTCGGCGCCAGCTGCATCTCCTGGTAGATCAACGTGATCCCGGCGGCCAGCGCGTCCTTGGGGCCGCGGATCGTTTGCGGTTTTCCGTCGATCAGGATCTCGCCGCTGGTGGCGGTATAGGCGCCGGCGAGGATCTTCATCAGCGTGCTTTTTCCGGCGCCGTTCTCCCCCATCAGGGCGTGGATCTCGCCGGGCCAGACCGTCAGGTCGACGCCCTTTAGCGCGTAGAATTTGCCAAAAGCTTTGGCGATATGGCGCATTTCCAGTACCGGGGTGGCGGTCATCACGGCGCTCCTGTCTGCGAGAACAATAGCAGCAGTCCACCACCGGAAAATAAATGCAGGATGTCAGAATCCATTCATATTTGTCATAGTGATAAATAGTTAACCGCGATCACAGTTACGCGGCGTCATTTTCTGCACCGTCACGCCTATATGCCGACCGTTCCTTCACCGGAGTTGCTATGACCGCTCGCCGACACCCGTTTTTCACCAGCGCCCGTGGCCGCCTGCTCTCCTTTAATCTGCTGATGGTGGTCGTCACCCTGCTGGTGAGCGGCGTGGCGGTGTTCGGCTTTCACCACGCCAGCCAGCTGCAGGAGCAGGTGCAGCGCCAGACCCTCAACGATATGCGCGGCAGTATGGATCTGGCGCGGGACACGGCGAATGTCGCCACGGCCGCGGTGCGCCTGTCGCAGGTGGTGGGCGCGCTGGAGTATAAAAGCGAAGCGGAACGGCTGCTGGCGACGCAGCAGGCGCTGAAGCACTCGCTGGCTCAGCTGGCAGCGGCTCCGCTGGCGCAGCAGGAGGAGGCGCTGGTGGCCAGTATTATTCGCCGCAGCAACGCGCTGCAGCGGAGCGTGGCGGAGATGCTGGAGCGCGGCCAGCGTCGTCATCTGCAGCGCAATGCGCTGCTGAGTTCGCTTTACCAGAATCAGAGCAACCTGCGCCATCTCGCCGATCTTAACGATCGCGGCGGGGACCGGGCGATCGATCCTCGTCGGCTAGCCGAGATGGACCGGCTGATCGCCGCCGCGATCCATACCGTCACGCCGCGGTCGATCGTTCTGCAGCTCGACCAGCTGCGCGGCGACCTGCCGGCTCAAAGCGCCGATCCCGCGCTGGCGTTTGTTCTCCCCGACGTCACCCGGGAGCTGGCGAAGCTGGCCCCGCTGTCGGCCCAGCTGGAGGAGAGCGACCTGACGATCAGCTGGTACATGTACCACATCAAAGCGCTGGTCGCGCTGCTTAACGACGACATCAATCAGTACGTGACCCGGGTGGCGGAAGCCTCCGAACAGCGGGCGGCGCAGAGCCATCGGGAGCTGCGCTCCATCAGCATGTTTATTCTGCTTTCCGCGCTGCTGGCGCTGGCGATCACCGGCTGCGCCGGGTGGTACATCTACCGTAACCTGGGCTCTAACCTGACCGCTATCTCGCGGGCGATGTCGCGGCTGGCTCAGGGAGAGCCGAACGTCTCGGTGCCGGCCCTGCAGCGGCGCGACGAGCTGGGCGAACTGGCGCGCGCCTTTAACGTTTTCGCGCGCAATACGGCGTCGCTGGAGCACACCACCCGGCTGCTGAAAGAGAAGACCACCCAGATGGAGATCGATAGGATTAAGCGTCAGGAGCTGGAGGAGGCGCTGTTGCACAGCCAGAAGATGAAGGCCGTCGGCCAACTGACCGGAGGCCTGGCGCATGATTTTAACAACCTGCTCGCGGTGATCATCGGCAGCCTTGAGCTGGTGGAGCCGAATGCGCAGGATGCGCCACGCCTCACCAGGGCGCTGAAGGCGGCGGAACGCGGGGCGCTTCTGACCCAGCGGCTGCTGGCCTTTTCGCGTAAGCAGGCGCTGCATCCCCAGGCGGTGGCGATGGCGCCGTTGCTGGAGAACCTCAGCGAGCTAATGCGTCACTCCCTGCCGGCGACCTTGAGCCTGGAGATTGAGGCGCAGTCGCCGGCGTGGCCGGCATGGATAGACGTCGGCCAGCTGGAAAACGCCCTGATTAACCTGGTGATGAACGCCCGCGACGCCATGGCCGGGCGCGCGGGCGTCATTAAAATTCGTACCTGGAATCAGCGGGTCACCCGCAGCAGCGGCCAGCGGCAGGATATGGTGGCTCTGGAGGTGATCGATCACGGCTGCGGCATGTCGCAGGCGGTGAAAGCCCGGGTGTTTGAACCCTTCTTTACCACTAAAGCCACCGGCAGCGGCAGCGGCCTGGGGCTGTCGATGGTGTATGGCTTTGTGCGCCAGTCGGGCGGCCGGGTGGCGCTGGAGAGCGCGCCGGGGCAGGGGACGACGGTGCGGCTGCAGCTGCCGCGGGCGATGACCGAGGTAGAGAAGGCGGCGGTGCCGGTGGAAGACGAACCAATCCCGGCGGGAGAACGGCTGGCGCTGGTGCTGGAAGATGAAGAGGATGTTCGCCAGACGCTGTGCGAACAGCTGCATCAGCTGGGCTGGCTGACGCTGGAAACCGCCAGCGGGGAAGAGGCGCTGCAGCTGCTGGAGGCCTCGCCGGATATTGCCCTGTTGATTAGCGATCTGATGCTGCCCGGCGGGCTGAGCGGCGCCGATGTGATCCATACCGCGCGCCGCCGCTTTCCGGCGCTGCCGGTGCTGCTGATCAGCGGTCAGGATTTGCGCCCGGCGCAGAACCCGGCCCTGCCGGAGGTGGAGTGGCTGCGTAAGCCCTTCACCCGCGCTCAGCTGGCGCAGGCGCTGAGTGCAGCGTACGCGAGGATTTGAGATTCCTCCGCTACCCGGGCGGCATGCCGATGATTAAGGTAGCGGCAGGACTCTGATGAGATTGGCCCCGATGAAACGTTACGCAATCGCACTGCTCTTTTGCACTCTGTCGCTGACCAGCCTGGCCGCCCGCGCCGATATTATCGATGACGCGATCGGCAATATTCAGCAAGCCATTAACGACGCCTATAACCCGGGTAGCAGTCGCTCTGATGACGACGACAGATACGATGACGATGGCCGGTATGATGACGGGCGCTATCAGGGAAGTCGCCAGCAGAGCCGTGACAGCCAGCGTCAGCATGACGATCGGCAACGCCAGCTGGACGATCGCCGCCGTCAGCTGGATGAACGCCAGCGCCAGCTCGATCGCGATCGCCGCCAGTTAGAAAGCGATCAGCGTCGTCTGGACGATGACTATTGATCGCCCCGCAGCAGACCGACGCCTAATCCAGCACGATTTCCATCCCGTCATAACCCGCTTCGAAACCTTCCGGTAGCGGGTTATCCATCATCCAGACGTCAAACTGATGGCTGATATGGGTGAGGATCACCCGCGGACAGCCTATCGCCTGGTTAAGGGCGCGAACGGTATTGAAATCGTTATGGTTACGCGGGGTCTGCGCCCGCGGCTCATGGCTGCAGTCGATGATCATCGCCTGCGGGCGGTTGCTGAGTAAAAACTTCAGCGTCTTGTCCGGCAGCCCGGCGGTATCCGAGAGCCAGGCTACCCGACTGTGGGCCGACTCCAGCAGATAACCGAAGGTGAGCTTCGAATGGTTGAGCGGCAGGGGCGTTACCCGCAGGCCCTGCAGCTCAAACACCACAAACGGCGTGACGGTATGGCTGAAGTCGAGCAGGCCGGGGTGCTTGAGCAGATCGTCGCAGCCGGCGTCGTCCGGCGGGCCGTAGACCGGGATCGGCGCGCCCACGCCCCAGCGCAGCGGAAACAGCCCCTGCACATGATCCAGGTGATAGTGGGTTAGCAGCACCTGCTGAAAGCTGCCGCCGGGATGATGTTCCATCAGATCCGGTCTGCCGGCGTCCAGCAGCGTCACTGCGCTGTTGAACGTCACCACCCCGCTACAGGGGCGTCGGCGATGGCTTTCCTCGCGGCGGGCGCGGCGGCAGGCCGCGCAATCGCAGCCAAAGGCCGGCACCAGCTGAGCGCCGCCGGTGCCGGTTAAGCGGAGGGTCAGGCTCATCGTGTCACCTTTGGTTTATACCAGCGGATCCGCTTCGCGCACCGCGTGGCTGCGCAGCAGGCGGAAAAATTCATCGACCGATTGTCGGAGACTGCCGTCGTTATTCAGCGTCAGGCAATCGTCCGGCTTATAGCGCGCGGCGCGGTCCAGACGCTGGGCGATATCCACCGCATTTTCCCGGCCGCGCTGCTCCAGCCGCTGGCGCAGCACCGGCGGCGAGACGGCGAGACAGATCGGCACCAGCACCTCGCCGTAGCGTTCCCGCGCCAGCGCCAGATGGGCGCGGGAGCCATTGGCCACCACGTCGAAGCCGGCGTGCAGCCACAGGTCGATCTCCACGCCAATGCCATAGTAAGTATGGTTGGCGTGCCAGCTGAGGGCAAAGAGATGCTGCTCGGCGCGGGTAAAAAATTCATGTTCGCTGAGGGCGATATGGTTTTCGTTACCGGCGTTAAAGGGCCGGGTAATGTAACGATGCGCCACCAGCAGCTGCGGGTGCTCGCGCTGGCGCAGCGCCGCCAGCAGGCTGTCTTTCCCGGAGCCGGAGGGGCCCACCAGCCAGATCAGTTTTCCCGGCATTAAAAGACCCTCCTTCCCTGGCGCCAGACATGGTCGATGTGGACATGCTCGCCGCGACGGTGCGCCAGCACCAGGTCGGCGCGTTTCCCCTCGGCGATGACGCCGCGATCGTCAAGGCCCAGCGCCTGCGCCGGATGTTTGCTGACCAGACGGATCGCCTGCGCCAGGGTGAAGGCGTTATCCTCGGCGTCGGCGATGCGGAATGCGGCATCCAGCAGGCTGGCGGGATAGTAGTCGGAAGAGAGAATGTCGAGCAAACCGTGGTTCGCCAGCAGGTGGGCGGCGACGTTGCCGGAGTGGGAACCGCCGCGCACGATATTCGGCGCCCCCATCAGGACGTGCATCCCGTGCTGACGTGAAGCCTGCGCCGCGGCCAGGGTGGTGGGAAACTCGGCGATGACGCTACCCAGCTGGTGGGATTCAGCCACATGCGCCTCGGTGGCGTCGTCGTGGCTGGCGAGGGCGATACGGCGGGCGCGGCACATGGCGGCGATGGTCTGGCGATTGGGCTGCGACCAGGTGGCGGCCAGAGCCATCTGCTCGGCTTCAAAACGGTCCATTTCGTCATGCGTCAGATGATATTTTCCCTGATAGTAATCGCGGTACTTGCTGCGATCGGCGTACTGACGCTGGCCGGGCGAGTGGTCCATCAGAGAGACCATGCTCACCGACTCGCGGTCGATCAGCTTTTCAAACAGCGGCAGCGTGGTGTGATGCGGCAGCTCGCAGCGCAGGTGCAGACGGTGCTCTGCGCGGTTAAGACCGCGCTTTTGCGTCTCTTCCACCGCATTGACCATCTTCTCCAGATTCTCAAGACGATCGCCGCCATCGCGCACGTCGCCAATCGCCACGGCGTCCAGCACGGTGGTGATGCCGCTGGCGACCATCATTGCGTCGTGGCTGCTCATCGCCGAGTGGGCCGGCCAGTCTACCTTCGGCCGCGGGGTAAAGAACTTGTCGAGGTTATCGGTATGCAGCTCGATAAGGCCCGGCAGCAGCCAGCCGCCTTCCCCATCCAGCGCCTGCGGCAGCCGGCTCTGGCTTTCAGCGAAGGCGAGAATGCGACCGTCCTGGACTTCCAGCGAACCGTGGACCACGTCATCGTCGAGAACCAGTTTTACGTTATTGATAATCATGCTGTTATTCCCATGGGGTGCAGCCGGTCGGCGACCTGACGGCGTACCCCTTCGTCATGGAAAATCCCGACGATGGCCGCGCCGCGCGCTTTGGCATCGTGGATCAGGTCGACCACGGCAGCACTGTTTTTGCCATCCAGTGAGGCGGTGGGTTCATCGAGGAGCAGGATCGGATAGTCGACCGCAAAACCGCGGGCGATATTGACCCGTTGCTGTTCGCCGCCGGAAAAGGTCGACGGCGCAAGGTGCCACAGACGTTGCGGAACGTTGAGGCGGGTCAGCAGCTGGGCGGCTTTGGCGGCGCTCGCTTCACGCGGCGTCCCGAGATCGAGCAGCGGCTGCATCACCACCTCCAGCGCCGAAATACGCGGGATCACCCGTAGAAACTGGCTGACCCAGCCGATGGTGGTTTTGCGCACTTCCAGCACCTTGCGCGGCGTGGCGGTGACCAGGTCCACCCATTCGTCGCCGTGGCGGATATGAATATGGCCGCTGTCCGGCAGATAGTTGGCGTACAGCGAACGCAGCAGGGTCGATTTGCCGCTGCCGGAGTGACCGTGGAGCACCACGCACTCCCCGGCGTTAACGGTCAGCGAGGCGTCGGCCAGCACCGGCAGACGCACGCCGTGCTGCTGGTGCAGAACAAAGGTTTTATGGACGTTTTCAACGCGGATCATGTTAGCTCTCACGAGGTTGGGTTGCCGGGTGGCGCTTCGCTTACCCGGCCTACGAATAACGCACCTGTGGGCCGGGTAAGGCGCAGCCGCCACCCGGCAAAACAGCATTAATTCTGCAACACCGACGACACCAGCAGCTGGGTATAAGGATGGTGCGGATCGTCGAGCACCCGGTCGGTTAAGCCACTTTCCACCACCTGGCCCTGCTTCATTACCAGCAGTCGGTTCGCCAGCAGGCGGGCGACGCCGAGATCGTGGGTAACAATCACTACCGCCAGATTCAGCTCCACCGCCAGGCCACGCAGCAGATCAAGCAGCCGCGCCTGCACGGACACATCCAGCCCGCCGGTGGGTTCATCCATAAACACCAGCTTCGGCTGGGTGACCAGATTGCGGGCAATCTGCAGACGCTGCTGCATGCCGCCGGAGAAGGTGGTGGGCAGGTCGTCGATGCGCGAGGGCGGGATCTCCACCTCCTGCAGCCACTTTTCAGCGGTGGCGCGAATGTTGCCGTAGTGGCGGGCGCCGGTGGCCATCAGCCGTTCGCCGATGTTGCCCCCGGCGGAGACCTGGCGACGCAGACCGTCCATTGGGTGCTGATGCACCACCCCCCATTCGGTGCGCAGCAGGCGGCGGCGTTCGGCTTCGCTCATGGCGTACAGCGAGCGCTGCTGGTACAGCACCTCGCCCCGCTGCGGCGTCAGGCGGGCGGAGATTGCCTTCAGCAGGGTGGTTTTACCGGAGCCGGACTCGCCGACGATGCCGAGCACTTCTCCCGGCCACAGCTCGAAGGAGACATCGCGAAAACCTTTATCCGGGGCGTAGAGATGGGTCAGGTTATTCACAGCAAGTAATGGCTGGTTCATTTTTTCTGCCCCTCGCTCTGCTGGCGGCAATAGTCGGTATCGGAGCAGACAAACATCCGCTGGCCGCTGTCATCCAGCACCACTTCGTCGAGGTAGCTGTGGCGCGAGCCGCAGATGGCGCAGGGTTCATCCCACTCCTGGACGGTAAATGGGTGGTCGTCGAAATCGAGACTCTCCACCGGGGTATAGGGCGGCACGGCGTAGATCCGCTTTTCGCGCCCGGCGCCGAACAGCTGCAGCGCCGGCATCATATGCATTTTCGGGTTATCGAATTTCGGGATCGGCGAGGGATCCATCACGTAGCGGCCATTGACCTTCACCGGGTAGGCGTAGGTGGTGGCGATATGGCCGAAGCGGGCAATATCTTCATACAGTTTCACCTGCATCACGCCGTACTCTTCCAGGGCGTGCATGGTGCGGGTTTCGGTTTCACGCGGCTCGATAAAGCGCAGCGGCTCCGGGATCGGCACCTGGTAGATCAGGATCTGATCCTCCACCAGCGGCGTCTCCGGGATGCGATGGCGGGTCTGGATCAGGGTGGCGTCTTCGGTACGCTCGGTGGTGGCGACGCCGGTAACACGCTTAAAGAACTGACGAATCGACACCGCGTTGGTGGTGTCATCGGCGCCCTGGTCAATCACCTTCAGCACGTCGTTCTCGCCGATGACGCTGGCGGTCAACTGGATGCCGCCAGTGCCCCAGCCGTAGGGCATCGGCATTTCGCGACCGCCGAACGGCACCTGGTAGCCGGGAATGGCTACCGCTTTGAGAATAGCCCGGCGGATCATGCGCTTGGTTTGCTCGTCGAGATAAGCAAAGTTATAGCCAGTCAGTGGGTTAGCCACGTTCGTTCTCCCGTTGCAGGCGTTTCAGCAGCGCCAGTTCGGCCTGGAAATCGACATAGTGCGGCAGCTTCAGATGCGAGACGAAGCCGGCGGCTTCAACGTTATCGGCGTGGGCCAGCACAAACTCTTCATCCTGGGCGGGACCGGCAATCTCTTCGTCATAGTCCGCCGCCTGCAGGGCGCGGTCGACGAGGGCCATGGCCATCGCTTTGCGCTCGCTCATGCCGAAGGTCAGACCGTAGCCGCGGGTGAAGTGCGGCGGCTCATCCTGCGGGGCGACGAAGCCGTTGACCATTTCGCATTCGGTGAGCAGCAGCTCGCCAATATTGACGCTAAAGCCCAGCTCTTCCGGGACAATCTCCACCTGCACGTAGCCGCTGCGGATCTCGCCGGCAAACGGATGGTTGCGGCCATAGCCGCGCTGAGTCGAATAGGCCAGCGCCAGCAGGTAGCCTTCATCGCCGCGCATTAGCTGCTGCAGGCGCGAAGAACGTGAGCAGGGGTAGACCGGCGGGGTGCGGGTGATATCGTCGGGCGGTGTGCCGCGATCTTCCTCGGCCTTCGCCAGACCCTGCTGCGTGAGCAGGCTAAAGACGTGCGGCGTCGGCTGCGTGTCGCACTCGGCTTGCTGCACAGAAGGCGCTTCGCCGTTTGCCAGCAGGGTAAAATCGAGCAGGCGGTGGGTGTAGTCGTAAGTGGGGCCCAGCAGCTGGCCGCCGGGGATATCTTTGTACACTGCCGAGATGCGGCGTTCGAGACGCATTTTGGCGGTGTCGATCGGTTCGCTAACCGCCAGCCGCGGCAGGGTGGTGCGGTAGGCGCGCAGCAGGAAGATCGCTTCGACGTTATCGCCGCTGGCCTGTTTGAGCGCCAGCGCCGCCAGTTCGCGGTCGGCGATGCCGCCCTCGGTCATCACCCGGTCCACCGCCAGATTGAGCTGTTCGCCTATCTGGTCAACGCTCAGTTCGGGAAGCCGTCCATCGCCCCGTCGTTTCTGTTCCTGTAAGGCGTGAGCGGCGCGGATCGCCTTCTCGCCGCCCTTGACGGCAACGTACATTTAGCAAACCTCCACGTGAGTGGTGCGCGGGATCGCCAGCAGGCGCTCGCCGCAGGTGAGGATCAGATCAATGCCCAGCGGGAACGGGTGTGGGCGCTCCGTCAGTTCGTCAATGATGCAGTCCGGCAGCTGAGGGGCGATCATTCGCTCTTCGGCAATGCCCGCCCCGGTCAGGCGCAGCATGCGTCCGCCGCTAAGGCTGGCGAGCTGAACGATCAGCGTGACGCCGGTCTCCGGGGCGGTGACGGTGCCAGCGGAGAGGACGTTGAGCTGCTCGGCGCTGATGCCGTCATTGGCGACGGCAAAGACCGCCTGCTGCGGCTGGTCCACCAGCGGCGCGCCGGTATGAAAGCGCAGATTCTGTCCCACCAGATCGTTATGCAGAGCGCTGGCGAGCCAGACCGGCGTTTCGTGATCGGCAAGGGTCAATAGCAGGCTGGTGGAAGCGACGTTCAGCGGCTGCCAGCCGTGCTGTAACTGCTGCAGGGAGACAATCACCCCCGGCTCGCTCATCGCTTTCAGCAGGCGACGAAAACTGTGTTGGGCATCCTGCACAGCCAGGGAAAAAGCGGGTTGTAAGGTCATGCGTTATCTCCGCGAACCAGGGTAAAGAAGTCGACCCGGCTGGCGTTGACTTCGGCGCGTCGGGCTTCAATGCGCGCGCTGCGTAGCGCTTCCAGCGGGGTTATCAGGGTTTCCATTAAATTGTGAAAATGGCGGGGTGACTGCAGCAGGGCGTCGATGGCCGCGCAGCGTTCGGCGTGCGGGCGGTCGCGGCCTAAGATCCAGCTGTAGCCGAGCGTTCCGTCGGCCAGACGTACCGCGGCGCGGGTGAGCGTGGCGTCGCCGGCGAAGAAACGGTCGCCGATACCGCCCATCCGGGCCTGAAGCTGCACCAGGCCAGTCTCGGGAGTGCGGATCAGTTCATACTCCGGCGCCAGCTGCAGGGAGTGCATGCGCGCCAGAAGATCTTGCGGTTCACTGTGGGCCAGCACGGACATCCAGCGCTGGCGGGTGGCGGTATCGAAGTGCATTCAGTGCTCCATGGTGAATTCAATCATGTCGGCGCGGGTGAGGCTGACGGAGTATTCGGTGGCGGCCTGCTCGCCCTGGCGGCTGTTGAGGGTGCGGACGCAGAGCAGCGGCGCCATATTGGGGATCTCCAGCAGTTTGCTCTCTTTCGCCTGTGCGCGACGGGCGCTGATTTTGGTGCGCACCCGGGTCAGTTCGACGTCAAGCCGATCGCGCAGCAGGTCGTGCAGCGAGCCGTGGCTGAAGGTCTGTAACACCGGCCAGAAGCGCAGGTCGGCGAAGTAGTGGTCAATCAGGCACAGGGCGACGCCATTGACCCGGCGCAGGGTGCGCAGATGAATGACGTTCTCGCCCTCGCTAATACCAAAGGCTTCGGCAACGTGCGCGCTGGCGGGGCGCAGTACCGACAGCAGTTTTTCGCTGGTGGGATCGCTGCCTTGTTCCAGCAGGTTTTGGCTGAAACGCGCCTGGGCGTTGAGCGGGTAATCGATCGGCCGCATCAGCACCAGCACGCCCACGCCCTGACGGCGTTGTACCCAGCCGCGCTCAACCAGCTGGTCGATCGCCCGGCGCAGGGTGTGGCGGTTAACGTCGAAGCGCGTCGCCAGCTGCTGCTCGGCGGGCAGATAGTCACCGCAGCGATAGTGGTGGCGCAACTCCTGCTCAAGCCGGGCGGCGATTTCCTGATAGCGCGTGGGATAACTGGTCGGATGTCTGGACAGGTGCATGGTCATCAAGCCTCACACAGCATAGGCGAGGAGCTTCCTCGCGTTGTGAGCCGATCCTGACCGGTTTATGTTGCAGTTCGGTTAAGTGATGATGACTAAAGGATGAAGAGTTAATGCCAGACGGATGACAGGGCGGCCAGGCCGCCCTGGCGGGGTCAGCCTTGTTTGACCACGTTGATCATCCAGGGAACGCCAAAGCGATCCACGACTTTGCCGAAGCCGTGGGCCCAGAAGGTTTCCTGCCAGGCCATCTCAATGCGTCCGCCGACCGCCAGCGCTTCGAACCAGCGCTGACCTTCAGCGACATCCCTGGGATCGAGGACGAGGGTGAAGCCGGCGTAGTGTACATCGGGCCCGAAGGCGCTGTCGCTTAGCATCAGCTCGCCGTTGCCGATGCGCAGGCTGGCGTGGGCGATGGCGTCATTCGCCATCTTCTGGCCAGACGGGCAGCCGTCAGAGGCTTCCTGCGCCGAAGGCGGCATTTCGCCAAAGGTCATTTTAAACATCAGCTCCGCGCCCAGCGTCTGCTGATAGAAAGCGATCGCCTCGGCGCAGTTGCCCGCAAAGGCAAGGTAGGGACTTAAGGACATGGTGAATACCTCAGTGACCGTAACCCGTAAAGCGTAGTCGCCCGCAGCGGGATTGAGCCAGACGGCAGCGCGAAAATGGGGTGGGAATACCGCTGCAGGGGGCTGCATAAATAGCGGCGGCTGGCCGGATAAATAACCGGATACGCAGGGAGGCGAGGGACCGTCAGGATATCGGGAGCGGCGACGGCGATAGGGGAAAATAATCGCGTCGCCTGCCCGGAAATAAATCAGTTCTTTTTGACGAATTCAGATTTCAGCTTCATCGGGCCAAAACCGTCAATTTTGCAGTCAATATTGTGATCGCCTTCGACCAGGCGGATATTCTTCACTTTGGTGCCGATTTTCAGCATCGAAGAGCTGCCTTTAACCTTCAGATCCTTCACTACCGTGACGCTGTCGCCATCGGCCAGTAAATTGCCGTTGGCATCTTTAACGATCAGAACGTCGGTTTCTTCCGTGGCTTCGGCAGGGTTCCACTCATGGGCGCATTCCGGGCAGATGTACATGCCGTTGTCTTCATAAGTGTAAGTCGAATCGCATTTTGGGCAGTGTGGCAGTTGCATGACGTTCCTCGTGATGTCGTCGAAAAACAGGACGTTGGTCCTTTAAACAGCGGCTGAGAGCCGAAAGTGGGTGTGATTATAGCGCAATCACCCACTTTTGTCGGGTGTTTTTTTGATAAAAAATAGCCGTGGTGTTATTCCGGGAAGAAGCGAATAAACGCTGAAATTAACCGCCCGAGGTGGAGCAAAATCGACGAAATAATTTCCGGGCGATCGGCAGGAAATGAACTTATTTATTTTTCGACACTCTGTAATTAGGCGGTAAATTTATGTGAAGTTGATCGCAGATATAAACACTGTTAGGGTAAAAAAGGGGAGCAGGTCAATTTCATCAATTATCACGATGAGCCGCTCTATTTATTCACCAGTAGCCAGAGCAGGCGTCAACAGGTTCGGTTGTACATTCTGTCAGCAGACAGTGCAGGCAAACCTGCTACGCTTGAAATGAGGAGCACAGCAATTCACCGCTCCTGACGCACGATGCGAATGGCTTTGCCATTCGGCGAAGAGGCGTGCACTCAAGGCGGAGTAGCAGAGGAAAAATATGCTTAAAAGGAAAAAAATAAAGCCCATCACCCTTAAGGATGTGACCATCATCGACGATGGTAAACTGAAAAAGGCGATCACCGCGGCCTCCCTGGGCAACGCGATGGAGTGGTTCGATTTCGGCGTCTACGGCTTTGTGGCCTACGCCTTAGGTAAAGTCTTCTTCCCCGATGCCAACCCAAGCGTGCAGATGATTGCCGCACTCGGCACCTTTTCCGTTCCATTTTTAATTCGTCCGTTAGGCGGCCTGTTCTTCGGGATGCTGGGCGATAAATATGGTCGGCAGAAAATTCTCGCGATAACTATCGTGATCATGTCGATAAGTACTTTCTGTATCGGCCTTATTCCTTCGTATGCCACGATAGGTATCTGGGCGCCGATCCTGCTGCTGCTGTGTAAAATGGCGCAGGGCTTCTCGGTCGGTGGTGAATATACCGGGGCATCGATCTTCGTCGCGGAATACTCCCCTGACCGTAAACGCGGGTTTATGGGCAGCTGGCTGGACTTTGGCTCCATCGCCGGGTTTGTGATGGGGGCTGGCGTGGTGGTCCTGATCTCCAGCGTAGTGGGGGAACAGAACTTCCTTGAGTGGGGTTGGCGTATCCCGTTCTTCCTGGCGCTGCCGTTAGGCATCATCGGGCTCTATCTGCGCCATGCGCTGGAAGAAACCCCGGCGTTCCAGCAGCATGTGGACACCATGGAGCAGGGCGACCGTGAAGGTCTGCAGGACGGGCCGAAGGTCTCCTTTAAAGAGATTGCCACTAAGCACTGGCGCAGCCTGCTGACCTGTATCGGTCTGGTGATTTCCACTAACGTGACCTATTACATGCTGCTGACCTACATGCCGAGCTACCTGTCGCATAACCTGCACTACTCGGAAGACCATGGGGTGCTGATCATCATCGCCATCATGGTCGGGATGCTGTTTGTGCAGCCGGTTATCGGCATGCTCAGCGACCGCTTCGGCCGCCGTCCGTTTATCCTGATTGGTAGCGTGGCGCTGTTTGCCCTGTCGATCCCGGCCTTCATTATGATCAACAGCAACGTGACGAGCCTGATCTTCGCCGGTCTGCTGCTGCTGGCGGTGGTGCTGAACTGCTTTATCGGCGTGATGGCCTCATCGCTGCCGGCGATGTTCCCGACCCACATCCGCTTCAGCGCTCTGGCCAGCGCCTTTAACATCTCGGTGCTGATTGCCGGTCTGACGCCAACCCTGGCGGCGTGGCTGGTGGAGACCACCCAGAACCTGATGATGCCGGCATACTACCTGATGGTGATCGCGGTGGTGGGTATGGCGACGGGCCTGTCGATGAAAGAGACGGCTAACCGTCCGCTGAAAGGGGCGACCCCGGCGGCGTCGGATATTCAGGAAGCGAAAGAAATCCTTGGCGAGCACTACGATAACATCGAACAAAAAATCGAAGATATCGATCAGGAGATCGCCGATCTGCAGGCAAAACGGTCGCGTCTGGTGCAGCAGCATCCGCGTATCAACGACTAACTGTTTTCACTGCTAATCATGCCGCCAGGGGAAACCCCGGCGGCATTTTTTATGCCTCCGGCAAGGCCAGACCGTGACGACGCTGTTGGCTAAGTTTACGGTACTGCTGCGGCGGCATCCCCACGTAACGGGTAAAGGTGCTGTAGAAACGGCTGCTGGAGCGGAAACCGGCGGTGAGGGCGATATCCAGGATGGTCTTGTCGGTATCGCTCAGCAGCGCCCGCACGTGATTGATACGCATGGCGGTAATGTACTGCTTCATGGTTTGCTGCATCACTCTCTGGAATACCCCCATCGCATAGTTCGGGTTGAGCTTAACGTGCTCGGCGACGGCATTGACGGTCAGCGCCTGGTCGTAGTGGGCGGCGATAAATTCCAGCATCTGGCTGACATAAAACTGCGCATGGCGCGAGACGCTGTTCTTATGGGTGCGCGAGGTTTTGTTGACCAGAATCGGCTGCCAGCCGGCGAGGCTCAGCCGCTTCAGCATCAGGGCGATTTCATCGATCGCCAGCTGGCGAATCTGTTCATTGTCGTGGTTCAGCTCCTGCTGCCAGCGGCGCACCTCGAAGGCGCTCAGCTGCTGGGCGGCGAGGGATTTAATCACCATCCCGTGAGTGACGTGGTTGATCAGCTCCCGGTCCAGCGGCCATGAGAGAAACAGATGCATCGGCAGGTTAAAGATCGCCATCTGCTGGCAATCCCCCGGGCGGGTCAACTGATGCGGCGTACAGGCCCAGAACAGAGTGATATAGCCTTTCTCTATGCGCACCACTTCGTTATTAATCAAATATTCCACGTCGCCATCGAACGGCACGTTGACCTCCACCTGGCCATGCCAGTGGCTGGTAGGCATGGCGTGCGGCGGGCGCAGCTCGATATCCATACGCTGATACTCAGAGTAGAGCGCCAGCGGGCTGCGGCTCTGCTTTTCATCGCTGCTGCACATAAAGGGATCGGGGGGCAGGGAGGTGAAGCGGTATTCCATCGTTAGCGTATTCCTGAATTGTCAGAGTGGCTGCATTTTTCGCCAGAACTGACGACAGCTTAGCGGAAGAATCGGCCCATTTTCTCTCCTTTTTGCGCAATCTGTTCCCGAAAACTCAGATTTTGTGGCGCTTAATGGCCGATCTGAGCTTTCGGGAATGCTCCGGTTGGAACAGGGCAGCGCAACGCTGAATGGCGTGCCACTCTGCAAGGGTTCAATGACCTGATGGAGAGAGCGTAATGACCGCCCCAAAAATTACCTTTATCGGCGCCGGTTCGACGGTGTTCGTTAAAAATATTCTCGGTGATGTTTTCCAGCGCCCGGCGCTGAAATCGGCGCATGTCGCGCTGATGGATATCGATGACACCCGGCTGGAAGAGTCGCATACCGTGGTGCGCAAGCTGATGGATTCCGTCGGCGCGAAGGGCGAAATCAGCTGCCATCGCGATCGCAAAACCGCCCTGCAGGGCGCTGATTTCGTTGTGGTCGCCTTCCAGATTGGCGGCTATGAGCCCTGTACCGTCACTGATTTTGAGGTCTGTAAACGCCATGGCCTGGAGCAGACCATCGCCGATACGCTGGGTCCGGGGGGCATTATGCGCGCCCTGCGCACCATACCTCATCTATGGGCTATCTGCGACGACATGACCGAGGTCTGCCCGGACGCCACCCTGCTTAACTACGTCAACCCAATGGCGATGAACACCTGGGCCATCTACGCCCGCTACCCGCATATTAAACAGGTTGGCCTGTGCCACTCGGTGCAGGGAACGGCGGAAGAACTGGCGCGCGATCTTGACCTCAACCCGGCGGATTTACGCTACCGCTGCGCCGGGATTAACCATATGGCGTTCTATCTCTCGCTGGAGAAAAAGCTCGCCGACGGCAGCTATGTCAACCTTTATCCCGACCTGCTGCAGGCCTACGCTGACGGGCGCGCGCCGAAGCCTAACCTGCACGGCAACCCGCGCTGCGAAAACATCGTCCGCTATGAGATGTTCAAAAAGCTCGGCTACTTTGTGACCGAGTCGTCGGAGCATTTTGCCGAATACACGCCATGGTTTATCAAGCCGGGCCGCGAGGACCTTATCGCCCGCTATAAAGTGCCGCTGGATGAATACCCGAAACGCTGCGTCGAGCAACTGGCCAACTGGCATCAGGAGCTGGAGAGCTATCAGCGCGGCGAGCGCATCGAGGTGAAGCCATCCCGCGAGTATGCCAGCACCATCATGAACGCCATCTGGACCGGCGAGCCAAGCGTGGTGTATGGCAACGTACGCAATGACGGCCTTATCGACAACCTGCCGCAGGGCTGCTGCGTGGAAGTGGCTTGCCTGGTGGACGCCAACGGCATTCAGCCGACCAAAATGGGTGCGCTGCCGGCGCATCTGGCGGCGCTGATGCAGACCAACATCAACGTGCAGACGCTGCTCACGGAGGCGATCCTCACCGAAAATCGCGATTACGTCTATTACGCCACGATGATGGATCCGCACACCGCTGCGGTGCTGGGGATCGAAGAGATCTACGCGCTGGTGGACGATCTGATCGCCAGCCACGGCGACTGGCTGCCGTCCTGGCTGCATCGTTAATCTTCTCATGCCGCCGGGGGCAACGACCCGGCGGCGTCCTGCATGCTCTATCAAACACTGAAGGAGGCGCTGGCGACAGCGACCTGTACCCTATGAGTATTTCAATGACAACAAAGCTCAGCTACGGATTTGGTGCCTTTGGTAAAGATTTCGCTATCGGTATCGTCTACATGTATCTGATGTATTACTACACCGATATTGTTGGACTGTCGGTTGGGGTGGTCGGCATCTTGTTTCTGGTGGCGCGGATCCTCGATGCGATAGCCGATCCGATCATGGGTTGGATCGTCAACTGTACGCGATCGCGATGGGGGAAATTCAAACCGTGGATCCTGATTGGCACGATAACCAACTCGGTAGTGCTGTATATGCTGTTCAGCGCCCATCACTTCTCCGGCGGGGCGCTGCTGGCATGGGTGTGGCTGACCTATCTGCTGTGGGGGTTCACCTACACCATCATGGATGTGCCGTTCTGGTCGCTGGTGCCGACCATTACCCTTGATAAACGCGAACGTGAACAGCTGGTGCCGTATCCACGCTTTTTCGCCAGCCTGGCGGGATTCGTCACTGCCGGCGTCACGCTGCCGTTTGTCAGCGCCGTGGGCGGCGCCGACCGCGGTTTCGGTTTCCAGATGTTCACCCTGGTGTTGATCGCCTTCTTCGTGGTTTCCACCCTCGTCACGCTGCGCAACGTCCACGAGGTTTACTCCTCGGATAGCGGCGTGAGCGAGGATGCCAGCCATCTCTCACTGCGCCAGATGGTGGCGCTGATCTATAAAAACGATCAGCTGGCCTGCCTGTTGGGCATGGCGCTGGCCTATAACACGGCGGCGAATATTATCGCTGGCTTTGCGATTTACTACTTTACCTACGTGATTGGCAGCGCGGAGATGTTCCCGTATTACATGTCCTACGCCGGCGCGGCGAACCTGCTGACGTTAGTGCTGTTTCCGCGGCTGGTGAAAGGGCTGTCGCGGCGCATTCTGTGGGCGGGAGCCTCGATCATGCCGGTGCTGGGCTGCGGCGTGCTGTTGCTGATGGCGCTGAGCGGGGTCTACAACGTCGCGCTGATTTCGCTGGCCGGCGTGCTGTTGAATATCGGCACCGCGCTGTTCTGGGTGCTGCAGGTTATTATGGTGGCCGATACCGTCGACTACGGCGAATATACGATGAACATCCGCTGCGAAAGTATCGCCTATTCGGTGCAGACGCTGGTGGTGAAAGCGGGCTCGGCGTTCGCGGCCTGGTTTATCGCCATCGTGCTCGGTATCATCGGTTATGTGCCGAATGTGGCCCAGTCGTCCCAGACGCTGCTGGGGATGCAAGCGATTATGATAGCGCTGCCGACGCTCTTTTTTGCCCTGACGCTGTTTCTCTATTTCCGCTATTACAAGCTCAACGGCGATATGCTGCGTCGCATTCAGATTCACCTGCTGGATAAATATCGCCGGGTACCGGAAAATGTGGCTGAGCCGGAACGGCCCATTGTGGTACCCAACCAGGTGTAAAAAGCGTTCAAAAACCGCTGACGAAAGAGGGGAGGGATGCTCTCTTTTTGGACAAAAATGAGCGTCGAAAACGGGCAAAAAGAGAAAAACGTATTTCTCTAATTTATCTCAAAATGGTCTCTTTTTATGCGCACGGAGTTGCTATTGGCTCCATTTGTTCTCAAATAAAACTCAGAATCGTCTCTTTTTCGTGCTCTTGCGCTGCTTTTTAACTCTTGCTACGCTTGTTGGGTGTTACATTTTTCTCTTATTTGTCTCAGTGATGGAGCAATGCGATGCGCATTTTTATCGATGATGGTTCAACCAATATCAAAATGCTGTGGGAGCAAGATGGCGAAACTTTCACCCATATCAGCCCCAACAGTTTTAAACGCGGCTGGTCTGCCACCTTCGGTTCCGGGAAGCCTTTTAACTACACCGTGGATGATGAAAAGTACTCATTCGACCTGATCACCCCCGATGCGCTCCCGACCAATAATATTGACTGGCAGTACAGCCCGTTGAACTCCATCGCTGTCCATCACGCGCTGCTGACCAGCGGTCTTGAGCCGCAGGACGTCGAAATCGTCGTGACGCTGCCGCTGACTGAATTTTATGACGAGGATGCGCAATATCGCCTCGACAACATTGAGCGTAAGAAAAAGAGCCTGCTGCGCGAAGTTAAACTGAATAAAGGCGTGGTGTTCAATATCACCAAAGTCACCGTGCGCCCGGAATCGATTCCGGCGGGCATTAGCCTGTGTGATGAACTCAAGCCCTCCCATTCGGTGTTGATTATCGACCTCGGCGGCACCACGCTCGATATCTCGATGGTAGCCGGGCAGATGACCTCGGTTTCGCGCATTTACGGCGATCCGAAGCTGGGCGTATCGCTGGTGACCGACGCCGTTAAGCTGGCGCTGGCGCGGGCTAACACCGATACCTCAAGCTATAACGTCGACCAGATCATTATCAATCGCCACGACGAAGAGTATCTGACCGATAACATTAACGATCCGGATGCAGTTTCTGAGGTGAAGAAGGTGATCAATAACAGCATCGAACGTCTGACCACCCGCGTCCTGACGGCTATCGATAGCTTTAAAGGCTACTCGCATGCCATCGTGATTGGCGGCGGCGCGCCGCTGGTGGCCGATGCCATTCGTGAACGTATGGGCCTGCGTGAGGACCGTTTCGTGGTGGCTGAAGAGCCGCAGTTCGCCCTGGTGCGTGGTCTGAAAATTATTGGCTAAGGAGCGTCTATGACTCTGGATCGCAGAAAAGTGCTGATTTACCTGCGCCCGGATATCAGCGCCAGCGAGCGCTTCGCGGACGCAAAAATTGAGGCCCACCACCGCGGCGACCGCGGCGATATGTCGCGCACGGCGCTGCTGGCGGGGCTGGCGTTAGGGGAAGTCGATAGCCGCTTGCCGTCGATGCTGGCGGCGCTGCTGGCGGAAGACACTAAACCGGAAACGCTGCGCAAGATGCTGGCCTCGTTCCTTGAGATCCAGCCGGCCTCTTCCGCCCCGGCAGCCGCGCCAGCGGCTGCCCCGGCTAAGGCGCCGGAGCCGCCCGCGCCGGTGAGCGAGAGCGTTTCGGCGCGCAACCTCGCCGGTTCGCTGCCGGATTAAGCGCTTTCCCCGGCGGCGCTGCGCTTGCGCGGGCCTACAAATCCAGTGCAAAGGGTGGGCCCGATGTCATTTGTAGGCCGGGTCAGGCGTAGCCGCCACCCGGCGCGAAGACGGTGCCATCTCGGTGACCATGCCCGGCGGCGCTGCGCTTGCGCGGGCCTACAAATCCAGTGCAATGGGTGGGGCCGGTATCATTTGTAAGCCGGGTCAGGCGCAGCCGCCACCCGTCGCGAAGACGGTGCCATCTCGGTGACCATGCCCGGCGGCGCTGCGCTTGCGCGGGCCTACAAATCCAGTGCAAAGGGTGGGGCCGGTATCATTTGTAGGCCGGGTCAGGCGTAGCCGCCACCCGGCGCGAAGACGGAACGCCGCCAGGCGGGATGTCGCCCCTATCCGTGGGTGAGAAAGCGGGCCAGGCGCTGCTGCAGCAGGCGATTTTCGCGGGTCAGCCGCGCGTTCTCATCCAGCAGGGTCAGCGCTACCGCGATCCCCGGCCAGTCCAGCTCCAGCTCGTTACGCAGGCGCACCGCGCGATGGACAATCGTCACCGCGCTGTCGTCGAACAGCCAGGTGTCCGCCTGCGGCTGGTGCGGTTCAATCATGCCTAAGCCGACAATCTCCGTCAGCTCCTCTTCCGACACCCCGGTACGCAGGCACAATTCGGTAATGGTAAACGTCACTGTTACTGTAGCCATCAGGCTTTCCCCCATGTCTTACGCGGATCGAAGCTGGCTTCGGCGGTGGCCAGCTGTTGCCAGAGCTCACGCGCTTTTTCATCTGGTTTTGGCGGCATCACAATTTTAATAACGGCGAACAAATCGCCGGTGTGGGTTTTGCTCACCAGCCCTTTGCCCTTGATACGCAGGCGCTGCCCTGCCTGGCTACCCGGCGGCACCGTCAGCAGAATGCTCTCTTTCAGGGTGGGCACCGTGACTTTGGCGCCCAGCGCGGCCTCCCACGGCGCCAGCGGCAGGACGATCTCCAGGTTATGTCCCACGATGTCGAACAGCGGGTGCGGGGCGATGTGGATCACCAGCCACAGATCGCCGTTCGGGCCGCCGTTTTCGCCCGGCGTCCCCTGGCCTTTCAGGCGGATACGCTGACCATCGACTACCCCGGCGGGGATCTTCACATTCAGCGTCTTCGGCGTTTCGCTTTCGATCATGCCGAACACGTTATACACCGGCAGGTTATAGCTGATGGTGCGGGTTTGCTCGGCCAGCGTCTCTTCAAGGAACACTGCGACCTCGATCTCCAGGTCGTGGCCGCGCGCCGCGTGCTGGCGGCGACGCTGATGCGCCTGCTGGCCAAACATGGAGGAGAAGATGTCGTCGAAATCCTGCTGGCTGTAGCTCTGCTCGTGGGTCTGCTGCTGGCGACCGAACCCGGGATCGTTGCGATGCTGCCAGAGCTGATCGTATTCCGCGCGCCGTTGCTCATCTTTCAGGACTTCCCAGGCTTCGGCGAGATCCTTAAATTTGGCTTCGGCATCATTTTCTTTACTGACGTCGGGGTGGTACTTGCGCGCCAGGCGGCGGTAGGCGGTCTTGATGGTTTTCAGATCGTCGGTTGGTTGCACCCCGAGAATGGCATAATAATCCTTCAATTCCATGCTGTTATCTCATCTATGCTCAGTGCGGTGGTTACATATTCCCTGGATCAGGCGTCTGTATAAAGCGTAGGGCAAATGCGCCCTGAAGGGGAAGAAAAGTGGCAGAAACTTGACGCCGTCGGGGTCAACGGCGTCTTGGGCAAGGCTAGTCTTTGGTCTGCGGCCGCTGACGACGGCGCCAGCCTGCGAACAGCACCAGCAGCGCGCCGATGGCGCCGGCCAGGCGCGCCATGCCCTCGCCGGCAGTGGGAAACAGCTGGCGGAGGGTAGGGTCGCTGACCAGCATTGAGCCGGCAATCCAGCCGATGAGCATCCCGCCCAGCAGCACCACCGCGGGAAAGCGGGTGAGCAGGGCCAGCACCAGTTTGCTGCCGGCGACGATAACCGGGATGCTGATCGCCACGCCGAGGGCGACCAGCGCAATGTGTCCTTTGCCTGCGGCAGCCACCGCCAGCACGTTATCCAGCGACATGATCACATCGGCGACGGTGATGGTGACTGCGGTGCGCCACAGGCTGCCTGAGCTGGCAACCTCGCTCTCGTCCTCCTCATCACTGACCAGCTTGATGCCAATCCACAGCAGGAGCAGCGCGCCGACTATTTTCAGCCACGGCAGCGACAGGAGATACAGGGCGATCGCCAGCAGCAGGATGCGCGCCAGAATGGCTCCTACGGTGCCGATGACGATCGCTTTGGTGCGTTTTTGCGGCGGCAGTTTGCGACAGGCCATGGCGATCACCACGGCGTTATCGCCGCCCAGCAGTAAGTCGATGGCGACAATCTGCAGCATAATCACCGCCATGTCCCATTGTTGAAGAAACGCATACATATTGAGAGAAACCACCTGAAATAAATACCACGAAAAGCCGCTGCGCAGGGGACTCCGCCCGGTGAGCGTTGACCGCTGGCGCCGGCCCGCGCCGACGCGCGTGGAACCTGAGCCTGAAAAATAAAGTTACGAATCAACGCGCCGTCGGGCAAGGCTTCGGCGAAAAAGGGTGATATTTTGTCATACAGACACACCTGCCGTTCACTTATCGCAAGGATCCCCACTATGTCTGGCCACAAGAAATACCTCTCTGTCGCCCTGCTGAGCGCTGTTTTACTGCCGGCGATGGCCTCTGCCGCTGACGCGCCGGCGACCTTCACCCCGGAACAGGAGGCGCAAATCGGCAAAATCGCCGCCGATTACCTGGTCGCCCACCCGGAAGTTCTCCTGCAGGCAAGCCAGAAACTGCAGCAAATTCAGGCTGAGCAACAGGCCAGCGCGGCCACCCAGGCGGTGCTGAAGAATGCCGCCTTGCTGACCCAGGATAAAAATACCCCGACCTACGGCCCGGCCAACGGCAAAGTCACGGTGATTGAGTTCTTTGACTACCAGTGCGTCTACTGCAGCCGGCTGGCGCCGGTGATGGAACAGGTGATTAAAGCGCATCCGCAGACCCGCTTCGCTTTTAAAGAGTGGCCTATCTTTGGCGGCCGCTGGGAAAGCTCGCTGGAAGCAGCGAAAACCGGCCTGCAGATCTATCAGCAGAAAGGGGCGGATGCCTATCTGACCTACCATAACGGGATCTACGCCACCGGACATAACGAAGGCAAGCTGACGACGGCGGATATCCAGCAGCAGGCGAAGAAAGCCGGCTTTGATGCGAAGAAGGCCAGCGACGTCGAACCGGTACTGCAGAGCATTAACGACCTGGCGCAGGAGATTGGTCTCAGCGGCACGCCGGGCGTGATCGTGATGCCGACCACCGGCGCCACGGAAGCCAGCATCACCGTCTTCCCGGGGCTGGCGGATAAAGCCTCGCTCGAAGCCGCGATTAAAAAAGCCGGCGGCTGATCGGCGGCGTCGTTACCCGGTCAGGGCCGCCGAGGGCGGCCCTGCTATCATTCATGATCCCTCTCCTCGTGCGGCGGCGGCAGCGCGTGGCTTTTTAAATCAATAATCTGCCCGATTTGATCGTGGTAAACGGTCAGCAAATTATAGCGGCTCATCTCCGAGATAATCTGTGGCGCGACGTTAAAGCTGCTGGCCAGCTCCTCATCCCGCAGAGTAAGCACCGCGGTGTGACGCCGGGTGCGGGCGCGGCGTCGGTTATAGTGGTACCAGAGGATCAACAGCCAGCCGTTCAGCGCGGCAATCAGCAGATACACCAGCGCCGTATTCAGGGAGTCCATCAGCGATTCCCAGCGCGGAGAGGGCGGCGCGATGAACTGCATCAGCAAATTGGCGTAGAGAAAGAACAGAAAACCGAGCCAGGCCAGCAGCGTTAAACCGGCGTCCACCAGCCGGGGCAGCACGCGGTGTTCGGTTAAGATGAGCGTGTTTTCATTCATCGCAGGCTTCCTTTTCCCCGGTCCGGGCTCACCCAGCGCGCGCGGGAACGTTGACGTTTCAACATGACTTTCGGAAAAGCGACCAGCGTGGTCAGCAGGCCGATCATCCAGTAAACCATCGGGAACCAGATCACCCAGAACAGGGATTTGGCCACCTTTTTCTCATAGCGCCGTTCGATATACAGGCTGGCGACGAACTGCAGCAGGCACATCAGGCCGAGCAGCATGCCGGTGAACTCAGGCGGAAACAGGCTGTGCACGGTCAGGTTGTCCGGCAATGGCATCAGGCGGCTGAGGATAAACAGCAGGATGGTGACCGCGTAGGCAAAGGCCCACAGCGTGGAGCAGGCATACTCCAGAAACAGCGGCCACATCCGATGATGCTGCCAGTGAAACAGACGGCGCAGGTTGACCAGAAAGACTTCGGCCCCGCCCTGGGCCCAGCGCAGACGCTGCTTCCATAACCCTTTGAGGGTCTCAGGCATCAGGATCCAGCACAGCGCCCGCGGCTCGAAAAAGATGTCCCAGTGGCGGAGTTGAAGCTTCCAGCTGATATCAATATCTTCGGTGATCATATCCGGGCTCCAGTAGCCGACGTCCGCCAGCGCCTGGCGCCGGAAGGCGGCGATCACCCCGGAGACGGTAAAGACCCGGCCATAGATCCGCTGCGTCCGCTTGATAAGCCCAATGATCGACGAAAACTCCCCGACCTGAATGCGGCCGATCAGCGTGGATCGGGTGCGGATCCGCGGGTTGCCGGTGACCGCCCCGACGTGCGGGTAGTGGATCAGCGGCGCGACCAGCCAGGCCGCGGTATCCCGGTCCAGCAGGGCGTCGCCATCGATGCAGACCAGCAGGTCGCCGCGGGCGGCGGCGGCGCCCGCTTTGAGCGCCACCGCTTTTCCCTGATTGGCGGCCAGGTGGATCACCCGCAGCCTCGGCTCCTCCTGCGCCAGCTGCTGGAGCACCTGGGCGGTGTTGTCCGAAGAGCCGTCGTTAATCGCGATCACTTCGAGGTTGGCGTAACGCTGGGCCAGCGCCGCGCTGATGGTCTCCCGGGCGTTTTTCTCCTCGTTAAAGCAGGGGATCAGGATCGAGATCAGCGGATTGCCCGGCAGCGTCGGCGGCGGGGTATCCTCGCCCCACGGCCAGTGGCGCTCCAGCTGAAACCAGAAGTACAGACCCCCGGTGATCCATAGCACCGACATAAACAGCGGCCAGAAAAAGACAAAGTCGAGGATAAGCTCGCCGGTAAATACCGCTGCGACGCCTAACGGTAGCCCGAATACGAGGCATAAAATGCACAATGCGATAATACGATCAGTCATGGTCAGGGTACCACCAGGAAGAGAATTGCGGTCTGATACGGGAGATATCAGGCTGATTGTTAATGAAATCGTCTGGGTAGTAGCCGTAGTTTTTGACGCCGTTCAGCCGCAGCAAACGCATCCAGTCCGCCAGCTGTTGGTCAGGAATGGCGTTGTGCTGGCGTCGGCTCCAGTCTCTGGCCTGTAGCTCAAAGATGGTTTTCTTCAGCGCGCCCGGGTGGCGGGCAACGGTCTGCACCAGCCGCGTCAGCCAGGCCTGGCTGGCGTCGATCGGCACGGACTCCATCAGCGGCATCGCCATGGGCACCGTCCAGTCATAGGCGGCAAGGAAGTCATCCAGATTTTGCGCAAACCAGGCTTCGCTCTGCGGCTCCAGGATCGGCAGGGCGAAGAGATTACGCGCCGTTTTTACCTGCGGGCCGCGGATGGCCTGCACCGCCTGGCGCAGCTGCAGAGTGAAGCGGGTCAGGGTTTGGCTTTTGAAACGCATCCATGCTTCACGCTCCTGCGGACGCTGGGGCACCGGGCCGGCATCGCGCGCCAGGCCACTCTGCCGCCAGGCGGCGACCGCCTCCGGGCTCACGTCTTCAAAATCGGTCAGCACGGCGTCGTCGTGGAACAGAATCCCGCTGAAGCTGGCGTGTCGGGCCAGATCCTCATAGATGTCGGTGATCTGCTGGCGAACCCGCGGATCCCAGGGCGACAGGCGAACATAGGGCTGATGGGCAAGCAACGCCTTCCCGGTTTGCGGATCCCAGCGCTGAACGCGCGGCAGATCGGACGAGAGATCGAAGGCCAGCACCGGCATCCAGGCATAAACCTTCACCCCGCCGCGGGTCTGCAGCTGCCAGGAGACGAAGTTAAACAGGTCGGCGCGCATCGGCAGCCAGCGGTTGGGGAAATAGAGCGACTTGACCGTGCCGTCGCCCTGCGGGTCGGAGAAGGCCTGCAGAAAGACGTGGCTGATTTTCATGTCATAGACGCGCTGTATCAGCTTATCGATATTCTTTGCCTGCTGGACGGGATTGGGGTCATAGACATAGTCCAGATCGACATGCATCACCCGAACAGGATCGGCTTCCTGAATCTGCGTCACTGCGTTGGCAAAGGCCTTGATCGACGGGTTACCGGCGATCAGCATGCGCGGAATATTGTCCAGATCCTTCACGTTGCCCAGGCCGTCGTTCAGCGTAAACGCCAGCTGATACCCCTGCTGTTTGGCGATGGCCAGAGTGCTGCCGCTGGCGGCGCCGTAGGGCCACACCCAGGCGCGCGGCGCTTTCCCGGCGACGTCGTGGATTTTCGCCGTTACTTTCTGCACGTCATCGGTCATTCGCCGGGTAAACTGCGCGTCGCTTTCATAGCGGCCGGTGGTTTTATCCCAGCCTCGGTTGGCGGCGGCGGGCTCGCGGCTGCCTTGCGGATTGGCCGGCAGGCCGTAATGCGAGGCCCAGGTGTGCGCGCCGATCTCCACCAGCGGCGAGCGGCTGAGCTCGCGCACCATCTCCCAGGTGGCGAAGCGATCGCGCGGCGTCATCAGGCCGCCAAAATTAACGGGCTGGTTGGCGGGGGTGTCCACCCAGCTGCCCACCGGCGCCCACAGCGCCGGAACGTTCCAGGCTTTAAGCAGCGGCCAGACGCGGGTATAAAAACTGCTATAGCCATCGTCGAAGCTGAGAAGAAAAGCCTTAGGCGGAAGCGACTTAAGGCCATGATGCGCGTCCAGAATGTCCTGAACGCTCACGGCATGGTAGCCATGATGCAGCAGCCAGGCGATCTGCTCATTAAGCGCGCTGTTCCGCACCGAAAGATAACGCTGGTCGGCGGCGTCGTCTTCGACGTCATGATAGGCCAGCACCAGAAAGCGATCCGCCGGCCAGGGTTTATTGGCCTCCAGCTGGGGTCGTTGCTGCGGGGCGAGGAAGGGGACCTCCTCAGCACGCACGCTGAAGATAAGGCACAGCCAGCCGAGAAGCATCAGGCCGTTGCGCAGGGTCGTGTTCAGCATGGTCATCCTTAAAACCGTATGTTTGCATCAACAGTGATGGCGAGGTTGTTTTCACGTTTACCGTCGTAGGGGCGTTTGTCCCAGTTCAGCATCACCCCGGCGTCGACGAGGTTGTTCCAGCGTAGACGCTGGCCGTAGCCCAGCGTCGTTATCGCGCCGGCGGCGTGATTTTTTTGCCAGTAGCTGCCGCCGCCGGCGAGCAGCTGCTGACTCCAGACGGTGTCATACCGCTGGTAAAGCGTGTGATCGACGGTCAGCGCTGCGGTGGCCGCGAGGTCGCGGGCCGGACTGTAATACGCGGTGTCAGTGCGGCTATTGGCGCTGGCCGCCAGACCGGGCTGCAGATCCAGCGTTAACCACGGCGTCTGCCAGAGGCGCTCTTTACCAGAGAGGGTGTACTCCTGACGACGGTTGTGGTCGGTAAAGCGGCTGGCGGCCACGCTGACGCGGTACTCCCGGCGCTCGTTTTGATACCATCGCAGCCAGCCTTCGCCGCGGTTGGCGCTGACGCCGTTGCGTAACGCGCGCAGCGGCGTCTGCTGCGAAATCCGCTCCAGCTCGCCGCCCAGCTGCCAGCGATCGTTGACGTCGTGCGCGGCGGAAAGGCGGACGCCGGGCTTATTCTCGCCGTGAAAATTGACGCTGGAGAGTTCAAGTTCTCCCCAGGCGTCGCGCGGGCGCCATTCAATACCGGCGAACAGCTGGCGACGGCTGCCTTTCCCCTCTTCAAAATTGCCTTTGGCAAAGCGGTGGCCGCCAAACAACCGCCAGCTGTCGGCTATCGGCGGGCTGTAGATCGCCGTCTCAAAACTGAGGTCGTGGGTACCGCTCACCGGGTTGTCGGAATGCAGCCCTTTGCCGACGCTCAGGCGCAGCTCGGAGAAATGATGGATTTCGCGGGCTTTGGCCAGGCGTTGGGTATTTAGATCCCGTGGCGAGCGGGCGATAACGTCGTCGGTCAGCAGATCCATCTGCCGCCACTCCTGCAGATCGAGAGCGACCCAGGCCTGCTGGCGCTCCAGCTGCAGGCTGGCGGGCTCCAGGGCTTCCGCCGCTTTCAACTGGCGTTCGGCAGCCCGCGGCAGCCCTCTGTCCTGCAGCACGGCGGCATAGTCGATCTGCAGCCCCTGGTTGCCGGGGGCCGTCGCCGCCAGGCGCTGCATGCGGGCTTCGGCCTGCGGCAGGGCGTTGGTGGCGGAAAGATAGTGCACGTTAAGCGTCTGCGCGGTGAGCCAGTCGTCGTTCGGCTGGGGCGTCGGCGAGCCGTAGAGATGACGGATGTAGGGCGCATTCCGGGTGAGGCGGGCGACATACCGTTGCGCTGCCGGATACTGACCTGTGTCCAGCAGGGCGTAGAAAAGCTCATGTTCTTCATTCTGTTGGCTCGTCAACCACGAGGGATGCTGATGAATGAGCGTCAACGCAGGCTCAATCTGCTTAAGGGCGATATAAGAGGAGATGACCCAGCCGATGGCCCAGTCGGGAACCACCTGCTGCTGCGCGAGCAGGCTTTGGTATTCGCGGATGATCTGCGCGTAGTCTGCGTTGGCGTACAGCGCGCCCAGACGGTCAATGCGCGCCCGGGTGATGTCCGGGGCGGCCTGCGGATCGGGACGCCAGGCGGCGATCATCGCGTCGTATTGCGCCAGTGCCGTGCGGGCCAGCGCGTAACGCGCATTTTCTTCACGGGAAGGCGTATCGGCAAGGCGCACCAGCTCGGCGGCGGCGTTCAGCTGCAGGTTGCGCTTTTCCGCGGGCGTCAGTTCGACGCTATTCGCGAGGCCGAAGGCGGGTGAGTCGATCCGGTTGCGGGTCAGGGTCGCCATCAGGCTGGCCAGCGCGGCTTTGTTCTGCGGTTCGCGATCGAGGATCTGCGTGTCCACCAGCAGCTGGTCCCAGCTTTTGCCAAGCCGCAGGTAGACATAAGAGAGGGTCTGCAGGTGAGCCACGCTCGCCTGCTCCGCCACCAGGCGACGCGCTTCGCTGAGCGCCTCGCCGTCCTTGCGGGCATCGGCCAGCGTCTTGATATAGCCGATACGATAGTCGTCACTGTCAGGGGACTGGCTGAGAGCCTGCTGCCAGAGGAGGAGCGAGGCTTGCCACTGTTTCTGGTTGCGCAAAGCCTGCGCGGCGGCGGCGGTGCCCCGTGCGGGAAGCGGCATATAGACCTGATAGCGTCGCCAGATTTTCACGACCTCATCGTCCTGGCCGGCCCAGAGGGCTACCTGCAGCCAGTCGGCTACCTGAGAAGGGGTTAACGCATGCCGTAGCTGGTACTGCTGAAGATATGAGAGAAAGGGGGCGTACTGGCCCTGACGCGCTTGCAGGATCTGCTGGTCATAGAGCGAGTCCGCTCCCTGAACCAGCGTCGGGAAGAGCAAAAGCACGCCGATTGATAGCGAGAGTTTCGTGTTGCGATTAAACAATAACGTATTTGAATAAGGTGATCTTTCCATTTCTATTTGCCATATGTTCATCAAGAATCCATTGCACAACACGACCGTCCTTTGACGGTGAGTGAAAGGATGAGGCTGGTCCCATTTAGCTGACTGGCACTGCGGGTGAATGACTTATTGCAAACTAATAAACCTATCTCCTGTGGATAATTGAATGGATAATTTATACCCGATACCGCGGCGGATAAATATGGTTAAATGACGAGCTGAGTTTTAAGATAAATCTGTAAAAATGGTTTAATTCGAATCGCCATGTTGAAGTCAATGTCTTTAACTTACTGAAATAAATAAAAAATGAAGCTGACTGGAATTTTGTTTCAAATTTTCCTGGTGGCTTATATTGCTGTGAGGGGAAAGATTTTATATAGATATTTAAGATGATTTCTGACAAAAACTCTTAATAGCAAAAAAAGCATCTTTTCTGTGGGATTTTTTTATTTATAATTAATCCGTTTATTTTCTGTCCGAACCCTGGGAGGTTTTTCACAGCCAGATTCAGATGCCGCGCTAATGATAAATCACAGATCTCGTTATTTTTACCGCCATGCGGAGCGATCCACAGGGGCAAGGATAATGTCTGGTTGACGAGAATTTGTTGATTAAATGTTAAAGGGACGACTTGTGGCAAATTCAATGATATTAGTTACCCAGGATCACTATCTTTTTCAAGGTGTTAAGAATTTCTTCCCTGATATCATTCAGTTAGATTCTAGCGGAAAAGCGATTTTAGATAATGAGGTTGATGAACTCTCTCTGCTGGTTGATAGCCGTTCGCCGCTTTGTCATTACGATTATCTGGTGATGGAGGCGGCACAATCCAGAAAGCGAATATGCTGTATTGTCCTCGATATGCGCCATCGGGAAGAGCATTTACTCAGCCTGAAATCGTTTTTAAACATGTCATTATCACCCGCCGATATGGCGACCTTATTTGGGCTTTTCCTGGAGATGAAGAGTAATCGGCTGACCAAAGAGTGGTTCGACAATCTGCGCTTAAGTATGACAGAGCAGCTGATGCTGCGTTTTCTTGGGGCGGGGATGACAATGGAGGAGGTGGCGTTGAATCTTAATACTTCGCTAAAAAGCCTTTACCGCAAGCGGACCGCGCTTTATGAACGACTGGGGTTAGATAATTTTAATGAAGCCTGCTTATTTATCTTCAAAAATAAACTGCTGGACCAGTCCGGTCGATCGCCATGAGGGCTGGTTGTACAGGAAATGGGTGATATCGCAAGGTATGTAATGATGGAAATGTAATAAATTAAATAGATATTGATAGGTACAACCGTCGATACCGGTCGGTATCCAGGGTGGCGCCCGGCATATAATTCCGGAGCTCTTTGGAAGTAATTACCGCCATGGCGGTTTGCTATGCACAGCGATTATTATAATGAATATATTCCTTGCGCCGCAGAGGAATAGTTTTGTCATAAATTAACTTTACCATGGTATTCCGGCTCACGTGTCGGAATACCATGAGATATCGTGAAAGCATCAGAGGAGCGAGGTGGATGAGAATAAGGGACAGTATTGCGGAGCGGTTAGAAGCCTGCGGGCTCTACCGTCGGGCGGCATCCAGATGGATTGAGGTGATGCAGCGTTGTCTGGACGATGAGGACCGAGAGTGGATCCGTCACCATCGCAATCAGTGTCTGAAAAAGGCGCAACGTCCGCCGGCGCCGAAAGAGGAGTTTGCCGATCTCCACCAGGCGGCTAAAGAGACGCAATATCGCATGGGCATTGCTAAGCCTTATGGCGAAGCGTTCAGACTACCCGGCAAAGGGAAAACCGCCGCCGAATAATACCTTTCTTTATTGCGTTTGCCTGACGGCCTGCGTTTGCGCAGGCGTTTCATTGTCCGTAGGTCCACGCAAGCGCAGCGCCGCCTGGCGATATGCATCAGACGCCGTACCCGCGGTTGTGCCGGATGGCGGCATAAATGCCTTATCCGGCCTACGGGTCCTCCCGCAGGCTCAAACAGCGTAGGCCCACGCAAGCGCAGCGCCGCCTGGCGATATGCATCAGACGCCTTACCCGCGGTTGTGCCGGATGGCGGCATAAATGCCTTATCCGGCCTACGGATCCTCCCGCAGGCTCAAACAGCGTAGGCCCGCGCAAGCGCAGCGCCGCCGGGCGATATGCATCAGACTCCGTACCCGCGGTTATGCCGGATGGCGGCATAAATGCCTTATCCGGCCTACGGGTCCTCCCGCAGGCTCAAACAGCGTAGGCCCGCGCAAGCGCAGCGCCGCTTGGCAGGGATCATAGAGTGGAGTTCGATGAAAAAGTCCGGATGTAGAAAAGCAAAAACCCGCCTTGTGGGCGGGTTCTTTAAATAGTGGTGCCCGTACTCGGACTAACGCCGCAGGCGTTGAACAGCGCGCGTGTCGCGCTGGCCCCGAAGGGGTGAGCCGCTGTGCGGCGAATAATCGAACGCAGTTCGATGAAGAGTCCGGCTACAGAAAAGCAAAAACCCAGCCATAGGCTGGGTTCTCTGAATAAGTGGTGCCCGGACTCGGAATCGAACCAAGGACACGGGGATTTTCAATCCCCTGCTCTACCGACTGAGCTATCCGGGCAACGGGGCGCATTAAACCGTAATCCGCCCACCCCGTCAACCAAATTTCTTAAATTACTTGTCGATTGCTTATCTTTGCGGCAATTCCGCGCTCAAAGGCGCATTTTGACTCAATATCACTGCATGCCGTTATCACCTTGACGGCTTTTCCAGCCGCTGGTGACGGAGATAACGTGACGCAACCCGGAAATCAGGTAATCACCAATCACCTCTTCATCTTCCCGCGGCGAGCTCAGCGTGATTTCCGCATCCACGCCGTGACGATAGGCGCCATGATGGCTGAAAATGGTGCCGATATAACATTTTCCGTTCAGCCACACCGGAATATAGGCCACCGTCTCATAGATATAGTTGACGGCAACGCCGCTGTAGTAGTTGTCCGCCTCGTCGGCGGAGGTGCCGGGCGGAATGGGGCAGATCGGTGCATCGTTGTCGCTGGCGGGCTTATCTTTCAGCAGGTTGCCCTGCATAACCTCCAGCGAGCGCAGCAGATCCGCTTTATCGCCGTCGCTCAGGCTGGGGGTCAGCGGTTGGTCTTTCTCCGGGGAGCGGATGCTGTTCAGCGTATAGCGATAGCGAACCGTCACCGCGGGCGTCTGGCTGGCGGTGCTGAACGGGCGCAGCAGGTAGAGATTATCTTCGCCAAACTGGCCGTTGTACCACAGGGCATACACCTGGCCGTTGATTTTGACCCAGTGGTTCCACTGGTTAGCCCCGCGGCCATTAATGGAAAAGAGGGCGCCGGGCACCCCGGCATCGAAATCGTCGCCATTATCACTGTCGCTACCGTCGACGGCGGCAAAATCATCCTCGCCGCGCCGGAGCACCCCGGTGTAGCTGAAGAGCCCGGTGCCGCCCACGTAGCTGTCGATGATCAGATCGCGTTTGCCGTCGCCGTCGAGGTCGATAAGCGTAAAGCTGACTTTGCCGTTTTCTGAATCTGCGCTAATTGCGGAGCGCAGAAACGCCTGCCACTCGTCATCGCTGATATCCGGGGACGGTTTGCTGGTCGTCACCAGGCTGTCATCGGCGTAAGTGAGGGTGAAGTCGGTAATATGGCCGGTTAACGGAAACTGCTCGGCGACCCGGTTCAGCGCCAGTTCGGGATCGCTTTTTTGCGCCTTCAGCACCGCGTTATACAGCGTTCGCAGGGCCAGGTTATCCGCCTCTTTCTGCTGCTTCGGGATCACCTGGCTGACAAAGGTCGGCAGCATCCAGGTACCGCCCGGGGTGATTTCCCGGCACATACCGGTGCTGTACTTCAGGCTGGGAACGAAGGTCTTACCCTCCCAGACCCGCGTCTCGCCGGTTACGCAGTCGGCCATGCCCCGCTCTTTATGCAGGAAGACCAGCGTGCCGTTGGCGTAGCTGGAGGCCTCGGTAGTGAGCAGCCGCGGTTTGCTCAACTGGGCGTTATCGACCAGCCACAGGGCATAGCCGTCGTTATAGGGCGCTCGCCAGCAGAGCGCCTGCGCCAGCGAATGGGTTTTATCCAGCGCGGTAAGGGTAATCTGGCGCTCTGCCGCCGAAATGGCCGGGTTCTGCCAGTCTTCACAGCGCTGATTCAGCAGCGGCGTCAGGGAGGGCAATAGCTTCTGGCGCTGGAGCATGTTTAGCGGTACAGGCTGCGCGTTGTGGATCACCGGCGCGGCGATGATTTCCGGGGCGGGGGCGGCGGGCAAAATGGCGTCGTCGCCCGCATCGCCTTTATCCAGCAGCGCATCGGCGGTGCCGGTTCGTCGCTGAAACGCATCCATTTTACGCAGCACTTCGCGGCTGCCAGCGCTGGAAAGCAGCATGTGCTGGCCGTTAAGGGCGAATTCGATTTTACGCTGGTTCGCCAGGGCCTGCAGCACGGCGGATGTCTGATCGCTGTCCAGACGGAAGTGGCTGTCATCCACGGCATCCAGCGAGCCGAGGTCCCGGTCGTCGATCAGCAGGCTGGCGGTGGAGTCGGCGGGGATATCGTGTTCGATCTGCGCGAAGGTGACCGTGGCGGTGGGATGCTGTTCGCTGCCCGCGTTGCGGGTCAACAGCACGCTAACCTCGCCCATGCGGTCGCCGTAACCCGCCGCCCGGCAGGTGCCGGTGTTATCGCAGGCGAGCTCCCAGTCTTTTTGCGCAAAGGAAAAACCTTGCAGGGGAGCCGCCAGCAGGGGCGTAGAACACAGCCCCAGCCAGACAGCCCAGAAGAACGCGCGCATATCAATCCCTGTCAGCAATCAGTGAGGGGGAAATTATAGGCGCGACATGGCGGTTAGGATATCAGAATCAGGTTAATGCCCCGCCCATACGGCACTGGGCGAAGCGCAGAATATCTTCTGCCAGCCGCCGCGCCGTATCGACATCCGTCTGGCTACGTTTGATCAGCAGGCGGCTCAGACAGCCCTCGACAATCAGCTCCATCTGCTTGGCGACCATTTCCGGATCATCCACCTCCAGCTGGGTCAGCAGCTCATGGGTGTAGGCCAGCGAAGCCTGCTTCTGCTGTTCCGCCAGCTGGTGAATCGGGTGCTGGGCATCCGGATAAAAGGTGCAGGCGGCGATAAACAAACAGCCGGGGTAACGCTGATTGCTGACGCAGGTGGTGAGTGCGCTATAGCGTGCTAGCAGCTTTTGCTCTGCGCTTAAGGTGTCGTCCAGCAGCAGCTGACGGCGCCAGGCATCCACCTGTTGGCTCAGATAGCGAAGCGCGTCATACAGCAGCGCTTCACGATCGGGCCAGAAGCGTTTCAGGTCGCTCGTCGGACAGGACACGCGCTCAGCGACCATCTCCAGCGACGTGTTGGCGATACCTTCAATTTCAAGAATTTTAATGGCTTCTGCCAGGACGTCTTCACGCAGCACGGTGTTCTCCTCCATCTTTCCTCCTAAAGTGTCGCTCATGCTTGCCAATCGCGCAAATGGGCGCTGAATGCCGCAGCATCCATAAAGCCGGTGACTCGCCGGTCGGGCTGTTCCTGACCCTGCGCGTTGAAGAACAGAATCGTCGGCAGACCGAGCACCTGCAGGCGCTTCAGCAGCGCGGCGTCTTGCGGACTGTTCTTCGTCACATCAACCTGTAATAACACGACGCCTTTCAGCGCCTGCTGCACGTCAGGTGAGCTAAAGGTGTATTTTTCAAACTCTTTGCAGGCCACGCACCAGTCGGCGTAGAGATCGAGCATCACCGGCTGACCTTTTGCCTGCGCCAGCGCCCGGTCAAGCTCGGCCACCGAGCTGACGCGGGTGAAGGCCAGGTGCGCCTGCTGCTCGAGCGCCGGGGCGCCAAACGCCCAGTCCTGCAGGGGACGGGCGCTGACCAGCGCGGCGGCAAGAAGAATGATTTGCACCAGCCGCATCCACGGCCGGGTGGCGCCCAGCGAGGTGATAAACGCCCAGCTGAAGAAGGCGATACCGAGCATTGACCACAGACGTAATCCCCACTGGTCGCCGAGTATGCGCTCCAGCAGGAAAACGGGCAGAGCCAGGATCACGAACCCGAAGGCGGTCTTCACATGGCCCATCCATGGCCCGCTCTTCGGCAGCAGACGGTTGCCAAACACGGTGACGAGGATCAACGGCAGGCCCATGCCCAGCGCGTAGAGGTACAACGTGCCGCCGCCCAGCCACAGATTACCGCTCTGGGCGATATATAACAGGATGGCGCTCAGCGGCGCGGTGGTGCAGGGGGAGCAGATCAGCCCGGCAATAGCGCCCATCGCAAAGACTCCGCCGGGCGATCCGCCCTGGCGTTTATTGCTGAGCAGCGCCAGCCGCGTCTGCAGCGAGGAGGGCAGCTGCAGCGTAAACAGGCCGAACATGGAGAGGGCCAACAGTATAAACACCGCCGACAGGCCCACCAGCACATACGGGTGCTGCAGGGCCGCCTGGAACTGCAGCCCGGCGGCGGCCACCACCAGCCCCAGCGCGGTGTAGGTTAAGGCCATCCCCTGGACATAAATAAAGGCCAGCAGCAGGGCGCGCGCGGTGGAAAGCCGCTGTTTGCCGCCCAGCACGATGCCGGAAATCAGCGGGTACATCGGCAGCACGCAGGGGGTGAAGGCGATACCAATGCCTATCAGCAGCGCCCACAGGGCGGTGAAAGGCAGGCGGGCGGGGGCGTCAGCTGGCGGCGCAGAGGCAGGCGCAGGTGAAGTGGCGATCTCCGGGGACGGACGCGGCTCAACCGGCAGCGGCGGGTTGAACACCGGACGACTGCTCGGCGGCGGCGCAGGGTCAATGGTGGACGCCTGGCCATCTGCCGAAGCCGCCAGCACGGCGCTCAGCGGGATCACTTTGGTCTCCGGCGGATAACAGAATCCGGCATCGGCGCAGCCCTGCCAGGTGACGGTGAGAGTGGCGTCTTTGTCCGCCTGCTTCACCGTGACCGGAACGGTCAGGCGCTGGCGAAAGATCTCGCTTTTGCCGTAAAACTCATCCTCGTGCCACTCGCCCGCCGGCAGTGCCGGTTCGTCGAGAGTCGCCCCGGCGGCGCGGAAGGTAAACTGTTGACGATAAAGATAATAACCATCCTTGATTTGCCAGCTCAGGTTGAGGTCATGCTGTTGCTGCTGAAAGTCAAAGGCGAAGGCCTGGTCAGCAGGCACGAAGTTCGAGCGCCCCGGTGCGTCGAATAACCCGGCGGTGGCTGACGCGCTGCACAGCAGCAGGATCAGCGTAATGATGCGGTAAGCCATGAGAGGTAATCGTTGTCTCCATACGTGACGGGCAGAACCAGCAGTTCAGGGGTTTGATACGGGTGGTGAGACTTCAGGCAGTCCAGCAGCGCCTGCTGATGGGCAAGATCGGTTTTGAGCAGCATCTGAACTTCATACTCCTGCTCCAGCTTCCCTTCCCAGTAATAGAGCGAGGTGGCCCCCGGCAGGAGCGTGGCGCAGGCGGCCAGCTTTTCCGCCAGCGCTTTCGCCGCCAGATCCTGGGCGGTTGCTTCATCCGGCGCGGTACAGAGCACAACAACAGCATCAGGCGTAGTCATCATGAACCTCGTATCAGCGAAAAGAGGCACTATAGCATGCAAGATGCGGGGATATTAGCGTCACGAGCGGGGAATGGGAGGGAAACGGGCAGCGGGCCCGCGCGGGGCCCGCTGCCGACGGCATTTACAGCATAATCCCGCCGAAGATGAAACCCAGGATCACGCACAGGGTGATAGCGATAACGCCGGGGATCAGGAAGGCGTGGTTAAAGACATATTTACCAATGCGGGTTGAGCCGGTGTCGTCCATCTCCACCGCCGCCAGCAGGGTCGGGTAGGTGGGCAGGACGAACAGCGCCGAGACCGCGGCAAAGGAGGCAATCGCCGTCAGCGGGCTGACGCCCAGCAGCAGCGCGGCGGGCATCAGCGCTTTGGTGGTGGCCGCCTGCGAGTAGAGCAGCGTGGCGGCGAAGAACAGCACCACCGCCAGCAGCCACGGGTAGTTTTGCAGCAAGTCGCCGGCCACGGCCTGGATGTCGCTGATATGCGCTTTAACGAAGGTATCCCCCAGCCAGGCGACGCCGAGCACGCAGACGCAAGCGCTCATCCCGGACTTAAAGGTACTGGCATTGAGCACTTCGCCGGTGTCGATTTTGCAGGTGATGCTGATCAGGGTGGCGATGGTCAGCATAAACACCACGATCGCCTCGTTACGCGGTAGTACAGGGTTTTTGATCAGGCCGACGGTATCGCTGATGGCCGTAGCGTAGAACATCACCGCCACGATGCCGATCAGAAACAGCAGAACGGAACGTTTGGCGTGCGGCTTCAGTTCAAATACCTGGCTGCCGCGTAGACTGACTTCACCCTTGGCCAGCCGCTCCTGGTAAACAGGATCGTCTTTCAGCTCGCAGCCGAGGAAGTTGCAGACGATAGCGGTGAGCATTACCGCCAGCAGGGTGACCGGAATACAGATGGCCAACAGCATCAGGTAGCTAACGCCCAGCGGCTCCAGGATCCCGGCAAAGAACACCACCGCGGCGGAGATAGGCGAAGCGGTGATCGCTATCTGGGAGGCCACCACCGCAATCGACAGCGGACGGGACGGACGGATGCCTTGCTCTTTGGCCACTTCGGTGATCACCGGCAGCGTGGAGAAGGCGGTATGGCCAGTGCCGGCGAGCACGGTCATAAACCAGGTCACCAGCGGGGCAAGGAAGGTAATATATTTCGGGTGGCGACGCAGCATCCGTTCGGCGAGGCTGACGAGGTAATCCATCCCGCCTGCGACCTGCATGGCGGCGATAGCGGCAATCACCGCCATAATGATTTCAATAACGTCGAAGGGGATCGCACCCGGTTTAATTTGAAAAATAAGCGTCAGGACAAGGACGCCAAGGCCACCAGCAAAGCCGATACCGATGCCGCCGAGCCGGGCGCCGAGATAAATCGCCAGCAGGACAATAACCAGTTCTGCACCAAACATATATGCCTTCCTTGTTTTTTAACAAGTTGATATTGGATTGTTGTATTTTAGTAAAACTAAAAAGCAAAAAGGCATGTCATCGCTGACATGCCTTTGAATGACTATCCGGAAAGATTACTGTTCGCTTTCATCGGTATAACGCTTCGCTTTATAAGCAGGATGCATCAGGTTTTGCGCGGAGAAAATGTCATCCAGCTCCGCCGCCGTCAGCAGCCCACGCTCCAGCACCACTTCCCGCACGCTCTTCCCGGTTTCGGCGCAGATCTTGCCGACGATATCGCCATTGTGGTGGCCGATAAACGGGTTGAGGTAAGTAACGATACCGATGGAGTTATAGACGTAACCTTCGCACACCGCTTTGTTGGCGGTAATGCCGTTGACGCATTTCTCCAGCAGGTTGTAGCAGGCGTTGGTCAGAATATGGATAGATTCGAACATCGCCTGGCCGATCACTGGCTCCATTACGTTCAGCTGCAGCTGCCCGGCTTCGGAGGCCATGGTTACTGTGGTGTCGTTGCCGATCACTTTAAAGCAGACCTGGTTGACCACCTCCGGCACCACAGGGTTAACCTTCGCCGGCATAATAGAAGAACCAGCCTGCAGCTCAGGCAGGTTGATTTCGTTGAGGCCCGCGCGCGGTCCGGAAGAGAGCAGGCGCAGGTCGTTACAGATCTTGGACAGTTTCACCGCCAGGCGTTTCAGCGAGCTGTGGACCATGACGTACGCCCCGCAGTCCGAGGTGGCTTCAATCAAGTCTTCCGCCGGAACGACCGGGAGGTTGCTCACTTCCGCCAGCTTCTGTACCGCCAGCTGTTGATAACCGTCCGGGGTGTTGAGACGTGTGCCGATGGCGGTTGCGCCAAGGTTCACCTCCAGCAGCAGCTCCGCGGTGCGCAGAATGCTTTTGGTCTCTTCATTGAGCAGCACATTGAAGGCATGGAACTCCTGGCCGAGGGTCATCGGCACCGCGTCCTGCAGCTGAGTGCGGCCCATCTTGAGGATGTCCTGGAATTCTACGGCTTTCGCCTGGAAACCTTCGCCCAGTTGCTTAATCGCATCGATTAGTTTGAGGATGGAGGCATACACCGCGATGCGGAACCCGGTCGGGTAGGCATCGTTGGTGGACTGACATTTGTTAACGTGATCGTTTGGGTTCAGATACTGGTATTCACCTTTCTGGTGACCCATCAGCTCGAGGCCGATGTTCGCCAGGACTTCGTTGGTGTTCATGTTTACGGAAGTGCCGGCCCCGCCCTGGAAGACATCGACCGGGAACTGGTCCATGCATTTGCCGTTATTCAGGACTTCGTCACAGGCGGCGATAATCGCATTTGCCGCGCTTTTGGGAATGGTCTGCAGCTCCTTGTTTGCCAGCGCCGCGGCTTTCTTCACCATTACCATGCCGCGCACGAATTCTGGTATGTCGCTGATTTTGCTGTTGCTAATGTAGAAGTTTTCAATCGCTCGCAGAGTATGAACGCCGTAGTAAGCGTCCGCGGGAACTTCCCTGGTGCCCAACAGATCTTCTTCGATACGAATGTTGTTTAACATGTGAACCTTCTTTTCAAGCTGCCAATGAATTCACCAAATACACAGAATATCCAGTATTCAGTATATTTTCTGGCCGACGATTATTTCCTTAACCGGCCCGGTGCCCAAGATCATATGCTGATGATAGCGAATATCAGTAAGCTTGATCACTTATTACATCGCGGGTGTGAGAAGATTTATTAATCTGTGAAATGGGTCACCGCTTTCCTATTCCTGGAAAAAATAAGCATTTCCGCTGATTGAAAAGCCGCTCAGCATCCCCATCTTAGTGGGATGCAATCAGCAAATTGATAACTACGGGGGCCGAACTCGGTGCCTGTCGATGAAGGAGACGCCGGTGCGTTGGATTCCGTTTATTGCCTTTTTTCTTTACGTGTACATTGAGATATCGATCTTTATCCAGGTCGCGCACGTGCTGGGCGTCTTTATGACGCTGATCCTGGTGATCTTTAGCTCGGTGGTGGGGATGTCGCTGGTGCGTAACCAGGGCTTCAAAAACTTCCTGCTGATGCAGCAGAAGATGGCCGCGGGCGAGAGCCCGGCGGCGGAGATGATCAAAAGCGTCTCGCTCATTATCGCTGGCCTGCTGCTGTTGATCCCGGGGTTCTTTACCGATTTCCTCGGCCTGCTGCTGCTTTTGCCCCCGGTGCAGAAGCACCTGACGATGAAGCTGATGCCGCATTTGCGCTTCAGCCGGATGCCGGGCGGCGGCTTCAGCGCCGGGACTGGCGGTGGAGAGACCTTCGAAGGGGAATTCCAGCGCAAGGACGAACAGCGCGACCGTCTGGACCATAAGGACGATCGCCGCGATTAACTTTTATCGGCCCGGTCAGCAGACGCGACCGGGCCGCTTTCTTATTGCGCCTATACGCTGCCTGTCGCCAGCTTGCGTCTCGGTAAAAACAACCACAGCGCCGCCAGCATCACCAGCGCGTACAAACTCTTCCAGCCGACCATCGCCAGCAGCAGCAGACAGAGAATGCTGCCCACCGCCGCCAGCAGCCGATAGCGCCCGCGCAGCAAACGACAGCCCGCCAGCATGCACAGCAGATAGATCATGATGAAAATGCCGTTGGCATAGACGATCAGCGCGTCCAGATTGATATCGAGAAAATAGATACACAAGGTGCTGACCACGCAGGAGCCCAGCACGGCGTTGAGGGCGTTGCGCGGGATCTGCCGCGGCGACAGCCTCGCGAGGTAGCTCTGCGGCTTATGCTGCGCCTGCGACCAGACCAGGCGGGCGAAGCTCTGAATATAGATGTTAAGGCTGGCGAAACAGGCGAGATAGCCGATGACGCAGGCCACCCACAGCGCTTCGACGCCGAACAGGCGGACCACGATATTCGGTAAAGACGCGGCCGCCGCCATCTCCTCGCCAAACGCGTGGAAGTGCAACACCAGCACGGTACAGGCCCAGTAGACCGAGCCGGCAAGCAGCAGGCCTATCATCAGCGCGCGGGGAAAATCGCGCTCGGGATGTTTAAACTCCGAGGCGAGATGGGCAAAGGCTTCCAGCCCGACAAAGCACCAGAACATCACCGACAGCGCGGAGAAGAGCTGGCCGCGGTCGATCGCCGCCGGGGCGGGGAAGGGGATTTGCGCCGGGCTTATTCCGCCGCGCCACCAGACGGCGACGATCAGCGCGACAATCAGCACGGCAACCAGGGTCTGCAGGTTGGCGCTGGAGCTGGCGCCGCGTGAACCGACCCACCAGACGATGGCCAGGGTACCTAGCTCCGCCAGCAACAGCTGCGCATCATGCCAGCCGAACAGCGCCTGGCCGAAGCCAGTGGCGATGTGCAGCGCGGCGGGGAGCCCGACCGGGATAACCGATAAAAATAACCAGCCGGTGACGCTAGCCAGACGTGGGCCAAAGGCCATATCGACAAAGTGGGCCACGCCGCCCGCGCTGGGGAAATGGCGGCCCAGCAGGGCGAAGACGATGGCAATCGGAAAAACAAGGAGGATGAGCAACGGCCATGCCCACAGGCTGTTATCGCCAGCGACCAGCGCCGCAAGCGCCGGGACGGCGAAAACGCCAGTGCCCAGCAGTGAGGTGGAAAGCAACCCGACTCCCTGTCCCAGCCCTAACTCCTGTTTTAAACCACTCATGATTCCATCCTGCGCCAGTAAAAAGAAAGAGAGTATCACAATCGCTTTTCCTTATGACCGGTTGCCCGGTGACGCCGCTTTTTGCGTGCCAGCGCAAAGGTAAAAATTTTTTTTTAATTTTGCCCTTGAAGCCGGAAATGGCCATCCCCATCTCTCTCTGCACTAGCCGGTAAACCGCGTTCGGCCCGGCGTCACCCATAACTGATAATGACTTTCTCGAAGGAGAGCTATCAATGAGTATTCGTCCGTTACATGATCGTGTGATCGTCAAACGTAAAGAAGTTGAAACCAAATCTGCGGGCGGCATCGTTCTGACCGGTTCTGCAGCAGCTAAGTCAACGCGTGGCGAAATCATCGCTGTCGGTAAAGGCCGCATCCTGGAAAACGGGACCGTGCAGCCGCTGGACGTTAAAGTTGGTGACATCGTGATTTTCAACGATGGCTACGGCGTGAAGACTGAAAAGATCGACAACGAAGAAGTACTGATCATGTCCGAAAGCGACATCCTGGCAATTGTTGAAGCTTAATTCGCACGACCCTGAACGAATTTGAGGAATATAAGAAATGGCAGCAAAAGACGTAAAATTCGGTAACGACGCTCGTGTAAAAATGCTGCGCGGCGTAAACGTACTGGCAGATGCAGTTAAAGTGACCCTGGGCCCGAAAGGCCGTAACGTGGTTCTGGACAAATCCTTCGGCGCGCCGACCATCACCAAAGATGGCGTTTCCGTTGCTCGTGAAATCGAACTGGAAGACAAGTTTGAAAACATGGGCGCGCAGATGGTGAAAGAAGTTGCCTCTAAAGCGAACGACGCGGCAGGCGACGGTACCACCACCGCAACCGTGCTGGCGCAGGCCATTGTGAACGAAGGCCTGAAAGCTGTTGCTGCAGGCATGAACCCGATGGATCTGAAACGCGGTATCGATAAAGCGGTACTGGCTGCAGTAGAAGAGCTGAAAGCGCTGTCTGTTCCGTGCTCTGACTCCAAAGCTATCGCTCAGGTAGGTACCATCTCCGCTAACTCTGACGAAACCGTAGGTAAACTGATCGCGGAAGCGATGGACAAAGTCGGTAAAGAAGGCGTGATCACCGTTGAAGACGGTACTGGCCTGGAAGACGAACTGGACGTGGTTGAAGGTATGCAGTTCGACCGTGGCTACCTGTCCCCGTACTTCATCAACAAGCCGGACACCGGCGCCGTTGAGCTGGAAAGCCCGTTCATCCTGCTGGCTGACAAAAAAATCTCCAACATCCGCGAAATGCTGCCGGTTCTGGAAGCTGTAGCGAAAGCGGGCAAACCGCTGGTTATCATCGCTGAAGACGTTGAAGGCGAAGCGCTGGCGACCCTGGTGGTTAACACCATGCGCGGCATCGTTAAAGTGGCTGCGGTGAAAGCGCCGGGCTTCGGCGACCGTCGTAAAGCCATGCTGCAGGATATCGCTACTCTGACCGGAGGTACCGTTATCTCTGAAGAGATCGGTATGGAGCTGGAAAAAGCAACTCTGGAAGACCTGGGCCAGGCGAAACGCGTGGTTATCAATAAAGACACCACCACCATCATCGATGGCGTTGGCGAAGAGTCCGCAATCCAGGGCCGTGTTGCTCAGATCCGTAAGCAGATCGAAGAAGCAACCTCCGACTATGACCGTGAAAAACTGCAGGAACGTGTCGCTAAACTGGCTGGCGGCGTGGCAGTAATCAAAGTCGGTGCAGCTACCGAAGTTGAAATGAAAGAGAAAAAAGCACGCGTCGACGACGCCCTGCACGCAACCCGTGCTGCGGTTGAAGAAGGCGTGGTGGCTGGCGGCGGCGTAGCGCTGGTTCGCGTTGCTGCGAAACTCGCTGGCCTGACCGGTCAGAACGAAGATCAGAACGTCGGTATCAAAGTTGCGCTGCGCGCAATGGAAGCGCCGCTGCGTCAGATCGTGTCCAACGCCGGTGAAGAGCCGTCTGTTGTCGCGAACAACGTGAAAGCAGGCGACGGTAACTACGGTTACAACGCGGCAACTGAAGAATACGGCAACATGATCGACTTCGGTATCCTGGACCCAACCAAAGTAACCCGTTCTGCACTGCAGTACGCGGCTTCCGTGGCTGGCCTGATGATCACCACCGAGTGCATGGTGACCGACCTGCCGAAAGGCGACGCGCCTGATTTAGGTGCTGCTGGCGGCATGGGCGGCATGGGCGGTATGGGCGGCATGATGTAATCGTGCGCTATACAGCATAAAAAAGCAGAAACCCCTGGCCAGCAATGGCTGGGGGTTTTTCTTTTGGTGCGCTTTTTAGTATAAGGCTTATACATAAAATCATTTAAGCTGTATCAGAGCGGCAAGCACCTTCGTATCGGAAGCGACTGACAAGCGCGACCGGGTAAGGAATGAAAGCGGCTCATGCCGACGCAGTTTGAAGGATGACAGGTTTACATCCGGGCCAGTGCGTCCAGCTCATCGATCATGGGGAATAACATGCAGGTAAAATATTTAGCAGGGATTGCCGGCGCAGCCTTACTGTTAGCAGGTTGCAGTTCCAGCAATGAATTAACCTCTGCCGGCCAGAATGTGCGTTTTGTACAGGAGAAGCCGGGCGCAGAGTGTCAGCTGTTAGGGACCGCGACGGGTAAACAGAGTAACTGGCTCTCCGGCCAGAATGGCGATGAGGGTGGCTCCATGCGCGGTGCGGCTAACGCCCTGCGTAACCAGGCGGCAGCCATGGGCGGCAACGTGATTTATGGCGTCAGCAGCCCGACGCAAAATCTGTTGTCGAGCTTTGTGCCCACCGACAGCGAGATGAACGGCCAGGTATATAAGTGCCCGAACTGATGCGCGATGCCTCTCTCTGCGAGCGTAGAGAGAGGCGTGACCGGTAGAAGAGGGTCAGGCGTTAAGCTCCGCTTTCTTCTCCAGATAGAAGGCATGCAGGGGACGCAGACACTCTTCCAGGCTGAGCATTCTTCCTGGCTGGGAAGGAATAATGGTACTGAAGATTTGGCATGGCGCCAGCGCCGTGTGCATCGCCTTAAGCTTGGGGCTTTTCTCAATAAGGCGTACTACCACGCTGTTTTCCATTTCAGATAAATGTGGCGCACTGGTTTTTACCACCGCTCCGGAGACAATTTTCTTGCCTTCGTCCGTCTCGCAGCAATAGAGCACGCCCAGATAATGGGAAAACAGGTTTAGCTTCCATTCTTCCTGGGGATACTGCTGGTAATCAATATTCGGCTGAGTAGTTAAGTCGACGCTGTAGCACATTAAAAAATCCATATTTGAACTTAAATACTGGATAAGTTCCTGATCGCCGACTGTTTTTAATGCCTGTTGAATACCGATTATCAGGGCTTCAACCTGTCGGTCATCAATAGTTAACGTCTTAATTTGCTCATCCTGAAATACCAGGATCAGCGTTGACTGCGTTTCGCCAGGTTTAAGCGTAATAGACATTATACGCCGCTCAGGAGAAGGCTGTTGTATTTCAGCCATTTCTACCGTGGGGATATGGGTTACGAGTGTTTCGTTATAAGCGATAATCTCATCTTTGTAAGCCTCGCCTTTATTTTCAAGTCGCTGAAAAATTAAGGCCATTCTACTTTGCAATATCAGAAGCAGGTCGGATAATACGGGTGCCTGAAGATAGAAAATCTCACAGGTATCATTCGCTTTCTTGACCTTAAGTAACAGCGCCAGGAAACGCTCTTCAAAAGTAATTCCTGCAGTATTAAAACCAATAAACGTTCCTTGCATAATCTTCTCCTTTATTAAGCGGTAGCCATCGACTTCGATTGTGAGAGGTCAATAACGCGATCGGCTGATGCAATGGTTGATGGCCGGTGCGCGACAATAATTCGGGTGATACTTAACGCTGAAATCGACTGATTGATGACCGACTCATTTCTGAGATCCAGGTGACTAGTTGCCTCATCCATAAACAGAATACTCGGTTTACGGTACAAAGCACGAGCGATCAGGATACGCTGCTTTTGACCGCCGGAAATGCCCAGCCCCAGTTCGCCGACAATGGTTTCGTATCCCATCGCCATCTTCATGATTTCATCATGGATGTTGCAATGTTTGGCACATTCCATTACGAATTCCAAATCGGGGTTATCATCAAAACCACTGATATTATCGATAAGTGAACCTGAAAAGAGACGATCCTCCTGAAGTACGCAGGCGATACCGAGACGATAGTTATTTAAACCAATTTTTTGAATCTCCAGATTATCCGCCAGTATTTCGCCGGAGTCAGGTGAAAGCAAACCGCACATGACTTTCAACAGCGTGGTTTTGCCAACGCCAGATGGGCCAATTAGCGCGACAGACTCGCCTGGGGCAACCGTTATATTCAGATTGGTAAAAATAGGTTGTGAAAAAGGATCGTATTGATAACTCAGGTTCCTGACTTCAAGTTTCACGCCGGTGTTTGCTGTAAACACACGTCGGGATGGAAGTTCTTTTTCCGGTTCGCTAAAGGCGATTTCAGATAGACGTTCATTATGAAGCGAGAGCATACGAAGCTGCATCACCAAATCAATGAGATTCGATGCACGTTGAGAAAACTGGCCTCGATAAGCATTAAATGCCATAAACATACCGAGCGTCATCTCATTATCAATTACCATAATGGCACCCAACCACAGTACCACCACCTGATCGATAGAGGTGATAAAGGTATTAATCCCACCAAACATCATATCAAAGCGAGTTTGCTTAATACCTGCGTTACTGGCATCAACGTTAAGATTCAGCCAATGCTGCGAGCGACGTTCTTTTAAATTTAATGCTTTGATCGTGGAAATGCCATAAAGTGATTCCATAAAGTGAGAGTTAGCACGCGCCCCTTTAACGACCTGCTCTTCCGTTACGCGCCGATAAAAACTATAGGTAGCGAAGCGCATAATCGCATAGCAGACGGTAAAGCCAATGACGACCCAGACTAACCAGCCGCCATATAATGTCAGCATGACTAACAAACCGATCGTCATTATCGAATCGATGATGCCAGTGACGATACTGTTGGTAAAAATTGAACGAATGGTATCCAGAGACGAGAAACGAGACTGGATATCACCTAAGTGTCTTTTCTCGAAAAAAGATAATGGCAAACTTGCCAAGTGATCGAATAGCGTTGTTTTCCATTGAATGTTTGTCAATGTATTCAACGTTAACGACGTCCATGCTCGGAGCATGCTAATAAACGTGCGGAATAGCGTAAAAAATATTAAACCAATACAAATAACAGAGAGTAAACTTTCATCGTGCGCCATAATGACATGGTCAGTTACTAACTGTGTACCAATAGGCAACAGGAGGCCAATCGCTTCTACCACAACAGAGAAAGCAAAGATCTTAATCAGCGCCGATTTTAAACCAACAATTTTATGCATTAAATCCAGGAGTCGTAAACGGGATTTCGCCTCCTCTTGTTGGAAGTTATGGTCAGGCCAGAGTTCAAGCGCAACGCCGGTAAAATTATTTGACATCTCACTGATGCCAATGATTCGTTTACCCAGCGCGGGATCGTGAATCACAAATCCGTTTTTCTTTACTTTTGTAAGGACTACATAGTGGTTCATTCCCCAGTGGATGATGCAGGGAAGCTTAAGCTGTTTTATTTCATCGAGGTCGAGCGCTAGCGCACGGTTTTTTAAACCAGCCTGCTCGGCTGTTTTGCTTAGAGACAGCAGTGAGGAGCCCTGTGAGGGGCTACCGAATCGTTGACGAAAATTAAATAAATCGATATTTAACCCATAATAACCACAGACCATCGCCAGACAGGCAACTCCACATTCCGATGATTCTGACTGTAGAATAACAGGCGTTTTGTTAACCAGAGAAAAATTTAGTTTTGCAACAATGGTTTTGAACAATTCGTTAGTCATGGATTGGCCCAGTAATGCTTTGAGTTATCTTATACACAGGGGTAAACATCCACATATAAAGTGGGCGCTCTTCGAGAAATACAACGGCTTGAGCCTTCAGTCCATTCGAAAGCGAAAGCGTTTTACCATTGTAATTAAAGGTTTTGTTTTCAATTTTGACAATGGTTTTATAGAGTGCCAGTTCCTGCTGGTTCGTTCCATTATTAACATTAGTGTATTCAGACAGTTCCTGTCGGGATGTCGGGACCGAAGATATTGAAAGTATTTTCCCCGGGAATTGCCCAAATTTATCGGATGGGAAAGCATCATAGCGGATGTTAATGACATCACCCGGTTTGACGTAAGGTATGCTATTATTAGGTAACCATAAAATAAGATAATATTCTATATCACCAGTGGGTTTGATTTGCGCTAAACTGCTGCCTTTGTCGACCATTTGTCCTTTTGTTACAGCCAGCGATTCAATGCGTCCTTCTGTGGTTGCTTTAATAATGACATTACCATTGGCATTTGATTCAACCAACTGGTTTTTGTAATCATTAATCTGGTTTTCCTGAGATGATATTTGGTTGTCAAAATCTGCCGTTTTTGTGATTTTATCGCTATTTAACTGGGTTACCTGGGATTCCAGTTGCATTTTCTGACTGACCAAAGACTGATAGGTACTCTGTTGTTGAAAGTATAATGAATGCTGATAGTTATACTGATCTTTGGTGATAAGGCCATCACGAAGATATTTATCGTAACTGGAAAGATTATCATGCATTTTCTTTAAACCAGTCTGCGCATTAACCAGCATGCGGTTAGTTTCTTTTAACGAATCATTGATGGTTTTTAGCTGTTTATCTAAAGATAAGCGAGTTTCTTCTTTATTATGAGAAAGTTTGGTGATGATATCTTCAGCGTTCGCAATCTTTTCATTAATGACTTCTATTTGCGCCGTACTGACGTTGCCTGTTGTTGTATTTCGGGAGATGTCAATTTCATATAAAGACTGTCCTTTGGCGACAAGGTCACCGACTTTTGCATATTGGGAAATAACAAACCCTTGCTGTGGCGCATAAACATTGACAGAATGAGGTAAAGTAATAACTTCCCCACGAACATCAATGCGTTGGGTAAAGGTACAAAATATTGTGGTGGTTATTAGAATGGCTAAAAAGGCAAAAGAAAGTAATGCAATAAGCCATGCTGGAAGCCCTGCTAGCAGCAAAGCCTTTCCTTTCCAGTGATGCTTTTTGTATTCGATCGCTTCCTTGCGATAGATTTTTCTTAACATAATTATCACTTACATAATGAAATGAAAAGGCCCGATATTTCAGGCCCTATTTACTTAGTAAAGAATGTCAACAAAACGTTGAGCAAACAGCTGAGGCGTAAATTAATTGCTCCAGAAGTTTAATGTGCCATCATAAACGGCATCCATTACACCTGTTGCATAATGCAGCGTCATATCCCAGCCAACGATACCCGCAGCAATACCAAAGCAGACGCCACCGAGAATAACCCCGGCAATCATTCCTACACCCTGGCCAATCGAGCCGATACCAAAGATACCGCCGCTTACGCCGCCCCAACGTCCAGCGTAACCTGTACCAAAAATCGCCCCCAGAGAGGCGCCCAGAGCGATGGCGCCTACTTCTTTAGCAGCCCAGGTCATAATATCGGTAAGAGTATCAGTCAGCGCGCCGCCAGAAATCTCTTCCATTTCAAATACAGTTAATTGATGCATGATTAGTCCTTTAACTAAAATTAAAATTATATGTTCATTCCAGACCGGAAGTTGGTCCGCAGAGAAGATAGTCGTTGCTGTAGTATGAATCAACTCAACTTAATGTGAATTGTTGATGAAATTTCAGATTCATTCTGAATCTAATCTAATCTAATTATTTTATAGATTCACAAAGCAATATTAATTTTAGCAAGTTAAATTAAGCTATTATTATGGACGTGACTCAAATGTAGTGCATTACTTTCATCCGTATATATCATAATGCTTTTGATTATGTATGGAAAAATAAAAAAAGGTGGATATCATTATCCACCTTTTATGAGATTATGGTTCTCTTTATTCTTCCTGAACTACTACCTCAAGTATCGCTTTTACATGCCCGGCCGAGACTTCAGCGCTGTTGTCGCTCATTCGGTAATAATCGGCGGTAAAGTTAATTTTTTGCGATGCTTGAGCGCTGGCAATACTGTAGGTCTCTGCGTCATAAAATATAACGGGACTATTGTCTTTTTTGAAGATAATGCCAACGTTGCTTGCTGCTCCGCCTCCTGTTAGCAGATTATCGATGATGCCATTCCCCGCAGGACTGGTGCCACTAACTGGGTTAAACCAATAGTAAAGTTTATTACCAATTGAACCCGCTGGGCATGAAACGTCCATTGTGATAGTTTTCTGTGATGGGGTTGTGCCACCCCGAGGGATTGACATTAATGTATTTTTTTCAATTGTATTTAAGGTGATTTGGCTCGGTCCAGACACAGAAATATCACAGGAGGTCGCCTTATAAGAAATACTCTTGAATTTCAGAGACGCAGTCATTAACAGACGATCTGACGCCCTGGGGTTGGTGCTTAAGTTACCCGCTGAGAATTTAAATACCGGATTGGTACTGACGCCGGATGTATCAATGACAGGTTTTGTTTTTATTAACCATACTGTCATAAATCTGTAGTCATCATTCGACTTTAAAATTGGCACAATCGTAGATTGTGCCACTGCGGGTTTAATTGAACCATGCTTGCTGTCCAGAATATCTGAAAACTGAAAACCAATACCATCAATCCCCGTTTCATAGACCGGTTTTCCCATTATACCCGTGACACCAGAGACCTCGGGTGCGGATGAGGTAATGATATACTGATCACCCATTATCTTGCTGCATTCAAAGGTTTTATAGTGTCCGGTACCAACTTTTTTGGTATACAAAACTGTACCAACGGGTATTGTTGGATCCGTTGCGATTTTAGGACTTAAGTTAAATACTGCTTGCCCATCGGAACCATCATAATCGCATTTGGCAGCTGCTTCACAACAACATAATAATATAGATAGAAAAATCAGTGTTTTTCTCATTCTTTATTGTCCTTGGTCAATATTAGCGACAAATTGTTTCGATTTGACTGATGCCAGCCGCTTTGCCTTCCCTGGCCGGTAAAGTAAAGGAAGCATTGCACTGCTGCGCCGCGCTTTTGCCCCATTGCACGTTAAGTATTCCGGTTTGCTGCAGGCCGGACATATAGACCATCCCGGCGTCGCTGACGATGCCTGGCTGTGCCTGGCTGCTCCCGGCGAGTAACACCATCGCACCATAAGGTACGTCCTGGCCGCTGGCCGTTTTCAGATGGACAAATGCGCGCTGGCCGATATTACCGGCATAATTGGCCCGCACGATGGCGCCGCGTGTCGGAACGACGCTCTGCGTGGTTTCCGGAAGCTCCATATCTTCGCCAAGCGAAGTACTATCGAGGGTGATATCGGTGCGACGATAAGGCGTGACATAAGGTACGATGGCGTAACCACGATAGTCGGTGGTGATGGTGTTATCGTTGGCCAGCTTGACGTTATCCAAACCTGGGGCCTTAACCAGTACGGCGGCATCGGTGATGTCCTGACCAAGCGTGACCCCATCGGCATGAGCGACAATGCTGCCGTTGGCGCCATAGTCTATACGCTCGCTACCGCGATCGTAGCTGTAACCGGCATTGACGCTGCCGCGGGCGCCGTTATAGGTCGCGCGCATATCGCCGCTGTAATATTCCCGGTTGCTGTACCCCTGCTGAAGACTCCAGTCCAGGCTATCGTTATCCAGTCCGACGCCGCCGATGGAAACGGACTGATCGGTAGACCCCGGATTACTGTTGGTTAACTGATAACTGGTATAGGTGCCCGGTAGCCAGTTGCTCAGCGGCAGCGTGACGGTCAGCGAGATACGCTGATCGTCCTGGGCGTCTTTCCCGGAGTTATTCCCGCTCCAGGTATAGCGGTTATAGCTGTACCCGAGGTAATAGTTTACATTGCGGAAGCCACCGTTGTACCCCACGCTGATCGACTTGTTGGTGCGCTTATCGTCCCAGTAATCTTCAATCAATCCACTGATAGACAGACTGCCGAGGCCTTTACCCAGGCTTTGATTCAGCGTCAGATTGGTGCGGTTGCGCAGCGAGCGAGGAGTATACTTGCCATCATTAGAATAGCTATCTAACACTTCAGAGAGGGTATTAAATCCGCGGGTGGAATAGCGGTAGCCAGCGATAGTCACGTTTGTACCGGTTTCGATAATATTTTTCCCGTAACGGACACGCCATGACTGCCCAGAGGTCTTTTCGTCGTCTTTCATTTTTGACCAGGCCTGGGTGACGTCTGCCGAGGCGGCGCCAAGCTCGCCGAGGTTATAGCCGAGGCCTGTTGACAGCGCCTGATAGCGCGATGCGGCCTGCACCCCGCCATAAAGCGTCAGGCTGCTGGAGACACCGTAGGTCGCGGTAGCTTGCGTAAAGGGCGTTTCATCGACCCCGCCGTCGTAAGGACGATATTTACCAGACGTAATTTCATATTCCAGCTGATCTTCACGGACCATCACCGGCAGCGTAGCGAACGGTACGACGAACTCCTGCTTAGAACCGTCGGACTCTTCCACGGTGACGTAAAGGTCGCCGCTACCGCCGCTCGGGTACATATCGGTGATTTCAAACGCGCCAGGCGCCACGTAGGTCTGGTATACCTGGTAGCCGTTTTGTTTAATGAAGACACGGGCGTTGGTTTTGGCGATACCACGGATAATCGGCGCATAGCCGCGCATACTTTCCGGCAACATTGATGTATCGGTGGCCAGTTGAATACCGGTAAACGGTACACTGTCAAAGATGCCTGAGAGTGACGAGCTCTCGCCCATCACCAGGTTACTGTTGATGGGACGAATGCTGCGCTGCATGTAGAGATAGGCTGAGTCCCAATCACCCGCATCGCCGTTGTTTTTATTCCAGGTGCTGAGGTTACGGATACGCCATGGGCCAACGTTGAGGCCAGACTGCAGGTTCAGGCTGTAGTATTCGTCATTGGCCTGCATGTCGTTTGAGCCGCTGAACTGATAGTTCACCAGCAGGGCGTTGATGCCGTCATCAAACTGATCCGGTGGAATATATCCCTGCGCGGTGGTAGATAGTGCCGCCTGCGGAATGGATATATTCAAGCGCTGGACGGTAAAGTCGAAATCCGCTTTGGTATCCGGGATGACTGAAAGATTGGCGCAGCCGTTTTTATCCTCGACCAGTTCGGGAAAGGCTTTAACCCGTACGCCATACTCTGCCAATGTTTTCAGGCTCAAACAGGGCACCAGGGCGGGCTCTCGATTATTCCCAGTGGCACGGCTATTCGCAACAAACTTCATTGTCCTGGTATCCAGATAGCGACCATTAAACATGATATCTACCCGATAATCCCCTGGCGCCTGTGCGTTCTGCGTCTGGAAAATAGATAAGTCGGGAGTGGTTGATGGATCGCTACCATTCAATGAGCTAATGAATGAGGGATCGAAAAAGTCACGTGCTTGCGCTTTATTATTCAAACCAGAAAGCAATGCCGGAAGCATTGCGAGGAAGACCGCGGATAGTTTGAATAATCCATTATTCTTATTTGGCATAGACACATCCCTATAATGATAAAATAAAATTCTTATTACAGCGATGAGGAATAGAGCGATCCTGCTCCGCCATAATCATTAACTACTTTCCAGTTGACGCTGGAGGCATTGATATTTTCTTTTAATGTCACTTCTTTGGTCGTCATTGGAGCGACCGAGTTGACTTCCGGCTTCACTTCTTTGCTACCAATCTGAACACTATGGAAATAGAAGAAAAACGGTGTCGGATTTTTAATCGTCAGTTTTGTGCCTGATTTCCGCCATTCGAGTTTTTTGGCTTCAATGTTTGGAGAAAGGTCGAAAAGTGCTTTTGGACGATAGACCAGACGCATGCGGTGGCGGACCGCCAGTTGAATAGTATTGGCGTTGGCTTTCTCATCGTCCGCCGGCGGGATGGCCATCACGTTAAAATAGTATATGGATTCCCGGTCGTTCGGGGCATTGACGTTTCCGGTAGAAAATAGACGCACGGTATTCTGCTGCTTACCCTCAAGGCGGAATAACGGAGGTGTAGCCATAAAAGAGGGCGTTTTCCCTGCCGGCGCTTCAACCCAGGATTTAATCAGATAAGGGATGTCATCTTTATTTTCGATTTGCGCGGTGATTTCACGCGCACCTTCTTTATAGAGGTAGCGGGTGGACTCAATCACAATACCAGCATGGGCAATACTACTGAGGAGTAATGCACAGGATGCGGTGATATTTAATAAGTTCCTGAACATGGTTTTTCTCTGAATGCGAAAAAGGGCCCGCCGTGAAGCGGAGCCCTTCGGGGAAAAATTAGAGGGTATAATCGATAGTAAAGGTCGCAACACCTTTAACCGGACCTTCGGTAACCGGAGTCGCGGAGTTCACTTTCACATAACCAGTGGTGTACTTCAGCTGAGTGCCGCCAGCTGCAGTGTAGCTTTCGGTCATGAGGTCAGAACCGTCGAAACCTACGCGGTGTGCATCACGTACGCGCTGGATACCGATACCAATGCCGGTAGCGCCGCCAGGTGCGGTGTTGTCCAGGATGTTAGCGTTGCTGGAGGCACCGGTCACATTGACGGTTACAGCAGTAACCGGAGTGGCGCTACCCTGTGCGCAGTCTTTCACGTCAAAACCGAAGTCCTGAGTTTTAAACAGAGCACCAGCCGCTTCAGCATTCGCTTCGGTAGTGGTCACGGTCATCAGCTGAACGATACCGTTGTTCAGGGTACCCGTCGGAGTCACGACGCAAGAGTTAGCTGCATCAGAGACTTCACCCAGTACAGTTACCTGAGCGGTGTTGGTTGCCATTACCTGAGCACTCAGAACTGCAGAAGCAGCGACCATTACAGCTACGATTGTCTTTTTCATTTAATTAATCCATATATAGATACTTAGTCCTGTGTAGAATCGATAACAGTTATCATGGGAATGGAATATGCATTCCTATTGATATTGAAAATAAGCGCCAGCATTCCTTATATAGTGCTGAAACCTACCCTCCTGTGAACGACGCTACAATATCACTTGCCATAGCGAACCATGGAGAAGCGGGGGTAATTTAAAAGTCTGGTGCAAAAAATGCTTGTGAATTCTTGATGAAGCACACGTGAATTTAATAATGACCTTTTCTAATGAGATATTGAGTTAGGTTTAGATAAATTTAATCTGAAAATGTGGCTTTTAAACAAGATAACTATCGCTTGTCATTTTTTATGCGGTATCCTCAAAGCTGAAGTTCAATGTGAACTGACCCCGCTTCTGTCTGAAGCGATAATGTTCACGCCATGGTTTGGCTGGGATTATTTATTTTTGTTATGGATAATAGGGTTGCGTGGGGCAAGGATATGGATGATATTGCATTATTTAATGGCTGTATAATTAATCAGGAAATTATATTTAATGCCAATATGAATGAGCTGCGACCGCTTGCCGGGAATGGGGAGAGCATCAGCCTCAATGCGCCTACCGCCAGATGCTTGCTGCTGCTATTGCAGAATTGCGGCAAAGTGATTTCTCGGGATGAATTTCTGGCGGCTGTATGGGAAACACGGGGTGTGGTAGTTTCGCAAAATACATTTTATCAAAATATCTCTTTGTTGAGAAAATCGCTGCTCAAAGCCGGACTATCTGAGGATATCATTATCACCGTCAGACAAAAAGGCTTTAGCGTCGCCCCGGATACTTTAGTTATCCCGCTCTCGGATGAAGAGTGCGAGAATATGAATCGGGAAAGATTAACGCATTTTCACAGTAGTAAAACTGCTGATGTCATTTTCAATGATACGGGGAAAATTGACCATAAATTAAGTCTTCCACTACCAGTGAATTTAGCAATCCAGGAGAATGATAGGCGGGAAAATAGCGTGAAGGTGGCAGAGAAAGTATCGGAACGATTACATATAACCTTTAAAGTTCCCACCTGGTTAATCGCGCTGATTGTCGTGATGATAGTTATCAATGTTATCGTACTGATCGTGTTACATCGATAATACGCCGCCGCTGGGGTTTATATCGAGAAGGTAACGGTAAAGTGGATTGCCGAGTATGTTAGCCCCAACCTGGCGGTGTATTCATATTAAGATGTCTGCCAGCACGACCTGGCAGACAAGGGAGGGGGGCTAACGCTGCTTCAGTCCTAAATCCAGCGGCGTCTTGCTGGGTTCGCCGCCGATCTCTCGCGCCAGCTTCGGCACCATATAGCCGGAGATGAGGGTCAACAGTTCACGCATGATTTCACGGGCTTCATCATCGCTGACCATAAAGTGTGCCGCCCCTTGTACCCGGTCCAGCACGTGCAGGTAGTAGGGCATTACCCCGGCATTGAACAGCGCATTGCTGAGATCGGCCAGGGTTTGCGCGTTATCGTTCACCCCGCGCAGCAGCACGCTCTGGTTAAGCAGCGTGACGCCCGCCTGACGCAGCATGGCCATCGCCGCGCGAAACTCGCCGTCAATTTCATTAGCGTGATTGACGTGGTTAACCAGGATCACCTGCAGCGACGAACGGTGGAAGCGGCTGACCAGCGTCTCGGTGATGCGCGCCGGGATCACGATCGGCAAGCGGCTGTGAATACGCAGACGCTTAACGTGCGGAATGGCTTCCAGCTGGGTCATTAACCAGTCAAGCTCATGGTCCTTCGCCATCAACGGGTCGCCGCCGGAGAAGATGATTTCATCAAGCTGCGGATGCTCAGCGATATAGTTCATTGCCGTCTGCCAGTTGCGCCTGGTGCCCTGATTTTCGGCATAAGGGAAGTGGCGGCGGAAGCAGTAACGGCAATTGACTGCGCAACCGCCTTTCACCAACAGCAGGGCCCGGTTGCGATATTTGTGCAACAGGCCGGGCACGACGCTGTGCTGTTCTTCCAGCGGATCGGTGGAGTAGCCGGGGGCGACGATAAACTCCTCTTCGGCGGTAAGTACCTGACGAAGCAGCGGATCGTCAGGGTTGCCTTTCTCCATTCTGGCAATAAACGCGCGCGGGACGCGCAGCGGGAACAGGCGTCTGGCCTCACGTCCGGCGAGCAGTTTTTCATCAGCGTCTACATTTAAAAGACGCAGCAGTTCATCAGGACTGGTCACAACATTGGCAAGTTGCGTTATCCAATCTTCTCTGGATGGGGTATTTAGGGTTACAATATGCGCCATTTTGTGGCTTAGCTACCAGTTAAACAATTTCAGAGGGCCTTATGGCGACTTACTATAGCAACGATTTTCGTGCTGGTCTTAAAATCATGTTAGATGGCGAACCTTATGCGGTAGAAGCCAGCGAATTCGTTAAACCAGGTAAAGGCCAGGCGTTTGCGCGCGTTAAGCTGCGCCGTCTGCTGACCGGCACCCGCGTTGAGAAAACCTTCAAATCTACTGATTCTGCAGAAGGCGCGGACGTTGTCGATATGAACCTGACTTACCTGTATAACGACGGTGAGTTCTGGCACTTCATGAACAACGAAACCTTCGAACAGCTGTCTGCTGACGCGAAAGCGATCGGTGACAATGCCAAATGGCTGCTGGATCAGGCTGAGTGCATCGTAACCCTGTGGAACGGCCAGCCGATCGCGGTCACCCCGCCGAACTTCGTTGAGCTGGAAATCGTTGAAACCGACCCAGGTCTGAAAGGCGACACCGCGGGTACCGGTGGTAAACCAGCGACCCTGTCTACTGGCGCTGTGGTTAAAGTGCCGCTGTTCGTCCAGATTGGCGAAGTAATTAAAGTGGATACTCGCTCTGGCGAATACGTATCCCGCGTGAAGTAATTTCACGTCATGATGACTGGCGCAGCCTCTGTGCTGCGCCGCTCTTTCTGTACTGGCACGACGAGCACGACACATGAAGCGCAGCGTAAAACTCCTGGCGTTACTGTTTCTGAGCAGCGCACTGCTGTCTGGCTGCAATACCGCCCGCGGTTTCGGTGAAGATATTCAGGGCCTGGGCCACGCCATCTCTCGCGCTGTAAGCTGACTTCCTTCCGTTTCGCCTGCCGCGCTCGCCTTCCGGTGCGCCTGCTTCCTTCACGAATACTCCTTTTCTCTTAAAAAACGCAAAGATCCCTTCATCTGTGGACGGTTTGTCTATGCTTATAGGGCATGAAAACAAAACTGACACTAAGGATGACATTATGGTGAAAAAAACGATTGCAGCGTTCTTTACGGTTTTGGTCCTCTCTTCAGCACTGACCGCTTGTAACACCACGCGCGGTGTGGGTCAGGATATTTCAGAGGGCGGCAGCGCAATCTCTGGCGCAGCAACCAAAGCTCAGCAATAACAGCCTTCGACGGTACGGTTTTGCGCCGTACCGTTCTTCACTTCCCCCATTCTGTTGGATATACTCACTACGACTTTTCATCCACCTTACGGGACGACCCGTAAGCGTTTCTCATCCGGGGACGGTCCCAGCAAAGGAGCCTTATGTCCTGGATAGTCTTATTTATCGCTGGCCTGCTGGAAGTGGTGTGGGCCGTCGGCCTGAAATATACCCATGGCTTTAGCCGCCTGGTTCCCAGCGTCATCACCATCGTCGCGATGGTCGTCAGCATGGCGCTGCTTTCATGGGCGATGAAAACCCTGCCGGTGGGTACCGCTTACGCCGTCTGGACGGGGATCGGCGCCGTGGGCGCCGCTGTGACCGGTATCGTACTGTTAGGTGAATCCGCCAGCGCTATGCGTATCGCCAGTCTTGTCTGCATCGTGGTCGGCATCATTGGCCTGAAGATCAGCGCGCACTAGTTGTAGCGCTGATTGACCCAGACCAGTTTGCTGATATCAAAACCCTGCCGGGTGGCAATATCCAGCATCTGCTGCCTGACTTCCGGGGCGATGGTGGGGGCTCGCGCCAGTAGCCAGAGATAGTCGCGGTCGGGGCCGCAGACCAGCGCGTACCGATACTCCTTATCCAGCGCAATGACGTTATAGCTGCCATAGAAGGGGCCGAAGAAGGAGATCTTCAGCGCGGCGCGGCTGGGTTCGCCGGTAAAATACGCCACCCCGTCCGTTTTCTGCCACATGCCGCGGTCGGGGTTATAGCCTTTATTGACCACGTCCAGACCGCCGTCATCGCGCGGCTGCCAGGCGATCGTGACCTTTTCAAGCCCGCTTTCAAAAGGATGGTCGAAGCGGGCGATTTCGTACCAGGTACCCAGATAGCGCTGAACGTCGAAGGGGGTGACCACGGTGACGCCTGGCGGCGGGGCAGGGGTGCTGCAGGCGACAGACAGGAACGAGACGGCGACCGCGGTGATTATCGGCAGGATACGCATGGTATGCTCCTTGCTGGCTTTTAAGCTAAGTGTAGAGTCCGGCAGGGCAAAGGCGGCAAGATTTTTCTATGAAGCGAGCCCGGTAGCAGAATTGCTGCCGGGCTCTTGCAGGATCAGATAAACAGTACGCCAACCAGAGTAATGACGCTGAGGATCGCCGCCAGACCGTAGAAGACCCATTTGCCGTTTGGCACATGGATTTTCAGGTCGTGCATGGCGTGGTGAATACGATGCAGCCCACACCACAGCGGCAGGACAATCATCAGAAAGATGAACGCGCGGCCGATAAAGCTTTGGGCAAAGGCCAGCACGCGCTCATAGCTGAAGGCGTCGGCGGGGGCGAGCCCCAGCGGCAGCAAAATGCCCACCAGCAGCACCATCACCGGCGCGACAATCGCGCCCCACATGCCGCCAGCGCCAAACAGCCCCCAGAAAACGGGTTCATCGGAACGTTTCGGATTGGGATTAATCATCTCAGCCTCCTTACCAGAACAGGGCGACAAACAGGATCACCACGGTGACCACCGCCGTCACCACCCAGAGACCTTTAATCACCGGCTCTGGCCCCATTTTTTCGCCTTTGATGATGACGTTGGCGGCTTTCGGCGCCAGCTCGAACCAGGTTTTGGTGTGCAGCAGCGCCGCCGCCAGGGTGATCAGATTGAGGATCACCACCACTGGATTTTGCAGGAATCCGATATATCCCGCCCAGCTTTCGGCGCCGTGCTTGAGGGCAAACAGCCCGTAAATCAGCACAATGCTAAACCAGACCGTCGGTACCGCCGTGCCTTCCCGCACCATGTAGAAGCGATAAAACGGCAGCTTTTTCCACCAGGTGGAGGTCATCGGCCGGACGTAGGGTTTGCGTTTCGTCGTCATAATGCACTCCTTAGCGTGGTTTCAGGGTGGCGATAAGAAAGTCTTTCGAACTTTCCACCTTGCCCTGCTGGATCGCGGCCGCCGGGTCGACGTGCTTCGGACAGACTTCCGAGCAGTAGCCCACGAAAGTACAGGTCCAGACGCCGTTCTGGCCGTTAAGCTGCGCCATGCGCTCCTTTTTGCCGTGGTCGCGGCTGTCTTCGTTATAGCGGTGGGCGAGGGTGATCGCCGCCGGGCCGATAAACTCCGGGTTCAGGCCGAACTGCGGACAGGCGGCATAGCACAGCCCGCAGTTGATACAACCGGAGAACTGATGGTATTTGGCCATCTGGGCTGGCGTCTGCTTGTTTGGTCCCTGGTCCGGAGTGCGGGTATTACCGATGATATACGGCTTAATGGCCTCCAGACTTTCGATAAAGTGGGTCATATCCACCACCAGATCGCGCTCGATCGGGAAGTTGGCCAGCGCCTCAACCTTGATACCTTTGGTGTAATCCCGCAGGAAGGTTTTACAGGCCAGCTTCGGCACCTTATTGACCATCATGCCGCAGGAGCCGCAGATCGCCATCCGGCAGGACCAGCGGTAGCTCAGGTCGGGCGCCAGGTTGTCTTTAATGTAGCCCAGCGCGTCCAACAGCGAGGTCTGTTCATCATAAGGCACGTCATAGAACGCGCTGTGCGGTGCCGTGTCGACCTCCGGGTTGTAACGCACCACTTCGACTTTCAGGTTTTTCATCTCAGCCATGGGTGGTCTCCTTCTTCTCAGCCGCTTCCGCCTCAGCGCCATAAACACGTTTCGCCGGCGGCAGCGTGGTGATCTTCACATCGCCATATTCCAGGCGGGTGGTGCCATCAGCCTCGCGGAAGGCGAGCGTATGTTTGAGGAAGTTGACGTCGTCGCGTTCGGTACAGCCTTCATCCAGACGCTGGTGCGCACCGCGCGATTCTTTACGGGCGATGGCCGAGTGCGCCATACATTCGGCAACGTTTAAACCGTGTCCCAGCTCAATGGTGTAAAGCAGATCGGTGTTGAATACGCTGGAGTTGTCGGTAATGCGCACGCGCTTAAAGCGCTCCTGCAGCTCAGCCAGCTTGTCGATAGTTTTCTGCATCAGCTCTGGCGTCCGGTAAATGCCGCAGCCTTCCTCCATCGAGAGCCCCATTTCGTCGCGGATTTTCGCCCAGTTTTCGTTACCCTCCTGGTTGACGAGATCTTTCAGACGACGCTCCACATCGGCAGCTTGCGCATCGAGGGCGGAGCCGTTCATTTCGCCCGCTTGTGCGGCGCGCCGCATGGCCTGTTCCCCGGCCAGGCGGCCGAAGACCACCAGCTCGGCCAGCGAGTTGGAGCCCAGGCGGTTGGCGCCGTGCAGACCAACGGACGAGCATTCGCCCACGGCAAACAGCCCTTTGATGCGGGTTTCGCACTGTTGATCGGTTTCGATGCCGCCCATGGTGTAGTGCGCGGTCGGGCGTACCGGAATCGGTTCTTTCACCGGGTCGACGCCGACGTAGGCTTTCGCCAGCTCACAGATAAACGGCAGGCGCTCCAGCAGCTTTTTCTCGCCGAGGTGGCGCAGATCGAGGTAGACCACGTCGCCGCGCGGCGTGGGAATGGTGTTCCCTTTCCGCCACTCGTGCCAGAAGGCCTGGGACACTTTGTCGCGCGGGCCCAGCTCCATATATTTGTTCTTCGGTTCGCCGAGCGGGGTTTCCGGGCCCATGCCGTAATCCTGCAGATAGCGATAGCCGTTTTTGTTGACCAGAATCCCGCCTTCACCGCGGCAGCCTTCGGTCATCAGGATCCCGGAACCCGGCAGACCGGTCGGGTGATACTGAACGAACTCCATATCGCGCAGCGGCACGCCGTGGCCCAGCGCCATACCCATCCCGTCACCGGTAACGATGCCGCCGTTGGTGTTGTAGCGATAGACGCGTCCGGCGCCGCCGGTGGCCAGCACCACCGCGTTGGCGCGGATCTGCACCAGCGTGCCTTCCATCATATTCATCGCCACCAGGCCGCGGGCCTGGCCGTCATCGACCAGCAGATCAAGGACGAAATGTTCATCAAAGCGTTGAATTTGGGGAAACTGAAGGGAGGTCTGGAAGAGGGTATGCAGCATGTGGAAGCCGGTTTTATCGGCGGCAAACCAGGTACGTTCGATCTTCATGCCACCGAAGCGCCGGACGTTAACGCTGCCGTCAGGGCGGCGGCTCCACGGGCATCCCCACTGTTCCAGTTGGGTCATTTCCGTCGGGCAGTGGTGAACGAAATAGTCGACGACATCCTGCTCGCACAGCCAGTCGCCTCCGGCGACGGTGTCATGAAAATGGTACTCAAAGCTATCGTGATCCTGGGCAACGGCTGCGGACCCCCCTTCTGCAGCGACCGTATGGCTGCGCATCGGATAGACTTTAGAAATCAGGGCGATTTTGGCATTGGGGTTGGCCTGGGCGGCGGCGATAGCGGCGCGAAGGCCTGCCCCGCCGGCGCCAATTACGGCGAGATCGGCTTGAAAAGTGTGCACGACATTCCTCCAGTTTTAGTGTATTTCGCCGCCGGGCTGGCGAAAAAGTATCACTGCTCCTTTATAGGTACAGGAGTATAGCCGTAGGGTCAGTATGGAAAATTGACGTGTTCGATTTTTTTATCGATATGTGCGGTTATTTATCAGTGATATTTATGCATTTAAGTTAACGATAGATTAATGGCATGTAATCTGCCGGGGATTGCACAAAATTTGTTTCACTCGCCGGTTGCGAGTAGACTTCGTGCCCTTGTTTGCAATCGGAGAAAGTACCATGAGCGAGACGGCAACCTGGCAGCCGAGCGCACCCATTCCCAATCTGTTGAAACGCGCGGCGGTGATGGCGGAAATCCGCCGTTTCTTTACCGATCGCGGCGTGCTTGAGGTGGAGACGCCTTGCATGAGTCAGGCGACGGTAACGGATATCCATTTGTTCCCGTTTGAAACCCGTTTCGTCGGCCCGGGCCACTCACAGGGACTCAATCTGTACCTGATGACCAGTCCGGAATATCATATGAAGCGCCTGCTGGCGGCGGGCTGTGGCCCGGTCTTCCAACTGTGCCGTAGCTTCCGTAATGAAGAGATGGGGCGGCATCACAATCCGGAATTCACCATGCTGGAGTGGTATCGTCCGTGCTATGACATGTATCGCCTGATCAACGAGGTGGACGATCTGCTGCAGCAGGTGCTGGAGTGCCAGCCGGCGGAAAGCCTCTCCTATCAGCAGGCGTTCCAGCGTCATCTGGATATTGACCCGCTCTCTGCCGATAAAGCGCAGCTGCGCGAAGTCGCGGCGAAGCTGGATCTGAGCAATATCGCCGATACTGAAGAAGATCGCGACACGCTGCTGCAACTGTTGTTCACCATGGGCGTGGAGCCGCACATCGGCAAAGATCGGCCGACGTTCATTTATCATTTCCCGGCGACTCAGGCCTCTTTAGCGCAGATCAGCCCGGAAGATCATCGGGTCGCGGAGCGCTTCGAGGTCTATTACAAAGGGATTGAGCTGGCAAATGGTTTCCACGAGCTGACCGACGCCCATGAGCAGCGCCTGCGCTTTGAGCAGGACAACCGCAAGCGTGCCGCGCGCGGTCTCCCGCAGCAGCCCATCGATAACAACCTGCTGGCGGCGCTGGAGGCGGGGCTGCCGGACTGCTCCGGCGTGGCACTGGGCGTTGATCGCGTGGTGATGCTGGCGCTGGGCGCTGAAAGCATCGGCGAGGTGATCGCCTTTACGGTCGACCGCGCCTGATGGCGCTGTCACCTCCTGCCGCCAGTGGGCGGGGGAGGTGACAGGTCTGCCCTGATTCCCCCTCCCTCATGCTATCCCGGCTTTCGCCCGAATATCCACAATCTCCTTCGGTGCTCTTGCTACTATCCGCGCTCGTTTTATGAGGCCAGGCGTCGCTGCTGGCGACCGGCGTGGTGCTACTGGTGGTGACTTTCGCCAATATCTTCACCATCATTCAGCCGGTCATCGACAGCGGGGACTGGAGCAGCACGCTGTGGATGGTCGGCGGGCCGATCTTCTTCTCGCTGCTGGCGTGGGGAATTTACGAAAGCTACCGTCGGCGCCTGGCGTCCGGCGCGCTGGTGATGGAGAGCTAGAAAGCCTGCCCGGCGCCGCCGCCGGGCAGGGTATGGCCTACAGGCTGCCAGCCGTACGTCGGCTGGTTTTCCCGGCCGAGGTCATGGTTTTACTGCTTTGCCTGCCGTCGATACTTTCCAGCCGCATCTGGAACGGAGGGAACGGCATATCAATGCCATGCTCGCGGAAGCCCGCCAGGATCAGCTGATGCATCTCATGGCGTAGCGGCATGCGGTGCCCCATCTCGGCGGCAAAAATACGCAGCTCGAAAATCTGGATCCCCTGCTGCAGGTCGACGAGAAACGCCTCCGGCGCCGGGGTATCGATGACCAGCGAACAGCGATGCGCCGCGGCGATGAGGATCTTGGTCACCTCTTCGGTATCGGCGTCCACCGGAGCCGGCACCGTCAACACCACGCGGGTGACCGAGTCCGACAGCGACCAGTTGATAAACTGTTCGGTGATGAACGCCTTGTTCGGCACGATAATCTCTTTCCGGTCCCAGTCGCTGATGGTGGTGGCGCGGGTATTGATGCGGGTGACGCTGCCCGTCAGGTCGCGGATGGTGACCGTATCGCCGATGCGGATCGGTTTTTCAAACAGGATAATCAGGCCGGAGATAAAGTTAGCGAAGATCTCCTGCAGGCCAAACCCGAGACCCACACCCAGTGCGGCGACCAGCCACTGCAGCTTCGACCACTCAATGCCGATCATCGAGAAGCCCACCAGTCCACCGACCAGCATCAGCAGATACTTGGTGATGGTGGTGATGGCGTAGCCGGTGCCGGGCGTTAAATCGAGGTGCTGGAGGATCGCCAGCTCCAGCAGCGCCGGCAGGTTGCGCACCAGCTGAGTGGTGATGATCAGCACCAGAATGGCAATCAGCACCGCGCCAAGGGTGATGGGCTCGAGGCTTTCCACTCCTTGTACCGTTGAGGTAACGTCCCACAGCGAGATATTCTCAAGGAAGCCAAACGCCGAGTGAATTTCCGACCACAGCACGATGACCGACAGCAGCGCGATCAGCATCAGCAGGGAACGCACAAGGCGCAGCGACTGGGTACTGATGGCATCGAGATCGACCTCGCTGACCTCCGTCTCCACCGACCCTTCCGGGCTGCTGACGTGAACAGGCTCATCTTCGCCGCGGGCGCGCTGGGCGAGAATTTCCGCGCGACGATGGCGGGCCCGGTCGAAGGCCAGCCGGCGGCGCTGGATCAGCATCCAGCGGCGGATAATGTGATAGACCACCAGCAGCAGGAACCAGATGGCGACGGAGGTTTCCAGACGCGCCAGCAGCGCCTGGGCGGTGGCGAGATAGCCGACGGCCGCCGCCAGCATGGCCACCAGCGGCGCGCCAAGCATCAGGTTCCACAGCAGGCGGTTCACCATATTGTCGCCATTCCCCTCTTTATCCAGATAGAGCGGGATACCGGCGTGCTTAAGACTCAGAGTGACCACCGCCAGCGCGCCGCAGATCAGCAGGAAGCACAGGCGGCCCAGCGAAGCGGAGAACTCGCGGTCGTTAAGATTATCGAACATGATCAGCGCCATAATCAGCGGCACAATCAGCCCGATGCTCATCAGGTAGTAGCGCATCGCTTTCGCCACGCGGCTACGCGGCCAGCCGAAGTGGGCGATAAACAGCCCGTTTGGCCGGGCGAAGGTGGCGCAGATCATCACCACCCACAGCAGAGGCACCGTCGCGGTGACCCCATCGCCAATCGCCACCGCCAGCGGGAATGGCCAGGCGGACTGCAGACCATAGCCGAGCGTCATCCATAGCACCGGCAGCGGCGAAGCCACCAGTATCGACCAGAAGACCGTACGCAGCGTCAGCCAGAAGTGATCCTGGGTGACTTTCCCCACCCGAGCGCTGGAGCGCTCAAGGAAGCGGGTGAAATGGCGCCGCGAGCTGATGCTGAAGCCAACCAGCAGCAGGGCGGCAAACAGCGGTAGCAGGGTCTCTTTGCTGGTGAGCATCATCGCGCTGGCTTTACCCAGTTCGCTGATGGTATCCAGGGAGATCAGGCGCCGCAGATCCTGGACGATTTCCAGCGGCCAGGAGAAGCCGATGGGGCTGACGTCCGAAGTCCAGAACAGATAGCGGTGGGTGGCTTCGTTGATCTCCTTCAGCGCGTCTTCCAGCTGGCCGTTGGCGACCTTCAGCTTAGTGAGCTCCAGCATCAGGGTATCGCCGCCGCGCAGCAGCGAGTTCAACAGCTCGTTCTGCGTGCGCAGCTGCGCCTGCAGGATCTTGTTCTGCTCGCTGGTCAGCGGTTCGCCGTCGGCCTGGCGGATCTGCCGCAGCTGCGGCTGCTTACTGAGTAAATCCTCAAAGCGCAGACGCTGCACGCGCAGCTGCGCCATCTCCGTATCCAGCTGCTGCGGGCGAGGACGCTCCGGCAGCCGCGCCACCTGGGCGCGCAGGGCTTCGCCCAGCAGATTAGAGGAGCCCAGCCACTGCGACTGCTCGCGCAGGGTGTTTAACGCCTGGCGCACCTGCAGCGTTTGATTCGTCGCCTGCCGCTGCTGGGACGCCACCAGATCCATACGCTGCGCCTGCTGGTTCAGCGCCTGGGAGAGTTCGCGGTTGACTTTAAACTGGGCGGTGATGTCCGGCGGCAGGTTTTCACTGTTCTCCGCCAGCAGTTCGGTACTCTCCAGTGCTTTTTCCGCCTCACGCTGGCGCTGGCTGTTCTGCAGATTACGCAGCGCCTGCAGATAGGCATCCAGCTGCTCGCTCTGCTTTTGCGCCAGTTCAGAACGGGCGCGCGACAGCTCCTGGCGGTTATTGGCGGAGAGCTGGGCGAGGTCGAGTTCATCCACCAGCGCCTTCAGGCGCGCCGATTCCGCCTGCAGGGCAAGATTTTGCGCCTGGGCGAGAGCATTGTTGCCGGTTTGCGTGCCGATGCGGCGCTCAACCTCATTGAGCTGACGCCGGGCGTCGGTTTGCTGCTGCGGCAGCTGGTTCAGGGAGTCGGCGATTTCACGCGCGCGATCCTGCTCCTGTTGCGCCTGACGGCTTGACTCCAGCAGCTGGCTGCTGACCTGGAGGATCTCCTGGTTCAGCGCATCGGCGGTCAGGCCGACTGGCACCTGGCGCGGCTCTTCGCTCAGATTGTTGAGCTGGGCGCGCAGGCTTTGAAACAGTTTGGGGAAATTGTCGATAACGTCCTGATACTGACGGGCGCGCTCGAGGGACGATTTTTGTTCCTCAAGCGCGTTCAGCGCGGACTGCAGAACTTCAACGGTTTCAGGCTGGGCGGGCTTTGCCGCCTTCGCCTGTTCCAGTTCCTGGGTTATCTGTTTAGCATCCGGGGCTGTCGCAGCGTACGCCCCGAAACTGAGGCTCAAGGCCAACAGGAAAGTGTATATCAGGCGCACGGCATAACCCTTTTGCTGAAGAATTAACCTTGGTCTTGTTTATCGTCAACCAGCGGGCTGGCGCGACGTTCGGCGCGGATCTCTTCTTCCGGTAACGGCGCCGGTTCAGCGGCGGCGGTTGCTTCCACCGTTGTCGCCAGCGGTTGGCCGATTTTAGTCACGGACAGGCTTTGCAGCGTGTCGACCAGCTTCACCTGGCCCGGGGCAAACAGGTTGATCACGGTGGAGCCCAGTTTAAAGCGGCCCATCTCCTGGCCTTTCAGCAGGGCGACGGAGCCTTCGCTGTCGCCAGCGGGCCAGGTCCAGCGTTTAATAATGCCTTCGCGCGGCGGGGTCACGGTGCCGGACCACACGGTCTCGATGCTGCCGACGATAGTCGCGCCCACCAGAATTTGCGCCATCGGACCAAACTCAGTATCAAACAGGCAGATGACGCGCTCGTTACGGGCGAACAGGTTCGGCACGTTCTGCGCCGTCAGATGGTTAACGGAGAACAGGTCGCCAGGAACGTAGATCATTTCGCGCAGGATGCCGTTGCACGGCATGTGCACGCGGTGATAGTCGCGCGGCGACAGATAGGTGGTGGCGAAGCTGCCGTTACGGAACAGGTCGGCCATCTGATAGTTGCCGGCCAGCAGGGCTTCCAGGCTGTAGTTGTGGCCCTTGGCCTGCAGAATTTTGTCGTCTTCAATCGCGCCAAGCTGGCTGATTACGCCGTCGGCCGGCATCACCAGCACGTTAGGATCGGTATTCAGCGGGCGAACGTCGTCGCGCAGCGGGCGTACAAAGAAATCGTTGAAGGTGCGATAGGCCGCGGTATCCGGCTTCTGCGCCTCTTTCATATCGACCTTGTAGTATTTCACGAACAGATCGATGACCAGCTTCGTCAGCCAACCTGCGCGTTTGCTCGCACCCCAGCCTGCGAGGCGGGTGAGCCACAGTTTAGGCAGAATGTATTGCAGTGAAAGTTTAAGATCGTTTAACAAAGTAGCCTCCAGGCCATGATATGTCGTTCCTGACCCCGCCCGCGGGCGGGGACCTGAAAAAAGGGGGACGATTCTATACGTAAAACTCGCTAAATGGCATCCGCGTAAGCTGCGTCATCACCGCTGCCCGGCAGCGCCTGACGTGACGCTCAGCTTAATGGTCAGTCATCGGACGAGGAAAAGTTTTTACGCGTTTTTACCTGTACCTGCGCCATGCTTTCCAGGATGCGGTGGTAGTTCTCGAAACGGCTCTCGGCGATCTTGCCGTTCTCTACCGCTTCACGAAGCGCACAGCCAGGATCGGTATCGTGTTTACAGTCGCGATATTTGCAACGGCCTAAATAATCATGGAATTCGACAAAGCCGTTGGTGATTTGTTCCGCTTCCAGATGCCACAGGCCGAACTCACGTACCCCCGGTGAATCAATCACATCGCCGCCGTGCGGGAAGTGGTAGAGGCGCGCCGCGGTGGTGGTGTGCTGGCCTAAGCCGGAAACGTCCGAGACATCATTGGTGAGGATCTGATCCTCATTCAGCCCCAGCAGGGCGTTCAGCAGGCTCGATTTACCCACCCCGGACTGCCCGGCAAAGATGCTGATGCGGTCGGTCAGGGCCGCTTCCAGCGGCTTGAGGCCGTCCTGAGTACGGCTGGAGACCAGCAGTACGCGGTAACCGATGTTGCGGTAGATGTCCATTTGCTCATTGACGAAGCGCAGGCCATCGTCATCCAGCAGATCGATTTTGTTCAGGACGATTAACGGCTCGATATCCTGCGCCTCGCAGGCCACCAGATAGCGATCGATAATATTCAGCGACAGCTCAGGCAGGATCGCGGAAACCACCACGATCTGGTCGATATTGGCGGCGATAGGCTTCACGCCGTCGTAAAAATCCGGACGCGTCAGGACGGAGGCGCGATCGTGAACCGCTTCGACGATCCCTTTGACGCTTACGCCGTCGGCAGCGTCTTTACCCGGCCGCCAGACCACGCGGTCGCCGGTGACCAGCGAACGGATCGTCCGGCGGATATTGCAGCGATGCACGCTGCCGTCAGCGGATTCGACGTCGGCATGCATGCCAAAGCGACTGATGACAATGCCTTCCGACGTGTCGCCAAACAGGTTGTCATCGTAGTCGGCCTTCTCCGCAGTGGTTTTCAGACGGCGCTGGTGGTTGGCTTTGACGCGGCGCTGCTGGCCTTTGGAGAGTTTATTTTTACTCAATCGAACTGGCTCCTGGTCGCCCTGATGGGGCAAAACCTCTATGATACACGCTATTTTAGATGAATATAGTCACGCAAGAAGGGTGGAAAATAGCATGAGTGCAAATGAAAACAACCTCATTTGGATCGATCTTGAGATGACAGGGCTGGATCCGGAGCGCGATCGCATTATCGAAATCGCCACCCTGGTGACCGATGCCAACCTGAACATTCTGGCCGAGGGGCCGACCATCGCGGTGCATCAATCGGATGCCCAGCTGGCGCTGATGGACGAGTGGAATGTGCGGACGCATACCGGCAGCGGGCTGGTGGATCGCGTGAAGGCCAGCGCCGTCAGCGAGCACGACGCCGAACTGGCGACCATTGAGTTTCTTAAGCAGTGGGTGCCGGCGGGTAAATCGCCGATCTGCGGCAACAGCATCGGCCAGGATCGTCGCTTCCTGTTTAAGTACATGCCGCAACTGGAAGCCTATTTCCACTATCGCTATCTGGACGTTAGCACGCTGAAAGAGCTGGCGCGCCGCTGGAAGCCGGAAATTCTCGACGGCTTTAAAAAGCAGGGTACCCACCAGGCGATGGACGATATCCGCGAGTCAGTCGCCGAGCTGGCTTACTACCGCGAGCATTTCATCAAGCTGTAAACCGCGACCGGGCCCTGTGCGCGGCCCGGTACACCTTTCTGCGTTATTTAAACCACTTCTGCTGCATCTGCTGGAAGTCAGGCGTCGCCATGACCGAGGTCAGGGCATCGTTGATCGCATTCAGCAGCTCCGGATCGTCTTTGCGCACCGCAATCGCATACTGCTTACCGTAATAGGCCGGGTCGGTGGCCCGTTCATCCATGATGGCGTAGTCAGGGTTCTCCTGCTGCCAGGCGTCGAGGGTGGCGAAGTCGCCCATAACGCCGGTTATTTGCCCGGCTTTTAGCGCCGCCAGGGCGCTGGCGACATCGTCGTAAGGAACAGCCTGTACGGCTTTCTGTTTATCACGCAGATAGTGCTGATGCAGTGTGCCTTTCACCACGCCGACTTTTTTGGCTTTCAGGTCGGCAAAGGTATGGGCGACATCTTTGTTGACGATCACCACCCCGGAGAGCGCCTGGCGATAGGGACGGCTGAAGGCGACCTGCTTCTCACGCATCGGGATCACTTCCATGCCGGCAATCACCGCGTCAAATTTCTTGAAGCGTAAAGCCGGGATCAGCGTATCGAAACGCTGCGCTGTGAACTGACACTGCGCCTGCATCTGCTGGCACAGGGCCTGGGCAAGATCGATATCGAAGCCGACAGGCTGATTCTTGCCGTTGGCAGTGACAAACGGCGGATTGGCCGTGCTGGTGCCAAAATGGAGCGTCTCGGCTGACGCGGTTCCGATAGCCAGCGTGCTCAGCAGCAGGACGGTGAGGACTTTTCTCATGCTAATTCCCTGTTTGGCGGCGTGGTGGCCTCGTTTTACGCCGCGCCACCGCTGTATGATGCGAGCGATTTTGCGTCATTCAGGCGGGCGGAAAAAGCGATTTTGCCCGAAATGACGCTTATTTATACAATTCAGCGGCGTAGGTGGCGAGAAAATATCCATTTAAACAAAAAACGCAAAAAAGTGATGAACAGGGGGTTGCAGGGGCATCGAATTCTCGTATAATGCGCCTCCCGTAACGACGCAGAAATGCAAATTACGACGCCATCGAAATATGGCAAAAAATGCAGTAACGCGGGAATAGCTCAGTTGGTAGAGCACGACCTTGCCAAGGTCGGGGTCGCGAGTTCGAGTCTCGTTTCCCGCTCCAAAATTTGAAAGCACCATCCTGATCAAAGGATTTCATCTCGCAGATGCGGGGCGAAAGCCGAAGATTAAGCGGGAATAGCTCAGTTGGTAGAGCACGACCTTGCCAAGGTCGGGGTCGCGAGTTCGAGTCTCGTTTCCCGCTCCAAAATTTGAATGACACACCACACCAGTCGCAGTTTTCAGGTTGCTACACGGTAGCTTGAATGACGATGATTAAGCGGGAATAGCTCAGTTGGTAGAGCACGACCTTGCCAAGGTCGGGGTCGCGAGTTCGAGTCTCGTTTCCCGCTCCAAATTTTCTTCCATCTCTTATTTATCCACAGTGCAATCCAGCGCCGGGGATGATTTTCGTTTGGTCTGCAGAAATACTGTAAACAGAGTTATCCACAGGTTGTCGTTTCGCTTCTGACGGCGTAAATGCTTCGCTTTGTAAATAATATCTTTATATCTAATTGAAATTTAACAATTAAATTTCATTTCGAAATGTTAATCCGATCACTTGACCTCGGTCTGCGCCTTGAAACTCAATGTGTTTTAGATTTTATTCACAGCCTGTGAATGAATCAGGCGTCGCGCGGCAGGCCTTTCTCTACCACCCTGACCAGACGTAATTTTTTCGGCAGCTGTACTTCGACGGCGTCGACGCTGCGCTTTTTCAGTTGCTGGGCAATCGCCCACTCAATGTGCTCGTCGAGAAGCGGGTGCTCGCCCAGGCGACTCTCCAGTGCGCGAAGATGGGCTTCATCCCAGGGCGCATTGCCCAGCGCGACGGCGATATTACGCAGCCAGCGCAGGTGACCAATGCGACGAATCGCCGACCCTTCGGTCACCTTCAGAAACCACGCTTCGCTCCAGGCGAACAGCTCCACCAGCGGCGGGGCATGCAGCGCCTGGCGCGGGCTGAAATCCTCTTCATCGGTGAGCTGTGAGAAACGGTTCCACGGGCAGATAAGCTGGCAGTCGTCGCAGCCATAGATCCGGTTGCCGATGAGCGGACGGAACTCCTCCGGAATAGCGCCTTCCAGTTCGATGGTGAGATAGGAGATGCAGCGGCGGGCGTCGACGGTATAGGGCTCAACGATGGCCCCGGTGGGGCAGATAGTCATGCAGGCGACACAGCGTCCACACTCCTCCGCGACCGGGCTGTCGACCGGCAGGGGCAGGTCAATCAGCAGTTCGCCGAGAAAAAAGAATGATCCGGCGTCGCGGCTTAAGATAAGTGAGTGCTTACCTGTCCAGCCAAGGCCCGCTTTTTCTGCAATGGGCCGTTCCAGGATAGGCGCGGAATCGACAAAAGGTCTAAAATTGAGCGAAGCACACTGTTCCTGAATCTTCTCACCCAGTTTTTTCAGGCGATTACGTAGCAGCTTATGATAATCACGCCCGAGGGCATAACGGCTGACGTAACCCAGCGCGGGATCTTTCAGGGTGCGGGCAAAGGCGGCGTTGGCGGGCAGATAATTCATCCGCACGCTGATGACGCGTAACGTACCGGGCAGCAGTTCGTGGGGGCGGGCGCGCATCATACCGTGACGGGCCATCCACTCCATTTCGCCGTGGTATTGTTTATCCAGCCATGCCTGCAGTTTGGGTTCACTGGCGCTGAGGTCGGTATCAGCGATACCGACCTGCTGGAACCCGAGCTCTGTGCCCCATTGTTTGATTTGTTGCGCTAACTGAACGAGATCGAGGGGCTGTGACATGATGGACCATACAATGACGAAAAACCCTGACAGTATACCATACAACATTTGGCCTGCGGAGGCGCTGCGCCTGGCCGAACGAGAGGCGGCGGACAGCCTGGGACTGACGCTGTTTGAACTGATGCAGCGCGCGGGCGAGGCGGCGTTCCAACTGGCCAGCCGCGCTTTTCCTGACAGCGCGCACTGGCTGATCCTCTGCGGGCATGGCAACAACGGCGGTGACGGATATGTCGTCGCGCGTCTGGCCCAGGCCGCCGGGCGGAGGGTGACGCTGCTGGCGGTAGAGAGTGACAGCCCGCTGCCGGAAGAGGCGCAGGCGGCGCGGGAGGCATGGCTTAACGCCGGCGGCGTGATCCATGCGGCCACTGTCCCCTGGCCAGACGATATCTCACTGATTATTGATGGCCTGCTCGGCACCGGGTTGCGCAGTGCGCCGCGTGAATACGTCGCGGTGCTCATTCACCAGGCGAACCACCATCCTGCGCCGGTGCTGGCTCTGGATATCCCTTCCGGCCTGAACGCGCAGACCGGCGCGACGCCGGGGGCGGTCATTCAGGCCGACCATACGCTGACGTTTATCGCGCTCAAACCGGGGCTGCTGACCGGCAAGGCGCGGGATGTCGTCGGGCAGCTCCACCATCATGCGCTGGGGCTTGAGCGCTGGCTCGCCGGGCAAAGTACCCCCCTGACGCGGTTTTGCGCCGCCCACCTTGCCGACTGGCTGCCGCCGCGCCGGGCCACCTCCCATAAGGGCGATCACGGCAAGCTGGCGATCGTCGGCGGCGATCGCGGCACGGCAGGCGCGATTCGCATGTGCGGTGAAGCGGCTTTACGCGCCGGCGCAGGGCTGGTGCGAGTACTTACTCACCCGGAGAACGTGGCGCCTATTATCACCGCCCGGCCGGAATTAATGGTGGATGAGCTGACGCCGCAGACCCTGAAAGCCGCGCTGGAATGGGCGGAGGTGGTGGCGATTGGCCCAGGTCTGGGGCAGAACGAGTGGGGACGCAGCGCCCTGCGCATGGTGGAAAGGGTTAACAAACCGATGGTCTGGGACGCCGATGCGCTGAACCTGCTGGCATTCAATCCCGATAAACGTCACAATCGCGTGCTGACGCCGCACCCCGGCGAAGCGGCCCGTCTGCTGAATATCAGCGTGGCAGAAATTGAAAGCGATCGCTTACTTTCTGCGCAGCGTCTGGTAAAACGGTATGGCGGCGTGGTCGTGCTGAAAGGCGCGGGCACGGTGGTGGCCAGTGAAAGCGGGGCGATGGGCATTATCGACGCCGGCAATGCCGGGATGGCCAGCGGCGGCATGGGCGATGTGCTCACTGGCATCATCGCCGCATTGTTAGGACAGCACCTGACGCCGTATGATGCTGCCTGTGCCGGGTGCGTCGCTCATGGCGATGCCGCCGACCGACTGGCCGCCCGCGAGGGCACCCGCGGCATGCTGGCGACCGATCTCTTTTCCACGCTCAAGCGTGTTGTTAACCCGGATGTGATTGACGTAGACCATGATTAACCGAGTGATTCCTTTACCCGATGAGCAGGCCACGCTGGCCCTGGGCGACCGTATTGCGCAGGCCTGTACCGGCGCCACCGTGATTTACCTTTATGGTGACTTAGGCGCGGGAAAAACCACCTTTAGCCGCGGCTTTTTACAGGCGCTCGGTCACCGCGGCAATGTCAAAAGCCCAACTTATACCCTGGTGGAACCGTATACCCTCGACAAGCTGATGGTGTATCACTTCGATCTCTACCGCCTGGCGGATCCTGAGGAGCTGGAATTTATGGGGATCCGCGATTATTTTGCCGACGATGCCATCTGCCTGGTGGAATGGCCGCAGCAAGGCGCAGGTGTCCTGCCTGACCCGGACGTTGAAATTCACCTTGATTACCAGGCACAAGGGCGTGAGGCGCGCATTACCGCGATCTCCTCACGGGGTGAGTCTTTACTGGCACGTTTAGCCATTTAGCCTGAAGGATGACGGGATGAAGTATCGCATAACCACCTGGCTTGCCGCTGCGCTGATGCTGTCGAGTCTTCACGCCACTGCGGCGAGTTTATCCGATATCCAGGTCTCCAACGGAGACCAGCAGGCCCGTATTACTCTTAGCTTTGTCGGTGAACCGGAGTACTCTTTTACCCCCCAGGGCAAACGACTGGTGGCGCTGGATATCAAACAGACCGGCGTATTGCAGGGACTGCCGCTGAAATTTAGCGGCAGCAACCTGGTGAAGAGCATTCGTGCCGGTACGCCGCAGGATTCGCAGACGCTGCGTCTGTTGGTGGATCTGACGGAAGATGGCAAAACCCGGGCGGTGAAGCAACAGAACGGGGCGAATTACACGGTGGTCTTTACCATCAACGCCGACGCGCCGCCGCCGCCGCCGCCACCTCCTGTGGTGGTGAAACGGGCCGACCCGCCGCCGGTGATGCCTTCCCGGACGGTGACGTCAGGGCGTAACCCGTTCAGCTCGTCGGGTCATGAACGGCAGACGGTGATGACCTCCTCTCAGCCGGCGATGACCAACAATCAGACCGTGACCCGTCCGGCGGCCCGCACGGTGTCGGCGGATGACAAAGTCATTATCGCCATCGATGCCGGGCACGGCGGCCAGGATCCTGGCGCGATTGGCCCGAACGGCACCAAAGAGAAGAACGTGACTATCGCTATCGCGCGCAAGCTGCGGGCGCTGCTGAACGCCGATCCGCAGTTTAAGCCGGTGCTGACCCGTGACGGGGATTACTTTATTTCGGTAATGGGACGCTCGGATGTGGCGCGTAAGCAAAATGCCAACTTCCTCGTCTCAATCCATGCTGACGCCGCGCCAAACCGCGACGCCACCGGCGCCTCGGTATGGGTGCTCTCTAACCGTCGCGCCAACAGTGAAATGGCCGGCTGGCTGGAACAGCATGAGAAACAGTCTGAACTGCTCGGCGGCGCGGGCGATGTGCTGGCGAACAGCCAGGCCGATCCCTACCTGAGCCAGGCGGTGTTGGATCTGCAGTTCGGTCACTCCCAACGCGTCGGCTACGATGTCGCGACCAACGTGCTCAGCCAGCTGCAGCGGATTGGCAATCTGCATAAACGCCGTCCGGAGCATGCCAGCCTCGGCGTACTGCGCTCGCCGGACATTCCGTCGATCCTCGTGGAAACGGGCTTCATCAGTAACAACGGGGAAGAACGGCTGCTGGGCAGCGATGATTACCAGGAGCAGATTGCGGAGGCGATTTATAACGGTCTGCGCAACTACTTTATGCAGCATCCGCTGCAGTCGGCGCCTCGCGGCGAGGCGGCGCAGACCGCCAGCGCCGCCTCGCCGGGCGGGATGTTGATTAACTAAGGAGCAGGGGATGCCGATTCAGGTTCTGCCGCCGCAGCTCGCCAACCAGATTGCCGCCGGCGAGGTGGTGGAGCGGCCCGCGTCGGTGGTGAAAGAGCTGGTTGAGAACAGTCTTGATGCGGGCGCCACGCGGATTGACATTGATATCGAACGCGGCGGCGCGAAGCTTATTCGCATCCGCGATAACGGCAGCGGCATCAAAAAAGACGAGCTGGCGTTGGCCCTGGCTCGTCATGCGACCAGCAAGATCGCCTCGCTCGACGATCTCGAAGCCATTATCAGCCTCGGTTTTCGCGGCGAAGCGCTGGCCAGTATCAGTTCGGTGGCGCGCCTGACGCTCACTTCGCGGACGGCGGAACAGCAGGAAGCCTGGCAGGCGTATGCCGAAGGCCGCGATCAGGCGGTGACGGTGAAGCCGGCGGCGCACCCGGTCGGCACTACCCTTGAAGTCCTCGATCTGTTCTACAACACCCCGGCGCGGCGCAAATTTATGCGCACCGAAAAGACCGAGTTCGGCCACATTGACGAGGTGGTGCGCCGCATTGCGCTGGCGCGATTCGACGTCACCATCAACCTCAGCCATAACGGCAAGGTGATGCGCCAGTATCGGGCAGTCGCTCAGGATGGCCAGCGGGAGCGGCGGTTGGGAACCATCTGTGGCGCCGCCTTTCTTGAACATGCCCTGGCGATCGAGTGGCAGCATGGCGATCTGACCCTGCGCGGCTGGGTCGCCGATCCGCTGCATACCACCCCTGCGCTGGCGGAAATTCAGTATTGCTACGTTAACGGGCGGATGATGCGCGACCGGCTGATCAACCACGCTATCCGCCAGGCCTGTGAAGACAAACTGGGGGCCGATCAGCAGCCGGCGTTTGTGCTGTATCTGGAGATCGATCCCCATCAGGTGGATGTGAACGTCCACCCGGCCAAGCATGAGGTGCGTTTCCATCAGTCGCGCCTGGTGCATGACTTTATCTACCAGGGCGTACTGAGCGTGCTGCAGCAGCAGCTTGACGCGCCGCTGGCGGAAAAAGACGACCCGCCGGCGCCCCGTGCGATGCCGGAGAACCGGATCGCGGCGGGCGGCAACCAGTTTGCGCGGCCGTCGGAAGCGCGTGAACCGGCAACCCGTTTCAGCATCACGCCATCGCGTGAGTCTGCGGCCTCCAGCGGCAGGCCGGGCGGCGCGAGCTGGCCGCACGCGCAGCCGGGTTACCAGAAGCAGCAAGGGGCGCTTTATCGTCAGTTGCTCGACACGCCAACGGCGCCAAAGCCCGCGTTACAGACTCCGGCCACGGCGGAACTGGCCGGTCACAGCCAGAGCTTTGGCAGAGTGCTGACGATTGTGAGCCGCGACTGCGCGCTGCTCGAGCGCGAGGGCGGCCTGGCGCTGCTGTCGTTGACCGTTGCCGAGCGCTGGCTGCGCCAGGCGCAGTTGACCCCGGGAGCAGAGGCCGTCTGTGCCCAGCCGCTGCTGATCCCCCTGCGGTTAAAAGTGACGGAAGGGGAAAAACAGGCGCTGGCCGCCGCGCATCCGGCGCTGACGCAGCTGGGGATCGATATGCATACCGATGCCCTGCACGTGACGGTGCGCGCGGTCCCTTTACCCTTAAGACAACAAAATTTACAAATCTTGATTCCTGAACTGATAGGCTACCTGGCGCAGCAAAACGCATTCGACGTCGGCAATATCGCCCAATGGATGGCGCGTAATCTGACGAGCGAACAGACGTCATGGAATATGGCGCAGGCGATTGCGCTGCTGGCGGACGTTGAGCGTCTTTGCCCGCAGCTGGTGAGAACGCCGCCGGGTGGCCTGTTACAACCTGTAGATCTCCATTCGGCGATGAATGCCCTGAAAGATGAATGATGTAACCGAGGCGAGCCTGCCCAAGGCAATTTTTTTAATGGGCCCGACGGCCTCCGGCAAAACCGCGCTGGCGATAGCCTTACGTAAAGTTTTGCCAGTAGAGTTGATTAGTGTTGATTCCGCCCTCATTTATCGGGGAATGGATATTGGCACCGCCAAACCGGATGCCGCAGAGCTTAGCGCTGCGCCGCACCGGCTGCTGGATATTTTGGATCCTGCAGAGGCCTATTCCGCGGCGGATTTTCGCCGCGATGCGCTGGCGGCGATGGCGGAAATTGTCGCCGCCGGGCGAATTCCGCTGTTAGTCGGCGGGACGATGTTGTATTTCAAAGCGTTGCTGGAAGGATTGTCGCCCTTACCGTCCGCTGACCCAGAGGTCAGAGCGCGGATTGAGCAACAGGCCGCAGAGCAGGGGTGGAACGCGTTACATCAGCAGTTACAGGAGATCGATCCCGTAGCGGCTGCGCGTATTCATCCAAATGATCCGCAAAGGCTTTCCCGGGCACTGGAAGTTTTTTTCATTTCGGGTAAAACTTTAACGGAACTGACGCAAACGTCAGGAGACGCTCTGCCATATCAGGTGCATCAGTTCGCCATCGCCCCGGCGAGCCGTGAACTGCTCCATCAACGCATAGAACAGCGTTTTCATCAGATGTTAGCTTCAGGTTTTGAAGCAGAAGTACGGGCGCTTTTTGCCCGCGGAGATTTGCATACGGATATGCCTTCCATCCGTTGTGTCGGATACCGCCAGATGTGGTCATATCTCAATGGCGAGATCCCATATGATGAGATGGTTTATCGAGGTGTTTGCGCCACGAGACAGTTAGCCAAACGTCAGGTCACCTGGCTGCGCGGTTGGGAAGGTGTGCATTGGTTAGACAGTGAACAACCTGAACAAGCGCTCAACAAAGTATTACAGGTTGTTGGTGCGAGCCAGAACTGAACGTGTACAATTAAACGGTATCGTGCGTAATTTTTTTTGAGAATCGTAAGGTTCTGAGTACAAAACAAGCATACATATAAGGAAAAGAGAGAATGGCTAAGGGGCAATCTTTACAAGATCCGTTCCTGAACGCTTTGCGTCGGGAACGCGTTCCGGTTTCTATTTATTTGGTGAATGGTATCAAGCTGCAAGGGCAAATTGAGTCTTTCGATCAGTTCGTGATCCTGTTGAAGAACACGGTCAGCCAGATGGTCTATAAGCACGCAATTTCTACTGTTGTCCCGTCTCGCCCGGTGTCTCACCACAGCAACAATGCTGGCGGCGGTTCCAGTAACTATCACCACGGTGGTAGCGCGCAGAGCTCTTCTGCGCCGCAACAAGACAGCGACGACGCCGAATAAGGCTAGTGCTGTTTTTCCACGCCGGGGAGCCAGGTTTTCTGCGTTCCCCGCTGGTATTTTATAAGGGGTTTACGCTTGTTTGACCGTTATGACGCCGGTGAGCAGGCGGTACTGGTACACATCTATTTTTCGCAAGACAAAGATATGGAAGATCTCCAGGAGTTTGAAACTCTGGCCTCTTCCGCCGGTGTCGAAGCAATGCAGGTGATTACCGGTAGCCGTAAAGCACCGCACCCGAAGTATTTTGTTGGTGAAGGTAAGGCAGTCGAAATTGCGGAAGCCGTTAAAGCGACCGGCGCTTCGGTCGTGCTCTTCGATCATGCCCTGAGTCCGGCGCAAGAACGCAACCTGGAACGCCTGTGCGAATGCCGGGTTATCGATCGTACCGGTCTTATTTTAGATATTTTCGCTCAGCGCGCGCGCACCCATGAAGGGAAACTGCAGGTCGAGCTGGCGCAGCTGCGCCATATGGCGACCCGCCTTGTCCGCGGCTGGACCCACCTTGAAAGACAAAAGGGCGGGATCGGTTTGCGTGGCCCGGGTGAAACCCAGCTCGAAACTGACCGTCGTTTATTGCGTAACCGCATCATGCAGATCCTGTCGCGGCTGGAAAAAGTCGAAAAACAGCGTGAGCAGGGGCGGCGGTCGCGCGCGAAAGCCGATATTCCAACCGTGTCGCTGGTGGGCTACACCAACGCCGGAAAATCAACGCTCTTTAACCAGATCACCGCCGCCGAGGTCTATGCCGCGAACCAGCTGTTCGCGACCCTGGACCCGACGCTGCGCCGCATTGACGTCCCTGACGTCGGCGAAACGGTGCTGGCCGATACCGTCGGCTTTATTCGCCACCTGCCGCACGATCTGGTGGCCGCGTTTAAAGCGACGTTGCAGGAGACGCGTCAGGCGACGCTGCTGCTGCATGTGATTGACGCTGCGGATGTCCGCGTGCAGGAAAACATTGATGCGGTAAATACGGTTCTCGCTGAAATTGAGGCCGATGAGATCCCGGCGCTGCTGGTGATGAACAAAATCGACATGCTGGACGATTTTGAACCGCGCATCGATCGCAACGATGAAAATAAACCGATTCGGGTCTGGCTTTCCGCTCAGACCGGGGTTGGCGTACCACTGCTTTTTCAGGCGTTAACGGAGCGCCTTTCCGGTGAAGTGGCCCAGCATACGCTGCGCTTACCGCCGAAAGAAGGGCGACTGAGAAGCCGTTTCTATCAGCTTCAGGCGATAGAAAAAGAGTGGATGGAGGATGACGGCAGCGTGAGTCTGCAGGTGCGCATGCCGATCGTTGACTGGCGGCGCCTCTGTAAGCAAGAGCCAACGCTTGTTGACTATGTGGTTTGACCTTGCAGCTTGCCTGAAGATATTGACCCCTGTGGGGATATCAAAAACAAATATGGAGCATATACATGGCGTGGAATCAGCCCGGTAATAACGGACAGGACCGCGACCCGTGGGGGAGCAGCAAACCTGGCGGCAACTCTGAGGGAAATGGCAACAAAGGCGGTCGCGAGCAGGGGCCGCCGGATCTGGATGATATCTTCCGCAAGTTAAGTAAAAAACTTGGCGGGCTCGGCGGCGGCAAGGGCGGACTGGGCGGCGGCAATAGCGCGCAGGGACCTCGCGGACCGATGGGCGGGCGTATTGTCGGCATCGTTGCCGCGGCGGCAGTGATTATCTGGGCGGCCAGCGGTTTCTATACTATTAAAGAAGCCGAACGCGGCGTGGTCACCCGCTTTGGTAAGTTCAGCCATCTGGTTGAGCCGGGCCTGAACTGGAAGCCGACCTTTATCGATAACGTGCAGGCGGTGAACGTGGAGTCAGTACGCGAACTGGCGGCGTCCGGCGTCATGCTGACCTCTGACGAAAACGTGGTACGCGTTGAGATGAACGTGCAGTACCGCGTCACCGATCCGGAGCGCTACCTGTTTAGCGTCACCAGCGCGGATGACAGCCTGCGTCAGGCTACCGACAGCGCGCTGCGCGGGGTGATCGGTAAATATACCATGGATCGCATTCTGACCGAAGGCCGTACCGTGATCCGTAGCGATACCCAGCGTGAGCTGGAAGAGACGATTCGCCCGTACAACATGGGTATCACTCTGCTGGACGTCAACTTCCAGACGGCGCGTCCGCCGGAAGAGGTGAAGGCCGCGTTTGACGATGCCATTGCCGCGCGTGAGAACGAGCAGCAGTACATTCGTGAAGCGGAAGCGTATACCAACGAAGTCCAGCCGCGGGCGAATGGTCAGGCGCAGCGTATCCTCGAAGAGGCACGCGCCTATAAGACCCAGACCGTTCTGGAAGCCCAGGGTGAAGTGGCTCGCTTTGCGAAGATCCTGCCGGAATACAAAGCCGCGCCGGAAATTACCCGCGAGCGTCTGTATATCGAAACCATGGAAAAAGTGCTGAGCCACACCCGTAAAGTGCTGGTCAATGACAGCAAAAACGGCAATCTGATGGTTCTGCCGCTGGACCAGATGCTGAAAGGCGCCGCTGCGCCGGCTGCAAAGAGCGATAGCAGTGACGCCAGCGATCTGCTGCGCCTGCCGCCTGCATCCAGCACTGGCAGCGCCAGCACCTCATCAACCTCGAGCTCAACCGGGGGTAGCATTATGGACCAACGCCGCGCTAACGCGCAGCGTAACGACTACCAGCGTCAGGGGGAATAACGATGCGTAAATCTGTTATCGCGATCATTGTCATCGTGCTGGTAGTGCTCTACATGTCAGTCTTTGTCGTGAAGGAAGGCGAGCGCGGTATCACGCTGCGTTTCGGTAAAGTTCTGCGCGACGACGAAAATAAGCCGCTGGTGTATGCGCCAGGCCTGCACTTCAAGATCCCGTTTATCGAATCGGTGAAGATGCTGGATGCGCGTATTCAGACCATGGACAACCAGGCTGACCGTTTCGTCACCAAAGAGAAGAAAGACCTGATCGTCGACTCCTACATCAAATGGCGTATCAGCGACTTCAGCCGTTACTACCTGGCCACCGGCGGCGGCGACGTCTCCCAGGCCGAGGTGCTGCTGAAGCGTAAATTCTCGGACCGTCTGCGTTCTGAAATTGGTCGTCTGGATGTGAAAGACATCGTCACCGATTCCCGTGGCCGCCTGACGCTGGAAGTGCGTGATGCGCTGAACTCAGGGTCGGCCGGTACGGAAGACGAGGTTAGCACGCCGGCGGCTGACGATGCGATTGCCAAAGCGGCAGAGCGCGTGGAGGCGGAAACCAACGGCAAAGTGCAGGTGATCAACCCGAACAGTATGGCGGCGCTGGGTATTGAAGTGGTCGACGTGCGTATCAAACAGATCAACCTGCCGGCGGAAGTGTCGGAAGCGATCTATAACCGTATGCGCGCGGAGCGTGAAGCGGTTGCCCGTCGTCACCGTTCACAGGGCCAGGAAGAGGCAGAAAAACTGCGCGCGACCGCGGACTATGAAGTCACCAAGACGCTGGCGGAAGCCGAGCGACAGGGTCGTATCCTGCGTGGTGAAGGCGATGCGGAATCGGCAAAACTGTTTGCCGACGCGTTCAGTCAGGATCCAGGCTTCTATTCCTTTATTCGTAGCCTGCGCGCCTATGAGAAGAGCTTCCAGAGCAATCAGGATGTCATGGTCCTGAGCCCGGATAGCGATTTCTTCCGCTATATGCGTTCACCGGATTCGGCGCGTAAATAAGCCGGAGAGGGTGTAAACCTGAAGTGTCAACGCGAAAAGGCGCCTGAAACAGGCGCCTTTTTCATACTCTGAGGGCGGAATTAATTGCCGAGCAGCTTGTTCAGCAGGCCACCGATCAGCGGCAGGCTCGCCAGCGTACTTTCGATGGTGCCGCCGATGGTGGTGCCAACGCTTTTGCCCAGAGTTTGCCCCAGGTCCGGCGCCAGATCGGCCAGATTAATGGTGCCAATCAGCGGCAGGTTGATGCTCAGGGCATCGGTGCCCATCGTCCATACGGCGGCACCAACCTTACTGCCTAAGGTTGCCAGGCCATCCTGTAACCAGCCAGCGCCGCTCACATTTTCGATTTCAACTGCGGTTAATTCTCTCATGATAATCTTCCTGATTATGTAGACGTACCGGGTTGTAGTACGCGACGGCATAGTTGCAATTTAAAAAATAGACAGCAATACAAATGGTTATGAATTTTGTTTCACCTTTCCGGTTCATAATGAAGAGGAAATACGGGACAATGTGAATTGAGTGAATGCATTCACTATGCTGGCCGATGACGCCTGCGAAGGCGGCGATAATAATTTTCAATTAGGGTTGACGATGAACTCCACCATTTGGCTGGCGCTGGCGCTGGTTTTAGTACTCGAAGGGCTTGGCCCGCTACTTTATCCGCGAGCCTGGCGCAAGATGGTCGCCAGCCTGAGCCAGCTTCCGGATAATTTATTGCGGCGCTTTGGCGGCGGACTTGTGGTTGCCGGGATTGTGATCTACTACATGTTGAGGAAATCGATTGGCTGATCAAAAAGTGGTCGGATTTGCCTTATTTTGGATGCAAAAAGTGCTGTAACTCTGAAAAAGCGATGGTAGAATCCATTTTTAAGCAAACGGTGATTTTGAAAAATGGGTAACAACGTCGTCGTACTGGGCACCCAATGGGGTGACGAAGGTAAAGGGAAGATCGTCGATCTCCTGACAGAACGGGCTAAATATGTTGTGCGCTACCAGGGTGGTCACAACGCCGGCCATACTCTCGTAATCAACGGTGAAAAAACCGTTCTCCATCTTATTCCATCAGGCATTCTGCGTGAAAACGTCACCAGCATCATCGGTAACGGCGTCGTGCTGTCTCCGGCTGCGCTGATGAAAGAGATGAAGGGCCTGGAAGACCGTGGTATCCCGGTTCGCGAGCGTCTGCTGCTCTCTGAAGCCTGCCCGCTTATCCTTGACTATCACGTGGCGCTGGACGTGGCGCGTGAAAAAGCGCGCGGCGCGAAGGCGATCGGCACCACCGGTCGCGGCATCGGCCCGGCTTACGAAGATAAAGTCGCTCGTCGCGGTCTGCGCGTTGGCGATCTGTTCGATAAAGCAACCTTCGCCGATAAACTGAAAGAAGTGATGGAATATCACAACTTCCAGCTGGTGAACTTCTACAAAGCAGAAGCGGTTGACTACCAGAAAGTGCTGGACGATGTGATGGCGATTGCCGACATCCTGACCGGCCTGGTGGTAGACGTTTCCGACCTGCTGGATCAGGCGCGTAAACGTGGCGACTTCGTAATGTTCGAAGGCGCACAGGGCACGCTGCTGGATATCGACCACGGTACCTATCCGTACGTAACCTCTTCCAATACCACCGCGGGTGGCGTGGCGACCGGCTCCGGCCTGGGCCCGCGTTATGTGGATTACGTTCTGGGTATCATCAAAGCTTACTCGACTCGCGTCGGCGCGGGTCCGTTCCCGACCGAGCTGTTTGATGAGACCGGCGAGTTCCTCTGCAAGCAGGGTAACGAATTCGGCGCCACCACCGGTCGTCGTCGTCGTACCGGCTGGCTGGACGCTGTCGCGGTTCGTCGCGCGGTGCAGATTAACTCCCTGTCCGGCTTCTGCCTGACTAAACTGGACGTCCTCGACGGCCTGAAAGAAGTGAAAATCTGCGTCGGCTACCGTATGCCGGATGGCCGCGAAGTGACCACCACTCCGCTGGCAGCCGACAACTGGGAAGGTATCGAGCCTATCTACGAAACCATGCCGGGCTGGTCTGAAACCACCTTCGGCGTGAAAGAGCGCAGCGGCCTGCCGCAGGCAGCGCTGAACTACATCCAGCGTATTGAAGAGCTGACCGGCGTACCGGTTGATATCATCTCTACTGGTCCAGACCGTTCCGAGACCATGATTCTGCGCGACCCGTTCGACGCATAATCACTCGCAAGGGGCGCCGTTCAGGCGCCCTTGTTTTTGCTGTTCGCCCGCCCCATTTTAAATAAATTAGCGGCCTGAGCGCTGGCTGGTTTATCATCAATAATAATGATGTCGCTCGACATACCCTGTTTTCTTTTCCCTGAGGTTTATGTGCAGTTAACGAGTTTCACCGATTACGGACTACGGGCGCTGATTTATATGGCGTCGCTGCCGGAAGGACGGATGACCAGTATCTCGGAAGTAACCGAGGTCTATGGCGTCTCCCGTAATCATATGGTTAAAATAATCAATCAGTTAAGTCGCATGGGCTATGTGACTGCCGTGCGGGGGAAGAACGGGGGCATTCGCCTCGGCAAACCAGCTGGACAGATCCGCGTCGGTGACGTGGTACGCGACCTGGAACCCTTATCGCTGGTCAACTGCAGCAGCGAGTTTTGCCACATTACTCCAGCCTGTCGTCTGAAACAGGCACTAGCTGAAGCCGCGCAGAGTTTTCTCAAGGAACTGGATAACTATACGCTGGCTGATTTGGTTGAGAAGAATCAACCGCTTTATAAATTATTGCTGGTGGAGTGACGCCACTCTGCCGGAGATGACAACGGAGGAACCGATATGTCACAAGATCCATTCCAGGAACGCGAAGCTGAGAAGTACGCGAACCCAATCCCGAGCCGGGAATTTATCCTCGAACATTTAACCAAACGGGAAAAGCCCGCCAGCCGCGATGAGCTGGCCATCGAGTTAAATATTGAGGGCGAAGAGCAAACCGAAGCGCTGCGCCGCCGCCTGCGCGCGATGGAACGCGACGGTCAGCTGGTCTTCACCCGCCGTCAGTGCTATGCGCTGCCGGAGCGCCTTGATCTCCTCAAAGGAACCGTTATTGGTCACCGTGATGGCTATGGTTTCCTGCGTGTTGAAGGGCGCAAAGACGATCTGTATCTGTCGTCAGAGCAGATGAAAACCTGTATTCATGGCGATCAGGTGCTGGCCCAACCGCTGGGCGCGGACCGCAAGGGCCGCCGCGAAGCGCGCATCGTCCGCGTCCTGGTGCCGAAAACCAGCCAGATTGTTGGCCGCTACTTTACCGACGCTGGCGTCGGTTTCGTTGTCCCGGACGACAGTCGCCTGAGCTTCGATATCCTGATCCCGCCGGAAGAGATTATGGGCGCGCGGATGGGCTACGTGGTGGTGGTCGAGCTGACCCAGCGCCCGACCCGCCGCACCAAAGCCGTGGGGAAAATCGTCGAAGTGCTGGGCGACAACATGGGTACCGGCATGGCTGTCGATATGGCGCTGCGCACCCATGAAATTCCGTACGTTTGGCCGCCGGCGGTGGAAAATCAGGTTTCCGGCCTGAAAGAGCAGGTGCCGGAAGAGGCGAAAGCCGGGCGCGTCGATCTGCGCTCCCTGCCGCTGGTCACTATTGACGGTGAAGATGCCCGCGACTTCGATGACGCAGTGTACTGCGAGAAGAAACGCGGCGGCGGCTGGCGCCTGTGGGTAGCCATTGCCGACGTCAGCTACTACGTGCGTCCGGGGACGCCGCTGGACGCGGAAGCGCGCAGCCGTGGAACCTCGGTCTACTTCCCGTCGCAGGTGGTACCGATGCTGCCGGAAGTGTTGTCTAACGGTCTGTGCTCGCTGAACCCGCAGGTCGATCGCCTGTGCATGGTATGCGAGATGACGATTTCGTCAAAAGGCCGTCTGACCGGTTATAAATTCTATGAAGCGGTGATGAGTTCACATGCTCGCCTGACCTATACCAAGGTGTGGCATATACTGCAGGGCGACCAGGAGCTGCGCGAGCACTACGCGCCGCTGGTGAAGCATATTGAAGAACTGCATAACCTCTACAAGGTGCTGGATGGCGCCCGCGAAGAGCGCGGCGGTATCTCATTTGAAAGTGAAGAAGCTAAATTCATCTTCAACGCCGAGCGCCGTATCGAGCGTATCGAACAGACCCAGCGGAACGATGCGCACAAGCTGATTGAAGAGTGCATGATCCTGGCGAACATCTCCGCCGCGCGCTTCGTTGAGAAGGCGCAGGAGCCGGCGCTGTTCCGTATCCACGATAAACCGAGCACCGAGGCGATTACCGCGTTCCGCAGCGTGCTGGCGGAGCTGGGGCTGGAACTGCCTGGCGGCAACAAGCCGGAGCCGCGCGATTACGCCGAACTGCTGACCTCCATCGCCGATCGCCCGGATGCGGAAATGCTTCAGACGATGCTCCTGCGGTCGATGAAGCAGGCGGTCTACGATCCGGAAAACCGCGGGCACTTTGGCCTCGCGCTGCAGTCCTATGCCCACTTCACCTCGCCGATCCGTCGTTACCCGGATCTGTCGCTGCACCGCGCCATCAAATATCTGCTGGCCAAAGAGCAGGGGCATAAAGGCAACAGCACGGAGACCGGCGGCTGGCACTACAGCATGGAAGAGATGCTGCAGCTGGGCGAGCACTGCTCGATGACCGAACGCCGCGCTGATGAAGCGACGCGCGAAGTCTCCGACTGGCTGAAGTGCGACTTCATGCAGGATCAGGTAGGCAACATCTTCTCCGGGGTTATCGCCAGCGTGACCGGCTTTGGCTTCTTCGTCCGTCTCAACGATCTGTTTATCGACGGCCTGGTGCATGTTTCCTCTCTGGATAACGACTACTATCGTTTCGACCAGGTGGGGCAGCGTCTGATCGGCGAGTCCGGCGGGCAGACTTATCGCCTGGGCGACCGCGTGGAAGTCCGTGTGGAAGCGGTCAACATGGACGAGCGTAAAATCGACTTTACCCTAATCTCCAGCGAGCGCGCGCCGCGTAATGTCGGCAAAACCGCCCGTGAGAAAGCGAAAAAGAGCACCTCCGGCAAACCGGGCGGCCGTCGTCGTCAGGTCGGTAAGCAGGTGAACTTCGAGCCGGACAGCGCGTTCCGCAAAGAAAAAGACCAGGCGAAAGCGAAGCCGAAAGGCGAGAAGAAAGCGAAAAAACCGTCGGCGAAAACGCAGAAAATCGCCGCCGCCACCAAAGCCAAGCGCGCGGCAAAGAAGAAAAGCGCCGAGTGATTGACCACCCTTCATCCTGAAGTCTGCTGACGCAGGACGGGGTGAAGGGCGGATAACAGAACCTAAAACGAGTACATCAATGAGTGAAATGATTTACGGCATCCATGCGGTGCAGGCACTGCTGGAGCGCGCACCTGAGCGTTTTCAGGAAGTTTATATTCTGAAAGGCCGTGAGGATAAGCGCCTGCTGCCGCTGATCCACGCTCTGGAAGCGCAGGGCGTGGTGATTCAGCTGGCCAACCGCCAGTTTCTCGATGAGAAGAGCGAAGGCGCGGTACACCAGGGGATCATTGCCCGCGTGAAGCCGGGGCGTCAGTATCAAGAGAATGATCTGCCGGATCTGCTGGCGCAGCTCGATCAGCCGTTCCTGTTGATCCTTGACGGTGTGACCGATCCGCATAACCTCGGCGCCTGCCTGCGCAGCGCCGATGCTGCCGGCGTGCACGCGGTGATTGTGCCAAAAGATCGTTCCGCGCAGCTGAATGCGACGGCGAAGAAAGTGGCCTGCGGCGCGGCGGAGAACGTCCCGCTGATCCGTGTCACCAACCTGGCGCGCACCATGCGTCTGTTGCAGGAGGAGAACGTCTGGATCGTTGGAACCGCAGGTGAAGCCGACCATACGCTGTTCCAGAGCAAAATGACCGGGCCGATGGCGCTGGTGATGGGCGCGGAAGGCGAAGGCATGCGCCGCCTGACCCGCGAGCACTGCGATGAGCTGATCAGCATTCCGATGGCGGGCAGCGTCTCCTCGCTGAACGTCTCGGTGGCCACCGGCATCTGCCTGTTTGAGGCGGTACGCCAGCGCAGCTAAGCTGACCCGCTGACGAAACTGAAAAGCCATCCTTCGGGATGGCTTTTTTGTGACCGCTCTCGCGGGCGAGTATCCCCCCGGATAACCATACTTAGGCTTATCGCCATTGATGGAGGGAGACACGATGCACTGGCAAACCCACACCGTTTTTAATCAACCGACCCCGCTGAATAACAGCAATCTGTTCCTGTCCGATACCGCCCTACGTGAAGCGGTGGTCCGTGAAGGCGCCGGCTGGGATGGCGATCTGCTCGCCAGCATTGGCCAGCAGCTGGGGACCGCAGAATCGCTGGAGCTGGGACGCCTGGCCAACAGCAACCCGCCGGAGCTGCTGCGCTATGACGCCACCGGCGCCCGACTGGACGACGTTCGCTTCCACCCCGCCTGGCACCTGCTGATGCAGGGGCTGTGCGCGAACCGGGTGCATAATCTCGCCTGGCAGGAGGATGCCCGTGAAGGCGCGTTTGTCGCGCGCGCCGCTCGCTTTCTGCTTCACGCCCAGGTAGAGGCCGGAACGCTGTGCCCGATAACCATGACCTTCGCCGCGACGCCCCTGCTGCAGCGCGCCCTGCCCGCGCCTTTTGGCGACTGGCTGTCGCCGCTGCTGAGCGACCGTTACGATCCCCACCTCGCGCCGGGCGACCAGAAGCGCGGTCTGCTGATTGGCATGGGGATGACCGAGAAGCAAGGGGGCTCCGATGTGCTGAGCAATACCACCCGCGCGGAGAAAACAGCGGAAGGGTTTTACCGGCTGGTGGGACACAAATGGTTCTTCTCGGTGCCGCAGAGCGATGCGCACCTGGTGCTGGCCCAGGCGCCTGCGGGTCTGTCGTGCTTCTTTGTGCCGCGCCTGCTGCCCGACGGGCAGCGCAACGGGGTGCGTCTGGAGCGCTTAAAAGAGAAGCTCGGCAACCGCTCCAACGCCAGTAGCGAAGTGGAGTTTTATGACGCCTGCGGCTGGCTGGTGGGCGACGAGGGCGACGGCGTGCGGCAGATCCTCAGGATGGGCGGTCTCACCCGCTTTGACTGCGCGCTGGGCAGCCATGCCCTGATGCGCCGGGCCTTCTCCGTAGCGCTGTATCATGCGCTACAGCGTCAGGCGTTCGGTAAAAATCTGGTCGATCAGCCGATGATGCGCCAGCTGCTGGGGCAAATGGCGCTCCGTCTTGAAGGACAGACCGCGTTTCTGTTTCGTCTGGCGCGAGCCTGGGACCGTCGGGATAATGCCCGGGAAAGCGCCTGGGCGCGTCTGTTTACGCCTGCGGCCAAGTTTGCCATCTGCAAGGCCGGTATCCCGTTTGTCGCTGAGGCGATGGAAGTCCTGGGAGGGATCGGCTATTGCGAGGAGAGTGAGTTGCCGCGGTTGTATCGCGAGATGCCGGTCAATAGCATCTGGGAAGGCTCCGGCAATATTATGTGCCTCGATGTGATGCGGGTACTGAGCAAGCAGCCGGCGGCGATGGAGCTGCTGGCCGCGGAGTGTGCGGAGGTGAAAGGACAAAACCGCCATCTCGACCGCGCATGGCGTCAGCTGCAGCAATTGCTGAAACGACCCGCCGAAGAGCAGGGCAGAGAGATTGCCCGGCTGGTCTATCGTCTGGGGGCGGGGGCGCAGATGCTGCGTTTCGCTTCGCCGCCGCTGGCCGAAGCCTGGTGCCGGATGATGCTCGACACGCGCGGCGGCATACGTCTTGACGCGCCGACCCTCGACGACCTGCTGCTGCGGGCCATGGGGCGGGGGCGCCAGGCGCCTCAGGCGTAGAGAATGGCCTGCACGCGCCAGCTGTCCGGCTGTTGTTCCTCGTACATCTGAATAATGCGATACCAGGAGGCGCCTTGCTCGTCCGCTTTGCGGGCAATGGCGTGCTCCACATCCTGTTGGCTGCCGGAAAGATTAGCGACGGAGATCAGACCGATTTCATTCAGGCCGGTAACGCAATCCGCGCTGGCGAATTCGGCTGACTGCGCGGACGTGTTGGCCGTCGCAGTGGTTAACAGCAGGCTGGATAGGGTAAAAGATCGTTTCATCGTCAGCTCCATTTCACGTAGTCCCAAGGGCAGTCCGTTGCTAACGTCCTGCCAGGTGGCTGGCCGAACGTTATTATGCACAGGAGAACGTGAATGGACGCAAAGCTGTGTAAAGCAGATTTAAAGACGCCGCCTCGTCATCGACGATAGAGGATCGCCTGCGAATACCACTGGCCGGGTACCATGGTGTCATCGATCATGATGATGACGTAGTAATCGGCTTTGGCCGCTTCTGCTTTGGCCTTCAGCGCCGCTTCGACATCCATCGGCGAACCGTAAATCAGTACGCTCACCGTGGCCATTTTCTGCAGGCCAGCCGTCTGGTTGCGCTGGATCTCCTGCGGATGGTCGGTGGCGGGCGGCGGGGCTTCCGGCGTTCCCTGCAGAGCACTACACCCGCTGAGGACGATAGCCAGTAACCACGGAGACAACCTGCGCATAACCATATCTCGTTTCCTGATAGTGATAGTGTAGTGGTAGCCTTAACAGGATTTCCGGGGAATGTTCCCGAACTGTTATCTCTGACGCGATTTTCGAATGAAAATGTTGTGAAAGCGTAACCGGGTTCTCAACATTATGAATCGTAGCAAACTGGGTTGCCTGGTGAATGCATTTTCCCATGCCGCCTAACCACAATAGAGAAGGGAGACGATAAATGATTGCACTAGAAATGCGCAACCTCGGCGGTGGCGAAATTTTGCATGCCTGCCCGCAGGAGAGTCTGGACAAACCACTGCCCTGTATCGTCTTTTATCATGGCTTTACCTCGTCGAAACTGGTTTACAGCTACTTTGCGGTGGCGCTGGCCCAGGCGGGTTTCCGGGTGATTATGCCGGACGCGCCGGAGCATGGCGCGCGCTATCACGGTGATGAGACCGGGCGGATGCAGCGCTTCTGGCCGATCCTGCAGCAGAATTTCAGCGAGTTTCCCGCGCTGCGCGAGGCGATTATCGCCGAAGGCTGGCTGGAAGGAGAGCGACTGGCGGTGGCGGGGGCGTCGATGGGGGGAATGACGGCCCTGGGTATCATGACGCACCATCCCGAGCTGAACAGCGTCGCCTGCCTGATGGGATCAGGCTATTTTCGTTCGCTGTCGCAAACCCTGTTTCCCTCGCCTGGCTTTGATGGCGACAGCCTCAGCGAATGGGATGTCAGCCATCAGCTGGCGTCGCTCGCCCGGCGGCCGCTGTTGCTCTGGCATGGCGATGCCGACGACGTGGTGCCGCCGGAAGAGACCTTCCGTCTTGAGCAAGCGCTCAGGCAGAGCGACCTTGCAGCCAGGCTGACCTGCGTCTGGCAGAAAGGCGTCCGCCATCGCATCACCCCGGAGGCGCTGGCCACGACGGTCGCCTTTTTTCAGCAGCATCTTTAAACGCGGATCACGCTGACGCCCTGGTCCTCAAGCTGCTTGAGGATCGCGGCATCGGCCTGTTTGCCGGTGATCACCACGTCAATTTGCCCGGCCTGGCTGAATAGCATTCCGGCGCGCTCGCCGATCTTGCTGCTGTCGACCAGCACCGCCAGCTTGCCGACCACGCTGAGCATCTTCTGCTCGGCCATGGCGGTCAACATATCGGTTTTGTATAACCCCTCGGCGGTTAACCCTTTGCCGCTGGTGAACATCCAGTGCCCGGCATAGAGGCTGTTTTCACTGCCGTGGGGGCTGAGGGTGATGGCGTGGCTGCGGTTGTACTGCCCGCCCATGATAATCACGCTGTCGTGTTCCTGGTCGATCAGGTAGTTGGCCAGCGGCAGATAGTTAGTGATGATCTGCACCGGTTTGCCGCACAGTTCACGCCCCAGCAGAAAGGCGGTGGAGCCGCAGTTGATGACGATGCTCTCACCCGGCGCGATCAGTTGCGAAGCGGCGCGCGCAATACGCACTTTTTCATCCAGATTCTGCGCCTGGTGGATATTCATCGGCGTCCAGCGGGGGCGCTGCTCGCTAATGGCTTCCGCGCCATTGCGTACCTTTTTCAGTTTGCCGCTTTCATCCAGCTTGTTGATATCACGTCGGGCCGTTGCGGGTGAGATCCCGAGCCGCGACATCACCTGCTCTACGGTAACAAACCCCGTTTGGGCGAGCAGATCCAGCAGAATTTGGTGCCTTTGCGCTTCCGTCATGAGCGAATCCGATTAAAAGTGAACGGCAAAGATGATATTTGAAATCATGTGAAAATACTAACCCTCAGGCGGGGTATTTCCGGCAGGCAGTGCCTGCCGGAGGCGGTTTACAGGAAGGATTTGAACGGCAGATCCGGCTCGATGGTGAAGCAGTCGTCGAAGCCGCGCGGGTAGTGATATTCGAAATTGTCTTTATCCAGCGGCCAGGTAAATTTGCCGCCGACCTGCCAGATAAACGGCTTGAAGCCGTACTTCAGACGATCTTTTTTCATCTCCCACAGGACGCGGATCTCCTGCGGATCGGCCTGAAAGTTCGACCAGATATCATGGTGGAACGGGATCACCACCTTCGCGTTGAGCGACTCTGCCATGCGCAGGATATCGGCGCTGGTCATTTTGTCGGTGATCCCGCGCGGGTTCTCGCCATACGAGCCGAGGGCGACGTCAATCTGATGCTCGTTGCCATGCTTCGCGTAATAGTTGGAGTAGTGGGAATCGCCGCTGTGGTACAGGTTGCCGCCCGGTGTTTTAAACAGATAGTTGACCGCGCGCTGGTCCATCCCGTCCGGCAGCACGCCGGCGGCTTTTTGATCCGCCGGGAGGGTGATCAGCGCGGTACGGTCGAACGCGTCGAGCGCGTGGATCTCAATGTCCTTAATCTTCACGACATCGCCGGGCTTCATGACGATACAGCGCGCTTTCGGCACGCCCCAGCCGATCCACATATCGACGCAGGTTTTCGGGCCGATAAACGGCACATCGGCCGGGCAGTTCTGCATGACGGCGGCGGCGACGTTGACGTCAATATGATCGTTGTGATCGTGGGTCGCGAGGACCGCGTCAATCTGGCGAATGGCGAATGGATCGAGCACGAACGGGGTGGTGCGCAGATTGGGCTGGAGCTTCTTCACCCCTGCCATCCGCTGCATCTGATGGCCGGTTTTCATCAGTGGATTGCCGTGGCTCTGCTTGCCGGTGCCGCACCAGAAATCGACGCAGACGTTGGCGCCGCCTTCGGATTTCAACCAGATGCCGGTACAGCCCAGCCACCACATGGCGAAGGTGCCGGGCGCAACCTGCTCCTGCTCAATCTCTTCATTCAGCCAGCTACCCCATTCCGGAAAGGTGTTCAGGATCCATGATTCACGGGTGATGGTCTGTACTTTACTCATCGCGGTCTTCCTCGTGCATTTTCAAAAATAATCATTATTTGATTGGTTTTGATTTATGTTGTCACTGTGCTTCCAGGATTGCAACCATGTTTTCCACCCCTTTTGCGATCTGATACGCATGATCTCCCATCTTTTTCACAGCTTACGTGCCTTGGTTTTTGTTTTATCTATATGATTTAAAATGTTTATTTATGTTTCATTATAAATGAATGGAAATAACCTGAGTGAAGGAAAGGATTATTGCGGTGTGCGTCACATTTAATCAAATTTAATCTTGTTGTGATTATTTTTGATTATTAGAGTGAGCAACGAGAAATGCTGAGCGTAAGGCGCGTTCAGCGCCTTCACCATCGGGAGTGTGTTATGGCAATCCTCTACAACATCTTTACCGTTTTCTTTAATCAGGTGATGACTAATGCCCCGCTGCTGCTGGGTATCGTGACCTGCCTGGGCTATATCCTGCTGCGTAAAAGCGTCAGCGTGATTATCAAAGGCACCATCAAAACCATTATCGGTTTCATGCTGTTACAAGCCGGCTCCGGTATCCTCACCAGCACCTTTAAGCCGGTGGTGGCGAAAATGTCAGAGGTGTACGGCATTAACGGCGCCATCTCTGACACCTATGCCTCGATGATGGCGACCATCGACCGGATGGGCGAGGCCTATAGCTGGGTGGGCTACGCGGTGCTGCTGGCGCTGGCGCTGAATATCTGTTACGTCCTGCTGCGCCGGATTACCGGCATCCGCACCATCATGCTGACGGGCCATATCATGTTTCAGCAGGCGGGGCTGATTGCGGTCTCGTTCTTTATTTTCGGCTACTCCATGTGGACCACCATCATCTGCACCGCGGTGTTGGTGTCACTCTACTGGGGCATTACCTCCAATATGATGTACAAGCCTACTCAGCTGGTCACCGACGGCTGCGGTTTTTCTATCGGGCACCAGCAGCAGTTCGCCTCGTGGATTGCCTACAAAGTGGCGCCCTGGCTGGGGAAAAAAGAGGAGAGCGTCGAAGACCTCAAGCTGCCCGGCTGGCTGAACATCTTCCACGACAACATCGTTTCCACCGCGATTGTGATGACTATCTTCTTCGGTGCGATCCTGCTCTCTTTCGGCATTGACGTGGTGCAGGCGATGGCGGGTAAAACCCACTGGACGGTCTATATCCTGCAGACCGGTTTCTCCTTCGCGGTGGCGATTTTCATCATCACTCAGGGCGTGCGGATGTTCGTCGCCGAGCTGTCCGAAGCCTTCAACGGTATCTCGCAGCGTCTGATCCCCGGGGCGGTGCTGGCGATCGACTGCGCCGCTATCTATAGCTTCGCGCCGAATGCGGTGGTCTGGGGCTTTATGTGGGGCACCATCGGTCAGCTGATTGCCGTCGGCATTCTGGTCGGCGTCGGCTCCCCGATTCTGATTATTCCAGGCTTTATCCCTATGTTCTTCTCCAACGCGACGATTGGCGTTTTTGCCAACCACTTTGGCGGCTGGCGCGCGGCGCTCAAGATCTGCCTGGTGATGGGCATGATTGAAATATTCGGTTGCGTATGGGCGGTGAAACTCACCGGCATGAGCGCCTGGATGGGGATGGCGGACTGGTCGATTCTGGCGCCGCCGATGATGCAGGGCTTCGCCTCCGTCGGGCTGGCGTTTATGGCCGTCATCATCCTGATTGCACTGGCTTATATGTTCTTCGCCGGCCGCGCGCTGCGCGCCGAGGAGGACGCGGAAAAAAAACTGGCAGAGGCCTCTGCCCAATAAGGAGTTCTGATTATGACCGTACGTATTCTGGCTGTGTGTGGTAACGGGCAAGGCAGTTCCATGATCATGAAAATGAAGGTGGACCAGTTTCTGACGCAATCCAACATCGACCACACGGTAAACAGCTGCGCGGTAGGTGAATACAAAAGCGAGCTGAACGGCGCGGATATCATCATCGCTTCAACCCATATCGCGGGGGAGATTACCGTCTCCGGTAATAAACATGTGGTGGGCGTGCGTAACATGCTTTCGCCAGCGGATTTCGGTCCCAAGCTGCTGGAGGTGATTAAAGCTCACTTCCCGCAGGACGTGAAATAAGGAGCGGCCATGAAACTTCATGAATCGCTGGCGCAGAACCACTCCATCCGCCTGCAGGCGGAAGCGGAAACCTGGCAGGAGGCGGTAAAAATCGGCGTCGATCTGCTGGTGGCCGCCGACGTCGTGGAACCGCGCTATTACCAGGCCATTCTCGACGGCGTGGCCGAGCACGGCCCCTATTTTGTGATCGCCCCCGGGCTGGCGATGCCGCACGGGCGGCCGGAAGAGGGCGTCAGGAAAACCGGGTTTGCGCTGGTGACCCTGAAAAAACCGCTGATTTTCAACCACGAAGATAATGACCCGGTCGACATTCTGATCACCATGGCGGCGGTTGACGCCACCACTCACCAGGAGGTGGGCATCATGCAGATCGTTAATCTGTTTGATGATGAAGCCAATTTCGACCGTTTACGCGCCTGCCGCAGCGAGCAGGAAGTGCTGGATTTAATTAAAAACGCCACCGCGGCGGCTGTTTAAAAGGAACACTATCATGTCATTACCTATGTTACAGGTCGCACTGGACAACCAAACGCTGGCCAGCGCCTACGAGACCACCCGCCTGATCGCCGAAGAGGTGGATATCATTGAAGTCGGCACCATCCTTTGCGTCGGGGAAGGGGTGCGTGCGGTGCGCGATCTGAAAGCGCTGTACCCGCATAAAATTGTGCTGGCGGACGCCAAAATCGCCGACGCCGGCAAGATTCTGTCGCGGATGTGCTTTGAAGCCAACGCCGACTGGGTCACGGTGATCTGCTGCGCCGATATCAATACCGCCAAAGGGGCGCTGGATGTCGCCAAAGAGTTCAACGGCGACGTTCAGATCGAGCTAACCGGCTTCTGGACCTGGGAGCAGGCGCAGGCATGGCGCGAGGCGGGCATCCAGCAGGTGGTCTATCACCGCAGCCGCGACGCGCAGGCGGCGGGCGTGGCGTGGAGCGAGGCGGATATCAGCGCAATTAAGCGTCTGTCCGATATGGGCTTCAAAGTGACCGTCACCGGCGGCCTGGCGCTGGAGGACCTGCCGCTGTTCGCTGGCATCCCCATCCACGTCTTTATTGCCGGGCGCAGCATCCGCGATGCCGCTTCGCCGGTGGAAGCGGCGCGCCAGTTTAAACGCTCTATCGCCCAGCTGTGGGGTTAAGGAGCGGCTATGTTGGCGAAACAAATTCCGCTCGGCATCTATGAAAAAGCGCTCCCCGCCGGGGAGTGCTGGCTGGAGCGGCTAAAGCTGGCGAAAGCGCTGGGCTTTGATTTTGTGGAAATGTCCCTCGATGAAACGGACGCTCGCCTTGCGCGGCTGGACTGGAGCCCGGAGCAGCGTCTGGCGCTGGTCAAGGCGGTGGCCGAAACCGGCGTCCGGGTGCCATCGATGTGCCTGAGCGCCCATCGCCGTTTTCCACTGGGCAGCGAAGATGACGCGGTGCGTCTTCAGGGGCTGGAAATCATGCGCAAAGCCATCCAGCTGGCGCAGGATGTCGGGATCCGGGTGATCCAGCTGGCAGGTTACGACGTCTATTACCAGCAGGCGAACGATGAGACGCGGCGCCGCTTCCGCGATGGCCTGAAAGAGAGCGTCGAGATGGCCAGCCGGGCCCAGGTAACCCTGGCGATGGAGATTATGGACTACCCGTTGATGAACTCGATCAGCAAAGCGCTGGGCTACGCCCATTACCTGAATAATCCGTGGTTCCAGCTTTATCCCGATATCGGCAATCTGTCGGCGTGGGATAACGACGTCCAGATGGAGCTGCAGGCCGGCATGGGGCACATCGTGGCGGTGCACGTCAAAGATACCCGGCCCGGCGTCTTTAAAAACGTGCCGTTCGGCGAAGGGGTCGTCGATTTTGAACGCTGCTTCGCAACCCTCAAACAGACCGGCTACTGCGGCCCGTATCTGATTGAGATGTGGAGTGAAAGCAGCGCGGATCCGCTAGCGGAAGTGGCGAAGGCGCGCGACTGGGTGAAAGCGCGGATGGCCCGCGCCGGGCTGATGGAGGCGGCGTAATGCAACAACTGAAACAGCAGGTGTTCGAGGCCAATATGGATCTGCCGCGCTACGGCCTGGTGACCTTTACCTGGGGTAACGTTAGCGCCATTGATCGGCAGCGTGGGCTGGTGGTGATTAAGCCCAGCGGCATCGCCTACGAGTCAATGACCGTCGATGACATGTCGGTGGTTGATCTGCAGGGGCACGTGGTGGAAGGGCGCTGGCGTCCCTCCTCTGATACCGCCACCCATCTGGCGCTCTATCGCCGTTATCCCGACCTTGGCGGGGTGGTGCATACCCATTCGACGCACGCTACCGCCTGGGCGCAGGCGGGGCTGGCGATCCCGGCGCTCGGCACCACTCATGCGGACTATTTCTTCGGCGATATCCCTTGCACCCGGGCGCTTAGCGCGCAGGAGGTGGATGAGGCCTACGAGCTGAACACCGGGAAGGTGATTATCGAAACGCTGGGCGAGGCAAACCCGTTGCATACGCCGGGGATCGTCGTCTATCAGCACGGGCCGTTCTCCTGGGGGAAAGACGCCCACGAGGCGGTGCACAACGCGGTAGTGATGGAAGAGGTGGCGCGCATGGCGTGGATTGCCCGCGGCATTAATCCGCAGCTGCAGCCGATTGATAGCTGGCTGATGGAAAAACATTTTCTGCGTAAACACGGGCCGAACGCCTACTACGGGCAGAAGTAAACGACGCGCTCCGGGGCTTTCACCGTCACGGTGAAACAACTGGTCTGGCCCCGGAGCTGTTTTTTAGCCCTGACGATAAGCTGAGGGCATAGCGCGCATGCCGATGAGCGTGACCACGCAAATTATCGCGCCAGCGTAAAACGTCGAAGCGGCGCCGAAGGTTTCCCACAGCACTCCGGCGCAGGTACTGGCCAGCAACAGCGCCAGGCCGCTCATCAGGTTGAACATACCGAACGCCGTGCCGCGTAGCTCCGGCGGCGCCGTATGGGCGACCATCGCCGCCAACAGCCCTTGGGTCATCCCCATGTGAATTCCCCATAGCGCGACCCCGACCAGCAGCGTGCTCCAGTGGCCGCTGAGGGCCAGCACGATATCGGCGAGGATCAGCACCAGCAGTCCCCACTGCAGCAGTTTGCTGTGGCTCATGCTGTCAGAGAGCTTGCCGAACGGGTAGGCCGTAACGCTGTAGACGAGGTTCATCGCCACCATCACCAGCGGAATAGTAAACAGCGGGATCTCCATCTGCTGGGCGCGCAGCACCAGAAAGGCTTCGCTGAAGCGGGCAAGGGTGAAGATGCTGCCGATGGCGACCACCCACCAGTAGGCGGCGGAGAGCTTTTGCAGATTTTCGCGCTTCAGCGGATTACTGCGTTTATGACCGATGGCGGATTTTGGCTCCTGCAGACCAAAACCCAGCAGGAGAATGGAGAGCACGGCGGGAATAACCGCCACCCAGAATATGGCGTGAAAATCGTTGGCCCAGAGAAACATCAGCAGCACAGCCAGCAGCGGGCCGAGAAAGGCGCCAATGGTATCCAGCGCCTGACGCAGCCCGTAGGCAGCGCCGCGGATCTCCGGTGGGGTGACGTCGGCGACCAGCGCGTCTCGCGGCGCGCCGCGAATGCCTTTGCCTACGCGGTCTATCATGCGGGCGCTAAACACCACGCCGGCGGTCGGGGCGATGGCAAACAGCGGCTTGCTGAGCGCGCCCAGGCCGTAGCCCAGCAGCGCCAGCCCTTTGCGCTTGCCGACGTAGTCGCTGATCGCGCCGGAGAAGACTTTCAGGATCAGGGCGGTGGCTTCCGCCAGCCCCTCGATAAGACCGATAATGATCACGCTGGCGCCGAGGGTGGTGGCCATAAACAGCGGTAAGAGACTGTGGATCATCTCGGACGACACATCCATCAGCAGGCTGACGCCGCCGAGCACCCAAACGCCTTTGGGGATGCGGCCTAAGGTGGCGAAACGCGGAACCATCCATTACTCCTGATTATCAAAAAACAGACTGATGATTAAATCAGGTTGCAATGACGCTGATAAGTCGATTTATAAAATAATTCTCAATTGCGTTTAGGTGAGGGTTTCGCTTCGCCCCTCGCGAGGAGAGGCGAAGAATGGGCCCGGCGTTAGCGGTATATCACCGCGCTGGCGCGAAGCGGGCCGTTGGTTTCTGGTTCATGCATCAGGATGGGCTGGAAGTATTTCGCCCCCTGCGCATCGCTCAGCTGGCTAAGGGCCTGTTCAGCCTCGTGCTCAGTGGCCATATTATGATTGATATAGATAACGCCGAGGCTCTGCACGTCGTCCATGTTGCGGGCCTGTCGTTCGGTGATTTGGATAGCTGCCAGCGCGTTGGCGCTGAAGAAAAGCGCAGCCATCATGGCGATGATTTTCAGTTTCATATACTACGCTCCTGACTGACAGTCCTGACGCTGACTCGGGGGCTCTCCTGTGGTCGTTGGGCTTTGATATAAGTGTAATCGCTGCGCGTTCGTCGCATGGCGACCTTTTCTGATGCAGTTGTTCAAAAAAATGCCGCTTCCTTTGCTGGTTAATTTTAAATCACCCACTTAGCGCAACTTGACGCATAGTGCGAATTATTTGTGCAAATGCGCTTGTGTTCCTGGGGGGCCGCCATTAGAATGACGCGTCAATTTTTCAGCCGCCCTTTAACACGTTCCTTGCCTCCATGGGCCGCGGCTGACCCAGACAGGAGGCTGAATAATCCGTAAGGAGCAATTCGATGCGTCATTACGAAATCGTTTTTATGGTCCATCCTGACCAGAGCGAACAGGTTCCGGGCATGATCGAACGTTACACTGGTGCAATCACTGCAGCAGCAGGTACGATCCACCGTCTGGAAGACTGGGGCCGCCGTCAGCTGGCTTATCCGATCAACAAACTGCACAAAGCTCACTACGTTCTGATGAACGTTGAAGCGCCGCAGGAAGCGATCGATGAGCTGGAAACTAACTTCCGCTTCAACGACGCCGTTATCCGCAGCATGGTAATGCGTACTAAGCACGCTGTTACCGAAGCATCTCCGATGGTTAAAGCGAAAGACGAGCGCCGTGAGCGTCGCGAAGATTTCGCCAACGAAACCGCAGATGATTCTGAAGCTGGGGATTCTGAAGAGTAATCCTGATGACCAACCGTCTGGAGCTGTCCGGCATTATTTGCAGGACTCCACTTCGTAAGGTCAGCCCGTCAGGAATTCCTCACTGCCAGTTCGTGCTTGAGCATCGTTCAGTGCAGGAGGAAGCCGGTTTTCACCGGCAGGCATGGTGTCAGATGCCCGTTATTATTAGCGGTCACGAGAACCAGGCCATTACTCACAGTATAACGGTCGGTAGCGCAGTAACCGTTCGAGGGTTCATCTCTTGCCATAAGGCAAAGAACGGCTTGAGCAAAATGGTTCTGCATGCCGAGCAGATTGAATTGATAGATTCTGGAGACTAGCCATATGGCACGTTATTTCCGTCGTCGCAAGTTCTGCCGTTTCACCGCGGAAGGCGTTCAAGAGATCGACTATAAAGATATCGCTACGCTGAAAAACTACATCACCGAAAGCGGTAAGATTGTCCCGAGCCGTATCACCGGTACCCGTGCAAAATATCAGCGTCAGCTGGCACGCGCTATCAAACGCGCTCGCTACCTGTCCCTGCTGCCGTACACTGATCGTCATCAGTAATCGGTCACGGTCCATTAATACGACTTTGAGAGGATAAGGTAATGCAAGTTATTCTGCTTGATAAAGTAGCAAACCTGGGTAGCCTGGGTGATCAGGTTAACGTTAAAGCGGGCTATGCTCGTAACTTCCTGGTCCCGCAGGGTAAAGCTGTTCCTGCTACCAAGAAAAACGTTGAATTCTTCGAAGCGCGTCGCGCTGAACTGGAAGCCAAACTGGCTGACGTTCTGGCAGCTGCTGAAGCTCGTGCTGCGCAGATCAACGCCCTGGAATCCGTAACCATCGCGTCTAAAGCTGGCGACGAAGGTAAACTGTTCGGTTCCATCGGTACTCGCGACATCGCCGACGCTGTCACTGCAGCAGGCGTTAAAGTTGCTAAGAGCGAAGTTCGCCTGCCGAACGGCGTTCTGCGTAACGTTGGCGAGCACGAAGTGGACTTCCAGGTTCACAGCGAAGTATTCGCTAAAGTTATCATCAACGTGGTTGCTGAGTAATCGGCATCTGACGTTCTGGTAACAACAAACCGCCGGCCTTGTGCCGGCGTTTTGCTTTCCAGAGCCCTTCATTTTGCGGCGGCGTAACGCTCGCTGTCGTCTTCTCTGCTAGCGCGCACGCACAAAACTGCCATTCGACTGGCGGGTAAACAGCACCTGCTGACCATTGCCGGTATCAATAGTGAGCCCGGTGACCACGCCGTTGGCGTTCTGCCGAATCTGCACCGTCTGTCCGCTCTGCAACGTGCTTAATGGTTTACCAGCGCCTTCAACCTGCGCCATGGCGTAGACGTCGGTGGCCGGCAGCCCATGATCGCGGAACAGCTGGGCCAGGGTTTTGCCTGACTCGATGCGATAGGTTCGCCACTGTTGCTCAATGCCCGGCGCGGACTGCTGCGATGAGGATTGATAGGGCTGGGAGGCGGCGGGCTGCTGCGTTTGCGCCTGGTCCGGTTGCTCATCCTGAATCGGCTCCGGGGCGACCGGTGCCATCTGGTCGGCATCGCTCACGGTAGGCGTATTGGTGATCGGCGGCAGGGGAACAGCCTGATTGCCGCCAGCTTGCGGCTGGGACTGCGACTGCAGATTCAGGTTTGCTTCACGGCTGGCGGACGCCGGGTTTTGGCTATCGTCTGAGGGAAGCAGAATGCCGATGATAACCAACAGGAAGCCAGCGATAATTCCCCGGCGGTGCATCGGGGGCAGTGGGTCCAGGAGGCGAAAATGATCCGGGGCGTGCCAGATTTTCGCCAGGGTAGATGTCAGTTCAAAGCGCCCGGGCATGGCTTTCCTCCTGCTCCGCATATTTTTATCCTGCATATGAGTATAGATGGCTAACGTCCTGATGACCGGAACAAAGTGAAGTTAACCTGATGCCGCCTATTGTTTCTTTTTCGCTGAGATTTGTCATCATCCGCCGACAAAGTTTTACCCATTTCGCTATGGCTGTTATGCTTCCGGACGCTTTTCTCTTGATGTTTATCACCCAAAAAAGGAACAAAGATGGCAACCCCAACTTTTGACACTATCGAAGCGCAGGCAAGTTACGGTATCGGCTTGCAGGTTGGACAACAGCTGAGCGAATCCGGCCTGCAGGGGCTGCTGCCGGAAGCGTTGGTGGCGGGTATCGCCGATGCGCTGGAAGGTAACCAGCCGCAGGTGCCGGTAGAAGCCGTCCACCGTGCGCTGCGTGAAATCCACGAGCGCGCCGACGCCGTGCGTCGCGAGCGTTTCCAGGCGATGGCCGCTGACGGCCAGAAGTACCTTGATGAAAACCGCGAGAAAGAGGGTGTGAACAGCACCGAGTCCGGCCTGCAGTTCCGCGTGCTGACCCAGGGCGAAGGCCCGATCCCGGCCCGTACCGACCGCGTACGCGTGCACTACACCGGCAAACTGATCGACGGCACCGTCTTCGACAGCTCCGTCGCCCGCGGCGAACCGGCAGAGTTCCCGGTGACCGGCGTAATCGGCGGCTGGATTGAAGCGCTGACCCTGATGCCGGTAGGTTCCAAATGGGAACTGACCATCCCGCACAACCTGGCCTACGGCGAGCGCGGCGCTGGCGCGTCGATCCCTCCGTTCAGCACCCTGATCTTCGAAGTTGAACTGCTGGATATTATCTAAACAGCAGAGGCTTCCTCTTCCCCAGCGGCGGGGGAAGCCACAAAAATAGCGTAAAATCCTTAAGTTAAAAATTAATTGGAATTATGTTTTGCATTCATCGCATATGGGTGTATTTTTGTGAGCTATTTCGCGTTAGATGAGTGATATAACACTCACTTTAAACATAAAATTAACATTATATCTAAATCATAGTATTCATCCCTCCGATTCTTACCTAATATCGACTAGCCCTTGCTGGGGTTAATGACAGACGACAGGCCATCAGAGCCTGAACAACACAGACAGGTACAACAGGAAGAAATCACATGGTAGATCAGGTTAAAGTCGCTGCTATCGAGCAGGAGCCGACTGAACAATCGCTACGGCGAAATCTCACAAACCGACATATTCAGCTGATTGCAATTGGCGGGGCGATCGGCACTGGATTATTTATGGGTTCTGGCAAAACCATCAGCCTTGCCGGGCCATCCATTATTTTTGTTTATATGATTATCGGTTTTATGCTGTTTTTCGTTATGCGAGCCATGGGCGAATTACTGCTGTCGAACCTCGAATATAAATCCTTCAGCGACTTCGCGGCCGATCTGCTGGGCCCCTGGGCGGGCTACTTTACCGGCTGGACCTATTGGTTCTGCTGGGTGGTGACGGGGATGGCGGACGTGGTGGCGATCACCGCCTACGCGCAGTTCTGGTTTCCCGGACTCTCCGACTGGGTCGCGTCGCTGGCGGTGATCCTGCTGCTGCTGGGCCTGAACCTTGCCACCGTCAAAATGTTTGGCGAAATGGAGTTCTGGTTCGCGATGATCAAAATCGTCGCCATCGTGGCGCTGATCGTGGTCGGCCTGGTGATGGTCATGATGCATTTTAAATCGCCGACCGGCGTCGAAGCCTCTTTCGCGCATCTGTGGAATGACGGCGGCTGGTTCCCTAAAGGGCTGAGCGGCTTCTTCGCCGGCTTCCAGATTGCGGTATTCGCCTTCGTGGGGATTGAGCTGGTCGGTACCACTGCGGCTGAGACCAAAGACCCGGAAAAATCCCTGCCGCGGGCGATTAACTCCATCCCGCTGCGTATCATTATGTTCTACGTCTTCGCATTGATTGTGATTATGTCGGTGACGCCGTGGAGCTCCGTGGTGCCGAGCAAGAGCCCGTTCGTTGAGCTGTTCGTGCTGGTCGGTCTGCCGGCGGCGGCGAGCCTGATTAACTTCGTGGTGCTGACTTCCGCAGCCTCCTCAGCCAACAGCGGCGTCTTCTCCACCAGCCGTATGCTGTTCGGTCTGGCGCAGGATGGTCAGGCGCCGAAGATGTTCGCCAAGCTGTCGAAGCGTGCGGTGCCGGCGAAGGGCTTAACCTTCTCCTGCATGTGCCTGCTGGGCGGTGTGGTGATGCTGATGGTCAACCCGAGCGTGATCGCCGCGTTCACCATGATCACCACGGTGTCGGCGATCCTGTTCATGTTCGTCTGGACGATTATCCTTTGCTCTTACCTGGTCTATCGTAAAAAGCGTCCGCAGCTGCACGAGAAGTCCAAGTATAAGATGCCGCTGGGCAAATTAATGTGCTGGGTGTGCATGGCCTTCTTCGTCTTCGTACTGGTGCTGTTGACCCTCGAAGATGATACCCGTGAAGCGCTGATGGTCACCCCGCTGTGGTTTGTTCTGCTGGGTGCGGGCTGGCTGTTTGCCGGCAAAAAACGTCTGGCGAAATAAACGAAAATTTTAACGTTGCTTGCAACGGATCGTCATAAAAAAGGCCACTCAAAGTGGCCAAATAAGACGGACAATGTCGAGGGCGCCTGCGGGCGCCTTTTTCTTTACTGACCGGCGAGCGCACGCGGGAACAGCACGTTATTTTCCAGACTGATATGCTCCATCAGATCGTCGATCATCTCGTTGATACCGTTATACATTGCCTTCCAGGTGGTGCAGGCTTCCGGCGGCGGCGTCACGTTATGGGTGATATGTTTGATTACCTCCAGCAGTTCGCCCGCTTCATCATGCTCGCTTTCCATTACGCCGATCGGGCCCCCGGCCTGGGCGCCCATCCCCTGTTTGATCATCGGAAACAGGATCTGCTCCTCTTTCATCATGTGGCTGGAGAGCTCCTGCTGCAGCATGGTCAGGTACTTCGTCAGACCTTTCGGCACATTCGGCTTATCGGCGTGGACCCGTTCAACCTTGGTGGCCTGCAGGATCAGCTCCGGCAGCTGTTCGCGGTGCCGGTCATGATAGCGAACGATGATATGGTCGATGATCTCCGCCAGAGGCGCCGCGCGCCAGTCGCGGGTGATAGGCTCCCCGGCCAGTTTCTCCAGCTCGGCCTCAATCACCGCGACATCCAGCGCTTTGCGCGATGCGGCGCGCGCCAGCGTCTGTTTGCCGCCGCAGCAGTAATCCATATCGTATTGACGGAACAGGGCGGAGGCGCGCGGGATGGTCAGCGCCAGCTCGCCTAAAGGTTGGTCACGGAAAGCCATAGCAGTTACCTCGTCATCAGGAATATAAGATGTATTTTAAATGCATCTTTATGGCGAGGGAATACCCCTTAATAGGGCCCGGCTACTTTTTTTCGTTCGTCAGCGGTTGCAACGTCGGTTTTTCCGGCCTGGCGCGGACGGCGGAGACCACGCCGAGCACCAGCAGCAGGATACCGCTCAGGGTCAGCAGCGGCGGTAAACTTTGCCGCAACAGAAAGGTATACAGAAGCCCGGCCAGGGTTTCGAAAACGATAAGCGGCCCGAGGATCACCGTCGGTAATCGTTGACTGGCAATATTCCAGCACAGCGCGCCGACCCATGAGCAGAGCACCGCGATGGCCAGCATCAGCGTAATAAACACCGCCGGGCGCGGGCCGAAGGGCAGGGGGAACCCGGCCTGCTGACCGTGCAGCCAGGCGCAGGCGGCGAGATAGCCGGCCAGCGAAACCGGAAGCGTCACCAGCGCCTGAGCGGTAGCCCACATCATCGGCGGTTGATGCGGGTTCTCCCGAAGCCAGCGGGCGTTGCGCAGGGCATACCAGGCCCAGCAGACCACCGACCCCAGCGCCAGCGCAATGCCGGAGCCGTAGCGCCACGGGCTAAAATCAGGCAGCCCCTGGCGCAGTTCCGCGACGTTAACGCAGATCAGGCCGACGGCGATGCAGACCAGCGCCGGAAACAGGCGCCGCCATGGCAGCTTTCCGTCGCGCTGGCTGTAGAGCAGATTGGCGAAGACCGGCAATACCACCGGCAGCGTGCCGATAATCATGGTGGAGACCGGCGCCCCGGTACGCTGAATGGCGCTGGCCAGGCAGACGTAATAGATAAGATTTCCCATCATCGTCAGACCCAGCGCGGTCCACCAGTCGTTCCGGCTCAGCTGGCGCAAACGCGCGCGCCCGAGCCATGCCAGCGGCAGGGCGATCAGACCCAGCGCCAGATAGCGTCCCATCGACTGCAGCATCGCCGGATACTCTGGCACCAGCAAAGGCCCGACGAAAATTAAACCCCACATCAGCCCCGCCAGCAGGGCATACAACACACCACTAATCATCATTGCATCCATTGTCATCACTGTTGTCTGCAGTGTAGAAGGAGGCCGGGCGGGAATATTGTATGAGATTGCGCATCAGCGCCTGGCGACCTGCTTCTGATAGCGTACCGGCGTAATGCCGTAACGCTGGGTGAAGGCGCGGGTCAGGTGAGACTGGTCGGTGAGGCCGACGGCTATCGCCACTTCGGCGGCGGGCATGCCGTGGGTGAGAAACGCTTTGGCGCGCCACAGGCGGATGGCCATCAGCATCTGATGGGGCGTTACGTGATAGTGGGCTTTAAACTGGCGCTGAAAGTGGTACGGGCTCAGCGCCGCCACCTGCGCCAGCTCGTCGAGGGTGATGGGGCGCATATAGTTATCATGCAGGTAGTCGCGCACGCGGTCGAAGCGATGCCCGGCCTCACCCTGCGCCGAGGCATGGTGGGCCAGAGGGCGGAAGGCGTCGATGAGGTCGAGTAGCATTCCCTGCTGGGCCAGCGCATCTTCGCTGTGCCACAGACCGTAAATCAGCTGGCCAATCCGCCGGGACCGCAGGGGATCCTCGCGAACCACCTCGCTGAACCACCAGTCGCGCACCCCGGTGATGGCTTCCAGACGGTCGGGCTCCAGATAAATCATCCGGTAGCGCCAGCCGTCGGCGGTTTCCGCTTCGCCGGTGTGCAGCTCGTCGGGATTCATGGTGACAATGGCGTTGGCGGCGGCAATGTGCTGACTGCCGCGGTAGCGAAAGCGCTCGGCGCCCTGCTCAATCACGCCAATGCCGAAAGCTTCGTGGGTATGGGGTTCAAAGGCGTAGCGGGAGATATGGGCGTGGTAAAGCTCTACCCCGGGCAGCTGTTCGAGATGGCGAAAGCGCGCGCGATCTTTTTCATCACTAAATTGGGGTGGTACGCCCTGCATGCCTGCCTCCCGACGATTAATCTCTTCAATATGAGAGAGGAACCGCCGGGACGCAACCGCAAAAGCTGAGAGGGGCGGTTACAGAATGCCTTTCACGCTTTCGGCAAGGGAGGTGGTCGGACGGCCGATCAACGTACTCAGGGTGCGGCTGTCGTCAAACAGCCCGCCTTTCGAGGCGCCGACGTCGGAGTCTGCCAGCATATCGGCCAGACCCGCCGGCAGGCCGACGCTTTTCAGCGCGGCGGCAAAGTCGGCTTCGCTGAGGTTTTGGTAGACCACGTTTTTACCGCTTTGCTTGCTCAGCTCAGCAGCCAGGTCGCTCAGCGTCCAGGCGTTATCACCCGCCAGTTCATAAACTTTCCCTGCATGGCCTTCACCGGCGATAACGCGGGCGGCCGCGGCGGCATAATCTGCGCGGGTAGCGGAGGCAATTTTACCTTCGCCGGCGGCGCCGATAAACACGCCGTGCTCCAGCGCCGGCGGCGCGCTGGCCAGATAGTTTTCAGTATACCAGCCGTTACGCAGCAGGGCGTAAGCGATACCCGAGTCGGCCAGCATCTGCTCAGTTGCAATATGCTCTGCGGCCAGGCCCAGCGGCGAAGTGTCGGCGTGCAGCAGGCTGGTGTAGGCGATGAACTTCACCCCAGCGGCTTTGGCGGCGTTGATGACGTTGCGGTGCTGTACGGCGCGCTGGCCGACTTCGCTGGAGGAGATTAACAGCAGTTTATCCACGCCCTGCAGCGCGGCGGTCAGCGCCGCTTCGTCGCTATAGTCGGCCTGGCGGACGACAACGCCCTGCTGGCTGAGAGTCTGGGCTTTGGCCGGGTTGCGGACAATCGCCACAATCTGGCCGGCAGGGACGGTTTTAAGCAGATCTTGCAGAACGTAGTGGCCAAGCTGGCCGGTGGCACCGGTAAGAGCGATCATTAGTCTTCTCCTTCGTGTTTAGTGGCAGTTGTGGTAAGCTAACACCTTAACTAACTTTTAGTAAGTACGTACAAAAAGGTAAGTGTGAAAATGGCCGAACCGACGCTGAGCGAGAAACTGCGCAATGGCAATTTGTTTGCGGAACAGTGCCCGTCGCGCGATGTGCTTAAACATGTCACCAGCCGCTGGGGCGTGTTGATTCTGGTGGCGCTGCGCGAAGGAACCCATCGCTTCAGCGATCTGCGGCGCAAAATGGGCGGGGTCAGCGAAAAGATGCTGGCGCAGTCGCTGCAGGCCCTGGAGCAGGATGGTTTTATCGACCGCGTCTCTTATCCGGTGGTGCCGCCGCACGTTGAATATAGCCTGACGCCGCTCGGCCTGCAGGTGAGCGAGAAGGTGGCGGCCCTGGCGGACTGGATCGAGGTTAATCTGCCGGCGGTGCTGGCTAGCCACGAGGAGTGAAAATGTATCACTCCCTGTAGCCCCGGTAAGCGCAGCGCCACCGGGGAACAGGGATTACTGACTCAAATCCAGCTGATAAATGGCGAAGCCGATATCATCGGCGGCCACCTGACGCATCGGATACTGGGCTTTCTCTTTGATAAACGCCGCGGCTTTGTCGCCAGGCGAGGTCTCAAAACGGATATCCAGCGACGTCTTACTGTGGATCGGCGCCAGACGCCAGTTGTTATCCGCCGCCGGATGGATCGCGCCATCCTTCTTCGATTGCGCGCCAATCCACGCCGCCAGCACTGAACGGTTTTCATCCGGTGAGGCGAAGGCGATATGGCTTTCGCCGGTGCCAGCGAATTTACCGCCGTACGCGCGATAGTTATTGGTGGCGACCAGGAAAGTGGCCTGCGGATCGACCGGTTTGCCGTTGAAGGTCAGGTGCTTAATACGCTCTGCCTGCGGATGGATCATCTGACATTCGCCGTCGTAGCGGGCCGGCTGAGTGACGTCGATCTGGTAGTTCACCCCGTCAATCACGTCGAAATTATAGGTGCGGAAGCCGTCCCAGTTGATCAGCGACTGCGGCTTGCTGCTGGTCGGGTCAATCTGGTTAAACTGCCCGGCAGAGCACTCCAGCCACTCCTTGACCTCCTTCCCGTTGACCTTCATCACCACCAGGGTGTTCGGGTAGAGATAGAGGTCGGCGGCGTTGCGGAAGGTAAGCTGGCCTTTTTCCACTTCCACGAAGCTCGCCGGATCGTTTTTACGCCCGCCGACTTTAAACGGCGCGGCAGCGGAGAGTACCGGTAGTTTCGCCAGATCCGGGTCGCCCTGAATGTAGTGTTCGACGTAGGCTTTCTGCGCCATGTTGACTACCTGCACCGTCGGGTCGTCCTGCACCAGCGCCAGATAGCTGTACATGTTGTCGGCGGACTTGCCGATCGGCTTACTGACGAACTCGCGAGTAGCGTCGTGATCGGCTTTCAGCACCGCCACCAGCTTACCGTCTTCGTCCGCCAGCGATTTCTTCGCCACCGCGTCGTAGATTGGCCGTGCTTCCGCTTTACTCTGAGTCACCTGCCATTTGCCGCTGTCGTTGTTCAGCACCAGATCGACCACCCCGAGATGATCGCCCCACATTCCCGGCATTACCGCCGGTACGCCGTTCAGCGTCCCTCTGGCGATATCCGCGCCTTTAATGGTGGCGAAGTCTTTGCCTGGGAATACCGCGTGGGCGTGGCCGAACATGATGGCGTCAACGCCGGGCACCTGGCTTAAGTAGTAGACTGAGTTCTCGGCCATCGCCTGATACGGGTCGGCGGAGAGGCCGGAGTGAGCGACCACTACCACCACATCAGCCCCTTTCGCCCGCATCTCCGGGATATATTTGCGCGCGGTTTCGGTAATGTCGTTGACCGTCACTTTGCCGCTAAGATTGGCTTTATCCCAGGTCATGATCTGCGGCGGCACAAAGCCGATATAGCCGATGCGCAGGGTGTGGGATTGACCTTCGCTGTCCTGAACCGGGGTATCCTTGATCAGGTACGGGGTGAACAGCGGTTTGCCGGTTTTGGCATCGATGATATTGGCGTTCACGTAGGGGAATTTCGCCCCGGCTAGCGCCTTGTGCAGGAAGTCGAGGCCGTAGTTGAATTCATGGTTGCCCAGGTTGCCGACGGCATAATTCAGGGTATTCATCGCCTTATACACCGGATGAACATCGCCCTCTTTCAGTCCCTTGGCGGCCATGTAGTCGCCCAGTGGGCTCCCCTGGATGACATCCCCGTTATCCACCAGTACGCTGTTTTTCGCTTCTGCCCGCGCCTGTTCAATCAGGGTGGCGGTACGCACCAGGCCGAATTTCTCCGTGGCGGCATCTTTGTAATAGTCAAAGTCCATCATATTGCTGTGCAGATCGGTGGTTTCCATGATCCGCAGGTCGACCGTTGCGGCGTTGACGCTGGCGGCGATCAGCGTGGCCAGGAGCGTTGCGCTAAACTTAATCATCAGAGGCGTCCTTTTTTATGAGCGATAGCACAGAAGAAAATGTATTTATATTCTGTTGCTTACAGAAATGTGAATCTTGCCAGAAAAGCGGGCAGAGAAACCGCCATCGTTATCACAGATAGCGGAACTTGCGGTGATGCGATATAAATAAAACAACAAGTTAACGCCACTGTAACCAGACGAGGTGGAGAATGTTAGAACAAGTATGTCAGCTTGCACGGAACGCGGGCGATGCCATCATGGAAGTCTACGATGGAAACCAGCCGATCAACGTCGCCAGCAAGAAAGATGATTCTCCGGTCACGGCGGCGGATATCGCGGCGCATAAAGTCATTGTCAGCGGCCTGCAGGCGCTGGATGCCACCATTCCCATTCTGTCGGAAGAGGACCCGCCGGCCTGGGAAGTGCGCCAGCACTGGCAGCGCTACTGGCTGGTCGACCCGCTGGACGGCACCAAAGAATTTATTAAGCGTAACGGCGAGTTCACCGTTAATATCGCGCTGATTGAAAACGGCAAGCCGACGCTGGGCGTGGTCTATGCGCCGGTGATGAAGGTGATGTACAGCGCGGAAAAAGGCAAAGCCTGGAAAGAAGAGTGCGGCGTGCGCAAGCAGATCCAGGTCCGCGATGCCCGTCCACCGCTGGTGGTGATCAGCCGCTCCCATGGCAACGATCCGGAGCTGCAGGAGTACCTTGTGCAACTGGGCGAGCACCAGACCACTTCCATCGGCTCCTCGCTGAAGTTCTGCCTGGTGGCGGAAGGCCAGGCCCAGCTCTATCCGCGCTTCGGGCCGACCAGCACCTGGGACACCGCCGCCGGCCATGCCGTCGCGGTCGCCGCCGGGGCGCATGTTCACGACTGGCAGGGCAAAACCCTCGACTACACGCCGCGTGAATCCTTCCTCAATCCCGGCTTCCGGGTCTCTATTTATTAAGCAATTTATGCAGCAGGTCGATCACCTGCTGCACCTCTTGCTGAGTGAGCGCGCCGTCTTTGGCCCACTGGATGCGCCCGCTCTTATCCAGCACCACAATCGCCGAGCTCTTCTCGTCCAGCTGCCAGGCTTTTCGCACCAATCCATTGCTGTCGACGATAAATTGCGACCATGGGAAGAGCTTTTTATTGCTTTCGATACTGTTGCGCACAAACATACCGGTGCCCGGGATGGCATCGTCGGTATTGACGATGGTGGTGGTCTGATAGCGATCGTGCGGGAAGCCCGCCGCTTTAATCGCCTCGATCAGATTGGCATTTTTCTCTTTTGCTGACGAGCGTCCGGCGATGTGCTGGACGACGCGCACTTTTCCCGCCAGCTGCGAGCTATTCCAGTTTTTATAGCTAAACTTATCATTATCCAGAATTAATTCGCCCCGATCCGCGACGCCGACCGGCGCCACGCGCTGGCCATCGACAAAGTTATGCGCTGAGGCCAGCAGCGGCACGAGGAGTAACGAGGCGGCCAGTATGCTACGTAGGGTCATACGGTTTCCTTAATCATTTTTTGTGCAGGTGATCCGACCACTTGGTCTCGTTTAATCATAAGTGCGATTGGTGGTGATTACCCGCAATGAGGATGCCAGTTTGCGTGTTGACGCACAAATTAGTCGAAAAACGGCGACTTATACTTACTTCATCGTATGTCTGAAACGAAAATTCTGAATTATTGTCATCAAAGGGTAAATAAACTTATACATACTGGGTCCCTCTGAGATTCTGGACTATAGTTTTAGGGCATTAAAATTTGCGCTCCCGATACGTGGGCTAACTGTGGCACCACAGGAGCGTAACCCTGGCAGGAGAGAAGAATGAAAATTTTCCAACGCTACAATCCGCTGCAAGTGGCGAAGTACGTGAAGATCCTGTTTCGTGGACGGTTGTACATCAAGGACGTTGGCGCATTTGAATTTGATAAGGGCAAAATCCTTATCCCGAAGGTCAAGGACAAGCTGCATCTGTCAGTGATGTCCGAAGTCAATCGTCAGGTGTTGCGTCTGCAAACTGAGATGGCATAACCTGAAACGTAGCAGTACGTAGTAGGTAAAAGACGGCTCCCGATGGGAGCCGTTGATGTTTTTAACCCTTCATTTCCGCATAGCGTTTGCGATATTCGCCCGGTGGAATACCGTTATGTTTACGAAACAAGCGGGTGAAATAGACCGGATCGCTGTAGCCTACCGATAAAGCAATTTTGTTAAGCGGGAGCGAGGTGCTCTGAATAAGCCACCTGGCGCGGTTGATGCGTTGCGTTTCCCGCCATGCATAAACCGTTTGCCCCAGTTCATTTTTGAAAAGGTGCGCCAGACGTGAAGGGGAGATAAATACCATCGCCGCCAGGGTCTCGATTTTTACCTCCTGCGCAATATGGGCGTTGAGGTAGTCGCAGACGGCGTTAATCCGTGGGTCGTGGGCGTGACGGTTGCTGATGGGCTGTCGCTGAAAACAGTGAAGGATCAATCTTTCCAGGGCGTTCATCGCCAGCGCTTCCGACAGCGGCGCGGATGCCGAGTGATGGCGTATCACTTCGTAGAACAGATCGCGCAGCTGCTGGAGCTGTTCGGGATCGTTAATGGTTGTTTTGCCGATACCGTGAGTAGTTTGGTCCCACTTTAGCCAGTCTATCCAGTAGGGGCGGGGGATAAAGTAGATCCACAGATGGTCCCAATACTCGCTGTGCTCGTCCCTGCCGTAGTGATGGGGCACCCCGGGAGGAAACAGCAGCAGATCGTTTTCCCGGCACAGAAGGAAGCCATCGCCCGCCTTCGCCCGCGCCTGGCCGCGCAGGGTCAGATTAATGATGTAACCTTTCATCCCCTGCGGGCGGTTAATGTAGTAGTCCAGCGTGGAGCCGCGGGTAATCGGCGTGAAGCCTGCGACGACCCAGGCATTGAAGGTAAAGGTCTTCATCAATGGCGAGAAATTGAGTAGCTCATTGATATCCAGTTCCATTCTCTCTCCCACCTGAGCGCCGCCGCGTCGTTAGCTTTCGATGATAGTAAATTCCCAGGCCCTGAGGCGCAACGGCTGGCCGACGTATACTGTCTCCCCGCTCAGCAGCGCGCTACCCGCGGTCTCGCTGACAAATTCCAGCGTCTCGCCGGAGTAATTGAACAGGAAGTGGGTGGTTTTCCCGGCGCGATTACGCATTTTTTTGACCACTAATGGGAAGCGATAGGCGGAAGTGCGCGAGCGCAATGCGATATCGGCGGTTAGTATATCAAACAGCTGGCTAATCAATCCCTTCTGCGGCAGGAAGCCAACATACATCGCTCGTCCCCGGCCATAATCCGCTTCGGTGGCGGCGGCGTATTCGCCCCATGCCGGATGCTGATAGCGCAGCAAGGTGCGGGTCCCATTATCGGGCGTCAGCAATTCCATCCACAGCTCAGCCTGATTGTCATTGCGGCAATCAATCTCTGCACAGCAAGAGCTTACCGTCGTCCCTTCCGGCAGGGTGAACTGGCTGTAGCTGACGCCGCAGCTCTGCCGCAGGATCCCAGGCTGCGCGCTGCGGCGTACCTTGACGTTTTCATCGCTAAAGCCCGATTTAAAGCCGATAAGCGCTCTGCCGCCCTCGGCGATATAGTGATTGATCCGCGCCAGCAGGCCATCATCGGCAGCGTACAGGCCGGGAACGATCAGCACTCGGTAGCGCGAGGTTTCCTCGTTTACATCGTGGATGATGTCGAGGCTGATATTGTGGTCATACAGCGCATCGTGGAAGCGGCGAAAGATATCGTTATAAATGTTGCCCTCGGCATCGCCAGGACGGAAGTGATTGAGGGCGTCCATTGCCTCATTGCTTATCAGCAGCGCAACGTCGTTTTCGGCCTTCAGCTCCGCCAGCTGCGGCGACAGGCGGGCAAAGTCAGCCCCGATAGTGGTGGCCTCCTGCCAGGTCGGGTTACGCGAGAAGTCGTGGCTGAGCAGCCCCTTCCAGTAGGTTTCGAAGGCGTTATGAATCGAATGCCAGTGCCAGTAGGAGACCATGGCGGCGCCGGAGGCGATATGGCTGAACGCCTGCAGGCGCAGCTGGCCCGGGTAGGGAGTCCACTGGGCGAAGCCCTGCGCCTGGGTTTCCAGCACGAAGTAGTTCTGGCCCGGCTTAAGCGAGCGGGTGATGGCGCCGCCAAAGGCGATTTCCCGCCCGGTCAGGTGTGCCTGGCTCGGGTGATAGATATCGACGCCGGCGATATCCAGCGCCTGCGCCGCCGCAAAATGGTCGACCCGCGGCTGCACGCCGTAAGAGTAACCGCGCCATTCAAAATCGAAGTTGTGGGTGACGAACTGGTGCGGTTGGGCGTACTCGCGCACAATCTCCGCCTGCCAGGCCAGATACTCGGTGACCTGCTGGCGCTGATAGCGGGAGAAGGCGCAGGCGAGGCTGGCGTTGATGGTGTTTTCCACCGGCGGAAAATCCTGCCAGCGGTCAATGCGGTTGCTCCAGTAATCCAGACCGAAATCGTGATTCAGTTGTCGGAGGTCTGGATATTTCTCCTGCAGGCTGCGCACGAAGCCCTCCTGCATATAGCGGCCAATATTGTCGTAATGCTTGGTTTCGTTATCCAGTTGCCAGCCGATAATCGCCGGATGGTGTTGCACATGGGCCATCAGCGTGCGGATAATTTTTTCGGCATAGCGGCGAAAGGTCGGGTTGACGATATCCATGATCTGCCGCGGACCATATTTTTGCTGCCCCGCGACGGTGGTGACCAGAATATCGGGATGTTTCGCCGCCAGCCAGGCCGGGACCGCGTAGGTGGGCGTCCCGACGATGACCGCAATGCCGGCCTCATGCATCGCCTCGAGCACCCGGTCGATATGGTAGAAATTGTACTGGCCCTCTTCGGGCTCCAGTGTACTCCAGGTGGACTCGGCGATACGCACCACGTTAATGCCGGTTTCGCGCATTAAGGCGATATCGCTGGCCAGCCGATCTTCCGGCATATATTCATCGTAATACGCCACGCCATAAAATAACTGAGACATGCAGACTACCTCCTGACATTAATTCGCGGGCACAGGTTGTGAAGAGAACACGCGTGCTTTATCCAGCGTGATAAACGAAATGAGCGTGAAGCACAGGGCGATACAGCCGAGCACGATATAGCTGCTGGTAAAGCCCATGCTCTGGTACATATGGCCGATGCCGGTGGAGAGAAAAATAGAGCTAAAGCTTTTTGAAAACTGGAAGCCAATTAAGTAAACCGTCGCGGAAAGCAGGGGGTTAAAGTTAGCGGTAATGTATTTAAGCGCCGCGACGAGTAACACCGAGCTTTCAAATCCATGGAGTAGTTTAATCAGGCTGATGGATACCGGGCCAATAGCCCACGCGGAACCGATAATGCGCAAGCTCATAATCAGCCCGCAGTATAACAGCGCATTTTTCGGGCCGATTTTATTCACAAACCATGGCGCAAAGAACATCACGATGGCATCAAGGAAAATCTGACCCGTGGTTAAATAACCGAAGACTTCTGCACCCCGGGCTTTACTCTCAAAGAAATGGCTGTAGTAGATAGCGAACTGCTGGTCATAGGTTTCATAGACCGCCCCGACGCCAATGACATAGAGGGCGAAGAACCAGAATTTTTTAATTTTTAACAACGAGACGGCATCGCGGAGGGTAACCGGCGACGTTTTGCCGGACAGCAGCCCCTGCTTTTGATGGGTGCTGATCTGCATTTTCCAGACAATCACCAGCAGGCAGACGCCTGCTGCGCTGGCCAGCCAGAAAATCATGTTCTGATCGATGCCGTAGAGCTTTCCTGCCGCAAAGGTGCCGATCGCGGCGCCGATGCCGCCGAACATCCGCGCCCGACCAAATTCGAAGCCGGAGGCGCGGCTGACCTTATCGATGTAGGCTTCGCAAATACCGCAGCCTGCGCCGTAGGCCATGCCAATATAGAGGCCGCCAGCCAGCGCGCCGAGGAACACATTTATTTTTAACAGAGGCGCGAAGACATAGATCCAGTATGGAGCGAATAAGGTGATAATGATCGCCAGCATCCACATCAGATTCTTACGATACACCAGCTTATCCGATATAAAACCGAATAATGGCTGAACGCAGACGGCCACAATGGCAGTGAAAGAATAAACCAGACCGACGTCCGTGTAGTTAATACCGATGGTTTCCGTTAACCACAGTGATAAATAGGGGTAGCAGCATCCCCAGCCTATAAAGAAAAACAGGAAAAACAGACAGCTGATAAAGTAATTTTTATTCGACGTTATCATGGTAACCCTCGCTTCCTTTATTCAGGAATATGATCGTGTAGACGCGAGCAACGTTACCTTTTTGCGCACGGGGGAGTCATAAACGTTTCGCTATCGAGCAGTAATAATCTGCTATCGGCAGTGGGGCGTGAGCCGCTTCACATTCGGGCAATAAAAAGGGCGGATGATCATCCGCCCTTAAGAGAGAGAAAGGATTACGCTCAGGCGTTCTGGCTTTCCGCCGCTTCCGCCTGCTTGGGCACCAGCACCGTGGGCTTGTTATCGATGCGGGTCACCAGCAACTGGTCGATACGGTAGTTATCGATATCCACGACCTCGAACTTATAGCCGGAGAACTTCACCGCGTCGGTGCGTTTGGGGATTTTACGCAGCATAAACATCATAAAGCCGCCGATGGTCTCGTAGTTCCCGGACTGCGGAAACTCGTCGATATCCAGCACGCGCATCACGTCATCAATCGGCGTACCGCCATCGATTAGCCACGAGTTTTCATCGCGGGCGACGATCTGCTCTTCCAGCCCCTGGCCGACGAGGTCGCCCATCAGAGTTGTCATCACGTCGTTAAGGGTGATGATCCCGACCACCAGCGCATATTCATTCATGATCACCGCAAAGTCTTCCCCGGCGGTTTTGAAGCTTTCCAGCGCTTCGGACAGGGTCAGGGTATCCGGGACGATCAACGTGTTGCGGATCTGCACGCCGCCGGTCAGCACCAGGCTCTGGTTCGCCAGCACGCGGTTCAGCAGATCTTTTGAATCGACGTAGCCGATAATGTGGTCGATATCTTCATTACAGACGAGGAACTTCGAGTGCGGGTGTTCGGCCACTTTATTCTTCAGGCTCTGCTCGTCTTCATGCAAATCAAACCAAATGACGCTTTCACGCGGGGTCATGGAGGAAGGAACGGTGCGGGACTCCAGCTCGAACACGTTCTCAATCAGCTCATGCTCCTGCTTGCGCAGCACCCCGGCCAGCGCGCCGGCTTCGACCACGGCATAGATATCGTCGGAGGTGATATCGTCTTTCCGCACCATCGGCAGTTTAAAGATGCGGAAGATCATGTTGGCCATGCCGTTAAACAACCACACCAGCGGGCGGAAGACTAACAGGCAGAAGCGCATCGGGTTGATGATGCGCAGGGCCACAGTTTCGGGCGCAATCATACCGATGCGTTTCGGAGTCAGGTCAGCAAACAGGATGAACAAGCTGGTGACCAGGGTAAAAGAGATGATGAAGCTCAGTTGCTCGGAGAGCTCCGGTGACAAATACCCGCTGAGCAGGCTATGAAACGCCGGTGAGAAAGCCGCGTCGCCCACGATACCGCCAAGAATGGCGACGGCGTTGAGGCCAATCTGCACGACGGTAAAGAAGGTGCCCGGGTTCTCCTGCATCTTCAGCACCCGCTGTGCGTTGACGTTGCCTTCATCGGCCAGCAGTTTCAGTTTGATTTTACGTGAGGCGGCCAGTGAGATTTCCGATATCGAAAAAAACGCACTGACGGCTATCAGACAGAGTATTACTAAAATACTGTTTAACATATCTTTTCTGACCGTTGAGGTCAGATCCTCGGAAGGGAAGTTGATAACTTAAATGTGGAATACATAAAAAACCGGTCCGAAGGCGCTGGACCGGCTGTCACACTGGGTAGTATAGCGTAAGGGAATGTAAAGCCGCCAGAGCGTTCATTAACCGCCTCGCTGTTGAGGCGGAAATCAGAATTACGCCTGAGGCGGCAGGCAGACGCCAATGCCGCCAATGCCGCAATAGCCATGCGGGTTCTTATACAGATACTGCTGGTGATCGTCCTCGGCATAGTAGAACGGTTTGGCGGTGGCGATCTCGGTGGTGATGTGACGGGTATCGTGCGCGTCGTTCATCGCCGCCTGGAAGCGCGCGAGGCTGGCCTTTGCCGCTTCCGTCTGTTCCGGCGTCAACGGATAGATCGCCGAACGGTACTGGGTGCCGAGGTCGTTACCCTGTCGCATGCCCTGCGCGGGGTCGTGATTTTCCCAGAACACCTGCAATAACTGCTCATAGCTGATGACCTGCGGATCGTAGACCACGCGCACCGCTTCCGCGTGACCGGTCTGGCCGCTGCACACTTCGCGATAGGTCGGATTGGGCGTATAGCCGCCAGTGTAGCCGGCGGCGGTGCTGTAAACCCCCGGCAATTGCCAGAACAGACGTTCAACTCCCCAGAAGCAGCCCATGGCGAACAGTGCCACTTCCATCCCCGCCGGGACGTTGGTCATCGAGTGGCCGTTAACTGCGTGGAGCGTCGCCACTGGCATCGGGGTATTGCGTCCAGGCAGCGCATCCGCCTGGGCGACAAGATGCGTTTTATCAAATAGACTCACGGTGGGCCTCTCAATACAGAAATCGTCGTTAAGGTTGTAACGAAGCGTGTCTTTTAACACAATAAATACGCGTAATACGTCTAGATTAATACATAAGAATTATTTGGGTTATTGCCACTTTTTCAACCCTAAGTTGTTAGGGTTTTGTTAAGCCGTGGAGCGGCGCCAGTGTTTCCTGTAGGGGGAAACAGGGATATTCAGGAGAAAATGTGCTAAAAATCCGCCAGTTATGTGTCACCAGCCTTTTGCTGGTCAGCGGGGTCGCCAGCGCAGCGAATGTGCGTTTGCAGGTTGAGGGATTATCCGGAGAGCTGGAGAAAAACGTTCGCGCCCAGCTTTCCACCATCCAGAGTGATGAGGTCACGCCGGATCGTCGCTTTCGCGCGCGCGTCGATGACGCCATTCGCGAAGGTCTGAAAGCGCTGGGGTATTACGAGCCGACGATTGAATTTGATCTGCGTCCGCCGCCGAAAAGGGGCCGTCAGGTGCTGATCGCCAAAGTGACCCCGGGTGAGCCGGTGCGCATTGGCGGAACCGAGGTGATTCTGCGCGGCGGCGCCCGCACCGACAGCGACTATCTGGCGCTGTTGAAAACCCGCCCGGCCATCGGGACGGTGCTCAACCACGGCGATTACGACGGTTTCAAGAGCTCATTGACCCGCGTCGCCCTGCGCAAAGGCTACTTTGACAGCGAGTTCAATAAAAGCCAGCTTGGGGTCTCCCTCGACCGTCATCAGGCGTTCTGGGATATCGATTACGACAGCGGAGAACGCTATCGCTTTGGCCACGTCACCTTCTCCGGATCGCAAATTCGCGATGAATACCTGCAAAACCTCGTGCCGTTTAAAGAGGGCGACTACTACACCTCGCAGGACCTGGCTGAGCTAAACCGCCGCCTGGCGGCGACCGGGTGGTTCAGTTCGGTGGTGGTGGCGCCTGATTTTGCTAAGTCACGGAAAACCAAGGTGCTGCCTCTGCAGGGCGTTGTCTCGCCACGCAAAGAGAACACCGTGGAAACCGGGGTAGGGTACTCCACAGACGTCGGTCCGCGGGTGAAAGCCACGTGGAAAAAACCGTGGATGAACTCCTATGGCCACAGTCTGACCTCCAGCGTCAGCCTCTCCGCCCCGGAGCAGCAGTTTGACTTCACCTATAAAGTCCCGCTGCTCAAGAGCCCGCTCGAGCAGTACTATCTGATGCAGGGCGGCTTTAAGCGTACCGATCTCAATGACACCCAGGCCGACTCCACCACCCTGGGGGTCTCGCGTTTCTGGGAGATGTCGAGCGGCTGGCAGCGGGCGATTAACCTGCGCTGGAGCCTGGACCACTTTACCCAGGCGAACGTCACCAACACCACCATGCTGATTTACCCCGGGGTCTCGGTGAACCGCACTCGCTCCCGCGGCGGCCTGATGCCTACCTGGGGCGATTCCCAGCGCTACTCGGTGGACTACTCCAACACCATGTGGGGCTCGGACATCAACTTTATCGTGATGCAGGCTCAGGACGTCTGGATCCGTACCCTCTATGACCGCCACCGCTTTGTGGTGCGCGGCAACCTGGGCTGGATCGAAGCGGATAACTTTGACAAGGTGCCGCCGGACCTGCGTTTTTTCGCCGGGGGCGATCGCAGTATTCGCGGCTATAAATACAAATCCATCTCGCCGAAGGACGATGACGGCAAGCTGATCGGGGCCTCGAAGCTGGCCACCGGCTCGCTGGAATATCAGTACAACGTCAGTGGCAAGTGGTGGGGCGCCGTGTTTGTCGATAGCGGCGAAGCGGTCAGCGATATTCGCGAGAGTGATTTCAAAACCGGCGCCGGGGTAGGCGTGCGCTGGCAGTCGCCGGTGGGGCCGATCAAGCTGGATATCGCCCGGCCAATCGGCGACAAAGAAGAGCATGGTTTACAGTTTTACATCGGTCTGGGGCCTGAATTATGAGTTTATGGAAGAAGATAAGCCTCGGCGTATTAATCGTGTTGGTTCTCCTGCTGGGCACCGTCGGGTTCCTGGTGGGCACCACCACCGGCTTGCATCTGGTGTTCAAAGCGGCGGATCGCTGGGTACCGGGGCTGGAAATCGGCAAAGTGACCGGCGGCTGGCGTGATTTAACCCTCGATAATGTCCGCTATGAGCAGCCCGGCGTGGCGGTGACCGCCGGCCAGTTTCATCTCAGCGTCAGGCTGCGCTGTCTGTGGGACAGCAGTCTGTGCGTAAACGACATCGCGCTGCGCGATATTTACGTCGCCGTCGATACGACGAAGATGCCGCCCTCTGCGCCGGTCGAGGAAGAGGAGAGCGGGCCGCTGAATCTCTCCACCCCTTATCCGATCGCCCTCAGCCGCGTCGCGCTGCATAACATCAACGTCAAAATCGACGATACCGCGGTCTCCGTGCGCGATTTTTCCACCGGCCTGAACTGGCAGGAGAAAAACCTGACCCTGACGCCGACCTCGCTGCAGGGGCTGCTGATCGCTCTGCCGAAGGTGGCGAAAGTGGCGCAGGAGCAGGTGGTCGAGCCGAAAATCGACAACCCGCGGCCGCAGGAGAAACCGCTCGGCGAGACGATGACCGACCTCTTCTCGCAGCCGGTGCTGCCGGCGATGACCGATGTCCATCTGCCGCTTAACCTCAATATTCAGGCGTTCCGCGGCGAGCAGCTGCGCCTGACCGGCGATACCGATATCACCGTGTACAACCTGCTGCTGAAAGTCAGCAGTATCGACGGGCAGATGAAGCTCGACGCCCTCGACATCGACTCCGATCAGGGCAAGGTCAGCGCTTCGGGCAGCGCCCAGCTACAGGATAACTGGCCGGTAGACATCACCCTCGCCGGAACGCTGAACGTCGACCCGATGAAAGGGGAGAAGGTGCAGCTGAAGGTGGGCGGCGAGATACGTAAAACGCTTAAGGTCGGAGTGGACTTAAGCGGGCCGGTCGCGGCCACGATGCGGGCGGACGCGCAGCTGGCGGAGGCCGGGCTGCCGCTCAATATGGAGCTGAAAAGTAAGCAGCTCGCCTGGCCGTTCAGCGGCGAGAAGCAGTTCCAGGCCGACGACGTCCAGCTGAAGTTCAGCGGCAAAATGACCGACTATGCGCTGGCCTTCTCCACCGCGGTGAAAGGCCAGTCGCTGCCGCCGGCGAAAATCGCCCTCAACGCCAAAGGCAATGAGCGGCAGATCAATCTCGACAAGCTGACGGTCAATGCCCTGGAAGGGAAAACCGAGCTGAAAGCGCTCCTCGACTGGCAGCAGGCGATCAGCTGGCGCGGCGAGCTGACCCTCGACGGCATCAACACCGCCAAAGAGGTGCCGGACTGGCCATCGAAGCTCAATGGCAGGATCAAGACCCAGGGCAGCCTGTACGGCGGCAGCTGGCAGATGTCGGTGCCGGAGCTGAAAATTACCGGCAACGTGAAACAGAACAAGGTGGATGTTTCGGGCTCGCTGCAGGGCAACAGCTATCTGCAGTGGAAAATCCCGGGGCTGCATCTGGCGTTAGGCCCGAACAGCGCCGATATCAAAGGCGAGCTGGGGGTGAAGGATCTGAATCTCGACGCCACCATCGATGCGCCGCACCTGGATAATGCGCTGCCGGGGCTCGGCGGGACGGCGAAGGGGCTGGTGAAAGTGCGCGGCACTGTCGATGCGCCGCAGCTGCTGGCGGACATCACCGCCCGGGCGCTGCGCTGGCAGGAGCTGACCATCGCCCAGGTCAACGTCAAAGGGGATGTGAAATCCACCGATCAGATTGGCGGCAACCTGGACGTACGGGTGGATCGCATCAGCCAGCCGGGGGTGAATATCAGCCTGGTGCAGCTCAATGCCAAAGGCACTGAGAAGCAGCATGAGCTGCGGCTGCGGGTGCAAGGCGATCCGGTTTCCGGCCAGCTGGCGCTGGCGGGCAGCTTCGATCGTCAGGCCGAGCGCTGGAGAGGCGCGCTAAGCGATACCCGCTTCCAGACGCCGGTGGGTCCGGTGGCGCTGACGCGCAGTATCGCGCTGGACTACCGCAACCAGGAGCAGAAAATCAGCATCGGGCCACACTGCTGGACCAACCCGAACGCCGAGCTCTGCGTGCCTGAGACCATTGACGCAGGCGCCAGCGGGCGGGCGCGGGTGAATCTCAACCGCTTCGACCTGGCGATGCTCAAGCCGTTTATGCCGGAGGCGACCCAGGCCAGCGGCGTCTTTACCGGTAATGCCGATGTCAGCTGGGACACCACCAAGGAGGGGCTGCCGCAGGGCAAAGTGACCCTCAGCGGGCGCAACGTCAAAGTGACCCAGGTGGTCAATGACGCCCCGCTGCCGGTGGCGTTCGATACGCTGAACCTCAGCGCCGATCTGCATAACAATCGCGCGGAGCTGGGCTGGCTTATCCGCCTGACCAACAATGGCCAGCTGGATGGGCAGGTGCAGGTCACCGACCCGCAGGGGCGGCGTAACCTCGGCGGCAACGTCAATATCAGCAACTTCTCGCTGGCGATGATCAACCCGATTTTCGCCCGCGGTGAAAAGGCGGAGGGAAGGCTCAACGCCCGTCTGCGCCTGGGCGGCAACGTGAAGAGTCCGCAGCTGTTCGGCCAGATGCAGTTAAGCGGGGTGGATATCGACGGCAACTTTATGCCGTTTGATATGCAGCCGAGCCAGCTGGCGATGAACTTCAACGGCACGCGCTCGACCCTGCAGGGGACGGTGAACACCCGTCAGGGGCAAATCGCCCTCAGCGGCAACGCCGACTGGACGCAGATCGATAACTGGCGGGCGCAAATTGCGGCGAAAGGCAGCCGGGTGCGGATCACGGTGCCGCCGATGGTGCGTCTCGATGTATCGCCGGACGTGGTGTTTACCGCCACGCCAAGCCTGTTCAACCTCGATGGCAAGGTGGATGTGCCCTGGGCGCGGATCGTGGTCAACGAAGTGCCGGAGAGCGCGGTTGGCGTGTCTTCTGATGAAGTGATGCTCGACAAAAACCTCAAGCCGATTAATCAGCAGAGCGCCGGGATCCCGATCAACAGCAACCTGACCATTCACGTCGGCAACAACGTTCGTCTGGAAGCCTTCGGTCTGAAAGCGCGTCTGACCGGCGATCTGAAAGTGGCGCAGGACAAGCAGGGGCTGGGACTCAACGGGCAGATCAATATTCCGGACGGCCGCTTCCACGCCTATGGCCAGGATTTGATTGTGCGCAAAGGGGAACTGCTGTTCTCCGGTCCGCCGGATCAGCCATTACTGAATATCGAAGCAATTCGTAACCCGGATGCCACCGAAGACGACGTGATCGCCGGCGTTCGCGTCACCGGCTCCGCCGATCAGCCGAAAGCGGAGATCTTCTCTGACCCGGTTATGTCCCAGCAGGAAGCGCTGTCTTATCTGCTGCGCGGCCAGGGTTTGAGCAGCGGACAGAGCGATAGCGCCGCGATGACCTCAATGCTTATTGGTATGGGGGTTGCACAAAGTGGTCAGGTTGTGGGTAAAATCGGCGAGACGTTTGGCGTAAGCAATTTGGCGTTGGACACCGAAGGGGTAGGCGACTCTTCCCAGGTGGTGGTCAGCGGCTATGTACTGCCGGGTCTGCAGGTAAAATACGGGGTCGGTATCTTCGATTCCCTGGCGACGCTGACTTTACGTTATCGCCTGATGCCTAAGCTATATGTGGAAGCGGTGTCTGGCATCGACCAGGCGCTCGATTTGCTCTATCAGTTTGAGTTTTAGCAATGCGAATATTTGTTTACGGCAGTTTACGACGCAAACAAGGCAACAGCCACTGGATGACCAACGCCCAGTGGCTGGGCGCTCATAGTGTCGACGATTATCAGCTGTACAGCCTGGGCCACTATCCAGGCGCGGTGCCCGGCGAAGGCACAGTACATGGTGAAGTTTATCGTATTGATGCATCGACGCTGGCCGAACTGGATGCGCTGCGCACCAAGGGGGGCGAGTATGCGCGCCACCTGATTCAGACGCCTTACGGCAGCGCATGGATGTATGTCTATCAACGTTCCGTTGAGGGTTGTACGTTGATAGCGAACGGCAACTGGTTGGATCGCGACCAGTATTAACCATGACAGCGCCACCTTCGGGTGGCGTTGTTTTTTTCTGCGCCTACCTCTTACCAGAGCGGAAGATAATCCTTCGCCAGCCACGCTGTGGAAGCCAGCGTCGTCAGCGCGAGGAATAATAATCGTCGTGTTGGGGTGCTAAACATTACATGACCTCCTCGAGCGTGGTAGGAGGGGCAGCCCCCCGCAGGTAACGCCGCATCGCCGATCGCAGCTTCAGCCAGTCAGCCACCCGGCGTGACAATAACCAGGCCGTTGGGCCTATCAGCTCCAGCACCGCCAGTACCCCACCAAAACAGAGTAACAATAAGGACAGCATGTCCAGCGAATCCTGAACCTGCCACCAGACGCGCCGGCCTGACTGAAGGGCGCTGACGAGTTCTACTCCGAGAAATAACAGATACATCACCAGCGCGAGGCCGTAAAACAGGTAATAGAGCAGCGACAGCTGTCGGCGTCCAGGATAGAGCGGATGGTTTTTTATATAAGCCGCGCCGTCGCTGGCATTGTATAGCGCATGGATCGCCCGGCTGTCGCGCTCGTATACGGCGAGGATGCGATCGCCGGTGGCAAGAAACGGCGGCTGACAACGGTAAAACACCGGATGCAGCGCGAAATTAGCGCAGCCTGCCTGCCACCAGAAGGCCAGCGGCAGGGAACCGCATTGTATCCCGAGGCCGTGATATTCGCGGGTTGGATTGCCTGCATACCACTTCTTAAAGTGGGCGTCGATGATGATGTCTGCCTGAGCGGCATAGCGTTCCGGCAGGGCTTGCGTAAAAGGCATTGCCGACTGGCGGAGGGCTTGCGTCGTGGCGGGTAGCGACTGGCAAAAGGAGACGTCGCGTCGGCGGGCCAGCGCCATCTTCGCCAGCAGATCGCGCATGGCGGGGTGCCGTTTTAGCGCCGGGTGGAACAGAAGCTCGTAGAGCCCGGTTAACAGCGCGATGAAGGCCAGTATCGCGATAATGCCGCAGCCGAACTTTCCCCATTCTGAGGCGCTCACCATGAGCGGGATAAGGGTGATGATGAGCGTCAGCAGGCTGATAAACAGCAGTGGCCGGGCCCAGCGCTTTACGTATTGACTGGGCTCAAGGAGCGTTTCGCCATCGCTGAGCCAGTGGATCCAGTAACTGCCGTTGTCCAGGCGGCGGGCGCCAAGATGCAGGGGCTGATTGATCTTCAGACGGTCAAAAAGTGCGGGGTCGTTAAAATAGCGTTTATCGGTATAAAAGACATGCTCGCCGGCGATAAGGCGCAGATACCCCTGTTTTTCAGAGGCGGCGGTCGTGAAGCCAGAAAAGTTAAGAGTGAAATAGCGAACGCTTTTCACGGGACACCCTCCATGGTGTTATCGCGGCAATCCGTGCCGCAATCAGGCAGGGGATGACCCTGCCTGAGACAGAATTACTTCTGCTTAGCGCGCTCGAAAGAGGCAACGATTTCGGCTTTCGCCGCTTCCGCGTTGTCCCAACCGTCGACTTTAACCCATTTGCCTTTTTCCAGATCTTTGTAGTGCTCAAAGAAGTGAGTGATCTGGGCTTTCAGCAGTTCCGGCAGGTCGTTCACATCATTGATGTGATCGTATTCTTTGCTCAGCTTGGTGTGCGGTACGGCAACCAGTTTCGCATCTTCACCGGATTCGTCGGTCATCTTCAGAACGCCAACCGGACGGCAGCGGATCACGGAGCCCGGCTGCAGCGGGTACGGAGTCGGGACCAGCACGTCAACCGGGTCGCCGTCCAGGGACAGGGTGTGGTTTATGTAGCCGTAGTTGCACGGATAGAACATCGCTGTGGACATGAAACGGTCAACGAACAGTGCACCGCTCTCTTTGTCGACTTCGTATTTGATAGGATCTGCGTTCGCCGGGATCTCGATCACGACGTAGATGTCTTCCGGCAGATCTTTGCCCGCAGGTACGTTGAGTAAGCTCATGTCTGTTTCCTTTAAAATGTATGGCAAACAAGTGCTCGGTATTATAGCCAACTCACATCGAATGTCTTCGCTTCTTTTTCCCGATCTCGCCGCGGAGTGCTCTGAATTTTGCACGCCATAATGACATGAAAATCCATAAACATAGCCACATCATGAATAAATTTATGTAACCGTTTTCATTGCATGTGATTGATTTATCAAACTGCTTAAAAAAACGTCACAAACCGCCGCTGCCGCGCTCCCCGCGAAGCCTTATCCGCTCTCCGCTGGGCAATGGGGCTGTCATTAACATCTCATTTACTTTTTTGAAGTGTGATGTAACGCATTCAGTTACATCACCGATTGTCTATAGTTTGTCCGCAGGTGAGACTTTAACCAACAATAACCCTACGAGGATACCCTTATGTGGAAGCGCTTACTTCTTGTCACAGCAGTTTCCGCAGCTATGTCGTCTATGGCGATAGCTGCCCCGCTAACCGTAGGTTTTTCGCAGGTCGGTTCTGAATCCGGCTGGCGTGCGGCGGAAACCAGCGTCGCGAAAGAGGAAGCCGCCAAGCGCGGTATTACGCTGAAGATCGCTGATGGTCAGCAAAAACAGGAAAACCAGATCAAAGCGGTGCGCTCCTTTATCGCCCAGGGGGTTGACGCGATCTTCATTGCGCCGGTGGTGGCCACCGGCTGGGAGCCGGTGCTGAAAGAGGCGAAAGAGGCCAAGATACCGGTCTTCCTCCTCGACCGTTCCATTGATGTGAAAGATAAAGATCTCTACATGACCACCGTGACCGCCAACAACGTGCTGGAAGGCCAGCTGATTGGCGACTGGCTGGTGAAAACCGTCGACGGTAAGCCGTGTAACGTCGTTGAACTGCAGGGCACCGTCGGGGCCAGCGTGGCCATCGACCGTAAGAAAGGCTTCGCCGACGCTATCGCCAAAGCGTCGAATATCAAAATTATCCGCTCTCAGTCCGGCGACTTCACCCGCAGCAAAGGGAAAGAGGTCATGGAGAGCTTTATCAAGGCGGAGAATAACGGCAAAAACATCTGCATGGTATTCGCTCATAACGACGATATGGCCATCGGCGCCATCCAGGCCATTAAAGAAGCCGGTCTGAAGCCGGGCAAAGATATTCTGACCGGCTCCATCGACGGCGTGCCGGATATCTATAAAGCGATGATCGCCGGCGAAGCCAACGCCAGCGTCGAGCTGACGCCGAATATGGCCGGCCCGGCGTTTGATGCGCTGGAGAAATACAAAAAAGACGGCACCCTGCCGGAGAAGCTGACCATTACCAAATCGACGCTGTATCTGCCGGATACGGCGAAAGAAGAGTTAGAGAAGAAGAAAAATATGGGCTACTGAGTGGCTAGCCCCTCATCCCGGCCCTCTCCGCAAGCGGAGAGGGTAACAGGCAGCGTTCCAGTAACCCCGGCAAGCAGAGCGCGAACCGGGGCAACCTGACATCATTTGAAGGTGATATCGATTATGAGCGCCGAGGCACACCAGGAGATCCTTCGCACCGAAGGACTCAGTAAATTCTTCCCCGGCGTTAAGGCGCTGGATAACGTCAACTTTAGCCTGCGGCGCGGCGAAATCATGGCCCTGTTGGGCGAAAACGGCGCCGGAAAATCGACGCTGATCAAAGCGCTTACCGGCGTTTACCATGCCGATCGCGGCACCATCTGGCTGGAAGGCCAGGCCATTTCCCCGAAAAATACCGCCCATGCCCAGCAGCTGGGGATCGGCACCGTTTATCAGGAAGTGAACCTGCTGCCGAATATGTCGGTGGCGGACAACCTGTTTATCGGCCGTGAGCCGCGGCGGTTTGGCCTGCTGCGGCGTAAAGAGATGGAGGCCAGGGCGACGGCGCTGATGGCCTCCTATGGCTTTTCCCTCGATGTGCGCGAGCCGCTGAACCGCTTTTCAGTAGCGATGCAGCAGATCGTTGCTATCTGTCGGGCTATCGACCTGTCGGCCAAGGTGCTGATCCTCGACGAGCCCACCGCCAGCCTCGATACTCAGGAGGTGGAGATGCTGTTTACCCTGATGCGCCAGCTCAGGGATAACGGCGTCAGCCTGATCTTCGTCACCCATTTTCTCGACCAGGTCTATGCGGTCAGCGACCGCATTACCGTGCTGCGCAACGGCAGCTTCGTCGGCTGCCGCGAAACCCGCGAGCTGCCGCAGATTGAGCTGGTGAAAATGATGCTGGGCCGCGAACTGGACCACAACGCCCTGCAGCGGGCGGGCCGAACCCTGCTGAGCGATAAGCCGGTGGCGGCGTTCGAAGGCTACGGCAAGAAAGGCACCATCGCCCCGTTCGACCTGCAGGTCCGTCCGGGCGAAATTGTCGGCCTCGCCGGCCTGTTGGGTTCCGGACGCACTGAAACCGCCGAGGTGATCTTCGGCATTAAAACGGCGGACAGCGGGAAGGCATGGATCAAAGGCAAACCGCAAACCCTGCGCTCTCCGCATCAGGCCTCCTGCCTCGGGATCGGCTTCTGTCCGGAGGATCGCAAAACCGACGGCATTATCGCCGCCGCTTCGGTGCGGGAAAATATCGTCCTTGCCCTGCAGGCGCAGCGCGGCTGGCTGCGGCCGATACCCCGGCGTGAACAGAACGAGATCGCCGAGCGCTTTATTCGCCAGCTGGGGATCCGTACCCCCAGCGCGGAGCAGCCGATCGAGTTTCTCTCCGGCGGCAACCAGCAGAAGGTATTACTTTCCCGCTGGCTGCTGACCAAACCGCAGTTCCTGATCCTCGATGAACCGACCCGCGGCATTGACGTCGGCGCCCACGCGGAAATTATTCGCCTGATTGAAACCCTCTGCGCCGATGGTCTGGCGCTGCTGGTCATCTCCTCTGAACTGGAGGAGCTAGTGGGTTACGCCGATCGGGTCATTATCATGCGCGATCGCCGGCAGGTGGCCGAGATCCCGCTCGCCGAGCTCTCTGTACCGGCGATCATGAACGCTATTGCGGCATAAGGAGTAACTCATGATGCCTCGATCTCTTTCGCAAACCGGCCCGGAGAAGCGACGCTTCACCTGGCCGAAGGGCACCCCGCAGATCATTGCTCTGCTGCTGGTTCTGCTGGTCGACAGCCTGGTGGCGCCCCATTTTTATCAGGTAGTGCTCCAGGATGGCCGCCTGTTTGGCAGCCCAATCGATATTCTCAACCGCGCCGCTCCGGTGGCGCTGCTGGCCATCGGCATGACGCTGGTGATCGCCACCGGCGGCATCGACCTGTCGGTGGGGGCGGTGATGGCGATTGCCGGCGCGACGGCCGCCTCGATGACCGTCGCCGGACACAGCCTGGCGGTGGTGCTGCTGGCCTCGCTGGCGGCGGGCGCGCTGGCCGGGCTGTGGAACGGCATCCTCGTGGCGGTCCTTAAGATCCAGCCCTTTGTGGCGACGTTGATCCTGATGGTGGCCGGACGCGGGGTAGCGCAGTTGATCACCGCCGGGCAGATCGTCACCTTTGATTCCCCTGCGCTGGCGTGGCTTGGCAGCGGATCGTTTCTGCTGTTTCCGACGCCAGTGATCGTCGCCGCTGCTACGCTGCTGCTGTTCTGGCTGTTTACCCGTAAAACGGCGCTGGGCATGTTTATCGAAGCGGTGGGGATCAATATCCGCGCGGCGAAAAACGCCGGCGTTAATACCCGCATCGTGGTGATGCTGGCCTATGTCCTGAGCGGCGTCTGCGCGGCGATCGCCGGGATCATCGTGGCGGCGGACATTCGCGGCGCTGATGCCAATAACGCCGGGCTATGGCTGGAGCTGGACGCCATTCTGGCGGTGGTCATCGGCGGCGCTTCGCTGATGGGCGGGCGATTCAACCTGCTGCTGTCGGTGGTGGGGGCGCTGATTATCCAGGGCATGAACACCGGGATTTTGCTCTCCGGCTTCCCGCCGGAGCTCAACCAGGTGGTGAAAGCGGTGGTGGTGCTGTGCGTACTGATTGTCCAGTCGCCGCGCTTTATCGGTTTACTGAAAGGGGTACGCGGCCATGATAAAACGTAATTTACCGTTGATGATCACCCTCGCGGTGTTTGTGCTGGGCTATCTCTACTGCCTGACGCAATTCCCCGGCTTTGCCTCGACGCGGGTGATCTGCAATATCCTGACGGATAACGCCTTCCTCGGGATCATCGCCGTGGGCATGACCTTCGTGATCCTCTCCGGCGGGATCGATCTGTCTGTCGGGTCGGTGATCGCCTTTACCGGCGTCTTTCTCGCCAAAGCGATTGGCTTTTGGGGAATATCACCGCTGGTGGCGTTTCCGCTGGTGCTGGTGATGGGCTGCGCCTTCGGCGCGTTTATGGGGCTGCTGATTGACGCCCTGAAGATCCCGGCCTTTATCATCACCCTCGCCGGCATGTTCTTCCTGCGCGGCGTGAGCTATCTGGTATCAGAGGAGTCGATTCCGATTAACCACCCGGTGTATGACACCCTGTCCGGGCTGGCATGGACCATTCCCGGCGGCGGACGCCTCAGCGCCATGGGGCTGCTGATGCTGCTGGTGGTGGTGGCCGGTATTTTTGTCGCCCACCGCACCCGCTTCGGCAATCAGGTGTATGCCATCGGCGGCAACGCGACGTCGGCGAATCTGATGGGGATTTCCACCCGCAGCGCCACAATCCGTATCTATATGCTCTCCACCGGGCTGGCGACGCTGGCCGGGATCGTCTTTTCCATTTATACCCAGGCGGGCTATGCGCTGGCGGGCGTCGGCGTGGAGCTGGACGCCATTGCCTCGGTGGTGATCGGCGGCACGCTGCTCAGCGGCGGCGTTGGCACCGTGCTGGGAACCCTGTTCGGGGTGGCGATCCAGGGGCTGATTCAGACCTACATCAACTTCGACGGCACCCTCAGCTCATGGTGGACGAAAATCGCCATCGGCATTTTGCTGTTTATCTTTATCGCGCTGCAGCGTGGGCTGACCGTGCTGTGGGAAAACCGGCAGAATGCGGCGGTGACGCGGGTGAGCGGGGCGGGGAGTCGCTAAGCGAGAGGCTCCTCCCGCAGGCGCGGGAGGAGCGGGCAGGGCGTTTAGGCGTCCGGGAACGACTTAATAAAGTTCTCGACGTCTTCCACCATGTGGTTGTTGCCGACGAAGAAGGAGCGGCGCTGGTGCAGGCTTTCCGGAACAATATCCAGAATACGCTCTTTACCATCGCTGGCCTTACCGCCCGCCTGTTCGGCAAGGAAGGCCATCGGGTTGCATTCATACAGCAGGCGCAGCTTACCATCCGGGTGGCTGGCGGTGCTTGGATAGAGGTAGATGCCGCCTTTCAGCAGGTTGCGGTGGAAGTCCGCCACCAGAGAGCCGATATAGCGTGAGGTATAAGGACGCTGCGTCGCTTTGTCTTCTTCCTGGCAGTACTTAATGTACTTCTTCACGCCCTGCGGGAATTTGATGTAGTTGCCTTCGTTAATGGAGTAGGTATTGCCCTTCTCCGGGAAGCGCATGCGCTCCTGGCACAGACAGAAGACGCCGAGGGACGGGTCATAGGTGAAGGCGTGGACGCCGCAGCCGGTGGTATACACCAGCATTGTCGAAGAGCCATAGACCACATAGCCCGCTGCCACCTGCTTGTTTCCCGGCTGCAGGAAATCTTCTTCTGTCACCGGCGTGCCAACAGGCGTCACACGGCGATAGATAGAGAAGATCGTACCGACAGAGACGTTAACGTCGATGTTAGAGGAGCCATCCAGAGGGTCCATCAGCACCACGTATTTGGCGTGTTCACACCCTTCGAAGACGACAATCTCATCTTCTTCTTCAGAGGCGATCCCGGCAACAATATCGCGTGCTCGCAGTGCGGCTTTTAATTTTTCATTAGCGAACAGATCGAGTTTTTGCTGAACCTCGCCCTGAACGTTTTCAGCACCGCTGGCACCCAGGATATCGACCAGACCGGCCTTGTTGATATCGCGGTGGATGATCTTGGCGCCCAGCTTTATTGCTGACAACAAAGCAGTCAGCTCACCGGTGGCGTGGGAGAACTCGTGCTGCTTTTCAACAATAAACTCACCTAACGTTTTCATAACTCGTTCCCTGCATTTTTATGTTGAGTAAAACGAACGCAACAATCTTAACAAAGAATCAAAAAAGTGCGCACTGGTGAATCGCGCCAGCAAAATACAGATTCGCCTGAAATGCATTTCGCCAGGGCCCGGGATATGGGTAAAATGTGCCCCGGATAAGAGAAGGAAATGACGAATGCGCATTCATATTTTAGGAATCTGTGGCACGTTTATGGGGGGCCTGGCCATGCTGGCGCGCTCCCTCGGTCATGAGGTAACGGGGTCGGATGCTAACGTCTATCCGCCGATGAGCACCCTGCTGGAAAACCAGGGGATTGATTTAATTCAGGGTTATGACCCCAGCCAGCTGGAGCCCCGGCCGGACCTGGTGATCATCGGTAACGCCATGACTCGCGGCAACCCGTGCGTTGAAGCGGTGCTGGAAAACAATATTCCCTATATGTCCGGCCCGCAGTGGCTGCACGACTTCGTGCTGCGCGATCGCTGGGTGCTGGCCGTCGCCGGGACCCACGGCAAAACCACCACCGCCGGCATGGCGACCTGGATCCTTGAAGCCTGCGGTTACCAGCCGGGCTTCGTTATTGGCGGCGTTCCGGGCAATTTCGACGTCTCTGCGCGCCTGGGCGACAGCCCGTTCTTCGTCATTGAAGCGGATGAATACGACTGCGCCTTCTTCGACAAGCGCTCCAAATTTGTTCACTACTGCCCGCGGACGCTGATCCTTAACAACCTTGAGTTCGACCACGCGGATATCTTTGACGACCTGAAGGCGATTCAGAAGCAGTTCCACCATCTGGTGCGCATCGTGCCGGGCAAAGGCAAAATTATCCTGCCGGAGAACGACATCAACCTGAAGCAGGTGATGGCGATGGGCTGCTGGAGCGAGCAGGAGCTGGTGGGCGAGCAGGGCCACTGGCAGGCGAAGAAGCTGAACGCCGACGCCTCGCAGTGGGAAGTGCTGTTCGACGGTGAAAAGGTCGGCGAGGTGAAATGGGCGCTGGTCGGCGAGCATAATATGCATAACGGCCTGATGGCCATTGCCGCGGCGCGTCACGTCGGGGTACTGCCGGCGGATGCCGCGAACGCGCTGGGCAGCTTTATCAACGCCCGCCGTCGTCTGGAGCTGCGCGGCGAAGCCAACGGCGTCACCGTGTATGACGATTTCGCTCATCATCCGACGGCGATCCTCGCCACGCTGCAGGCGCTGCGCGGCAAAGTGGGCGGCACCGCGCGCATTCTCGCCGTGCTGGAGCCGCGCTCTAATACCATGAAAATGGGCGTCTGCAAGGACGATCTGGCGCCGTCCCTTGGCCGCGCCGATGAAGTGTTCCTCCTGCAGCCGCAGCATATCCCGTGGCAGGTGGCGGAAGTGGCGGAAGCCTGCGTCCAGCCGGCCCACTGGAGCGCCGACGTCGATACCCTGGCGGAGATGGTGGTCAAAACCGCCCATCCTGGCGACCATATCCTGGTGATGAGCAACGGCGGCTTCGGCGGCATTCATCAAAAGCTGCTGGATAAGCTGGCGCAAAAAGCGGCCGCGGCAGAGTAAGCCCGAGCGCCTCCGGTCACTGCCCTCCGCGTGAGGGCAGTTTTGTTTTTACCAACAGGGAGGGTGTGATGCTGACCTGCGAAAGCGTACTAACTACCGACTCGCCCCATTTCGCCATGCTGGACGCGCTCTACGCACGCGCCTTTCCGTGGCACGAGCAGCGCGAAAGCGAGGCCAAACGTCAGGCGCTGAGCCACCCGCACTACGCGCTGGAGGCGTGGTTCGATGAGAACGTATTTATCGGCCTCAGCGGCTGCTGGCTGTTTGCCGGCTACGGTTATGTCGAACATCTGGCGATCGACGATACGCTGCGCTCCCGCGGCTATGGTAAACAGCTGCTGGCGCAGATCCTGACGCGCGCCCCGCTGACTATTCTGGAAATCGATCCGCTCACCAGCGAGATCGCCCATAAACGACTGCGCTTTTATCAGTCGATGGGATTTCACGCTAACCCCTGGGCGCATCGTCATCCCACCTATCATCAGGGCATCGCGGATCATGAGCTGCTGGTGCTGAGCTATCCGCAGCCGATCGATGAGCGACAGTACCAGCAGTTTGCCCGGGATCTCGGGCACGAGGTGATGGGGCGGGAGTAGCCCGGCGCGGCGTACCGCTCCGGGCGTTCGGCTGGGGGTATTTTTACTCTTTGGCGATCGGCGTTTCGTTCTCCACCACTTTATTGTCGCCCTGAATCTGCGCGATCTTCTGCTCGACGGCGGCCACCTGGGCGCTGTCGTGCAGCAGGGTGTAGGTCAGATCAAACTGCGCGCTGGCGCCCGGCTGTAGCTGCTTCACGCGTTTTTGCTCGCGTTCAATGGTCACCGGATAGGCGTAGCTGGTCCCCGGCTCGATACCGGTGACGTAACCCTGTTTGACGGTGTCGGTGTTTTTCCACAGCGTCAGGACCGGCAGCTGGCGGGTGTCGAACTGAATAGAGGCGCCTTTATCGCCCGCTTTGTTGACCACGGCGGCCAGCGTCTGGTGATTTTCATCGGCCAGCGGCTGAATATTAAACACCATCTCGTCAAAGTCTTTGGTCGGCCCCTGATAGGTTTGCCAGGTTTTTAATCCGCTCTTGGCGTAATCATTGAACGGGCTGATGCTGGACATCGGGGCGAGGAAACGCGCGCCTTCTTCGAGGATCGGGGTGCCGAAGTTGCTGTGGTAGATGATCTGGTAATCATGCGGATAGTCGGCGTGATTGGTTAAGACATCGTGCAGGCTGAAGCTGTTGCTGCCCGGGATATAGCGCAGCTCGGTCATGGTCTGCAGATCGGCTTTTTTGAAGGTGCTCTCTTTCACCAGCCCGCGGACGCGAATTTCATACGGCGCGCTGTCGGCCACCTCAACCTCCACCAGGGAGGCCGGCGTGTTGCCGGCTTTGCCGTGCAGGGTATAAATTTGCCCGTCCGCGGTGACCGGATGGCCGGTCCACTCATAGCCGCAGCGGACCATCATCTCGTTGAACCCTTCCAGCCAGCCGAGTCCGTTGCGGCTCTCCAGGTTGATAAACGCCGGGTTAACAACCTCTTTGACCGGCGAATCCCAGCCCATCCGGCTGCCGAAGCCTTCCACTCGCAGCAAGTTCATGCCCCGCGTCGGGCTGAGGGTGATAGTCAGGCCGTCTTTACTGCGAATGGTGAGGATTTTGCTGCCTTCCTGCTTGCCGCCGTGCAGGACTTTCTGCTCAATGCTGAACGTATGGTCTTTCACCTTCAGCTGATCGCTGCTGATATGCCAGTTTCCTTTATCCATGCCCTCTTCAGCACTCGTCAGCACCCATGTTTTTGCCGCGGCGGAGCCAGAAACCAGCAGAGCGATAGCCGTCAGAACCAATGTCTTTTTCATTTTTATTCCCTTTTGCTGAATCGATTGTGTCATTGACGTGTGAAATCTACCGGCATGGGGGTGATTAAAATGTGAAGCGCCTCACCTGGTGAGAAAGTGGCCGTTTTGAAGATGTTAAATGCGATAAGTGTCGTATTATTGTGCTAAGGCATGATTAATTATCACCACAAGATGTGATCTGCATTGCTTTTAGCTTTAACGATTCAGCGGTGGTGAGGCAATAAACAAAAGTATCGTTGTGCGGATTAGGGGGACTCAGGAGATGCAGCGGGAACCCCCTGCTGGCGCGATGTTGGCGTTGTAGCTGGGGAAGGTAGGCCGGATAAGGCGTAGCCGCCATCCGGTACAACGCCGGAAACGGCGCCGGATACAGTTTGCCCGGCGGCGCTGCGCTTGCGCGGGCCTACGGTGTTGAGCAAGCGTTTGATAAATCAGGTTAAGCAGCCTTTCGTAGGCCGGATAAGGCGTAGCCGCCATCCGGCACAACGCCGGAAACAGCGGAGTAGCCCGGATAAGGCGCAGCGCGCCGCCATCCGGGTGACTTGTGCGGCAAAAGCGGCGGGGATTAGCCTTCGTTTTCCGCCAGTTCGCGCAGATACTGGAAGATCAGGCGCGCGGATTTCGGCGGTTTGTTGCCTTCTTTCTCTTTCTTCGCATTGCGGATCAGGGAACGCAGCTGCTGACGGTCAGCATCTGGCCACAGGTTCAGCACTTCAGCTACGGCGTCATCCCCGTCGTCAATCAGTCGGTCACGAATCTGCTCCAGCTTGTGGAACAGCGCAACCTGCTGGTTGTGGCGGTTTTTTAGCTTATCCAGCGCCTGACGAATCGGATCGACATCGCGATTGCGCAGCATCTTACCGATAAGCTGCAGCTGGCGGCGGCGACCCTCTTTTTTGATTCGCTGGGCGAGTTCGATGGCGTCGCGCAGGTCAGTATCCAGCGGAATTTTATCCAGCGCGTTTTTCCCCAGGTCAACGAGTTCAGCGCCAAGACGCTTCAGTTCTTCCGCGTCGCGCTTAATTTCACTCTTACTGACCCAGATAATTTCATCGTCTTCATCCTCGATATCATCACCGGGAACGTCGTCGAGCCAGTCTTCGGGCTGCTTTGTCATCTCAGGCTCCTTAAAAAAAGAGGCTAATGTTACCAGTTAAGGCGCGCACTGAAAAACGGTTCTCTGTTAGACTTCAGTTAACTCCTTCTTACATTATGGCATTAGCAATGAAAGTGATCTCTCAAGTTGCCCAGCAACGTAAGACGCTGGAAGAGGCCGTGACCACGGCGCTGGAACTGGCGGCAGGTAAATCCGATGGCGCAGAAGTCTCCGTCAGCAAAACGACAGGCATCGGCGTCAGCACCCGCTATGGCGAAGTGGAGAATGTAGAATTCAATAGCGATGGGGCGTTAGGCATCACGGTTTACCACCAGAACCGCAAGGGCAGCGCCTCTTCCACCGATCTCAGCCCGGACGCCATCGCCCGTACCGTGCAGGCGGCGCTGGATATCGCGCGCTATACCTCCCCGGACCCGTTTGCCGGCGTGGCCGATAAAGAGCTGCTGGCCTTTGACGCCCCGGATCTGGACCTGTTCCACCCGGCGGAGGTCTCCCCGGACGACGCCATTGAACTGGCCGCCCGCGCGGAGCAAGCGGCGCTGAAGGCCGATAAACGCATCACCAACACCGAAGGCGGCAGCTTTAACAGCCACTATGGCATCAAAGTGTTCGGCAACAGCCATGGCATGCTGCAAAGCTACTGCTCGACTCGCCATTCGCTCTCCAGCTGCGTCATTGCGGAAGATGACGGCGATATGGAACGCGACTACGCCTACACCATTGGCCGGGCAATCGAGGATCTGCAATCCCCGGAATGGGTCGGGGAAGAGTGCGCCCGCCGCACCCTGTCGCGCCTGGCGCCGCGTAAGCTGTCGACCATGAAGGCGCCGGTGATTTTCGCCAACGAAGTGGCAACCGGGCTGTTTGGCCACCTGGTCGGAGCGATTGCCGGTGGTTCGGTATACCGCAAATCCACCTTCCTGCTCGATTCGCTGGGCAAACAAATTTTGCCGGAGTGGCTGACCATTGAAGAGCATCCGCACCTGCTGAAAGGGCTGGCCTCCACGCCGTTCGACAGCGAAGGCGTGCGCACCGAGCGTCGCGATATCGTCAAAGACGGCGTGCTGACCCAGTGGCTGTTGACCAACTACTCCGCCCGCAAGCTGGGGATGAAAAGTACCGGCCACGCCGGGGGCATCCATAACTGGCGCATCAACGGCCGCGGGCTGAGTTTTGCAAAGATGCTTAAAGAGATGGGCACCGGTCTTGTGGTTACCGAACTGATGGGGCAGGGTGTCAGTGGCGTCACCGGCGACTACTCACGCGGCGCATCCGGCTTCTGGGTAGAAAATGGCGAAATTCAATATCCTGTCAGTGAGATCACCATTGCAGGAAATCTGAAAGAAATGTGGCGTAATATCGTGACCATTGGCGATGATATCGAAACGCGCAGCAACATTCAGTGTGGTTCTGTGCTGCTGCCGGAGATGAAAATCGCCGGACAATAACACCTGTTTGCTTAAATAATAAAAAGGAAGTGAGCAATGCGTAAAAAACTGTTAGCGATGCTGGCTGTCTCTGCTTTTGCGCTCGGTTCAGCGTCGGCCTTCGCCGACCTGGGCGAAGACATGGACACTCTGGCAGAAAACCTGCAAGTGGTACAGAAAACCTCTGACGCCGGCGAGCTGAAAGCGGCGCTGAATAAGATGCGTACCGCCGCGGTTGATGCCCAGAAAGAGACCCCGCCGAAGCTGGAAGGCAAAGCGGCCGACAGCGCTGAGATGAAAGATTACCGTCACGGTCTGGATATTCTGATCGGCCAGATCGACGGCGCGCTGAAGCTGGCGAATGAAGGCAAGGTGAAAGAGGCGCAGGCCGCCGCGGAGGAGTTTAAAACCACCCGCAACACCTACCATAAGAAGTACCGCTAACTGTTCTTTTCGGGAGGCATCAGCCGATGTCTCCCGCCTGAAAACCTACCTGTATCACATTTTTCCCTTTTCTTTTTCCGGCCTTTCCGCAGCCGCGGGCGGCTCATTCGCGCGCATTGTTGTGATACGTCTCACGCCATAATTGCTGTTTTTTCATTTTTCCAGTGAATATGTGGTGTCGATCACGCCTGCCGTCTCCCTTTCCACTTCGAAGTGGAAAACAACTCGCTACAAACTCCCATCCCCCGGCGCTACTTTGATTCCCAGAGACATCAGCGGGGTATCAGAAGTGAATAACGGAGCGGTAATACACGACGTAGGGGAGCAGGCAGCGCAGACCGAACGCCTGGCTGACAAGATGCTGCAGCAGGTTTTTGCCCTGTTAAGCCGTCACGGCATCGTCCCTAACGACGTTCAGGAGCAAATGCTGACTTCCCACGTGCGGGCGATGGCCCACCGGTCAATCAGCGGCGAACCGCTGCCGGAAGTGGATGCCAGCCTGTTCGAAGAGATTTCACCAGATTCAATGACGTTGGCCCGCGAAGTGGTCGCGCAGTTCGGCAACCTGCCCGATGAAGAGGCCTGGCTGCTCTCCGTCCACTTCGAAGTCGCAAAAGAAAACCTGTAAGGAGCAAAACATGGAACAAATCACCGTAGTTATTGGCGACCGTCTGGGTAAAGGCCAAAAGGTCGCCGCAGGCGCAGAGAAAGCCGGCGCACGCGCAGTGGTCGTCCCTGGCGTTGCTGCCGACATGAAGCTTGGTGACATGATGAAAGCGGAAAACGCCACCTTCGGCATCTCCTTCTGCGGCAGCGGCGGCGCCGGCGCCATCACCGCCCAGACCAAATACGGCTACAAAGCGAAATACGGCATGCGTTCTGTTGAAGAGGGCGTCACCGCCATAAACGAAGGCTGCAACGTGCTGGGCTTCGGCTTTATGGATAAAGAAGAGCTGGGTGAGCGCCTGGTAGAAGCCTGGAAAAAGAAATACGGCGCATAAGTATGAAAGAGCAATTCACCACCACGGTGAGGGTTGCCGGCAAAGGCGAAAGCAAATCACGGGCCTTCGCCGATGCCCTGAACCATGTGCAGGCTGCGGTGATGAAAACCTCATCGCACATTCTGCTGCGTATTGAGCCACAGGACGTGACGGTTGTTCATGCGCGCGAAGCGGTACGAAAAGAGGCCTTCCTGTTTTTCTTTTTGCGCCGTGAACGACGGACCTACAGCGTGGAGCTGGACGTCACCGTCAACGTGACCGCCATCGATCTCGATAAAGTGGATTTCGTCACGCAAACCTGATTGTTAGCAAAGGGTCTGACTATGTTCCTGATAATTCTAATAAAATCGCTTATCATCGGCGGCCTGGTCGGCGTCGGCGTGGGCGCCGGAGCGGCACGCATGTTTCATGCCCCTACCACCCAGGGGATGGGGGCGTTTCGAACCCTGGGCGAGCTGAACTCCTGTGAGGGCGATCCGGCTTCCCACTTCTCCTTTGGCCTCGGTTTCTTCTTTAACGCCTGGGCCTCTTCCGTTGCAGCAGGCTCCTTCACCCAGGATGTTGACCACCGCATTATCCCCAACTGGGGCGCGGCGGCGCTGATGCTGAAAAATCGTAACGTCGGCGAAACGCTGCACGATCCGAAAAAAATGGCCATCTCCTGCGGCATCATCGGCATGATTGTCGTCGCCTTCCTCAACCTTACCGCCTCGTCCGTACCGGAAGCGCTGCAGGTGACCGCGGTTAAGGTACTGGTGCCGGCGGCAAACCTGCTGGTGAACACCGTGATGCCGGTGATCTTCTGGCTGGCGGCGATCGACGCCGGTAAAAAATCAGGTTTCTGGGCGACCATCTTCGGCGGCGCGGCGCAGCTGATTATGGGCAACGCCGTACCGGGGCTGGTGCTGGGTATTCTGATCGGCAAAGGCGTTGAAGAGAGCGGCTGGAACCGGGTCACCAAAGTGATGATGGTGGCCATTGTCGCCCTGTTCGTCCTCAGCGGTTTCTTCCGCGGCTTCGACATGAAGATGATCGAATCCTTCCATCTGACCGTGCCGAACTGGCTGGACATGATCCACAACTCACTCAGCGGCAAATAACGGGAGCCTGATAATGGAACAGAATAAAGGTTTTTGGTATGCCGACTGGTCGTTCCCGATCTTCGTTGGCCTGCTCTCCTCCGGCGTCTTCGCCGGGACCCACATGTACTACCTGTACGGCATCGGCGCCTTTAACGAAGTCGCCTTCGTGGCGATGCTGAAGTCGGGGATTGATACCGGCGTTTACGGCGCGGTGGCGGCGTTTGGCGCCAGCTTCCTGTTCGCCCGCATCATCGAAGGGTCGCTGGTGGGGATCCTCGATATCGGCGGCGCTATTCAGACCGGGATCGGTCTTGGCGTCCCGGCGCTGCTGCTCGGCGCGGGCTTTGTCTTCCCGGTGGCGAACTTCGCCGCCTCGCTGGCAACCGGCCTGATCCTCGGCCTGGCGGTGGGCTACATCATTATTCTGGCGCGTAAGTTCACCATCAACCAAAGCGACTCCACCTACGGCGCCGACGTGATGATGGGCGCAGGTAACGCCTCCGGCCGCTTCCTGGGGCCGTTGATTATCCTCAGCGCAATGACCGCCTCGATTCCTATCGGGATCGGCTCGCTGGTTGGCGCACTGCTGTTCTATATCTGGCAGAAACCGATCACCGGCGGCGCCATCCTCGGCGCGATGATCCTTGGCTCGATCTTCCCGGTGGCGATTAGCTAATCGCCCGATGGCGCTGCGCTTATCGGGCCTACAGGTCAGTGCGATGTGTAGGCCGGATAAGGCGGTACGCCGCCATCCGGCAACAGATTCACTCTTTCATCAGGAGATAGCTATGTTTGATTTACTCCTGCGCCGCGCGCGCCTCGTCGACGATACCCTGACTGATATCGCCATTCAGGACGGGAAAATCGCGGCGCTGGGCGAGATTAGCGCGCCCTCCCGTAAAACCATCGATCTGCAGGGCAACAGCTACGTCAGCGCCGGCTGGATTGACTCCCACGTTCACTGCTACCCAAATTCGCCGATATATCACGATGAGCCGGACAGCGTTGGCATCGCCACCGGCGTCACCACCGTGATTGATGCTGGCAGCACCGGCGCCGACGATGTGGACGACTTCTACCAGTTAACCCGCAAAGCGGTGACGGAAGTCTATGCCCTGCTCAATATCTCCCGCGTCGGGCTGATTGCCCAGAACGAACTGGCCAATTTGGCCAATATCGACGCCGAGGCGGTGAAGCAGGCGGTGCAGCGCCATCCCGACTTTATCGTCGGCCTGAAGGCGCGCATGAGCAGCAGCGTGGTGGGGGAAAACGGCATTACGCCGCTGGCGCGCGCCAAGGCTATGCAGCAGGAAAACGGCGATCTGCCGCTGATGGTACACATCGGCAATAATCCGCCGAACCTCGATGAAATTGCCGAGCTGTTGAGTCGCGGCGACATCATTACCCACTGCTATAACGGCAAGCCGAACCGCATTCTGAATCCTGCCGGCGAACTGCGCAGTTCGATTACCCGCGCCCTGCACCGCGGCGTGCGCCTTGACGTCGGCCACGGTACCGCCAGCTTCAGCTTTGAAGTGGCGCGCCGGGCGATTGCGCTGGGCATTCTGCCGCACACCATCAGCTCGGATATTTACTGCCGCAACCGCATCGACGGCCCGGTACGTTCGCTGGCGCTGGTGATGTCGAAATTCCTCGCTATCGGCATGACCCTGCCGCAGGTGATTGACTGCGTGACCGTCAGCGCCGCCGAGGGGCTGCGCCTGTCGCGTAAAGGGCGGCTGGAAGTGGGTTTCGACGCCGATCTAACGCTATTTCGCCTGGAGCGCCAGCCTACGCTGCTGGTGGATGCCGAAAAAGAGAGCCTCCAGGCAGACAACATTCTGGTGCCGCTGGCCGCGATCCGCGCGGGCAAAGGCTATCTGACCGAACAAGGGAGCGCGGAACATGCCTTCGATTTTTGAAAAATACCATTTAAAACAAGTAATTAACACTTCCGGCCGGATGACAGCGCTGGGCGTCTCCACGCCGCGCCCGGAAGTGGTGGAAGCCGCGATGGCCGGTATGAACCAGTACTTTGAAATGAAAGACCTGGTGAATAAGACCGGCGAGTACATCGCCAGGCTGCTGGACGTGGAAGGGGCGACCGTGGTCTCCTGCGCGTCGGCAGGGATTGCCCAGTCGGTGGCGGCGGTGCTGGTGAAAGACAGCGACTGGCTGCTGGAGAACCTGCACGTTACGCCGATAGAGAATAACGAAATCGTCCTGCCGAAGGGCCACAACGTCAACTTCGGCGCGCCGGTCGGCACCATGGTGGCGCTGGGCGGCGGTAAGCTGGTGGAAGCGGGCTACGCCAACGAATGCTCTGCCGAACAGCTGGCGGCGGCGATCACCCCGCGCACCGCGGCGATCCTCTACATCAAATCCCACCACTGCGTGCAGAAAAGCATGCTCAACGTCGCGCAGGCCGCGGAAGTAGCGCGTCAGCATCATTTACCGCTGATCGTCGACGCGGCGGCGGAGGAAGATCTGCAGTGCTACTACCGCATGGGCGCCGACCTGGTTATCTACAGCGGCGCGAAAGCGATTGAAGGGCCGACCAGCGGGCTGGTGATCGGCAAAACGCAGTACGTTGAGTGGGTTAAACGCCAGTCGATGGGCATTGGCCGGGCGATGAAAGTGGGGAAAGAGGGGATCCTCGGCCTGACCTGCGCCATTGAACACTACCTGACGACGAGCAAAGAGAGCGGTGAGGAGATGGTGACGAAGATGACGCCGTTTATCGAACAGCTCAACACCCTCGACGGCGTCACTGCCCGTGTGGTATGGGACAGCGCCGGCCGCGATATCGCCCGCGCCGAAATCAAATTCGACGAAGCGGTGACCGGCGTGAAGACCGGCGATCTGGTTAACGCGCTGAAGCAAGGCGAATACGCCATCTACTTCCGCGGCTATAAAGCGAATGAAGGCATTATCGAAGCCGATGTCCGCAGCGTTAACGCACAGCAGCTGGCGGTGGTCGCCCGTCGCATCGCGGAAGTTCTGCACAAGGAGAAACAAGCATGAAACTGACCCCAAACTTTTACCGTGACCGCGTGTGCCTGAACGTCCTGGCAGGCAGCAAAGACAACGCTCGGGAAATCTACGACGCGGTGGAAGGTCATGTCCTGGTCGGCGTGCTCTCCAAAAATTACCCGGACGTCGCCAGCGCGGTGGCCGATATGCGCGACTACGCGAAGCTGATTGATAACGCCCTCTCCGTCGGGCTGGGCGCGGGGGATCCGAATCAGTCGGCGATGGTGAGCGAGATTTCTCGCCAGGTGCAGCCGCAGCACGTCAACCAGGTCTTCACCGGCGTGGCCACCAGCCGCGCGCTGCTCGGGCAGAACGAGACGGTGGTCAACGGCCTGGTTTCGCCCACCGGCACCCCGGGGATGGTGAAGATCTCCACCGGCCCGCTGAGCAGCGGCGCGGCGGATGGGATTGTGCCGCTGGAAACCGCCATCGCGCTGTTAAAAGATATGGGCGGCAGCTCCATCAAATACTTCCCGATGGGCGGCCTGAAGCACCGCGACGAGTTCGAAGCAGTGGCCAAAGCCTGCGCCGCGCACGATTTCTGGCTGGAGCCGACCGGCGGTATCGATCTGGAAAACTACAGCGAGATCCTGAAAATCGCCCTTGATGCCGGGGTGAGCAAAATCATCCCGCATATCTACAGCTCGATTATCGATAAGGCCAGCGGCAACACCCGCCCGGCCGATGTTCGCCAGCTGCTGGAGATGACCAAACAGTTAGTGAAGTAGTGCCCTTGCCCCTCACCCTCAAAGGGTGAGGGGCAGCTTATCCCACTGAACCATCAAGGAGTTGCTATGCCTGTCGCTCGTCATCTGCTTGTCGCTTCACTGTCCCTGTTTGCCGCCGCCGCCGCCGCGCAAACTCACTATGCCTGGGTAGGAACCTATAATCCCAATGGCGAAGGTCTGTACCGCTTTACCGTTGATAGCCACACCGGCGCGCTACGTGACAGGACGCTGGTGAGCTCGTTGCCGAACGCCGCGCAGCTGACCGTCTCGCGCGATGGCAAAACGCTGTATGCCGCCAGCGAGGTGGAGAAAGGCGTGGTGCAGGCGTGGCGCATTGAGAAGAACGGTGAGCTGACCGCACTCAATCAGGTCGCCTCCGGCGGCGCCGGGCCGGTTTATCTCTCCCTGACGCCAAACGGTAAACAGCTGCTGGTAGCCAACTACGTCAGCGGCAGCATCGCCGTGCTACCGGTCAAAGAAGATGGTAGCCTGGGTGAGGCGGTGGACAGGCATCAGGATGAAGGCCCGGCAGGGGCCGAACGCCCGGCGGCGGCCGTCGAGGGCAGCTTCGCCATCAGCGATCACAATGGCCCGCACGCCCATATGATCGCCGCCGATCCCAGCGGAAAATACGTTTACTCTACCGATCTGGGGCTGGATCGGATCTATCAGTACCGGCTGGATAGCGCCAGCGGCAAGCTGACGCCGAACGATCCGCCATTTATCGCCGCTTCGTCGCCGGGCGCCGGCTCGCGCCACTTCGTCTTTACGCCAAAGGGCGACGGCCTGTGGCTGATTAACGAAGAAGCGTCGACGCTGACCTTCTATCATCTGGAGCAGCAAAGCGGTCTGCTGCGCGAAGGCAAAACCGTCTCCGCGCTGCCGAAAGAGTATAAGGGCACCAGCTTTGCCGCCGGTCTGGCGCTGAGCAACGACGGCAAACAGCTGTACGTCGCCAACCGTCTGCATAACAGCATCGCCCACTTTACGGTGCAGACCGATGGCCGCCTGAGCCACCAGGAGGATATCTGGACGCGCGGAGATTACCCCCGCACGCTGACCCTGGATACTCAGGGGCAGTGGCTGTACGTCATGAACCAGCGTAGCGATAATATTACCCGCTTCAGCGTGGCGCCGAAGGATGGCAAATTGACCTTTGTCTCAGACTACACGCCGGTCGGCAGCCCATCGCAGATGGTGATATCCGCCCAACCCTGAGCCGTAACCACAAGGAACTGACATGCGATTTCCCAACCAACGCTTAGCGCAACTCTTCACCCTGCTGCGGAATGAAACGCTGCCGCAGGATGAGCTGGCGCAACGCCTGTCGGTTTCCACCCGTACCGTGCGCGCCGATATTACCGCCCTGAATGCGCTACTGGCGCAGTATGGCGCGCAGTTTATCCTCAACCGCGGCAGCGGTTATCAGCTGAAAATTGATAACCCGGCGAGCTTTCAGACGCTGGAGGAGGCGTCGCCGAAGGCGCAGCATGTCCCGCGTACCGCCCAGGATCGCATCACGTTTCTGCTGGTGCGTTTTCTGACGTCGGCGTTCTCCATCAAGCTGGAAGACCTGGCGGATGAGTGGTTCGTCAGCCGCGCCACGCTGCAGAACGATATGGTCGAGGTGCGCGAGCGCTTCCAGCGCTATCAGCTCACCCTTGAAACCCGCCCGCGCCACGGTATGAAGCTGTTTGGCAGCGAGGTATCGGTTCGCGCCTGCCTCACCGACCTGCTGTGGGAGCTGGCCCAGCAGGGCGGTATCGCGCCGCCGATCGGCGCCGAGGCCTTTGCCGCGGAGGTGCCAGCGCTGCTGGAGCCCGTGCTGCAGGAGACGCTCACCCGGCACCATATTCGCCTCACCGACGTCGGCGAGCGCTTTATCTGCCTGTACGGGGCGGTGGTGGTGCGCCGCGTCAGCGAAGGCTACCCGCTGGCGGATTTCAGTGCTGAAGATGTGGCGCAGAACGTCCGTGATGCCGCGCGCGATCTGGCGGGCGAACTGCAGCGGCTGGCCGGTAAACCTTTATCGCCCGCGGAAGAAGAGTGGCTGTGCGTGCATATCGCCGCCCGTCAGGTACAGGACGTGGACCCGGAAACCATCAGCGCCGACGATGACGAAGCGCTGGTCAACTACATCCTGCGCTACATCAACAGCCAGTATAACTACAATCTGCTGGACGATGCCCAGCTGCACGCCGATCTGCTGACCCACATAAAGACCATGATCACCCGCGTACGCTACCAGATCATGATCCCCAATCCGCTGCTGGATAACATCAAACAGCACTACCCGATGGCCTGGGATATGACCCTCGCCGCGGTCTCCAGCTGGGGCAAATACACGCCTTATACCATTAGCGAAAACGAAATCGGTTTTCTGGTGCTGCATATCGGCGTCGGGCTGGAGCGCCACTACAACATCGGCTACCAGCGTCAGCCGCAGGTGCTGCTGGTGTGTGATACCAGCAATGCGATGGTGCGGATGATTGAGGCGATCCTGCAGCGCAAATATCCGCAGCTGGAGATCGCCGCCACTATTTCCCAGCGCGAGTACGAACAGCGGGACGCGATCGAGGCGGATTTTGTTATCTCCACGGTGCGGATCAGCGAAAAAGACAAGCCGGTAGTGACCATCGCGCCGTTCCCCACTGACTATCAACTGGATCAGATCGGCAAGCTGGTGCTGGTGGACCGCACCCGTCCGTGGATGCTGAATAAGTACTTCGATGCCGCCCATTTCCGGGTGATCGACACGCCGATGGATCAGCAAACGCTATTCGCCGAACTGTGTCAGCAGCTGCTGGAGGAAGGCTTCGTCGATGCGGAGTTTCATGCTTCGGTGGTGGAGCGTGAAGCGATCGTCAGCACCATGCTCGGCGACGGTATTGCGCTACCGCACTCCCTGGGTCTGCTGGCGAAAAAGACGGTGGTCTATACCGTTATCGCTCCGCAGGGCATCGCCTGGGGGGACGAAACCGCCCATATCATCTTCCTGCTCGCTATCAGCAAGCGCGAGTATGAAGAGGCGATGGCGATCTACGATATTTTCGTGACTTTCCTGCGCGAGCGCGCCATGAGCCGCCTCGCCACGACCCGCAGCTTCGATGAGTTTAAAACGGTGGCGATGGAATGCGTCAGCCGGTTTTGAGAGGCGTTTTCCAGATTCGAGTGTAATTCAAATGTAATGCTATAATGCATTACAAAATATCCCTTTCTGGAGGCATAATGGCCACGCTCAACGTTCGGCTGGATGATAAACTCAAAAAAGAGGCTTATGCCGTGCTGGAGAAACTCGATATGACGCCAACGGAGGCGGTACGCCTGCTGTTTCAATACATTGCGGAAAATGGCCGCATGCCGGTGAAAAGTATGACCATCAGCGATGGCGAAGCGGCGTTGTTACGCACCGTTCGCGAGCGGCTGGAAAACCCACGGCCGGGGGTTAAGGTGAGTCTGGATGACCTATGAACTGGAGTTTGATCCACGAGCCTGGCGCGAATGGCAGCTTGGCGAGACGGTCAAAAAACAGTTCAAAAATAAGCTCCAGCAGATTGTGCAGAATCCGCGAATTGAGTCGGCCAGGCTGAGCGATTTGCCGGATTGCTACAAAATCAAGCTTAAGGCGTCAGGTTATCGGCTGGTGTATCAAGTACGAGATAGGGTGGTGGTGGTTTACGTTATTGCCATTGGCAAAAGAGAGAAAGCGGCCGTTTATCATCAGGCGAATAAACGGCTCTAAACGCTATCGCAAATGATGCACGACCTGGTTGCTGCTGCCGCGCCAGATCAGCGCCGGGTCTTTTAAATCCTGCACAAACTTACCGTCGACCAGCACGTTGATCAGGTTCACCACCTGCATCTGCGCCTCATTCAGCTCTTCCAGCTTATAGCCGGTCCAGACCCAGATATCTTTGCCGGGGCATTCGGCGCGCACGCGCTGAACCAGCTTTAAGATCTCCGCGATGTTTTGCGGATGCAGCGGATCGCCGCCGGAGAGCGAAATCCCCTGGCGCTTGATGCGGGTGTCGTTGAGGTCGGCGATGATGCGGTCGGCCATCTCGGTCGTGAAGGGCATGCCGGAATTCACCCTCCAGGTGCTTTTGTTGTAGCAGCCTGGGCACTCGTGGACGCAGCCGGAGACAAACAGGGTGCAGCGGGTGCCGGGGCCGTTGACAATATCTACCGGGTAGTACTGATGGTAATTCATTGTTTCCTCTTCTCATTTGCCGCTGCAGCGGCGTTGGCTGCGCTCGCTCGCCCGGGTCACTTACTCCAGTAAGCTCCCCGGGACTTACTCGTTTGCCGCCTTGCTACAACGCCAACTGATTTGAGGAAACCCACCTGGCTGTCTGGGATCCCTTCGTTTGCCGCCTTGCTCTGACGTTATTTGCTTTGCGAAAACGGAGGAGTGCGGCCATTTCCCGGCGTCGCTGCGCTCGGCCGGGCTACCAGGGGCTGATGCCCTCACCCCGGCCCTCTCCCATGGGGAGAGGGGGAAAATCCGCGCCGGGCTCAACGGCGTGCTCGAACGATTCCCTCTCCCTTGAGGGAGAGGGGTAGGGTGAGGGTGAGAACTCTGCGCAGGAGTGGTAGCCCGGATAAGGCGCTGCGCGCCGCTATCCGGGAAAAGCGCATTGTTCTTTAACCGATCTGCCCATTGCCCAGGTGCTTCACGCGGCGCTTCACTTCTTCCTGCTTGCCGGCGTTGAACGGACGCGCGTCCGGGCTACCGAGGTAGCCGCACACCCGGCGGGTAACGGAAACGCGGGAGGCGTCGTGGTTACCGCATTTCGGGCAGGTAAAACCCTTGCTGGTGCACTCGAACTCGCCGGTGAAACCACACTCGTAGCATTCATCGATCGGCGTATTGGTTCCGTAATACGGCACATGCTGATAGCTGTAATCCCACACGTACTCCAGCGCCTTCAGGTTGTGCTGGATGTTCGGGTATTCGCCGTAGCAAATGAAGCCCCCGTTGGCCAGCGGCGGATACGGCGCTTCAAAATCGATCTTGTCGTACGGGTTGACCTTCTTCTCCACGTCGAGGTGGAAGCTGTTGGTGTAGTAACCTTTGTCGGTCACCCCTTCCACCACGCCAAACTCGGCGGTATCGAGACGGCAGAAGCGATCGCACAGGTTTTCGCTCGGCGTGCTGTACAAGCTAAAGCCGTAGCCGGTCTCTTCCTTCCACAAATCGACGGCGTCGCGCAGGCGCTGGACGATGGCCACACCCTTCTCGCGCAGCGCCTCGCTGTCGTACATGTGCTGATTGCCGTACAGCGCATTGATGGTTTCATGGATACCGATATAGCCCAGCGAAATCGACGCCCGGCCGTTTTTGAAAATCTCGGAGACGTCGTCGTCGGCTTTCAGTCGCACGCCGCAGGCCCCTTCCATATAGAGGATCGGCGCCACGCGCGCTTTTACCCCTTCCAGGCGGGCAATACGGGTCATCAGCGCTTTGCGCGCCAGCTGCAGGCGCTCGTCCAGCAGCGCCCAGAAGGCGGCTTCGTCGCCTTTCGCTTCCAGGGCGATGCGCGGCAGGTTGAGGCTGATAACGCCGAGGTTATTGCGCCCATCGTGCACCTGCTCGCCGTTCTCGTTTTCCCACACCCCGAGGAAGCTGCGGCAGCCCATCGGCGTTTTAAACGACCCGGTAACCTTCACCACCTGGTCGTAGTTGAGGATATCCGGGTACATGCGCTTGCTGGCGCACTCCAGCGCCAGCTGTTTGATGTCGTAGTTCGGATCGCCGAACTTATGGTTCAGGCCGTCACGGATCGCGAACACCAGTTTCGGGAACACCGCGGTCTTACGGTTTTTACCGAGGCCGGCAATGCGGTTACGCAGAATCGACTGCTGGATCAGCCGCGATTCCCAGCTGGTGCCGAGGCCGAACCCGAAGGTGACGAACGGCGTCTGGCCGTTGGCGGTATGCAGCGTGTTAACCTCATACTCCAGCGACTGGAAGGCGTCGTAGCACTCTTTTTCGGTACGGGCGCGGGCATAGCCTTCGGCATCCGGGATCTGCCACTCTTCGGCGATTTTGCGATGCTTGTTAAAGCTTTCGCTGACGAACGGCGCCAGCACTTCATCGATGCGGTTAATGGTGGTGCCGCCGTAAATATGGCTGGCGACCTGGGCGATGATCTGCGCTGTCACCGCGGTGGCGGTAGAGATAGACTTCGGCGGCTCGATCTCCGCGTTGCCCATCTTAAAGCCCTGGGTCAGCATGCCTTTCAGGTCGATCAGCATGCAGTTAAACATGGGGAAGAAGGGCGAGTAATCGAGGTCATGATAGTGGATCATGCCGCGTTCGTGGGCCATCACCACATCGTGAGGCAGCAGGTGCTGCCGGGCGTAGTGCTTGGCGACGATACCGGCCAGCAGGTCGCGCTGGGTCGGGATGACTTTACTGTCCTTGTTGGCGTTTTCGTTGAGCAGCGCGGAGTTGGTCTGCTCGACGAGACCGCGGATCTCCTGATTGAGGCGGCCGCGCTTCTCACGCTGGCTATCGCGGTCATGGCGATACTCAATGTAGGCGCGCGCCAGCTGCTTATAGGGGCCGGACATCAGCTGGTTTTCCACCGCGGTCTGGATCTCATTGATGTCGACCTGGGCGCGGCCCTGCATTTGTTGGCTAACGACTTCTGCGACGGTGGCGCAATAGTCTGCGTCATCGACTCCCGCTGCTTTAGCTGCACGCAGAATTGCTTCCTGAATGCGCTCTGACTTGAACGGCACTTTACAGCCATCACGTTTCATCACATGCGGTGTCATGATCACTCCATATATAGAACAGGTTATCCACAGAGGCGGAGGTTATCCCGAAGGCGCTGCGCGCTACGGCTCGTGCTGTTTGCCTTCAGATCCGGCCCGTTTTATCCACATCTCATCACCGCCAGACATCGATAAGATATGGTGACATAATAGACGATTAATACAACATGTAGGGCCGGGACGCATTTTAAGTTCTATATGTAGTGATTTGCATCAAAGATGTTTGCGATTTTATTGACCCAGAACAAGGTAAAAAGGTGAGAGTACGGATGATGGGCGCTGGCGATAAATGTAAATTTATCTGGCTGGAAAATAAGCAAAAATGCCTGGCGTTCGCCACCGGCGCCAGGCATGACATCCTCATCTCGGGAGGGCAGGGGATACCTTACGCCTGCAGCCACCATACCGCTTCGAACGGCCGCAGCGTCAGCCCGGTCGGGCGGGGCGTGGTCTCGGCATAGTTGCTGATAATCATCTTCCAGTCGCCTGGGGCCTCCTCTGGCTGCCAGGTCTGCAGGTCGCGGCTCAGGTTGGCGGCGACCACCAGCGTTTGTCCCTGCCACTGACGGCGATAACACCACAGCGACGGATGGTCAGGCAGGAGATCCTGATAATCGCCCCAGGTCAGCAGCGGCAGGGTTTTACGCAGCGTAATCAGCTGCTGATAGGCATAAAACACCGAATCGGGGTCCGCCAGCGCCGCCTCGACGTTGATCTCCCGGTAGTTATCGCCAAGGCCGATCCACGGTTCGCCGTCGCTGAAGCCACCGTTCTCGCCGGCGTGCCACGGCATCGGCGTGCGGCTGTTGTCGCGCGACTTGCTGGCAAGGATCGCCAGCAGTTCGTCCGGGCTTTGCCCCTGCGCCGCACGTTCGATAAACATGTTGTGGCTTTCGACGTCACGGTAATCGCTAATGCTGTTGAAGTGCGGATTGGTCATGCCGATCTCTTCGCCCTGGTAAATATAGGGCGTGCCCTGCATGCCGTGCAGCACCATCGCCAGCATCTTCGCCGCCGGCACCCGGTACGCGCCTTCGTCGCCAAAGCGCGAGACGATGCGCGGCTGATCGTGGTTACACCAGAACAGCGCGTTCCATGCCCGGTTGTGCATCCCCTGCTGCCAGTGGCGGAACAGCGCCTTCAGCGCCACATAGTCCGGGCGGGCGAGGGTCCACTTCTCCCCTCCGGGATAATCGACTTTTAAATGGTGGAAGTTAAAGGTCATCGACAGCTCGCGGCCGTCCAGCGCGGCGTACTGCTGGCAGTGTTCCAGCGAGGTGGAAGACATCTCGCCGACGGTCATCAGATGACGCGGGGTGAAGACATCGCGGCTCATCTCCTGCAGGAACTCATGCACCCGCGGGCCGTCGGTATAGAAGCGGCGGCCATCCCCGTCCAGATCGCAGGGAAAGGTCTGGTCTTTTGAGATCAGGTTGACCACGTCGAGGCGCAGACCGTCGACGCCGCGGTCAGCCCAGAATTCGCAGACCTTTTTCAGCTCGGCGCGCACCGCCGGATTCTCCCAGTTGAGATCCGCCTGCTCAATGGCGAACAGGTGCAGATAATACTGCCCGCTGTCGGCGTGCCACTGCCAGGCGTTGCCGCCAAACTTGGAGCGCCAGTTGTTCGGCAGGGCGTCCGGTTCGCCATCGCGCCAGATATAGAACTGACGGTAGGGGCTTTCCTTATTCAGCGACTGACGGAACCATTCGTGTTCGGTCGAGGTATGGTTCAGCACCATATCCAGCACGATGCGGATCCCGCGGGCCTTCGCCTCCGCCACCAGGGCGTCAAAGTCGGCCATCGTGCCGTAGGAGGGATCGATGGCGGTGTAGTTCGCCACGTCGTAGCCGTTATCCACCTGCGGAGAGACGTAGAACGGCGTCAGCCAGATGGCGTCTACCCCAAGCTTTTGCAGATAGTCGAGGCGGGAGGTGACGCCGCGCAGGTCGCCGGTACCGCTGCCGGTGGTATCCTGAAAACTCTTCGGATAGATTTGATAAATAACGCCGTTTTGCCACCAGTGGGGGAGTTGATTCATAGTACTTTCCTGCTGCAACGAGGGGCGCCAAAGGCGCCCCGAAAGAAGAAGTTAGACAATCTGCAAGGTGCCCTGACGGTACTTGCGCTGATACACCACGGTGGTGAGGATAATCGGCACCACCACCGCGATGGCCATCGCCATGGCGTACACCTGCCAGTAGGTAGGCTGGATGGAGAGGATCCCCGGCAGGCCGCCGACGCCGATGCCGTTCGCCAGCACGCCGTTCAGGCCGCACAGCAGGCCGGCGAGGCCAGAGCCGATCATTGCGCACAGCATCGGGAAGCGGTACTTCAGGTTGATACCGTACATTGCCGGCTCGGTGACCCCGAGATAGGCGGAGATCGCCGCCGGCACCGATATTTCACGTTCATTCTGCTTGCGGCTGGCGATGATGATGCCGACCACCGCCGACGCCTGGGCAATGTTGGACAGCGCAATCAGCGGCCACACCGGGGTACCGCCCATGCTCTGGATCATCTGCATATCGATGGCGAGGGTGGTCTGGTGGACACCGGTTATCACCAGCGGCGCGTAGAGGAAGCCAAACAGCGCGGCGCCGATCGGCGCGAAGCTGCCGGTTAACAGATGGCGCACCGCGAAGGCCACGCCGTCGCCGATCAGGCGGCCGAACGGACCGATAATGGCGTGCGCGAGGAATACCGCCAGGATCAGCGAGCAGACCGGCACAATGACCAGGTAGAGGTAGTCCGGCACAATGCGCTTGAGGCGCGTCTCGATAAAGCCTAAGGTCAGGCCTGCCAGCAGGGCCGGGATCACCTGCGCCTGGTAGCCGACTTTAGCAATGGTAAACAGGCCGAAGTTCCACACCTCCGGCACCTGCTGGCCGAGGAGATAGGCATTCATCAGCTGCGGGGAGACGAGGGTGACGCCAAGGACGATCCCGAGGATCGGCGTACCGCCCATCTTCTTCACCGCCGACCAGCAGATCCCCACCGGCAGATAGAAGAAGATCGCCTCGCCAATCAGCCACAGGAAGTCATAGATGGTTTTCAGCGACGGGTGCATCTGGGCCAGCGTCTGGCCATTGCTCATGGGTAAGTCGCCGATGACGTTGCGGAAACCGAGGATCAGACCGCCGCTGATCAGCGCCGGCAGCAGGGGGAAGAAGATCTCGGCGAAGTGCGAAATCAGCTGTTCATGCCACTTCATATTTTGCCGCGCGGCCTGTTTGACCTGCTCTTTATCGGCGGAAGTCTGGCCAGTGGTCGCCAGCAGGGCCTTGTAGTAATCGCCCACCTCGGTGCCGATGACCACCTGGAACTGGCCGGCGTTAGTGAAGCATCCCTTCACCATGCGCAGCTGCTCAATCTCTTTTGGTCTGGCGATGGCCGGGTCGTTCAGCACAAAGCGCAAACGGGTAATACAGTGGCTGACGGTGGCGATATTGCCGCGCCCGCCCACCAGTTCGATCAGTTTATCGATGTCCTGCTGGTTTACTTTGCTCATGATGAAGCCTCAAAAACAGAGGGGGAGAGATGCCGTTTTTACCTTGAGGGCATCCTAACCGTTCCGCTTGATTTGCAAAATGGGAACGTTCCCGAAACCCGGCGACGATCACATAAATCGCCCGAACGAGATTAATTCAGGGCGGCGGGAATGACGATCTGGCGGGGATCGACGCTGCCGGCGATCTGCTCGATCAACTGCCGGGCGGCCCGGCGTCCGGACTCGGCATAGCCCGGATCGACGGTCAATATTTCCGGGTGGAGAAACTTCATCAGCGGCGTGCTGCCGACGCTGGCGAGCTGCAGCGCATCGCGGCCCTGCTGCTGGAGATATTTGCTGGCGCCGAGGGCGAGGGTATCGGTGGCGCAGACCAGGGCGCTGGTCTCGGCCGTCAACACGCTGGCGACGGTGTCATACCCCTGCTTCATGCCCAGCCCCGGCAGGGCGGCGGTGGGCGTCAGACGATGCTTTTTACAGAAGGCGAGGTAGGCGAGATGTCGGCGTTCGCCGGTGGTGACGTCGCTGTGCGGTACGCCAAGGAAGCTGATGTGGCGATGTCCGCGTTCGTAGAGCCGCTGCATCAGCAGCGTGATGGCCCCCTCGTCGTCATAGCACACCGAGGCGAAGCCGGGGGCGTCGCGGGCCATCAGCACCAGGGTGTCGCGCCAGGGGGCGAGCATCGCCTCGTCGATGCCGGTAAAACCGAACAGTACCACGCCGTCAATATTACGCCGGGCGAGCATGCCGAGATGCTCCTCCACCAGCCCCGGGGAGAACTGACTCTCCATCATAATCGGGTCGTAACCCTGCTCATAAAAGGCGGGCAGCATGGTCTGCACGGCGAGGTTTTCCGACAGCGAATCGAGACGGGTGACGATAATCGCCACCACTTTATCGCTCTGGCCGCGCATGGCGCGGGCGGAACGAGAGGGCGAGAAACCGTGCTGCTGCATCACCGCTTCGACGCGCTCGCGGGTCCGTTCGCTGACCCCGCTCTCGTTGTTGAGGACGCGGGATACCGTTGATTTCCCTACGCCGCTTAAGCGCGCGATATCTTTGATGGTCAGCCGGTTCTGCATGCGGAATTCTCGTCAGGGGGTAGAAGTGAGCATAATGCTACTCAACCAAACCGCAATGAGCAAAGTCTGGTTTACGTTCGGTTTAGTTGCGCGGGTTTATCATCGCCATTATTGCCACACAATCCTTAACGAGGGCGCTATAATCCGCGCCGTTTATATTCACTTACCGGAGATAGTTATGGACCCCGATCCCACTCCTCATCCTCGATGGAGCAACCTTTCTTTCCGGTAAGCCTGTTTAACACTGCTTTACCGGAAAGCGTAAAGCAGTGACGTCCTTGATGTCCCTGCCATAAAAATAACATGCCTGACAGGTAGGTTTTGCTACGCCCGTCGGCAACGCTGCGTTCGCTTTGGCGAGCGCGGAGGGACTGTTTATGCTGAAAAATTATACCCGGCAGCTGTTCGCACAGCTTAGCCGCCATCTGCCACGCCGTTTAGTCCAGCGCGATCCGCTGCCGGACGCCCGCCATCTGGCGAGCGGCCCCATTCCTGAGTCGCTGGGCAAACAGTGCCTGGACGTGGCGGCGATGGACGACCAGGAGATCTGGCGCGCCTTTGACAGCCACCCTGAAGGGCTCAATGAAGGCGAAGTGGCGGCGAAAATCCTCAAACACGGTGACAACCAGATCCCGGCGCAGAAGCCCTCGCCGTGGTGGGTGCATCTGTGGACCTGCTACCGCAACCCGTTCAATCTGCTGTTGACGGTGCTCGGCATCGTCTCCTATTCCACCGAGGATCTGTTCGCCGCCGGGGTTATCGCCCTGATGGTGGGGATCTCGACGCTGCTCAACTTCATCCAGGAGGCGCGCTCGACCAAAGCGGCGGATGCGCTGAAGGCGATGGTGAGCAATACCGCCACCGTGCTGCGGGTGGTCAACGAGCAGGGGGAGAGCCGCTGGCTGGAACTGCCTATCGACCAGCTGGTGCCGGGCGACATCATCAGGCTGTCGGCGGGAGACATGATCCCGGCCGACCTGCGTATCCTGCAGGCGCGGGACCTGTTCGTCGCCCAGGCCTCGCTGACCGGCGAATCGCTGCCGGTGGAGAAAGTGGCCCGCAGCCGCGATCCGCTGCAGCAGAACCCGCTGGAGTGCGACACCCTGTGCTTTATGGGCACCAACGTGGTGAGCGGCTCGGCGCAGGCCATCGTTTTCGCCACCGGCGGCCACACCTGGTTTGGTCAACTGGCCGGCCGCGTCAGCGAGCAGGAGAGCGAACCGAACGCCTTCCAGAAAGGCATCAGTCGGGTGAGCATGTTGCTGATCCGCTTTATGCTGGTGATGGCCCCGGTGGTGCTGCTGATCAATGGCTACACCAAAGGCGACTGGTGGGAGGCGGCGCTGTTCGCGCTGTCGGTGGCGGTCGGCCTGACGCCGGAGATGCTGCCGATGATCGTCACCTCGACGCTGGCGCGCGGGGCGGTGAAGCTGTCAAAACAAAAGGTGATCGTCAAACACCTCGACGCCATTCAGAATTTTGGCGCGATGGACATCCTCTGCACCGATAAAACCGGCACCCTGACCCAGGATAAAATCGTGCTGGAGAACCATACCGACGTCTCCGGCAAGGTCAGCGAGCGGGTACTGCATGCCGCCTGGCTCAACAGCCACTACCAGACCGGCCTGAAAAACCTGCTCGACACCGCGGTGCTGGAGGGCGTTGAGCTGGAGGCCGCCCGCGGGCTGGCGGCGCGCTGGCAGAAGGTAGATGAGATCCCCTTCGACTTCGAACGCCGCCGCATGTCGGTGGTGGTGAAAGAGCAGGACGACGCGCATCAGCTGATCTGCAAAGGGGCGCTGCAGGAGATCCTCAACGTCTCAACCCAGGTGCGCTACAACGGCGATATCGTGCCGCTGGACGACACCATGCTGCGCCGCATTCGCCGGGTGACCGACACCCTCAACCGGCAGGGGCTGCGGGTGGTGGCGGTGGCGACCAAATATCTGCCGGCCCGCGAAGGCGACTACCAGCGCGCCGATGAGTCGGACCTGATCCTGGAAGGCTACATCGCCTTCCTCGATCCGCCGAAAGAGACCACCGCTCCGGCGCTGAAAGCATTAAAAGCCAGCGGCATCACGGTGAAGATCCTCACCGGCGACAGCGAGCTGGTGGCGGCCAAGGTGTGCCATGAAGTGGGGCTGGATGCTGGCGAAGTGGTGATTGGCAGCCAGATTGAAGCGATGAGCGACGACGAGCTGGCGGCGCTGGCGAAACGCACCACGCTCTTCGCCCGCCTGGCGCCGCTGCATAAGGAGCGTATCGTGACGCTGCTGAAACGCGAAGGCCACGTGGTGGGCTTTATGGGCGACGGCATCAACGACGCCCCGGCGCTGCGCGCGGCGGACATCGGCATCTCGGTCGACGGCGCGGTGGATATTGCCCGCGAGGCGGCGGATATCATTCTGCTGGAGAAGAGCCTGATGGTGCTGGAGGAGGGGGTGATCGAAGGCCGCCGCACCTTCGCCAACATGCTCAAGTACATCAAAATGACCGCCAGCTCCAACTTCGGCAACGTCTTCAGCGTGCTGGTGGCCAGCGCCTTCCTGCCGTTTCTGCCGATGCTGCCGCTGCACCTGTTGATTCAAAACCTGCTGTACGATGTCTCCCAGGTGGCGATCCCGTTCGATAACGTCGATGATGAACAGATCCGCAAACCGCAGCGCTGGAACCCGGCCGATCTCGGGCGCTTTATGGTCTTCTTCGGCCCGATCAGCTCGATTTTCGATATCCTCACCTTCGGCCTGATGTGGTGGGTGTTCCACGCCAATACCGTGGAGATGCAGACCCTGTTCCAGTCCGGCTGGTTTATCGAGGGGCTGCTGTCGCAAACGCTGATTGTGCACATGATCCGCACCCGGCGCATTCCCTTCGTCCAGAGCCGCGCCGCCTGGCCGCTGTTCGCCATGACCCTGGTGGTGATGGCGGTGGGGATCGCGCTGCCGTTCTCGCCGCTGGCGGGCTATCTGCAGCTGCAGGCTCTGCCGCTGAGCTACTTCCCGTGGCTGGTGGCGATCCTGGCGGGCTATATGGTGCTGACCCAAACCGTCAAAGGCTTCTACAGCCGCCGCTACGGCTGGCAATGAGGGGAAGGTTTACGGATGACCCACGTAAAAAAGGCAGCCTGCGGGCTGCCTTTTTTCATGCCGAGGTTAGCGATCAGCGACGCACGGCGATGGCTTCGATCTCGATCTTCACATCTTTCGGCAGACGCGCCACTTCAACGCAGGAGCGCGCCGGGAAGGTGGCGTTGTGCTCGGTGAAGAACGCTTCGTAAGTGGCGTTAACGGTAGCGAAATCGTTGAGGTCTTTGACGAAAACGGTGGTCTTGACGATATCGCCGACGGTGAGGCCAGCGGCTTCAACGATCGCTTTCACGTTGTTCAGCGACTGGCGCGCCTGTGCGGACACGTCTTCCGGAACGCTGCCGGTTTTCGGGTCGACCGGGATTTGGCCAGAGGTGATGATCATGCTGCCGAGGTCAACGCCCTGAACGTATGGGCCAATCGCTGCTGGTGCATTTTCCGTCGCAATAGTTTTGCTCATGTTATCTCCAGATGAACTGAGTAATGTTACGCAAAATCATTCAGGTTGCCGCCAGGCGATAAGCGCTGTATCGCCGGCGCAGACGCCGCCTGAAGGACGAAGCGTAGGGTGGTAGCCATTATAGGGAGGCCTACCACCAATACCAACCGCATTTAGTTGGCCAGCACCACATAATGAGAAAACTCTTTTTCGCAGTATTTACATTTGAGTGCGATGTCATCAGCGCGCTTTTTCACTGCAAAACTGGAAGAAACCGGTTCGGCGTGGCTGATACAGTTGCTGTTCGGGCAGACCAGCACGCTGTCGATACGATCCGGCAGGCTCGGGCGGGATTTGCCCACCACTTCGTAATCATCAATGCGGTTTACCGTCGCCTGCGGGGCGTATAACGACAGCTGGTTAACCTGCTCGTCGGTCAGGAAGGTGTTCTCGATTTTAATCAAGTCTTTGCGGCCCATCTCGCCGGAGGGCAGGTTCAGGCCGATGGTGATGCGCTGGTCGGTTTCGGTCAGTTTGAACAGGGTGAGCAGCTTAAAGCCGACCTGCGCCGGGATGTGGTCGATCACGGTGCCGCGTTTGATCGCTTCTACCTGCAGTTTATTGTCGTGTGTCATCTCTCATTTCCCCCTTACAGAGCCAGCTCGCTATTCAGTACCAGTGCCAGTAACGCCTGGCGGGCGAAGATGCCGTTACCGGCCTGCTGGAAGTACCAGGCGTGCGGCGTTTTATCGACATCGGTGGTGATTTCGTCAATGCGCGGCAGCGGGTGCAGCACCTTCATGTTAGCGCGCGCCCCTTCAAGGTCGGCGGCGCGCAGGACGAACTGCGCTTTGACGTTGGCATATTCCGACGGATCCAGACGTTCTTTCTGCACGCGGGTCATGTACAGAATATCCACTTCCGCCATTACGTCGTCGATGGCGCTATGCAGGCTCCAGGCGATACCTTTTTCATCCAGCATATCGAGGATGTATTGCGGCATGGCCAGCGCGTCCGGGGCGATGAAGTAGAAGCGGTTGCCGCTGAACTTGGCCAGCGCCTGGGTCAGGGAGTGGACGGTACGGCCATACTTCAGATCGCCGACCATCGCCACGTTGAGGTTTTCGAGGCGGCCCTGGGTCTCCTGAATGGTGAACAGGTCGAGCAGGGTTTGGGTCGGGTGCTGGTTAGCGCCGTCGCCGGCGTTCAGTACCGGCACGCCGCCGGAGAATTCGGTCGCCAGACGGGCCGCGCCCTCCTGCGGATGACGCATCACGATGGCATCAACGTAGGTGCTGATGACGGAGATGGTATCCGCCAGCGTTTCCCCTTTTTTGCCCAGCGAAGTGTTGGCGCTGTCGGAAAAGCCGACCACGCTGGCCCCCAGGCGGTGCATCGAGGTTTCAAAAGAGAGGCGGGTGCGGGTCGAGGCTTCAAAGAAACAGCTGGCGATAACCTTATGCTTCAGCAGCTCGGGTTGTGGATTGGCTTTCAGCTTTGCCGCCGTCGCCAGCACCAGTTCGAGGTCTTCGCGGCTGAGATCGTTTATGGAAATGATATGTTTTTGATATAGCGGGTTAGCCATGCTTATCTCCTGACGCCTGGGCAAAAAAAAAGCCCCTTAAATAAGGGGCTTCGGGAATCCAATGAGCAACGGAAAGAAAAACGGCAGGCCAGCGTCTGCATTGAGACGCGCTAAGACAGAATGTCGTACGCAATTGGCCATGCTTCCTCCCGGCAAAACGACTGGCATTATACGCAGACCGTTATGACGATCAAGCGATTCATTCACAATCAGGTAATCGTTTGCCTGCAGAAAAGTGCGCCAGCGCAAAGAACCATGAAACTGTACTGGTATGGCAGCGGCGATGGGGGTATAAAACGCAAAAATGAAATGTTGTTTTATATTTGAGGTAAGCGATGATTATTGGCAATATCCACCATCTGCAGCCGTGGCTGCCGGCCGCGCTGCGCGAGGCTATCGAACACGTTATCGCCCATGTCAGCGAGGCGACGCCGCTGGGTAAACACGATATCGACGGCGACAACCTGTTTTATCTGATTTCCGAAGACACCACCGAGCCGCAGGCCGCACGCCGCGCGGAATATCATACCCGCTATCTCGATATCCAGATTGTGCTCCGCGGCAGCGAGGGGATGACCTTCAGCACCTTGCCGGCAGGAGAGCCGCAGACCGACTGGCTGGCGGAGAAAGACATCGCTTTCCTGGCGGAGGGGACGCAGGAGCAAACGGTGATCCTTAACGAAGGGGACTTTGTGGTGTTTTATCCCGGGGAAGTGCATAAACCGCTGTGCGCCGTGGGCGCGCCGGCGAAGGTGCGCAAAGCGGTGGTGAAGATGCTGATGGCGTAACGCAGCGCCCTGACGGGCGGTATCCCGGATACGCGCCGAGCGATCCGGGATTTGACGGCGAGCGAAGGACTATTTGCTCAGCGTCGCCACCATCACCGCTTTGATGGTGTGCATCCGGTTTTCCGCCTGGTCAAAGACCACGCTTGCCGCCGACTCAAACACCTCGTCAGTCACTTCCATGCCGCCGTGCAGGCCGTAATCGGCCGCCATCTGTTTGCCCAGCGTGGTCTGGTCGTCATGGAACGCCGGCAGGCAGTGGAGGAACTTGACCTGCGGATTGCCGGTCAGCGCCAGCATCGCGCTGTTAACCTGATAGTCGCGCAGCAGGGCGATACGTTCGGCCCATTTTTCCTTCGCCTCGCCCATTGAGACCCAGACGTCGGTATAGATAAAATCGGCGCCTTTCACCCCCGCGGCGATATCTTCCGTCAGGGTGATGTTGCCGCCCTGCTGTTTCGCCAACGCGGTACAGGTTTCCACCAGCGCGGCCTCCGGCCAGCAGGCCGATGGCGCCACCAGGCGCAGATCCAGACCGGTCAACGCGGCGGCTTCCAGCATCGAATTGCCCATGTTGTTGCGCGCGTCGCCGGCGTAGACCAGCGTCATCTGGTTAAAGGCTTTGCCCGGCAGGTGCTCTTTCATGGTCAGCAGGTCCGCCAGCAGCTGGGTAGGGTGGTACTCGTTGGTGAGGCCGTTCCATACCGGCACGCCGGCATATTGCGCCAGGGTCTCCACCACTTCCTGGCCGTGGCCGCGATACTGAATGCCGTCGTACATCCGTCCGAGCACACGGGCGGTGTCCTTGATCGACTCTTTATGGCCAATCTGGCTGCCGCTGGGCCCCAGGTAGGTCACGCGGGCGCCCTGATCGTATGCGGCAACTTCGAAAGAGCATCGTGTACGGGTTGAGTCTTTTTCGAAGATGAGCGCGATGTTTTTCCCTGCCAGTTTCTGGACTTCGATACCGTTTTTCTTATCGGCTTTCAGCTTTGCCGCCAGCTCGAGCAGGGCGGTGATTTCTGCAGGCGTAAAATCGAGTAACTTTAAAAAATGCTTCTGGTAAAACTCAGACATGGTTCCCTCACCTGGCATAGGCCACTAATTGAATTAAAATTCAATTTATATGTATGAATATTCATTTGCAAGTCTGTGATCGAAATCTTTCACTGAGAAGTGGAGGCAATGACGGCGGTATGTGACAATAGGGATAACTGCCGCACATTATGAGGAACGAGCCATGGCAAACCCGGAACACCTGGAAGAACAGCGTGAAGAGACGCGTCTGATTATCGAAGAGCTGCTGGAGGATGGCAGCGATCCGGACGCACTGTACACGATTGAGCATCACCTCTCTGCAGACGATTTCGAAACCCTGGAGAAAGTGGCGGTGGAAGCCTTTAAGCTGGGCTACGAAGTAACCGAGCCCGAAGAGCTGGAAGTGGAAGAGGGTGAAGTGGTCATCTGCTGCGATATTCTGAGCGAATGCGCCCTGAACGCAGAACTGATCGATGCCCAGGTGGAACAGCTGATGACGCTGGCAGAAAAATTTGACGTCGAGTATGACGGGTGGGGCACCTACTATGAGGACCCCAACGGCGAAGAAGACGGCGATGATGACGAAGATTTTGTCGATGAAGACGACGATGGCGTTCGTCACTAAGTCGCAGATGTTGTAGATGGATACGGCGGCGCCAGCCGCCGTATAGCAAGGAACTTCCATGGATTACCCGCAGATACTCTCCCCGATTATCAACTTCCTGCACTGCCCGACGCCGCAGGCGTGGATTGACGAAGCCCGCAAGCCGGAAAACCTGCCGCTGCTGCTGACCGACCATATGGTGTGCGAACTGAAAGCGGCGCAGAACGCCATGCTGCTGGTGCGTCGCTACGTCGCGGATAAAGCCGACGCCGATGAGCTTCTGGACTGCCTGAAGCCGTATGAAGACTTCACCTACCGCCGGGGGCCGGAGCCGGATTTTGTCGCTCTGCATAAGCGGATCAACAAAAGCGCCATGCCGCAGACCGACGACCCATGGGGCCGTCAGCTGCTGGACAGCATGATTTTGCTGATTAAAGAGGAGCTGCATCACTTCTGGCAAGTGCGGGAGATGATGCTGGCGCGCGATATCCCCTATGTCAAAATCACCGCCAGCAACTATGCCCGCGGCCTGCGGCGCGAAGTGCGCTCACATGAGCCGGTGATGCTGATCGATAAGCTCATCTGCGGCGCCTATATCGAGGCCCGCTCCTGCGAGCGCTTTGCGGCGCTGGCGCCGTGGCTGGACGACGATCTGCAGAAGTTCTATCTGTCGCTGCTGCGCTCGGAAGCGCGTCACTATCAGGACTACCTGGATCTGGCGCAGAAGATTGCCGGAGAAGATATCAGCGAGCGGGTACGCCAGCTCGGCGAGGCGGAAGCGGCGCTGATCCTCCGTCCGGAGGCCGAGTTCCGCTTTCACAGCGGCGTGCCGGCGGCGGCGTAGCCCACGCTATTCGGCCCCTGTAGCCCCGGTAGCCACTAATACCGGCAGTTTCAGTAGTCATGGGGAGAGATAGCGTTGAGAGCTTCAGCTCGCAATAGTACGGGCAGTAGGTTGGGTAAGGCGTTAGCCGCCACCCGACAAAAAAACGGCACCGCGAGCACGGGTAAGGTGCCAGCAGTGCCATCCGGGACATACCCCGGTAGCGCTGCGCTTAGCCGGGCTACCGAACTGTAGCCCCGGTAAGCGTAGCGCTACCGGGGACGCCTGCGATATCGAGGCGCTACAGCGTTTTCAACATCCGCACTTCGCAGTCCACGTGGCCGGTGCAGCCCAGCGGACCGTCAATATGTTCGAAGCCAAGATGCTCATATAAGCCGATCGCCTCCGTCAGGAAGGCGGTGGTTTCCAGATAGCAGCGTTTAAAGCCCTGCTCGCGGGCGTAGTCCAGCGCCAACAGCGCCAGCTTCTTCGCCAGCCCCTGGCCGCGGGCGCTGGTCATAAAATACATTTTCTGCAGCTCGCAGATATCCGGCTCGCTGCAGGCGAGCGGCGCGACGCCTCCGCCGCCCACCACTTCTCCCTCTTTCTCCACCACCCAGTAGGCGGAGCCCGGCTGGCTGTACAGCTCATACAGCTCATCGAGATTCGGGTCGGCGACCGTATAGCCTTTATCGGCGGTCAGGCCGTATTCAGCGGAGACCTGACGGATGACCCTGGCGATGGCGGGATTGTCTGCCGCCGTAATGCGACGCAGCAACGTCGCCGCGGGGACGCTCGTATTCATACAATGACTCATTACCCAAAAAAGACGAATGATGATGTTAATAACATCGCGGCAGGGGAGAGCGCAAGCGAGGATGTTTCATAAAAACGCCCCTTGCCGGGTGGCAAGGGGCGGGAGGGTTACAGCGCGGCGATCACTGCCTGCTGTTCAATCAGCTTCGCTTTCGCTTCCGCGTAGCCTTCCAGCTTCTCGCGCTCTTTGGCGATCACCGCTTCCGGCGCTCGGGCGACAAAGCCTTCGTTGGCCAGCTTGCTTTCGATGCGGCCAATTTCACCTTCGATTTTGGCCACTTCTTTCGCCAGACGCGCCAGCTCATCTTCTTTGTTGATGAGGCCCGCCATCGGGATCAGCAGTTCGGCGCCGTCGACGATCTTGGTCACCGAGACCGGACCTTTATCCTCGGCAGGCAGCACGGTAATGCTTTCCAGACGCGCCAGATTCAGCAGGAAGCTGCGGTTGTCGTTCACGCGACGCTCGGCCTCTTTGCTGCAGCCGCGCAGCAGCAGTTCCAGCGGTTTGCCCGGAGCGATGTTCATTTCCGCACGGATGTTACGCACGGCGACGATCGCCTGCTTCAGCCATTCGGTGTCGGCCAGCGCCGCGTCGTCCACCTGAGAGGCATCGTACTGCGGGAACGGCTGCAGCATGATGGTGTCGGCGGTGATCCCGCAGATGACCTTCACGCGCTGCCAGATGGTCTCGGTGATGAACGGAATGATCGGATGCGCCAGGCGCAGCAGACCTTCCAGCACAGTCACCAGCGTATGGCGAGTGCCGCGCAGCTCCGCTTCGCTGCCGCCGTTCATGACCGGCTTGGTCAGTTCCAGGTACCAGTCGCAGAACTGGTTCCAGGTGAACTCATACAGGATGCCGGCGGCGATATCGAAGCGGAAGTTATCCAGCGCTTCGCGATACGCTTTGACGGTGTGGTTGAATTCCGCAAGGATCCAGCGGTCGGCCAGGGAGAGCACCATCTCGCCGCCGTTGAAGCCGCAATCCTGATCTTCAGTGTTCATCAGCACGAAGCGGCTGGCGTTCCACAGCTTGTTACAGAAGTTACGGTAACCTTCCAGACGCTTCATATCCCAGTTGATGTCGCGGCCGGTAGAGGCCAGCGCCGCCAGGGTAAAGCGCAGAGCGTCGGTGCCGTGCGGCTCGATGCCGTTCGGGAACTGTTTCTCGGTGCGCTTACGGATTTTCTCCGCCAGCTGCGGCTGCATCATGTTGCCGGTACGTTTCTCCAGCAGCTCCGGCAGGGTGATGCCGTCAACCATATCCAGCGGGTCGATAACGTTACCCTTGGATTTGGACATCTTCTGGCCTTCGTCATCGCGGATCAGACCGGTCATGTAGACGGTCTTAAACGGAACCTGCGGTTTACCGTTTTCATCTTTGATGAAGTGCATGGTCATCATGATCATGCGGGCGATCCAGAAGAAGATGATGTCGAAGCCGGACACCATCACGCTGGTTGGGTGGAACTGACGCAGGGCGTCGGTGTTTTCCGGCCAGCCGAGGGTGGAAAAGGTCCACAGCGCGGAGGAGAACCAGGTATCGAGAACGTCTTCGTCCTGACGCAGCGCAACGTCGGCGCTCAGGTTGTTTTCCTGACGCACTTCGTCTTCGCTACGGCCCACGTAGACATTGCCGTCGTTGTCATACCATGCCGGAATGCGGTGACCCCACCACAGCTGACGGGAGATACACCAGTCCTGAATATCGCGCATCCAGGAGAAGTACATGTTTTCGTACTGCTTCGGCACGAACTGGATGTCGCCGTTTTCAACGGCTTCCACCGCCGGCTTGGCCAGCACGTCCGCGCGCACGTACCACTGGTCGGTCAGCATCGGTTCGATAACCACGCCGCCGCGGTCGCCGTAAGGGACGGTCAGGTCGTGCGGTTTGATCTCTTCCAGCAGGCCGAGGGCGTCAACCGCCGCAACGACGGCTTTACGCGCCGCGAAGCGTTCCAGTTTCTGGAACTCCGCCGGGATCTCGCTGGAGTAGACGTCAGATTCATTGCCTTTGGTGTCGTACACTTCCGCGCTTTCGCGGATGTCGCCGTCAAAGGTCAGGATGTTGATCATCGGCAGCTGGTGACGACGACCCACTTCGTAGTCGTTAAAGTCGTGCGCCGGGGTGATCTTCACGCAGCCGGTGCCTTTCTCCATGTCGGCGTGTTCGTCGCCCACGATCGGGATGCGGCGGTTTACCAGCGGCAGCACCACGAATTTGCCAATCAGATCTTTGTAGCGCGGATCTTCCGGGTTAACGGCCACGCCGGTATCGCCCAGCAGGGTTTCCGGACGGGTAGTGGCGACCACCAGGTAGTCTTTACCGTCAGCGGTTTTCGCGCCATCGGCCAGCGGGTAGCGGATGTGCCACATCGAACCTTTCGATTCGCGGTTTTCCACTTCGAGGTCGGAAATGGCAGTGCGCAGTTTCGGGTCCCAGTTAACCAGGCGTTTACCGCGGTAGATCAGATCTTCTTTGTACAGGCGAACAAAGACTTCTTTCACGGCATTGGAAAGCCCCTCGTCCATGGTGAAGCGCTCGCGCTCCCAGTCCACGGAGTTGCCGAGACGGCGCATCTGACGGGTAATGGTGCCGCCGGATTCCGCTTTCCACTGCCAGATTTTGTCGATGAAGGCGTCGCGGCCGTAGTCGTGGCGGGTTTTCCCTTCTTCAGCGGCAATCTTACGCTCAACCACCATCTGGGTAGCGATACCCGCGTGGTCGGTCCCCGCCTGCCACAGGGTGTTTTTGCCCTGCATGCGCTGGTAGCGAATCATGGTATCCATGATGGTTTGCTGGAAGGCATGACCCATATGCAAACTGCCGGTGACGTTCGGCGGCGGGATCATGATGCAGAAGCTCTCCTGGCTTTCATCACCATTCGGTTTGAAATAGCCCTGCTTTTCCCAGTGCTCGTAAAGCGGCTGTTCGATATCTTGTGGGTTGTATGTCTTTTCCATTATTTCCAGGTTGCCGTGTTCAGGTTGAAACCAGCCATGCGGTACGCCTTATAGCGTTCGCGCGCCAGTTGTTTCAGATTTTCTTCGTAAGGGACAAAGTCTATCACTTCTGTGAAAGCGGTGGCAAAATCTGCAAAGTTAAGCCGCAGGCTGATCAGAATATCCCGCGGGCTGCTGTTGCGCTTTTGCGGCCAGGCAATCTCCACCGGCGCGCCGCCTCGCGGGCCTTCGCCCGCCAGATTGTGCGGCACAAAGCTCTCCGGCGGCCGCGACCACAGCGCCTCATCGAGACGAATCGCCTGCTGCTCATCTTCACAGGCGATCAGGACGCGCTTGCCGTTGCGCCAACGTTCTGCGGCAATGTCACACACCAGCTGCTCGACGGCGCTCAGGCCGTCGACGGTGTCTTCGTTGTCCAGAAGGTAGAACGTTGCATTCTTCATATATGGGGCTTCTTGTCGTGGATTTAAATGCAAAGCCGGGTGGCGCTACGCTTACCCGGCCTACAAACGGCATCTTTCCGTAGGCCCGGTAAGCGTAGCGCCACCGGGCATCAGACGGCAATCACTCTTCGCCGTTAAAACCCGCGCGATTGAGCAGGAACTGCGACAGCAGAGCGACCGGACGACCGGTGGCGCCTTTGGCTTTGCCGGAACGCCAGGCGGTGCCGGCGATGTCGAGGTGCGCCCAGTTGTACTTGCGGGTGAAGCGCGACAGGAAGCAGCCGGCGGTGATCGCGCCGCCAGGACGGCCGCCGATATTCGCCATATCGGCAAAGTTGGATTCCAGCTGGTCCTGGAACTCATCGGCCAGCGGCAGACGCCATGCGCGGTCGCCCGCCAGTTCAGAGGCGCCGATCAGCTCATGGGCCAGCGGATTATGGTTCGACATCAGGCCGGTGATGTGATGGCCGAGGGCAATCACGCAGGCGCCGGTCAGCGTTGCGACATCGATAACCGCTTCCGGCTCGAAGCGCTCAACGTAGGTCAGCACATCGCACAGCACCAGACGGCCTTCGGCGTCGGTGTTCAGCACTTCCACCGTCTGGCCGGACATGGTGGTCAGAACATCGCCCGGGCGATACGCGCGACCGCCAGGCATGTTTTCACAGCCCGCCAGCACGCCGATCACGTTCAGCGGCAGCTGCAGCTCAGCAACCATCCGCATCACCCCGTACACCGCCGCGGCGCCGCACATGTCGTACTTCATCTCGTCCATGCCTTCAGCCGGCTTGATGGAGATACCGCCGGAATCGAAGGTCAGGCCTTTACCGACCAGCACGATAGGGCGCGCGTCTTCCGACGGGTTGCCTTTATACTCGATGACCGACATCAGCGACTCGTTCTGCGAACCGTTGCCGACGGCGAGGTAGGCGTTCATTCCCAGCTCGCGCATCTGCTGTTCGCCGATCACGCGGGTGATAACGTTTTTGCTATAGGTATCGGCCAGCTGGCGTGCCTGGGAGGCCAGATAGGCGGCGTTACAGATGTTCGGCGGCATGTTGCCGAGATCTTTCGCCGCTTTGATGCCGGCGGCGATCGCCAGCCCGTGCTGAATGGCGCGTTCGCCGCTGGTCAGCTCGCGACGGGTCGGCACGTTAAAGACCATTTTACGCAGCGGGCGACGCGGCTCGCTTTTGTTGGTCTTCAGCTGGTCGAAGCTGTACAGCGTCTCTTTGGCGGTTTCAACGGCCTGGCGAACTTTCCAGTAGTTGTTACGGCCCTTGACGTGCAGCTCGGTCAGGAAGCAGACCGCCTCCATTGAACCGGTATCATTCAGGGTATTGATGGTTTTCTGGATGACCTGCTTGTACTGACGCTCATCCAGTTCGCGCTCTTTGCCGCAGCCAATCAGCAGAATGCGCTCAGACAGAATGTTTGGCACATGGTGCAGCAATAACGTCTGGCCAGGTTTGCCTTCCAGCTCGCCGCGACGCAGCAGGGCGCTGATGTAGCCGTCGCTGATTTTATCGAGTTGTTCGGCGATGGGGGAGAGGCGACGTGGTTCAAAGACGCCGACCACGATACAGGCGCTCCGCTGCTTCTCCGGGCTACCGCTTTTTACACTGAACTCCATGCACTATGCTCCTGAATCTTAAAGACAACAGTGGTGGCTACGGCTATACTCGTCGCCTTTCAAGTTGCAGATGCGCCGGCTGCGCCTGCTTACCCTGACGTGGCACATTGTGCGCGCCAGGGGCCACAGCCCTGCTGCCTTCTTACAACTCGAAATCCATTGAGTATATAATTGCAAGCTTTCGTAACTCATATCCGCTGTTGCGGTGACTTCGTGTTAATCTTAACGTTATTAAGGCCTGGGTTCGTCAGAAAAGATCCTGACATGCAGAACCGATGAGTCATTTAATCTTAGCGACGTTTTCGACGACCAAAGAGAATAAATGACGTTTAAGCCATGAAACAAGCAATTTTCCTGCACTAAAACGGGTTTTTACGGGCGTATTTATAGTGATAATCATAAGATATCTGGTTCGTGAGACGCTGAAAAGCCAGTTGGCGATCCTATTCATCCTGTTACTGATTTTCTTTTGTCAGAAATTAGTCAGGATCCTCGGCGCTGCGGTGGATGGCGATATCCCAACCAATCTGGTGCTCTCGCTGTTGGGGCTCGGCATCCCGGAGATGGCGCAGCTTATCCTGCCGTTAAGTCTGTTCCTTGGCCTGCTGATGACCCTCGGCAAGCTGTACACCGAAAGCGAAATTACGGTGATGCACGCCTGCGGCCTGAGTAAAGCCGTGCTGATCAAGGCGGCGATGATCCTCGCGCTGTTCACCGGCGCGGTGGCGGCGGTCAACGTGATGTGGGCGGGGCCGTGGTCGTCGCGCCATCAGGATGAAGTGCTGGCGGAAGCCAAGGCTAACCCCGGCATGGCCGCTCTGGCCCAGGGCCAGTTCCAGCAGGCCAGCGATGGTAACGCGGTGATGTTTATCGAGAGCGTCAACGGCAACCGCTTCCATGACGTCTTCCTTGCCCAGCTGCGTCCGAAAGGCAACGCGCGACCTTCCGTGGTGGTGGCGGATTCCGGCGAGCTGTCGCAGCAGAAAGACGGTTCGCAGGTGGTGACCCTCAACAAGGGCACCCGCTTTGAAGGCACCGCGATGCTGCGCGATTTCCGCATTACCGATTTCAATAACTATCAGGCCATTATCGGCCACCAGGCGGTGACCTCCGATCCGGACGACACCGAACAGATGGATATGCGCACTCTGTGGCAGACCCACACCGACCGCGCGCGCGCCGAACTGCACTGGCGCTTCACGCTGGTGGCGACGGTCTTCATTATGGCGCTGATGGTGGTGCCCCTCAGCGTGGTGAACCCGCGCCAGGGCCGCGTGCTGTCGATGCTGCCGGCGATGCTGCTCTACCTGGTGTTCTTCCTGCTGCAGACCTCGATTAAGTCGAACGGCGGCAAAGGCAAAATGGACCCGGCTATCTGGATGTGGGCGATCAACCTGCTCTATTTTGCGCTGGCGGTGCTGTTAAACCTGTGGGACACGGTGCCGATGCGCCGCTTCCGCGCCCGTTTTAATAAAGGAGCGGCCTGATGCAGGCGTTTGGCGTACTTGACCGTTATATCGGTAAGACGATTTTCAACACCATCATGATGACGCTGTTCATGCTGGTGTCGCTCTCCGGCATTATCAAGTTTGTCGATCAGCTGAAAAAGTCCGGGCAGGGCAGTTACGACGCGCTGGGCGCCGGCCTCTATACCATCCTCAGCGTGCCGAAAGACATCCAGATCTTCTTCCCAATGGCGGCGCTGCTTGGCGCGCTGCTGGGGCTGGGGATGCTGGCCCAGCGCAGCGAGCTGGTGGTGATGCAGGCGTCCGGTTTCACCCGGCTGCAGGTGGCGCTGGCGGTGATGAAAACCGCTATCCCGCTGGTGCTGCTGACCATGGCGATCGGCGAGTGGGTGGCGCCGCAGGGCGAACAGATGGCGCGCAACTACCGCGCCCAGCAGATGTACGGCGGTTCGCTACTTTCCACCCAGCAGGGGCTGTGGGCGAAAGATGGCCATAACTTTGTCTATATCGAACGGGTGAAAGGTAACGATGAGCTGGGGGGCGTCAGCATTTATGCCTTCAACCCGGAGCGTCGTTTACAGTCGGTGCGCTATGCCGCCTCGGCAAAATTCGATAGCGAGAATAAAGTGTGGCGCCTGTCGCAGGTGGATGAATCCGATCTGACCGATCCGAAGCAGGTGACCGGGTCGCAGATGGTGAGCGGTACCTGGAAAACCAACCTGACGCCGGACAAGCTCGGCGTGGTTGCCCTGGATCCGGATGCGCTGTCGATCAGCGGGCTGCACAACTATGTGAAATACCTGAAATCCAGCGGTCAGGATCCGGGACGCTACCAGCTCAATATGTGGAGCAAAATCTTCCAGCCGCTGTCGGTGGCGGTGATGATGCTGATGGCGCTGTCGTTTATCTTTGGCCCGCTGCGTAGCGTGCCGATGGGCGTCCGGGTAGTGACGGGGATTAGCTTCGGCTTTATCTTCTACGTGCTGGATCAGATTTTCGGCCCGCTGACCCTGGTGTACGGCATACCGCCGATCATCGGCGCGCTGTTGCCAAGCGCCAGCTTCTTCCTGATAAGCCTCTGGCTGATGATGCGTAAGGCCTAGCGGGTAAGCCTGAAACCTAAGCCCCCTCATTGATGAGGGGGCTTTTTTTTTAGCGCTTGCGTCCGCCCAGCAGGCTGCCCAGCATGCCGCGGACGATCTGATTGGTGACCTGGCGAACTGCGCTTTTCGCCGCGGTCTGCACGATACCGTCGCGTTTGCCGCCGCGCGGGCCGGTGCTGCCGAACAGGATATCTTTCAGGCCGCCGAGCAGCCCGTCGTCTTCTCCGCTCTGCTGACCCTTCGCCGGCGGAGCCGACTGCTGCTCGGTAGTGACCTGCACCCCTTGCTGCAGCATCTCGAAGGCCGACTCGCGGTCCACCTCCTCTTCATACTTGCCGTACAGCGGCGAGTGATTCAGCAGGCCATTGCGCTCGTCATCGCTGACTGGCCCCATCCGCGAGCAGGGAGCGATAACCATCGCCCGCTCGACCACCGACGGACTGCCTTTCTCATCGAGGAAGGAGATCAGCGCCTCGCCGGTGCCCAGCTCCTGGATCGCCTGTTCGGTACTGAAGGCCGGGTTGGCGCGCATGGTCTGGGCGGCGGTTTTCACCGCTTTCTGATCCTTCGGCGTAAAGGCGCGCAGCGCGTGCTGCACACGGTTGCCCAACTGGCCGAGCACAGCGTCGGGAATATCCGCCGGGTTCTGCGAGACAAAATAGACGCCGACGCCCTTGGAGCGGATAAGACGGATCACCTGTTCGATTTTATCCAGCAGCACCTGCGGCGCATCGTTGAACAGCAGATGCGCCTCATCGAAGAAGAACACCAGTTTGGGCTTGTCGAGATCGCCCGCCTCCGGTAGGCGCTCGTACAGCTCGGAGAGCATCCACAGCAGGCTGGCGGCGTAGAGCTTCGGCATCTGGTAGAGCTTTTCAGCGCTGAGGATATTGATCACCCCTTTGCCACTGGCATCGACGCGCATCCAGTCGGCAATATCCAGCATCGGCTCGCCGAAGAAGTGCCCGGCGCCCTGTTGCTCCAGGGTCAACAGCCCGCGCTGGATGGCGCCGACCGAGGCGCTGCTGATATTGCCGTACTGATTCTGGAAAGATTTGGCGTTGTCGCCGATAAACTGGGTGATGGCGCGGAGGTCTTTGAAGTCGAGCAGCAGCAGGCCGCGGTCGTCCGCGATGCGGAAAATAATGTTCAGCACGCCGCTCTGCACCTCATTGAGATTGAGCAGGCGCGCCAGCAGCAGGGGGCCAAGATCGGAGACCGTCGCCCGCACCGGGTGGCCCTTTTCGCCAAAGATATCCCAGAGCACCACCGGGTTGGCGTGCGGCTCCCAGTCGCTGACGCCGATCTTCTCCAGCCGCGCCTGCAGTTTCTCTGAGCTCTGGCCCGCGGCGGCAATGCCGGTCAGGTCGCCCTTGACGTCCGCCATAAATACCGGCACGCCAATCTCCGAAAACGACTCAGCCAGCTTTTGCAGGGTGACGGTTTTACCGGTGCCGGTCGCACCGGTGATCAGCCCATGGCGGTTGGCCATGGCGGGCAGCAAATAGAGCGCGTTATCCAGCGTGCGCGCAATCAACAGGGGTGAGCTCATGATCGATTCCTCCATTTATCCTGCGACGATTATAGGCAACCTCGTCGTCCGGCGTTGGGGAAATCGTCACGCGCCGCGCACGCTTTAGCGAGAGGCCTCAGGCGCAGTGGCGTTGGATAAGCGCGATGCTCTGCTCAATTTCGCGCTCGATATCCGCTTCGCTCCACTGCGCCAGCTCGGGAGCGAAGGGTTCAAAAGCGTATACCCCCTGATAGCCGCGGGCTTCCAGGGCCTTAACCTGCTCGCAGGTGCCGAGACGATCCTGCGGCGTCAGCATGATGCGCTCGGCATCGGTGAGCTGCTCGCGCGGACGGGTATCGTCCACTCCGGAAAGGTGGACCAGCCCGATGTCCGCTACCTCCACCTGACTGAACTCGTCCGCCGCCTGCGGGTAGAGATGGTGATGGAAGGTGTCGATCAGCAGCTTAAACGGCACGCGCGCGTCATGGATCAGCGTCTGCGCCTGGTGCGCCGATCGCAGCGAGCTTTGCGGGAAGCCCAGCGGCTCCACCAGGCCGTGGATGCCGTAGAAGGCGAACAGCGGGGCCAGATCGCGCAGGGCGCCCAGGGTGTCGCTGGCCGGCACCTCGCTGCCGTCGTTGAGCGGGCAGAGCACCAGCGATTTGGCGCCGATGGCCTGAGCCTCTTTCAGCAGCGACTCGGTCAGCTGCCGCACCTCTTCGCTACGGCGGTTAAAGGGATAGACCGCGTTAATCGTCAGGATCTCGATGTGATAACGCGCCGCCAGCTCGCGCACCTGCTGATGGCTTAGATCGTCGGTCACCTTCCCGCTGGGTAAATCGTTGCGCAGCTCGACTTTATTCAGGCCCAGACGGTTCACCAGACGGAAAAACGCTTCAATGCTGAGCGCTGGCGCGATTTTGCGGTTAATACAAAAACGTTGCATTGCGATGGCCATAGGACACTCCTGACGGAAGAGGGTTAGGTTCGTTCAATTGGCTAACAGTCAAAACGTTTATTCCAAAATAAGCAAGAATGAAAATGATGATTGTTTGAGCTGCCTCGCAAAATATTCCCGGCCGCCGCGGCGGGAGCGACCGGGACGGGGAGCCTGGCATCACGAGGCGGCGCGGCTCGATGGGGGAAGCGTGTAAGCGATGCGTGAGCGCAAAATGCGACTGTTATCACCAAAATGAAATTTCATTTCACAACAATGTTGAAATATAAATTTCATTTTACTACGGTTATAGCACAGCAGAATCAGCGACGGGCCGGTGTGCGCTGGCCCTCTTCACTATGAGGCGAGAACATGACGATCACAGGAAACTTTATTGGCGGGAAAACCGTTATCAGCAGCAGCAACGAAACGATGCCGGTGTACGATCCGGCGACGGGCAAAGCGGTGCGCGAAGTCACGGTATCGACCGCGCAGGAAGTCTCTGAGGCGATTCAGGTTGCTCGCGATGCGTTTGACAGCTGGTCCCGTACCACGCCGCTGCGCCGCGCCCGCGTGCTGTTCAACTTCAAAATGCTGCTGGAGCAGCACGTGGAAGAGCTGGCGGGGATCATCGTCAGCGAGCACGGCAAAGTGTGGTCGGATGCGCTGGGCGAGCTGACCCGCGGCATGGAAGTGGTCGAATTCGCCTGCGGGATCCCGCACCTGATTAAAGGTGAATACTCTTCTGACGTCGGCACCGGCGTCGACAGCTATTCGCTGATGCAGCCGCTGGGCGTGGTGGCCGGGATCACCCCGTTCAACTTCCCGGCGATGGTGCCGATGTGGATGTTCCCGCTGGCGCTGGCCTGCGGCAACAGCTTCGTCCTCAAACCGCCGGCGCTGGCGCCGACGGCCGCCGTGCGTCTGGCAGAGCTGCTGAAAGAGGCTGGTCTGCCGGACGGCGTGTTTAACGTCGTGCACTGCAGCAATGAAGATGCCGAGCAGCTGTACACTGACCCGCGCATTGCGGCAGTGAGCTTCGTTGGCTCCTCCGGCGTGGCGGAGTATATCTATAAGACCGCCAGCGCCCACGGCAAGCGCGTGCAAGCCTTTGGCGCCGCCAAAAACCACGCGATAGTGATGCCGGATGCCGATCTTGACGCCACCGTTAACGCCATTATGGGCGGCGCCTTCGGTTCCGCAGGCGAGCGCTGCATGGCGCTGCCGGTGGTGGTCGCGGTGGGAGATGAAACCGCCGACAAACTGATCGCCCGCCTGAAGCCGTTGGTGGAGGCGCTGAAAGTGGGCCCGGGCTGTATGCGCGGCCAGGAAGAGAACGAGATGGGGCCGGTGGTTTCTGATACTCACCAGAAAAAAGTCCTCGGCTATATTGATAAAGGCGAAAGCGAAGGGGCAAAACTGGTGGTCGATGGCCGCAAACTGCGCGTGCCGGGTTACGACGCGGGCTATTATGTCGGCGGCACCCTGTTCGATCACGTCACCCCGGAGATGACCATCTGGCGCGAAGAGATCTTTGGCCCGGTGCTGGGGATTGTGCGCGCGGCGGACTATGACAGCGCCCTCGAGCTGGTTAACAGCCACGAGTTTGGCAACGGCAGCGCCGTCTTCACCAGCAACGGCCACACCGCGCGTGAATTCGTCCACGACGTGCAGGCGGGGATGGTCGGGGTGAACGTGCCGGTCCCGGTGCCGATGGCGTTCCACAGCTTCGGCGGCTGGAAGCGCTCAGTGTTCGGGGCGCTGAACGTTCACGGGCCGGACGGCGTGCGCTTCTACACGCGCATGAAGACCGCCACCGTACGCTGGCCGGCAGGGCAGCAGACCGTATCTGAATTCAGCATGCCGACGTTAGGTTAATCGGCGAAGGAGAGCGCCATGTCGTTACTGGCTAAATCGCGAAAAGAGGGACAGATCCAGCATATTACGCCGCAAAGCGCCGGTTGGCGCTATATCGGCTTTGATGTCTGGATGTTGAAAAAAGGGCAGACCGTGACGCTGGAGAGCGGCGACCGCGAGCTGTGCCTGGTGCTGGTCGCCGGCCTGGCGTCGGTGAAAACGCAGCAGGCCGATTTCCCGAATCTCGGTAAACGGATGTCGCCGTTTGAACGCACCCCGCCGTGGTCGGTGTACGTGCCACCGCAGGATCGGGTCGAGGTGACAGCCGATTCCGATCTGGAGCTGGCGGTGTGTAGCGCGCCGGGCAAAGGCAACTTCCCGGCACGCCTTATTCGGCCGGAAGACGTCGGCGTCGAGCATCGTGGGAAAGGGCGCAACCAGCGTCGGGTGCATAATATTCTGCCGGACAGCGCCGAGGCGGATTGCCTGCTGGTGGTGGAAGTCTACACCGACGAAGGGGCCACCAGCTCGTGGCCGTCGCATAAGCACGATACCGCCCAGCCGGGCAAAGAAACGCAACTGGAAGAGACCTACTATCACCGCTTCGATCCGCCGCAGGGCTTTGCCTTCCAGCGGGTCTACACCGACGACCGCAGCCTGGACGCCTGCATGGCGCCCTATAACCACGATGTGGTGATGGTGCCGCGCGGTTACCATCCGGTGGCGGCGATTGCCGGTTACGACAGCTACTATCTGAACGTCATGGCCGGGCCGGATCGGAAATGGCTGTTCACCTGGGAAGAGGACCACGCCTGGATCAACACGCCGGAATATCCGCGCCACGACTAACGTGACGCGCAGACGCCGATAAAAAAGGCCGGTTAGCGATGCTAACCGGCCTTGTTGTTTGAGGCTGCGGGTGTTTTTTAGCGAAAGGCTCCGCGGAATCCCACTCCCTGGCCCGGCAAGCGCAGCGTTGCCGGGCCGTCAGGCACCGTACCCGTGACTGTGCCGGATGGCGCTACGCTTATCCGGCCTACAGGGTTCCTGCGACCTGTCCTTGATTTACCCACTTGCGCGACTGAAACTGCCGGTGCTGACGGCCTCAAAATCGCTGAGACGTTCCCGGAAGGCCGGGGCAGCCCGCATGGATGCGGGCTGAGGGCCGTGTTTTGCACGGACGCTGCCTCGGCCCGACCCGAAGCCTGCAGGGATAAGTCGAAGGGACCGCGCAGCGGCGATTTTGCTGGCCGGAGCCCGGGGGTACAGGGGGCGGCGGCGACTGGCCGCCCCCTGTGCGCTCCCTGTGCCATGCCAGGCATAACGCAGACGATTAACCGGGAGCGCAAATTTCGCTGAAGTTACACGTAATAAACGCATTGTCTGGCCGGGAAAGTTGCAAACCGATAACAGTCTCTACGGCATCCCGCAGGCGCACATATCCCAGGCCCGGCAAGCGCAGCGCCGCCGGGCAGGACACCTCCGACGCCATACCCGTCTTTGTGTCGGATGGCGGCATAAATGCCTTGCCCGGCCTACTGGCGCCTCCCGCAGGCTTATACAACTCCGCCGGGCGACTAACGCCAGGCGGCTTATTTCACGCCTTCTGCTTGGCCTCAGACTCCTGACTGCTGTTCAGCGCCAGCGACACCGCCAGCGTCTGGGCCAGGCACAGGGAAGCAACCTGCGAGCGGAAGCCATCCACCTGCGCTTCCCGCACCACAAAGCAGACATCGCTGAAGGCCGCCAGCGGGCTGACCTGGCTGTCGGTAATGGCGATCTGCCGCGCTTTGCGCTGCGCGCCCAGCTCCACCAGCTCGACCACTTCCCGGGCGTACGGCGAGAAGCTCACCGCCACCACCACGTCTTTCGGGCCGACCAGACTCAGTTGCTCGGTGAACATGCCGCCGAGGCCGTCGATCAGAAAGGCTTTGCGATCGAGGTGGCGCAGCGCATAGGTCAGATAGGAGGCGACGCTGAACGACCGGCGCAGGCCAATGACGTAGATATTTTCCGCCTCGCCCAGCAGGGCCACCGCGCGCTCCAGCTCATCGCTGGAGGTCTGCATCGCCAGCTGCTGCAGCGCCTGGTTGTTCACCATCGTGAACATATTGAGAATTTCCGTCGGCGTTTCCGGCGGGCTGGACTCATCGCTGGTGGTCTGGCGGAACAGACGGGCGCGCTCGGTATAGTTGGCGGTCTCTTCCATCAAATGTTGCTTGAACATCTGTTTCATTTCGTTAAAGCCGCTGAAGCCGAAGGCGTTGGCAAAACGAATCAACGTGGAAGGGGGAACGTCCGCCTGTTGCGCAATGGAGGCCACGGTATCGAAAGCCACGCTATTGCTGTTATCAAGGATATAGCGGGCGACCTGTTTCAGGCGTTTGCTTAACGTATCGTAGCGACGCCTGATTTCATCCTGCAGGATGGTCAGCTGTGTTGGGTTATTGGCCATAGAGTGCGCTCTGAGAAAATGGAAGGAATATGGCTTCCAGTGTACCAAATGAAGCGAATTTTTCATTTATTGCGACGAAATACGCGATTCATTTCACGAAGAAACAGAAAAACGCCCGCTCCGCAAGGTGACGGAGACGGGCGTCGGGGGATCAGCGCCGGGCTTCGCGCCAGTAGCCAATAAGCGTCAGGTAGTTGCGTTTCACTTCCTCTATCAGCGCCTCATCGCTGAGCTCACCCTGCATCCAGCGCCGCGACGGCTGGCCAAAGATAGTGCGCCCGACGGCGAAACCTTTGATCATCGGGTGTGCGGCCGCCTCGGCGAAACCGGCGCGCAGTTTGTCGGAAGGTGCGTCGAGACCGAGGATCAGGATCCCGCGGCTCCACGGATCTTCGCGCTCGATAAGGGCGGTGATCTGCTGCCAGCTGGCGCTGGAGAGCGGCGGCAGCTTCCACCAGTCCGGCTTGATCCCCAGCTGATAGAAGTGTTCCAGCATGGTGTGGTAATGGCGCTCGTCTTTGTCCGGGCCATTTTCCGGCAGGATCACCTCCAGCAGCAATTCATGGCCTGACTTGTTACAGGCCTGCCACACCTCGAGCAGCAGGGCGTCCTGCTCTGCACGCAGCGCCGTCGGGTCATCCGGGTGATAGAAGACCAGACATTTGACGACATGCTCCAGCGGCCAGTCGATCAGCTGCGAGCCGATGTTGCCATGCTCCAGACGCAGCGGTCGCGAGCTGGGCAGTTCGATAGGGCGCCCGATCCACCAGCCCTTGCCGGTAATGGCGTTCAGCGCACGCTGGCCGTAGGTGCCGTCGGCCAGAATACCGCTGCGCTGGTCAAGACCCGCCTCCTGCGCCGCCGCTTCGGCCGCGGCCAACAACAGCAGCTTGAGCTGCGGAATGCAGGCTTCATCGCGCCCGGCCTCCCGCGCCAGATCGGCCAGCTGTTTGCGATGGTCGAAGGCGAAAATGCACAGCTCCGGCCACTGCTGGCGGCGGCTGGTCACCCGGTGCAGGTGGTTGAGGCGATCGTCGACGTCCGGGCGCGGCACCGATTCGGCGCGCTGCAGGTAGTCATCGAGTTCGACTTTGGTCGGCATCGCCGGCGCACAGCCGTGGCGGGAGACCACCAGCGCCCCGCAGGCGTTGGCATAACGGCAAGCCTGCTCCCAGCCCTCGTCGTTAAGCCAGCCGCGCAGCAGGCCAGACATAAAGGCATCTCCGGCGCCCAGCACGTTGAGCACCTCCACGCGCACGCCCTGCTGCAGCGGCACCTGGTCCCAGCTGTCCGGGATGTCGCCTTCCAGCACCACGCAGCCCATCGGCCCGCGCTTGCAGACGAGGGTGGCTTTGGTGGCATTGCGCACATTTTTGAGCGCGGTCAGGGTATCGGTGCTGCCCCCGGCAATATGAAACTCTTCTTCGGTTCCCACCACCAAATCGAACAGATGCAGCACTTCCTGCAGCTGGCTGGTGACCGGCCCGGACTCAATGAAACGGGTTTCGCCATCGCCGAGCGAGGTGAGTCCCCACAGCACCGGACGGTAATCGATATCCAGCGCGGTACGCAGGCCGTGACGGCGGGCGTACTCCAGCGCCTTCAGCACCGCGGCGCGGGTGTTGGCGTGCGACAGATGGGTGCCGGTCACCGCCAGCGCCCGGGAGGAGGCAATATACTCCTCGCTGATGTCGTCAGGCGTTAAGGCCATATCGGCGCAGTTATCGCGGTAGAAAATCAGAGGGAAAGTCTCCTGATCCTTTATCCCCAGCATCACCAGCGCGGTCAGGCGGGATTTGTCGGTAATCAGATACTCAGTATCCACCCCGGCGCGGTTGAGCGTTTCGCGCAGGAAACGGCCGTTGTGTTCATCGCCAACGCGCGCCAGCATGGCCGATTTCAGCCCCTGAATCGCGGTGCCAAAGGCCACGTTGCCGGAGGAGCCGCCCAGATATTTCGCGAAACTGGCAACGTCTTCTAGCCGCGAACCGATCTGCTGGGCATAGAGGTCGACGGCCACCCGACCTATACAGATGACGTCGAGCCGCTTTACTGCTGCATTCATAGCTAGGATTTCCTTTTTGGTGTCTGCTGCCTGGAAGGGTCGGGATCCCGACGTCGACTCCGTGAACAGCCTGAGGGTTATTGGTTACCCTTAGTTTGAGAAATAAATATTTCATTTGCAAACTCGTTCGAAATTAAAAAACCAAAAGTGTGAGGGATCTACCACTCTGCCGCACTGAGCCTCGCGTGAGCGCGGATCGCCCCCACTGTCGACCCGGGGGAAAATGAAACGCCACACGACAGCCATTTACCTATGATTTTTAAGGAGATATTGCCGTGTGCTGCGGCAAAAAAGGGCCCGAAAACGTGTCAGGAATGTAAGTGAAACGTATGAAATGGGTAGAGAGTTTGATCCTTCTCGCAAAATGAAATATTTCTTCTGTATTTGTATTTAATGAAAAAAATGTTTGCCTATAATCCACAGGTATTCCAGTGACGTTAACGACGGCCCCGGCGGCATCGGCGCGACGCCACACACAAATACTGAACAATAAGGATTGTGCATCATGGGCAAACTGAGACTGACAACGGCGCAGGCGCTGGTGAAGTTCCTCGATAACCAGTACCTGGAAGTGGATGGCGTAGAGCTGAAGTTCGTGAAAGGCATTTTCGCGATATTCGGCCATGGCAACGTCCTGGGGCTGGGGCAGGCGCTGGAGCAGGACAGCGGCGACATGCGCGTCTATCAGGGGCGCAACGAGCAGGGGATGGCCCACGCGGCCACCGGTTTTGCCCGCCAGGCCTTGCGCCGGCAGATTATCGCCTGCACCTCCTCCATCGGTCCGGGGGCGGCCAACATGATCACCGCCGCCGGCACCGCCAGCGCCAACCGCATTCCGCTGCTGCTGCTGCCGGGCGATGTCTTCGCCACCCGCCAGCCGGACCCGGTGCTCCAGCAGATTGAACAGAGCTACGATCTCAGCATCAGCACCAATGACGCCTTCCGCGCGGTCAGCAAATACTGGGACCGCATTACCCGCCCGGAACAGCTGATGAGCGCCTGCATCAACGCCATGCGCGTCCTGACCGACCCGGCGGAAACCGGCGCGGTGACGCTGTGCCTGCCGCAGGACGTGCAGGGCGAAGCCTGGGACTACCCGGAATCCTTCTTTGCGCGCCGGGTGCACCGTCTCGACCGCCGCCCGGCCAGCGCCGCGCAGCTGGCGGACGCCGTGGCGGCCATCAAAGCCAGTCGTAAACCGCTGATCGTCTGCGGCGGCGGGGTGAAATACTCCGGCGCGGGCGAAGCGCTGTCCCGTTTCGCCGAGCGCTACGGGGTGCCCTTTGCCGAAACCCAGGCCGGGAAGGGGACGGTGGTCTCTTCTCACCCCCTGAACGTCGGCGGCGTCGGCGAGACGGGCTGTCTGGCGGCGAACCTGCTGGCGAAAGAGGCCGACCTGGTGATCGGCGTTGGCACCCGTTTCAGCGATTTTACCACCGCCTCGAAATGGATTTTCCAGCACCCGGAGGTGCGTTTCCTGAATATTAACGTCAGCAACTTCGACGCCTGGAAGCTGGACGGTATTGCCATGCTGGCGGACGCCCGGGAAGCGATGACCGCCCTCGACGCGGCGCTGGCGGACAGCGGCTGGCAGGCCGGCTGGGGCGCGCAGATCGAGAGCGTGCAGAGCCGTCAGTTAAAAGAGACCCAGCGCGTCTACCAGGCGGTGTGGCAGGAGAAATCCTTTGTCCCGGAGATCGACGATCATCTCGATCGCGAATCGGTGTATCGCGAGTTCCGCCAGATCACCGACTCCACCCTGACCCAGAGCAGCGTCCTTGGGGTACTGAATGAAACGCTGCCGGCCGAGGCGGTGATCGTCGCGGCGGCGGGCAGCCTGCCCGGCGATCTGCAGCGCGTCTGGCGCAACCGTGCCGAAAACACCTACCACGTGGAGTACGGCTACTCCTGCATGGGATATGAGGTCAACGCCGCGCTGGGCGTGAAGCTGGCGCAGCCGCAGAGCGAAGTCTACTCCCTGGTCGGCGATGGCTCGTTCATGATGCTCCACTCTGAGCTGGTCACCTCCCTGCAGGAGCGGGCGAAGATCAACGTCGTGCTGTTCGACAACATGGCCAACGGCTGCATCAACAACCTGCAGATGGAGCACGGGATGGACAGCTTCGGCACCGAGTTCCGCTACCGCCAGCCGGAAACCGGCCAGCTGCAGGGCGGCCTGGTGCCGGTGGACTTCGCCACCATCGCCGCCGGCTACGGTTGCAAAACCTGGCGCGTCACCACCCTGGACGAACTGCGCCACGCGCTGGACGCCGCCCGTCGCGAAACGGTCAGCACCCTGATTGATATTAAAGTGCTGCCGAAGACCATGGTGCACAAATACGGCAGCTGGTGGAACGTTGGGGTCGCCCAGACGGCGCTCTCTGAGCGGATCCGCAAAGTTGCGCAAATGATTAATGAAAAACGCGCCCAGGCGCGTGATTACTAAAACGAACATCCACCCTGAATCCTACAGACTTACGGAGAAAACCATTATGTCGCTCAAATTAGGTGTCATCGGCGCTGGCGCTATCGGTAAAGAACACATCCGTCGCTGCACCCAGGTTCTGCAGGGCGCCACCGTTGTGGCGGTGTCTGATATCAATGCCGACAACGCCCGTGCGGCGGTCGCGCTGCCGGGCGTGCAGGCGGAAGTCTACGCCGACGGCCACGACGTGATTAACGCCAGCGATGTCGACGCCATCCTGGTCACCTCCTGGGACCCGACCCACGAAGAGTACACCCTGGCCGCCATCGCCGCCGGTAAGCCGGTGTTCTGCGAAAAACCGCTGGCGATGTCTGCGGAAGGCTGCCGCCGCATCGTCGATGCTGAAATGAAGGCCGGCCGTCGCCTGGTGCAGGTAGGTTTTATGCGCCCATACGACGAAGGCTATCTGGCGCTGAAAAAAGTGATCGACGATGGCGATATCGGCGCGCCGCTGATGCTGCGCTGCGCCCATCGCAACCAGTCGGTTGGTGAGAACTACACCACCGATATGGCGATCACTAACACCCTGATCCACGAGCTGGACGTGCTGCGCTGGCTGCTGAACGATGACTACCGTTCCGTGCAGGTGCGCTTCCCGCGCTCCACCTCGCACACCCACGCGCGTCTGAAAGATCCGCAGATCGTCTCCTTTGAAACCAAAAAAGGCACCCTGATCGACGTCGAGGTGTTCGTGAACTGCCAGTACGGGTATGACATCCAGTGCGAAGTGGTCGGCGAGACCGGGATTGCCCGTCTGCCGGAGCCGTCTGCCGTCCAGATGCGCAAGTCCGCCAGCCTGTCGACCGCCATTCTGACCGACTGGAAAGACCGCTTTATCAAAGCCTACGACGTCGAGCTGCAGGCCTTTATCAACGACGTCAAAGCCGGCCAGCTGCACGGCCCGTCGGCCTGGGACGGCTACGCGGCGTCGGTGGCGGCGGACGCCTGCATTAAAGCGCAGGGAACCAGCGAGCCGGTTGAAGTGACGCTGCCCGAGTGCCCGGCATTCTACAAACGTTAAGCACGTTTTGCTGACGGAACTTCTTTGCACAGGTAACGACGATGAAAATTGCCTTTGATGTGGATGTCATTAAGGACCTCGGGATCACCCGCATGGTCCATCAGGTAGCGGAGTGGGGCTACAAGTACATTGAACAGTCGCCGCACCCGCAGATTAACCCGTTCTACAAGCACCCGCGCGCCAGCCGGGAGATCATGGCGGAGTACAAGCAGGCGCTGCGCGATACCGGCCTTGAGCTGTCGTCGTTTATCTGCGTCTACCGCTGGTCCGGCCCGGACGAACTGCGCCGTCAGGCGGCGGTGAAAAACTGGAAACGGCTGGTGGAAATTGCGGTGGAGATGGGCGTTCAGGTGATCAACACCGAGTTCTCCGGCGATCCGAATCAGCCTGAGATCTGCGATGAAATGTTCTATCGCTCGATGGAAGAGCTGTTGCCGATTTTTGAGCGGGAAGGCATTCGCGTGGAGATCCAGGCGCATCCCTGGGATTTCTGCGAAGAGAATAATGAAACCGTCGATATCGTGAAGTCGTTCCGCAGCGATAACGTGAAGTACGTCTACAGCGTGCCGCACACCTTTTTCTACGACAAAGGCGTCGGCGATGTGGCGAGCATGCTGCGCTATGCCGGGAGCGATCTCTCCCATGTCCTGATTGCGGATACCCGCAATCATACGAAACATTGCCGCTATATCGTTAACCCGCCGGGCGTGGATGCCGTGGTGCACCAGCACGTAGGCGTCGGGGAAGGGGATGTGGATTTCGACGCGCTGTTCCGCACCCTGCGCGAAATGAAATTCGCCGAGCAGACCTTCAAGGTCGGCGGGGAGCCGATTGTCGCCACCTCGCTGTTTGGCTACCCGGAAAAAATGAAATACCAGGCAGTGGAAACCCGTGAACTCATTGAACGTGAATTGCTGCGCCGTTAAGGCGCAGCGGCAGGAGCCCTACTATGAACAAAGATAACGTCAAACTGGCTATCGCCCCGATCGGCTGGACTAACGATGATATGCCGGAACTTGGCAGCGAAAACACCTTCCAGCAGATCGTCAGCGAAATGGCGCTGGCCGGCTTTACCGGCAGCGAAGTCGGCAGCAAATATCCGCGCGACCCGGCGGTCCTCAAGCCGATGCTGGACATCCGCGGCATTCAGATCTGCAACGCCTGGTTCAGCACCTTTTTCGCCAACGGCCAGCGGGAAAAAACCATTGATGAATTCGTCAATCACATGAACTTCCTTCATGCGATGGGCGCGAAAGTGATTGGCTGCTCCGAGCAGAGCGGCAGCATCCAGGGGCTGGATAAACCGATCCTCGGCGATGCGAAGCCGTGCTTCAGCGACGAAGAGTGGCAGCGGGTAGCGGAAGGCTATAACACCCTCGGTCGCCTGGCGGCGGAGAAGGGGATGCAGGTCTGTCTGCACCACCACATGGGCACCGGCATCCAGACCACTGCGGAAATCGACAAGTTTATGTCGCTGGTGGACGAGCGCGTCTTCCTGCTGTTCGACACCGGCCACGCCTGGTATTCCGAAGGCGGCGAAGCGCCGATGCTGGCGATCCTCAAAAAGTATCTGCCGCGCATCAACCACGTTCACCTGAAAGACGTCCGTCCGCCGGTGATCGACCAGGTGCGCCGCGACGGCCTGTCGTTCCTCGACGGCGTGAAAAAAGGCACCTTCACCGTCCCGGGCGACGGGGTGATCGATTTCCGTCCGGTGTTCAAGCTGCTGGACGACTTTGGCTATAAAGGCTGGATGGTGGTGGAAGCCGAGCAGGATCCTGCCCTGGCCAATCCTTTCGAATACGCCGTCAAAGCGCGCAAATATATTCGCGAAACGGCAGGGATCTAATCGTTGTGACATTTTCAGGCCATACCGGGTATGGCCTGCTTTTTTTCCTTTCACAACCGGACTCGGGGCTTAACCACAGCGCCGGACAGTTCCCTCTCCCGGGCTTAGGGCTCAACCACAGCGCCGAACCGTCCCCTCTCCCTCAGGGAGAGGGCCAGGGTGAGGGTGACGATGACGGGTAAAGCGTCACTTCACTTCCGCCAGCGCGGTCTTATCCACATACGGTTTCATCAGCGTGTCGGCTTCCTTCTGCGCCGCCTGCACCGCCGCTTCCGGCGTCACTTTGGCATCATTGACCACCGCCGCCAGCTGGTTCTCCATCGCCTTACGCACCGCCACGGTCTCCCAGGTGGAGTACCACGGATGGGCGTACTTCAGCTGCTCAAGGGCGATCGCCGCCCGCGGATCCTGCTGCAGATAGGCCTTCATCTCCGGCGTATCGTATGACGCCTTGCGCGGCGAGAAGTAGCCGGTAAAGCGGCTCCATGCGCCGTTCACGTCGGGGCTCACCAGATAGGTCAGGAACTGATACGCCGCTTTCTTCTGCGCATCGCTGATGCCTTTAAAGCTCACCAGGCTGGCGCCGCCGATCGGCACCGCGCGCTGCTCTTTGGCCGGCAGCATCGCCACCCCAAGCTCAAAGTCTTTGCTGTTCTCGCGCATAAAGCCCAGCGCGCCAGTGCTGAGCATCGCCATCCCGAGCTTACCGGAGAAGAACGCGGCGCTGATCTGCTTCGAGTTCAGCACCCCGGACGGCATTACCTTGTCCTTGTAAATCAGATCCTGCCAGAAGCGCAGGGCGCCGATGGCGGTCGGCGAGTTGTAATAGACCTCGCCCGGATAGTCTTCGTTAAAGTATTTCCCGCCGTTGGCGCGCACCAGTGCCGAGAAGATCCAGCCGCCGTAGTCGTCATTGGTCGACGGCAGCATGATCCCCCACTGGCCTGTGCTCTCGTCGGTCAGCTTTTTGGCATCGGCCAGCAGCTCGGCCCAAGTCTGCGGCGGCTGTTTGATCCCGGCCCGATCGAACATCGTCTTGTTGTAGTAGAGGATCGGCGTCGAGTTATGGAACGGGATCGCATAAGTGGTGCCCATCACCTGGGCGTTCTTATGCATCGCGGGCCAGAATTCCTTTTGCAGAAAATCGCCGGCCTTTTGATCGCCATATTTAAACAGCTCATCCATCGGCAGGATCTCATCCTTCAGCGCCAGATCGGTGGTGAAGTTGGCGGACATGATCACCAGCGCCGGCGGCTGCCCGGCCTTTTGCGCCGATTCGGCTTTGATCTTGGTGGTGTCGTAGTTGCCGGTGAAGATGCCGCGTACTTCGACATCCTGCTGCGAGTCGTTGAATTGCTTAATGACGCGGGTCATCTCCATGGTCAGCTTGCCGTCCACCGGCGCCGGGAACATGAAGTCTATTTTCTCTTTTGCCAGCGCCGCGCCGCTCAGGGCAAGACTGAGGCCAACCGCGACTACCGTAAAAGGTTTAAACATGATTACACTCCATCAATAAATTATGCTGGGTCTCAGCATGAAAAAGATGCACATCGGCAGGCGAAAAGCCGATCGGTAGCGACTCGCCTTTCTCCGGCACCGTGCCGCGGTGGCGGCGGCTAAAGCGCAGGGTGCCGATCGGGGTGCTGACGTGGAGCAGGTAGTCGGCCCCCATCAGTTCTCGTTGCAGAACGGTGGCCGGCAGGCGCAGATGGCCCTCCTCCACGCGGTCGGTAATATGTTCCGGGCGAATGCCCAGCCAGACGCGGGTCTGATCCCGGTGGCGCGGTGGCAGCGGATGGCGCTGTTCTCCCAACAGTACTTCACCGTTGGCGCAGGGTAGCGACAGGAGGTTCATCGCCGGCGAGCCTATAAATCCGGCGACGAACAGGTTGGCCGGGTTGGCGTAGAGATACTCCGGGCGCCCGACCTGCTGCACGTGGCCGCCGTTCATCACCACGATGCGGTCGGCCATCGACATCGCCTCGGTCTGGTCGTGGGTCACATAGATGGTGCTGGTTTTCAGCTGCTGGTGGAGGGCCATAATGCTGTCGCGCACTTCGCTGCGCAGGCGGGCGTCGAGGTTGGAGAGCGGCTCGTCCATCAGGAACAGCCGCGGATTACGCACAATCGCCCGGGCCATCGCCACCCGCTGGCGCTGGCCGCCGGAGAGCTTCGCCGGTTTGCGGTCAAGCAGCGCCTCCAGCTGCAGCATCTGCGCCACTTTGTCCACCCGCGGCTGCCAGCTGCTTTTCTCTTCCTTGCGCACCTGCATGCCGAAGGTGATGTTGTCGCGCACCGACAGATGCGGAAACAGGGCATAGTTCTGGAAGATCATCGCGAAGTTGCGCTCGCGCGGCGTGGCGGCGGTGATGTTCTCATCATGCAGCCAGATTTGGCCTTCGCTGACCGGCTCCAGGCCGGCAAGCAGGCGCAGCAGGGTGCTTTTCCCGCAGCCCGACGGGCCGACCAGCACCACGAATTCGCCTTCGTGAATATCCAGCGACAGGGCGCTGAGCGCCGGCTTGCCGTCGAAACGTTTACTGATGTTTTGCAGACTGAGCATGGCGGTTAGCGCTCTTCCGTTGGGCAACTGATGTTTTCGTCGTACAACCACGGCCCGGCGTAGTGGGCCAGCGAGTGCTGGTAGCTCACCCACTGCTCGCCGACCTGGCGGTGCATCAGGCACGAAGCCGGGGAGAGGTCGTAATAGGGACGGGTGTCTTCGTGGCAGTACGGCACCTGATGGACGGTGCCGGGAATGGTGGAGATCAGCGCCTGGCGATACTGGGTCATGGTCAGGCTGTGGTTATGGCCGCAGAAGATGCGCGTCAGCGACGGGAAACGCTCCACCAGCGCCAGCAGACGGTGGCCGTTTTCGCAGGCGATCGGGTCCATCTGCGCATTGCCCAGCGGCAGAGGCGGGTGGTGCATAAAGATGGTCGCCGGTTTGTCGCCGCCCTCGAACAGCTGGGCTTCCAGCCAACCGATGGTCTCGTCGGTCAGCCAGCCCTTCGAGGTGCCGGCGCGGCTGGAGTCGATAAACAGCAGGCGGGTGGCGAAATCATCCACCGCATAGCGCATATTTTGCGGATCGTTGCCCAGCTGCGGGCACAGCGGGTGAAGATGCTCCAGAAAATGGGCTTTGTCGTCGTGGTTGCCGGGGATCAGATACAGCGGATAGTTCAGGCTGCCGAGGATCTGGCGGGCCACCTGATACTCCTCCGGGCGGCCGCAGTTGACGATATCCCCGCTCACCACCACCGCGTCCGGGCGCTCGCGCAGCGCGTTAAGCTGCGAGACCACATCGGCGTTGGCGGCGTTGACGTCGATAAAGCCGTACAGCTTCTCGCCGCGGCTGCGGAAATGGGTATCGGAAATGTGTGCTAACAGCATGAATCACTCCTTATTTGATCCCGGAGAAGCCGAAGCTCCGCAGGAACTGTTTCTGAAAAAGAATGAACGCCAGCATCAGCGGCAGGCAGACCATCAGCGTCCCGGCGCCGATGGTGCCCCACTGGCCGCCGGATTCGGCGCCCATGGCGAAGGAGACCAGCCCGACGGTCAGTACCTGCTTGTCGGGATCGTTGAGCATCATCAGCGGCCACAGGTACTCGTTCCAGTGGTAGGTGATGCTGACGGTGGCGAAGGCCAGCACCGACGGCCAGGACATCGGCAGCAGCACGCGGAACAACACCTGCCACCAGCGGCAGCCCTCCATCAGCGCCGCCTCCTCCAGCTCTTTCGGAATGGCGAGGAACGCCTGACGCATCAGGAACACGCCAAACGCCGAGGTGAAGTAGGGCATCATCACCCCGGTGAGGGTGTTGAGCAGGCCGAAGGTTTTCAGGGTCAGCATGTTCGGCACCATCATCACCACTGGCATGATCATCAACTGCACCAGGAACAGGAGAAACAGCGTCTGCTTGCCGCGAAATTCGTGGCAGGCGAAGACGTACCCGGCGGTGGTGATGGTCAACAGCTGCACGAAGAAGGTACCGAAGGTGAAGATAAGGGTGTTGGCGTACAGGCTCAGCCAGTCGGCGCTGTTCCAGGCGTCGCGGAAGTTATCGAGGGTCAGCGGCAGGCGCGGCAGCAGCGAGGCCATATCTTCCCCGAAGGTGGTGGCGCTGAACGAGGTGGCCAGCATCCAGATAAACGGGCTGATCCACAGCAGCGCCAGGCAGCACATTAATACTGTAAGCGTAAAGGGCGACGAGCGGCGCAGGCGCAGCCACAGCGGACGCGCAGCGGCGGGTGTGCGGACCAGCAGCGGCGAAATGTCAGCGCTCATAGTGGGCTCCTTTCTCCAGCAGTTTCAGGTTAATCAGCGAGAAGGCGAACAGCCCGGCCAGGGTCAGGAAGGTGGCGGCGGAGGCTTTGCCAAGGTCGTGGGTATCCCAGGCGAGATTCTGGATGTAATAGAGCAGCACGGTGGTGGCGTTGTCCGGCCCGCCGCGGGTCATGACCGCCACGTGGTCGATCTGGGTGATGGAGTAGATCAGCGCTGTGGTGATCACAAAGCTCAGGGTCGGGCGCAGCAGCGGCAGCGTGACCTTAAAAAAGACCTGCGTGCGGGTAGCCCCTTCCATCAGCGCCGCTTCCCGCGTCGAGGCCGGAATGCTCTGCAGCCCGGCGAGGAAAAACAGCATGTAGTAGCCGGCGAACTTCCACACGCCAATCAGCGCCAGCGCCAGCAGCGCGCTGTTGCTGCGCCCCAGCCAGTTGTTGTTCATCGGCCCGAACAGCTTCGCCAGATAGTGGTCGAGCAGGCCGAGGCCGGGCATAAAGATAAACAGCCACAGCGCGGCGGCGCTGACCATCGGGATAATCATCGGGAAGAAGAAGGCGGTGCGAAGCCAGCGGTTGACGCGATGGTTCTCGCTCAGCGCCACCGCCAGCAGCAGGGCGAGGGTCACCCCGGGCACCACCGTCAGCAGGATATAGAGCAGGTTATTGCCCAGCGACTGCCAGAAGACGTTATCGGCAAACAGGCGGGCGAAGTTATCCAGCCCGACGTACTGTGCGCCGTCGCTGGCCATGCGGGTATCAAACAGGCTGTCATACACCGAACGCCCCAGCGGGAACCAGGTAAACAGCAGTAAAAACAGCAGGGAAGGCGACAGGATCAGCCAGGGAAGCCAGGTCTTTCTCATGGTGACGCGCATCTCGTTCAGCCATTTATCGAAGCCCGGATTGTGGGAAGCAATGACTACAGAGGCATGGCGGGGAGATGACGGTTTGATGAAGCGACGGGGAAAACGCCGGGCGAGCGGGCCGCCCGGCGGGAGAGAACCATCAGAAGTCGGCTTTCAGCACCGCGCGGTAGCGGGCTTTGCCTTCGCGAACGTGCTTCAGCGCTTCGTTAATCTGCGACATCGGGAACAGCTCGGTGGTCGGGGCCACTTTGCTGCGCCCGGCGAACTTCATCAGCGTGCGCAGTTCGGACGGGTTGCCGGTCGCCGAGCCGGAGATGCTGCGGTCGCCGCCGATAAGGGTAAAGGCCGGCACCGGGAACGGCTTCATCACCGCGCCGACGGTATGGAAGTTGCCGCCGTAAGCCAGGGCTTCGAAGTACGGCTGCCAGTCGAGATCCACCGCCACGGTGTTGATGATCAGGTCAAACTGACCGGCCAGCGCTTTTAAGGCTTCCGGATCGCGGCTGTTGACCACGCGATCGGCGCCCATCGCCAGCACTTCCTGCTCTTTGGCCGGGTTGGAGCTGAAGGCGGTCACTTCCGCGCCCATCGCCCGCAGCAGCTTAATGGCGATATGGCCGAGGCCGCCGATGCCGATCACCCCGACGCGGCTGGTGGCGGTGACGTGGTGGGTCAGCAGCGGTTTAAAGACGGTGATGCCGCCGCACAGCATCGGGCCGGCGGACGCCAGATCGATGCTCTCCGGCAGGGGGATCACCCACTGCCAGTCGGCGCGCAGCTTATTGGCGAAGCCGCCGCGGTTGAGAATGGTCGGCACCGAACCTTCCAGACAGTTGATCTGGTTGCCGCTGATGCAGGCGTCGCAATGGCCGCAGCTGCGCGCCGTCCAGCCGATGCCGACCTTCTGGCCAATCTTCAGCCCTTTATCCTGCGCCGCGCTGCCCAGCGCCGCCACCCGGCCAATCACCTCGTGACCGGCCACCAGCGGGTAGCTCGACATCCCCCATTCGTTGTCGATCATCGACAGGTCCGAATGGCAGATCCCGCAGTATTCCACCTCAACTTCGACATCTTCCGGCTGCAGCTCGCCGGCATCGTATTCCCACAGCGACAGATCGGCGCCCGCTTCTTTGGCGGCGTAGCTTTTAATGATGCTCATGTTCATTTCCTTGGGGTTGGCGTGATAACCCAGAAAGTGTAGAGCATGGCATTCCACGGCGCTTGGCAATCGGAGGGGTAGCGAAGCGGGCGGACCAGCCGCCCGTTAAGCTCAGCGGCTGGCCAGCGGCCACTGATTAAGGCGGATGCCGCGCTGCGGGGCGTTCTCGGCAAAATCATCCAGCACTGCCTGCACGTCCGGGTCGAGGTAGCCGACGCTGTCGTGCTCGACGATCACCACGCTCTTTTCCGGAATTTTCGCCAGCAGGGCCAGCAGATGCGGATTGTGCATAAAGGTCAGATTCTGCTGGATGCGCAGCACGTAGTGGTCATCGTAGCGCGCCAGCTGCAGCGAGTGGCGATGGCTGCGCCAGAGGCTGAACGCCATCTGGGTGGCAAGGCCAATCCCGATCCCCGCCAGCATGCCGAAGGCGATAATCCCGCCGATGGTGGCGAGGAACGGGACGTACTGCGCCGCCCCCTGGCGGAACTGCTCGATGAACAGCCGCGGCGTCGCCAGCTTATAGCCGGTATAGAGCAGCACGGCGGCGAGGCTGGCGAGCGGGATCAGGGTCAGCAGACCGCTGAACCACAGGCCGCAGATCAACAGCAGCACGCCGTGGATAAAGATCGACAGTTTGCTCTGCGCGCCGTTGCTGACGTTCACCGAGCTGCGGACGATCACCGCGGTGATCGGCATCGCCCCCAGCACGCCGGAGAGCAGGTTGCCCACGCCCTGGGCGACCATTTCGCGGTTCGGCGAAGGCGGCGGATTTTGCGGGCGCAGCTTTTTCAGCGCCTCCTGGCTGAGCAGGGTTTCGAGGCTGGCGACCAGCGCCAGGGTCACCGCCACCACCCACACCGACGGATTGCGCCACGCGCTCCATGCGGGAGACTCCAGCTCGCCCAGCAGATCGCCGAGGCTGCCGAACGCCGGCAGGGTGATGCGCGGCAGAGCGGCCAGCTGCTGCGGCGCAAAATGGGTCAGCAGCAGGGTGGTCACGCAGCCGAGCAGGACGGCGATCAGCGGCCCGGGGATCCAGCGCAGGCTCTTCACCCGGCGGATAAGCGGCGAACCCCAGAGCCAGAGCACCAGCAGGCCGCCCGCGGCGACGGCCATCGCAGTGACGGAGAACGCGGCATTGCCCTGAACCACTTCGGCAAGCCCGATCTCTTCCGCCGTGCCGAGCGCGACGGGGATCTGCTGCATAATCAGCAGGATGCCGATCGCCGCCAGCATGCCTTTGATGACGCTGGCGGGAACCAGCGAGATAAAACGCCCGGCCCGCAGGATGCCGAACAGCAGCTGCAGCGCGCCGGCCAGCACCAGCGCCATCAGGAAGACGGAGAAGGAACCCAGGGATTCAATGGCGGCGACGACGATGGTGACCAGTCCGGCGGCGGGGCCGCTGACGGCGAAGCGGGAGGGGCTGAGGGCGGTGACGACCAGGCCGCCGATGATGCCGGTCAGCAGGCCGACGAAGGGCGGTAAGCCGCTGGCCTGGGCGATGCCGAGGCACAGCGGCAGGGCGACAAGGAAGACGACGATGCCGGCGAGAGAGTCCTGACGAAGCGTATTCATGGGGCGTGCTCCTGCGGTGAGAGGTGTTCGACGAGGGTGGTTAAATGGCCGGAAGCCAGATCGTAGACGCAGCCGTGCAGGCTGAGCGGCCGCCCGCTGGCGAGCACCGTCTGCACCGGTTCACTCTCCAGCAGACGGGCGAACTGGGCGCGAACGTTGGCTTCCACCAGGGCGTCCAGCGCATGACGAGAGCGCTCCGCGTCGGTGCTGGCGCTGGCGCCGGGGGAGGCCGCAACACAACATCCATCGGCGATCTGCGCAATTTCGTGATGCAGGGTGTGGCGCAGCTGGCCGATGCGGCGAGCCAGCGCCGAGGATTCCTGCGCCAGCGGCAGGGTGGGCAGAGAGAGCGCCGCCTGCACGCCGCCGCAGCCGTAGTGGCCGCAGAGCACCACCCGCTCCACCTCAAGGTAGTGGAGGGCATATTGCAGGACGCTCATGACGTTGTCGTCGGTGGGGTCGAGCATGTTGGCGATATTGCGGTGGACAAAGAGCTCGCCGGGCTGGCTGCCGGTGAGCACCTCGGCGGGAACGCGGCTATCGGAGCAGCCGATCCACAGCGAGTGGGGCCGCTGCCCGTCGACCCATTTTTCGAAATAGTCCGGGTCATGCTGACACTTCTGCAGCGCCCAGCTGCGGTTGCGGGCCAGCAAAGGTTTTAACGTCGTCACAAGTATTCTCCTGAGTTAATTCATCGAGTGAATATGTCCATCAAGACTCGTACAGCGACTAGTAAAAATAGTGTTTACCGGAACCCTTCACGCCTGAGGAAAATCCTGGAATAAACGGCAAAAAGAAAACTTTTCATTAATGTAAAGTTATAAAAATATTGATGAAATTAATATGTTACTGCGGGGCTGATGAATAACAAAAAGGCATTGGTTAAAACTTTCTGGAATATATAGGAATGATGGTGGGTAGGGGCGGGGGAATATTGAGGGATTGGATATTGGGGATGGATGGGGATAGTTGGGTTGTGTTGAGGAATGCTGGCGAGAGTAATGTGAGAAAAATTTGAGATAAGTTTGAGTGGGGTTTGGGGGGGGAAAAGGGGGAAAGGGGAGTGGCTGGCAGGTGGAGCTGGGTCTGCGGGAGGGTGAGAGAAGGGTTGCTGGTGGTAGGCACGCTATGGAACGGCAGCTAAAGGTGACGCCGCGCAGGATAGCGCTGTTTTTTTCGACACTTAGCGCATTGACGGCACGCTGTCGCTTGCATGACCGCCGCCGACAGGTATAATCCAGAACGTTTCCGCATCCCCTTCAGTGCCGAAGTGGCGAAATCGGTAGACGCAGTTGATTCAAAATCAACCGTAGAAATACGTGCCGGTTCGAGTCCGGCCTTCGGCACCATTGTGGAAAAATCAGTCACCTTAGGGTGGCTTTTTTTATGTCCATAATCTTCCATAAACCTCCATATCCTTCTGTTTATTAAGAGATCGATGTTTTATCTCTTTTCCTCCTGATCTGTTCGTTTTATCCGCGCTGGTCTTTTTTTGTCCATTGACATCCAGATGATTTGGGGGTCAAGATGAGGGTCAATTCACTTCGATTAGGAGTTGACCCCCAATTATGGCCCTGACAGACGTTGTAGCCCGCACCGCTAAGCCTCGCGAGCAAGCTTACAAACTCGCTGATGCACATGGACTATACCTGCTGATAAGCCCTGGCGGCTCTAAGCGCTGGTATCTCAAGTATCGTTTCGAAGGCAAGGAAAGCCGCATCGCTTTTGGCGCTTATCCTCTAATCTCGTTAGCAAAGGCCCGTGAGAAGCGTGATGAGGTACGGCTGTTATTGGCTGAAGGTATCAACCCGGCAGAAAAACGGGGGAAAGAAAAGGAAGAAGCACAGGCCGCATTGATTACCTTTGAGAAAGTCGCGAGAGACTGGCATCGGTACATTAGTCAGAATCGCTGGTCAGAAACGCATGCCGGACGGGTATGGCGCGATATGGAACGTAATATTTTGCCGGCGATAGGCCATCGCCACATAGCGGACCTGAAGACTAAAGGCTTGCTTGAGCCGTTGAAAGCCGTGGAGCAAAACGGCCATCTCGATTTGGCGTCACGGCTACGTCAGCGGGTGACCGATATTATGCGCTATGCGGTGCAGAACGATCTGATAGAGCGCAATCCTGCTCAGGATCTCTCCGGGGCGATAGCGCCGCCGAAGGCGACCCATCGCCCGGCGTTGAAGCTGGATAAGCTTCCTGATTTTCTGGCAAGGATTGAAAGCTATAAAGGGAGAACGTTAACCACACTGGCTTTAAAGTTCACGCTGTGCGTTTTTATCCGCTCCAGCGAACTGCGTTTTGCCCGCTGGACTGAAATCGACTTTAAACGTGCTATGTGGACGATACCCGCTGAACGTGAAGCGATCCCCGGTGTAAAACATTCTCAGCGCGGGGCGAAAATGCGCACTGAGCACTTAGTACCGTTATCCTGCCAGGCTTTGGCGCTGTTGAAAGAGATTAAGGCTATCAGCGGTGCTTATGAACTTATCTTCCCCGGCGATCGTCGCCCGACTAAACCGATGAGTGAAAACACCGTCAATAATGCGCTGCGGGTTATGGGATATGACACCACTACTGAATTGTGCGGGCATGGTTTCCGCACAATGGCCTGTAGCGCTTTGGTTGAATCCGGGCAGTGGTCGCGGGATGCTGTCGAGCGGCAAATGAGTCACCAGGAGCGTAATAGCGTGCGGGCGGCCTATATTCATAAGGCCGAACATATCGAAGAACGGCGGCTGATGCTGCAATGGTGGGCGGATTATCTGGATGCGAATCGGGAAGAGTATGTGGTGCCGTATGAGTTTAAAATATGATATGTTTTGATATTTTAACTTGTTGATTTATATGGAGTGGTTTTATATTAACATTAATGCCGGAGTGAATATGGAAGGAGTAAAAGAAAAAGGATTGACGCCGACTCTGAATAATGTCAAGAAATATCTTATATATGCGCTAAAAATATCACCCATATACATGGTTCTATCAGTAATTATCGTTTGGGGTTATTTGGGGCATTTCTCTCGACTTGATTTGCTGGTTGGTGCTATTGAAAATAAAACGAATCTGTTCTCAATATTTTTCTCGTTTATTTTTATATCTCTATTTATGTCATTTGCATTTATACTTCCAAGTTTTAACTTGATATTATTCTCTTCTTTTGTTAAGGATAGTTATATCACTAGCACAAAAAACATGCCATTTATCACATTTATAACAATAGTGGTTATGTTAGCTTCTGTTTTTATTTTTTCATCTGATGTGTTCTCTTCTTTCGTTAAGAATTATAGCTATATAGATAAGGTTTTCTTCTATCTGGATGAGCCATTACGCTCTCTGCTTCTATCTTTCATAGCATCAATTGTTTCTGTAGTAGCTATAGCGAAAGTAAAAAATAGTCATAAAAATCGTTTTAGTGGGTCTGCTAAAATTATCAGAATAAGCGCTTCTATCATTATTACATCAATAATATGTTTTTTGTCTTCAATTTCAATAAGTATATCCATCTCTTTAGTATTGAAGAGTATTGATGGGCATACATTTTTTGGGTATGTATATGCTTTCCTTTTTCTCTCTGCTTACTCGTTTCTTTCATTATTCCCGGCAATGATTTTTTATTCAAGAAATTATTCTTTCAATAATGTTGGTGTTTTTAGTTATAAAGTAATGAAAGAGACTTCATTAGCTATTATGGGATCATTGTTCTTTATTGTTTGTATTTGGCCTAATGGTTTTTTGTTCATTGGTTCAACCGCGCTGAGTACAATAGGTGTATTAGATAAAAGGGTTCATTATTATCATATTACATCTGAAAAGTACTATAAGGAGTTATTCCCTGCTACTATATGGGAGACTAAATATTTAGAAGGAAGACGTGATTTTTTTATTAAAGCTGTTAATATGTTTTCTTTTAACGGGAATAATCTTGTTTGCCCAGTGTATGTAGAGAGCCTTAGGAAAAAAACACTGGTTTCAAGCTTTGATAATTTTTCTCGCCAAAAAGACAAATACCTTAATAATCATTTCAAAACTATGGCAAAAGGTTGTGTTGTTCTTACTAGTGATGAGTTTAAACAATGGGATACAATTATGGATGCGAAAGGGAATTTTAAAATTTAGTAATTCCGTGATGCTTTTTACAACGCTCCCGCCCCTTCTCTGGGGGGCGGGAGCTAATACGTCTTATAGGGCTTATTTTTCCTGCGATTCTGAATATCCGAGAATCATTTCTGCCAGATCGTCTTCCACCGCATAAAAATAACAAGCCGGAACCTGTAGTACCGATGCCAACCGACAGGCAAGTTCAAAGTCTGGCGTGTGTATACCGCGCTCATATTGATTCATTCGGGCACTGGCTGTTGCTTCATCAATTCCGGCAAGAATCCCTAACCGTTCCTGTGACAGGCCAGCCTTTAAACGTGCGGCTTTTAAGCGATGAGGTAGCATGAGAATCCTGATTTCTTGTGTGGCTTGTCGCGATTCTCATCTGTGCGTCTTGAAAATATACTAAGTAATCCTTAGTATTTGATGCGTACTGTTACCCGAAGTTTTAATGGAGATAGGTATGGCATCACATCATGACTGGCATCCGGCAGATATCATCGCCGCCTTGCGCAAGAAAGGCACGACTCTGGCTGCGTTATCGCGCTCTGCGGGACTCAGTTCTTCAACGCTTGCCAATGTGCTTTCGCGTCCCTGGCCAAAAGGGGAATGGCTTGTGGCCACGGCGCTGGACGTTCATCCTGCAGAAATCTGGCCCAGCCGTTATTTTGATAGTTCTGGTACGCTACTGGACAGAAAAATGCGCATAAGGAAAAGATTGAATGAAGAAGGTAAACAGTCTGCTATTTGATCAATCGTCAGTAGTGGTTTATTTCTCAGATAAATGCCTACACGTTCAGGCTAAAGGGAAAGCACTGCTAAATATCCCTCTCCAAAACTTCCCACGCCTTGAACGCGCGACAGTAGAACAGAGAGAGCGCTTCATCCTTAATGCAGGTGGGGGAATTCATTGGGAGGAAATTGATGAGGATATCAATATTGAGGCGCTTTATGCGGGAGCAATCAGGGATATGACTCATCGCAAATGACGATATGCGGTATGGGTACAGATATCGGTTAGATCCCGGACTGACGACTATTCGCATATTCCAGTATGATCTCCGCCAGATCGTCCTCCACCGCATAAAAATAGCAGGCAGGAATCTCCATAACCGACGCTAACCGGCAGGTCAGTTCAAAGTCCGGCGTGTGTATACCGCGCTCATACTGATTCATACGGGCGCTGGCCGTCGCTTCATCTATCCCGGCAAGAATTCCTAACCGCTCCTGTGACAGACCAGCTTTCAAGCGTGCAGCTTTTAAACGATGAGGTAGCATGAGAGTCCCAGATGACTAACTTGTCCTGGCTCGATTCTCATCTGTGTTTGATGAAAATATACTAAGTAATACTTAGTGGTGGGCTGGTCTGAGATCAAAAAGGAAGAAAAGCTATTGTGGCAAAAAAGTGACTCTCCAGAAGGATGGAGTGGTAAAGCCAGTGCCGTTTTTCCACTTTTTAGACTTGACTGTTCGGTGCTCACTTCGCTGCGCTCCGCCTCAGTCAAGTCTAAAAAGCGTTACTGGTTGGTGGTAAGAGAACCAAAGCTAAGGAGGAGCGATCTCTTTGGAGAAATTGACGCGAAAATAAGGTGTGTGATTCTCAGATAGTCCCCCATTTTATTCCCACTTGATGATAAGTTTTTTATTCCCCCACCTGAATTTTGATGTTGATGAAAAAATGATATTTATTATAGGGTTAAGTTATTCCCCCACCTGGCGTATATATACATGGCGGAAGTGGGGGAATATATTGAATTTGGACGCTAACAGAATCAGATTCCCCCACTTTCCCCGGTTAATCTCTCGTTTTATCTCTTTGCGACAACGGCGTAATGCGTTCTCCATCCACCGCGATCAGACCATCTTTTTCCAGTTTGTCCAGCCAGCGGGTAAATTTTTTGGCTACGTCAAATCCCATCGCCCTCATATCGTCCCGAACCAGTGAGCGGGTACAACTATCGCCACTGCCTGTGCGAGAACGAATAGCCTGCCATAAGGCAATGTGGTTATCCGTGAGTCGTGAAATACCTGATAAATCCTGGTCGCCAGCGATATTATTATCTATGGCCTCGCGGCCTTCATCGTTCAGTACCAGCGAAGTGATCCGATCGCCATCATCATCCACGTATAAATCGACGGAATGCAGATCATAGGCACGACGTGGCGGCTCTTCGGCATCCTTCATCTTGGTGCAACTGAGAATCAATGCGCCACCGTCACCTTCACGGCGCACATTAAACTCCACATCCAGTGCCGCCCGGAATGCGCTGGAACCGCGTGCGCCTTTGTCCTGATCTTTGCCAGAGTGGTGAATGATCAGCACCGTAGCCTGTGTGGCCGCTTTGATATAGTCGCATCCCTGAATGAAGGCACCCATATCTTTAGCTGCGTTCTCGTCTGAACCGCCGAAGCAGCGGGCGAGGGTATCCAGAATGATCAGGCGAATTGGCATATCGGTTACGGCTTTGACATCTTTGGCGGCTTGTATCACCTGTTGCACGCTTTCCGGGCTGGCAGGAAAGATCGGGCAATCGACACGATATAGCGCATCAATAGGGCTACCGCCATTAAGCGTTTGCTTCCATGCCCGGATACGGCGAGGAACGCCGATCCCACCTTCACCAACAATATAAATAACGGCTCCCTGCTTGACTGGTTTTCCCGCCCACGGCTTACCGGTAGCGATATGGCATCCCCATGATACCGCCAAGAAGGATTTGTAAGATCCGCTGGCACCGTAAGCGCTGGCAACGGATGAGGCAGGCAAATAGCCCTTAATCAGGTAGTCCTGCCGGGTATCAAAGCCGTCAGACCCTTTGCGCAGGGGAAGTGTGGTGCTGAATTTTGTTTCGGTATCAGTTATCAATTTACTCATTGTCTGACTTCCCCGTTTGCTGTACCCCCTCGCGTTTGCCGATGCGTTCAGCAATCCAGTCATTCACTTCGCTTTCCAGCCATGCCACCGAGCGGGAGCCAATTTTGACTGCCGGAGGAAAATCGCCCTTGCTTATCAGGAGATAAATCCATGATTTCCTGAAGCCGGTTTTTTCCATCACATCCGATAATCGCAACAACCTGAAATTCGACATCATTAGCCCTCCTTCCTGGTGTAAACGCGCTCGACGTAGCGACCCCTACCATCGCCGTGGCCGAGATCCATTGACGTCATTGCTCTGGCTTCACTGCGGGAAAATCCTTGTGACAGGTAATAGCGAAGGGCATCCTGAGGCCATGCGTAGCGCAGGCTGTGGGGGGAATAATTGCCGATCAACCCTAACCGTGTGGTATGTGTGCGCCAGAAGTTCATGGCGGTTTTTAAATCGGGCTTGTCGATAAGCTTTCCGTTACGTGTTTTAGCAATCAGCAGAGCGTCATTTACTGCCTGCTGTACAGCGTTACGGTTGAGGATACGTGTTTCACGTGGCCTGCCGCCTTTGGTGCCAAAAACAATGGTGAGGGTTGATTGATTTTGTTCAAGCTGTTTCTTCCAGGTATTCAGTGAACTGGCGCACTGCACAGCTTCCTGTGAGCGAAGCCCCAGCAATCTGGCAAGCTGGAGGGCACAGGCAAGCCCCTGGTCATACTGTCGGGCGCTTTGCAATACTGCCTGAAATCGCTCATCCGGAATCGCGAATTTCGTACCTGCGCGACTTGCTCCGCTTAATCCCAGTGCTTTGTTCGTTAAACGTGTTGATGTAACAAGCTTTTCCCTGCCTGCCAGCCGAAACACTGCACGCAGTGCCGACATGTCATTATGAAGCGTTCGAACAGCAATACCTGTTGCCTGGCGGTTGGCAATATAACTTTCGATATGTTTAGTTTTCAGATGCTGGACATCCCTGACCTGGATATTGAGCGCCATCAGATGGCGACAAAATCGATCAATGATACGGGTACGATCGTGAACGGTTTTAAAGCTGCCACCGACGTGCTTAGCCCGCGTTTTCATTTCACGACTTAATTTACTTATAGCAAACCTCTCTCAATTTCAACGAGCTGCATTTCTCTGGCGCGTGGGCTTAATGGCAGAAACAATCATATTGACCTGCCTTGAACGGATACCTGTGCGCCAGAGCGGGCAGTTGTTGAGGTATTGCGGGGCGTCGGTAATGCACTCTGTGCAGCCTCCTGCGATTGCAGGTTATCCCCTCAGGCCATTGGCCTGCCTCGGTATCGGTTCAAATCTCCTGTAAAAGTGAACAGTTCGGCATCCGAACTGGTGTGTCAGATTCATGAGTCGTCAAGTGAGATTACTTGCCATCACGGTTGAGGCAGCTTTGTGCTGTGGCGTCACTTTCATGCGTTAACACGCAAAAAGTGACGCCACGTATTAGCGCGCAGCAGGGCAGGCGCATGCAGATGCCTGACGGCATATCAAGGCGCAGCCAGCAGCGTTTAATACGTGCCAGAATTGGGGTACAGAAAACCCTTCAGTACGGGAAGTACCTGTCGTTAAGCGGGTGATGATACTGCTGTCATCGAAGGCAAAAGTTATAGCCTTGCTTGCAGCAACTCATTCACTGAGGAGAAGACCGAATACAGCATTCTTTACAGATAATGCCGATCGGCGAGGAAACGCTCGTTATTAGCCGTCTCTTAAGTTTAAGGAACCTTTATCGTCACGTCATAGGCGCGTTTTTTATTGACGATACCTGCTTTCAAAGGTGAGCAGATTTACCGCTAATCCAGCGTTGTCTTTCAGGCTTCGACAACTTTCTTTGTGGTCGCCCGAAGGCGTCAGTCTCAGACCACACTCCATTCCATATGACTTTGGCTTGTGACCACCCGAAGGCGTTTCTCACAGGTCACTCGTATCATCCTGATACTGGAAACATTGGTGGCTGTCCGTTGACAGCAGATATGCGCGGTTAAAAATACGGCAATTTTTTGTTGGCTTCAAGCACTTTGCATCAGTGAGTAAAAGGAGTAATCTAGTACCAGGTGCTATAGTTAAGGTAACAGGATGTCAGCCGGATGCGCGTATTCAAAACTAAATGGTTCAGCAAGGCGGCTAAATCGCACGCAATTAAAGATAGTGAGTTATGCCAGGCTATTGAGGCGGTAGTGCAGGGGAAGGCTGACGACCTCGGCGGGGGAGTTTACAAGAAACGGCTGAACCAGAATCGCGATCGCGCCATTATTGTGGCGAAAGGTGGGGAGCACTGGTTTTACACGTTCCTTTATGCCAAACAGGATATGGCAAACATTGATAATCGTGAACTGGCCGGATTTCGTGAGTTAGCGAAGCATTACGCTGCTCTTGCTGATGAAAAGCTTACGGCACTGATTAAGAGTAAAGAACTGGTGGAGATTTGCCATGACTGCAAAAAGTAAATTCAAGAGTCCTGCATTTGAGGCCATCCACAGCGCGGCTTCTGGATTATTCAGCGTCGATGCTATCCCACAGGAAACGATGCGCAACTTTGATAAAGCGTGCCTTAACAATGTGGATGAGCTTCAACCCATTGAGATTAAGGCGTTGCGCGAGAAGCTAAACGTCAGCCAGCCCGTTTTTGCCAGCTACCTGAACACCAGTGTGTCAACGGTGCAGAAATGGGAAAGCGGCGTAAAACGCCCAAGTGGGTTATCGCTGAAACTGCTTACCGTGGTGCAGAAGCATGGGTTGAAGGTGTTGGTTTGATTTAGTTGTACTGGCTTATTTTGGGTCTAGCCATTTTATGCGATAAATTTCGAGCTAATTTGATGGGACACTTAGTGCCAAAAGCGGAAATTATTTCTGATGGCTAACTTCTGATACATTTAGCATTTGCATCTAGATAGTGACCAAACGCATATCATAATTTCTTAGACATGCTAACTTGTACTTTAACAAGGCGGGGCATGTACCAATAACCGACTAAAATGAAAAGGAATAAAAGAAGTTACATGAATGTTAAATTGACAAGGTCATCCGGTACAGTATTAAGTTAAGTATCTATTTATTGGATAAGCGTTAGACGAAAAAACGAGGGCGCATGGAGCTATTTCGACCTAGACTAACTGACTATCATGGAGTTCATAAGTCTCAAGCAGACTTGGATTTCGCAATTCAATTTTTTGATGAAGATATTCCTCTTTACGTCGATCCTTTTTTGCTTTGGAAGTCACCATCTTTGCAGGATCAGTCGTTACATACCGCTATTACGAACTCTTTCAATCATTTAAATTATTTGATTAAAAAAGGACGTGGAGAAGATGCAATCAACGTACTTGTTAACCTTTCTGAATGTCCAGAGGTTGGTCTCGGTGTCTCCAAGTCGCGAAATGGAGTAAAAATTGGGATTAAACAAGCAAAGGAAATTCTTAGCTTGTTTGTGGATATTCCAGAATATAGCCAGTTCGGATTCACGCATTTTGAAATAATACAACTTTATATTTCTGGAATATCAAAGGATCGAGTTAGTGACATTGCCTGCAACTATATCAAATCATTTTTGATTGATTATACAATAGAACAGTGCGAAATCAATCGAATACCCACTGAGGGAGTTATCCTTGATTCTGTATATAACTATCAAAAACATGCTTTCGATTTTAATAAAAAGTTGCTGCTTCCAGTAAACCCTAAGACTCGGGAGCCATTAATATTCACTCCCAAGCGTTGGCTAAGATTTAACCCTTGGATTAATTTTGAGGATTATTTTAAGTCCCATTGCCCGAGGGATGAGATATTTAATCCGAATGAGCCTGAAGAACGGGTGAAGGTATTGAATTTTAATAGGGACAATTTCGGGGTTATAGAGGAATATGTAAAATATAAAGATCGGACTTCAAAGGATTGTCAAAATGACCCTCTGTTTAGTCAAATTCCTGTCCTATCAGCAAAAAGGAAATTATCTGAGCTTTTAAAGCTTGAAACAGGGAAAGACGATGGTGCTGACATGAAGTACGAAGATTTATCAGCTAGTTTACTAGCTACATTATTTTATCCACATTTAGACTTTGCTGAAACACAAAGTCGGACGGAATCGGGAAGGCATATTCGGGATTTGATATTCTATAATAACCGCGATGTTGATTTCTTAGATGAAATATTTTGTGATTACGATAACCGTCAACTCGTCATTGAAATGAAAAATGTAAAAACGATTGATAGAGATCACATAAATCAGCTCAACCGCTATCTCCAATCCAATATTGGAAGATTTGGAATTTTTCTGACCCGTAATCCGTTACCAAAGGCAATGTTTAAAAATACCATTGATTTATGGTCGTCTCAAAGAAAGTGCATAATCGCAATTACAGATGATGATTTAAAGTTAATGGTTGATGTATATGAAAGTAAGCAAAGAGCACCGATTGAAGTCTTGAAGAAAAAGTACATCGAGTTTAGACGAGCATGTCCATCATGAGGGTAAGAAAATGAATAGAGCTAATGTAGATACTTTTGAAAAAATATCTGGTCAATTGTTGAGTATATATGAAGAAATATCATTACTATCAAAAAAAAGCCCGAATGATGCGGTGAATAAATTTAAGCTAAAGTTCGTAAACAAACTTTTATCACAGAGTAATGACTATCTGGGTGAAATGTATAAGCCGTTCGACGATTTTGATAGCTTTGATGAAGACGATATACCACAAAACAGTGACGTTGTTTTTATACTTTCTCAATATCTGCAATGTTTTGAGAAGCAAAGGTCTGATAATGTTGTTATTAGAAACGGAAATTGGTTTTGGCGAGTTATAGGTGAAGCAACTGATAAGGTCGATGAAGATGGTATGGTATTAATTCGTACCGTAAAGCCAAAAAAACTTAAGGATTAAAAGTGAAAAGTGATAAATTCTATACAACACAAGAGAAGGCCCAAACGCATGATACTACGACTCCTTTGCTAAGAGCGATGTATTCTGAATTTAAAGAAATCTCCAAGAAGAAACCTGATTCGGCTGTTAGTAAAGGAAAAATAAAAATAGTCAACCGCTTGCTTGAAAAAGTTAAAACAGTTTTGTCTGATGAGGAGTCGATTACCTTTTTAGATCTCTTGGATGAAGATGATGTGCCACAAGCAAGTGATGTAACATTGATACTTTCACAATACGTTGCAGCGATGGATGCATTTCATGGAAAATATTATGGTTGGGATGGTTCAGAACATAATTGGTTTATTGAATGATCAGTAATCCCCAATAAAAATGTGTTTTTGGACTTTTTTAGCTGTAAATGTGGCGCTAATATCCGTTTTTCGCTCTTAGTTATCAATCATATTTATTGACTTTTTTAATAAGTAGGGAGCTTACCCCTTTTTGTCTAAGGGTAAGTTCCCTTATATCTGATGCAAAGATTGACCAAAATAGTGCCGCATAAAACATTGCGGTGGTCAAAATGGTGGTCAATTAAATATTTTATTTTTAAAATTAGTTAAAAATCAATTGGTTGTATTATGTAGCGAGTCCGGCCTTCGCACCAACTCACAAACATCAATATCAAAACAACCAATAAATAAGTCCTTTAATCTAGCCACGACCAATCATTGATCAACCACGAAATCCTCTCCGAAACACATTCACAATCCTTAAACCCTACGCTCAACATTAAACCCCACACACCATACCCCCTCAACCCCTGAACACCTCCCGCCGGTGCCACGCCACAAACCCCTCCTGCGGATAGCATGCTTTCCCCTGCGGCAAGGTAATCGTCTTACCATCAAAATCCCAGAACAGCCTGCCAACGATGCCTCCGCCGTTCACCGCCGGCGAAACCTGGATGCGCATATCCTCATCCAGACCAATGGAGCCTTTATCAAAGGCCTTATGGTGAATCGCGCAGAGCGCCAGTCCGTTAGGGATTTCGCAGGGGCCGCCGTGCTGCTTCCATTTGATATGGGCCGCTTCCAGGGCGACAGAGGTATTATCATGGCGCATATTGAAGCCGCAGATCACGCACTCATAGTTATAGGCGCGCAGCACCTGCTGGCGAAAATGCGGGTCGCGCTCTTTACGGATCTGCTGCAGATCAAACCCCATCTCTTCTGCCAGTTCTTCCTGAATACTCTCCGGGAAATGCGCTTCGAGGATCTGATGGGCGAGAGTATTGATCAGCTTCTTATTTCTGTTGAGTAGCGCAAAATGCGGCTCATCGAAGCCGCCGGCGACGTGGCAGAGCTCCAGCTCTTTGCCGGGCGGCTGTCGGCTGCCCTGGGTTGAACACTGTTCGCTGTTGTGCAGCTCCCAGAAGCCGTCGCCTTTCAGGCGCCAAAAGGGCATGTCCGGCCGGTACTGGCGGCGCTGCGGGCCAAAGCGTTCCAGCAGGCTATGCAGCTCATCGCGTATCTCTGAGGCGTAGTCGAACATCCGCACATGGCCGCGCTGGTACTGTGAGAGGACGTACAGCAGCAGCAGTGGCTTATGCGGTGCACGCTGTTCGCCTTTGCGCCAGATGGTGATGTTCTCGATCGCGTGTTGCAGGGTCGTGCTGGAGGGCATAGCGTGATATTGGCAGCTAAATAAATGCGATGATGCTCGCAAAATCCTTGCCGATCAACCTACCAGATGCGGCGATTCTACGTGGATCGCTATTTAACTATCACTGCCAGTTATTTGTTCGAAAAGCCCATAGCTTTCTATTTATACTCAAGCTTCGCGCCATCAGATAGCTATGTCTTATGAAAAAACTACCGGACCATTTATCCAGGGAATGCATCATCGCCGCCATTCGCGCTTACGATGCAGGCGTTGCGCATCAGTTTAAAAGCGCGCGTCTGTATGAGATCGAGTTTGAGGGGCGTCGGTATCCTTCAAAAGCCATCGTCGGGTTAGCGGCCACGCTTGCGACGGGGACGGAATTTACCCCGGCGGATTTCAGCGGAGGGATTAAATCCAAATGCGTGCGTCTGTTACTGGAGCAAGGATTTACGATCGCGTCGCAGGGCGCTGGCGATGACGAGGTTGCGCTTTTCCCCGATGAGGGGCAGACGACCATGGAGTACGTGGAAGGGGCGGCGTTGCAGGTGGTGATCAATCGCTATGAGCGTGACCGTCAGGCTCGTCAGGCGGCGCTTCGCCTGCACGGCTGCCAGTGTAAGGTATGCGGTCTGGATATGGCCAGCCGCTATGGCGATATCGGCCAGGGCTTTATCCATATCCACCATCTCATTCCGCTGTCCGGGATCAAGCAGGATTATCGTCTGAACCCAGAAACCGATCTGATCCCGGTATGTCCCAACTGCCATGCAATGCTGCACCGGCGAGATCCGCCGTTTACTCCCGAAGAGCTGAAGGCCCGGCTGCGCCCTGCAGACTGACATCCGACAGCGCTCGCTTTCATTACATCAAACACACCACAAAACCCACGCTACCTCACCGGTAGCGTGGGTCCGCTCTCTCTTACTTATCCCGCGTCTCGCCAGCCTCCCAGCTGTAGCTACCATTGGCCGCTAAGCTATCGCCCAGCTCCTGATACTCGAACTGATAAAACTCAGCCTGGGTGCCGTACCCGGCGTAGTCTACCGCCGCCAGGCCGACGAACGCCCCGGTAAAGAACCCGCCGTAGCTCTGCAACACATAGTCATCGGACAGCACTGCGGCATCCAGCTGGACCGGGATCTCGGTGAAGGTCACGCCATCGAAGCTGTATTCATAGCTGTAGGTCTGCTTGCGGACTTTGGTCCGGAACCAGACGTATTCCACGCCGTCCGGCACCTTGATGGCGTTATCTTTCAGGTACGATGTGTATTTCCCGCGGTTATTTTCGCCGACTTCGATGACCTTGCCGTTAATTTCATTCCAGGTCAGGAAGACAAAGCTCCAGTGGCGGTCGTTATAGTAATTCGTTAACCCGGCCATCTGCTGGTAGCTGAAGGGCTCGAATTTCACCTTCACCGCGGCGTCAAAATAGAAGGCCTGCCAGCGGCGGGCAATCAGCGACAGGTCATGCGTATTGGCTAACGAACCCTGGCCGATTAAGGTTAATTTGCCGTTGCCGGTGGTGCCCATTTTGGCGGTAAACGGCACCCGCAGGGTATTCCAGTTCGGGTCGAGCGCTGGCGACGTAAAGTCATCCTGCTGGCTATTATCGCTGGCGCTTTCGGTGAAGATGGCGTCTTTCGGCCCTTCGACGAAGGTTTTCCCGCCGTGACCGCCTTCAATACGCGGCCAGCCTTCGTCGTCCCAGTACACTTTCTGGATCGAGGTTTCCCGACCGAGGGTTGACCAGCCGCGCGGGTCGTAGATGGATTCCCCCGGGCGACTCCACGGCCGGGCGCAGAGCGAGGCGTAATACCATTCGCCTTCCGGGGTGGAGACCAGCGCGCCATGGCCCTGTTTCTGGATGTAGCTGTCCGGGGTGTCGACGTTGGTTAAGAATACGTCGCCCGGCTCGGTTTCAAAGCTGTCGGCCTCGAGGGTTTTCGACCGCGCCACCACCTCCTGGTGGGTAAACACGGTGCCGCCCTGGGCGGCAAACAGATAGTAGTAGCCGTTCAGTTTATAGAGGTGCGGCCCCTCGACCAGCGCCACGGCGGTGCCGCGGTAAATGGTGCGCGCGGTTTCTGGCATTAATTTCAGCGTGTTGGTATCCAGCTCCGTTAAGGTAATGCCATCGAAGGGGTGATGGTACTCCCGGTGATCCCAGGTTTGCTGAACGATATATTTCCGGCCATCGTCGTCATGGAACAGCGAGGCGTCAAACCCGACGCCGTTCAGCTTGATCGGGTCGCTCCACGGGCCCCGAATATCCTTCGCGGTGGTCAGATAGTTGGTCATGTCTTTGAAGGCGCCTTCGGTGACCTTCACATCGGTATACACCAACCAGAATTGCCCATCGGCCCAGGAGAGCGCCGGCGCCCAAATGCCGCCGGAGGAGGGGTTGCCCTTCATGTCCAGCAGGGTGGTGGTGGAGAGCGGCGAAGGCAGCAGGTTCCAGTTTTTCAGATCTTTCGACTCATGTAAACGCACGCCCGGGAACCACTCAAACGTCGAGTTGGCAATATAGTACGTATCCTCGACGCGAATAATACTGGGGTCGGCATTAAAGCCACGTAATATCGGGTTTTGAATAAGTGACATTTCATTACACCTTTTAAAATGGAAAGTGACGAATCGGTCTGATTTATAATTTTTTTAACTACACGCGGATCTCATCCAGCTGACGGTTGATGTCGGTAACATGTTTATCGGAGATCGGATAAACCTGCATGATCACCATCGAAATAGCGGCCAGCGCAATCGGGATCCACACCGCGGTCATAATGATCCCGTCGATGGCGCTGGCGCTCTGCACGGCGCCGCTTTCATTAAATCCATACACCGCCAGCAGCCACAGCGGGATCGCGCCGCCGATGGTGAAGCCGATCTTGAAGAAGAGTCCCATAATGGCATTGATAATGGCGGCATTGCGTTTGCCAGATTTTAATTCGCCATACGCGATGACTTCTGGTACCAGCGCCCACATAAAGCCGGTGGCGGAGGTTAAGCCCCACTGTTTAATAAAGGTGGCGATATAGGCCAGCCACAGGGCGTCGTGCATCCCTTCACGGGACCAGACGTAGGTCAGCAGTTCGCCGACGATGAACATGGCGAGGAACAGATGGAAGAAGCCTTTTTTACCAAAGATTTTTTTCAGTTTCGGCCAGAAAATCGGGAAGGCGATGCCGGGAATAGACGCGACGAGACCCACCGCGCCCATCCATTCGGAGTGGCCGACGACGTACTGGTTGAAGAAGCCGTTAACGGTGTTCATAAAGAACATGAAGGTAAAGGCCAGCATAAAGAACATGCCGAGAATAACCAGCGGGCGGTTATGTCTGAGCTCGTGGAAAAGGTCGGTGGTTTTGACGTTGGCGGTCTGCTCGGCGGTCGCGACAACGCGTTCTTTGGTGAATTTATAACAGATAAACAGGGCCACCGCGCCGATGATCATATAGATGGCGTACACGCCGAACCAGGCGTAGTTCGCCGACGGATCGGTATAGTTGCCCAGATTCAGCTCAAGGCCGAAAAAGCCGGTGTCTTTCAGGCTGCGATCTTTCGGCGCCGCCATCTGCACAAACATCGGGAACAGGGTATAGACCAGCAGGTTGGCGCTGTTGGCCAGCATCATACGGGTACTGGTCAGCTTATCGATCGATTCCGGGTCGCGGGTCAGCGACGCATTCAGCGAGCCATAGGGAATATTGACTAAGGAATAAACCAGGTCCAGCGCCAGATAAATAATAAAGGCGAAAGCCACCGAACCTTTCACTCCGGGGATTGGCGCGAACAGTAATGCCGACAGGATCACCAGCGGCACGCCGGCTCGTAACAGCCAGGGGCGATATTTTCCTGCTTTCGAGGTTCGTTTATCCACGTAGGTTCCGACCATCGGATCCCAAAACACATTAATGATGCGGACAAAAAGAAAAATAAAGCCTGCCGTTGCCGTGCTGATGGTATTTACCGTCAGCATATGCAAAGCCAGAAAACCCCCAATGGTGCCGAAAACCAGGTTTTGCGCAAAGTCGCCCATGCCATAACCAATTCGTTCTCCGCGGGTTAATTTATGATATTCATCATGCCGACTGTGCATTATGTTTTTACTCATTCTAAGCAGACTCCGGTTTGTTTTGTGTAGGTGAAACACTTTCTGACACAGTTGACCTGGAAGAATCTATTACGTTTTTAAATTAAGTAATTATGTTTTTTTACTTCTGTGATCCTCGAAGCAAAGGCCTGTATCACCTGCGTTGACTCGTTATCCGCCGCTAATTTTCTGACAGATATGCAATGTGACAAAACAGGCATTTTAATTCGCTATGTTCACCTGAATTCCCCAGGGAGTGTACGCTATACGCGCGCGAAGCGAGATATTTAAAATAGTTTTATTTGCGAGATGGCTCACATTTGAGCATTTTCTCAATCGCCGAGTGAAATAACGTAATTGAGCAACCGACGATGAGAATACACGATGTGTCACAGTTGTTAATTTTCGGCTTCCTCAATTTCGGAGTTCATCATGCAAACTTATTTTGACCAGCTCGAACGCGTTCTTTTTGCCGGACCTAAAACCGATAATCCGCTGGCGTTTCGCCACTATAATCCGGATGAAATCGTGCTGGGAAAACGCATGGCAGATCATCTGCGTTTTGCCGCCTGTTATTGGCATAACTTCTGCTGGAATGGCGCTGATATGTTTGGCGCCGGCTCGTTTGAGCGTCCCTGGCAGGCCGCGGGCGATGCGCTGGAAATGGCCAAACGCAAAGCGGACGTGGCGTTTGAATTTTTCTACAAGCTCAACGTGCCGTATTACTGCTTCCATGATGTCGACGTCTCGCCAGAAGGCGCGTCGCTGAAAGAGTATTTGCATAATTTCGCCGTGATGACCGAAGTGCTGGCGGAGAAACAGCAGCAAACCGGCGTGAAACTGCTGTGGGGCACCGCCAACTGCTTTACCCACCCGCGCTACGGCGCCGGGGCGGCGACCAGCCCCGATCCGGAGGTGTTTGCCTGGGCGGCCACGCAGGTGGTGACCGCCATGAACGCCACCCACCAGCTCGGCGGCGAAAACTATGTGCTGTGGGGCGGCCGCGAAGGTTACGAGTCGCTGTTGAATACCGATCTGCGCCAGGAGCGCGAGCAGATTGGCCGCTTCCTGCAGATGGTGGTGGAGCACAAGCATAAGATTGGCTTTGGCGGCACGCTGCTTATCGAGCCGAAACCGCAGGAGCCCACCAAGCATCAATACGATTACGATGTCGCGACGGTGTATGGCTTCCTGAAGCAGTTTGGTCTGGAAAATGAGATCAAGGTGAACATTGAAGCCAACCACGCCACCCTGGCGGGGCACTCTTTCCATCATGAAATCGCCAGCGCCATCGCGCTGGGCATTTTCGGCTCCGTTGATGCCAACCGCGGCGATGCGCAGCTCGGCTGGGATACCGATCAGTTCCCGAACAGCGTGGAAGAAAATACCCTGGTGATGTACGAGATCCTCAAAGCCGGGGGATTCACCACCGGCGGCCTGAACTTTGACGCCAAAGTTCGCCGGCAGAGCACCGACAAATACGACATGTTCTATGGCCATATTGGCGCCATGGACGTGATGGCGCTGTCCCTCAAGCTGGCCGCGCGCATGATTGAGGATGGCAAGCTCGATCAGGGTCTGGCAAAACGCTATGCCGGCTGGCAGGGCGAGCTGGGGCAACAAATTATGGCCGGCCGCATGTCGCTGGATAATATTGCCCGGTACGCTGAGCAGCATAATCTGAATCCGCAGCATCACAGCGGGCGTCAGGAATTACTCGAAAATCTCGTCAATACCTATATCTTTGGTTAAATTTGGCTGATATGCCCCTGCGGGGGCATATATTCCGCCATCTGCCTGCTGCCAGGAAATAGCGTTTATTGGTTCGTGTTGTATTTATGCTGTCTGCGCCGCAAGGCTATCTGTTTGACTGTCTATAGATGAACAATCCGCAGTGCGGATGGTTCTGCTATTGTGCCACCTGTTTAATATTAGTGAAGGAGGAAGAGTCGCGATAATTGTGTAATGCCTCTGTGACCGTACAAAATAAAAAATAACTTGTTCTGATGATAGCGACATATTCTGTCAGCTCAGAATAGGCTGGTTATTGTCTGAATAAAATTAACCTATATTGAGAAACTCATGACAATGATAAAAAAACTTCCATTAACCATGGCGGTTATCGCCGCGTTTTTTCCGCTTACCTCTGTAATGGCGCAAGAATTTACTCAGGAACAGATCGACGCCATCGTCGCCAAAGCCGTTGATAAAGCGCTGGCCGAACGCCAGGCGAAAATCGACGCCGCGGCCGACAAAAAG
>NZ_JBNRLJ010000008.1:0-151709 GCF_050378655.1 Klebsiella sp. 7-CIP_Kleb.
GCGCTGAACAAAATGACGAAAGCAGGTATGCCTGAAAGCGTGCGTATTGCCTGAAAACACAACCCGCTACGGGGGAGACTTACCCGAAATCTGATTTATTCAACAAAGCCGTAGCAGGCCACAAAGGAGTGACACCCCCTGACATCAGTACACAAGGGTGACTCTGGGTGTTTTGCTGCCCGCGGTTTTCCTATACCATTCTGCTATCGTTTCAATGTGCCTGTTCGGAGAACGCATGGCCCCTTCCAATGTGGAACATCACACGACTGATAGTCATGAAAGCCGCTTTTATCGTGAGGACTTTCCATTTTTCTGGATCGTGAATGTTCACGCAAAATATACCCAGTTAATGGACATTGAATTGAAGAAAGTGGCGATGGATGTGTCACGTTTCCGTGTGTTGATGTTGATCCACCAATACCGTAAAGCCAGTATCTCGCAAATATCCCAATATTCCGTCAGTAAAATGCCGACAGTCACCAAAATTGTAGGCAGGCTGCGCGACGATGGGTTGGTTGAAACCAGGGTCAGTGAGCAGGATGGGCGAGTCACCGAAGCAATACTGACTGAAGCGGGTACTCGCAAGGCTTTAGCTGTGATGGAGATAAGCCAGCGTATTTTCACCAAAGCGTTTAAAGGTATCTCTCCGGCGCAGGCGCGCAAGATGAACCAAATTCTGTCCGGCATACTCGACAATCTGGATGATTGAGCATTCCACTCCGATGTCTTACCTCTGCGTCCCATGTCAAAAACCATCCGATATGACGTAAAAAATGAAGCCGAAAAACTATTTTTTTGGTCTCATTTTTCCTGTAAAACCAATAACAATTATCCATATTTGCATTGGGTGTTTTTATTTTTTCACTATAAAAACATATTGATAAATCATTTTTAAGACGAAGGCTTGTCAGGTTAACGTATTCTGACATAAGTAAATTATATGTGACAAATTACTTGAATATTCACATATTCGTGACAGGCGTAAATCCACAACAACAGTCGTGTGAATGCCACTTTTCCCCTTGTCGCGGATACTGCAATGATGAGCAATAGTGTTGGTTTTTTTTCAAAATTTACCCGAGGAACGGGCAATCTTTCCTTCGCGGTGAAAGACACCATTGATGTGTCTGGTTATCCCACCCAGGCGGGCAGTCGGGTTTTCCTGCATGCACCACCCGCAGCCCGCAACGCCCGCATCGTTCAGCAGTTTCTCGATGATGGCTGTCAGTTATTGGGTAAAACGATGCTGCATGAACTGGCGTTTGGCGTGACTGGGATCAACCACTGGGGTGGGACACCGGTTAATTACTCTTTCCCGGATATTATTCCTGGCGGATCATCAAGCGGTTCTGCAACGGTAGTTGCGGCAGGTTGTGTTGATTTTGCCATCGGTACTGATACCGGCGGTTCGGTGCGTATGCCTGCGGCCTGTTGTGGCGTTGTCGGCCTTAAACCGACGTGGGGTTTGATAAGCCGTGTCGGTGTCACGCCGAAACACAGTTCACTTGATTGTGTGGGGTTTTTTACTCAGACGTGCGGAACCCTGTTGCAGGTGATGGAGAAGGCACAGGGAAAAGTGGCAGACCGCTCAATCTCCCTGCCTGCTATTGGAGTGATGAAAGGCCATGCCACTGAAGCGATAGATGCTCTGTTGGCACAGCGACTGCAGCCTCTCAGTGCAGCAGCCACAACAGTGGATTTGACCTATTTCACGGAAGCTCACCAGGCCGGATTGACCCTAATCAGCCATGAGAACTGGCAGGCTTACGCTTCCATCATTGACGCAGAGGGCATTTCGCCAGATGTTGTTACGCGTATTCGGGCAGGGTCTGCCGTCACCGCTGCGGAGCTGGCAAATGCGGAAGCCGTGCGGGAAAAATTTTCTGAAGCTTTGGACCACCAATTAGCCGAAACGCCGCTGATAATTTTACCGACATTGCCAGAATTGCCTCCTACGTTAAGTGAAGCTTCCGATCCATTAAATGTGGTGAATCTGACTCGATTAATCAGACCTTTTAACCTTAGCGGGCACCCGGCTATGAGTTTACCCATTGGCGTAATTGATGGCCGTCCGGTCGCTATGCAGCTTATCACGCATAAAAACCATGATTTGAATTTATGTGTTTATGCAAAGAAGCTGGTTGAATCTTTTACCTGATTATATTTTCTGAACGCGAGATTTTTTCTTATTCCTGTTTTCAGGAAGGGCAGTATGTGGAGGTTATATGTTACAGACACGATTAGCTATGAATGCTGAAAATACCCACTGCGATATGAGTATTTTACTGCAGGAATTAAAATCCAGAGGGGAGGAGTTTGAAAATCAGAAATATATTACCCATGACATAATTGAGAAGTTCAAAGAACTCGGTGTTTATCGGGCATTAGTACCCAAAAAATATGGCGGTACAGAAATGACACCGGCGCAATTCTGTCAGCTGATTGAAACTATTTCAATCGCTGATGGGTCGGCTGGCTGGGTTGCAAGTTTTGGTATGAATCCTTTTTATCTTGGAGGATTACCGCTCTCAACGCTGGATGAAATTTATCGCAATGGCCCGGATGTGGTCTTTGCGGGCGGAATTTTTCCTCCTCAAAAAGCCATGGTTACAGACAAAGGTTTTGTTGTTTCTGGCCGTTGGGGTTTTGCCAGTGGATGTATGGGGGCGAGCTTGATTGGCGTGGGTATTGTGCCGGAAAACGGTGAGGAAAAATCGTTGCCACGTATTGCCGTATTGCCAAAAAATCAGACCACCATTGATCCCGTATGGAATACCGTGGGGCTGGCAGGCACAGGCAGCCATGATGTGGTTGTGGACAACGTCGTTGTACCCGAAGAATGGACGTTTATCCGAGGTGGAAAACTTAATCTTCAGGGCGATCTCTACCGTTATCCGGTGTTGTCACTGGCGACTCAGGTACTGGCGGTGGTAAGCGCCGGAGTGGCCCGTGCGGCACTGAATGAAATATACACCATTGCCGGTCAGCAGCGTTCGGTAACAGGGGCGCCGCGGCTGGCGGATCGGCAGTTTGCACAACGGGATGTGGCGCATTGCGAGGCAGAACTTAATTCGGCTCGAAGCTGGTTTTATGACGCTATCGACAAGGTGTGGCAAACCCTTTGCCGTGGCGATGCACCCCAGGATGAGGACGTCAATTTGCTGCGCCTCTCAGCAACCCATCTGACACGCGTTGCCGCAAAAGTCACTTCAAAAACGTTGATGTTGGCCGGGATGCCGGGCATCTCCATGCGCAGTCCATTACAACGTTACGCCCGCGATTCCATGGTCATCACTCAACACGCCTTCATGGGTGAGCTGACCTACATCAACGCCGGCAATATGTTTTTTGGGCAGTCACCTTTGCCCGGTTACTTATAACCAACAGGAGTACTACATGAGCCAGACAGATTCAATTCGGGTGCTGTTTTGTATTGGTGTGAACCAGAATTTTTTTGATGCTACGCCGGAAGTAGCAAAACAGGTTTGGGCAGCCTTTGGCGAAATGATGAAAGGGATTGAAAACATGCCAGGCATCACCGTGCTGGGCAATATGGACGATGACAAAGTGATGGTGGGACCTTCCGCAGGTTGGCCATGGACCACGTATGTCCTCGCTGATGTACAGGATTTTGCAACCGTCAGCGCTGCCTGTAACTTATTCCGCACCGTCATCGTGGGCGAAGGACCGTATCGACTGTGGAAATTTTGCAAAGTCGAAGCACGCACCGGACGTGAGTTAATTATCCAACAGTAAGAGGCTGTTATGCAGATGTCTGAGCAACAACACCTTTTATCAAGACTGGATACGCTGGAGTCTGAGGCGGAAATTCGCAGAGTTATCAGTCAGTATATGCATTTATGTGATGACCTGCGTTCTGAAGATAGCGTTACACAAATTGGGCAACTTTTTACCTGCAATGCCGAATGGGCAGGCATTGGTGAACTCTATGCCGAACGGCTGGGGAATTATAAAGGGCGCGCGGCTATAGAAGCGATGATGAGAAAGTATGTCACTCATCCGGCCCATTTTAGAATCAACACGCACTATTTAAGTTCTGAGTTTATTTATCTAAATGAGATAAATGAAGCCACTGGCCGCTGGAAGATGTTGCAATTGTCAACCTTCAATAATGGCCAGTCACATTTAAACGGTGCCGAATTAATTATTGAGTTTCGCCGTGAAAACAAAATCTGGTTAATAAACCATTTCACTACGCGAAACCTATTTAGTCGCCCGATCGATTATTGGCATTCCCCCAGTGGATTGCCCATACCAGAAACCAAACGGGCCTGATAAATATTGGAGATGGAGTAATGCAAGATATCCCGGTAAAAAATATTGATTGTACGCCCAGTTCACAGGAGCTGGCGGCTCTGGTGAAGTCGGACCGTGTTCATACCTCTCTCTATACTTCAGCCGAAATTTTTGATGTAGAGATCGATAAAATTTTTTCCAATACCTGGATCTGGGTGGCTCACGAAAGTGAGATACCGGATGCCGGTAGTTTCAAATCCTCATTTGTCGGTACTCAGCCGGTCATTGTTGTACGTGACAGAAAAGGCAATATCAATGTGTTGTTGAACCGCTGTCGTCACCGCGCCGCAACAGTTTGCGAACACCAGAGTGGCAAAACCAATAACTTCGTTTGTCCTTATCACGGTTGGGGTTACGGGCTGGATGGTGCGTTGCGTGGAGTACCTCATCCAGAAAGCTATGCCGATACGCTGGATAAAGCCAACCTTGGCATGATTCGTCTACGTACAGAAAGTTATGCCGGTATGGTCTTTGCCACTTTTAAGGACGATATCGAGTCGCTGGTCGATTTCCTTGGACCCGCGAAAAAATGGATGGATTTATTTATGAAGCAAGGTGGCGGCTACCCGATCCAGGCCACGACGGCTCACCGTTTCCGTTTCCCAGGGAACTGGAAAATCCAGCTGGAAAACACTACCGACGGTTATCATTTTCCCATCGTTCATAAGTCTTTCCTTAGCTCAGTGGATAAACAGACTGAAGAAATGCTGAATTTTGTTGATGGCAGTGGCTTTGTTGAAGACCTGGGGAACGGCCATAGCGTGATGGTAATGATTCCGGAGTTGATTGATCTTGAAGAGAATCTTGATGCGCCGATTCCCGATCGTTTTGTTGAACTGGCCCAGGTATTACGTGACGAAGGCCATGCAGAACTGGAGGTCCGCCGCATAGTCCGCGCCGTAGGCGGCTGCGGTTTTAACCTCAACCTTTTCCCGAATGTGGCCTGTTCGATGGCCTTTTTCCGTGTACTCCAGCCGATTTCAGTTAAAGAAACTGAAATTCACCATGTAGTGATCACCATGAAAGGCGGACCGGAAGCAGCCAACCAGGCACGTCTGCGTATGCACGAACATTTCCAGGGACCGATGGGTTTTGGTACGCCGGATGATTCCGAAGCCTGGGAACGTGTCCAGCGCGGGTCATCTGCCGGGGATGATCTGTGGATCATGCTAAACCGAGGGTTGCCGGGGGAAGTGACCACCGAAGATGGCCTGCGCAGTGACGTCAGCGCGGAAACCGGGATGCGTGCCGCCTATCAAAAATGGAAAGAGTACATGACAGCAGAAACACGGGGGCAGCAATGACCGAGCAACAGGCTTTATTTTCCGCCATCAGTTTTATCAATTATGAAGCTGATGTGCTGGATCAGGAAGAGTTCAACCACTGGCTGACGCTGTGGAAACCGGAAGGGTTGTATGTCATCCCTATCGATCAGAAAACGGAAGATTTCGCTAACACGCTCAACTATGCCTACGACAACCAGCATATGCGGGAAAAAAGGGTTAACCGGCTTTACAGCGGGGAATCGATATCCACTACGCCACGCGCCAGAACCATTCGCATGCTGGCACGTTACCGCCTGCTGCATGCCAGCGAGGAACGGGTAGAAATCCGCTGTGCGCAATCGTTGTGGGAATACCGCAAGGGTAATGCCCAGCATTATGTCGCCGATGTCACCTATACATTGGTGCCAGAGGGCGAAAGCTTTCTGATCCTGAAGAAAGTGATTCGGGTGATCAATGGACAGGATTTCCTGCGCAGCATTGGCTACATCATGTGAGGTATCGAATGAAAAATGTTGCCCTGGTGACAGGTGCTGCTTCCGGGCTTGGGGCGGTGATAAGTCGCTATTTGTGGTCTCAGGGGTACGCGGTTGTGCTGGCGGATATTTCACTATCAAGTGCACAACAAATGGCCCGTGAGATCGATGTTAAAGGTCAGCGCACGGTGGGTGTACAGCTGGATATCCGTGACAGTGATGCATTTTCCCATGCTATTGACCATTGCGTGGCGCACTTTGGCGGACTGCATGTGCTGGTCAACAATGCGGCGTTGACACTTGCTACGCCAGTCATGTCAATCACGGTGGAAGAGTTTGATCAGGTGATGACCACGAATTTGCGCGGCACCTTTCTTGGTTGTCAGCTGGCAGGGGGTTATTTCGCCACACAGCAATATGGTCGCATTATCAATCTGGCCTCACTGGCGGGACAGAATGGCGGCACGGCCTCTGGCGCACATTATGCGGCTTCCAAAGGGGGAATTCTGACACTCACCAAAGTGTTTGCACGGGCGCTAAGTCACGATGGCGTTACGGTGAATGCCATTGCACCGGGGCCAATGAATCTCCCTTCGGTTCATGCAATGGTCCCGGACGATAAGATGCAGGCGCTGCTTCAGATGATCCCGGTTGAGAAATTAGGGGAACCAGAATTTGTCGCGCAGGCGGTTGCCCTGTTGGCCTCACCCGCTGCGGGCTTTGTTACCGGAGCGACCTGGGACATTAATGGCGGAATTTACATGCGCTAAATGCCACCGGGTTGGTTATCCAATCCGGTTTCATCTGATGCAGGAGTATTGAATGTCAGAAATATTAAGAGTACGCGTCAGCGAACGTGATGTGCAGGGAGCCGAGGTGGTCGTGCTGTCGCTTCAGGCGATTGATGGGACTAATTTACCGGCTTTTAACGCAGGTGCCCATATCGATTTGCATCTTGCCGACGGACTTATTCGCCAGTATTCATTGTGCAGCAGCCCGCAGGAACGTCATTACTATCGTCTTGGTATCCTTAAAGATCCAGCTTCGCGCGGTGGCTCGCTGGCTGCACACCAATTACAGATTGGTGATGAAGTAACCATCGGTGCGCCACGCAACCTTTTTGCTCTGGACATGAGTGCTGAACATACCTTGTTGTTTGGCGGTGGTATTGGGGTGACACCGATGCTAGCTATGGCAGATGAACTGTACCGGGCAGGGAAATCATTCGAATTGCACTACTGTGGCCGTGCGCGCGAGCGTCTGGCCTTCCTCAGTGAACTCGCCACCTGTTGCTGGGCGCAGGCAGTGCATATCCATGCGGATGACGAAGGTGAAGAACAAAAGTTGAATCTCAGCGCCGTATTGCCCCGTCATCATATTGATGGGCAAGTGTATGTTTGTGGCCCGGAAGGTTTTATGGATTGGGTCATCACCTCGGCACAGCGAGCAGGTTATGCCGATGAACGTATTCACAGGGAATATTTCAATCGCGAACTCGCCATCAGTGGTAAAGCCTTTGAAGTGGAAGTGCCTGAGCTGGATCTCACTGTCACCGTCAGTGAGAAAGAGTCAATTGTCGCTGCATTGGCGCGAGCAGGTATCAAAGTAAAGGTTTCCTGCGAACAGGGGGTATGTGGGACTTGTCTGGCCAATGTCGCCAGTGGCATCCCGGAGCATCGGGATGAATATCTCACCGAAGAAGAACGTTTGGATAACGATCAGATTCTGCTCTGCTGTTCACGTTCGAAGAGTGAGCGTCTGGTAATCGAAAACTTTGAATTCGTGAAACTAAAATAGAGAGGCAAATAATGAATCTTATGACCGACTTTCGTAATGCGATGGCGCAGCTGGGAAGTGCTATCACGATTATTACCACCGATGGCCCTGGTGGAAAATATGGCTTTACCGCCTCTGCAGTTTGTAGTGTAACGGATGAACCTCCGACATTATTAATTTGTATGAATCGTTCATCCTTTGCCAACAGCAAATTTAAAGAGAATGGTGTGCTGTGTGTCAATATTCTATCGGCACAGCATCGTGAATTGTCTGGGGTGTTTGCCAATGGCAAATTGCGTTCGGATGAGCGTTTTCTTCATGATAACTGGCAGACTCTGACCACTGGCGCACCGGTGCTGACGTCGGCAATCGCCAGCTTTGATTGTACAATTGGTGACTGTCATGAGGTCGGCAGCCACAGTATTTTTTATTGCCCGGTACAAGACATCGGTTTTGGTCAGGGGGAGCAGGGATTAGTTTATTTTAATCGTCAGTATCATACGCTGGCTGCCAGCCTATAAATTCTTTCCTGTTCAAAAAGGTAATCAGTATTTCTTATATTTATTCATCGCGATGAATATATTCGTCTGTTACGCCGCTAACAGACGATATTTGGATTTTTGCACCTGCATGAACGGAGATGATGATGAGCAATGACGTTACCAACGGTGATTTCAGCCGAAAAAATATGCGCAAGTTAATTATTGGTTCTTTCCTTGGGAACTCACTGGAATGGTATGATTTTTTTCTTTATGGTACTGCCGCTGCATTAGTTTTTGGGTCATTATTCTTTCCGGTTCAGGACGATCCGCTCATCAGCACATTGCTGGCATTTTCTGGCTTTGCCGTAGGTTTTATTGCCAGACCCTTAGGTGGCATTTTATTCGGTCATATTGGTGATAAATATAGCCGGAAAACAACCCTGATTATTACCCTGACCCTAATGGGGGCTTCCACATTTCTCATTGGATTACTCCCGACCTGGCACCAGGTTGGCGTACTGGCACCGATTGCCTTGATTAGCCTGCGCTTTTTGCAGGGCGTTGCATCCGGCGGCGAATGGGGAGGAGGGGTGTTGATGTTGAGTGAGAACGCGCCGGAAGAGAAAAAAGGCTACTATACCGCATGGAGCCAGGTGGGTGTTTCGGGTGGTTTTGTCCTCTCGGCGTTGGCTTTCTGGCTGGTTCAGCTGCTACCGGAAAACGCGTTCATGACGTGGGGCTGGCGGATCCCATTTCTGATGAGTGTGTTCATTTTTCTGGTTGGTATTTATATTCGAAAAAACATACGCGAGAATAAAGAATTTACGCAGCTGAAACAGGCCAGTGATACAGAACCGGAAGCAAACGTACCTGTAATTGAGATTTTTAAAAAATATCCCAAACAACTTCTCCAGGCCATTGGTCTGCGTTTGCCGGAAAACGGCGCAGTCTATATATTTTTCACCTTTTCAGTGGTGTTCTGTAAGCACGTTGGTATCGCCAGCGACAAAATTATCGCGGTTGTGACATTGGCAATGATGCTGGAGATTTTCTCTATACTGTTCTGGGGATGGTTATCCGATAGAATCGGGCGTAAAACTATTTATTATATTGGTGTCATTGGTCTTCTTCTCACCGCCTTTCCTTTCTTTTCATTATTGGCCAGCGGGAACTTTTCATTGATGATGCTGGCAATGATGCTCGGCTTACCACTGTGCCATGGTGCGATGATCGCAGCACAACCCTGCATCATGAGTGAGCTGTTTCCGGTGGAAGTTCGTTATACCGGTCTGGCTCTGGGACACGAAATCGGCGCGGTAATTTCTGGCGGTATCAGCCCAATGATTGCCGTGGCATTGTTATTAAAATATGACCATTGGTGGCCAATTTCAGTAATGCTGCTGGGCTTTGCGCTGGTAGCCCTTATCGCATTGCTAAGTATTAAAGTTTCACCTCGTGCTTTATCTTCACGCACAGCTTCATGATTCAAGAAATAAAAAACGGATGATAAGTAGAAAGTAACTCTCACAAACTACATGCATGTATACTGAGGTAAGATAACGCGGGAAGAGCGGCAGAAAATACACACGACCAGTAAGAGGTCTACTCAGTGTATTGAACACCACAGTTTTAATCTGGGGCATCACTTAGCACGTCAGGTGATGCTGCCAACTTACAGATTTAGTGTATGATGGTTTTTTTGAGGTGCTCCAGTGGCTTCTGTTTTTATCAGCTGTCCCTCCTGTTCAGCTACTGACGGGGTGGTGCGTAACGGCAAAAGCACTGCCGGACATCAGCGCTATCTCTGCTCTCACTGCCGTAAAACATGGCAACTGCAGTTCACTTACACCGCTTCTCAACCCGGTACGCACCAGAAAATCATTGATATGGCCATGAATGGTGCTGGATGCCGGGCAACCGCCCGCATTATGGGCGTTGGCCTCAACACGATTTTACGTCACTTAAAAAACTCAGGCCGCAGTCGGTAACCTCGCGCATACAGCCGGGCAGTGACGTCATCGTCTGCGCGGAAATGGACGAACAGTGGGGCTATGTCGGGGCTAAATCGCGCCAGCGCTGGCTGTTTTACGCGTATGACAGGCTCCGGAAGACGGTTGTTGCGCACGTATTCGGTGAACGCACTATGGCGACGCTGGGGCGTCTTATGAGCCTGCTGTCACCCTTTGACGTGGTGATATGGATGACGGATGGCTGGTCGCTGTATGAATCACGCCTGAAGGGAAAGCTGCACGTAATCAGCAAGCGATATACGCAGCGAATTCAGCGGCATAACCTGAATCTGAGGCAGCACCTGGCACGGCTGGGACGGAAGTCGCTGTCGTTCTCAAAATCGGTGGAGCTGCATGACAAAGTCATCGGGCATTATCTGAATATAAAACACTATCAGTAAGTTGGAGTCATTACCAGCACGTCAGTAAGAAAATCGCAGCTGTTTTAAGAATCAGGAGGATTAGATGATAAATATATTCTCCATTAATGACTAAATAGCACTATGAATAATTTTGAGTCACCATTGTATTTTTTATATTAGCTTCATTTTAATTACAACCTCCAATCTTACTTTTTGATACCCAAAACAAAATTTTTAATATTGACTACGATGGTTATTTTGTTATGGTGAATATATATCTATTTTAGGCGTCTCATCTTTTGATGAAGATTATCACCTTTGGTTTTTAAGATGAAATTATTAAGAGGATTAGATTTGAACAGGCGAGATCTTATTATTAAAACGGCAGTCATGATTACATCGTGTGGTTTGCTTTTAAAAAAAGCAGATTCCAAAGAATCAACTAAGCTTAGTAAGTCGATGATTTCTGGCTCGCGTCTTAAGGAATATAATAACCTTGAGTGGATCAGCATTGCAGAAAGATTGAAACCGACGCTTATTGAAAGTACTGTACAGGCTGTACAGCTAGTAAATGGTGTTAGCGACAAAAATAATATTTTACAATATAAAATGGTTTCTGATGAAACACGATCATTGAAATCAATTAGTGAGACTCCAGTCAATGCTGGTGATTTTTTTATCGTCGAATTTCCACATCATGTAACAGGATTTTTAACTTTTAATATGGACTGGGTTGGTAGAGGAAATGATGCGCCTACCAGATTAAGATTGATTTTTGGTGAAGTCCCAAGTGATGTACTGGAACCATTGTATCCATATAATGGAACTTTGAGTGCATCATGGCTACCTGATGAAATTATAAATATAGACCATCTTCCGGATGAGGTCACCATTTCGAGACGTCATGCATATAAGTATGTGAAAATTGAGGTTATGTCGGGTTCTAAAAATTTTGGTATAATATTTAGTAACATTCATACTATCGCAGTTAGTTCCGCAGGTGAAGACAAACAAACAAATATTTTAGGTCTTTCAGAAAAATGGAAAAAAATAGAAAAAATAAGTCTGAGAACATTGCATGAGTGTATGCAGACCACTTTTGAAGATGGTCCACGACGCGACCAACGTTTATGGTTAGGCGATTTAAGGCTACAAGCGCTGACAAACTATCTCAGTTTTAAAAATAACAACCTTGTTAAAAGGTGTCTATATCTTTTTGCCGGACTAACAAATAGTGATGGCTTTGTTACGGCATGTGTTTACGAAAAACCCACTCCCACCGCCGGGGAAGGAGTCATGCTAGACTATGCTGCGTTATTTGGCCCAACACTTGCAGACTATTATTTTGCAACAAACGACCGTCAAACACTTGAACATTTATTACCCGTTGCATTGAAGCAAATTACCTTAATAACGGAACGATATGTAAATAATGATGGGGTTGTTCAAATTCCTGATAGACCATTCACTTTTATCGACTGGCAGGATGGATTGGATAAACAAGCATCAATGCAGGGGTTAATGATTTATTGTTGTCGACGAGTTAAGAGTTTGACGGAACTGGTTGGAGATAATTCCTCAAGTGCAAAGCTGGATAGTTTGATTCAACATATGACGAATGCTGCAACGCGTTATTTATGGAAATCAGATTCCAAATTATTCGTCAGTGGGCCAAATTCACAAATATCCTGGGCGTCACAAATTTGGATGGTGCTAGCTGGTATTGTTGACAATCGGACGGGAAAGGATTTATTGCAGAGGGTCATGAAAATGCCCAAGGCAATAACTCCACTTACTCCATACCTTTATCATCATCTTGTGTCGGCTTTTGTAACAATAGGGGACAAACAAGGTGCGCAGGATGTTGTGCTTGGATACTGGGGAATCATGGCAGAGTACGGGGTTGATACCTTCTGGGAAGCCTTCGATCCACATAATCCGAAAGCATCTCCTTATGGCGCGATGCAAATCAATAGTTATTGTCATGCATGGAGCTGTACACCTGCTTACTTTATCCGTTCATTGTTCACCAGACCTTAATCTTGGACTGACTCTACACTGTTTCTTCTCAATATCGGTGCCAAGCTAAATCAGAGAACCCGACATTTTTCAGACTTCGGATAAATTCATCTGAGGTCCGATTCGATTATTCAGGAATTCATGAGGCTGATCGTTATTGTATTCCATCAGTCAGAGTTCTGTAATTTTCAGTGCTTCATTCAGGATTCTGAACCGATGAATATCACAAGAAATGCACCGCAAGTTAAGTCAGCTCATGTATCACCGGTTCATCGTGGGAGGTATCGGACCGGTAAAAATAGACAAGTCTGCCCAAATACAACATCTCTTCAATATAATCGCCAAGTTAATGCTTTATCGTTTGTTTTGAAAATTTTTAGATCGCGCATTTTCAACACGTAATTTTTCAGCCTAAAGTTAGCAAATAGCTGTTTGAGCCAACGATTTTCGTCATGAAGGTCCTGCATCTTTTGATTTCTGAGGCATCCTTATTGCCAAACTTTTCCTTTCAGTTTGAGTTCGAAACCTCTTATATTACTGTTTCGCATATGACATCTTTGTCGGCACGTCCAGGTTCGACAGACTTAAGAAAGGCTATGATCTGGTCGTTTGCCAAAAGAGTTTGCTGAGAATACAGCTGCCCGTGGAGGAAATAGTTATCTGTTGTGAAACCTATGCACAATGGTTTTAGGTTCGATGTAAAGGAAACCCTGGTGGTTGTAATATTCTTATGACAACATCCACAAACGTGCTCGGGCCGAAGTCTTTGGCCCGAGAAATGTCTCAACACTGCTGATTATGTAAAAAAAACACAATACCATATTATATGGAAGATATCTAACCTGCTAACAAGAACATATCAATAACGATATACCATGTGGTGAGCGGAAAATATACTCCTTGGTTAGATCGACATAATCTGAACTCTCGTACTAATATCAAGTGACTGCCCCGCAGTACAATTTTATTTTTGACAAAGTGAAAGTGCAGAATAAAATCATTTGTTGATATATGACTATTCATTACTATCAATAAACCATGCGTTATGATCACGAGATTCATTGCATAATAAAACAGGACGAATGCAACAACGCTGAAGGATACAGAGTATTGTCTGATACATTGCTTCCCCGGCTGTTCTAAAAGCTTCAATGTCTGACTTTATAATCATCATTAAAATAGTGATGATATGACTTTGCTATTCTTTTTCTTTGGCCAGTAATAATCCCTGGAGTGAAACTATTCCGCAGACAAAAATATATATTGCTGGGGCGCTATTACTCCCGGTCATTTTAATCATCAAGCTGCAGAAGAACTGGGCAAAGCCACCAAAAATCACAGTACTGACACTGTAGGTTAACGATAGCCCGGTGGCCCGAAATTCCCTTGGGAAAATTATACCCAACAAGACTAAAGAGGGCACAGTATTGAAAATCAGCAAAATGGTCAATAAAATAATTACCCCGGCCATTACCGGCGCAATCGGGATTGCCTCAATCAATAAGAATGCCGGATAGATAGCGATAAGCATCAAGATTCGTGTAATCAGCACCATTTTTTTGTAACCAAACTGGTCACACATTTTACCCGCTAGACCACAAAAACAGATCTGGATAAACCCAGCGACGCATCCCAGGAAAATACCATTGACCATCCCTATATTGAGCTGAGATATTGCGTAATTTGCCATATAGTGCAAAACTACATAGTTTGCCGAGGTGCCACCAATAGAAATCAGAATACCTGCGCACAGTGAGACCTTATGGCGCACAGCCATAGTCCATAATGACGAATGTTCCTTCAATGGTGCATGTTGTTCCGGCAGCGTATTACGAATGTATTGCCCCACCGGGATCACTAACAGGCCAATAATAAACGGAACACGCCATCCCCACTCATTCAATTGATTATTCGTGAGAAGCGCAGTTAATCCTAAGCCGACCAACGCACCCATTAATACACTGAGTCCCTGACTGAAGAACTGCCAACTGCTATAATAACCACGGGAATTTTTTGTTGCGAACTCCATCAGGTAAGTGAATCGCCACGGGTTTAACAGACACCTCAGAGTCATTTAAGATGGCTTAAAGAGAGGTGCCCATGAGCGATAAGCGTTATCCAGAAGAGTTTAAAATCGAAGCAGTCAAACAGGTTGTTGATCGTGGACATTCTGTTTCCAGCATTGCAACACGTCTCGATATCACCACCCACAGCCTTTACGCGTGGATAAAGAAGTACGGTCCGGATTCTTCCGCTAATAAAGAACAGTCAGATGATCAGGCCGAGATCCGCCGTCTCCAGAAAGAGCTGAAGCGAGTTACCGACGAACGGGACATATTAAAAAAAGCCGCGGCGTACTTCGCAAAGCTGTCCGACTGAGGTACGCCTTTATCCGTGACAATACCTGTTACTGGCCTGTTCGCCTGCTGTGTCGGGTGCTGGATGTTCATCCCAGTGGTTTTTATGCCTGGCTTCTGCAGCCGCATTCACAACGCCATCAGGCAGACCTGAGACTGACAGGACAGATTAAACAGTTCTGGCTGGAATCGGGATGTGTCTATGGTTATCGCAAGATCCATCTGGATCTGCGGGACAGCGGGCATCAGTGCGGAGTGAACAGAGTCTGGCGACTGATGAAGCGTGTCGGGATAAAGGCTCAGGTCGGATACCGGACCCCACGGGCACGTAAAGGCGAGACCAGTATCGTGTCGCCCAACAGGCTTCAGCGACAGTTCAATCCGGATGCTCCGGATGAGCGTTGGGTAACGGACATAACCTACATCAGGACTCACGAAGGCTGGCTATATCTTGCCGTGGTTGTTGATCTGTTCTCACGCAAAATTATCGGCTGGTCCATGCAATCCCGGATGACAAAGGACATTGTCCTGAACGCACTGCTGATGGCTGTATGGCGGCGTAACCCCCAAAAACAGGTGCTGGTTCATTCGGATCAGGGCAGTCAGTACACAAGCCATGAGTGGCAGTCGTTCCTGAAATCACACGGTCTGGAGGGCAGCATGAGCCGTCGTGGTAACTGTCACGATAATGCGGTTGCAGAAAGCTTTTTCCAGTTGCTGAAACGCGAACGGGTAAAGAAAAAGATCTACGGAACGCGGGAAGAGGCCCGCAGCGATATTTTTGATTACATCGAAATGTTTTATAACAGTAAGCGTCGGCATGGTTCCAGCGATCAGATGCCACCAACTGAATATGAAAACCAGTATTATCAACGGCTCGGAAGTGTCTAAATTATCAGTGGCGATTCAACCTGAGGCAGCGATGATAGTTCTTTCAGAACTTCCAAGGTAATTAGCTAAGATAATCAATCATTTCGTCAATAAATACCTGATACCTGCTTTCATTTACCCGTGAAGGGTCGTAGAGCAAATGCATTTCCCGTGAGGGAATAGTGAAGTTCTCCAGGACAGGAACGAGTTTTTCCCTGTTGATAAGTCGCCTGAGCTCTTTTTCATAACCAATCAGCACACCTGTGCCTCTTAATGCCGCCTCAAGGATTGCTCCCCAGTCGTTAATCGCCAGGCGAGAGTTTACCATCACTTCAGCAGGACCTTCAGTGCTGGCAAAAGGCCAGTAACGGGTTAACCCCGCAGACCAGGGTGCAAAAACCAGACACTCATGATGTTTCAGATCAGAAGGTTGTTCTGGATGACCGTACTTTGTCAGGTATTGAGGAGCAGCACATGCAATAAATCGGTATGCAGGCAACGGTTTTGCCGCAAGCCGGAGTTTCTTATCAAGCTCGCCGATTCGTATCACCAGGTCAAAATCTTCTGAAGCAGGATTAATAACGTCATCAGTAAGAACAAGTTCAATACGCATTTTCGGGTAGCGCTCAAGAAATGTGCTCAAAAAATCCACCAGGACATAACGGCCGAACGTTACCGGCGCATTCAGCCGCAGCGTACCTGCAAGAACTCCGCTCGTACTGCTTGCTTCCCGGTCAGCGCTGTCGATGGCCTGTAAAATTGTTTCACAACGCCTGTAGTACAGCGATCCTGCCGGCGTCAGGCTTTGCCTGCGCGTCGTTCGGTTAAGCAGGCGCGTTTCAAGCTGCTTCTCAAGTGTGGCGATATGGCGGGCCACCATCTGAGGCGACATACCGAGTCTGTCTGCGGCCGCGACAAAAGAGCCCGTCTGAACCACAACCACGAAGGCCCGCATTCCGGTAAGTTTATCCAGCATTCGCTACTCCTGGTTGTTTCAGAACTCAATATTGGCGAATTTTAAAAACTGCTAATACTTATTATGCTTATTTTTTGTCTCATGAACAGGACAGCGAAAACGATGCACATTTATATTGTCAGAATGGACCATCCGGACGGCCGCGGGTGGAATACCTTTGTGCGCGAGCATGTGATTTATCTGAAGGGTCTGATAGAACAGGGCAAACTGTTAGCGTCCGGTCCGCTCAAAAACACGCCACTGCGGGCGGGGTTTCTTATTTTCAGGGCTGAGACGCGCGATGAAGTCCAGTCCATGATCGGTGCGGACCCTTTTGCACGTGAAGGCCTTATTGCCCACCTTGATATCCAGCAATGGGACCCGTTGTTCGGGCAGCTCAGCAGTTACTCAAGCCATAATGCAAGCGGGGATTTGAAGGATTTAATTGATTAACCAATTGAGTTAAGAAAAATTTCTCTCAGTCTGCCGGATGATCCACATACAGGGTATGGGGAAGAGGAACGCCTGTATTCATGGCGATACATTTCCGGTATGTTCGGTAATGTATCGCCATTAACCAATTCTGGTTAGCATGGCAGAACATTCAATCCATCAGGTCGCGCCATTTTACCATCCTGTCACTGAGGTCAAGCGTCTCTCCGTCGACACTGAAACGGCCATCGCCCTGATGGTGGAGCAGGCGCAGTTCCTGCCATGCGCGGTCAAGCCAAATCCTCCGAACTTCCAGCACCCACAGGTTATAGCGCCGCACCTGTCGGTCATCCACCACTCTGCACTCCAGGTTAGCCACGCATTCATCTATCAGAGGCGCACTGACCGATTGCGCGGCAACGGGGGTCAGGCCGAAACGCGCAAATTTGTCGTCTGTTTCTCCCGAGCAATTACCGATGTCCACAACGGCCTTTGCCATCCCGGCTGGCGGTACAGCCAGAACACATTCCCCGGTATCTGACAACGCCTGATAGCTGTAATCCCAGGGGCCGATAATCACACCGACCAGCGGTGGGGCATGCTGCATCATCATGTGAAAACCTGCGGTCATCAGATTCGTTCGGCCATCTGTCCCCCTCGTGGACACCAGAATAACGGGACCAGCTTCAAGAATACGGTACGCTTTTTCCGCAGGTAGGCTGTCATGCATGAGATATCCTCCAGAAAGAAAATCAGGGACAGTGTGGTTCACATGTCCCCGGGGGTTATTACTCTTCAAAATCCGTGGCGTCTGACGCGCTTCGCCAGACATCAAGGTTCTGACTCACTGCATGCATTTTTTGTTCAGCGAGGGTGTTGGCAATCTTACCAGCAAAAAGATGCACGGGAGGGGCGTCAGCACTGGCCGCCTGCAGTATCAGAGAAGCGACTTTATCAGGATTGCCAGCCTGTTTGCCGTCCAGACCGTTCAGATGGAGGTCCAGCGAGGCCTGAGCTTCGGTATAGTCAGCGATTGTGCGCTGGGCCACGACCAGCGTCTCTTTCGACAGAAACCCGGTGCGCACCGGTCCAGGATAAACCACTGTGGCTCTGATGTTCAGCTCTGCCAGTTCGGCCGCCAGGGTTTCGGTCAGACCGGCCAGTGCGAATTTGCTGGCGACATAGCTGCCCCAGCCCGCGTAACCGCCCTGAAAGCCCACGATCGACGCCACGTTGAAGATATGGCCGCTGCGCCGCGTACGCATATGCGGCAGGGCATGGCGCAGAACATGCAGGGGAGCAAACACGTTAACATCAAAATTACGACGTAATTCGCTGTCGGTTAATGCTTCAATGGTGCCCTGCTGGCCGTAGCCTGCGTTGTTGACCACACAGTCAATGCGCCCGAAGGCGGCAATGGTGCTGTCGATGGCTTTTTGAACGCTGGCTTCGTTCACCAGGTCCACCTCCAGCGCCAGCAGTCGCGCGTTATCGTCGCCGAATGCCTGACGCAGACTGGTCAGGGTGCGGGAGGTTGCGGCTACGGCATCGCCTCGCGCCAGTAACTGGCGTGCCAGCGAAAGGCCAATACCACGAGCAGCGCCGGTGATAAACCAGACTTTTGCAGGGGAGGTTTGTTGTTGCATTGATGAAGACTCCTGTTGTTGAAAAATGAATTGCATTACTGAATGGCGACACTCATGCCACCGTCGGCCATAACTACTGCGCCGACAATGTAACTGGCCCTGTCTGACGCCAGAAAGGCGGCGACTTCTGCGATTTCATCGGGGTGGGCTGCACGACCAACAGGCGCTTTACGACCATGCTCTGCCAGATATGCCTGCCCGTCGGGCTGGATTGTATTCGTGATGTTTGTCACCGCATCTCCGGAGCCGACTGCATTAACACGAATACCGTGAGTGATAGCTTCCAGCGCGAGTGTACGGGTTAACTGTGCCAGCGCCCCCTTGGAAGCTGCATAGGCGGCGATACCGGGAAAAGACTGATAACAGGCGTAAGAACCAATATTAACGATTGCACCCGATTTTGCCGCCATCATTGGGCGGATGGCTTCCCTTGAGAAAAGGAATGCGCCCGTGGCATTAACAGCCATGACCTGGTTCCATTCCCTGAGCGTCATTTCTGCCACCGGCTGGTTGATGATGATGCCAGCGTTGTTGATTAATACGTCGAGGCGACCGAACTGTTCTGTTGCAGTCCGCACAGCCAGTTCCGCACTGGCTTCCTGAGTCACGTCGGCGACAACGGGGACAATGCCTTCACGTGCTAGCGCATTGACATTATCCCCCCGGCCAACTGCGACGATACGTGCGCCCTGGCGGTGCAACAGTTCGACGGTCGCCAGGCCGATACCGCTGGCGGCACCGGTGACGATCGCAACACGGCCTGCAAAGGGCATAGCCCTGGAAAAAGAGTCTGACTCTGACATGAACACTCCTTAATAAATGAAAACATGTTTACGGTTAATGAGGACTGGCCACAGGACGGACGATGAGTTCGCTGATATCTACGCCAGCGGGTTGTTCGATGGCATAGGCGATTGCCTGCGCCACGGGCTCCTGAGGTAAGGCGATGCGCCGGAATTCGCGCATGGCAGCCCGGGCTGTTTCGTCCGTAATATGATCGGCAAGTTCTGACTCGACCACTCCCGGGCTGACCAGCGTCACCCGGATCGCATCGGTCTCCTGCCGAAGCCCGTCAGAAATAGCGCGCACGGCAAACTTGCTAGCGCAATAGACAGCGGCTGTGGGCGAGACCGTATATGCGCCTGTGGAGGCAATGTTAATAATGTGACCATAACCCTGCTCCTGCATGATCGGCAGGACGGCGGCTATCCCGTGCAGAACGCCCCGTACATTGACATCCAGCATGCGGTTCCACTCTTCGACCTTCAACGCTGCCAGCGGTGAGAGTGGCATAACGCCAGCGTTATTTATGAGCGCGTCAATGCGTCCGTGCTTCTCCAGCGCCCTGGCTGCGATGCGTTGCAAATCTTCTGGTCGCGTGACGTCAATTGCCATGGCATCAACATTACCCCCCGTTGCCCGCAACTCTGTCGCCAGTGCGGTCAGTTTTTCAATACGTCTGGCACCGATAAACAAATGATGACCCTTCCGGGAAAGATGACGCGCTGTGGCCTCACCTATACCACTACTGGCACCGGTAAGAATGACCACCTTAGACGTTTCTGATACCACTGTTTTCATCACTCCTCCTTGCCTGTCCCCGGGCGGGATAGGGAATGTCATTGGAATATCAAACAGGCAGGTATCATAAAGAGAGGGCACTTACGACGACAGGCCTGACACTCTTGCATCATTGCCTAATCCTATTTTCTTTATTGATTTTTAAGCATGCAGGGGGTGAAAATATAATCATTAAATTCAATTATCAGGTCTGCTGTATGCCAGAAAGATTGCCCTCCATATCTCAACAGTCCGAAATGGCGGCTATGATTTGCCAGCTCGCCCCTCATGAAGGTCACACCCGTACGTTGCTGGATGGCGTGCGTCTGATGCGTGCTGACGGCGCGCTGGGGCGTACCCCCGTGTTGTACGAACCAGGCATTGTTATTGTCTGTCAGGGGCACAAAAGAGGTTACCTGGCCGACAGGGTTTACCACTACGACCCGTTGCACTACCTGGTGCTGTCAGTACCTCTGCCATTTTCAAGTGAGACAGATGCCAGTCCGGCAGAGCCTTTGCTTGCTGTATCCATTCGTCTGGATATGACAGCGGTGGCAGACCTGGTTGTGGCTGTCGATCACCATGCCACTGCATCAGGTTCACCCGTTGGCATTGTCTCCACACCACTTGACGACACGCTGGCAGATACAACAGTTCGTCTTCTGAAGGTATTATTTTCACCACTTGAAGCGCGGGTTCTGGGGCCGGGGATTGTGCGGGAGCTGATTTTTCGTGTTCTGCTGGGTGAACAGGGCGGAGCCATTCGTGCTGCGCTGGCCTGTCATGGCAACTTTGGACGTATTGCGCGTACGTTACGGCGTATCCACCTCGATTACGCCCGGCCACTGGATGTGGCTTCACTTGCGCACGAAGCTGGCCTGAGCGTACCGGCTTTTCATGCGCATTTCAAAGCCGTTGCGGCGACTTCCCCCATTCAGTACATCAAGTCAGTGCGTCTTCATCAGGCGCGACTGATGATGATACGGGATAACGTTACTGCAGCAGGGGCAGCAGCGCGGGTCGGCTACGAAAGTGCGTCGCAGTTCAATCGGGAGTTCAAAAGACTGTTTGGTCGAAGCCCCGGAGAGGAGACACGTAAAATGCGCACAGCATTCGCACTGATGGAACCTGCGCAACTCGAAGCAGCGACGTCGACACACTAATCTGCAACTGTCGATATTCATGCGCAAACGTTCACTGCAAACCGGACTGAGACGCCAGGACGCTAACAGTTCATGCTGATATTAAGTTTATCTGAATAACCTGTGGGATTTTCGTTCGTAACAAAAATGTCAGCAATACCTGCCGGCACATCAACACCGGCAGCCAGAACCAGTTTGTACCTGTACCTCTGTGAGCTGCGTGGAAGACGAATGTAAAAACATCGCAAAACCTGGTGCGAAAGCGTAAAGCAGTCGTGCCATTTATATGCGCAGATTGCCGGGCTAACCGTCCTGCTTTCATCACCAGGTTTTCAGGCTCCGTTCGAGTTACAAACCCAGCTTGTCTTTCATTTCTTTTTCTTCAATCGCCTTGGCAATAGCGTTTCTCATCACTTTCAGAATGATCCCGCTGAACATGGCCGTTAAACCGATGGTAAAGAATGCCGTAACCGCAAGGTCAATTAACCAGAAGCCTGAATGAACAAGAACGGGCCTGTAAATTGCAACACCGGCAAAAACCACCCAGTGACTAAAACAATAAAAACAACTGAAAAGGTAGCCTATCATGGCATTTTTTTTGACCATCCATTCACGCAACGGGCGAAACATTTCCTGCTGTGTGACGGTGATTGAAATGCAACTGGACATCAGTGCAATGACGAGGCAGACCCATAACTGTTCTGACACATTTTCGAATGACATAAAAATACTCTCTGTATGGATATCATGTAATAGTATAAGATACATGATATCCCGCCACTTATGCAACAACGAAAGTTTCATAAGAGATTCCGCAGCAAACAGGATTAAAAATGAGAAAAGACCACCGGCTGTCCCGTGCATTACACGTGCTGATACATATGGATAAAATCCGCGATCCCGTTACCTCCGAAGATATAGCCTCGATGATTAATACGAATCCGGTTGTGGTCAGACGCCTTTTCCAGGGGCTCAAACAGGCGGGTATCATTCATTCTGAAAAAGGGCATGGAGGTGGCTGGACACTCCAGAAACCTCTCGGAGACATCACTCTCCTTCAGGTTTTCCACGCTATTGGCAGCACTGAACTTTTTTCAATAGGCTGGGCGACTGAGCATGACAAATGCCAGATAGAGGATGCAGTTAACAATGAAATAAGTGATACGCTTGAAGAGGCGAGATGTCTGATTACGAACCGCTTTGCTGAACTTACTCTTGACAGGCTTGTGCCGGAAGTCCTTAAACATAAATAAATTCAACAGCCGGGTATCATATAGTGTCCGGCTGTTGAAAGGTCATCATGAATTTTTAGTCTGAAGCCTGTTCTGTTACCGGCCGTTCCTCAGGCGCGTCCGGTAATGAGGCCGAGTGCAAAGGTTTCCCGGATATTTGTCGGGCTAACAGGTAGAACACGGGGGTCATAAACAAGCCAAAAAGGGTGACGCCAAGCATGCCAGAGAATACCGATATCCCAATTGCCTGACGCATCTCAGCGCCAGCGCCATGCGATACCATCAGCGGGATTACGCCCATGATGAATGCCAGTGAGGTCATCAGAATTGGACGCAGCCTGAGACGGCATGCCTCTTTCACCGCGTTAAAGGCAGACTTACCTGAAAGTTCAAGCTCACGGGCAAATTCAACAATTAGAATGGCATTTTTAGATGCCAGCCCGACCAGAACGATAAATCCAATCTGTGTAAAGATATTATTGTCCCCATCTGTAAGCCACACCCCGGTAAGCGCGGAAAGAATACTCATTGGGACAATCATAATGACAGCCAGCGGGAGTGTAAGGCTTTCATACTGGGCAGCCAGTATCAGGAATACCAGGAATACACAGAGTGGAAAAATCCAGACGGCACTGTTGCCTGCAAGGATTTGCTGGTAGGTCAGGTCTGTCCACTCATACTCTACGCCGGGTGGAAGCGTTTTCTTTGCTATACGTTCAATCTCTTCCATCGCCTGACTTGAAGAAAAGCCTGGAGCAGGCGCGCCACTGAGATCGACCGCTGTAAAGCCATTATAACGGGTAACCAGCTCAGGACCGTGTGTCGGCTCAATACGGGCTATGGCAGACAGCGGTACCATATTGCCATCGGCATTGCGGGTCTGTAGTTTCAGTATATCCTCCGGGGTCGCCCTGAATTCTGCGTCAGCCTGCATCCTTACCGTAAGCGTACAGCGAGAGCCGTATTGACGGGGATGCGTTATTCAGTTGGCAGTACTACGCGCCAGGGTAGCAGTTCGCTGACCCGGTTGACTGGCCAGTCGGCGATGACGTCAAGCACATAGCGGAGGTAGCCTTCTGGATCCATGCTGTTCAGCTTGCACGTCCCGATCAGGCTGTACAGCAGTGCACCCCGCTCACCACCGTGGTTAGAGCCGAAGAACAGCCAGTTCTTTCTCCCCAGACTGACCATCCGCAACGCATTTTCAGCGATGTTATTGTCCGCCTCGGCCCAGCCATCATCTGCATAGTATGCCAGCGCCGGCCACTGGTTTAGCGCATACGTGAACGCCTTCGCCAGCTCCGAGTGTCGCGACAGAGTTTTCATCTTTTCACGCAACCAGCTTTCCAGGGATTTCTGCAGCGGTTTCGTTTTCAACTGACGTTCGGCAAGGCGCTGCTCCGCCGGCATTCCCCTTATTTCCACCTCGATGCCGTACAGTTCGCCGATCCGTCTCAGGGCTTCCTCCGTCAGGGCTGACGGGCTACGAACGTGCACATCGTGGATTTTACGGCGGGCGTGAGCCCAACAGGCGGCTTCCGTTATCCTGCCATCCCGGTACAGCTCGTTGAACCCCGCGTATGCATCCGCCTGCAGCACACCGCAGAACTCCGCAAGATGGTCCAGATAACTTCTGACAGACCTCACCGGCGAGCATGACGTTCGCCAGCATCATTCTCCTAAGTACTTAAATATTCCCTTTCAGCATGGCTACCGCATCCGCTTCGGGCATCTGAAACTGAACTCGATGCCGCGCAGCAACATCAAGTGCAAACACCTTCGTATAGACTTCCGTCGAGCTAATCGATTTGTGGCCCATCAGGCTCTGCAAAACCTTCAGTGGTATGCCGGCATACAGCATGTGCATCGCGTAGGAGTGACGGAACGTATGGGGGGTCACCGGTACTGAGAACGTCACCCCGTCTGCCGCTGCGGCTTCCACCGCTTCGCTAAGCCAGGTGCGGACGGTACGGTCTGTGATCTCCCAGATACGCGCCTTCTCCATTTGCCGGTGCGTTTGTTTCGTCTTTCGAGGGGAATTTTCAGGGTGGCCACCATCATCTGCAGCTGACTGACGTAGTGGTGATCGGAAAGGGGAACCAGACGATGGACCTGACTGCCTGCGGGGGCACGACCTGCCGTCCTGGCCGCTTTCTCGGTGCGCTGCTTGAGCGTGGCCAGCTGCACGAAAGGATACGGCGGCGCCAGCGAAAAATCCCCCCGGGTCAGCGCGAGCGCTTCATTAATGCGCGCGCCGGTGTTCCACAGCGTCGCCAGCAGCATCTTGCGGTGAAGATCCGGCACGTAATGGAGCAGGGCGCTGACTTCCGGCGCCAGAAGGTATTTCGGGAGTTCATCCTGCACGAGCGCCATCTGACGCAGGGCGAGAGCGGCAGGGTAATCGATGGCTACTGGCAGATTCATCGAGGTGTTCCGTGTGTTATCCCTGATACCTGCCGGGAAATTATTATTCATAGTCTAACTCCTGAGCCATCTACTCAGTAACATCAGGCAACCGTTTATATCGGCGGTAAACATTGTTATTATTCCTAATATGCTCCCAGCGCTTCCGATACAAAACACTCCATGCCGACCAACGGTCGTCAGACAACCTGTCCCCAGGCATATCGCATAGCTGACTTAGCCAACGGGATAAACGTATTGCTTTTTAATCCGAGTCTTGCAGACTGCCTGTTAAGTTCGAAAATTCCATACGATCCATCGAAGGGAGTATCTTCATTGAACGCCGCACTTATAGAACTCGCGGCTTCCCTGCAGATGACTGGCAATTCAGCAAGTCTGTACATCAATCCTGGTGGCAGAGAACGCCAGTCCCCAGTAATGGACTCGAAATTGATTTCAGGTAAAGAATACTCAATCCTAATACGTCCATCTTGGTCATATTCCCCTGATTCATTAGCAGAATAAACACAGCGTTGTGCAAAACGCTCCAGCAGAAAAACTAGCTCGGTAGATATAAAGTACAATTCATCGTAACGTTTACGTGCAGCAGTAGCTTCTTCACGCCCTCAGTCGCAATAAACCAGTCAGCCATGTTTGATCCTTATTGAGAAATCCCGCCAGGCATCTGCCAGTGCTTGTACCAGGGTTAGATTCATTCAGTATCCCTGTTTTGCATAATGTGATGCGAGGTTTCTATCCAGAGGTATACCGCTATCAAGCATGACCCCGTTTTTATCAGCAGGTTCACGGCGAGGATTGTTTGCTGAACACACCCATTGCTCTCTGTGCACATCAAGCGTGACCAGAATACGGCCCGACGCGCTGTAAATTTCAAACTGCGCTCTGTATACCGAACCGGTATATCCTGGAGGTAGAGGGTTAATTTTTAGCCATAGGAATTTATGACCACAACGTGTCAGATACTCCCAGACATGAACCATTGATGCGTGCATTTAGCCTCCTAACAAATAGTCACTCAGGGTAATTATGACGCAAGGTATAATTAGCTGAGCACAATCCTGCATCTGTCACCTGGATAAATTTCCCATACTGTAATTATTTTTTTGACTGATAATAAGCAGCCATATAGCCACGATGTTAAATTACCGGATGACCGTTTCCGGCAGATCCGACTTTTCACATTTAGCGAAGTTTCCGGAAGTGTACCACGGTCAGGAAGTAAGCGAAGCACTGTTTTCTGATGCTGCGCGCCGGGTCACGGGGCAGGAGAGGGACACAACATATGGCGTCACTGTCAGCTGGAAACACCGCTACATCTTGTGTTGTCGGGCCGCTGCGCGCCGGTGGGGTTCGCAGAGATCCGGGACTCAGGGTTTTCGGATCTTCGCGGAAATGAGAAGGGGCAGGCAATGCTGTAGCTCTACAATCATCACCTTTAGTAATTAATGATGTATCACAATTTTAGGAATCAAAACAAATTGATTAATGGATAACAATAAAATGCTAGGTTAGCATGAAGAGCAAAACAAACATGCAAGGAACGATGATGCTCAGCCAGCTTAACCTGCGTTTTCATAAAAAGCTGATCGAGGCGCTGAAAGTGCGCGCCGGCCGCGAAAATACTTCGGTCAACGCCCTGGCCGAACGCTTCCTCGATGACGGACTGAAAACGGTCGCGCCCGGCGACGGGTATTTTCAGCTCATTGCCGATCCGGAGGCCACGGTCCGGCAGCTGTACCGGCATATCATTCTCGGCCAGACCTTTGGCACGTCAGCGCTCTCCCGCGACGAACTGCGCTTTGTCCTGGTTCACGCCAGGGAGGCCTTCATGCGCGGGCATAACAGGCTGGCCACACTCCCGGCCCTGGACACGCTGCTGGACATCACCGGCAACCTGCTGGCCTGGCAGGTGGAGCACGACCGTCCGGTTGACGGTCACTACCTGAAGGGGATTTTCCGCCTGGCCGGGAAAAACTGGACGGAAGAGTTTGACGCCTTCCGGGCAGCGCTGCGCCCCGTTGTGGACCAGATGTATGCCGAACACCTCCTGCGTCCGCTGGAGAGCGACTGCTTCAACCTCGCCGATATTCCCGACAGTGCTCTGGCTGGGATTTTCACCCTGCCGCGGCTGAAAACCGTTTTCCCGCTGATGCTGCGCGGGCTGGACTGGAGCGGGGAGAAGGCCCGAGATCTGGCTCAGGAGCTGCGCCCGGTGATCCCGGCCGTCACGCAAACCATTGAGGCCGGTACGCTGCGCCTGGAGATCCGCATCGACGGCCAGCACCCCGGCGCGCGCCCGGGCGCCTGGTATGAGACACCGCGGCTGCACCTGCTGATCACCGGCCAGGACTTCGTGGTGCCGTACGGCTGGGAAGCGTTCTCCGAATTGCTGGGCCTGTTCACGCTGTACGCCCGCCATCCGGAAGCCCTGGCGCACGGCCACCAGGGCGAGCGCGTGATGTTTTCCCCGCCCGGACATGTCACGCCGGAGGGATTTTTCGGGATAGACGGCCTGCGGATTTTTATGCCGGCGGAGGCCTTTGAGACGCTGGTCCGGGAGCTCACTAGGCGATGCGCGGAAGGCACGCTGGCGGAGCCCCTGACCGGTCTGCGCTGCCTGCACGGAGATCTGTGAGGAGACTCCCATGTACAATAACCTTCCCGCCTTAACCGACAGTATTCTGTGGGATAATGGTCTTCTGGCAAAAGACTATTCTGTCCTCGACGCTGAAGCGCTGATGGGAGCACTTAGCCGTTATCTCCACGCGGTCAGCGTACTCCGGAGCGAGTGGCATAATCCCGAACACTCTCCTCTCAGCCTGTGGATTGCCCGTCACGACCAGGTAGCCCTTTATCGACCCGGATTGTTGTCAGCTGAGCGAATAATCCTGACCGATGCGCTGGAAGAAGCGGCATTACGGCTTGAAATTGTTGAATCATCCCAGGCGATGGATCATCTGGTACATAACAGAGAAACCGACAGGCTTGGGGATATCAGAACTGGTGTTGCGCATTTCATTCGTTTTGTTAAGGACAATTTTCTTCTGATTCAGGCCGGTTTCATTGCTTTCACGCCTTGTGAATCAGCAAGGCATGAACAGCAGCGCAGGATGCAGCTCCTGCAGGATAACCCTGACCGGCATTTCCTTCACAGCGTGATGCCTCCGGCTGTGGCTCAGCTCTATGAACGAAGCCTTTCCGTGCGGGGCATCAGGCGAGTGGGTGACGAAGGGCATTTCAGGTTTGTGTCAGAAAAAACATTGCCGGACGAGATCGTGCTGGAATTACGGGATTGCCTCAGTCCTTTCACCAATGCGTATATTTATCAGGAAATGCGGCCTGTCCGGATAAACGAAGACGGGACGTTTATAGCAAGGATCACCCGCGGTAAACATGAAAGCCGTAAAGGGTATGAGCGATGGGTAAACGGAGCCAGAAATCGTAGCATGTACTTTCATTATCGCGGTCTCCTTACTGATATCAGCCAGTCAGCCAGGGCTGGTGCCTCTTTTGTCACTCGTTGTACATTCCAGAGCAAAATACTTCAGAAACTGGATGAACCGGGTAGACTTTCACGTCGGATGCTGGAAATTGAGCTCCCGTTTCTGCAGGACCTGTCTTTACACGACATTTTTCGCATCCGTACCGATTACGAACCAAGCGTGACAGCCTTCAGGCGTTCTTTGCGTGACTGTGCAGTTGAAATGGAGCGCGCGTCCGGTCCGGATGAGATCCGCCTCCTGCAGCAGCGTTTCCGGGAACGTATTGCGGATGAAGGGCTGGATGAACTTCACCAGAAGCTCAGCATATGGAAGCGCAGGAGTATGCAGGACACTGCACTGCTCGCCGTACCGGCAGTGCTGGGTTATATGGGATCACCTTCATTGCTGAATATGGCCGCTGGAGCAGTTAGTCTCCTGCAGGCTGTGTTGGGGGCTCATCGTCATCATGGAGATGTAACCCATCATCCGTCCTGGTTTCTCCTGCGCACCACGGCAATTAAGTGCATGAAGAAGTAGTAATCAGACCGTGCTTAGGCAGAGCATTTCATCTGTCAGGAATGACTTCATGGCTTATTTTTATAGGCTATCCTGTAAAAGTTTAAGTCATAGAGCCATACATAAAGCTCACCTCCGAAGAGCTTGGTTTTTATAAGGTGTAATGATAATGTAAGTTAATGTTTCACATATCAAAGGAAACACCATGAGCCGCAGGGAGTTGTTCAGCGAATTTCTTGAAAATTTGAATCTTGACCTTAAACAGGCAAAAAAGATCAGCTATCACTATCGAAAAATAACCAAGTCATTAAATCTTGCGTTCAGAGGAACTAGTTCCCGGGTAGCAAATCGCTTGAAAGTGGGGTCAGTAGGTAGACATACCGCAATAAAAGGCATATCCGATCTGGATATGCTTTATATTATGCCCCCCAATCAGTATGAATATTATAACCATAAGGATAATGGTCAGTCTGCATTGCTCACAGATGTCAGAAACATTCTGGCGGAAGAATATCCTGACCAGACGGTGAAAAAGGACAGGCTGGTCGTTCAGGTCGTCTTTAAAAACTTTCATGTCGAGGTTCAACCAGTATTCAGACAGGATGATGGCAGCTTTAAATTCCCTGAAAGCTATAATGGGGGAGCATGGCGCATTACAAAACCTCTTCACGAAAAGGCGGCTATGACCGCATTTTCGCGAGATAAATCCAACAATCTGCGCAAGCTGTGTAAAATGATCAGAGCCTGGAAGAACCTGCATGGCGTCAATATGGGTGGCTTACTGATAGACACACTGGCGTATCGCTTTCTTTCATCAACATCAGATTATGACAATACCGGAAATGGCAGTCTGGGAGTCCTCGCCAGAGACTTTTTTGAATATCTGTCAAATGAGGAGAGAAGGGAAAGGTATCTCGCGTTAGGCAGTAATCAATATGTACGTGTTAAATCCCCTTGGTTTGGTCGGGCAGCGAAACACGCGTATGAACTATGTTGTGATGCCTTAGACGCTGAGGGTGCTGCCAGTGAAAATGACCGCTGGCGCAAAGTGTTCGGACGAGCCTTCCCCAGACGTAAGGTGGATATTATGGAAGCCCGCCTCGCTCTGGAATCGCATGCGGCTGATGCTGCTCCCTGGGCCGATACCGAAGAGTTTATAGAGGAAAAATATCCGGTGGATATCAAGTACTCACTCAATCTTGACTGTACCGTAACCCAGGATGGTTTCCCTCCCAGAAGCCTGAGGGAGATGCTTACCAGAAGATTTCGCCTCTCCGCCCGAAAATCTCTCCTTTTCCAGGCAGACCTGACAGAAATGGAGGCAGAGGAACCCTACACCGTTATGTGGAAGGTACTGAACGTGGGTGACGAAGCACGCAGAAGAAATATGATCCGGGGACAAATCGTTCCGGACGGCGGCTACTATACGAAGAAAGAGACTACCGACTTCCGTGGAGATCACGTGGTAGAATGCTATGTGATAAAAAATGAGGTTGTGGTTGCCCGGGCACAGATTGAAGTTCCCATAAGCTGAGGTTTTTATGACGCAATCAGAGATGCTGAAATTAATCGCCCGACACGGTTATAACGTCGGATTTGGCGCTAAGAAAAACTTTGCCACCTATGATCTGATTTGTAAGGCATCCGGTTGGATTAGCTTTATTTCTCTTGCTGTCGGTGTGTTCGCCCTTTTCATTCCTGAGCTGGCCACAAACGTCATCTCCGCGATATTAATTATTTTTGGTGTTGCTACCATGTACATTCAGTTTTATGACTCGGAAAAGCAGAGTTATGAAAGTGCGGGGATTGAGCAGACCAAAATTTTTAATGAACTTGAAGTCATATACCGCAACGTGAAAAGCGATGCAAACTTTGACTATCAGCATACACAGCAATCCATCGACGCTATCATGTCCCGGTTTTACGGTACAGTCATTAGCAAACAGATCTTCGGAAGTAACTGGTACGCACATTATAAATTTTACTGTGAATTTGAGAAAGCATGGGTTGAAGAAGAACTGAACCTGACACTGAAGGATAAAATTCCGCTTTCGCTCTGCTTTCTCGCCGGTCTGGTGATCATTTTCACTATAGCTGTCATCTGGAAAACGTCCTGATGTTGCTGTCGATGAAAAGTTCAGTAAGCTGACTGGCAAATATGCGATGTATATGTATAGCCGGTATCACCATCTAATTTACGTTCAATAAAATTGACCTGCTATTCTGCAGGTCAATTCATACTTCAGACCCTTCCGTTGTCTTACTTGCTCAGAGCGAGGTGTCGCTCCTGGGCTTCATCAGCAGAGTTAGAAGCTGAAGTCTCCTCTATCAACATAACCAGAGTCATGGCAGTCGGTAAATTCGTTACCTAATTAGCCAGTTAAGATCCGGCTTTAGCTTTTTTCGGATCTGACCGGGAAAAGAGAGAATACAACATAGGTTCAACATATCCATATGCCGGGCATCTGCATAGGTGTGGCATACGCATATACTTACCATCTGCATATGCTATGACTATACATATGCTTTGCATCTGCATATACTGAACATAGTCATACAGGCCGGTCGGCCAGGAGGAAATGATGAGAACTGTATCCATTTTTAAAAACGGCAATAACCGCGCCATTCGTCTGCCCCGCGATCTGGATTTTGAGGGAGTGAGCGAGCTGGAGATCGTCCGGGAAGGGGACAGCATTATTTTGCGTCCCGTCCGGCCGACCTGGGGCTCGTTCGCGCAGTTCGAGAAGGCAGACCCGGACTTTATGGCGGAGCGCGAGGACGTTGTCAGCGACGAAGGACGATTTAACCTGTGAACAAGACCTATATGCTCGACACCTGTATCTGCTCGTTCATCATGCGCGAGCAGCCGGAAGCCGTCCTGAAGCGCCTGGAGCAGGCGGTGCTGCGCGGCCAGCGCATCGTTGTCTCGGCCATCACTTATTCTGAAATGCGCTTCGGGGCCACCGGCCCGAAGGCCTCCCCGCGCCACGTCGAGCTGGTCGACGCGTTCTGCGCCCGCCTCGATGCCATCCTGCCCTGGGATCGCGCTGCGGTGGACGCCACCACGGAGATTAAGGTGGCGCTGCGAATGGCCGGGACGCCGATCGGCCCGAACGACACGGCCATTGCCGGGCACGCCATCGCCGCCGGTGCCGTGCTGGTGACGAATAATACGCGGGAATTTGAGCGGGTACCGGGTCTTGTGCTGGAAGACTGGGTAAGATAACGCTGTAAAACAAAACAGGCGGTCTGGCGCAGCCGGACACTCTTTCAGTCAGCGGTATATAAAGGAATAAAAGATGCCTCTGATCACGCGGCTTATGCTGCAAAACTTTAAAAAGTTTCCGGAACTGGACCTGCGCTTCACTCATGACCGTAACATTCTGGTCGGGGACAATGAGTCCGGGAAAAGCACGATTCTGCTGGCCCTTGACCTTGTGCTGAGTGACAGCCGGCACCGGGTCGAGGCATTGGGTGTGGAATCGCTCCTGTCCCAGTCAGCAGTAAGGCAGTTTCAGGAAGGTGAGCGCCGCGCCGATCAGTTACCCGTGCTGACAGCTGACGTTTTCCTGAGTAATGGGGGAGATCCTGACCTGAACGGCAGGCAAAATCTGGCGGGTATCAATGCGGATGGTCTCAGAATGCGTATTGCACCAATGACGGAGGAATACGGCCAGGATATTCACAATGTACTACAGCAGGATCCCGATAATTTTCCCTATGAATACTATTCCGTGCGGTTCAGCACCTTCTCCGGTGGTCATTTCGCCAGCTTCAGACGCTATCTGCGCCATCTGCTCTTAGACAGTGCACGCATCGATAACGAGCACGCCGCACAGGAATATACGCGCACAGTTTACAGCGTCAATGTGCCGGTGGCCGATCGGTACCGGCTTGAAAACAGTTACCGGCAACAGAAAATGCACTTCTGCACCCGGCATCTGTCAGCCATAAACGACACGCTGGAAACGTATCAGTTTGGCGTGCGTTCCGGTGCTAAATCAGGGCTTGAGGCGAATCTGGACATTACCGAGGACGGTATTTCCATTCGTCACCGTGGAAAAGGAAGGCAGTGCTTCATCAAAACGGAGTTTGCGCTGCAGCGGCATCAGCAGCAGGGAGAGCTCCACGTACTGTTGCTTGAGGAGCCGGAAAATCATCTCAGCCATGTCAGTATGAAGAGGCTGGTTAATCAGCTTGCCACTGAACGGCAGACGCAGGTGTTTATTGCCACACACAGCAGCCATATCTCCTCCCGCCTCGATCTGCGTAAGGCAATCCTCCTCGGGTCTGCCCGGCCGGTACTGATGAATGAACTTTCCGCTGAGACTGCCGCCTTCTTCATGAAAGCACCGGATAATAACGTACTGGAATTTGCGCTGGCCAGACGTGTGCTGCTCGTGGAGGGGGATGCTGAGTTTATTCTGATCGAGGCCTTTTATCGCCGCCTGTATGGCAGGGCACCGGAGGAAGACGGAGTTCACATCATCGCTATCGGCGGAACGAGTTTCCGTCGTTATCTTGAACTGGCCCGTCTTCTGGAAAATCGCGTCGCGGCCCTTCGTGATAATGACGGCAACTATCAGCAAAACTGCGATGAACGCTATGCTGACGTGATTTGTTCCCGCTCCCGGGTATTTGCTGATCGCGATAACACCCGATCCACATTTGAAATCAGCCTGTATCAGGATAACGCTGATCTGTGTGATACGCTTTTCCGCGGACCCCGCCGGACACTCACGGTGCAGGAATACATGCTGGCCAATAAGGCAGAAGCAGCATTCCGGCTGTTACAGCTGCACGCCGGAGAGCTGACCGTACCTGATTATATTCAGGAGGCACTGGCATGGATAAGAGAGTGATATTTGCGGTTGCCGGCTCGGGCAAGACCACGCTGCTGATACGACGGTTGAGTGAGGACAGGAGGACGCTGCTCCTGACCTTCACCGTGAATAATGAAGCGCATCTGCGGGCACAGATTATCAGACGTTTTGGCTTTATCCCGGAAGGGATCAGGGTGATGACCTGGTTTGAGTTTCTGCACGGTTTTTGCTTCCGGCCTTTCCTGCAGGAGCAGCTGGCATCGCGTGGCCTGAGCTTCGACCAGCCCCCACCCAGAATACCGCGCACGAATGCCCGGCATTATCAGGATCCCGCCGGACGGCTGTATCACCGGAGGCTCGCACATTTACTGACAGCCCGGGGGTTGCTGCCGGATATCCGTATCCGGCTTGCCCGTTACTATGATGAACTGCTTGTCGATGAAGTCCAGGACTTTGCCGGACATGACTTTAATTTTCTGCTGGAGCTCTGCCGCGCGGAAATCACTGTGCTCTGTTGCGGCGATTTTTATCAGCATACCTTTGATACAAGCCATGACGGCAACGTTAATTCAACGCTGCACGACGACATCACGCGATATGAGGCCCGCTTCGACGCAGCAGGTTTCGCGGTTGACCGGGACACGCTCAACCGGACATGGCGTTGCTCAGCTTCAGTGTGCGAGTTTATCACCGGGCAACTGAACATCCGTATCGCTGCCCATGGGATACATGCCTCCCTGATTGAAACGATCGCAGATACAGAGCGCTCAGCCACCCTGCACGCCGATAATACGGTGATTAAGCTCTTCTATCGTGAACATCACCGTTACGGCTGCTATTCCATGAACTGGGGCGCCAGTAAAGGGCTCGATCACTTTCAGGATGTCTGCATTGTGATGGGATCCTCCCACTGGAAGCTTCTGACCCGTCAGGAACTGGCAACCCTTCCACCGTCGTCCCGTAACAGGCTGTACGTGGCATGCTCACGGGCGCGCGGCAACATTTATTTTGTTCCCGAAACTCATCTGCGCCGATTCCGAAACTGAGTTACCGACTTCTCAGTCGGGCACAAATCAGTAAAAAGCGAGGGTCATCGACGGGAATACCGGCTGGACAGGTGCGGTTCCGGTTCTCGCTTTCCGGAACCTGGCTAACAATATGTAACATTATCATTAAATACAATTATGCCAGTTATTTTTATTCGCAAAATGCTAATAATGTGGCATACACGCCAGTATGAAAACATTGTTAACTTTTTAAGTTCTGAATGGTATGTCGCTTGTGCAGTTAAAAGTGCAGATCATTGAAAGTATTGTACGGTTTTGTTGACCGGAGACTGTTTCATCGTCGCGGATAATGAGCAGAATTATCTGTCCACTATATCTGGGGCAGGCTGAAAACATGGAATGGTTGGTTATGGATGCTGAGATTCTGTCATTTATGAAACAATTTCATTTGTGGTACTGTAAAAATAGTTTTTCTGATTTACCTGAGCTGTGAATATGGCATACTGCAGATGTTACCCGGCCGCACTCATACCGGGTAACGAACTGTGTATTGTGATGATTTTTTTATTACAGGGGGATGATCGTGATCAATAAGATTTGCCAGGTAATTGACGGGGAGTACGTCTGCGACATTGATATCAGTGTGGAAGAATGGAAAGCTCTGTTAATGAATGAAAAGGTTTTTGACTCTAAAAGTATTGAGGCGTTAAAAAAATGGTATATTGAACCAAATCATTCCTGCACATGTTTCGATATAGGCAAAAAGTACGAACAGCACAGTATGAGTGCTAATGGCGTTATTAACGGGCTCGGTGGTAGAGTTCAAAAAGAGCTTGGCAGATTTGAAGTTAAAGGGATCGGCAATATAGCACCCGGCACAAAATTCATTACAGTCATGAAGAGTAAAGAAACCGGTGAAAAACCAAAAAGATACTTATGGACTATTCGTGATGAACTTGTTCAGGCAATTAAAGAACTGGATTTTTTTGGGTCGAAAGAAATAACCACCAATGAGTATTACTCAGACGATGAGTTGATCAACGCCATGGAGGCGAATAATACATTTGATGTCGCGCAGACATTTGAATATACAGGGGAAGCTAAACCAAAGAAACATGCAACAGAAGTAAAAAATGGCGTCTCGTACCCAAGAAGTAAAGGGGTTTCAAAAAATGCACTGAACAAAGCAGGTTACAGATGTGAAGTCGATGGCGAACACCCAACCTTCAGAAGGCGTAACTCTCCCCTGAATTATACTGAACCTCATCACATTGTACCTATGTCCAGGCAGGATGACTTTAACACTTCGCTTGACGTCGAAGAAAATATAATATCGCTGTGTTGCAATTGCCATAAGCAAATTCACCTCGGACAGGGATATGAAGAAATGCTTGAGAAAATATATAATGAGAGAAAGGAGTTGTTAAAACAGGTAGCTATCGATATATCTCTGGAGGATTTGATTCGCTATTATAAAGGACAGAACAGGTGAATGTTATTCAATAGTAATGCTTTTACCTTACTTACAGAGAATGTCATTATTTCCTGGCAGTTACCGATTTGGCGCGTAAAAATACAAAACCCGAAATTAATCGGGTTTGAATTATTTAACGATTAACAGACTCCTGTGTCCAGGAATGATGTAAAATCACGCTTATCGTGACATTTCTGCAAATTTTACTTTTGAGTATCAAGCCATTTATTCATCTGCTCAATTTCACCTTTTTGAGCTTTAATGATGTCCTGCGCGAGCTTTCTCATTTCGGGATCTTTTCCGTATTTTAGCTCAGTCTCAGCCATTGCTATTGCCCCTTCATGGTGTGCTACCATGCCTTTCGCAAAAGCCTTGTCGGGATCGGATTCATTTACAGCAGTCATCATTTTGTCATGCATGTCTTTCATGCCAGCCATATATTCCTGTGACGAAGCTGAGGTAGACATATCAGTCATTTTCATTTCTGAATGTTCTGCTGAAATCGCTGGCAGGGATAACATTAATACTGCAAATAAAGTGTTTCTGGCTTTCATAAAAAATATCCTTTTAGCGTTGATACCCGTTAACTGTAGCAGAATCTGATAAAAATGCCCCCTTTAGGGGGCAAAGATGTTGCAATATATCCGGTTACGGAAAAATCTATCAAGGAAATCAGGACTGCAAAGATACTACCATCGCCGTCAGCCTGCATTGAGCATACGACGATGCGCTTCGGCCATGGCCTGATGTGGGCCGGACTGACCGTTATTCATAAATTCATGGGCAACTGCAGCTCTTTCATGCTCATTCATTGCCGCGAATGACTTTGACGGCCCGGTAGGGGAAACGGTCTGACTTCCCATCATCCTCTGATGACTTTCCACCATTTTCTGGTGCGCATCCGCCGACCCGTTCGTCATGGTTTCATGGGCAATAATGGCCTGTTCATGCTGGTCCATACCGGTCATACGAGGAGCAGTCCCCTGGATCCCGACAGGAGCCGCAGCAGACTGCATCTGGTGAGCAGGAGCCTGTGCATTGTTGACGCGATCATGGATATTCACGGTTTCAGTGGCCCAGGCCGATGAAATTAAACCAAAGCCCAGCAAAGATGCTAATACGATATTTTTCATGATAACTCTCCATTTCTGAATTAGTGATGTCCGGGGAAGTACAACCGGTGTTTTCAGTTCCATAACTGAAACAAGTTCGGCAGCGTTTATTTCTCCGGAAGAGGGCTGGATATTCATTTCCTGGCGTACTCTGACGCCGGGTATTGATGAAGCAATCCAGCCTTCCTGATAAGTTGCACTAATTATATCGAATGGCTTCTGTTTGCTGCATGACAGGCTAATGACATCTTTGTCATTTACATCTTTATTTTCAGCATTGGGTTTCCGGGATCATTTTCTCCAGTCTGGGCACGGATAAGATAAAACGCGTGGAGCGTACGTCTGATTCCACCTGCACTCTTCCGTGATGTGCTTCCACGATTGACTTCACAATCGCAAGGCCGATGCCGCTGCCTTCTCCTTTTCGTTGTCTGGATGGATCCACCCGATAAAAACGGTCAAACAGCCTTGATAAATGTTCTTCAGGGATCGGTTTCCCCGGATTTTCAATCACAAGGTCAAAAAAGCTCTCCTGCTCTCTTATTGAGACGGTGATTGCCTGTCCCTCCGGGGTATAACGCAGGGCATTGGATAACAGATTATTGATCGCCCTTCTGAACATTTGTGGATCTCCCTCAACCAGGCAGGGCATCCCGTTAAATTTGAGCGTGATATTGCGTTCTTCGGCCCAGGCTTCGAAAAACTCGAAGACTTTCATGACTTCCGCTCTGAGGTCAAACATGACCCTGTCAGGTATCAGCTGATTATTATCTGCCTGTGCCAGGAACAGCATATCGCTGACCATTTTGGTCATCCGGTTATACTCTTCAAGACTGGAATAGAGGACATCCTCAAGTTCCCTCTGTGTTCGATCCTGACTCAGTGCGATTTCAGTCTGCGTCACCAGATTGGTGATGGGCGTTCTGATCTCATGCGCGATATCGGCAGAGAAATTGGCCTGGCGGGTAAAGACATCCTCAATCTTTCCAATCATATGATTGAACGAGATAACCAGTTGCTCCAGCTCAATGGGAACGCGTGTCGGTTCCAGTCGCGCATCAAGATTCTCGGAGGTGATGTTTTTAATGGCATTGCTGACATTACGAAGGGGCAGGTGCCCCTGACGGACAGCGATTCGAATGATCAGAACAATCAACAGGCTTATCACGACGGCAATCGCAATCAGGTTCTTTTTCAGCGCATCGAGGTAATGGAGATGGAAATTAATGGATAGGCCAGTCAGCATGACATAGTTCTGCTGTTTGCCCTGAAATATCGCCTGACCAGAGGAGGCGATAATCCTGTATGTTTCCATCTTCATTTCGGACCCGGTATCCATCGGTCCCGCAGGATCCTCCACCGTCCAGAGAAAGACATCCCGTGCGCGGCTGTGCTCGCTAAAATCTGCTGAATTCACTGCCGGGCGTAGTGCCGCCCCCTGAGCTGAGCTAAAGAGCACTTCACCCCTGGGATTGAGGAGCAAAAGGGCAACGTTGCGGTAGCTGGCAATTGATTCCTTTATTTTGCTTATTTTTTTATCATCCGGATCCACCGGGGACTGCAGTATACGGTTCAGTGTGGTGCTGATTTGTTGAAGATCGCTGACATCCTGCTCGGCAAAATGATTTTCAACAGAATGCAGCATAAACCAGGTGAAGGCGATAAAAGCCAGTATCGTGGACAGGCTGATAAAAAAGGTCAGCCGCAGAGCGAGTGAGAAAGGGCGTCTGGAAGGTTTGCTATGCATCCGGGACCTCCAGCATGTAGCCCACGCCCCGGACTGTCTGGATCAGCTTTGTCCCGTAATCGTTGTCTATTTTAGCGCGGAGTCGCTTTACTGCGACATCGATCGCATTAGTGTCGCTGTCAAAATTCATGTCCCAGACCTGAGAGGCAATCAGGGAGCGGGGAAGAACCTCTCCCTGATGGCGAATGAAGAATTCCAGCAGGCTGAACTCTTTACTGGTGAGCACAATGCGGTTTCCGGCGCGACTGACTTTTCTGGATACGAGATCAATCGAGAGGTCAGCCACCTTAAACTGGCTTTCCGTGATCATCGTGTTTCCCCGCCTCAGAAGGGTTCTCACCCGGGCGAGCAGTTCGGCAAACGCAAAGGGTTTAACCAGATAATCGTCCGCACCCAGTTCCAGTCCTTTGACCCTATGTTCGATCGTGCCGAGGGCTGTCAGCAGTAATACCGGCATACCCTTTCCGGCAGTGCGCAGCATGCGGATGATATCCCAGCCGTTCACATCAGGTAGCATGATATCCAGAATGACTAAATCATACTCGGCTGTCATGGCGAGATGATATCCGGTAAGACCATTATCAGCGTGATCCACTACGAACCCTGCCTCTGTAAGCCCTTTGCTGAGATATTCACCTGTTTTAATTTCGTCTTCGACGATCAATATTTTCATCTTGCTCCCCGGCTGGCTGCTAATGTCATTCTATTGCGCCCACGATCGTTATCAACGGATTACAGCAAAAATGACAACATTGTCATTATCCTGTCACTCGGCAAACAGAGAGCGTTAGGTAAAGTACCCCTATCAATACTCTGGACTTCATTTGAACCATTTACCAGGTCTGCCTGGACGAGAAGCGTTATGTTCAAATTAAAATTACTCAGCATTAGCACGATATTCATCCTGGCAGGCTGCGTGTCGCTTGCGCCTGAATATCAGCGGCCCGCAGCACCGGTACCCCAGCAGTTTTCACTGTCCCATAACAGCCTGACGCCAGCGGTAAATGGCTATCAGGATACGGGCTGGCGTAACTTTTTTGTCGATCCCCAGGTTACCCGGTTGATCGGTGAAGCTCTGACTAATAACCGTGATTTGAGAATGGCTGCCCTGAAGGTTGAAGAGGCCCGAGCCCAGTTCAACGTCACGGATGCAGATCGTTATCCCCAGCTGAATGCCTCATCCGGGATAACATACAGCGGTGGTCTGAAAGGTGACAAGCCGACCACACAGGAGTACGACGCGAGACTGGAGCTCAGCTATGAGCTCGATTTTTTCGGCAAACTTAAGAACATGAGTGATGCTGACCGCCAGAACTACTTTGCCAGCGAAGAAGCCCGTCGGGCCGTACACATCCTGCTGGTCTCCAACGTTTCACAGAGCTATTTCAGCCAGCAACTGGCGTACGAACAACTCCGTATTGCGCGGGAAACGCTGAAAAATTATGAACAGTCCTATGCTTTCGTTGAGCAACAGCTCGTGACCGGGAGTACGAACGTTCTGGCACTTGAACAGGCGAGAGGACAAATCGAAAGTACCCGCGCCGAAATAGCCAAACGAGAAGGCGATCTGGCTCAGGCAAACAATGCCCTGCAACTGGTGCTGGGAACGTACCGCGCACTTCCGTCAGAAAAAGGGATGAAAGGCGGGGAGATCGCACCAGTAAAATTGCCACCAAATCTATCTTCACAAATTTTACTGCAGCGACCGGATATTATGGAAGCGGAATATCAGCTGAAAGCGGCTGATGCCAATATTGGCGCAGCGCGAGCGGCCTTTTTCCCCTCCATTACCCTGACCAGTGGTCTTTCCGCAAGCAGTACGGAGCTGTCAAGCCTGTTTACGTCAGGAAGTGGAATGTGGAATTTTATCCCTAAAATTGAAATTCCTATTTTTAATGCTGGCAGGAATAAAGCCAATCTGAAGCTGGCTGAAATTCGCCAGCAACAATCGGTGGTTAATTACGAACAAAAAATTCAGTCAGCCTTTAAGGATGTTTCCGACACGCTTGCGCTGCGCGACAGCCTTAGCCAGCAACTTGAGTCACAGCAGCGTTATCTTGATTCACTTCAGATAACTCTCCAGCGTGCCAGAGGATTATATGCAAGTGGTGCTGTCAGTTACATCGAAGTGCTGGATGCAGAACGTTCCCTCTTCGCTACGCAGCAAACCATTCTCGATCTTACCTATTCCCGACAGGTTAACGAAATTAATCTGTTTACCGCGCTGGGTGGCGGTTGGGTAGAGTAAATTTATTTAATTAATCAGGAAATTAAAAATGCGTAATTCACTTAAAGCCGTTTTATTTGGTGCCTTCTCTGTCATGTTTTCTGCCGGTCTTCATGCTGAAACACATCAGCATGGCGATATGAATGCTGCCAGTGATGCTTCGGTACAGCAGGTTATCAAGGGCACCGGTGTCGTTAAAGACATTGATATGAATAGTAAAAAGATTACCATTTCGCACGAAGCAATCCCTGCTGTGGGCTGGCCTGCAATGACCATGCGCTTCACTTTTGTTAATGCAGACGACGCTATCAATGCCCTGAAAACCGGCAACCATGTCGATTTCTCGTTTATTCAGCAGGGCAATATCTCCTTACTCAAAAGCATTAACGTTACGCAATCCTGATTATCAGTCCGGAGCGAATACATCCAGTGCGCCTGAACATTCATTAAGGGATTACTGTGAATGAATGATCGGGCGCATATGCCAGGTGTTTTGATTTTTCAGCGAGAAATTGTATGGCTTCTTTAAAGATAAAATATGCTGCAATAATTATCAGCAGCCTCATAGCAGGAGGGCTGATATCGGTTACTGCCTGGCAGTATGTAAACTCATCACAAAAAACAGTACAAACCGAACAAAAGGCACCGGAGCGAAAGGTACTTTTCTGGTATGACCCGATGAAACCGGATACCAAATTTGATAAACCCGGAAAATCGCCCTTTATGGATATGGACCTGGTGCCAAAATATGCTGATGAAAGCGGCGATAAAAGCAGTGGCGGGATCCGTATCGATCCAACGCAGGTTCAGAATCTGGGATTAAAAACGCAAAAAGTCACGCGAGGAATGCTGAATTATTCTCAGACAATCCCGGCTAATGTCAGTTACAACGAGTATCAGTTTGTCATTGTGCAGGCGCGCTCTGACGGTTTCGTCGAAAAAGTGTATCCCCTGACGATTGGCGATCATGTGAAGAAAGGCACTCCGCTTATCGATATCACCATTCCTGAATGGGTTGAGGCACAAAGTGAGTTCCTGCTGTTATCCGGTACAGGCGGTACGTCAACCCAGATAAAAGGGGTTCTGGAGCGACTTCGTCTGGCTGGTATGCCGGAAGAGGATATTCAAAGGCTGCGTTCAACCCGCACAATCCAGACCCGTTTTACCATTAAAGCACCTATTGATGGTGTCATTACTGCGTTTGACCTGCGCACCGGCATGAATATTTCGAAAGATAAAGTAGTGGCTCAGATTCAGGGGATGGACCCGGTCTGGATCAGCGCTGCAGTGCCAGAATCTATCGCATATCTGCTGAAAGATACGTCGCAGTTTGAAATTTCGGTACCGGCTTATCCGGATAAAACATTCCATGTCGAAAAATGGAACATTCTTCCCAGCGTGGATCAGACAACCCGTACGCTTCAGGTCCGTCTCCAGGTTTCTAATAAGGATGAGTTTCTCAAGCCGGGCATGAATGCCTATCTGAAACTGAATACCAAGAGCCAGGAGATGCTGCTGATACCAAGCCAGGCAGTTATCGATACCGGCAAAGAACAGCGCGTGATTACTGTTGATGATGAAGGCAAGTTTGTGCCGAAACAGATCCACGTTCTGCATGAATCACAGCAACAGTCCGGCATCGGTTCCGGCCTGAATGAAGGCGATACCGTGGTGGTCAGTGGCCTGTTCCTCATTGACTCCGAAGCCAATATTACGGGCGCGCTGGAACGTATGCGCCACCCTGAAAAAACAGAAAGCAGTATGCCAGCAATGTCTGACCAGCCTGTAAATATGCATTCAGGGCACTGAGGAGACGACGATGATTGAATGGATTATCCGGCGCTCTGTCGCCAACCGTTTCCTGGTCATGATGGGGGCCCTGTTTCTCAGCATCTGGGGTACATGGACGATTATTAACACGCCGGTCGATGCCTTGCCTGACCTGTCAGATGTGCAGGTCATTATCAAAACCAGCTATCCCGGCCAGGCCCCGCAGATTGTAGAAAACCAGGTCACCTATCCACTTACCACCACCATGCTGTCCGTACCTGGCGCAAAAACCGTGCGTGGTTTTTCACAGTTCGGGGATTCGTATGTGTATGTCATTTTTGAAGACGGCACCGATCTGTACTGGGCCCGTTCCCGCGTGCTGGAATATCTGAATCAGGTTCAGGGAAAACTGCCTGCCGGTGTGAGTTCTGAAATCGGTCCTGATGCCACGGGTGTGGGCTGGATTTTTGAATATGCCCTTGTCGATCGCAACGGAAAACACGACCTTTCAGAACTGCGCTCTCTGCAGGACTGGTTCCTGAAATTTGAGCTGAAAACCATCCCGAACGTGGCTGAGGTCGCTTCGGTTGGCGGCGTGGTGAAACAGTACCAGATTCAGGTCAATCCGGTAAAACTGTCCCAGTACGGTATCAGCCTGCCCGAAGTGAAACAGGCACTTGAATCGTCTAACCAGGAGGCCGGTGGCTCATCCGTTGAAATGGCCGAAGCGGAGTATATGGTCCGTGCCAGCGGTTATCTTCAGAGCATTGATGATTTTAATAACATCGTCCTGAAAACAGGTGAGAACGGCGTGCCGGTTTATCTGCGGGATGTTGCCCGCGTGCAGACCGGGCCCGAAATGAGGCGTGGTATTGCCGAGCTGAACGGCCAGGGAGAAGTCGCTGGCGGCGTGGTGATCCTGCGGTCGGGTAAAAATGCGCGCGACGTTATCACGGCAGTGAGGGATAAACTGGAGACGCTGAAGGCCAGCCTGCCGGAAGGCGTTGAAATCGTGACCACCTACGATCGCAGCCAGTTAATCGACCGGGCGATTGATAACCTCAGTTCCAAACTTCTGGAAGAGTTTATCGTGGTGGCCATCGTCTGTGCTCTGTTCCTGTGGCACGTACGTTCTGCCCTGGTGGCGATTATCTCTCTGCCGCTTGGCCTGTGTATCGCCTTTATCGTCATGCACTTCCAGGGACTGAACGCCAATATCATGTCGCTGGGAGGGATAGCGATTGCCGTCGGTGCGATGGTGGATGCCGCCATTGTGATGATTGAAAATGCGCACAAACGGCTTGAGGAGTGGGATCATCAGCATCCGGGTGAGCAGATTGACAACGCCACCCGCTGGAAGGTGATTACCGACGCCTCCGTGGAAGTGGGACCCGCGTTGTTCATTAGCCTGCTGATCATCACCCTGTCCTTTATTCCTATCTTTACCCTGGAAGGGCAGGAAGGTCGTCTGTTTGGCCCGCTGGCATTCACGAAAACGTACTCCATGGCGGGAGCGGCCGCACTGGCCATCATCGTCATTCCTATTCTGATGGGATTCTGGATCCGGGGGAAAATTCCTGCCGAGACAAGTAACCCCCTGAACCGGGTGCTGATCAAAGCGTATCATCCTTTGCTGCTGCGGGTCCTCCACTGGCCAAAAACAACCCTGCTGGTTGCGGCCTTGTCCATTTTCACGGTTATCTGGCCACTGAGTCAGGTGGGCGGTGAATTTCTGCCGAAGATTAACGAGGGCGATCTGCTGTATATGCCGTCGACCTTGCCTGGCGTCTCTCCGGCAGAAGCTGCAGCGCTCCTGCAGACAACAGACAAGTTAATCAAAAGCGTTCCTGAAGTGGCTTCTGTATTTGGCAAGACCGGTAAAGCAGAGACCGCAACGGATTCCGCGCCGCTCGAAATGGTGGAAACCACGATCCAGCTCAAACCTGAGGATCAGTGGCGTCCCGGCATGACAATTGACAAGATTATTGATGAACTCGACAGGACAGTCCGTTTACCGGGTCTGGCAAACCTCTGGGTGCCGCCTATCCGTAACCGTATTGATATGCTCTCAACCGGGATCAAAAGCCCGATAGGTATCAAAGTGTCCGGGACTGTTCTGTCCGATATCGACGCGACAGCGCAGAGTATCGAGGCGGTAGCCAAAACCGTGCCTGGCGTGGTGTCTGTCCTGGCTGAGCGACTTGAGGGCGGGCGCTACATCGATATCGATATCAACCGGGAGAAAGCCTCCCGCTACGGGATGACGGTAGGTGATGTCCAGCTGTTCGTCTCTTCAGCAATCGGAGGTGCTATGGTGGGTGAGACGGTTGAAGGGGTGGCCCGGTACCCTATTAACATTCGCTACCCGCAGGATTACCGGAACAGTCCGCAGGCGCTGAAACAGATGCCGATCCTGACCCCGATGAAGCAGCAGATCACGCTGGGCGATGTCGCGGATATTAACGTCGTTTCTGGACCAACCATGCTGAAAACCGAAAATGCCCGGCCAGCCAGCTGGATTTATGTTGATGCCCGCGGCAGGGACATGGTGTCGGTGGTTAACGACATTAAGACGGCCATCAGCGAGAAAGTGAAACTGAGACCGGGAACCAGTGTGGCATTCTCCGGACAGTTTGAACTGCTTGAGCATGCCAACAAGAAACTGAAGCTGATGGTGCCGATGACGGTGATGATCATTTTCATCCTGTTGTATCTGGCATTCCGCCGGGTTGACGAAGCCCTGCTGATCCTGATGAGCCTGCCGTTCGCCCTGGTTGGCGGAATATGGTTCCTGTACTGGCAGGGCTTCCATATGTCAGTGGCGACCGGAACCGGGTTTATCGCCCTGGCCGGGGTGGCAGCAGAGTTTGGCGTGGTCATGCTGATGTATCTGCGTCATGCCATTGAAGCGCACCCGGAATTGTCCCGTAAAGAGACGTTCACACCGGAAGGTCTTGATGAAGCCCTCTATCATGGTGCCGTACTGCGTGTCCGGCCGAAAGCCATGACCGTGGCGGTGATCATTGCGGGTCTGCTGCCAATACTCTGGGGAACCGGCGCAGGTTCAGAAGTCATGAGCCGTATTGCGGCACCCATGATTGGTGGGATGATCACGGCTCCGCTGCTGTCCCTGTTCATTATTCCTGCCGCCTACAAATTAATCTGGCTGCGCAGACATAAAAAAAGCGTGTCCTGAACCTGAAAGGGCACCCCCTGTGGGTGTCCTTCTTTACTGATTCACCCTGACGTCAGGGTTTATATCGATAATATACAGAGGTGAGTATGAAAAAAGTGGTTCTAATGGCGCTGGCTCTCGGCCTTTCACTACCCGCGATGGCGAGTGAAAAAGTGATTGATATGTACAAATCTGAAAACTGTGGCTGTTGTTCCCTGTGGGGCAAAGCGATGGAAAAAGACGGGTTTGAAGTACGAACTCACGTCATGAATGATCAGGCGCTGTCAGCCCTGAAAGAAAAGCATTCTATTCCTGCAGGACTACGAAGTTGTCATACCGCGGTTGCCGGTAATTTGATCATTGAAGGCCATGTGCCTGCGACAACGATACATAAGGCAATGCAGTCTGGTTCGGGTATATACGGTCTCGCCACCCCCGGTATGCCAGCAGGAAGTCCTGGAATGGAGATGGGAGCCCGAAAAGAGGCTTACGATGTTATCGCATTCTCACCGGATGGAAGTAAAAAAGTCTTCCAGCGAATCGAATAGTCAGCGGAACGGCTGATAACGGGACGCCGGTAGCAGGCACTCCTGTGCCGGCGATATTCGTGGTAATCGCATCCATGACATACCCTGAAGACAGAAGATGCTTCGGTATGCATAAGGAGAGTTACTGTGAAAAATGACAATGCAGTGCAACACAACAACCAGACTGCTTCTGAGCAGACATTATCCCCGGACGAGGGCCACGTATTGCATAAGGTGAGAGATCCCGTGTGCGGGATGGCCATCCTGCCCGACAGGGCGCACAGCAGCATTCGATACCAGGACCACCAACTTTATTTCTGCTCCGCCAGCTGTGAGAGTAAATTTAAAGCCCATCCCGATCGTTATCTTACCGAAGATGCCAGTGAACATTCCCATCACCATCACCACGATCATCACGAAGTCAGCCCTGATCAGATAAAACAGCCTCACAACCAGGCGGAAAAAGAGAATTCTGAAGGTGTGTGGACATGTCCGATGCACCCGGAGATACGCCGCAGTGGTCCCGGAAGCTGTCCTGTCTGTGGAATGGCACTGGAGCCGCTCGTAGCTACGGCATCCACGGGGCCGAGTGATGAACTTCACGACATGACAAGACGCTTCTGGCTGGGGTTGTTGCTGGCGTTTCCGGTTCTGGTACTCGAAATGGGATCTCATCTGTTTCCCGACTTGAAGAATACAGTACCGCCACAGTACAACACATGGCTGCAGTTGCTTCTGGCCTCCCCTGTCGTGTTGTGGTGTGGCTGGCCATTCTTCGCCCGGGCCGGAATGTCGTTACGTAACCGCTCCCTGAATATGTTTACCCTTGTTGCAATGGGGACCGGCGTAGCCTGGGTTTACAGCGTCATTGCAACCGTCTTCCCCTCCTGGTTTCCTGCATCGTTCAGAAACATGGATGGCCTGGTGGCCGTTTATTTTGAAGCCGCAGCAGTTATTACGGTGCTTGTTCTGCTGGGACAGGTTCTTGAGCTGCGGGCACGGGAACAAACCTCAGGCGCCATTACTGCGCTTCTGAACCTTGCCCCCAAAACCGCCAGACGGCTGGATCATGACGGTCATGAAACGGATATTAATGCGGAAGATGTCCTGCCTGGCGATAAGCTCCGCATCAGACCTGGAGAGAGTATTCCGGTCGACGGTATCGTGATCGAAGGCAAAACAACCGTTGATGAATCGATGGTGACCGGGGAGTCTATGCCGGTTACCAAAACGAAGGGTGACCCTGTCATTGGGGGGACGATTAATCAGACAGGTAGTCTTATCATCTGTGCAGAGAAAGTCGGTGATGAAACGATGCTCTCACGAATTGTTCAGATGGTCGCTGATGCACAGCGTTCGCGTGCCCCCATCCAGAGAATGGCAGACAGCGTTTCAGGCTGGTTTGTTCCTCTGGTGATACTTATCGCGGTTGTTGCTTTCTTGATCTGGTCTGTCTGGGGGCCCGAGCCCAGGATGGCGCACGGTCTCATTGCGGCTGTGTCGGTCCTGATTATTGCCTGTCCCTGCGCGCTGGGACTGGCCACGCCGATGTCGATAATGGTGGGGGTGGGCAAAGGCGCCCAGGCCGGGGTGTTAATCAGGAATGCCGAAGCCCTTGAGCGTCTTGAAAAAGTGGACACGCTGGTTGTCGACAAAACAGGCACGCTCACGGAAGGTTCGCCTACGGTGACAGGGATTATCAGTCTCAGTCCGGGTGGGGAAATATCTCTTTTACGTGTAACAGCTGCAGTGGAAAAAGGTTCGCAGCATCCGTTGGGTATGGCTGTTGTCAGAGCCGCGCATGAAAAGGGGATCGTGATACCTGCCGTCAGTAATTTCAATGCCCCGTCGGGGAAAGGTGTCTCAGGCGATGTCGAAGGTCAACGGGTTGTTATTGGTAATGAACTGGCTATGCAGGAAAACAGTATCGTTATTGATAATCAAAAGGCCGTTGCGGATACGTTGCGGATGGAAGGCGCTACCGTTATCTATGTGGCCACAGACGGGAACCTTGCAGGCCTGATAGCTATCTCGGATCCCGTGAAAGCAACCACGCCGGATGCGCTTAAAGCTTTGCGTCAGGCGGGGATCCGCATTGTTATGCTCACCGGGGATAACCAGCTTACTGCTGAAGCAGTCGCACGGAAACTGGGAATAGATGAGGTTGAAGCCGGGATTCTGCCGGATGGCAAAAAAGCAGTGATAACCCGACTGAAAGAGTCTGGCCATGTGGTTGCGATGGCCGGAGACGGTGTGAATGATGCCCCGGCGCTGGCAGCGGCTGACGTGGGTATAGCCATGGGAACGGGTACAGATGTGGCAATAGAAAGTGCTGGCGTTACCCTTCTCAAAGGCGATTTGATGATACTCAACAGGGCCCGTCATCTGTCAGAGATCACCATGAAAAATATCCGGCAGAATCTGTTTTTTGCGTTTATCTACAATGCTCTTGGGGTGCCTGTAGCTGCAGGTCTGCTTTATCCTGTGTATGGAATACTGCTGTCGCCAGTTATTGCGGCGGCGGCTATGGCCCTTTCCTCCGTTAGCGTCATTGCAAATGCGTTGCGTCTGAAAAGTGTCAGGCTCGGGAAATAACCCTGAATGAAGGGTCTGTTACTAACAGAAGGAGTCCGGTATGAAAAGTACAACCTATGCGCTTATTGCTGTCGCCGCGATTGCGGCATTTGCTCTCCTGCGCGAACACTGGTCACATGTGGCAGGCTACTGGCCATATCTGTTACTGCTGCTTTGTCCGCTCATGCATCTTTTCCACGGTCACGGGGGGCATGGAGATCATCAACATCACGGAAGTGAAAACGATAAAAAAAATTAATCCGGCAGACGGGACCGCGTCGCGGTCCCGTTATCAGTCCAGGTATCGTTCGTAGTCTCTGGCATGCGCAAAGGCATGCTGTTCGAGTTTGTTATCAGCGGGTGCCGCCGTCCGGAACGCCAGTGAGTTAACAGGATTGTTATTGATGACCAGCTCGTAATGCAGATGAGGACCGGATGAACGTCCGCTGTTACCGGATAACGCAATAGCGTCTCCCCGGGTAACCCTGGCCCCTTTAGTAACGAGTATTTTATTGAGGTGGAGATAGCGAGTTTTAACACCGGCTTTTCCCGTTACTTCAACAAAATATCCCATGGTACTGTTGTATTCGGCCCGGGTGATTTTTCCGTCGATGACGCTGACTATTTTCGTGTTCATGGGCATGGAATAATCAATGCCATTATGGGGACTCACTTTTCCCGATACCGGGTTAAGTCTTGCAGGATTGAAAGGCGAACTGAGTCTTGCTGTGGCCGGTAACGGATAATCGAGACTGCCTTTCCCGGAAGTATCGGAAAGGTTATAGAACTTTTTATCTGATATACGATACGCCGTGTAATTAAATGAACCGGACGTAAATTTATAGGCCACGACACGTGATTTTCCCGCTTTCTTTTGCAGTACGAGTTTTAATGATTCATTTTTTTTCAAATGCCGCAGATTAAACCGGGAAGGCAAGGAGCGCTGAAGAGTAGCGATCTCGTTCGATTCCAGCCCCGAGCGGGTGGCTGAAAGGTAGGCATTTTCTTTTACGACATCGGTAGAATACATTTACTGGAATTCGCCGTTAGCATGAACACTGCGGCGTATGCTAGGGGTTTTCAGGAGGCGTGTCATCTGTCAGTTAATCGGGAGCACCGTTGATGGTCGTCATTTTTGTAACATATCTTGTTTCCCGTTTGCTCCTGAAGCTCTGGGAACTGTATGACCAGCCCGACGGTGATGATTAACGGGACTGAAACAGGTTACGGCAGAGCAATATGGGGCTCATGTCCTGCTACGTAACCCGTCAGTAAAGCCCTGCTGCGCACCTGACGCTAAGCACTAACCCGCCTGCAGTTACCTGGTCGAATACAGCCCGCGAAGCTTTCTTGCCTGCGTCTGATGTGCTTCCGCACCGGCATTATTGACCTGCTCATGCACGAGAGCGGCTTTTTCTCCGGCATTCAGTTCGTTAAAAGAAGAAGACGAGGTCTTTGAATTTGCATCACTGCCGGACAGCATTTTTTTATGTTCCTCAATCATTTTCTGATGCGCATAGGACGCGCTGTTGTTCATAAATGAATGAGCAACAATGGCCCTTTCATGTTCATTCATTTCAGAGAATGAGGGCGTGTTGTTTTTATTAACCCTGTCCGGTAAGTTTTCATGCTTCGAGGAATTCACATGACTGACGGCTGAGGCATTATTAACAAATCGATGTGCTTCATGGGCAATATCACTGGACTGAGCAAAAGCTGCCCCACAAAATAAAGCTGTAAACGCAGTGGTCGTAATTAATATATTCATGTGTAATTACCTTCTGAGGTACATAAAAGATGTCCTTATGATCATATATAAAAATAATCAACCTGTGGGGAAGATGACGTAAATGTAATACAGCTATGTACATTACACGATTGTAATGAATTTGTTTCTTAAGGTGTGCTAGATTCATTTCATTGTAAGTGGATGAACCAGTAATTTAATTTAAATCGGTTCTCGAATTCTGTCAGTAACCATACTTTAAATAAGGGAATGCGCATGCTGTTGAAAACGTCTCGACGAACTTTCCTGAAGGGGTTAACCCTCTCTGGCGTAGCCGGAAGTCTTGGCGTATTGAGTTTCAATGCGCGTTCCAGTCTGAGCCTGCCAGTTGCCGCATCCCTGCAGGGTACTCAGTTTGACCTGACCATTGGTGAAACGGCCGTCAATATCACGGGCAGTGAGCGTCAGGCCAAAACAATCAATGGAGGCCTGCCGGGGCCCGTTCTTCGCTGGAAAGAAGGTGACACCATTACCCTGAAGGTCAAAAACCGTCTTAATGAACAGACGTCCATTCACTGGCACGGCATTATTCTTCCGGCCAATATGGATGGTGTTCCGGGGCTGAGTTTTATGGGCATAGAGCCTGATGATACCTACGTTTACACCTTTAAGGTTAAGCAGAACGGGACTTACTGGTACCACAGCCATTCCGGTCTGCAGGAACAGGAGGGGGTGTACGGTGCCATTATCATCGATGCCAGGGAGCCAGAACCGTTTGCTTACGATCGTGAGCATGTGGTCATGTTGTCTGACTGGACCGATGAAAATCCTCACAGCCTGCTGAAAAAATTAAAAAAACAGTCGGATTACTACAATTTCAATAAACCAACCGTTGGCTCTTTTTTCCGCGACGTGAATACCAGGGGGCTGTCAGCCACTATTGCCGATCGGAAAATGTGGGCTGAAATGAAAATGAATCCGACTGACCTCGCGGATGTCAGTGGCTACACCTACACCTATCTCATGAACGGTCAGGCCCCGCTGAAAAACTGGACCGGGCTGTTCCGTCCCGGTGAAAAGATACGCTTACGGTTTATCAACGGTTCGGCAATGACCTATTTCGATATCCGCATCCCCGGGCTGAAAATGACGGTCGTGGCTGCAGATGGCCAGTATGTAAACCCGGTTATCGTTGACGAATTCAGGATTGCCGTTGCCGAAACCTATGATGTCATTGTGGAGCCTCAGGGTGAGGCCTATACCATCTTCGCACAATCCATGGACAGGACCGGCTACGCTCGGGGGACACTGGCCACGAGAGAGGGGTTAAGTGCTGCCGTTCCCGCCCTGGATCCCCGTCCTCTGTTGACCATGGAAGATATGGGTATGGGAGGGATGGGGCATGATATGGCAGGAATGGACCACAGCCAGATGGGAGGCATGGATAACAGCGGAGAGATGATGTCTATGGACGGTGCTGATCTTGCGGATAGCGGGACATCCTCCGCGCCCATGGATCACAGCAGCATGACTGGTATGGATCATTCCCGGATGGCCGGAATGCCGGGTATGCAAAGTCATCCTGCGTCAGAAACGGGTAACCCACTGGTTGATATGCAGGCGATGAGCGTCTCTCCGAAATTAAATGATCCGGGTATTGGTCTTCGAAATAACGGAAGAAAGGTTCTCACGTACGCGGATTTGAAAAGCCGCTTTGAGGATCCTGACGGACGTGAACCTGGCCGTACCATAGAACTTCATTTAACCGGCCACATGGAAAAGTTTGCCTGGTCATTTAACGGAATCAAGTTTTCAGATTCCGCACCGGTGCTGCTGAAATACGGTGAGCGGCTCAGGATCACGCTGATCAACGATACGATGATGACTCACCCCATTCACCTGCATGGTATGTGGAGCGATCTGGAAGATGAAAACGGTAATTTCATGGTTCGTAAACACACAATAGATGTTCCCCCTGGTACAAAACGCAGTTACAGAGTGACAGCAGATGCGCTTGGCCGCTGGGCGTATCACTGCCATTTGCTCTATCACATGGAAATGGGAATGTTTCGTGAAGTCCGGGTGGAGGAATGATGCGAATGAAGAGAAATTTGAAGGCCATACCTGTTCTGGTCGCCGGTTTGTTTACCTCACAGCTTTCTATTGCGGCGGGCTCCGTCTCTGCAGATCCCCACGCCGGGCACGACATGTCTGCCATGCAGATGCCAGCAGATGAGAATTTTACTGAGATGACGTCAATGGAGCCCATTGTAACTGAGAGCAGAACGCCAATTCCGCCTGTTACCGATGCCGACCGGAAGGCTGCATTCGGCAATTTACAGGGGCATGCGATTCACGACAGTGCGATTAATTATCTGGTTCTGCTGGATCAACTGGAATGGCAACGGTCGGATAACACCAACAATTTCAGCTGGAGTGTTAACAGCTGGATTGGAGGCGACACAGATCGGATTTGGCTAAAGAGTGAAGGTGAACGAAGCAATGGGGAAACGGAGGCGGCTGAAGCGCAGTTACTCTGGGGACATGCGGTTGGCCCATGGTGGGATTTGGTTGCGGGTGTCAGGCAGGATTTCAGACCTGCTTCTGCCCGGACCTGGGCTGCTGTCGGTTTTCAGGGGCTGGCACTCTATAATTTTGAGTCTGAAATTACGGGTTTTGTCAGTAATGGCGGAAAAGCAGCCCTTCGTCTGGGAGGAGAATACGACGTTTTACTGACTAACCGGCTCATACTCCAGCCATCCTATGAGGTGAATTTCTACAGTCAGGATGATGAATCGCGGGGTCGCGGCAGGGGACTGACTGACACAGAGCTGGGGCTCCGGCTGCGCTATGAAATACGCCGTGAGTTTGCACCCTATATAGGCGTTTCCTGGAATCAACTTTACGGGAAAACATCCGATATGGCGAAAAGAGAAGGTGAGAAAGACCATCAGGTAGTATTCCTGGCGGGAGCCAGAATCTGGTTTTAACGCACTGATATAAAACACTCAACTAAACAGGTAAATAAAATGTCGATTTTAAATAAAGCCATTCTTACAGGTGGCCTCGTTATGGGCGTTGCTTTCTCTGCTATGGCCCATCCGGAATTAAAAAGCTCTGTGCCACAGGCTGATTCAGCCGTAGCGGCCCCGGAAAAGATTCAGCTTAATTTCTCGGAAAATCTGACCGTGAAATTCTCAGGTGCAAAATTAACGATGACGGGTATGAAAGGCATGTCATCACATTCTCCGATGCCGGTCGCGGCAAAAGTGGCGCCAGGCGCTGACCCTAAATCGATGGTCATTATTCCGCGAGAGCCTTTACCCGCTGGCACTTATCGTGTTGACTGGCGCGCTGTTTCTTCAGATACGCACCCTATTACCGGTAATTACACCTTTACAGTGAAGTAATATTATGAACGACCTGATTATGATTGTTATTCGTTTTCTTCTTTATCTGGATTTGATGGTAATATTTGGATTGCCATTTTTTCAGATATATGGAATAAGCGGTGTCAGACATGAAACCTATAACCTGACTAATTTCAGGTCGTTTATAACCTTTGCTGTTGTTACAGGCATCATTCTTACTGGCATTAATATGCTCCTGGTATCTAATGCCATGAGTGGAGTAACTGACCTCAGAGAATTATCCATCCATGTTATCGAGATGGTGATAGAAGAAACTGATGTGGGTATTAGCTGGATTGTCAGGCTCTGTGCCCTGTTTACCACACTCGGTGCTTTGTTCCTTTACACTAATAAGAGAGTATTGTCCTGCCTGCTGATGACGATGAGTGGGGGCGTGGCGCTGGCTACACTTGCCTGGGGAGGACACGCCGTTATGCATGACGGTCTGCATTACTATCTCCATTTACTGAGCGATCTGACCCATCTCGGCGCTGCAGGTGCCTGGACAGGTGCTCTGGTTGCATTTGCTATCCTGCTGATGCGCAGAAACGAGCATAATGCACAGAGCGTCATTGTGATATCTGACTCCCTGGCAAAATTTGCCACGGCAGGAACGGTGATTGTTGTAGCCCTGATCCTGAGTGCGCTGGTCAACTATCTGTATATTGCTGAGGGTAACTTAACTCCCTTATTCAACAGTTCCTGGGGGAGGATATTGCTTGCCAAGACGGCTCTGTTTGTTCTGATGCTTCTTCTGGCTGCAGCAAACCGGTTTCACCTGGGTCCCCGGCTTGAAGTTATGGTCAGGGAAGGGAATTATGATCGCAGCGTTGCCCTGATGCGAAACAGCATCCTGACAGAATTCGTTGTTGCGATTATCATTCTGGGCGCCGTAGCGTGGCTTGGAATGCTTGCTCCGTCTCAGATCAGCTAGGGGACAGCCAAAGCTCATGCGTGAGATTTTTACTTTCATATCAGCGAGTTGACCATGCAGCGTATTTTAATCGTTGAAGACGAACAAAAAACAGGTCGTTACCTGCAGCAGGGACTGGTTGAGGAAGGCTATCAGGCCGATCTCTTTAATAATGGCCGCGATGGTCTCGGGGCCGCGTCGAAGGGACAGTATGATTTGATAATACTGGACGTGATGCTGCCTTTCCTCGACGGGTGGCAAATCATCAGCGCACTGAGGGAGTCCGGGCACGAAGAACCGGTCCTGTTTTTAACCGCAAAGGACAACGTGCGGGACAAAGTGAAAGGACTGGAGCTTGGCGCAGATGACTACCTGATTAAGCCCTTTGATTTTACGGAGCTGGTTGCACGTGTAAGAACCCTACTGCGCCGGGTACGCTCGCAGGCCGCAACAGTCTGCACCATCGCCGATATGACCGTTGATATGGTGCGCCGGACCGTGATCCGTTCGGGGAAGAAGATCCATCTCACCGGTAAAGAATACGTTCTGCTTGAGTTGCTGCTGCAACGCACCGGAGAAGTGTTACCCAGGAGTCTTATCTCGTCCCTGGTCTGGAACATGAATTTTGACAGTGATACGAATGTGATTGATGTCGCCGTGAGACGTCTGAGAAGTAAAATTGATGATGACTTTGAGCCAAAACTGATCCATACCGTTCGCGGTGCCGGATATGTCCTGGAGATCAGAGAAGAGTGAGGTTCAAAATTTCCCTGACCACACGCCTGAGCCTGATTTTTTCTGCGGTGATGCTTACGGTATGGTGGTTATCAAGTTTTATCCTGATTAGCACCCTGAATGGCTATTTCGATAATCAGGACCGCGATTTTCTGACAGGTAAACTTCAGCTCACCGAAGAGTTTCTTAAAACAGAGACGTTCAGGAACAAAACGGATATTAAGTCATTATCAGAAAAAATAAACGATGCGATGGTGGGGCACAATGGCTTATTCATTTCTATAAAAAACATGGAAAATGAAAAAATTGTTGAACTCTATGCCAAAAATTCTGTTGTTCCAGCGGTCCTGCTTAATAAGTCGGGTGATATTCTCGACTATATGATCCAGACGGAAGAAAATAACACCGTGTACCGCAGTATCTCGCGGCGGGTTGCCGTGACGCCGGAACAGGGTAAAAGCAAACATGTCATCATTACGGTTGCCACGGATACTGGGTATCACACCCTGTTTATGGACAAACTCAGTACCTGGCTGTTCTGGTTCAATATCGGTCTGGTCTTTATTTCTGTTTTTCTGGGCTGGCTGACCACACGTATTGGTCTGAAACCGCTACGGGAAATGACCAGTCTGGCTTCCTCCATGACCGTACACAGCCTGGATCAGCGTCTAAATCCCGATCTGGCTCCGCCGGAAATCTCTGAGACCATGCAGGAGTTCAATAATATGTTTGATCGCCTGGAGGGGGCATTCCGGAAACTGTCAGATTTCTCGTCTGACATCGCGCATGAGCTGCGCACACCAGTCAGTAATCTGATGATGCAGACGCAGTTTGCACTGGCTAAGGAAAGGGATGTTTCGCATTACCGCGAAATTTTATTCGCTAACCTGGAAGAACTGAAAAGGTTGTCACGAATGACCAGTGACATGCTTTTTCTGGCACGTTCAGAGCATGGTCTGCTGCGGCTGGATAAACATGATGTGGATCTGGCAGCCGAACTGAATGAATTACGTGAGTTGTTCGAGCCCCTGGCAGACGAAACAGGAAAGACAATCACGGTTGAAGGAGAGGGCGTTGTTGCCGGAGACAGCGATATGCTCCGACGTGCTTTCAGTAACCTGCTTTCCAATGCAATCAAGTATTCTCCCGATAACACCTGTACAGCGATACACCTTGAGCGTGACAGTGACTGTGTGAACGTGATGATTACGAATACGATGTCCGGCCAGGTTCCCGCTAATCTGGAACGTTTGTTTGACCGGTTCTATCGCGCAGACTCATCAAGGTTCTACAACACGGAAGGCGCGGGGCTGGGATTATCAATTACAAGGTCGATCATTCATGCTCACGGCGGCGAGCTGTCAGCAGAACAGCAGGGGCGGGAAATTGTGTTCAGTGTGCGTCTGTTAATGGATTAATACCGTTATTCAGGAGAAACCCGGAAGGTGACAAAAATGTCATCGTTCAGTCACGCGATAAACAGAGGCGGTTTTTTATAATCAGCCATAAATCAGGACAGCGTGATAATTCAATCGCCCGGTTCCTGGCGTGATGATCAACCAGCCCTGAGATCAAATGCTTTCTCTGTTATAAGCATTGATTGTTCGGGTATGAAAACACCGGAGACCCAACCATGAAAAAGATCCTTGTATCCTTTATTGCCATGATGGCTGTCGCTTCATCTGCCTGGGCTGCAGAGACAATGAACATGCATGACCAGGTAAATAATGCCCAGGCGCCTGCCCATCAGATGCAATCATCCGCTGAAAAAAGTGCAGTTCAGGGGGAGAGCATGAAAATGATGGATATGAGCGGTCACGATCAGGCCGCAATGTCCCATGAAATGATGCAAAACGGCAATTCTGCCGCCCATCAGGACATGGCTGAAATGCATAAAAAAATGATGAAAGCCAAACCTGAGAACACCCAAGAAACTGCTAAGCCATTTTCCGAAATGAGCGAGCATGAGAAAGCCGCTGTTGTGCATGAGAAGGCGAATAATGGCCAGTCTTCCGTTATTCATCAGCAACAGGCGGAAAAGCATCGCAGCCAGATCACCCAGAATTAACCCGCAACTCCACTTGTCAGACCCTCATTTGACGCCGAAGTCACTGGCTTACGCTCCCGTCCGGGAGCGTTTTTTTTATAAGCGAAATGAATAATAATGAAAGGGTCCATACACAATGTTTTTTTTGGTCATGTCGACCTCACAATTAACTTATATTGTTTGAGAATCCTGTTCCCCGGTCATCTCCAGGGGGCATGTCGCGCCGTATCCTGAGACTGGCTGAGAATACGAATGACCGTAACCATAGAATGTGATGATACAAAATAGATCGTATGCCGGTTCTACCGGCAGTGTGCAGATATCGTCTCCCAGCTCTGCACAATGCGTGCCGATATCATGCATGGCCAGCACATCAAATACTGCAGCTATACGACCGATCTATGCATCCGCCTGAACAACCCCGATCTGTCTGAAGCTGAAGTCCCAGATGGCCTCCAGATCCTCTTCTGCTTTGGGTGTCAGATCAATCTCTTTCATTTGCCACCCTGGCCCTGACATTCCTCAGGAATGCATTCTTGTTCCATGGTTTCGCCTCGCCGCTGCTGATCCCTTCGGCCAGCAGATCGCGCAGTTCCTGAAGTCTGGATTCAGCCTGCTTTTCATGCAGCTCATCACCCACGTCCACCGTCATCGTACGAGCCATAACCCCTCCATATCTTAATGTAAGATTTATTCTTACATCATTAAATCAGCTTACTACGCTGCTTCCATCTCCGGCATTTTTTCAAAACAGCCCTGCTGCAGTCTGGAGATCCGACTTAGCCAGAAACCGGATCTGCGCGGCGGGAAACGCGCAAAGGATATGATAATTAAACCAAAAACATAAAATCATACTGAATGTGATATTTAGCATTAAACACATAACAATATCTGATATGATATTTGAATTATTAGTAAGAAATCATACATGATATGATTTTTAACCTAACCGGACATGTTCAGACGGAGCGAGCAGGATGGATGAGAAAGAAGTGAATTTTTCACTCAGCTATGAGCAGCTGACCCGGATAGCGGAAGAGCGTATCCGTGAATGCAATCTGGACAGCCAGGGCGCGATTTACATCAGCGAGTCAGCCAAGGCCGGTGCCGTGCTGAGCTATTGGTATGAACTGGCCATAAATGGCTATGCCTCAGTGAATGCCATAAAGAGACAAGAGCTCATAGACGCCGATCACCTGCGCCTCAGACAACTCATCTGGCCGGAGGCGGACAAGCAATGACTCAGGCGCGCCGACCATCGCCGCTGCAGCGGCGGGTGCTGATTGTGCTGGCCGCCCTCGATGCGAAACGGCCGGGCCCGGTGGCGACGCGGGATATCGAGCGGGTGCTGGAGCAGGGCGGGGACGCCCCGGTGTACGGGCCGAACCTGCGCGCCTCCTGCCGGCGCATGGAAGCCGCGGGCTGGCTGCGCACCCTGCGCGCCCCGAACCTGCAGCTGGCCGTCGAGCTGACGGAGGCCGGTCGCGGCATTGCAGAACCGCTCTTCCAGGCAGAACGCGAGGCTGAAACGGCACGACAACGACTGACAGACGTCCGGCGTCTGCCGTTACGCCAGACGGCTGCCGGTGACGCGGTGGAGCTGCAGCTGGATGACGGCCATTACACCATCAGGGAAGCGGCCTACGTGATCCGTCTGGACGGTACCACCTGTCTGCAGCTGACGGATGCCGGCGGCATACGCCGGATAAAAGAGGGCGATCCCCTGCAGGTGGCCAGCTGGTATCAGACCTGTTTTGATGCAGGCCTGCCGGTCACCGTCCAGGTGAATGAGAGCCGGGACTGATCGCCACCACACAAGGAACATGAGCATAAAATGAAAGTCACTGAACCCGGGCTGAATAAGCTGATCGATAACCTGAACACCCTGATTTGCGAGGACAGCCTGCTCACGCGCCAGGAGCGTGAAACGCTGGTACTGGCCGTCGCCGCTATCGGCGCCATGAAAGCGCGCGTCGGCTTGAAAAAAGGCGATGCGCCGACCGTTGCCAGACGGGAAAAAAGGGAGAAAAAAGACCGCCAGCCTGATCCGCGTTTTCCGCGAGCCGGTCATCCCTGGCAGGAAGACGAAAAAACCTTACTGAGTGATGCGCTCGATTCGGTACCGGACGAAGAGATTGGCAAGCATCTGTTCTGGCTTTCCGAGAAACTGGGCAGAACGCCTTTCAGTGTTGCTTTCCAGATCGCGGCAATCAGGGAGCTGCAGGACGGGTGGGAGGAGCAGTTCAAGGAGATTTCGGATAACATACGCTTGTCCGGCCTGAGCATCAGTGATTATCTGAAGCAGAACGGCACGGACCTGAACGCCTGAATGCCATTTTCGTTACAGACAAATTATATAACTGAGGGCAGTGATGAAAACAGCGGTATGGGTGGTGGTGTATTTCGCGATGTGTTTTCTGCTTTTCACAGGATGGATGTTCGCCTTTGCGCAGTATACGCCCTATAACGGGCAGGAACACGCGTTTTCTCTGACGTATCTGCTTAATTTATTTTTTCTTCATGTTGTGATGGTACCTTACTACGAGTTTATTCAGACTGAAACATACAGCAATGCATTAATGAGTATGGCAGATGAATCCGGTCAGATGATACGTTTTCATCACGTAGTGCCTGTTCTCTGGATATATAGTCTGTCCGCACTCTTAACTTTTGCGGTTTACATTACATATGCAAAATGGTTCACTCATAACCGACTGAAAGAAAAGCATCTTCCAGAATGATATTACCGGGACACCTCAGGATATAAATTAATGACGAAACAGGAATGGATTTTACGACTACGCCGCTGTACATCACAGGAAACTCTGGAAAGGATAATAGAAAAAAATAAATATTCCCTGACGGATGACGAACTTGAGCACTTTAATGCCGCAGTGGATCACCGGCTGGCGGAAATGGCAATGGGGAAGTTTTATGATAAAATACCTGCAGGCGTCTGGAAATATGTTAAATAATACAGCCAGCATCAGTCTGTTCGCAGTTATCTCACCTGGAGCGCAATCATGAATATGATATTTGAACTGATTGGATTGTTACTGGTAGTCGGATGCGCATTCTTCACCACTTTTTTCTTAGCCGCAGTAGCAGGCACTATGGTAGTTATTCTTGGATGGGGAATTTCTATTGTCACCCCGAAGGTGGTTACCTGTACTAATGATTGCATCACTACTGTTTTTGATGCCAAACCCTTTGGCTGGCTTCTGATTGTGTTTTCATTAACCATGATGTTCTTTATTATCAGGGGTATGATTAAACGTTAGATTGCCTTTAGTGTGTAGTTAAATCATCATCACAACAGCGTTAATCTGAAACTGATATTGCCGGAGGGGATCATCATGACGGGAAGAGGCATTAACACAGTACGTATCGGTGATGAAGTGAAGCACATCGCCGAGCTCGATGCACTAACACTCATGCATGAATGGTCAAAGCTTAAAAAAGAAAATGCAGACCTGTATGACTATAACCGTCAGGTTAACCGGGGGTGGCGCGGTTTTATTCTTCGCCTGATGGGTATCCATTTGCCTGAAAAAAAACGTGTTTGTCTTTATGGCATTAATGCCAGAAAAGAATCCATCTATCCCGACTGAAGCCGTGCTGGCAGTGATAGTGAGCAGGCCATTGCAGAAGAATAGCTGTAATTTGACGCTAAGTTGCTGATATTTAACATAAAACGCATTATCGACACTTTGAGATGTGTAGCATTTGCTATACGTTCGTGTTGTGTTATTCTTGTATACCAATTGCTATACAGGAGAGGTGTGTATGAAATCAGATGTTCAACTCAACCTAAGAGCTAAAGAGTCTCAGAGAGCACTCATCGATGCCGCTGCAGAGATCCTTCATAAATCGCGAACCGACTTTATCCTAGAGATTGCCTGCAAGGCTGCGGAGAATGTGATCCTTGATCGCCGTGTTTTCAATTTTAACGACGAACAGTATGCAGAGTTCATCGATATGCTCGATGCACCAGTCGAGGATGATTCCGCCATTAATAAACTACTGGCAAGGAAACCTCAGTGGGACGTATAACCGCGCCCGAGCCGTTATCCAGCGCTCATCAGCTGGCTGAGTTCGTCAGTGGAGAGACAGTCCTCGATGAATGGCTAAAACAGAGAGGTTTAAAAAATCAAGCTCTTGGCGCTGCCCGAACGTTCGTTGTTTGCAAGAAGGGTACGAAGAAAGTAGCTGGTTTTTACTCTTTGGCCACCGGTAGCGTTAACCATACGGAAGCTACAGGCAGTCTTCGGCGTAACATGCCAGATCCTATACCTGTGATTATACTCGCTCGCCTGGCGGTAGATGTCTCATTGCACGGAAAAGGGGTTGGTGCCGATTTACTCCACGATGCAGTTCTACGGTGTTATCGCGTAGCTGAGAACATTGGCGTTCGTGCGATAATGGTTCATGCGCTTACTGAAGAAGCCAAAGGTTTCTATGCTCACCATGGATTTAAGGCATCACAAACTCATGAGAGGACTCTGTTTCTAAAGCTTCCATGACTGGTTGCTGGAGTGGGAAAGTAGCAGGCCACTGCCTCAACATATTGATTTTTATTTCGTTTATTATTGAATTTAACATAATCTTTGTTATGCGAACCGGCTTTGTCAGCACAAAGCGTTATTGTCGTCTCAGCACAATTCACACGCGTCGTGTACGCTAAGCCTTCATTTTGCTCAGCACAGGACCGCGATCTTATGTTGGTGACTATGACAGACAAAGAACTTTACCGGCTTGGCATCATTCAGCGAGTATTTGACCGGGCTTTGCTTCAGCGCGACGCTGCAGATATTCTTGAACTCAGTGTTCGTCAGGTGCAGCGTCTTGTGCGCCTGTACCGGACAGATGGCGCAACCGCGTTTGCATCTTCCCGCCGTGGACGTCCTGCAAACAACCGGATCGATGAAGAAACACGCTGTAAAGCCCTGGATTTGATCCGGTGCCACTATTCAGATTTTGGCCCAACGCTCGCAACCGAAAAACTGGCTGAACGCCATCATATTCATCTCTCTGTTGAAACCGTCCGTAACTGGATGACAGCCGACGGTCTCTGGCGTCCTCATTCCCGCCGGCGAACCCGGGTTTACCAGCCACGCTATCGTCGCGACTGTCTCGGCGAACTGGTTCAGATCGATGGCTCTCACCATGACTGGTTCGAAGGCAGAGCCCCAAAATGCTGTCTTCTGGTCTTCATGGATGATGCCACCGGTCGCCTGATGCACCTGCGATTCTGTGATTCAGAAAACGCGTTTGACTACATGATGGCTACCCGGCAATACATTGATAAACATGGTAAACCTGTCGCATTTTACAGCGACAAGCATGCGGTGTTCAGGGTCAGCGGACCGGAAAGCCGACGTACCGGCACAACCCAGTTCGGACGGGCTCTCCGGGAACTGGCGATCGAATTGATTTGTGCCAACAGCAGCCAGGCAAAAGGTCGCGTGGAACGGGTAAATAAAACGCTCCAGGATCGCCTGATTAAAGAGATGCGCCTGCAGAACATCAGCTCGGTTGCTGAAGCCAATCAGTGGATTGAACATTTCATGTCCGATTTTAACCGTCGTTTCTCCCGGCCGGCAAAATACCCTAAAGATCTGCACCGTCCGGTCACACAGAGTCCACTGGAGCTGAATGATATCTTCGCCTAGCAGGAGCTGCGGACCTTATCGAAAGCACTGACTTTTCAGTATGATAAAGTGATGTATATCATTGAACCCACTGAACAAAATTCGCGCATAGCAGGTGAAAAAATTACCGTTTATGATTACCCTGACGGAAGCATTGCTTTCCGGCATCTGCACCGGCCACTGGGCTATAAGATTTTCGATAAACTGGCCTGCGTTGATCAGGGTGCGGTTGTTGACAACAAACGACTGGGTGCCGTTTTGAAACTGGCGCAGCAGAAACAGGACGAGCTGGAGGCTGAAGGAAAGCGAATGCGCAGCAAAAAAATGCCCCGCAGGCGTGCCTAGGAGCGCGTACTGGAAGAGCTAAGGGCGATCAATCCGGTGCTGGCCAGCCCGCAGGATTTTGTCCCCAGCCTGAAGCGCTGAGCCCTTCCCTCACCTGCAGATCTGACACGGCTGAATGATGAGAGAAAAATGGACGACAAAAAACCAGTGCTTCTGACATTACATGAAGCGTTGCGCCTGGATTTGATTGAGGCCTATGTGGCGCGGGAAATTACGCTGGCAGAAGTGGCGGAATCCATGGAGCTCACCCGTCGTCAGTGCTCCCGCCTGATTAAACGCTATCGTGAGCTGGGGCCAGCTGGTCTGGTCAGCCGGCGCCGTGGAAAGCCCGGCAACCATCAGTTAAACACCACCATCAGAGACCAGGCCCTGCAGCTTATTCGCTCACGCGGCCGGGGTATGAATCCGACAGCAATCTGGCGAATACTGACCACAGAATACAGTGTCCGGATTTCAAAAGAGACCGTTCGGAAACTGATGATTACTGAGAAAGCCTGGCATCCGCGACCATCCTTCAGGCCTGACTAAGACTAAAGAAGGAATTTTCCAGACTCTCCCAGACGTCATCTCTGACTTGTTTTGAGCACGACATTTCAACATTGGCTAGACAGGCTTTGTAGAGGCTCAATGCTAATGTCTATTTGGGGGCTGCGGATGTTTTCCTGGACTGTTATGTTGTGATCCCAAGATGCTGCCGGTACTTCACAGGACTCATTGCACCTAATGATAGCTTGATACGTTTCTCATTATACCAGCGTATGTACCTGTCCAGGAAGCAGATAAATTTTTCCAGCGTGATACCCGCCCAGTCTCTGCCATAGAACATTTCGTTTTTGATACGCCCGAAGAAGCCTTCACACGCAGCATTATCCGACGAGCATCCTTTGCGCGACATGGACCTTATAAGTCCGGAGGTGTTGATACGCTCAAGCCAGCCCGGCCACCGGTAATGGCCACCACGATCGCTGTGTATCACCGGTTTATCATGTTCGCTGAGCGTATCGAGTGCGTCATCGAGCATCGTATTCACCAGCGTCGCGTCCGGGCGTGTTCCTATCGACCAGCTTACAACCTGGCCATCAAAGCAGTCGATAACCGGCGACAGATAGACTTTTCCAGCCGGAAGCTGGAACTCCGTAATATCGGTCAGCCACTTCTCATTTGGCCTGCAGGAACTAAAATCCCGGGCGAGTAAATTTTCCGGTGCCGGACCGATTTCGCCACAGTAAGAGTTATATCGTCGTCGCCTGGTGCGCTTAACAACGAGCTGCTCTTCTGCCATCAGTCTGCGGACAACCTTTTCAGAAATAACTCTGTTGTTACTGCGAAGCATCGCGTGAAGGCGCCGGTAGCCGTAACAGCGGTAATTCTCCTCAAAGATATCGGCCATGATCACGCGTATTTCCGCATACTTATCGTACAGACGTTTGCTGGCTTTGTGGTAAAAATAACAGCTGCGGGCAAGTTGCAGAACGCTTAGCAACTCAGCAACGGGGTACTTTTTCTTAAGGGCATCAACTATCAGGGTTTTCTCCCTGTTTTTCAGTTTCAGAAAGCTGACGCCCAGATCTTTTTTTATCAGTTCATTCGCCTTTGTCAGTATGTCAAGTTCGAGCTGCAGCTGATGAACCTGCTTCCTGAGACGCTGGATTTCACCGAGTAAAGCATCCTGATTTTTATCCTGAGGGGCTGCCTTTCGTTTGCGCCTGGATTGATAAGCCTCGTCACTGATAAGGTCTTTCTTCCATTTGTACAGGACCGGGACGCTGACGCCTATGCTTTGTGCAACTTTACGCGCGGTTCCACGTCGGTTACAGAGCTCCCGGACGGCCTGAGACCTCTCTTCCGGGCTGAAGCATTTGCTTGTGCCTGAGCGAATGACCAGGGGACGCGCATTTGGGTAAAACTCTTCAATCCAGCGCTTTAGAATTTCGTTACTGGGGTAGCCGATGGCTCGGCGAGTGTACGACAGGCAACCACCGTGAGTAAGATAATGCTCAACAGCAGCAATTTTCTGTCTACGTGAATAGCGTTCTCTTGGTTTTAATTCCCTGGGTAAATCGCCCTTCTCTTCATAAATCCGAACCCAACGGCCCAGCTGTTTTGTGGAAGGATATCCCAGCTCCATGACGACAACGGAGGCTTTCTTTCCGTACCGGTAATAGAGTTCGACGGCCCGAATCCGGTCCTCGTATGAATGCATAAATTAACTCCTGAAGGTCCAGGAATTTGTCCGCACTTCCCTCCAACGACTAGTCTAAAACTAGTATTAAGACTATCACTAATTTAAGTGATACCAACTGTCTGGAGATTCATAGGGCCAGTCTATGGCGTCCTGAAGACCGGAACCGTTTTTAATGACGAAGACCTGAAACCGGTACTGTCAACCTGACTATACCAGGCTGGCATTAGACACAAGGTAATGCTCACTGCAATAAGTGAGCGCAGTCCGTTATGAGCGAACAGCGGAAGTTCGGAATGCATACTTACTACGATGCATGTTAAGCAATGGGGAGCAGGTCAGACGGGCAGCTATGAACGAGAAGCAGAGGTTCACAATTGGTGATGGCATTACGAACGTTGCGATATATTGATCAACGGCACGCTAGTCACCTGTAACATACCGATAGATATGTTGTATCATTGTTTCTATAGGAAAAATCTGCTTTGAAGAAGTTGCTGGGCGTGATTATTTGCATTGAAAGGTGATGGCAATGTGCGAAAGGACGTTTGAAAAAGAACTTTATTCTGAGTGGGTTATACGCAATAGCCTATACTGGATGACTCCACTTACTCGATGGAAACTCCTTGAGGAGTTGTCCTCTTGGACGATCTCTTTTGAAAACGATAGTCCCGAATGCCTCTATGAATTCGAGAGACTGCTGAATGATTACGCTTTGCGAGAAAAGCTACAGCATAAAACAGGGGCGTTGAGAGATTCTATTGTCCATAAAGTGCTTCGCAGCGTAGATGAAAGGCTTTCGTAATGGAATTGATGCCATTCAATTTTGACAGATTGCCTAATGGACGGGTTTTTATAAGCAACCTCGCAGGCTTTCATCACTTCATTAATGAGCAAGAGCTGCTTGATCTTTCTGATGAGCAAATCAGTGCGGAGCAATCAAACCCACTAGAAAGCAAGCTGTTCATAACCAACGAAAGCTCATCAGCTATTGCTCCCTATGCTTTAAGTTCTGCTTTTGCAAAAAGATTGATGAATGAACTGGCGATCAGGCCAATTTTCATGATTGTGCCCACATTGCGTTGCGACCATACCTGCAAGTATTGTCAGGTCAGTAGAGCTTCAGTGAACGCCTCTGGTTATGATCTAGATCCCGATCTCATCCCTCATATCATTTCGACTATCAAAAAACTATCGATACCACCTTACAAGATAGAGATACAGGGTGGAGAGCCACTCTTGCGGTTCGATTTAATTCAGTCTATCTATGAGCAATGTACTGAAACGTTGGGAAGCTCCGATTTTGAGATGGTGATAGCATCAAGCCTGTCTGTCTTGAATGAGGATATGCTTCAATGGTCGAGAGGCAGGAACATAACGTTCTCTGTTTCGCTTGATGGTGAGGAGGTTGTTCACAACAGTAATCGAATTCTTGGTCATGGGCTTGCTTACAGTAGAACAGTATCAGGAGTAGAGGCTATCAAACGGTCTTTAGGCGCTGGTCGCGTTGCAACGGTTACTACAGTTACTAAAGATCTTATCAGGCATCCTGAATCGATTGTCCAGGCTCACTTGTCTCTTGGCCTCAAGGACATGTTTATCCGACCTGTTAGTCCCTATGGGTTTGCACAAAAAGCATCGTTCAAATTTTCTATGGAGGAATACTTCAGTTTCTATGCCTCGTTGATAGATGAAATCCTTAAGATGAATAATGAAGGGATAAGGGTTGTGGAACATTCGGCCTCCATTCATCTGAAAAGGATCTTCAATCCCGGCTTTAGTGGTTATGCGGATTTAAAGTCGCCAAGCGGGGTCGTGCTTAACAGTATTCTTTTCAATTATGACGGTCGAGTATATGGTAGCGATGAGAGCCGTATGTTGCAGAAGGTGAACCCTGAAACGGAGTTCAGTGCGGGTGAGGTTAAAACGCTATCATTTTCTAAGAGTCCTTACTATAACGCAGTGTTGAGTTCATCGTTCAATTTTGCTCTGCCGGGTTGTGATACATGTGCATATCAACCATTTTGCGGTGCAGATCCATGCCAGAACATAAGTGTACAGGGTGAGCCTGTCGGTGATAGGAGTCGTTCAACGTTTTGTCAGTATCACAAGGGGATGTTCAGGTATCTGATGAACTGCATCTCAGAAGGTGGTCCGAAGGCTGAGATGCTAAAAGGATGGGCATATGTCTGAGGTTATTAGGAACGATATCTTTCATTTTGCTTCAAAAAAGAATGTGCCCACGGGGTTCTATCGGTTATGCAAACAAAAACCAATGAACCCTTTATTCTTTTTACCCAATTTACTGGTAGTTGCTGAAGGCAATAATGATGCCATTCAACCATGCTTTGATTTCTCTGTTATTAGCACTGAATTATATGAGTCAATTGAAGATGGAGATATTGGGATAATCAACAATGGCAATATGATACGCGTAATTCTGTCCCGCAGAGCCAATCATAATACTGTCTTAGTAACGGAACGCTGCAATAACTTGTGTCTGTTTTGTTCGCAGCCACCAAAGAAATCAAATGATGACTGGCTACTTACCCAATCAGCTCTTGCTATAGCTTCATTTGGTTTGGATGGAGTTGTTGGGGTCAGCGGTGGAGAACCTTTGCTGTATGGAGATGATTTCCTTCACTTCATTGATTTTATCATCGAGAATTCACCAGATACTGCTTTGCATGTTTTAACAAACGGACGCAAATTTTCTGATATCAACTTTACTCAGGAAATGGCAAAGCGAAGCAAAAAGATAAAAATCACCTTTGGTATCCCGCTCTACTCATCAAGACCACTTGTGCATGATCATCTGGTAGGGAATGATGGCGCATTTAATGAAACGGTTAAGGGATTAATTAATGCAGGAAACTCAGGGATTAATATCGAACTTAGAGTTATTCCGACACTGGCTAACTATACAGAATTGGATGATATTGTAGAGTTCGTTGGCCGTGTGTTCTCCAACATCAATCAGATTTCCCTTATGGGGCTGGAATCTATCGGTTGGGCACGAAAGAACTGGTCAACAATCTTCATTGAGCACAGCAGTTATAGTGAGAAAATAATCTCCGCCATAGACGCTGCGCACAGGTCAGGTATACCTCTAACAATTTTTAATTATCCTTTGTGTCATCTTCCCGAAAGAGCTTGGGAGCTTGCTGCTCAGTCGATCTCTGATTGGAAAAATTACTATCCTAAAGAATGTGATGAATGCACTCAGAAGTCTTCCTGTACTGGTTATTTCAGTTCCTCAACAGGCCGTTTTCATCAACCACCGAGACCAATTTTATGAAAAAATTTAATTTTGCTGCTCTACTTCCGGGATTTTTGGCGCTCAATAATTCTGTATGGGCAAGTGATTCATCCACCGGAGCAAGTGATTTGCCTGGTATGACCCTTAATGAACATGATTTAGTGATAGCCCCACTTAACACCGAAGTTCCATTCTACATTGCAGGGCATCGCAGTCATAGCTCCCATCGAAGCCATAGTTCTCACCGATCATCATCAGGTGGCGGGTACTATGGTGGCAGCACTCCTTATTATCCAAAAACATACAGCTCACCAAGCTCATCTGAGTCTTCAAGTTCAGGAACAAGTTCCTCATCGTCCTCTTCCTCTGTGCGTTCGCTTCGTTCTAACGACAATAACAACTCTACTACTACGAATTCTGTTGGAACTACAGAAGCTAACCGTGCAAGTAATGGGCTGACTTCTGGTACAGAGAAGCGTAAGCGCTTAATCATGCGGGTTCAATTCGCTTTGCTGGACAAAGGTTATTACAACGGGAATATTGACGGCATAATGGGGCCTTCCACAAGGCAGTCCATAAAAAATTATCGCATTGCGAACGGACTACCAACACCTGCAACTGAAACGCTGGATACTCAATTATTGAACTCGTTAAATATTTTGGCTCGTTAAATCTCAGTGGGGCATAAAATGAAAAGTAATAAATTGCATTAGTCGCGTGCACACTATTGGTCACTAAGAGCAAGCAACGTCCGTGAACCACTCCCCATAAATTAAGATATTGCGATGTTATCAATGTCCGCTTCTGGCACAAAGCAGACGTTAAGACTTACAGCATCGGGAAACTTCTGGATGCCGCGTCAGCGGCATGGAGGCGCCAGATGAGGTTACATGTGTCTGTGGCGTCAAATGGCGCCGAAAGCCCGGCGTAGCCGGTTACCGGGCTATAAATTCTGCCACCCTACCCCCTGCCCTGATTAGCCTTAACCATCTAACAGCAATGAAGAAGTCAAAGTAATCCCTTTTAACCCCGGTGAGCGGGCTTTACGGCGTTTACGACGTAAAGGGCGTGATTTCCGGGGCCTTAGCGGCGGCAGCTTGCTGCTGACGCTTAGGGGGATGTTCTTCAGTTATTTGTAAGCGTACAGCGTGAACCGTCTGGTCATAATCTGAAGCATCCGACAAAGTGGTGTCCACCAAATAAGTAGTGGGAACCAAAGTGTCAGATATGCAGAAAAATATGACTCCCGGCAGGCGTAAAGGCTGCCCTAATTATTCTCCTGAGTTTAAACAGCAACTCGTTGCTGCCTCCTGCGAACCCGGGATATCCATCTCAAAACTGGCGCTTGAAAATGGCATTAATGCCAATCTGCTCTTTAAATGGCGCCAGCAGTGGCGCGAGGGAAAGCTGCTATTACCTTCCTCTGAGAGTCCTCAGTTACTTCCTGTGACTCTCGATGCCACCGCCGTACAACCAGAACCGCCCGCTGAGGACTCAGAGCTCAGCATCTGCTGTGAGGTAACGTTCCGGCACGGGACACTCCGCCTCAACGGCACTGTCAGCGAAAAGCTTCTGACTCTGCTGATACAGGAACTGAAGCGATGATCCTGTAAGCATCCCGCTACCAACAGGCACCAAAATCTGGCTGGTTGCCGGTATTACCGATATGAGAAACGGCTTCAACGGGCTGGCTGCAAAAGTGCAGACGGCGCTGAAAGACGAACCGATGTCCGGCCATGTCTTCATCTTCCGGGGCCGCAGCGGCAGTCAGGTTAAACTTCTGTGGTCCACCGGCGACGGGCTGTGCCTGCTGACCAAACGGCTGGAGCGCGGGCGCTTCGCCTGGCCGTCAGCTGGCGATGGCAAAGTGTTCCTGACCCCGGCGCAGCTGGCAATGCTGCTGGAAGGCATCGACTGGCGACAGCCGAAGCGGTTGCTGACCTCCCTGACCATGCTGTAGGCTTCTTTATCCTGGTTGTCGCAGAATAAGCCTGGTAAAATGCTGGCTTATGAATGACATCTCTTCTGACGACATCCTTCTGCTGAAACAGCGCCTTGCCGAACAGGAAGCGCTGAACCGTGCCCTGCAGGAAAAGCTGGCAGACCGGGAGCGCGAAATAGACCATCTGCAGGCGCAGCTGGATAAACTTCGCCGGATGAACTTCGGCAGCCGTTCCGAAAAAGTCTCCCGCCGTATCGCACAAATGGAAGCCGATCTGAACCGGCTTCAGAAAGAGAGCGATACGCTGACCGGTCGGGTGGATGACCCGGCAGTACAGCGCACTCTGCGTCAGACCCGCACCCGCACACCGTTCCCCGAATCACTCCCCCGCGATGAAAAACGCCTGCGGCCAGCGGGTTCCTGCTGCCCGGAGTGTGGTGGTGCGCTGAGTTACCTGGGTGAGGATGCCGCTGAACAGCTGGAGCTGATGCGCAGCGCCTTCCGGGTGATCCGGACCGTACGGGAAAAACATGCCTGCACAAAATGTGATGCCATCGTGCAGGCCCCCGCGCCTTCGCGCCCCATTGAGCGGGGTATCGCCGGACCGGGGCTGATGGCCCGCGTGCTGACCTCAAAGTATGCAGAGCACACACCGCTGTATCGTCAGTCTGAAATATACGGTCGCCAGGGCGTGGAACTGAGCCGTTCACTGCTGTCGGGCTGGGTGGATGCATGCTGCCGGCTGCTGTCCCCGCTGGAGGAGGCGCTTCAGGACTATGTCCTGACTGACGGTAAACTCCATGCCGATGATACCCCGGTCCAGGTGCTGTTGCCGGGCAATAAGAAGACGAAGACCGGGCGGTTGTGGACGTATGTTCGTGATGACCGCAACGCCGGGTCAGCGCTGGCACCGGCGGTGTGGTTCGCCTACAGCCCCGACAGAAAAGGCATCCATCCGCAGACCCATCTTGCGGGGTTCAGCGGTGTGCTACAGGCGGATGCGTACGCCGGGTTCAACGAGCTGTACCGCGATGGCCGGATAACGGAAGCCGCCTGCTGGGCTTACGCCCGCCGTAAAATCCACGATGTGCACGTTCGCACGCCGTCAGCCCTGACGGAGGAAGCCCTGAAGCGTATCGGCGAACTGTATGCCGTGGAGGCGGAAATAAGAGGAATGCTGGCGGAACAACGGCTTGCTGAACGTCAGCGGAAAACGAAACCGCTGCTTAGTACCCTGGAAAGCTGGTTGCGTGAAAAAATGAAAACGCTGTCGCGACACTCGGAGCTGGCAAAGGCGTTCACGTACACCCTGAACCAGTGGCCGGCCCTGACGTACTATGCAGAAAACGGCTGGGCCGAAGCCGATAATAACATCGCTGAAAATGCGCTGCGGATGGTCAGTCTGGGTCGTAAAAACTGGTTGTTCTTCGGCTCAGACCACGGTGGTGAGCGGGGAGCGTTGCTGTACAGTCTGATCGGGACGTGCAAACTGAACGGCGTGGATCCAGAAAGCTACCTTCGCCATGTCCTTGACGTCATAGCTGACTGGCCGGTCAACCGGGTCAGCGAGCTGCTACCCTGGCGCATCACACTGCCAACTGAATAACACATCCCCGTCAATACGGTTCTCGCTGTACGCTTACAAATCCCTGGAAAGCTGGCTGCGTGAAAAGATGAAAACCCTGTCGCGACACTCAGAACTGGCGAAAGCGATCGCATACGCCCTGAACCAGTGGCCGGCGCTGACGTACTATGCAGATGATGGCTGGGCTGAGGCGGACAATAACATCGCTGAAAATGCGCTGCGGATGGTCAGTCTGGGCCGCAAAAACTACCTGTTCTTCGGTTCGGATCATGGAGGAGAGCGGGGAGCGCTGCTGTACAACCTGATCGGGACGTGCAAACTGAACGGAGTGGAGCCAGAAAGCTACCTCCGCTATGTCCTTGACGTCATAGCCGACTGGCCGATAAACCGGGTCGGCGAACTGCTCCCCTGGCGCGTAGCACTGCCGACTGAATAACACATCCCCGTCAATACGGTTCTTGCTGCACGCTTACTTAAATTCTTTGATGTAAACAATATCATACTCAGGAAATAACAACGCCCAGTTCACCTTACGTTCAGAAAGCCGTTTTCTTCTGACCCCTTCGGCTGCACCGAGGGGGACAGTCGCTCAGGCATCCCCGGTAACTCTACCGGGCGTATTGCCATTCCTGAATGAGGATCGCTTTTTAACCCCCGCGATCCGATGGCCAGTATTTCACTATCCCGACAAACATGGCGGGTATCTCAGACGGCCGTCAGACCGCTAACTCACGTACCACCGGTGCCGCCATGGCCAACAGACTCCGAACATGCGTAAGAGTGGAGACACTGGAAAGCTGTGTTCATCCCATTTGCCTTGCCTGGAAATGAAGAAAACTACTTTACTTATTAAAATGTACGTTTGAAAAGTAGACTTCTGCGGTACACTCTGACGGTATCATTTACACGCATCGTGCCGGATGATTTCGGTCCGGACACAGCCTTGGACTAGAGTTCTCCTGGTCTCTAGCACAACCATAATCAGTGCTGGTACGTCAGCCTACTCAGAAAACCATGTTAGCCGGAAAACCGCCTTCTTTCCTCCCCGGCCTGAAGGACGAGGTTTCCCCAAGGCATCACGGTATCTGGTTGCATTATTTTCCACGGCCCCGGGTTGCTGTCTGTGCTGCGATGTTGCCGCCTTTCGCACTAAAAACTTTCACTATCACCTACTGACTGCCTATTCTGCCGAACAATACATTGCACAGCAATTTACGGTTAGTAGCGTCAAACCCGGGTCAGGATCTTAGGCGAAGGTGGGAAAAATACAGCTCAGCATTTCAGACGTTTTCCGCAGCGAGCCGTACCGTCCGCAGTGGGACTACCCTGTGTTCATTGCTGTACCTGACCAACTCGGCCATGTAATCCCTTCCGGCTTTTTCAGCGAGATAAGACCTGCCGCATATAAAAAAGTTGGCTACATGCTACTGGTGAGCGTTCATTACAAACCCAGCTGGTTGAGTACAAAAAACAGACAGCTAAATTTACATTTCTTGCCATGGCCTGCCGTCTGTGCTCCCACCTTTTTACCTTGTTCTGGGTCAATAAAAAAGAAAACATCTATGATGCAAATCACTACATTTACAAATTAGAATGCATCTTGTAAACAAAGACATACATAACTCTATTATGTGTCATCCAGCCTCTGTTCGGTGATACTGCCAGATCACTTTGCGTTAAAACAGAGTCTTTTTTTTGGTGGCAAGACTTCGCTCAACTAGTCGTTCCGTCACAGAAGCGCATATAGTGTCGGAGGCCGCCCTGATTCCCGGAGGCGATATGAACAGAGTGTGTCTATGCATTCTTGTTCTAACTCTCTTTGGCTACCCTGTTGGTAGTCAAAGTGGTTGGTCTATATATGTCAGCCATATCAATGTAAATATTTCTTTATAAATCAGATGGTAATAAACAAAAAAAAACCACCTGCCAGGGTGGTTTTTTTGCGTTTCCTCTTTCACATTAAAGAACTGGCAAGACTTCGCTCACGGCAAATTATGCTTTGTCCATCATAGACCCGCAACGGATTTATTAGCCAAAATGGCGTATTTTCTATGACAGGAATCAACAAAATCACTCACCTGACTGTGCTAATCACCGACAGTGATCAGATGAAATAAAGGCTATTTGCATTTAGGGCATTTTAGACCGGCTCTATGTCCTGCTATGTGCTAACTTTTCCAGTTTAATGGCCTCTCGTCGAGTTGTGTGGCAACAGTGTTGCCACCGGCGGAAATCCGCCGGTTTGAATGCTTTTTTGTTCAGCAGGCGACGAGGTGCCCGTCGCCAAAATCGGTAAAGCGCTGCGGTACTCTCTGATAGCCGATGGGTTTGATCGGTTCTGGTCTTATCGGCATTGCGCTGGTGGCTCGGGGTTGCCGTATTTGCTGAACGTCAGGTATAGGAACGGCGCTGAGCAAGTGCTGAGTATAAGGATGCTGCGGATGGTGCAACACTCGATCTCGTGGGCCGATCTCCACGAGCTGGCCGCCAAACATCACCGCTACCCGGTGGCAGATGCGCTCCACCACCGCCATATCATGGGAAATAAACAGATAGCTGAGCCGATAGCGCTGACGCAAATCTTCCAGCAGCGTCAGCACCTGCGCCTGTACTGAAACATCCAGCGCGGAAACCGATTCATCGGCGATGATCACTTTCGGGTTCAGCGCCAGCGCGCGGGCAATGCAAATGCGCTGGCGCTGGCCGCCGGAAAACTGGTGCGGATAACGCCGCATCGCTTCCGCTGGCAGGCCGACCTGCTGCAATAGCTGCGCCACCCGCTCCGTGCGCTGTACTGCGGGCATCTGCTCATGAATCAGCAGCGGCTCCCCAACCAGGTCGAAAATAGTTTTGCGCGGATTGAGCGCCGCCCAGGGATCCTGAAACACCATCTGCAAATCGCGGCGTACCGCTCTTAACGCCTCGTCCTTCAGGCCGTGCAGCTCCTGTCCGTTAAGCTGCGCGCTGCCGCTAAATGGCACCATATTCATCAGCGCTTTTGCCGTCGTCGATTTACCGCAGCCGCTTTCACCGACGATGCCCAACGTCTCGCCGGGGAAAAGATCGAAGCTGACGCCATCGACGGCATGGACTTCGCGACGCACGCGCAGGCCGTCGCCGCGCACCGGAAAGCGCACGCTGAGGTCGCGGACGCTGAGCAACGGTCGCGTCGCCTCGACCGGCGCCAGCGCGGGCGCCTGGCCCAGCACCGGTACCGCCTGCAACAGCTGGCGGGTATAAGCCGCCTGCGGCGAGGTAAACAGCGTTTTTGCCGGAGCCTGCTCCATGATTTTGCCGTGACTCATGACCAGCACATCATCGGCCATTTCTGCCACCACTCCCATATCGTGGGTGATCAACAGCAGGCTGGTGGAAAACGCCTGCTGCAGTTCGCGCATCAACTCGAGGATCTGCGCCTGAATAGTGACGTCGAGGGCCGTGGTCGGCTCATCGGCAATCAGCACCTGTGGCTGGCACAGCATTGCCATGGCGATCATCACCCGCTGGCGCATACCGCCGGAAAGCTCGTGCGGATACTGTTGCAGGCGCTTCTCCACATGACTGATTTTGACCGCGTCCAGCATCGTGCTGACCCGGCTGCGCCGTTCACGGCGGCCCAGCACTTCGTGGCGTTGCAGCGTCTCTTCCAGCTGCTGGCCCACCGTCATCAGCGGATTGAGCGAGGTCATCGGTTCCTGAAAAATCATGGCAACCGACTTGCCGCGCAGCAACTGCATTTGCCGCTCCGGCAGGCTGAGCAAATCCTGGTTATCAAAAATAATCGCGCCGCCTGGAATCTGTGCCTCCTCCGGAAGCAAACCCATGATCGCCAGCGAAGTCAGCGATTTACCGCTGCCCGACTCGCCGGCAATGCACAGAGTTTTTCCCGGCCAGAGCGCAAAGCTGACGTCATCCACCACCCGCTGTGTACCAAACTGGATCGACAGGCGCTCGACCGAGAGCAGCGGCGCCGGAAATAGGACTGCTGACATAACGCTCCTAATTAAACACGCTGTTGGGAAAATAGAACGACACCACCCAGTTAGGCCGATCGACGATTTCGCTGATGCGCAGATCGCCGCACACGGAGCAGAGCATATAGGCCTCTTCCGCCGACATCCCTTGTTCGCGGCACAGCGCATCGATGGTATAGCTTACCGCGTCGCGGGCGGCGGTCATCAGGTCAGGGCCAATGCCGGTGAAGGCGCTGTAGCCGTGCCGATCCAGATGTTGGGTCACTGGGCCAGGGGTGGCGAAACGCGGCGTTTTCAGCGGCATATCTTTAACCACTTCCAGCTTCACCACCACGTCCATCGCGCTTTCAATCGCCGTGCCGCAGACTTCACCATCGCCCTGCGCGGCGTGGGTGTCACCAATAGAAAACAACGCGCCTTCTACTTCCACCGGTAGCCATAATGTGCAGCCAGCGGCCAGATCGCGAATATCCAGATTGCCGCCCACGCGGCGCGGCGGCACCACCGAATGATGGCCCGCGGCGGCGGGAGCGACGCCGAGGGTACCGGCGAAGGGTTTCAGCGGTACGCGGCCATATCGGCCAAAGGCGCAGGGGGTTAAGCCCTGGCGGTCATATTGCCACAGCGTCAGCGCCGGATCAGAAAACTGATCGGCCAGCAGGCCGAAGCCCGGGATATTCGCAGTCCAGCCAAAGCCGCTGGGACGAAAGGATTCCAGCGTCACCTTTAGCGCATCGCCCGGCTGAGCGCCTTCCACATAGACCGGGCCACTGACCGGGTTGAGCTTATCAAACGGCAGCGTTGGGATATCCGCTGCGGTAGAACCGGCGTTGAACCAGCCGTTAGCCGCATCCAGGCAGTGAAACTCCAGTTGGCTGCCGGAAGCTACGTGCAGGACCGGGCTTAGGCTGTTATCCCAGCCGAAATGATGTTGAGCATGATGAATGGTCTTCACCAGACAATTTTGGCACATCCTGACTCTCCTTTAAGCAGCGGCGCCGTCCCGGCGCCATCAAATTATTTCAGTCCGATATAGTCGTAGTTGACTGGTACATGCACTGGATCGACATACAGCGCGTCCTCGCCCCCCATGCGTGCGGAATGTACGGTGTAGCGCTTCTCGTTGAATACCGGCACCCAGGGCGCGTCATCCATTGCAGTGATGAAGATTTTGCGCCAGGCTTCAATGCGCGCGTCCTGCTGGTCGGGTTTCACCATGCTGTCCGCCGCGGCCGCCTGCGCGTCCAGCGCTTTGTTGCAGTAGCGCGCCCAGTTCCAGCCGCCCTCTACCGCCCCGGCGCAGCCGAGGATCGGGCCATAGAAGTTGGAGGGATCCGGGAAATCGGCGATCCACGCCATGCCGCCGGACCAGACCATCGGCGCTTGGCTGGCGGAGCCGCCCGCCGCAATCACATTCGCCTGCGCCAGGGATTTGATGCTGGCGTGGATGCCCACTTTGGCCAGATCCTGCTGGATAGACTGAGCGATACGCGGCTGCGGATCGGTATTCATCACGTACAGTTCGGTAGCAAAACCGTTGGGGAAACCCGCTTCGCTGAGCAGTTGCTTCGCTTTTGCCGGGTCGTAGCTGAAACCCTGATATGCCTTGTCATAACCGGGCATGGCGGGTGGCAGTGGCTGGTTGGCCGGCGCCGCGCGTCCATTAATGATGCGCACGATGCGATCTTTGTTGACCGCCATGTTCACCGCCTGGCGGACTTTGAGATTATCGAAAGGCGGCAGCGTGGTTTTCATCGTCACGTAGCCGGTCTGCAACTGGTCGCCGGTGACCATCAGGCCCTTATAGGCCGGGTTGTTTTTAAACGACAGAAACTGTGCGGGCGGTACGCCGTCGCCGGCAATATCCACTTCGCCTTTTTCCAGCCGCAGCAGAGCGACCGAGGGATCCTGTCCCATTTCGAACTTTATGTGATCCAGCCGCGGCACGCCGGCTTTAAAGTAGTTCGGGTTTTTGCGGAAGATCAGCTCCTGGCCCAGCTTCCACTCCTGGAGCTCAAACGCGCCGCTGCCGACCGGATGCTTGCCGAAGTCGGCACCCCATTTCTCCACCTCCTCACGGGGAACCACCGAGGCAAAGTTCAGCGCCAGCACATGCAGGAAGGTGGCGTTGGGCTCTTTCAGAGTGATTTTTACCGTATGATCGTCGACGACCTCGATACCGCTCAGGGTCGTGCTTTTACCGCTGGCCTCCTCGTCATAGCCCGCGATGGGACTGAAGAACCCGGCGCCCGGACTTTGGGTTTTCGGGTTGACTGTGCGTTCCAGAGAATATTTCACGTCCGCCGCCGTGACCTCGCGGCCGTTGTGGAATTTCACCCCTTTGCGTAGCACAAAGGTGTAGACCTTGCCGTCCTCGGAAATGGCGTAGCTCTCCGCCAGGTCGTTCACCAACTCGGTGGTGCCGGGACGATAGTCCATCAGGCCGTCGAACAGGCTTTTGATCATCGACCAGTTTTGCCAGTCATAGCCAATGGCCGGATCGAGGGTCGCCACGTCGTTCTGGTAGGTCACCACGATATCGCCGCCGGTCTTCTCGTCAGCCTGCGCGCCATAAGAGAAACAGGCCGCGGCCACCGCCATTGTCAATAACGCATTTTTCATCATCTTCCCCTGCTACTTTTTGACATCAATGCGCGGATCGACCCACGGCAGCACCAGATCCGCAATAAGGTTGCCGCCAACAATGGCAACCGCTGACACGGTGGTTACCCCGACAATCACCGGGATATCCACCTGTTGAATCGCCTGCCAGGCCAGCTGACCGATACCCGGCCAGCCAAAGACCGATTCGACTACCACCAGTCCGCCCATAAAAATGCCGATATCAATGCCTATCATCGGAATTAGCGGCAGCACGGCATTCGGCAGCACGTGACGCAGCAGTACGCGGGTTCGGCCCAGCCCTTTGGCCCGCGCGGTACGGATAAAATCCTGATGCAGCACCTCAATCATCGACGAGCGCAACATGCGTGAATACCAGCCGCTGCCGAGCAGGCCGAGGGTTAGCGCCGGTAGCGCCAGATGGCTGAAGCCGCCATAGCCTCCCATCGGGAACCAGTTGAGTACCACGGCGAAAAGATAGAGAAAAAGCATCGCGGCGATGAACTGCGGCGCCGAAACACCGATAAAGGAGAGCGCCATCAGAAGCCGGTCCGCCAGCCCGCCGCGTTTTAACGCCGCCAGGGTGCCGAGTACGATCCCCAGTACCAACTCGCAGAGAATACCCGCCGCCATCAGCTGCAGTGACGGCCCGATACGGGCGGAAACCAGTTCACTCACTTCGCTGCGCTGAATAAACGAGCGTCCCAGATCGCCGTGCAGCAGCCCCTGCAGATAACGCCAATATTGCTGATAAAACGGCAGATCCAACCCCAACTGATGGCGGATGTTTTCGACTACTTCCGGCGTGGCACTGCGCCCGGCGATTTGGCGCGCTGGATCGGCGGGCAACATAAACAGCAGCAAATAGCAGATCAACGTAACGCCAAGCAGGATCAGCCCGGCATGCAACAGACGTTTTCCCAGAAATAGCATTAGTTTCGTCCTTTTAAGCCGGGATCGAGGGCGTCGCGCAGGGCGTCACCAGCGATATTGAAAGAGAGCGACAGCAGCACAATCGCCGCGCCGGGAAAGAACACCAGCCAGGGAGCCGAAGTAAAATAGCTCTGGCTTTCAAAGATGATGTTGCCCCAACTCGGCGTTGGCGGCTGTACCCCCACCCCGAGGAACGATAGAGTAGCTTCCAGCAGGACTGTGGTGGAGATGCCTAGTGTGGCCCAGACCAGCACCGTTGGCGCCAGATGTGGAATTAAATGCACGCCGAGAATACGCAACGTTCCGGCCCCCAGGGTGCGTTCCACGGCGATAAAGTCGCGGGCGCTAAGCGCGCTAGTTTCGGCGTAGATAACCCTGGCGATCTGCACCCAGTTCACCATGGCGATCACCAGGGACACGATCCAGACACTTGGCTGGAAAATCGCCGCCAGGGCAATCGCCAGCAGCAGTGCGGGAAACGCCATCATCAGATCGGTAAAGCGCATCAGCAGCCCTCCGATACGCCCCTGCAGATAACCTGCGCTAAGCCCTACCAGGACGCCGATCAGTACTGCAGTGCCGTTGGCGACAACACCGATGAGTAACGAAGTACGAGCTCCGTAAATTAAACGCGAGAAGAGATCGCGTCCCAGCAGATCGGTTCCCAGCCAGTAAGTGCTGTTGGGAGAAAGCGGTGCGCCTTCCAGGCTCAGTCCCTCGACAAACTGTTCATCGGGATCGAAGGGGGTGAGCCAGGGGGCAAACAGCGCGCTCATCACCACCAGGAGAATAAACAGCAGCGAGAGCAGCAGGGCTGGCCGGCGCAGAAAATATCCGACTCTATTCATTGTGCTCCCCGCTTGCCGGACGACATTCGTAGCAGCCACTTCTGCGCCACCTGTGCCACCGACTGGTTCGTACACATTGATTCCGAGCGCAGGCGAACCCATGCCTGTTGTTCATCAATACTTTCCGCTTGCATCTGGGCCGCCAGAGCTTGGGTAATCTGCGGCATTGCTGCCAGACGCTGGCGCAGTAGCATCTGTTGCTGTTGAATGTCATGCAACTGCTGACGCAGCCCCACTGCCATCATCAGGGTGGTATAGATGGCTCGCTGTGTAATAGGCTTGGTAAGGAGCGCTGTTGCCCCTAACTCCAGCGCGCGCTGTACCTGGTAAAGTCCCTCATGTGAGGTCAGCGCGATCACCGGTATTCCCGCCAGATTGATCTGGCTCAGGGTTAGCGGGCTGGCGAATGCCTCCAGTTCCACCAGTACTGCACAGGGGGTGAGAGGAGGTAAAGCCTCATCTCCGGTCAGGTGATGCCAGCGGATACCCATCCGCGTCAGGTTTTTTTCCAGCGCTTCGCGACTCCTTGCTTCACAGTCTACCAGCAGGAGCGGCTGAGCATCTAAATCCGGGGACAGCAGCGTTTTCATTTAACAATCCTCAGAGCAGGTCTGGCTGCAACCGTTCGGCTTTCACGTAGCTCGGTCGCGGAGAGATAGGGATCGGGCATAACCGGCAGCGGTTCGCGATGCAGTATCTGAAAGCAAGTTTGTTGCAACTCAGCGATGTAGCAGGGCAAACAGGCGTGGTTGTTTCGAGCCATTACTGAGCGAGCGCCCGGAGAATCAACGTCGTGCTGACGATGCAGTGCCGCCAGCACCGCACCCGGCTCGCTGTTTCCGGCCTCGCGCAGGCTATTGGCAAACAGCCTTACTGCCCGCCAGCCGCCGATATAGTAGTGGGAGATGCGCTGTGCGCCATGTTGCAGGTGCTGCCGCGCGCAAAAATCGAGATCGACGCTCTCAAAAAACGGTCCGCAGGAAAGCAAACGTACCGCCCTTAGTGGCGCGACTTCGGCGACTTCGGCTTCGGTAAAATTACAGCTGAGCACCGCTAACGTCCGCCGATCGCGAAGACAGGCCTCGTCCAGTGCGCGCAGAAACGCATAAGAGGTTTCGCCTACCAGGTTATTGAGTACAAAATCTACCTCTGTGCTGAGAATCGCCTCAATCAACTCGGTCACGTTGCTGTTTCTCAGGTGCAGATATTTTTCGCCCACCACCGTACCGCCGGAACCTTCCACTACCTCACGGGCGATACGATTGCTTTCCCAGCCCCAGACGTAGTTAGAGCCGATCAGCCAGGAGCGATTTCCGAACATATCCAGCGCCAGCCGCAGGAGTGGCAGCAGAGTCTGGTTCGGACAACCGCCCAGATATACGACCTGCTCGCAGCTCTCGAACCCCTCGTAAGGACAGCCATACCACAGCAGCAGGTTATGCTGCTCCAGGTCCGGGATAATCTCCTTCCGACTGGCAGAGGTAATGGTTCCGAAGATATGGCGGATGCCGTGAGCGATAAAGGTGCTCACCGCTTCACTGTAGGCTGCGAGTTCACCCGCAGGGTTGATATGTCGGGCCCGCAGCTGAAAAGGATAAGCAGGATCGGCATTGATTTCCTCTAAGGCATGGCGCGCACCAAGCAGTGTGCTGTTCGCCAGGTGGCTGTAGGTACCTTCTGTGGAAAGCAAAATTCCAATATCAATAGTTTGCACGTATGTTTGCTCTCTGCATTAATAAAAAAGCCTGATTGTCCTTATTAGGACAATCAGGCTTCATTACCTGTCGATATTTAATGGATTCAAGGCTTAAGGGTTGCCCCTGCTTGCATATACCCGACATGAAAAATTCATGCCATTTTTAAAGCACAGTGAAATCAATGGATTATTTATTTTTGGAGACACTTTTGCACCAATGGGATGCGGCTTGCTCAGTTATGGTGCAATTTTCTGATGCAGTCTGGTCTCTTCAACATGAGGTGGAGTAATGCACACCTGTTTTAGTTCCACGCACTTTTTGAGAGTTCCGGTTTTTCAGCCATCAGCAGGTGATCCTCCGGCGTCAGGTTATTCAGGGATTCATGGGGACGCTCTGGATGGAAGATCCTCGTGACGAAGCCGAATTTGCCCCCGGCCACGTGCTTTTTTTCGAGCGTAATGTTGTCCATGCATTACCAACCCTTCTTGAAGAACCCGTAATATTTCTGTCATTGGCCAGCCCTCGTCGTGATCCTGAAGATATTACCTTTGTTGACCCGAAAGATGGCACTGCCAGAACCTTTATGGCCAGAAATAATGAGTCAGCATAAAGGGCCAGAACCAAAGGTAAGGTGGAGCGGATGGTGAAATACCTCAAGGAGAACTTCTTCGTCCGGTACCGCCGGTTCGACAGCTGGTAATGCTGTCAACCTGTTGATGACTATTTTAATCTGTAGTCATTCAATCCTTGTAACATCAGGATGATCCTGGTGTCAGTGAAAATACGAAATCAACACGTTGGTATCATTACCAAAAATCGCGTATTACCTGAAACGGAACTTACTACAAAAGCACTCGGTTGAAATATGTTCTATTCAACAAAGTCCATTTTACGGCAAATATTATGATATTTAAAAAGTGATATTAGTGATGCGTTGATAATTACCCCCCATAAATGAAGACGATTTCAAAAGTAAAAAGATCGATAAGCGGGGTATTCAGCATGGCATGGCGAACATAATTTAGCCAATCATCATGTTCTGTAGATGTATTTGTGGGCACCAATTTGACGCACTCGCACCAATTTGGTGCTTGAGATTGCATGGTTAAAAATAAAACTAATGAACCGCATGCCTAACAAACTGTTAAAAATTTTTTAGTGGTATGCATAAATTTTTTTTTCGCCGATGTAGCAACTGGTTATAAAAGTTAACATGTGTATGCGAATGCATAATTATTGCATAGTTATTCATTTTATCTTATTGATTTTAATGGTTAAATTTTTTCTTATTGCCGATTATTCATTTTTTGGCATAGTGTATGCAGAGTGTAAGCGTAATATTTAGTCTGGATAGGTTGGGAGGGAAGTAGCCTGAGCTTGTAAACAACGTGCGCCAGATTCTCAAGCTTAACGAACGATAAAATTTGAAATTATTTTCCGAATCTCTGCAAGATACGATTCGTAATTACAACGGGATATATGACATGTTGTATGGATTTACTATGGTCATTTTTAATGGCTCTATCGTTACACTTGAACTCGCGTTGAGTTCATTGGTCATGGCAATCTTCATTGGCCTCATAGGGGCAAGTGCTAAACTAAGTGGGAGTAGATTTTTTGTCACAACTTCAGATGCTTATACAACATTAATACGAGGGGTTCCTGACCTCGTATTAATGTTGTTGATTTTTTACGGGCTACAAATCCTCATCAACGATGTTACAGATATGTTTGGTTTTGAACAGATTGACCTTAACCCACTGGTTGCGGGAATTTTAACTCTGGGGTTTATATATGGCGCATATTTCACGGAAACGTTCCGCGGCGCCTGGCAATCTGTGCCGAAGGGACAAATAGAAGCAGGTATTGCATTTGGATTCAGCAAATCCAAAACATTTCGGCGCATCATATTCCCTGTCATGATGCGCTATGCAATTCCTGGTATTGGCAATAACTGGCAGGTTCTTCTCAAAGCGACGGCTTTGGTTTCTTTGTTGGGGTTAGAGGATATTGTCAAAGCAACCCAACTGGCAGGTAAAAGCACATGGCAACCATTCTATTTTGCGATAGTATGTGGTGCAATATATTTGTTTTTTTCCACTATTTCAACAGTAGTGCTTTTCCTCCTGGAACGTCGTTTTTCCGTGGGTGTTAAGAAGGTTACTTTATGATGGAAATTATACAGGAATACTGGGAGTCTCTGTTATGGAGTGACGGTTATCATTTTACTGGTGTTGCTGTCACTCTATGGCTGTTGATTTTATCGGTTTTGGCAGGTGGTTTTCTGGCGGTTTTTTTTGCTATCGCCAGAGTATCGGACAATAAATTAATTAAATCCCCGATTTGGTTATTTACTTATGTCTTTCGTGGTACACCATTGTATGTTCAGTTGCTTGTATTTTATTCCGGAGTATACACTCTCGAAATCGTAAAGGGCAGTGAGTTGTTGAATGCCTTTTTTCGTAGTGGTTTAAATTGTACAATTTTGGCATTAACATTGAATACCTGTGCTTATACCACGGAAATATTTGCTGGAGCAATTCGGTCAATACCAAATGGAGATGTTGAGGCAGCACATGCATACGGATTTACAACGTTCAAACTTTATACTCGAATCATTTTGCCATCAGCACTTCGTACGGCGTTACCAGCCTATAGTAATGAAGTTATTCTGATGCTGCACTCCACTGCACTAGCATTTACCGCCACAGTGCCAGATCTGTTGAAAATTTGTAGAGATATAAATGCAGCGACCTATCAACCATTTACTGCTTTTGGTATTGCTGCGATTCTTTATTTAGCAATATCGTATTTATTGATACGTTTATTTAGACTGGCAGAAAATAAATTTCTAAAGCCTACTCATTAATAATCTGGAGATACTATGGCAGAGCAAAAACTGAAAATTGTTGAACTTCATAAGAGTTATGGTTCTCACGAAGTACTCAAGGGAGTGTCACTACAGGCAAATAAAGGTGATGTGATATCCATTATCGGTTCTTCAGGGTCAGGGAAAAGCACTTTTTTACGTTGCATTAATTTTCTTGAAAAACCAAGTGAAGGATCTATTATTATTAATAATAAAAACATATCCCTGGTGCGTGATAAAGACGGGCAACTCAAGGTAGCAGATAAACATCAACTTCGGTTACTACGGACACGTCTTACAATGGTCTTTCAGCACTTTAACCTTTGGAGTCATATGACAGTCCTGGAAAATGTCATTGAAGCACCGGTGCAGGTTTTAGGTTTAAATAAGAGAGAAGCGAAAGAGAGAGCGGTAAAGTACCTTGCAAAAGTAGGGATAGATGAAAGACAGCTTTTAAAATACCCAGTACAACTATCCGGTGGACAGCAACAGCGCGTCTCTATCGCCAGGGCCCTTGCAATGGAACCTGATGTTTTACTATTTGATGAGCCAACTTCAGCACTCGACCCTGAACTTGTTGGCGAAGTTTTACGTATTATGCGGCAACTTGCAGATGATGGTAAAACAATGGTAGTGGTAACACATGAAATGGACTTTGCACGTCATGTATCTTCACATGTTATTTTTCTTCATCAGGGAAAAATTGAGGAAGAAGGACATCCTGATGATATTTTTAACAATCCTAAAAGCGTAAGGCTAAAACAATTTGTCGGAGGTGCTATAGCGTAAACAGATAAACTAAAAGGTTAAGCCATACAAAATCATTAATTACAAAGTTTGTATGTTAACCACACATCCATTTAATAAATGATAAATAAAATTTCAGCATCAATCAATTTTCTCATTAAGCTTTAACTCAAAGGGTTTTGGTATGCTAAAAAAAACAGCAGTCGCACTATCTTTTATTGCTTTTCAGCAAGTTGCCACCGCTGCTGAATATGGTGATTATGCAAAGAACACTCTGGATTCATTAATTCATGAATACCCCGGAAGATATCGTGGCACCGAACATTTTATCGGTGCAGCAAACTTAATGGAGGACAGGATGTCCCCAGGGTATAAAATAAACCGTCAGGATTTCTCGTGGTCCGGGGCACAAACCCGCACATCGCAAAATGTTATCGCCTCTAATCGTGGATTACGTAATGATTATATTATTACTGGGGCTCATTTCGATTCTTATTACGGCAGGCCAACCCTGGAGGCGTTAGATGATAATGCTTCAGGCGCATCTTTGCTTACAGAAGTGGCACATAATCTGAGTGGAATACAGACAGAACGGACTTTGGTATTTGCAGCGTTTGGTGCGGAAGAGGAAGGCTTGCGTGGTTCTAAAGCCCTGGCCGAAGAACTTGAGCAGAAGGGATTAACGGGAAACCTAAAAGGCATGATTAATATGGATAGCATGATCACCGGAGACATGCTTTATGCCCACGCAGGGAGTAACAGTATTGATAATCCAGCGCTATCGAGTTTACGTGAGCATGTTTTTCGCATTGCTAAAGAATTAGGCATTGAACTGCATACGAACCCAGGTTTAGATCCGCAGTACCCCGCAGGAACCGGGTGCTGTAGCGATGGGGACAGTTTTAACCGTTTTGATATCCCTGTATTGTATCTTGAAGCCACAAACTGGGATATTGGCGACAAAGATGGATATACACAAACAACGAATCCTGCAGTCCCTGGGGGGGCGACATGGCATAGTCCCTCTAAGGATAACGAGAAGTTTTTAACCAGTGCGCTGGGGAAAAAAAGAATTGATGAGCGCTTACACGATATCTCATTATTACTAACGAGATTATTACTGGAATGGTCAAATACTGATCTGTTGTATTCTGCAACATCTGCTGCGCATCTTCAATATACGATTGAAAATAGTTTGCAGCGCCAGCACCAGGTACAAAATACATTGCTGGGAAAACGCCGTCAGTCACTTTATTTGCAACCTCGCGAATCTGGAACCTGGGGAGGAAATGTTGGCATAGAAGGCCAGTCCACTGCTGCCGATGGCTTTAATACTGTACCCCAGGGACGTTCTCAAAATAGCACAGCTTATGCGATGCTTGATTATCAGTTCAATGATAAATTCATTGCAGGTTCAAACCTTAGTTTTCAGCATGATTACAATAAGACTGACCGAGGAGGATATGTCAAGAATGATACATGGCAGTTTGGTATGTATGGGTTAATTAAATTTGAAAACCCATTCTGGTTATCTAGCGATGTGTCAGTGGGCCGGTCCAGTATAGATTCTAAACGTTCTGTTTATATAGAATCCAAAGATAACCTGGTGCTTTTAGATAACCAACTTAACAGTAACACAAACGCTTTATTCTATAGCGGAAGAGTTAATGGGGGGTATGATTTTGAATTCTCTAAGCTGCAGACAGGACCAATATTTGGATTTGATTTCACGCACTACCGAGTTAATGCCTTTAACGATCATGAAGATTTACGTACAGCAGTATATTATCAGGAGCAGAATGTTAACTCATTCGAAGTTTCTTTAGGGTGGAAAGTCACATCCTCATTATCTTTGGGGGGAAACCACACGATTCTACCCTATGCTTCCCTTACCTGGGTTCGGGAACTGAGTGATGGAATCGACAATAAGTTCAATATTCGCGATACAACGGATAACTCAGTTCGGGAAATTACCGTTAGTTCACCTGATAAGAGTTATGGACGGGGGGAGGCTGGTATTCAATGGAACGTCGGAAATAGTCTTTCAGTCTATACTGGCGTGAATAGCCGCTTACTTAACTCTGACGGTTCTGAAACACAGTACACTGTTGGTGGTGCTTATTCTTTTTAAGCACCACGCAATTTAATTGTAACATTGTACTTTAAATATTGATTTTTTTTGGCCTCATCTAAAACACCACCATTTTTGGATGGTGGTGTTTTAAGGCTCAATAATTTTGAACCAATACTTCCGAACAAAAACAAGTATGATTTCCAGTGCGAAAACGGTGTCTTCTTTCGCTGTCTGATTCACACTATTACTTCACTGGCGCGTCCGTGATGCCCTCTGTATTGTTATAGTGGCACCACACACCAGTCCAGTATTCACAATAGCCTGTTCATTTCACCCGGATACAACTTCCCATAATAAGAACTCCATCTGCACAGTTGCGGCTTAATTATATCCACTGATTTCTTCTGCCAACAGACTTTTCAGTCGATGAATATTCCATTCCCGGGATGTCCGATGGATAGTTTCTGGGCCTTATCGCTGGTAGAAATCCTGTGCACAGACCGCCTGCAATCCTCATTACCGCATGGCGGCGGAAGGTAAATCAGAGAAAATCTAAGAAGTCGTGACTATCATTTTTACGTCTGGTCAACGGATAGCAATTCACTATTCGGACTGCAGGGATGCTTACAAGATGATGTTGCACTGACACACCAAGGGAACGCTTCGTACGCCAGAAAAAGTGGTAAATGATGACAGGCAGCATCTGCTCAATCAGAACCTCATTTTTCTCTGCCCCTTCAGGAGAAGAACACCATAATGGTGCATCGTAATGCACTGTTTTGATTCATTTGGTGTTTCTCTGCTCCTTTCAATTTTTAACATTCCTGGCACACAAATCGTGTGTATTTTTTTCTATAAAATATTTTTTTCCATTTAATGATTACATTCTTAGTTTACACAACCGATTTCGGCTATACATGCATGATTTAAGCATATTAATTCATTGCAATATTTTGTTTTTAAAAGCGAATTTTAGTAACTGACTTACATTTGGCATGATGGCTGCTATTGGATACAAGCGTGAGGACAAATACGGCTTTCAATCTAATGAGAGGAATACTATGAGCTGGAAAATGACACTGTTATCGGGAATGATGGTTTACTGCAGTTTTTCAACGCTGACGTTTGCTACTGAACAGAACACGTTGCGCATAGGTGTCAATAGCGGGTATGCCCCCTTTGAAGTAAAAACGAATGACGGAAAACTGTCGGGACTCGATATTGATATTGGCAATGAAGTATGTAAACGACTCAATGTTCGTTGTCAGTGGATTGAACTTAACTTCGACAGCTTGATCCCTGCGCTTCAGGCTAAAAAAATAGACGTGATCAATTCCGCAATGAACATCACTGAAAAACGAAAACAAGCAATTGCATTCACTGCACCAATTTATGTCGTTCCTATCCAGATGGTGGCGAAAAAAGACAGCGCTTTACAACCGAATGCGGCGAGTCTGAAAGGGAAGCGCCTCGGCGTTCAGCAGGGAACATCTCAGGAAGATTATGCTAAGAAATACTGGGCTACAACAGGCGTTAACATTATCTCCTATCCGGAACAGAACGAAGTGTTTATGGATCTGGCCGCAGGACGTCTCGATGCTGCGTTGCAAGAGACACAGACTGCACAGGATGACTTCCTTAAACAGCCACAGGGTGCAGATTTCACCTTTGTCGGGCAACCGTTAAAAGATGATGAAACATTGGGGAAAGGTACCGGTTTTGGGCTAAGGAAAAGTGATACAACATTGACGAAACAGGTTGATCAGACACTGACTGGAATGAAAGTTGACGGGACTCTCAGGCAGCTTTCCATGAAATATTTCCAGCAGGATATTACGGCGCAATAATATTATTTCTGGCGCTAATCATCAAGAAATTGAGAAGATATAGACTATGGACTTTGATGTGATCGTCTTAGGCGCTGGGATCGTGGGCGTGAGTTGCGCCCTCTATCTTACTGAGCGGGGGAAAAAGGTCGTGCTGATCGACCGGCGGGAACCGGGCGAAGAGACCAGCTATGGTAATGCAGGATTGATTGAACGAGCGGCTGTCATCCCGTACGGTTTCCCCCGCGATTTCACTTCATTACTGCAATATGCCAGCAACCATTCAAACGCGGCACATTACGATATGATTTCACTGCCATCTTATTTGCCCTGGTTGCTCCGCTACTGGCATGAATCTTCACCTGTACGATTAGCAAAGGCTTCGGCGGATATGTTGCCATTAATTAGCCGTAGCGTCGATGAACATCAGGCGTTGATACAAAGAATCGGCACTGAGGCACAGCAGTTGGTTTGCGAAACGGGTCTGCTGGAGGCCTGGCGTGATACACGACGATTCTCACAGGAAGCCAGTCAGGCTGAGAGACTGGCGCGGCGTTTCGGTCTCTCGTTGACGGTACTGGACGGAAAGTCCCTTGGTATACTGGAACCATCGCTGAACACGGGCTTTGCTGGCGCACTTCACTGGCACAATCCGAAGGCAGTGAATAGTCCCGGAGCTCTGACTAAGAGCTACGCACGTTTGTTCATACGTGAAGGTGGCAGTCTGCTATTGGGGGATGCGAAAAGCTTACAGCAGGTCGATGGCGGCTGGACGGTTCGAACGATGAACGGTGACATTAGCGCATCAAGTGCCGTACTGGCACTCGGCCCCTGGTCGGATGAGGTATTCCGACCACTAGGATATCGAATTCCCTTGACGGTTAAACGTGGTTATCACCGTCATTATCGGGCTACGCAACCACTGAATCGCCCGGTGGTCGACGTAGAACATGGCTACGTCGTCGCACCAATGAAACATGGTCTGAGATTGACTACCGGGGTGGAACTCGCACGACGGGATCGCCCCCCGTCCTGGAAACAACTGATAAACTCTGAATATGCTGCGCGGCAGATTTTTCCGCTAGGTGAAGCCCTCGAAGATCAGCCCTGGATGGGAATGAGACCCTGTCTGCCAGATATGCGGCCTGTGATTGGTCCTGCACCCAACCACGACGGGTTATGGTTTTGTTTTGGCCATAACCACCATGGCCTGACGTTAGGACCCGTGTCCGGCCGTTTACTGGCTGAGATGGTAACAGGAGTGGAACCATTCACTGACCCGATGCCATACAGCGCTTCTCGTTTTGCTTAATCAGGAGGCCGCGGTGGATACATCGTTATTTTTTACCTCCCGAAGGTACTTATACACAGTTGCGCGGCCCATCACTAACACACTGGCGATATAGTCCACTGCATTTTTTGCTTTGAATGCGCCTTCATGATACAGGTCGACGACTATCCGCTTTTTCTGTTCCCGATTTAACGAGGTCAGCGAAGCATTCTCTTTCTTGATCCACTCGTGCAGGAAGGTATTGATGTTTTCCTGCCAGTCGTCCTTAAATAACTGCTGTGGCTGAGGCTGCAAACGTGTAACAGACAAAAACATATCCAGCGCATTTCGTGCGTCTTCGAATATAGTCGTGTTCAGATTCACACACATGATGTAGCTGGGACGACCATCGATACTGGTGTAGATACTGACTGAACGCATTTTCCTGCCATCCCAGTTGAGTTTCTCATATGGGCCGCTGATTTCATTGGCACAACTCATCCTGATATCGTCGATCCCCGCCTCATCACCGGATTTGCGCTTCGAGAGATTATTCGCGATATAAGCAATCTTTCTGGTCGACGCATTATGAATGACAACTTCAACACCAGGAAAGAATAGAGCAACAATGCCTTCTGCAATCGATTTCAGTAGTTCAAGTTGTTGTTCGGGGTGACTTGTCTTCAGCATATTATTAACTCCAGGCAAAGTGGTGGGGCTGTAAAGGGCCGAATCATACCCTACCGATTCGTTCCGAACATCCAGAGCATCGCTACTGGATAGCAATAAGCAGACATAAATGGTACTGTGTATTTTTAGTCTACGCGGTATCAAGTAATGATGAAAAGTATTAATGTTCCGGTTTATAGTGCGGAAGACATCGATATTATCCTTAGCCAAATTGATGTTGTGGAGACGATGCGTCAGGCGTTTCTCAATCTGGCTCATGGTCAGGCAGCGCAGCCTGACCAGAAAGTTATAATGTTCCCCAACCAGGGAGGGGATTGTATTGGTTATTTCGGAATCGATACTTCCTCGAAAGTTCTCGGTGTTAAGATGTCTCCATACATCATAACCAATGAAAAACCCCTGGTCACAGCATGGACGTTGTTACTGTCTACCGAAAACGGTCAGCCGCTAATGTTGTGTGATTCGCAGCGTTTAACCATCGAGCGTACAGCTGCTACTACCGTTCTGGCCGTCGATGAGCTAGCTCGCAAGGACGCCCGTGTTTTGACGGTGATCGGAACCGGGGAGATCGGGTTGGCACATGTTCGCCATGCGTTGGATATCCGTCAGTGGGAGCATATCCGGATTTACAGCAGAAAAGCGGGGGTTGCGCGGGATTTGATTCGTGCACTTCCAGCGGATGATCGAATTAGCATCGTTTCCTCGCTGGAAATCGCTACAGCCGATACCGATGTGCTAATGCTGTGTACTTCATCAGCCACTCCGGTTATTGAGCCAGATATGCTGAAAAAAAACTGCCTGATTACTTCTATCACTAGCAATGTAGAGCAGGCGCATGAAGTTCCACCGTCTTTTCTGTCGCAGATGGATGTCTATTGCGATTACCGCCATACTACTCCACAACATGCAGCAGAGATGTGTCTCGCCAGACAGCATCACGGATGGACAGACGACGCGATCAAGGGTGATTTGCCAGAACTGGTCGTCAGGCGTTGCAAAAAACCCGACTACCAACGGCATGTATTTTTCCGTTCACTTGGATTAGGTATAGAGGATATAGCCATCGCCAGCCAACTGTTTTCACTTATGAATGCACTAACGCCGTAATAGGGGCCTGACGCTCAGTGGAACGAAAACTCACGTTAAGCAAAGTTTTCCTCTTCCGACGCTTCTTTTAATGGTCGCAGGTGTCCTTTCGTCACGAGTTCCGCCAGCGTGAAGGAATAATGGCCGAGCATATTGATATGTCCGTGGCAAAGCGGTGAGAGTCGTGCAACATCTTCATCATTCAGGGTTTCCCCCTGTGCCCGGAGATGATCCAGGGCTGCCAGCATATAAATAGTGTTCCATAACACGACGGCGTTAGTGACCAGCCCCAGTGCACCCAGTTGATCTTCCTGACCATCGGTATATCGCTTTCTTATCTCACCTTTCTGACCGTGACAGATAGCTCTGGCAACGGCATGGCGGCTTTCTCCCCGGTTTAGTTGGGTCAGAATGCGCCGACGGTAATCTTCATCATCAATATAATTAAGCAGATACAGCGTTTTGTTGATGCGCCCTACTTCAATGATTGCCTGAGTCAGTCCGGAAGGGCGTTCACTCTTCAATAACGAGCGAACCAGCACCGAAGCCTGTACCTTTCCCAACTTCAGGGAGCCTGCAGCCCGGATCATTTCGTCCCACTGAAGGACTATTTTTTGGGGATCTGACTGCCCTCTGGCAATATCATTCAGCACCCCATAATCGGCATCATTGTCCATACGCCAGAAAACCGAAGCACCGACATTACCGTTTATGATTACCCTGACGGAAGCATTACTTTCCGGCATCAGCACCGGCCACTGGGTTATAAGATTTTCGATAAACTGACCTGCGTTGATCAGGGGGCGGTTGTTGATAACAAACGACTGGGTGCCGTTCTGAGGCTGGCACAGCAGAAACAGGAAGAGCTGGAGGCTGAAGGAAAGCGAATGCGCAGTACAAAAATGCCCCGCAGGCGCGCTCAGGAACGTGCACTGGAAGAGCTCAGGGCGATCAACCCGGTGCTGGCCAGTCCGCAGGATTTTATCCCCAGCCTGAAGCGATAAGCCCTTCCCTCACCTGCGGATCTGATATGGCCGACAGATGAGAGAAAAATGGACGACAACAAACCAGTGCTCCTGACACTTCACGAAGCGCTACGCCTGGATTTGATTGAAGCCTATATGGCGGGGGAAATTACGCTGGCAGAAGTGGCTGAGTCCATGGAGCTCACCCGTCGTCAGTGCTCCCGCCTGATTAAACGCTACCGCGAGCTGGGGTCAGCCGGTCTGGTCAGCCGGCGTCGTGGAAAGCCAGGCAATCATCAGTTAAACACCACCATCAGAGATCAGGCACTGCAGCTTATTCGCTCACGCGGCCGGGATATGAATCCGTCAGCCATCTGGCGAATTCTGACCACAGAATACGGTGTCCGGATTTCAAAAGAGACCGTACGTAAACTGATGATAGCCGAGAAAACCTGGCAACCACGTTCTTCCTCCAAAGCCTGACTCAACCTTAAAAAGGCATTGTCCAGACTCTCCACTGACGTCAGGTCAGCTTTGTTTTCAGCACGACATTTCAACATTGGCTAGACAGGTAATGTAACTGCAACATTCTAGTCACTTTTGGGGCTGCGGATGTTTTCCTGGACTGTTATGTTGTGATCCCAAGATGCTGCCGGTACTTCACAGGACTCATTGCACCTAATGTTTCGTGGGGACTGAACCAGGCTTCGATGGCGGGCAGGAACTGCCACAGCAGCATGAGTGCAGCGATGCAGCCAGTGATGACGAGCCAGCGCCGGATGAATCGATCCGGCGCCGGGCGGCTGTAGGGGTCGGGTAGGTCACGTCATTCTCCATGTTGAAATCAGCGCCAAAGGCCGCCAGTGCGCCAGCGTGGCGGACGTGGTGATACGGTCACTTCGGGGTCGAAACGGGCCGATGGAAACGGCGGCATCGCGGGCGGCGGAGCAAGTTCCAGCAAGCGCTCAATGCGTTCAGCCGTCGCTGGATGCGTGCGCAACCAGGAGGGTTCCGGATTGCCCCATCCGGGCAGCAGCCAGGCGCGCCAGGAGCGGCTCACCTGCTCGATCTTGGCGAGCGCTGAGGCCAGCCCGTGCGGGTCGCCGGTCAATTCGGCAGCGAGCCGGTCGGCGTCGAATTCGCGCACCCTGGACAAGCCCAACTGAGCCAGCAAGGCCAGCTGTGGCGCGACCGCAAGTAGAAGCAATGCGGGCCAATTGACTTCCGTGACTCCAAGCAATAGCGTTGGCAAGCTGAGCACGATCGCAAGCTGCCCCAACAAGGCCAGAAGATGGGTGAGCCGGCTGATGGAATCGGCCAAGCCCATGACACGCAAATCCTCGTTCGCAATATGCGCGATTTCGTGGCCGAGCACGCCGGTCAACTCGCGGGGCGTGAGGCTATGCAGCAGGCCGTCGGTCAGCGCGATGGCCGCGTGATGCTTCGAACCGGTGGCGAAGGCGTTGACGACCCCGCTGGGCACGTAGTGCGGTACCGGCACGGTAGGCAGCCCGGCCCGCGCCGCTAGTTCGCGCAACACAGCCCAAAGATCGGGCGCTTCATCCGGGTGCAGGGGGCGTGCGCCATACAGCCGCAAGGTCAGCCCGGAGGCGGCCGCCGGTTCAAGCAGCAGGGTGAACCCCGCAGCCGCAAGCGCCAGCCAAAGCCCGCCGTCACCCAACAGCAGGCTGCCAGCGACGGCGGCAATTCCGAGCAGGGTCAGCACCAACAGCACGGTTTGCAGGCGATTGTGCCAGCGATGCCGCGCGCCGACATTCTGCGCGTGGCGCAGATCACGACTGATCATCTGAGCTTTCCCCGGCTGTCCGGTCATCGCGCTCGCGCAGCAGCCAGTAAGTCGCCCCGAGGGCCAAGGTCGCGCCTGCAAGCGCCGCGACCTTGGCGGGGCCGGTCTCCGGGTCGAGGATCACGAATTTACGCGCCAGGGCGATCAGCCCGATCAGGATCACCGTCTTGACCTGGATGATGCTGTCGCGCCGCAAGGCCACCCTCACGATGGAATGCTTGAACTCCATGGCAATGAGCAGCGTCATGATCATGCCGAACACGGTCTGGAAGACCTTGTGATCGAGCGGATTGAATGCATCAATGATCAGCAGGCTGAAGACGATCGAGATCAGCTGCAGCAGCGAGACCACGATGATAACGGCAATGATTGCGGACAGCGCGAGCGCGATCACCTGTTCAAAGCGCTCGTAGAACGTCATCACTGCCCATTGGGCGCGAAATGTTTTGATCGGGTCTGCTTGCTTTTCCTTCATCGCCACTCCTCTCAATTCTGAAATACTTGTGCGCCCACAACTTGGTTGCACCCTTGTCTTTTTGCCTGGTAGAGCGCGCTGTCCGCCTGCAGCATCACCTGCTCGGCAGAGTGCAAACGGGGGGGCAAGGAGAGCCACCCCCATGCTGGCGCTATAGCTGATCGACACCTCTCCACACACCACCGCTGTCGCCGCAGTGTCCTGACGAAATCGCTCCGCCCATACTTGGGCGCCTTCTATCGATGCCGCTTCCAACAACACAGCGAATTCCTCCCCCCAATCCGGGCAGCCATGTCGGTTGCGCGAACATGTTCCCTCAACCGTGAAGCAAAGGGGTCGGTGATCACCATACGCAGCAACTGCTGCTCTATTTCCTTGCGAGAAGAAATGTCGAACAGAGTACCGACTATCAGTTGCCTGCCCGCGTCACCCAGCCATGGGCCTTGTTCCTCGAAAGTCGAGTTGCCAGAGGATCAGGTGAACAGATGGGCCGCGCCGTCACGCGAACGGATGGCCAGCGAGCGGGAGGGCAGTGCCGCCGCTGATGAGCAGTCCCCACGGCGTGGCCGACTGCGGATCACGCTTGTAGACGCCCGCGTGACCTGCGGCCACGACCGCCACCGCGATCGAGGCCAGGGAGGCTGCCCATGCCAGTGCCAGGCCGATGGGGTCGGACACGGCAGCCTCGCCCGCCATCAAGATGCGTCGCTCGCCTTCGCGGCATCCGGCTGCTCCGGCTCGGCCGGGGTCTGCGGTGGCTCTTTGCGTTCGAACACCACGCGTTCGGCCTTGTCGTCCCAGCGTGCGCTGGCGTGATCGCCCTTGCCGATGCCGCCGCCGAGCATCTCGCGCGCCAGCGCAGTTTCCAGCTCGCTGCGGATCAGGCGCTTGAGTTCACGCGCACCGAACTCGGGCTTGTAGCCTTCTTCCGCGAAATGGTCGATCAGCGTCTGATCGAAAGTGAGCGTCACGCCCTGGCTGGCGGCGCTGCGCGCCACGCGATCGAGCTGCAGGCCGACGATGTGGCGGATCTCCTCCTTGCCCAGCGCATGGAAGACGATGATCTCGTCGATGCGGTTGAGGAACTCGGGCCGGAAATGGCCACGCAGCACGTCCATGACTCCGGCCTTGGTCTTTTCGTACTCCTCGCCGGCCGCCCCGCGCGCCTTCAGCCGTCGCTGGATGATGTCCGAACCCAGGTTGGACGTGGCGATGATGATGGTGTTGGTGAAATCCACCACCCGGCCCTTGCCGTCGGTGAGGCGACCGTCGTCGAACACTTGCAGCAGGATGTTGTATACGTCAGGGTGTGCCTTCTCGATCTCGTCGAGCAGCAGCACGCTGTAGGGCTTGCGCCGCACCTTCTCGGTGAGCTGACCGCCTTCGTCGTAACCGACATAGCCCGGAGGCGCGCCCACCAATCGCGCCACGGTATGGCGTTCGCCATATTCCGACATGTCGATGCGCAACAGGGCGTGCTCATCGCCGTAGATCGATTCGGCCAATGCCTTGGCGAGCTCGGTCTTGCCCACCCCGGTCGGGCCCAGAAACAGGAAGGTAGCCACCGGTTTGCTGCCTTCACGCAGGCCGGCGCGGGACAGCCGCACGGCATCGGCCACGGCACGGACCGCCTCGTCTTGTCCCACCAGGCGCTCGTGCAGCCGTTGTTCCAAGTGCAGCAGCTTTTCGCGCTCTTCCACCGTCAACTCGTTGACCGGGATGCCGGTCAGGCGCGAGACGATCTGCGCCACGTGTTCCGCCTTGACCTCGGCACTGCCGGAGGCCCGCTCCCGCTCCCAGTCCTCGACGAGCTTCTTGAGCTCGGCCTCCTTGGCTTCGATACGCTTCCCGAGCTCGGCGGCCTGGTCGTACTGCTTGCGCGCGGCCACGTAATCCTGTTCACGCCGCAGCTGGTGCAGTTCGGACTCCAGCTCCTGCACGGCCACCGGCCGGGCCGTGGCCGACAGCTTCACGCGCGCGGCCGCCTGGTCGAGCAGGTCGATCGCCTTGTCCGGCAGGAAGCGCGCTGTGATGTAGCGGTCGGACAACTCGGCCGCCGCGATGATCGCGTCCTCGGAGATGCTGACCTTGTGGTGCGCCTCGAAGGTGTCGCGCAGGCCGCGCAGAATCATGATAGCCTGGGCCACCGTCGGCTCGGGCACTGTCACCGGCTGGAAGCGCCGCTCCAGTGCGGCATCCTTCTCGATGTATTTCTGGTACTCGTTCAGCGTCGTGGCGCCGATCAGGTTGAGTTCACCGCGCGCCATCATCGGTTTGAACACGTTGGCCACGTCCAGCCCGCCTTCGCCACCGCCCTGGCCGGCACCGACGATGGTGTGCACCTCGTCGATGAATAAAATCAGCTCGCCCTGGTGCTCGGTCACCTCCTTCAGCACCTTCTGCACGCGCTCCTCGAACTCGCCGCGATATTTGGCGCCGGCCACCATGGCGTTGATGTTGAGTTCCACCAGTCGCTTGTCGCGCAAGGTCTCGGGCACTTCGCCCGCCACCATGCGCTGCGCCAGCCCTTCGACGATGGCGGTCTTGCCCACACCCGGCTCGCCGATCAGCACCGGGTTGTTCTTCTTGCGCCGGGCCAGCACCTCGATGGTGGTTTCGATCTCCTGTGCGCGGCCGATCACCGGATCGAGCTTGCCGTCGCGCGCCATCTTGGTCAGGTCGCGCGAGTACTTGTCGAGTTCTGGCGTGTTGGTCGGCGTCTGAGCGCGGCCATCCTCGGCGCCCTTGCCCACCACCTTGCTGACCTGTTGGCGCAGCGCCTGCGGCGTCAGGCCGTAGCGGCGTAGCAGGTTGGCGGCCAGCCCTTCGCCTTCCTCAGCCAGACCGATCAGGAAATGCTCTGGACCGACATAAGAATGGCCGAGTTCATTGGAGGCCACAAAGGCGCGGCTGAGCGCATCCTTCACGCGTGGCGACACGCCGATCTCGCCCTCGAAGGGCTTGTCCCCGCGCTTGGCCTCAGACTCGATCTGCCGCTTGAGGTCATCGACCTTGATCTTGAACTGACCCAGGATGGTCTTGACCACGTCGCTGTCGGCCAGTGCCAGCAGCAGATGTTCGGTATCCACCTCGGAGCGGCCAAATTCGGCAGCGTGTTTGGCGGCCTCCTGCAGCAAGGTTTCCGACTGTTCGCTGATGCGGCTGGCCAGCCCACTGCCGCGACGGCGCGGCACACCTGAACCTGCGGCGGCGGGCTCACTTAACGAGGCATCGACCACATCATCGGTATCGGCGGCAACGGGCGTCGTGTCGTCGCCGATGCGGAAGAAGTCACTGCCGAGGAAGTCCTCGAACAGGCCGCTGCGCGAGCTGAACAAGGCTTCCAGCGGCGAAACGGTGCGTTTTTGCTGGCGCACTAATTGGCGGTAATGGTCGTCGCACAACAGCATGGTGCTGTGACGCCCGTTGAGACTGGCTTCCACCCGCACGGTGGCGGGTTGGCCGCAGACCTGGCATTGTTTTCTGGGCATGCTGATGCTCCTGAGAAGGTTGACAAGGTTGAGGCGACGAGGCATCGCAAGCCGCGACACCTCGTCTCGAGCCGGGTTTTTCTTGTGACGAACGAGCCGGCGACGTCAGCCGTTGATCGGGATCGAGCGCCCCTGCTTCGGCGAGCTGACCTCGCGCTTGTCAATCGTGACCGTGAGCACCCCGTTCTTGAACGATGCCTTGATCGAATCCTGGTTGGCGTCGTCAGGCAGGTTCAAGGCACGCTGAAAGCTGCCGTAGGCTCGCTCCACACGGTGGAAGCCACCTTCCTTCTTCTCCTGTTCCTGGCGCTTCTCGCCACGCACCATCAGCACGTCGTTGTCGAGGGTGATCTGGATGTCCTTCTCCTCGACACCGGGCACTTCCAGGGCAATCTTGTACTGCTTGTCGGTTTCCTGGATGTCCAGGGCCGGCTTCAGCATGCCCGACCAATCGGATGGCCACTGCGGCATGTTCAACGCCGGAAAACCGAAGCCCCGGAATGCGTCATCGAACAGCCGGTCGATTTCCCGATGCAGTTGCAGGATCGGGCTGACTGGCCCACTCGCCGCTGGCAGGTCATTGCGCTGCACCGGCAGGGAAGAGGCGCTCTGCTGCTCTTGCTGCTCGTTCTTGAACCAGTTCCAGGGAGCCAACTTCTTGAAATCGATGTCCATGTCATACCTCCAGAAAAATTGGAACGAGTTACTCAAGCCCTTTGCCTGCTGCGACGGGCAGTGCGCCCAGGCAACACGGGCTGCTCGGATGACTTCTGCTGTTCACGCTTGCGCATCACCTCCTTCTTTGCTCCGGCTCGGGTCTGATCATTGATCCACTGAGCGATTTCACTTTGACGAAACCGCCACGTCCCGCCCACCTTGAAAGCCGTAGTTTCCCCATGCGCGGCGAGCCGATAAAGCGTCCGTTTGCCGACTTTCAAGTACGCAGCCAATTCATCGAGCGCGAAAATCACCTGTAGGTGCGCTTTCATCTCACCCTCTCTAATCGCGTCGCTTTGCGGTTCCGGCCTAGGAAATCCTTGCAAAACTTTGTAAGATATCACGCTTACCATGACAAACTTCAAGAGTCAAGAGTCAAGAGTCAAGAGTCAAGAGTCAAGAGTCAAGAGTCAAGAGTCAAGAGTCAAGAGTCAAGAGTCAAGAGTCAAGAGTCAATGTACAGCGTTCTCCCGCCCCATTGATGCAGGTCAACTGCTCAGGCAAGGCGCAGGGGGTGGCCTGAGCAGGCAATGGACAGCGCCTGGTTCGTCAGCCTGCGTGTGCCACAGGCGCCTCGATCAAACACCGATCCTCACGTTGTAGCCGAGTGCCCGCAGCCCCTTGCTCGTCTGCATGTGCCTTGGCGGAAACTCGTCTGGGCGCGTCCAGACGACGATTTCCCCGAGGCTGCTCAGGCCAACGTGCGGAATTGCCCAGTCGTCGCTGCGGATCGCGTTCCAGAGTCGGGCCGAAACACTTCCGTTGCCCCAGGCAACGTAGTTCAACAGTATCCGTCCGGCCAACACACCTTCCCGACACCGCCGCCGAAGGCCATGGCCCATCAAGCGGATTTTCCATGCGCCCTCAGCGCTGTACCTACAGCAAACCTTTCAAGGCCCAGGTCATTCAGGAGTGTTCTGAACCCGGGGCCTCCATCGCAAACATCGCCTTGGGCTACAGCCTCAATGCCAACCTCGTCCACAAATGGATTCGCCTGCTTACCCAGAAAACCACGGCTATCCAGCCAGCGTTCATCCCCTTGCCTTCTCAAATGCTCGGCGCGGGTTCGTATGCTCAAGCGCGCTGCTGCGATCATGAGTTTGATCCAGTCGGCCCGTAATAATGGGCACGATCCGTATGCCTATCTCAAGGATGTGCTGACACGGTTGCCGGCTCAGCGGGCGAGTGAGATTGCAGAGCTGCTGCCGCATAGGTGGCATCCGGCATAGTCGCGCAAGACGGTTTGCCCGCACGCTTACGTTCAACAGCTCAAGCACCGTCCGCCCTTCGCGGGATCGTTGCCGCCAGAGCCACACGCCGAACTTTTCCATCTTGTCGTCGCCGGCCAGCTGTCAGTCAGACAAGCCCAGGTGCTCGTTTTCCTGCTTGATCGCGTGGTCTCGGATCGCGTGCACCCGGGAAACGGCATCCACGAACTGCCACCATCTCTTAGCTTGGCGGGGTCAAGCCAGCCGGGATGCTCGGACGGTTACGCTGGTCCGCGCCCAGTTGCAGCACCAAGGTCGGCCGCAGTGATGAAGCGGGTCTTGATGCCGCACTGCCCGCCCGATAGCGCAGTGCGATGGCCAGATGCGTCTTGCCGACTCCCAAGGGGCCTATATCGCCTTGGCATGGCTCCGGGCAGTTTCGGGGAGGCTGCACGCAGTGCGCGACAAGATGTATCGCAGCCGAACTGCGGTGTATTCTGCAATCAGCCTAGGGCCGCGTGTATCCGCTGCTTCCGGTCGAACACCCGGGCATGGTTGGCCCGCCCCAGATGAGCTTTCTTTCGGGTAATGCGCAGAGTGCAAAGGCTCACAGTACTTCGCCATGGTGCCTGGCCAACGCAACGAGCTTTTCACTGTCTCCCTTAAGATCCTGTCTATGCATTTTCCTGCCTCAACACCTGCTTTGAAGCCCATGATCCGCGTTGACATGGTCTTCCGGTTGTCTGAGGTATCGGTTATACATCGCAGCTGGCTGGTCTGGACGGCTCCAACCTCAGCTGCAATTACCTCCATCGTCAACGTAGCCACTTTGTTCCCGTCTGCATCAGCGCTGGATGCATAGAACATGGAGAGCGTCAGATCCGTGCGTTTATACATCATTGCTTACCTCCCCTACGATGGCGGGAACGATGACCGCCGGGAAACGGAGATTGTTGATCCTGTACCAGCTCACCCACTAAAGGTTCCTGAGCCGACTCAGCAGCCGGTGCCGGTGCAATATCATGCGCAATCGTCAGTTTCAGCAGTGGGCGGCCGCCCTGAACATGCTCAAAATGGATGCCATGCACGGCTTCATTCATTCGTGACTGACCATCAGTCTCCAGAACGGTCAAAACGCCATCAACGTATTCAATTTTGAAACTCTTCATCGGGTTCTCTCTGTTGCTGTTTTCTTGCTGTGGCAGGTCCAGCACAATGACTCCAGATTAAAGTCATCATCGGTACCGCCATGAGCTTTAGGAATGATGTGGTCGACACTTGAGGCTTTCGTGGCAATACCGTCTCGCCTGCAGTTCTGACAAAGGTATTTATCCCTCTTCATGATACGGGCCCGTTTAATTTCCCACGGACGACCATAACCACGTGCATGCCGAGTTTTTCCGGGCTGATAGTTACGCCAGCCATCACCGGCGTGTTGCTGCCGATGGATCTGACATCATTCGTTACTGCCGTGCATCCTTTGTGCCGGCAAGGTCGTTTAGCGCGTGGAGGCATAACTTTTTCCGAAGTTAGTGATAACGCAGTCGTTAACACCGTTTTGTGTTACAGGGATGATGCCAGGGTGAACTTGGGTGAACTTGATGCCATATTCACCCCAATAAAAAGCCCCGCATAAGCGGGGCTGTAGATTCAGAAATATGGTTTTGGCTACTGGTAGGTATCTGCGAAATGCCCTTCGATCTGAGATCTGACATCAACAGTTTCGTCTAACTTTAAGGAATCATAGCCCTTAATATGGAAATGAGGCTCATATGCATAAATCGTAATAAATGCATATGACCCTTCATCTCCCGTGAAAATCTCATATTTGACGCGAGAAAGACCGGCACCAACTAACATGTATGTATCCAGAAGCTTCTGGGTATTCATCATCCATTCCTTTTCCTTTAAAAATCCTTATCAGCATACATGAATTCGATGGATGACGACAGCAATGAATTCTTGCATACTTCGAAAAAAAACCTCAATATCAGTAAATTAATACCCATACAGACCCCCAAATATGCCAAAAAATAAAGCAGAAAGCAGCCAGGCAAGTGCAGTCTTCTTCATTAAGACTCCGTAAAATGCTATAGACATTGCTAGACACAGCGTTATAAAAACTGGCCACATAGTCAATAAAAAAAGCAAATAACCAAAAACCCCACTATTAATAGTTATATTCACCGCTAACTTAACCCTGACGTTCTAAATATGAGCTGTATCGCATGACACCATGCAATCTGTTCTTTCTGGCGAACTATAGCATTATCAAAGCCACTTAGTGAATGCTTGATGCCTTAGCCGCTGAGCTCCGTTAACTGATTTACACCCGCTACGCTTGTTATATCCGGAGTGTTGTCTAAACTATCTAATGACTTTGCTCTGCCACGACAAAGTCCGTCGTTCTACCTGTGAGCTCATGGATGAGCCACTTCCTGTAGTATCTGGCCTTCCATTTTTTCTCAAAACCAGTAGAAAAACATCCCGCAATCTGACTACACTCCTACATTGGCTGCCCCTGCAGCACCCCGTCAATTTGTCGGATTTACTCCACGGGGTTTTTTATAACCTGAAACTGCTGGACAAAAGGCTCCAAGAACTAAGCCCACCAGCAGCACATTTCCAGGATATCCAGAAACAGGATACCTAAGAGTTGTTATGTCCTTCGAACATATAAGGCGCGTATGATGATTAGTTATATTCAAACCTGAGCTCATCAAGCCTTAATGGTTTTCTTATAAAATTATTTTTGCATTCGATAATGAGTATCTGCCCCTCGCGCAATGCGCAAAGCATAGGAGAGGATTTATCGGGATCACCATTTCCACCGGTGTAATCATTAACCACCAAAAGAGTGTAATCAATCGTGTTATCTCTGACAAGATTGATATTCCCAGCATTCTGCTCACCTCGTAAAATATACTTACCCTGCTTATCTTTTATACCATGAGAGAGAGCCCCTCCTTTATTAAAATAATAGATAAAAATCTTAAGTCCACCATCTGATACAAGTACTGCCAATGACAGTTTGTCACCTGAAGCTGGATCAGACATTCTTGCATAACATTTTTTAATCACAATCCACCCACTCATTTTTGGGTAGGATATAAGCAAGGCAGGGACTGAACTCAACAAGAAAATAACCTATCCGGCTATAGCTTTATAATAAGCCTGCCAGCGGTACTTATCCAATCTCAGTTGCCGCAAGCACTGAGTGCTTTCAATATCAGCCTGCAGATCTTCGTCGCTGTCCTTCGCGGCGTCACTTGCTTTGCACGGCGGGCTCATCAAATCCGGGGATGGAGTTGGCAGCATCGATGGCCCGCTGACGCAGCTGCACAGCATCATCATCAAACCTGCATACAATACGATTCGGAGACTGAACATATTTCACCACGTCACGTGTTATTGTTTTGTAGATGACCTTACCCGCTTCGTTAGCAGTAGCGGCCTTTTCCTCTACAGGCTTAATGGTACTCTCGGCCTTCTCTCTCTTCTTTGAAGCTTGAGCATTGATGTGATCAGCGTGAGAACTCCAGCCTGAGCGCCACGAAATCACGTTAGAGGCCAGCAGGATTGTTATAGTGATGATAACGGCGGTTAAGCGACTCATCTTTGCTCCCATAAACAAACTTCACGCTCAACTTCCCTCCGGGTAATAAGTCCTTTCCACTGCTTACCTTTGGCATAGGTCCAGCGGAGCAGTTGATCGCACGCTCCTTTAGGGTCACCCTGGTTGATTTTGCGAAGCAGTGTGGAGGTCTGGAAGTTACCAGTTCCGACGTTATAGGCGAACGAGTACAAAGCCCCACGCATAGTTTCTGGGATCGGTTTTTTGATGTAAGGGTTGATCTGCCTGGCGACGGTATTCAGGTCTTTATTTAGTAGCGCCCGACACTCTGCCTCGGTATAGGTTTTGCCGAGCATGATGTCTTTACCTGTGTGGCCGTAGCAAACCGTCCAGACACCTACCACATCCTGATAAGGGTCGTATCGCACTCCCTCAAGCCCATCATTACCCGTCGGGCCAGTAATGAGTGCAGAGGCAATCGCAAAGGCTCCACCGCCGACTGCAGCAAGAACGCTTTTACGTAGTGTCGGAGACATTATTCACCTCGCACAGCTTTTCGCCGGTCTTCTTTAATTTTGAAATACAGATTCGTCAGGTATGTCAGCAAGCCAAATACCAGACTTCCCAGAACACCAATAGCGGCCCACTGGGATGGGGATACTTTGTCAAGCAATTGCAACATCCAGAACCCCGCGTTACCTGCGGACGTTCCGTAGGCAATACCTGTTGTTAGCTTGTCCATTCGATACATACTCCACCTCCGGATTAACGGGGTGCTTTGTGCGTGTAGGGGGTCAGGCCCACCGGGCTGATTTAACAACGAGCCGTATCGATGATGATTCCCGTGAGCCTGAAATGAAAAAGGCCACGCAAATGCGCAGCCTTTGAATAGATCCGCTGGAAAAGAACAGCCCACGCGTTAACGTGGGCTTGAGGTGAAGTTGTGGTGCCGGGTGCCTCCCGGTAAGCCTTTGGTCAGCCACCATGACTCGCGCATTCGGTTTAGCAATAAAACAATACTGTTTACGCCCCTCCGCTCAGGGGGATTCACCACCCATAAAACTTAACATCTCAATAACGTCTCTTCAATGCCAAACGTCGCCATGACCTATTTTTTCGGCGTAAAGCATCCTTCTGTTCCGCTTCTTATTGCTTTGAGCCTCACTCCGTTGAAGGGGAAAGGAGTTCCTGCAAATGAATCCATCGCCTTCCTTGTTTTGATGATTTATTTGGGCAGATTACGAGCAAAAAAAAACCGCCAGAGAAGCGGGAAGAAAATTGGCAGCCAAGGCTGTAACGAAAGGAAGGTGCACCTAATAGTCCGAGCTACCGATTTACCAGGAAGCATTCACTTTTGCCGTTACGTTCTATAAACATAGAAGGGCAACCGCAAAAGTAAACCCACTATGAAATATTCAATATGCTTAGTGACAGTGTGGTGCCGGGTGCCTCCCGGTGAGCATGCCCCAGTCGGCATGGCCCGCGCTGCATTTACAGGTTTCTGTAACTGACTGGTCGCCCCTCCGCATAGGGGGATTCACCACCTTAATAATTTATGATGCAAACATTCAAAGTGTCAATATCTGACCATACCGCCAGCCCCTCTGCCATAATATAAGCCAACAACGCCCACTTAAATTGTATGCATTCTAATGCTTAAAGCTATTGCGAAACCCTGACTCAATGTAGCACTCACTGATATCAGGTAAATACGATGTAAGTAAAATACTTTCTACTGATAACCAAAGAATTTCAGAGATTTTTGAACGTTTGGCAGAAATAGCAGCTAAAACTGCTGAATTAACAAGCAACCCTAATCTATCCCCTGCTCAAAAGCAGGTAGCATGTGACAGTTACTTTATCGAACATGATCAGTTAACAACCGAAGCCCTAGAGATCTTCAAAAAAATCACTAAAAATCCTCGGTGAATGCTGAAGCATGTGAGATTGCGTATGCAACACGACGATATGACAGGAGTATTGATGCAGCGCATCTCGCGAATACCCCTGTCGTATCGCCGGAATCGGGATAGGGGCTGATCTCACGATCAGCCTCCTCCCACACCACCGTACGTACGGGTCCGTATACGGCGGTTCGGTTATGTTAATCGTCGCCCGCCTGTAACTCTGGCAGGCCCAGTCCGGTGAACAGGCGATTCGGGAGCGCTATATTCAGTGCCGGGCTACAGCTTATCCGCCACTGCTTGTGACAACTCCCCACCGTCTGCGCTGCAAGGGCTTTGCTGATACCACGACTGCGCAGTTCTTTGTAGCGTTTGCTACCCGTTTTCCACTGTTTCCAGAGGATACTGCGCAGCCTGCGCCTTATCCATCTGCTCAGTCCGCGCATCAGCGATGACCACTGGTTCAGCCTATAGTAGCTTTTCCACCCCGTCAGGTATCGCTTTAATGGCTGGATTAGCTGTTCAAGGCTTCTCCCTGTGGTGCGCCTTGTTAGTTCCTTTATCCGCGTTTTGAAGCGTTTCACCGACTCCGGCGACACCACGCACCACACCTGTTGCCCCCTTCTGAAGCTGTAACCCAGGAGCTTACGCGTCTCCGGATGCGCTACCGCGCTCTTGTCCGCGTTGACCTTCAGCTTCAGTTTGCGGCTCAGCCAGTGCGTCAGCCCCGCCATCACCCGGTTGCCTGCCCGTTCGCTTTTCACATACACATTACAGTCGTCTGCATAACGGGCGAACTTCAGACCCCGCTTCTCCAGTTCCTTGTCGAAGTCGTCCAGCAGTAAATTTGATAACAGCGGCGACAGCGGACCGCCCTGCGGCGTCCCTTCTGTCACTGGCCTTACCAGACCTGCTTCCATGACCCCTGCATTCAGGAACCTGCGGATAAGTGACAGCACCCGTTTGTCCGATACCCGTTTCGCTATCCGGTTCATCAGCACATCGTGATTCACCCGATCGAAGAACTTCTCCAGATCGAGATCGACCACCCAGTGATACCCGGCCCTGATGTATTCATGAGCCTGTTTCACTGCCTGATGGGCGGAGCGTCCGGGCCGGAACCCGTAGCTGCTGTCGCTGAACGACGCATCCCACCGCGCCTGCAACACCTGCATCATCGCCTGCTGGATAAAGCGATCCACCACCGTCGGGATGGTCACTCTTATTACAGGGGATGGTTGGTAGCTGCCGGACAGCAGTTGCGCTTTCAGTTCCGGCCAGTTGTGTCTCAGGTGCTCCGGCAGTTCGCTTACGCTCATGCCGTCGGCTCCCGCCGCACCTTTATTGGCCTTCACTCTTTTCAGGGCTTGCCTGAGATTGACTGGTTCACAGATGGCTTCCATCAGCCACGCTGTTGACGACGGACTTTCTCTGTTCGTCGGTGCCTGCACGGTTTCAGCCCCCTGAGAACCGGCATCAGGGGCTTCACCCCGTCCTCGGGCTTCAGGGCCGCGATGCGTTTTCTGCTGCATGACCGTTCAGAACCTCCGTTGGTACTCGTCACTCATTACCGTTCGGGCCTTCGGACGTCACGCCCTACTATGCCCTCTGCTGACTCCTGTACGCCGGTCAGCGCACCTTACGGTACGCTCAGTTCTGAATACAGAACGACAGACAGGTCTTCCGGGGTAAACCCAGCCGCTTTCACCACACACCTGCCCAATTTACCACCCCGCCTCTTGATGGTTATGGCCTTCGCAATCACTTGCTTGCTCCGCCAGGCAGGTAGGCCTCATATCGGGTTTCTGTTCGTCAGGTCATGGTTTTGCTGCACGCTTCCTTCAGACCCCGCCTCACGACGACGCCCTTGCGCTTCACTAGTCCTTCGCCACCATCAGGCTGGACAGGGGACTCTCACCCCCGAGCTGCTGAGCATGCCCGGCACACAAGATAAAGGGGGCAGACGCCCCCTTATTCCTGCCTCAGAGCATAAGATCTGAATCTTCTGGCAGAGTACTAATCCCTTCACCAAGTTTCAGTTGCAGCAAAACCTTTTCAAGCCAGCGGCGGTAATGACTCAAAATTATTGATAGTGTTTTATGTTCAGATAATGCACGATGACTTTGTCATGCAGCTCCACCGATTTTGAGAACGACAGCGACTTCCGTCCCAGCCTTGCCAGATGTTGTCTCAGATTCAGGTTATGTCGCTCAATGCGCTGAGTGTAACGCTTGCTGATAACGTGCAGCTTTCCCTTCAGGCGGGATTCATACAGCGACCAGCCATCCGTCATCCATATCACCACGTCAAGGGTGACAGCAGGCTCATAAGACGCCCCAGCGTCGCCATAGTGCGTTCACCGAATACGTGCGCAACAACCGTCTTCCGGAGCCAACAGCCAGCGCTGGCGCGATTTAGCCCCGACATAGCCCCACTGTTCGTCCATTTCCGCGCAGACGATGACGTCACTGCCCGGCTGTATGCGCGAGGTTACCGACTGCGGCCTGAGTTTTTTAAGTGACGTAAAATCGTGTTGAGGCCAACGCCCATAATGCGGGCGGTTGCCCGGCATCCAGCACCATTCATGGCCATATCAATGATTTTCTGGTGCGTACCGGGTTGAGAAGCGGTGTAAGTGAACTGCAGTTGCCATGTTTTACGGCAGTGAGAGCAGAGATAGCGCTGATGTCCGGCAGTGCTTTTGCCGTTACGCACCACCCCGTCAGTAGCTGAACAGGAGGGACAGCTGATAAAAACAGAAGCCACTGGAGCACCTCAAAAAAACCATCATACACTAAATCTGTAAGTTGGCAGCATCACCGAAAGAGAGTAAGAATATAATCGCGAATATAACCAATTGCCTGACTCTTCAGCCCCCTCTTATTCCAGACAAGATACAGGTTATTAGTAGGAGCATCTGTAACAGCATTGGCGGCAAGCAACCTGCCGTCAGACAAGGCATCCTGACAGTGATAATCGGGCAGAACGCTCCAGCCATGGCCTTCGATTACCATGTTTTTAATAATGCGCAAATCGGGGATAGTAAATGCTGCTTTAATATCCGGTGATATCTGAAAAAACGATAACCAGATGCTTCTGATTAGGGGTAAATCTTCATCGTAGGCTATCAGCGGAGTCTGGCTTAATGATTCTTTCGTCGGTTTGCCTACTGCTCTGGCTAGCGCTGGCGCAAATACAAGCATCATTCGTTCAGTCAATAAATGAGCGAACGCGTACTGATGCTCATCTGGCATTGATGCCGTAACCGCGAGGTCAATGGCGCCTGAATCCAGTAAACTATAAATCAACTGCTTATTACCAGTATGTAACCGAAAATTGAAACCATCCGGTATCAGAGTTGCCAGAGAAGAAGCCAGTCGGTTATGTATAAAATCAGATGGACCGACAATATGAACCGTGCCGCCCTCAGTTTGCCCTAGCCGATAGGCGGCCAGTTTCATCTCAAGGCTATCAAGATGCGGCGCGACAGAACGAGCCAGCTCATCAGCTGCAACTGTTGATGCAACCCCTCTTGGCTGGCGAATAAAAAGAGGTTTACCGACAAACATCTCGATAGCCTGAATGTGTAAGGATGCCGTTGGTTGCGTGATCCCTAAATTAACCGCAGCCTGAGAGATGGAGCGAACACGATAGACTTCCAGAAATGTTCTCAAGTGCGTCAAATGGCTCATTTGGCAGTTTCCCTTACAGAAGATAACGCAATGATTATTCCAGAAGCCACGTTAGATTCTAAGAGCGGCAGGTAAATTTCGGCCTAAAGACTCACGGCAACGCTGAATCCCTTCAAATTTCCCCCGGATGTCCCCCCTTCTGGTAAGAACCATCCCAGCTCTGAGTAATGGCGCGTAGAGATTTAGACACATCAGAAACATAGCTGTCCAGGATATTCCAGGAATCGAGGGTTTGCTCAAGCTGATAGACGTAATCTGCATTACTGCCGATGGTTCCATGAGCCTGGAGAATAGCCGGAGAAACATCTTCTACCGAGCTGTTACTGATGTACAGTGAGTGGTGTCTGTCGCTGACAAATGTAATGGCATCGACTTGCTCCCCGGAATCCAGAACCACCTGCAGCCAGCAGGGCTGATACAAGCCCGTTATCATTTCGCGGATCCAGACCAGCAAAAGCTCTTTCTCAAGTCCGCTGTCAGACAGTCTGAATGCAATCCCCACGGCATCTCCGTTTTTATCCAGAGATAACATGCGGCCAGGTTTTTCCGGGACAGCTCTGCCGGAGATGAGACGGATACAAAAACGGCGCTGCCAGCCAGAAAGAGTTGCTTTACGCATCTCCTCCACTGCAAGTAATGGATTCCACATCAATGAACCATAAGCAAAAATCCAGACTGGAGCGCCAGAAGGGCGCTCCTTCAATGTTGTCAGCATAGACTCTGTGATTTTTTCACGATCCCAGATCATATGACCAGGGAGTGTTAATTCATGTGCCCGGTGGAATTCTCCACTCAGAATGTAATCACGAGTTAACATTAGTCCCCCTCATTGATTAATGGTGTGCTTTACTCTTGGCAATTTGTGAAAGCAGCAGCAGAAGTCCCAAAAGAGACAGAACAGCACCTGCAAGACTGGTATATACAATCCCCATGCTACTGATTGTAAAAGCACCGGTTACGGAACCAAGAGCTATCCCCGAGTTAAACCCAGCAATATTCAGCCCAGATGCAACACCTGCAGCATGAGGAGCTTTCTCGGATGCAACTCTGATCAATCTTGCCTGCAAGGCAGGTACAGCGCCGAAAGTAAACATACCGAGGAGTGCCACAAGAATGCCCATCATGACCGCCGAACCTGAGAAGACCCACATCCCAAGAGCAATAATAATGATGCCACCGACGATAAGAATGTTAGCCCGGTTCACGCCGAGTGAATCTGTGATTTTGCCACCCAAAATGTTACCGATAGCAGCAAATACACCGTATACGAGCATGAAAATGCCCACACTCGCCGCAGCGACGCCTGTCAGTTGTGTCAGCATTGGTGCAATATACGTGTAGGCCGTGAACGACCCGGCATAAGACAGTACGGTAACGAGTGCTGCACTGAGTAATGTTGGGTTCAGCAATGCTGCGATACTTTTCATTGCAGAGGCACTGTGTTCGCCATGTAATGCGCGGACCGGATCTTTCATACCAAACAGCAAACCAGCGAAGCCGATTGCACCAAATACGCCTATAACAGCAAGGACGGGCCGCCATGCCATGACACCACCAAGCCAGGTACTCAGTGGTACACCAATAGCCATTGCCAGAGTAAACCCACCGAAGACAACTGCGACGGCACGTCCTTCTTTACCGCGTCCCGCTAGCTTCGCTGCGGTGCTTGCAGCTACAGCCAGGAATAATCCATGCCCGATGCCAGCCACAAAGCGTGCAACAACCATTGCGGAGAGTGTGGAAGCAAAAGCAGCCACGAAGCTCCCCAGGGTAAATACCAGAGCCGTCACGAGCATGACATTTTTTCTGGACCAACTGGCTGTTAGTGCGGTCAGGATTGGTGCAGAGAATGTTGCACCCAATGCATAGGCAGTGACAGTCGCGCCGACCTGTTCAACGGTGACATTTAGGCTCGAAGCCATGACATCGCTGAGTCCAATGGGTACAAACTCTGCCAGGCCCAGGGCAAATGCGCTCAGGGTGAAGATATACACAACAAAAGGCATGATCATTTCTCACATCATTTAAGGTTGGATGCGAGTTTAGAAAGATAGAAGGTATATTAAAAATAATGCATTTTATGCTTGGTATAGGATTTTCTATACATAGAGCCTGCCACCGAAGCCATATAATGCGTGTTAACCCATAAAATAATCATGTCAGGATGTCTCTGGTTCTGAATGCTGCGCGCCCGGGGGATGTCTACTGTATGCGATACCTTTGACCAGTCGGTAGGAAAGTGATCTTGACCCGCCATCTCCGGACAGGTAAGCGTTAACCGGACGCCGTATTGACACTGGTCAGGCAGGTATAGCCACGTTCCACGGCAGAAGTTCACCAACCCTGTTGGAAGGCCACTCAGGCAGAACGCTCAGGATGTGGCGCAGATACGCTTCCGGATCGATACCGTTCAGACGGCACGTTCCGATCAGTCCGTACAGCAGTGCACCACGTTCGCCACCATGATCGCTCCCGAAGAAGATGTAGTTTTTCTTTCCCAGGCAGACGGCGCGAAGCGCCCGCTCCGCGGCGTTATTGTCGGGTTCCGCCAGACCGTCACGGCAGTAGTAACACAGGGCATCCCACTGGTTCAGGGCATACGTGAACGCCTCTCCCTGCCGGGATTTTTTCGACAGTGTCGCACTTTTCTCCACCATCCACTCATGCAGTGACGCCAGCAGCGGCGCACTCCGCGACTGTCTGGCCGCCAGACGCTCTGTCTCCGGCATGCCGCGTATTTCCGCTTCGATGGCGTACAGTTCGCCGATGCGTTTCAGCGCTTCCTCCGCCGTGGCGCTCTGGCTGCTGATGTACACGTCGTGGATTTTTCGGCGGGCATGCGCCCAGCAGCCGCCTCTGTCAGCACGCCGCCTTCTCGCGATGTACTGAACAGCCGGTCATACCCCGCGAAGGCATCTGCCTGCAGGACGCCACGGAAGGAGCGAAGGTGCAGCTCCGGGTGTTTTCCCTGCCGGTCCGGTGAGTACGCGAACCACGCTGCCGGAGGATCTGACGAACCGGCATTCCGGTCATCCCGGACATACGTCCAGATACGCCCGGTTTTCGTCTTTTTCCTGCCCGGCGCCAGCACCGGCACTGGAGTATCATCTGTATGCAGTTTGCGGCAGTTCATCACGTAGTGGTAAAGGGCTTCGTCCAGCGGCGCCATTAAACGGCAGCACGCATCCACCCAGTTGGAGAGCAGTGCGCGGCTCAGCTCCACCCCCTGACGGGCAAGGATTTCCGTCTGGCGGTACAGCGGCAGATGTTCACAGTATTTGGCTGTTAACACACGGGCCAGCAGACCCGGTCCGGCGATACCCCGCTCGACAGGACGTGACGGCGCGGGAGCTTCCACGATACCGTCACATTTTGTGCAGGCTTTTTTTACCCGCACTGTGCGGATCACTTTCAGGGCGCTGGCAACCAGCTCCAGCTGCTCCGCGCTGACTTCGCTGAGGTACGCCATTTCACCGCCACATGCCGGGCAGCAGGTTTCTTCCGGCTCCAGCCGGAGTATCTCACGGGGAAGATGTTCCGGAAGCGGACGACGGTGCCGGGACTGACGGAGCTGGCGGGGAACCTGCGGGTCGTCTTCCCGCCCACTGTAACGATCGCTCGCCTGTTCGCGCTGTTTCAGCAGCGCTTCGGCCTGTGCCAACTCGCGGCGCAGTTTTTCAGAATGGGTGCCGAACATCATACGGCGCAGTTTTTCTATCTGAGCCCTCAGGTGTTCTATCTCCCGTTCGTCTTCCTCGATCTTTTTTCAGCGCGGGTCAGCGCAGAGCGCAGGAAGGCCTCAGTCTCGGCAACGAGACTGAGCTGGCTGTCTTTCCGGCGAAGTTCTTCTTCCAGCGCGGCGATACGGGCGAGATAGTCCTAACTCATGACCCATTTATAATGCGGCCATGCTTTTTTACAACATTGTCAGTGAGTTAAGACGGGGTGTTTTGGGCTGACGCCAGTCCAGCTTATCGAGGAGCATGGCCAGTTGCGAGCGACTAATGGCCACCTTGCCGTCGCGCACGGCGGGCCAGACGAACTGCCCTTCCTCAAGGCGTTTGGTGAAGAGGCACAGTCCATCCGCATCTGCCCAGAGAATTTTGACGGTATCACCCCGGCGGCCACGGAAGATGAACAGGTGGCCGGAGAAGGGGTTCTCATCCAGTACGTGCTGTATCTGCTCGCCCAGACCGTTGAAGGATTTACGCATGTCGGTGGCGCCGGCGACCAGCCAGATACGGGTGCCAGACGGGAGGGAGATCATCGTCCCCTCCCGGTCAGTTCGCGAAGCAGTGTTTTCAGGATAGCGGGAGATAAGTTCCCTGTCAGGCGCAGACTGGCGCTCCCGACAGCCACTTCGCAGGTCATCACCTCACCGTAAGCGGAACCGGATGGTTCATAGTGTGGTTCTGCATGATGTGACAGGGACATGTCAGATACCACAACAGGGATGACAGCATCAGGTTTACTGACTGAACGTTGTATTTCATCGGGCAAAAGGTGGCTGTAGCGCTGGCGCCATGTAAACAACAGATTGTCATTAATCCCGTGTTCTCTGGCCAGTTGGGCCACGCAGGCTCCAGGCTGATAAGATTTTTCGACAAGTTCCAGTTTAAAGTCCATGGAGTAAGACGCACGAACCCTGCGGGGACGAAGAGAATCTGACATTGATAGAGTCCATTAACGTTTATAAGAGGACTCTATCATCGTCAATCACCGGAAATTTCAACAGACGGTACTGAGATGACGCTTACGAAAAGATTGCCATGCTGACCTGCTATGATGCGACATTTGCACACGTAGCCAGTACTGCGGGTGTGGATATGCTGCTCATCGGCGATACATTAGGTATGATTTTACAGGGACATGACAGCACATTGCCTGTCACTGTGGATGACATGGTTTATCACACAGATTGTGTGAGGAAAGGTAATACCGGGAGTTTTATCATCGCTGACATGCCATTCATGTCCAGTATATCCCCCGAACAAACATTGTGTAACGCAGGAAAGTTAATGCGGGCCGGAGCACAGATGGTCAAACTGGAAGGGGGCGAATGGCTGGCTGACGTAATCCGCCAGTTGACCCGACAGGGAGTACCCGTCTGTGCTCATATTGGGCTCACGCCACAATCCGTTAACGTTTTCGGTGGGTTTAAGGTTCAGGGGCGAGGCCAGGAGCAGGCTGATGATTTGCTCGCTACAGCCAAAAAACTGGAAGACGCAGGAGCGGCCATGATCCTGGTTGAAGCAGTTCCAGCCTCTGTTCGCAGAATGTTGAGTAAAACCGTATCGGTGCCCATTATTGGTATTGGTGCCGGGGTTGATACCGATGGGCAGGTCCTGGTTCTGCACGATATGCTGGGCCTCAGTTTATCCGGTCATACACCTAAATTTGTGCGCAACTTTATGTCCGGGCAGGAGAGTATTGGCGCAGCAATCAGATCCTATGTCTCCGCAGTAAAAAACGGTTCATTTCCAGCCAGTGAACACTGTTATAAAGAATAACTTTGTTCCTCATTGTTGAGTATGAGCCGGGGCATTACCTCCCGGCTCATGCCGGAAATTTCGGCGGTTCCGGCGTAGACCCCCTTATTGAACTCTGAACGTTTGCTGTAGACAGCGACTGGAAAAGACGGGAGGAAGAGCGATGCTATCAGCTGCGATGCCAGAAATTTTATGCATGGTCAGAAAAATGGATCACCGTCGACCAACTTAAGAACTCCCGTCTGTGGACAGACGCCCCCATACGCCGCTGGCCTGGCGTGCCACTGCAGCAGGGCAAATGTTGAAGCCGTCAGGATGGCGGACACAGGCCCGGACTTACAGACGTGGCGACAGGCACGTATCGATAAAAAACGAACCATCCATAAATTTTTTGAGATCCCATCTCTCTGAGTGTGAATACCCGGCTTGTTCTCACGCTTATCACCGAAAGTGGCGAACTGGCCTGAGGGGCGAGCGCTTTAACAGAATTAACACCTACTATGTTATGGAGAAAATAAATGAGCATCGAAGCGAAGCAGTTTCTTACCGGCAGCGGCAGAGGAGTGCTGACAGATGATGGAAGACAGGGAATGGGAGCGGTTGCTGGTGTAGGTTCGTCAACTGAGAGAATGCAGGGTATCGTAGCTGCAGCGGTGTTTGAAAACTGCGGCCAACTGGACAACCAGCAGCTTGATGAAATTATCAGCTGGATACAACTTTATAAGTCCTGAAAGATGCATGATGATACAACGCGGCTCGTGTTTCTGATCGACGAAAGTGTGCCAGATTTGTATAGCGTTTCTATATACAAAGGCTATAATCGTGTATAAATCTGCTACACATGAGGTATCTATGAAACCAGACGTTCGTGAAGCTCCGATTAATATCCGGGCCAAAACATCACAGCGTGACCTGATCGACATGGCCGCAAGCCTGGTCTCAAAATCACGGACTGATTTTATGCTTGAGGTTGCCTGCAGGGAGGCACAGGACATTCTGCTTGATCAACGCCTGTTCCTCCTCAATGACAATCAGTTTGAGGCGTTTATTGAAGAGCTTGACGCCCCAATAACGCCGGAGCGCCAGGCGCGAATCGATAACCTCATGAACCGCAAATCACCATGGGAATGAGAGCGCCTGAGTCCCTGACGTCTGAACATAACATCGCTGAGTTCTGCTGCCAGGAGCCTGCCCTTAATGAGTGGTTAAAGAAGAAGGCTCTCAGAAACAACAGTACTGGCATTTCCCGTGTCTATGTCGTCTGCGCAGAAAACACTAACCGGGTCATCGGTTATTATTGTTTATCTTCGGGTAGCGTCCACCGTAACACAGTGCCTGGGGCCTATAGACGCAACGCGCCTGATGTTATTCCAGTCATTGTTTTGGGACGGCTTGCCATCGACCAGGCCTGGTCCGGGAATGGGCTTGGTGCCGCAATTCTTAAGGATGCTATCTACCGTACGCAAAACATTGCCTTTCAGGTCGGGGTGAGAGCACTGGCCGTGCATGCGCTGAATGAAGAAGTTAAATGTTTTTACACCCGTTTTGGCTTTGAACCTTCCATAGTCAACACGCTGACATTGTTATTCCCGATAAAAGTCTGACTGGTTTTCTGTGGTGAGTATGTACGTGAACGGCCAACAGTCTCTTACGATCGGACGTTTCTGGTGCGACTCGGAGTCCACGGCGTGCTGTTGAGGTAGTGACTCCAACTTACTGATAGTGTTTTATGTTCAGATAATGCCCGATGACTTTGTCATGCAGCTCCACCGATTTTGAGAACGACAGCGACTTCCGTCCCAGCCTTGCCAGATGTTGTCTCAGATTCAGGTTATGTCGCTCAATGCGCTGAGTGTAACGCTTGCTGATAACGTGCAGCTTTCCCTTCAGGCGTGATTCATACAGCGGCCAGCCATCCGTCATCCATACCACGACCTCAAAGGCCGACAGCACTCCAGTGTGGCCAGAGTGCGTTCACCGAAGACGTGCGCCACAGCCGTCCTCCGTATCCTGTCATACGCGTAAAACAGCCAGCGCTGACGTGATTTAGCACCGACGTAGCCCCACTGTTCGTCCATTTCAGCGCAGACAATCACATCACTGCCCGGTTGTATGCGCGAGGTTACCGACTGCGGCCTGAGTTTTTTAAGTGTAAGCGTCGTCTCAGCACCGTCTGGCAGATCCTGAAATTCCTGAGAGGATAGTGGACACCAAATATGGTGGACGCTATTCATGAAATCATTAACCGCAGTGCGTAAAAAAAGCCCTAATTATCCCGTTGAGTTCAAAATCAAAATGGTTGAACTCTCGCATCGACCAGAGATCTCCGTAGCGCAACTCGCTCGTGAGCATGGGATCAACGATAATTTGCTGTTCAAGTGGCGCCAGTACTGGCGCGAAGGAAAACTACGTCCTCCTTCAACAACAGAAAACAGCGTGCCTGAGCTGCTCCCGATAACACTTGATGCCGAAGATGTTGTCCCTGCAACCTCCCCCCGGTCACAACCTGTAGCTGCTGCGGCACCTGAATCACTCAATATCAGCTGTGAAGTGACGTTCCGGCACGGATCACTCCGTCTGAATGGTGCCATCAGAGAAAATATCCTGAACCTGCTGATACGGGAGCTCAAACGTTGATCCCATTACCATCAGGGACAAAGATCTGGCTGGTCGCTGGCATCACCGATATGAGAAACGGCTTCAACGGCCTGGCGGCAAAGGTGCAGACGACGCTGAAAGACGATCCGATGTCCGGCCACGTTTTTATCTTCCGTGGGCGTAATGGCAGTCAGGTAAAGCTTCTCTGGTCTACCGGCGATGGACTGTGTCTGCTGACCAAACGGCTGGAGCGCGGCCGCTTCGCCTGGCCGTCAGCCCGGGATGGCAAAGTGTTCCTCACACCGGCACAGCTGGCGATGCTCCTTGAAGGTATCGACTGGCGGCAGCCTAAAAGACTGCTTACGTCACTGACTATGTTGTAGGCCTCTTTATCCTGGTCGACGCTGAATGAGCCTGGTAATATATCCGGTATGAACAGCTCACGTCCTGACGATATCGATGAACTGAAACGTCTCCTTGCCGAACAGGAGGCGCTGAATCGTGCCCTGCAGGAAAAACTGAACGAGCGTGAACGCGAAATAGATCACCTGCAGGCGCAACTGGATAAGCTGCGCCGAATGAACTTCGGCAGCCGCTCCGAAAAAGTCTCCCGCCGTATCGCTCAGATGGAAGCCGACCTTAACCAGTTGCAGAAAGAAAGCGATACCCTTACCGGCCGGGTGGATGACCCGGCCGTGCAGCGCCCTCTGCGGCAGACCCGTACCCGCAAACCATTCCCTGAATCACTTCCCCGTGACGAAAAACGGCTGCTGCCGGCAGCGTCATGCTGCCCGGAATGTGGTGGTGTGATGAGCTACCTGAGTGAGGATGCCGCCGAACAGCTGGAGCTGATGCGCAGCGCCTTCCGGGTTATCCGGACAGTACGTGAAAAGCATGCCTGTACTCAGTGCGATGCCATCGTGCAGGCCCCCGCGCCTTCGCGGCCCATCGAGCGGGGTATCGCAGGACCGGGGCTGCTGGCCCGCGTGCTGAGTTCAAAGTATGCAGAGCACACCCCGCTGTACCGCCAGTCTGAAATATACGGCCGCCAGGGCGTGGAGCTGAGTCGTTCACTGCTGTCGGGCTGGGTGGATGCATGCTGCCGGCTACTGTCACCGCTGGAAGAAGCGCTTCAGGACTATGTGCTGACTGACGGTAAGCTCCATGCTGATGACACGCTTGTCCCGGTGCTGTTGCCAGGCAATAAGAAAACGAAGACCGGGCGGTTATGGACCTACGCTCGTGACGACCGTAACGCCGGGTCAACGCTGGCGCCGACGGTGTGGCTCGCTTACAGCCCGGACAGAAAAGGCATCCATCCGCAGACCCATCTTGCGGGGTTCAGTGGTGTACTGCAGGCGGATGCATACGCCGGGTTCAACGAGCTGTACCGGGATGGCCGGATAACGGAAGCCGCCTGTTGGGCTCACGCCCGCCGTAAAATCCACGATGTGCACGTTCGCACCCCGTCAGCTCTGACGGAGGAAGCGCTGAAACGGATCGGCGAACTGTACGCCATCGAGGCAGAGATAAGGGGAATGACGGCGGAGCAGCGCCTTGCCGAACGTCAGTTGAAAACGAAACCGCTGCTGAAATCCCTGGAAAGCAGGCTGCGTGAAAAGATGAAAACCCTGTCGCGACACTCAGAACTGGCGAAAGCGTTCGCATACGCCCTGAACCAGTGGCCGGCGCTGACGTACTATGCAGATGATGGCTGGGCTGAGGCGGACAATAACATCGCTGAAAATGCGCTGCGGATGGTCAGTCTGGGCCGCAAAAACTACCTGTTCTTCGGTTCGGATCATGGAGGAGAGCGGGGAGCGCTGCTGTACAGCCTGATCGGGATCGGGACGTGCAAACTGAACGGAGTGGAGCCAGAAAGCTACCTCCGCTATGTCCTTGACGTCATAGCCGACTGGCCGATAAACCGGGTCAGCGAACTACTCCCCTGGCGCATCACACTGCCAACTGAATAACCCATCCCCGTCAATACGGTTCTCGCTGGACGCTTACTTTTAAGTGACGTAAAACCGTGTTGAGGCCAACGCCCATAATGCGTGCACTGGCGCGACATCCGACGCCATTCATGGCCATATCAGTAATTTTCTGGTGCGTACCGGGCTGAGAGGCGGTGTAAGTGAACTGTAGTTGCCATGTTTTACGGCAGTGAGCGCAGAGATAGCGCTGATGTCCGGCAGTGCTTTTGCCGTTACGCACCACCCCGTCAGTAGCTGAACAGGAGGGACAGCTGATAGAAACAGAAGCCACTGGAGCACCTCAAAAAAACCATCATACACTAAATCAGTAAGTTGGCAGCATCACCAAGAAAGAGTGCAAGTATTCGGAACATAGTGAAGCCTGTATCAGGTAGAGTGAAAACTTATTTTGTCATGTGAACACTGTTATCGTCATCCCGTACCCTGAATCAAATAATGTGTCGTCTCAGAAGGTTATCTTCCTGACATCATGCAAAGCACAACCGAACTGCAGGTTACTCAGGCTCCATCCATGTTGATTTAAAATCGAACCAGCCGAGATTGTTCAGGTGGATCCCCTGAGCCTGCTCAGGCCCTTTCAGGCGCATCCAGTGATGGAACAGTGGCTGCAACCACCCCTCCCCCACCACATTTTGCACCAGTTGCTGAGAGGTCAACGTTTCTTCTCGCCACTGTCGCAACCACTGGTTGAAAATGACGGTATTGCCCCCGGAAATGTGGTTTTTTAACAAGGGCATACCCAACAACCATGCCCCTACATTCCATGCTTCGGGAACAGGAAAGTTGACTGTTCCCAGCCAGAGGTCCACTTTTACCTCTCCTGTAGCCCAGCGTTCGTACTCTAATTCGATGAGTTCGAGGTCGACGCCAGAATCGGCAAGAACATCTCTCATATCACCAGCCAACATCCGGTATTCAGGGTGCTGTGCGTGATAAGCTAACTTTAACCGGCAAGGTATTTTTGGCGGCTGCGATTGACCGGCATCCATACAGTGAAACCATGCAGGTAACAGGCTCCCTGTCGGCACCCAAAATTGTCGGATCGGCTCGATCAGTTTCTGTATTAACAGGTTCGGATTGAGCTTTTCGCGCAGCCAGCGTCGGTTTTCAATGCTCTGCCACTGGCTGGAGCGGCTGTCACAAAGCAAAAAGTACCCGCCGCGCTCAAGAAACATCTCGTTTGAAAGGTCAGACGGTTTACCTGTGAAATTAACCGCACGACCGGCAGCATAATCCACGTCACTAATGCTTGAACTCAGCCAAGCGGCAGACTGCCCGGGCACGGCATTAACTGCTGGCGATTTGGCCGGTTTATCACTTAATGACAGCGTGGCAAGATCAGCCCACATCAATACTTCCACCTCATCAAGCAAGGCCCGAAAGCCGAAATAGCGGTCATAGGCTTTTAGAAGCAGACGCCAGTCGTTATTTTCACTCACCTGATATGGTCCGGTGCCAACGGGATGTGCGGCAAAATCCGCACGCAAGGCGTGGTCGGCAGGCAAAATCAGCGCTGTCGGGTGAGACAATAAAAGCGGAAGTTGTGGGTCTGCCTGGCTGAGCTCAACCACTACACTCAGTGCACCGCCCTGACAGATACGCTGAATATGAGAGAAAAGCGGATTGCTCGCGCAGCGGGTCAACGATTCAACCACATCTTCGCTGGTCAGCTCCCGTCCGTCGTGAAACAACACACCTGGGCGCAAATAGAATCGCCAGTGCAGTTCGTCAACCTGACGCCATTGATGTGCGAGATCAGGCTCTGGTGTGCCAGTATTCTCATTGATACGGGTAAGCCCGTTAAAAATTTGTCTGACAAGATGCAGCTCCGAACGACGCAGCGGAGTGCCGGGGTAAAGATTAGGCATGGTGCGGTAATACGGCACGCTAAGCGACTGGTAGTCATTGCGGATGCTATAACCCAGCTTGCTCCGAAGCAGTGAAGTCACCAGTTGTTTTTCTTCGCCAAGCAGACTGAGTGCTTCGTCAAAACTGCCTTCATCGATAAGCTTGTCGGCCTTTTCAACCAGCATCTGATGGGAATTTCTCAGCAGATTCAACTGTGACCTATGCCCTCGTCCTGCAACCGATAACCAGTCAACCCAGCCCAATGTCTGCATCTGTACCAACAGGCTGCGCATATGCCTTTTACTGTAGTGAAGCTTATCCGCCAGTTCCTGCAGGGTCGTACTGCCGGTCTGTGCCGGGAAAATATCTAACAGGCGCAGATATTGTTGTTCAAGCCGTCGACTGGTCATAAAAGAGGAGCTCCGATGCATAAACTTCAGCCGTTTTTAATCTCATCTTTTTAAGCCATTATTTCCCAAACCGCAACGAGGATGGTTAACCCAGGGGGGCCATCCCGTTTGATAACAGACGTATTTATCTGAAGGCATTCGTTATGACTAAACATTTGAACAAAGATACCACTATCTGCATGTCACTGGCCGCAAGACCAAGTAATTTTGGTACGCGTTTTCATAATTATCTCTACGACGCGATGGATCTCGATTACCTGTATAAGGCCTTTACTACCCGGGATTTGAAAGCCGCTATCGGCGGCGTTCGCGCATTAGGTATTCGTGGCTGTGCAATCTCAATGCCGTTCAAAGAGGAGTGTATTCCGATGCTGGATGAACTCGATGCCTCTGCAAAGGCCATCAACTCGGTAAATACCATTGTGAATAACGACGGCTATCTCAAGGCCTATAACACCGACTACATCGCCATAGCCACTCTGCTGAAGCAGTATAAGGTTCCCACCGACTTTACCTTTGCCCTGCGCGGCAGCGGCGGCATGGCGAAAGCGGTGGCCTGTGCACTCAAAGATGCTGGTTTCAGTAAAGGGGTTATAGTTGCTAAAAATGAAAAAACGGGCCCTGAATTAGCCGGACTGTATGGCTTTGACTGGCGCAAAGAGATGGGGGATCTGAACGCTGACCTTCTCATTAACGCAACGCCTGTCGGTATGGCAAATGGCGAGGACGCCGACAAACTTTCCTTTACGCAGCAGCAGATTGAACAGGCACAGATAATCTTCGAGGTCGTTGCTCTCCCGGTAGAAACTCCGTTGGTCTCCTGTGCCAAAAGTAAGAACAAGGTCGTCATTACTGGCGCTGAAGTGTTTGCGATTCAGGCCGTAGAGCAGTTTGTTCTCTATACCGGTGTCAGGCCTGATAAGGAACTGTTTCTGCAGGCGGCCCGTCACGCTCGTGCCGGAGCCTAAAGCACCAAATCTCACCTCAGTTTTTAATATAAAAGCATATCGATACTCGTTATCCGATAACAAAAAATAGAAGGTGTACCCTATGAATAACAGCATTTATAAACATCTAATGACCGGTGTGTCACATATGCTTCCCCTTGTTGTCGCCGGAGGGTTGTGTATTGCCCTTTCCTTTGTTTTTGGTATACAGGCATTTAAAGAACCTGGTACGCTTGCCGCCGCATTAATGATCATAGGAGGTAAGGCGGCTTTTGCCCTGATGGTTCCGGTACTGGCAGGATACATCGCCTTTTCTGTTGCTGATCGTCCCGGTCTCGCGCCGGGTTTAATCGGTGGCATGCTGGCAAGTGGCTTTGTTGAATAAATCAGATTTCGGGTAAGTCTCCCCCGTAGCGGGTTGTGTTTTCAGGCAATACGCACGCTTTCAGGCATACCTGCTTTCGTCATTTTGTTCAGCGCTCGTACCAGGGCCATAGCCTCCGCAACCTGACCATCGTAGTCACGCAGCGTCAGTGAACCCCCGAACAGCTGTTTTACCCGGTACATCGCCGTTTCCGCTATCGAGCGACGGTTGTAATCTGTTGTCCATTTCCACCGCGCATTACTCCCGGTCCTTCGCTGATTAGCCACTGCACGGTTACGGTCTGCATATTCACCGGGCCAGTAACCCACACCTTTTCGGGGAGGGATAAGCGCGCTGATTTTCTTACGCCGCAGTTCATCGTGACAGAGCCGGGTGTCGTAAGCGCCGTCTGCCGATGCTGCCCTGATTTTTCTGTGAGTCTGCCGGATAAGACCCGGGAAGGCTTCTGAGTCCGTCACATTGTTCAGCGACAGGTCTGCACAGATGATTTCATTTGTTTTGCTGTCAACTGCCAGATGCAACTTTCGCCATATACGACGGCGTTCTTTGCCGTGTTTTTTGACTTTCCATTCGCCTTCACCAAAGACCTTCAGCCCGGTGGAATCAATCACCAGATGCGCGATTTCACCCCGGGTGAACGTTTTGAAACTGACATTAACCGACTTTGCGCGCTTGCTGACACTGGTGTAATCCGGGCAGCGCAACGGAACATTCATCTAAAGCTGGGATACCCGGCCTCCTTTGTGCCTGCGAGCACATTCAGTCTCGTCGAAAAATCGCAATCAGAAGAAAGGCTCCGGGTTTCTGAGGTGAACAACGGGCACCAGCTGGCCCGCCAGCCACCTTAGCTGGTTAGACTGGTACATGCCTGCCCCACCCGCCACCAGCTGACCGTCATGCTATCCCCATCTCCTCGTCCGCGTTAAAGGCAATCGCCTCTTCATCCATGAACGCCGGATAATTAAACTCCTCCACTGCTTTAATAACGTCCGGGTTGTTGCGCCAGCATTCATCCACAATACCGACGGATTACTGTTCTGCTTCCTGTCGCAACTGACGAGCGGTCTCATAGTTGTCCCAGCGGCTTGCCGTAAAACATGGCAACTACAGTTCACTTACACCGCCTCTCAGCCCGGTACGCACCAGAAAATTACTGATATGGCCATGAATGGCGTCGGACGTCGCGCCAGTGCACGCATTATGGGCGTTGGCCTCAACACGGTTTTACGTCACTTAAAAAACTCAGGCCGCAGTCGGTAACCTCGCGCATACAACCGGGCAGTGATGTGATTGTCTGCGCTGAAATGGACGAACAGTGGGGCTACGTCGGTGCTAAATCACGTCAGCGCTGGCTGTTTTACGCGTATGACAGGATACGGAGGACGGCTGTGGCGCACGTCTTCGGTGAACGCACTCTGGCCACACTGGAGTGCTGTCGGCCTTTGAGGTCGTGGTATGGATGACGGATGGCTGGCCGCTGTATGAATCACGCCTGAAGGGAAAGCTGCACGTTATCAGCAAGCGTTACACCCAGCGCATTGAGCGACATAACCTGAATCTGAGACAACATCTGGCAAGGCTGGGACGGAAGTCACTGTCGTTCTCAAAATCGGTGGAGCTGTATGACAAGGTCATCGGGCATTATCTGAACATAAAACACTATCAGTAAGTTGGAGTCATTACCGGCGGTTCTGTTAAATTTCGGCAGATATTGGCTCATCATTGATGGTCAAAAAATGAGCCCAACGTACAATAATTTTCGATATCCAAACTGACCCCATTAACGCCTCATAGCCAGTTGAACTTTGCTACTCTGTTAGAGGTAGTGCCTTCTATCCAGTGCGGCTTTAATTAATGGAATAAATGATTATGAGTGATAATGATACAATCCCGAAGAAGTCTACAAGCCAGATTAACAAAGCGGTATTCTTTACATCTGCTTTGCTGATTTTCCTTCTTGTCGCCTTTGCCGCGGTATTCCCGGATGTCGCCGACAAAAATTTTAAACTACTACAGCAACAAATCTTCACGAATGCCAGCTGGTTCTACATCCTTGCTGTGGCCCTGATTTTACTAAGTGTCACGTTCCTTGGACTCTCACGCTACGGTGATATCAAGCTGGGACCGGACCATGCGCAGCCTGATTTCAGCTACCACTCCTGGTTTGCGATGCTTTTTTCGGCAGGGATGGGGATCGGCCTGATGTTCTTTGGCGTTGCCGAACCTGTAATGCATTATCTTTCGCCACCCGTTGGCACGCCAGAAACCGTTGTGGCAGCCAAGGAAGCAATGCGTCTGACCTTCTTCCACTGGGGACTGCACGCATGGGCAATTTATGCCATTGTGGCGCTGATCCTGGCGTTCTTCAGTTACCGTCACGGTCTGCCTTTAACTCTGCGCTCCGCACTCTATCCCATTATTGGCGATCGCATATACGGGCCTGTAGGCCATGCGGTTGATATTTTCGCTGTTATCGGCACGGTCTTTGGCGTCGCGACATCGTTGGGTTACGGTGTTTTGCAGGTGAATGCCGGTTTGAACCATCTTTTCGGGGTGCCCATCAATGAAACGGTGCAGGTTATTCTGATCGTGGTCATCACGGGGTTAGCGACGATTTCAGTGGTGTCCGGCCTGGATAAGGGAATACGTATCCTGTCTGAGCTCAATCTGGGTCTGGCGTTGTTGCTCCTGGCGCTGGTCCTGTGCCTGGGACCAACCGTGCTTCTGCTGAAGTCATTTGTGGAAAATACGGGCGGTTATCTTTCGGAACTGGTGAGTAAAACGTTCAACCTTTACGCGTATGAGCCTAAGTCGAGCAACTGGCTGGGGGGCTGGACATTACTGTACTGGGGATGGTGGCTTTCATGGTCGCCGTTTGTGGGGATGTTCATCGCCCGGGTCTCCCGCGGGCGAACCATTCGCGAGTTTGTCACCGGCGTGCTGTTTGTTCCCGCGGGTTTTACGCTCATGTGGATGACGGTGTTTGGTAACAGCGCGATCTATCTCATTATGAACCAGGGGGCCACAGACCTCGCCAATACTGTTCAGCAGGATGTGGCGCTGGCCCTGTTTAATTTCCTGGAACATTTCCCGTTCTCTTCCGTGCTGTCATTCATCGCAATGGCGATGGTCATCGTCTTCTTTGTCACGTCTGCTGATTCGGGGGCAATGGTTGTTGATACTCTGGCATCAGGTGGAGTGGCAAACACACCCGTCTGGCAGCGAATATTTTGGGCCTCGCTCATGGGCATTGTCGCAATTGCGCTTCTCCTTGCCGGAGGGCTAAGTGCGCTGCAAACAGTGACAATAGCGAGTGCATTGCCCTTCTCAGTGATCTTACTGATATCCATATACGGACTTTTAAAAGCTTTGCGCCGGGATTTGACCAAGCGTGAAAGCCTGAGCATGGCGACAATTGCTCCTACGGCTGCACGTAACCCAATTCCCTGGCAGAGAAGGTTACGCAATATCGCCTATCTGCCGAAGCGATCTCTTGTGAAACGTTTTATGGACGACGTCATCCAGCCCGCCATGACGCTGGTTCAGGAAGAGCTGAACAAGCAGGGGACGATAAGCCACATCAGTGATGCAGTCGACGATCGTATTCGTCTTGAAGTCGATTTGGGTAACGAGCTGAATTTTATATATGAAGTGAGGCTTCGCGGGTATAGCTCACCGACCTTCGCGCTCGCCGCGATGGATAATAATGAGCAGCTGACTGAACAACATAGATATTATCGCGCTGAGGTTTATCTCAAAGAAGGCGGTCAAAATTATGATGTGATGGGCTGGAACCAGGAACAGCTGATTAATGACATACTGGACCAGTACGAAAAACATCTGCACTTCCTGCACCTGGTTCGTTAATAGCAACATGCCGTCCTGGGGGCGGCAATTATTTATCCCGGCCGCAATATGAGGAATGCAGAATGATTTCACGCTGGAAATGGATTCTGAAGCAGACATTTAAAAAGCTATGGTTCAGGGCAACGTTATTCGCCATTGTCGCGATAATAACGGCCCTTTTATCAATTCTTTTTAAATCAATGATACCTGAGTCGGTTTCCGTGAAGGTTGGTGCGGAAGCAGTCGATAACATTCTGAACATACTGGCATCGAGTATGCTGGCAGTGACCACTTTTTCGCTGAGTATCATGGTCACAGCCTACGGTTCAGCCACTACTAATGTGACTCCCAGAGCTACGCGTTTAGTTGTTGAAGACGTAACCACACAAAATGTACTGGCCACCTTCATCGGTTCTTTTCTCTTCAGTCTGGTAGGGATTATAGCCCTCAGTATGGGAGCTTATGGAGAAAGGGGGAGAGTCATTTTATTCATTGTCACACTGGTTGTCGTTGCCTTAATCCTCATCACATTGCTTCGCTGGATACAGCATTTGACCTCTCTGGGGAGGGTAGGTGAGACAACGGCAAAAGTAGAACAGGCGGCCATCGAAACATTTATTGCGAGAGCAAGAAATCCCTGTCTCGGCGGATATCCATGGCTTGAGAACAATGAACAGCCGAAAGGAACGGTTGCAGTTTATCCGAAGAAGATTGGCTATGTTGAATATATTGATATGGTGAAACTTAGCAAGCTACTGACCAATGATCCCCGTCATGTATACCTTGTGGCGCAGCCAGGCAGTTTCATACATCCATCCATGCCAGTTTTGTACCTGAGTCAAGGCCAGGAGTCATCAATCAGCGCCGATTTACTTGAGACGATTATTGTCTCGGATGTACGTTCATTTGCTCAGGATCCCCGATTTTGTCTTAGCGTCATGGCAGAAATAGCCTGCCGGGCCCTTTCCCCCGCAGTGAACGATCCTGGGACCGCCATTGATGTCATTGGCAGAGGTGTTCGTATACTTTCCACTTACGCGCAGAATAAATCTGATGAAGTAGAAGTGAAATATCCTTCAGTTCATGTTGCACCACTTCAGAATAACGATCTACTGGAAGACTTTTTCTCACCTGTCGCGCGCGATGGTGCCAGTATGAGGGAGATTCAGATAAGAGTCCTTAAAGGACTGTCTATGCTGAGTAAGGGTTGGCCTGGGATATTTTCTGAGGCCGCGCATAATTTAGCATTTGAAACATTAGAGCATGCAACACGTGCTGACCATACAGACTCTGACAGATATCTAATAAAATCAATTTATTATAATTTATTTAGTGGCGAAGATTCTAATAAAAACCATAGTTGCGGAGCAAGCGATTCGGTTGTTGGCAAGTAAAGGGCAAAGCATTCGAGTGAGAATGGGCGTCTGCTTTGTGCTGTGAGTTCAACGGGTCGATGCAACGCTATCCTTAATCAAGGGGTGACCTGCCCCCAGAGTTAGATACAACCTTCAGTTAGTAATGTCGGTTGGTTTTTCTTCATATTTCCCGTTTCGCCAGCCCGCTGCAAACTCAGCCGGCGTCAGGTAATTCAGTGATGAATGTGGTCGACACTCGTTATAATCCAGTCGCCAGTCATTATTGATCTTCCTGGCGTGAACAATATCGCTGAACCAGTGCTCATTCAGGCATTCATCACGAAAGCGTCCGTTAAAACGGTAATGCTGCCAACTTACTGATTTAGTGTATGATGGTGATTTTAAGGTGCTTGCGTGGCTTCCATTTCCATCAGCTGTCCTTCCTGCTCCGCTACTGAAGGCGTGGTGCGTAACGGCAAAAGTACTGCCGGACATCAGCGCTATCTCTGCTCTCATTGCCGTAAAACATGGCAACTACAGTTCACTTACACCGCCTCTCAGCCCGGTACGCACCAGAAAATTATTGATATGGCCATGAATGGCGTCGGATGTCGCGCCAGTGCACGCATTATGGGCGTTGGCCTCAACACGGTTTTACGTCACTTAAAAAACTCAGGCCGCAGTCGGTAACCTCGCGCATACAACCGGGCAGTGATGTGATTGTCTGCGCTGAAATGGACGAACAGTGGGGCTACGTCGGTGCTAAATCACGTCAGCGCTGGCTGTTTTACGCGTATGACAGGATACGGAGGACGGCTGTGGCGCACGTCTTCGGTGAACGCACTCTGGCCACACTGGAGTGCTGTCGGCCTTTGAGGTCGTGGTATGGATGACGGATGGCTGGCCGCTGTATGAATCACGCCTGAAGGGAAAGCTGCACGTTATCAGCAAGCGTTACACTCAGCGCATTGAGCGACATAACCTGAATCTGAGACAACATCTGGCAAGGCTGGGACGGAAGTCACTGTCGTTCTCAAAATCGGTGGAGCTGCATGACAAGGTCATCGGGCATTATCTGAACATAAAACACTATCAGTAAGTTGGAGTCATTACCGGGTACCAATTAAAAATACAGATGAATAATCTTCCAGAACCACCACGCCAGTGCTCCCCGGAAGTACGTCAGGGATCCGGTGATCAGTAGTGGATCACCGTACGAATAGATCTACCTTCGTGCATCAGGTTGAAGGCTTCATTGATGTCATCCAGACCCATGGTATGGGTCACGAAAGGCGCCAGATCGATCTCACCTTTCATGGCGTCTTCTACCATGCCAGGAAGCTGGGTCGGCCTTTAACACCACCAAAAGCAGAGCCCTTCCATACACGACAGGTGACCAGCTGGAACGGGCGCGTGGAGATCTCTTTACCGGCGCCTGCGACACCAATGATAACTGACTGACCCCAGCCGCGGTGCGCGGATTCAAGCGCAGAACGCATGACGTTTACATTGCCGATACACTCAAACGTGTGGTCAACACCCCAGCCAGTCAGCTCAATGAGAACGTCCTGGATAGGTTTGTCATAGTCTTTCGGGTTAATGCAGTCTGTTGCCCCGAATGAGCGGGCCAGTTCAAATTTCTCAGGGTTGGTAGCGATGGCAAAGATACGCCCCGCTTTTGCCTGACGTGCACCCTGCACCGCTGCAAGGCCAATGCCGCCCAAGCCAAAAATAGCGACCGAGTCACCTGGCTGTACTTTGGCGGTATTGTGTACTGCGCCGATACCTGTCGTAACACCGCAACCCAGAAGACACACATGCTCATGATTCGCCTGCGGATTGATTTTGGCTAAAGACACTTCAGCGACAACGGTATATTCACTGAAGGTGGAGCAGCCCATATAGTGGAAAAGCGGCTGACCTTTGTAAGAGAAACGGGTGGTGCCATCAGACATGAGTCCTTTACCCTGCGTAGCACGAACAGAGATACACAGGTTAGTTTTGCCGGATTTACAGAACAGACATTCGCCACATTCTGCGGTGTAAAGCGGAATAACATGGTCGCCAGGTTTAACGCTAGTGACGCCTTCACCCACTTCCACAACAACGCCGGCACCTTCGTGCCCCAGAACCGCCGGGAAGACACCTTCCGGATCGTCACCAGACAAGGTAAATGCATCGGTATGACAGACACCGGTGTGGTTTATTTTTACCAGAACTTCACGTTTACGAGGTGGTTCCACATCAATCTCAACGATCTCAAGCGGCTTACCAGGTCCAGATGCAACAGCTGCACGTGATTTTATATGTCATTTCCTTTCATTACAGTTTAAGACCCCATCAGACATCTGCCTGGCAGAGTTAACGGAGATAGGAGCCGACTATCGAAATGGTGTCGTCGATTGACTGGACTGACCCCGCCCCGGTAGACGCTCCTGCCCTATAGTTTGAGTATAGGAGGAGCGTATGGGCACACCACGATTTACACCTGAATTTAAGGAAGAAGCCGTCCGTCAGATATCTTCGATTACATTGAAGTGTTCTACAACCGGGCCCGGCGCCACAGTCATCTCGGCGGCGTCAGTCCGGAGGCCTTCGAACAGGCCTCGTCGTGAGGACAGGATTTGTCTACAGACGTGGGGTCAGGCCAACGTAGCGAATTAAATACCTTTTGCCGCAATCAAAACAGCAGGATGAATGTGTGGCTCTTCTGCCAGCAGAGCGGGTAAGGTAGCGAATATTTGTTTAGCTGCTTCACCGGACATATGGAGTTCCCTTGAGTCTGTACTACTGAACAGATCTACAAGGAAAACCGTTTCAGGACTCGTTTCTGAGCGGATCACCAGCCAGTGAGTGGTGCCCTCTTCTGCATTAACATGAGGCAAAGCAGCGGCTATGCGCTCTGCTACTTCAGCGCCCTTTCCTTCTCTCGCTTTAAATGAAATCAGTCCTGCTGTTGTACTCATTGTTTCTTTCTCCTGTTGTAATAATCATGGCTTTCTTACGAGAATTATTGTATCAGGGTTAGGCAACATGGCACTGTGGCGAATCTGCCATTAAACCGGCTTTTTCGGCCAATTACAGGACTGAGATGAAAAAGATAGTCATTATTGCTTCCCCGGGATGCCTTGCTTCAGGCTATACCGGGCTGGCTGATATGTTCTCTCTTGCCGGAAGAGCCATATCAGCTGCTCGCAAGGAGCCGTCACCCTTTGATATCATGACAGCAAGTCCGGACGGGCAGCCTGTGACCGACGGAAGCGGGCGGTTACTGACCGCCGATGCGGCACTGGCAGATATCAAATCATGCGATGCGGTTCTGATCCCCGGGTTTGTACCCGATGCATCAAACACGCCGCCACAGCTCGGTAAACTGGGCAGCATAGCGTCATGGATACGGCAACAGTACGTGCATGGCGCCCTGGCTTGTGGCTCGTGCAGCGGAGTGTTTATGCTGGGCGAGGCGGGGCTGCTCAACGGCAGAAAATGTACGACAACCTGGTGGCTGTACGATGAGCTCAAGCGCCGTTACCCCCGGGCAAACGCCATCTGGGGCAATGCTCTGACTGAGGATAACCGTATAGTTACGGCTGGCGGGCCGCTTTCATGGATTGATGTAGCCTTACACGTTGTGCGTCAGCTTGAGGGGACGGAGGCTGCGCGCATTGCAGCAGAATTTGCTGTAGTGGATACAACGCCTCCCGCAAGGGCTGTTTATATGCCCACCGCGCACCTCAGCCGGCCGGACAGTATTCTACCCGGTGCAGAATTTTTTATAAGGCAGGAAACATCAACGCTGCTTACCACAAGAGAGCTGTGCCGGCGCCTTGCCATTTCGGAGCGAACCTTTCACAGGCGTATAAAGGCGGAAACAGGCGAGTCACCGAAACAGTTTATCGACAGGATCAGGTGTGAAATGGCAAGGCTGGCACTTGAAACATCCGCTAAAACCATAAAGCAGATCGCAACTGATGCAGGTTACGCGGATGAGGGCAGTTTCAGGAGGGTCTTCAGCCGGATGACCGGTATGAATCCGGCATTATACCGCCGTTGGGTGAAAGACCGTACCCGGGAATAATGCACAGTAGGACCGGGAGGTATCCGCGCGGAATTATGGGACGCCCTGACAGCACAGTGCTGCCAGGGCTGTGCTGTGTTAACTACTGAGGTCTTTTCCGTTCGTGGCGATGACTTTTTTATACCAGTGGAAGCTTTTCTTACGGGAGCGTTTTAGTGTTCCGTTCCCCATATCATCCTGGTCAACATGTATAAATCCGCACCGTTTGGACATCTGAGACGTGCTTGCGCTGATCATGTCTATAGGTGTAGCGACCTGCATTTGAAATAGGTACGACCTGCATTTACCGCTGATTATCAGCCCACATTAGCTGCAACCAGCGCAGCTCTCAAACCCACAATACATGCAAATGAGCCTGCATTTATCCCTGTCGACCTGCATTCCATTTTCACAAACCCACATTAACTGAAAACACGTCAGGCTATCCCAACGATATATCTGATTGGTGTTAATTTTGGAATTATATAATCCACACTATGCCATTAAATGGATGACTGGTTCCTGTTATCTTCTGTCCGTCCCCAATTACATAACAGGAATACACATGAACCAGACAATGACTGCTCTCGTACTCGAAAATTTCGGTGATGATAAATTTGCCCGTAAAGAACTCCCGGTGCCACAACCACAGGCTGGTCAGGTTCTGGTGCGTGTTCATGCCAGCGGTGTAAACCCGATTGATTATAAAATTCGTCTTGGAGAGGCTCCGTACGCCATGCCTCAGCTCCCTGCTGTGCAGGGTACTGATATGGCAGGGGAAGTTGTTGCTGTCGGTGAAGGCGTAACCCAGTTCCGTGTTGGAGATGAAGTCTACGGCCTGACCGGTGGCGTTCGCGGCCTTCAGGGTTCACTGGCTGAGTTCATTGCTGCAGATGCAGACCTGCTTGCCATCAAACCACGTAACCTTTCCATGCATGAAGCCGCAGCTCTGCCGTTAACGTTCCTCACGGCATGGTCTGGCCTTGTTGATAATGCCAATGTACAGGCTGGTCAACATGTGCTGGTACAGGGTGGCGCCGGTGGCGTAGGTAACATGGTTGTCCAGCTGGCAAATGCACTCGGTGCAAAAGTTGCTGCAACCGGATGTACGGCAGATCAGGAGCTGATTACAACGCTGGGCGCATTCCCGCTGGATTACACAAAGGTTTCCACGCAGGACATCATTGAGCAATGCACCGATGGTGAAGGCTTTGATATCGTTTACGATACGGTTGGTGGCCCTGTCCTCGACGCCTCACTTTCCATGACGCGCTATTACGGCCATATCACCAGCTGTGCTGCATTTGGTGACTATAACCTGGCAACGTCATCGCTGCGTTGTGCAACCCTGTCGGGTGTCTTTATTCTGCTGCCAATGCTCACAGGTGAACGTCGTGCTCATCACGGTGAAGTTCTGAAAACCGCCACCCGTCTGGTTGAAGAAGGCAAAATTCGTCCGGTCGTTGATGCTCGTCATTTCTCACTGGACCAGGCCATTGATGCCCACCACGCAGTTCAGGATGGTTCAGCTTCCATCAAGGTTGTGATTGATGTCATTTAACGGCCTGATGGCGAGAACCTGGCGCTTTAACTGCACCGGAGAAGCCGACGTCCTTGAACTCGAAAACCTGCCTGTTGCCTTACCGGCAGCAGGTGAGGTGCTGATTCAGATGAAAGCTATTGGTCTTAACCGTGCAGACACCATGTTCAGACGGGGTACTTATATCGAGAAGGCCGTATTTCCCTCTCGCCTTGGTTACGAAGGTGCTGGCGTGGTGCTGGCTACGGGCGAAGGTGTTAAGCAGTTCTCTCCTGGAGATAATGTTTCAGTGTTGCCTTCTGACAGCCTGGCGCGTTTTGGCACTTGCGCAGATAAGCTGCTGATCCCTGAAAGCTATCTGGTGCATAAACCTGACAGTCTGAGCTGGGAAGAAGCCTCATCAGTATGGATGCAATACCTTACCGCCTGGGGTGGGATCATGCATGCCGGGGAATTGACAAAGGGTGCGTCCGTACTGGTCACTGCTGCATCAAGCAGTGTTGGCCTGGCTGCGGTTCAGATTGCAGAAGCTGCGGGGGCCAGAGTGATTGCCAGCACCCTGACGGTGGAGAAAAAGGAACGTCTGCTTGCCTTAGGTGTGAAAGATGTCATTGCCAGTGAAGATGAACCTGACCTCTATCAGGCGATTGTTTCGCGGTTGGGGGGTGAGCATCTTGATATCGTGTTTGATGCTGTTGGTGGACCTCAGATTGAACATATCGCACAGGCCATGTCCGCAAAAGGACGTATGGTCATGCATGGTGCGCTGAGTCCTGATGTAACGCCTTTTCCTCTGCGACTGGCATTACGCAAGAGTCTCACTATGCGGGGCTTCCTCTTTTTGGAAGTGTTGAATGATCCAGCCATTCGGGAAAAAGCAAAGCGTTTTATCCTGAGCTGCATGGGGGCCGGTTTTCTGAAGCCACAGATAGATAAATGCTTTAAATTTGAAGAGCTGCGGGAAGCACACCAGTATCTCGAATCAAATCAACAAATCGGAAAGATCATTGTCAGGGTTGAGCCTGTCTGAATAAACCTGACCCCTTTTCGGGTCAGGTTTCCAGTTCACCCAGCACGTCTACAAGATAGTCAAACAGCGCTCTGATCCTCAATGGTGTTGGCCCACGCTGAGGGCGGTAAAGGTACAACCGCCAGACGGGTGACGTCTCCTCGGTGAATATCTGAATAAGCTTGCCACTTTTAAGCCACGGCAGAACTAAAAATCCCGGCATATGCCCAAATCCAACACCGGCCAGAATAGCCTGGAACTCAGCCTCAAGATCATCGGCAATAAAGCGAGGTTTCGACGGGATGAAGCTGCGGCTTTCGGTAAATGTCCAGGGCCAATAGCGACCCGTCTTGTGATCAAACAATGCCGTCAGAGGATAGGAATCCAGCTCAGCGATGCTGGCAGGCATTCCAACCTTATCAATCAGCTCAGGTGTACCGACAAGGTAAAAATGAATCTTTGCCAGTTCGCGCGCCACATACCGGTTGTCAGGCAAAAATCCAAAACGGATACCTATATCGATACGTTCATCGATAACATCGCTGTGCGAGTCGGTCAGCACACAGTCCACCACAATATCCGGGTACTGACGCGCAAATTCAGCCAGTGCAGGAACAACCAGTTTTCGGCCTAATACCGAAGACATAGTTAATCTCACCGTCCCCCCCATTTCATCAGTTTTATCCTTAACGCCTTTTACTAACAGCGAATCAAGAGAGTCAACCGCCTGGCGCGCCTGTTTTGCAAGACGTTCTCCATCTGCAGTTATCTTTATTTGTCGGGTACTCCGGTAAAATAAAATTTCTCCCCGCTGCTCTTCAAGTTCCTTTACTGCCCGGGTGACTGCCTGGGGTGATATCCCCAGTAGCATCGCCGCTTCCTTAAAATTTCGTGATTCGGCAGCCACGCAAAAAATACGCAGCATCTCCAGCTTGTTTTGCATCGTAGCAGCTCCTTGAAGTTTCATAGTTCCATATTTAGGAATTCTGAAAGGTATTAATTTCCATTTATTATGCCACTTTGCGCTGCGATACTTAACCTCGTTCAGAAAGTAATCATTCATTTCAGAGGCTAATACGATGAATAATATCGATAAAAAGGTTGTCGTCATTACAGGTGCGAGCAGTGGACTGGGTGAAGCTACAGCCCTGAACCTGGCAAAAAAAGGCGCTATTCTGGTGCTGTCTGCTCGCCGCAAGGAGCGTCTCGACCAGCTGGCTGCCCGGATTATTGCTGGTGGTGGCCAGGCTATTGCTGTTGAAGCTGATGTGACGCGTAAAGCAGATGTCCAGAATATTATCGACAAAGCCATTGAAGCTTTTGGCCGTGTTGACGTGATGGTGAATAACGCGGGTCTGATGTCGATAGCTCCACTCAGTCTTGCCAAAACCGACGAGTGGGATCGCATGATTGATATCAACATCAAAGGCGTTCTTTATGGTATTGCGGCAGCCCTTCCTGTTTTTGAAAAGCAGCAATCCGGTCATTTCATTAATCTGGCGTCGGTTGCAGGTATCAAGGTATTCAGCCCTGGCGGCACGGTGTATAGCGGGACCAAATTCGCGGTGAAGGCTATCTCTGAGGGTCTGCGTCATGAAGTGGGTGCGCATATTCGCACGACCACTATCTGTCCCGGAGCCATCGACAGTGAGCTGAAGCTGGGGAGTTCTGACCAGAATAGTTCAAACTTCGTCATCGACTTCTATAAACAAGCTATTCCTGCCGATTCGGTAGCAAGAGCGATTGCCTATGCCATCGAGCAACCTGCCGATGTTGATATCAACGAAATTGTTTTGCGCCCAACCAGTCAGGAATTCTAATTCCCTAAATCTGTAGCCACTCAGTGGTCATTTACTGAATATTTATGTCATACCAGCCACTTCCGTGGATGAGCGGAAGTGGTCTGGTATGCATGTCATAATGATGTAACGAGGTTATTCCATGTTTTCAGCTAAACGTATTGTGTTAATTTCTGTTCTGGCTTTTATGAGTGAAGGTAATGCTGCCAACTTACTGATTTAGTGTATGATGGTGTTTTTGAGGTGCTCCCGTGGCTTCCATCTCCATCACTTGTCCCTCCTGCTCAGCTACTGAAGGCGTGGTGCGTAACGGTAAAAGTACTGCCGGACATCAGCGCTATCTCTGCTCTCATTACCGTAAAACATGGCAACTACAGTTCACTTACACCGCCTCTCAGCCCGGTACGCACCAGAAAATCATTGATATGGCCATGAATGGCGTCGGATGTCGCGCCAGTGCACGCATTATGGGCGTTGGCCTCAACACGGTTTTACGTCACTTAAAAAACTCAGGCCGCAGTCGGTAACCTCGCGCATACAACCGGGCAGTGATGTGATTGTCTGCGCTGAAATGGACGAACAGTGGGGCTACGTCGGTGCTAAATCGTAAGCGTCAAGCCACTGCCGCCTGTTGCGATTACTAACGATTGACGATGATAGAGTCCTCTTATTAACGTTAATGGACTCTATCAATGTCAAACACTCTTCAGCCCCGCAGGGCGCGGGCGTCCTACTCAATAGACTTTAAGCTGGCTCTCGTCGAAAAGTCATATCAGCCTGGAGCCTGTGTTGCCCGGTTGGCGCGGGATAATGGAATTAATGACAATCTGCTGTTTACCTGGCGCCAGCGTTACAGACATCTTCTGCCCGATGAAATACAACGGTCAATCAGAGAGCAAGACTCTGTTATCCCCGTTGTCTTGCCTGATATGGTCCTGTCACACCATGCTGAGCCGCACTATGAACCCGCCGCTCCAGCCTGCCGCGAGGCCATGACATGCGAGGTGACTGTCGGCGGTGCCAGCCTGCGTCTGTCCGGGGATTTATCACCTGCACTTCTGAAAACGCTGATCCGCGAGCTGAGCGGGAGGAGCCGATGATACCCTTACCGTCAGGCACTCGTATCTGGCTGGTTGCCGGGGTCACCGATATGCGTAAGTCCTTCAATGGTCTGGGCGAACTGGTCCAGCATGTTCTTGATGACAATCCGTTCTCCGGCCACCTGTTTATCTTCCGTGGTCGTAAAGGTGACACCGTGAGGATCCTCTGGGCTGATGCTGACGGTCTGTGTCTGTTTACCAAACGTCTGGAAGAGGGACAGTTCGTCTGGCCTGCTGTACGCGACGGCAAAATCGCCATCACCCGCTCACAACTCGCCATGCTCCTCGATAAGCTGGACTGGCGGCAACCTAAAACTGCACGCCTTAACTCACTGACGATGTTGTAAAAAGCACATGACCGCATTATAAATGGGGTCATGAGTCAGGACTATCTCGCCCGTATCGCTGCGCTGGAAGACGCGCTTCGCCAGAAAGACAGCCAGCTCAGTCTCGTTGCTGAGACTGAGTCGTTCCTGCGTTCGGCGCTGGCCCGCGCAGAAGAGAAAATAGAGAACGAAGAGCGTGAAATAGAACATCTGCGGGCTCAGATAGAAAAACTGCGCCGAATGCTGTTCGGTACCCGTTCAGAAAAGCTACGCCGGCAGGTCGAAGAAGCCGAAGCCCTGCTGAAACAGCAGGAGCAGCAAAGCGATCGTTACAACGGCCGGGACAATGATCAGCAGGTTCCGCGTCAGTTGCGCCAGTCCCGTCATCGTCGCCCGTTACCGGAACATCTTCCCCGCGAAATAAACAGACTGGAGCCAGCTGAAACCAGCTGTCCTAGTTGCGGTAGTGATATGGCCTATCTCAGCGAAGTCAGCGCGGAGCAACTGGAGCTGGTCTCCAGCGCCCTGAAAGTGATCCGCACGGTCAGAGTGAAAAAGGCCTGTACCCGATGCGACTGCGTCGTTGAAGCGCCAGCGCCCTCACGTCCTATCGACCGGGGCATCGCCGGGCCGGGTCTGCTGGCCCGCGTGTTAACGGCCAAATACTGTGAACACCTGCCGCTGTATCGCCAGTGCGAAATCTTTGCCCGTCAGGGTGTGGATCTGAGTCGTGCGCTGCTCTCCAACTGGGTGGATGCGTGCTGCCGGTTAATGGCCCCGCTGGATGAAGCCCTCTACCACTACGTGATGGACTGCCGCAAACTGCATACGGATGACACTCCGGTGCCCGTGCTGGCGCCGGGCAGAAAGAAGACGAAAACCGGGCGTATCTGGACATATGTCCGTGATAACAGAAGCGCGGGTTCATCAGATCCGCCAGCGGCATGGTTCGCCTTCTCACCGGACCGACAGGGGAAACACCCTCAGCAACATCTTCGGCACTATCATGGCGTGCTGCAGGCAGATGCCTTCGCAGGGTACGACAGGTTGTTCAGCGCAGAGCGTGAAGGTGGCCCGTTGACAGAAGCGGCATGCTGGGCTCATGCGCGGCGCAAAATCCATGACGTCTATATCAGCACCCGGACGGCCACAGCAGAGGAGGCTCTGAAGCGCATCAGTGAGTTATACGCGATAGAAGAGGAAATACGCGGCTTTCCGGCATCTCAGCGGCTGGCCGCCAGACGGTCCCGAAGTAAACCGTTGCTGATATCCCTGCATGACTGGTTGGTGGAGAAAAGTGCCACTCTGTCGAAAAAATCCCGGTTAGGCGAGGCGTTCGCTTATGCACTGAACCAGTGGGATGCCCTGTGTTACTACTGCGATGATGGTCTGGCAGAGCCGTATAATAACGCTGCTGAGCGCGCGCTACGAGCGGTCTGTCTGGGCAAGAAAAACTACATCTTCTTCGGCAGTGATCATGGTGGTGAACGTGGTGCCCTGCTGTATGGTCTGATCGGAACGTGCAGGCTGAACGGTATCGATCCAGAGGGTTACCTTCGCCATATCCTGAGCGTATTGCCGGAGTGGCCCATCAACAAAGTGGCCGAACTGCTGCCATGGAACGTAGATCTCACCAATAAATAGCCGTCAATACGGCGCTCACTTAACGCTTACGCTAAATCACGTCAGCGCTGGCTGTTTTACGCGTATGACAGGATACGGAGGACGGTTGTGGCACACGTATTCGGTGAACGCACTCTGGCCACACTGGAGTGCTGTCGGCCTTTAGGTCGTGGTATGGATGACGGATGGCTGGCCGCTGTATGAATCCCGCCTGAAGGGAAAGCTGCACATTATCAGCAAGCGTTACACTCAGCGCATTGAGCGACATAACCTGAATCTGAGACAACATCTGGCAAGGCTGGGACGGAAGTCACTGTCGTTCTCAAAATCGGTGGAGCTGCATGACAGGGTCATCGGGCATTATCTGAACATAAAACACTATCAGTAAGTTGGAGTCATTACCCGCGGAGAGGAGTGGCTATCATGCTGGAATTCTGTTTCTGAATGGCGCAGGATTTCGGGCCAGGGTTACGACTGATGTTACAGAGTCGCAACAATATATAAATACCTTCCGGTAACCTTCTGTTGGAGCAAAAAAAAATCCGCTCAACCTTGGGGAGAGGGGGAATCAGGTTTACATACTGTATATTATTTTAGTTCAGTCACTTAATGCGCTTATTTCCATTTAAGCACGTAAATTATATATAAAAAAATATGGTGAAAATATGAATATTTAATGAGAGTGTGAAGTAGGTTGAACATGGAAAAGAACGCTCGGCGGGACCGGGCGGTGTCAAAAATTGGATTGGCCCCTATATTTCCATACACTTTTTATCACTTAACCCATTACTGGTTCGCCGCCGCAGGTATTCCCGTGGTGAACGATATCCCAGTTCACTGAGCGGACTGTCAGTCTAGATTAAGCTCTGTGCTGTAACAGTGCCAGATCAAGTGTGAGCTAATACAACTGGCGGCAATCATGTCCGCTGATATTGAAGCACTACTGGACGCATAGATGCTGCGGTTTGTCTTTTGCATAGTCAGGATAAGTAACATTCGCTTTTTGCACATATCAGACCGTCCAGCTGAGAACTCAGGGTCATCGCCGTCCGCCTAAACCCTGAGTATGGTTTGCCTGGTTGTATTGAATTCCCGAGCGATGACGCAGATGCTGATCCCGGCATTAATCTGTCTAATCACCGTAGTTTCAGTTCTTCATTCAGAACTGGAGGCCGTCCAAACCGCTTTCCCCTCCTCCCGAAACTGTTTCATAAAGCCCCGATCAATCAGGGAGGATATGCGCACGGGCCAGAGGTGGTGCGCCGGGGATATGACTACTGTGTGCGAGATGACTGAACAAATAAGCTTCCTCACGAACGATGGCTATTCTCCTGATTCTGATCGCCGGCAAGCGTGTCAGGTAGCAAAAGAGCGCACGTAAGACAACATACCCTTGAGGGTCTTGACCTTCAACGTGCCCGACCCGGCCCCCGCCGCGCGGACGAAAAAAAGAGAAAAAATAAAAAAAAAGAAAAAAAGAATATGCCGAAAATGTGCACAGTCGCGACCCACGCAGAGCGTGGCACTCCGGAGCAAAGGCTTTGTAGGGCTATAAGGCATGTTGTCTTACGTTTTGAGTGTGATGGTCCGATCCCACCAGCTTTCATGAATTGTCCCGCCGGGTGGACTGCTATAAAGTGCATTCCTGCACTGCAGCCCCTGCCGGTGATGAAGAATAATTCCGTCCGGCGAGTATTGAGCAAGACCTTCACTACGTATTAAAACCTGGAACTCCGGGATGACGATGCCTGAGGTGATTTACCACCGGGAGTAAAAATTCGTTTATGGCGCCAGCAGCTGGTACCTGGCAGAGTTAAGTTCTTATCGCAAAGGATGATAAAAATGAGCCATGGCAAATGTGAGCCGACAAACACGAATGCCGCCGATTACAAGCTGTACGCGCGATTCGATGCTGGTGAAACGCTTGAAAGCGTTTTAGCCTCTCCACCGACCACGAAGCACAATAAAGTAACTTCTGAAGGAAACATCAGGACAGAACACAGAATGTGGATGGCGTGGAGAAAGAAGCATCCCAGACCACTCTGATTATCAGTGACGATTAATAAGGATAAAACATGCGAACGACAAGTATCACCCGTGTCTGGTTTTGGCGAGTTTTGGTGTATCCGCTAAAATCCTTGCAGACCCAGACCTTACTTACCAGGCAAATAAAACGTGTGCTAAACGAGATGTACTGGAACTGAAAGTCCCTTTAGAAGCCAATAATCCCTACTCTCCCACATGGGGTTTGGACAAGGGCATGGTGCAGGCCACAATTGACGCACTGAAAGAAAATCCAGACATCGCCCCGACTGACTCTGTAGCCTGCCAACAGGCTGCAATAAAACAGTATCGGGCTGGGCAAAAACACTACAGTAAGCTCAGGTAGCTGCCGTGATGCCCACCAGCTGAAACCTGTGTGTGGTATAAAAACCCCGTAGCGCTGGTGCAAAACAGACCAGCTCATTCCAGTTCTCAATCCCCTTCTGTGATGTAGGCCCCTGTCGCATTCAGACCTGAATAACCGTGCAGGGAAACATGTCAGTAAGCCATCTGGATACAAAAACTGGTGGTATAGCCACTTTAGCGTAATGCTAATGTATGCGTACATTAGCATTAAATTTATGTTATTTACCCTTCTCCCTTCCTGGATGCCTTAACCTGGGTCTGATAGTTGCGCTTTACCCGCTCAATTTCCGCCAGAGTTGCCGCCCAGTGCAGCCCTGCGGCGTGACGATATCTGGTTGCCATTTTTTCAACGGACTCCGGAGTGCTGTCATCGCTGCGGTGCTGCCGTCCCTTCACCCCGAAAATTTCCACTATAAGCCACTGGCTACCGGTTCTGCCGAACAAGGCCTGACACAGCCGCCTCACGGCAAGCGGCGTCAGATCCGGGTCGGGATCATACGCGATGGTGGCAAAAATAAAACGCAGCATCTCAGAGGTTTTGTAGCGTTTTACCGCTGCCGCCAGCCGGGCAGCTCTTTGCGGCGCTTCCCAGCGGTCGTCGCTGTAACCTGCCACTTCAGAGAGATAGTCCTTCTCGAGTTGTTTAGCCGTGTAGCAACGCCCCCCCAAAAACATCCGCATAGCTTCTTTCGTTTCAGCTCTCACGAATCTTGTCCTCAGCCAAAGCTAATGTACGCATACATTAGCATTAATTATCAGGTTAAACAAAAATCAGGAAACCGATCTGATTCAGTGCAGGTGGCTGTCTCTTTTGAATTATAGCTTTTGCGTTATGGTATTCAGTTAATCCGATTTCTGAAATCCGGGCGTATACATGTTATCTCTTTTCCCGGTGGTCTACTGTAGTAGACAGAAAATACAGGAACCTCGATATTTCCATATCTTAATAAATTCTGTTCTTATATCCTCCGAAATCTTGATGGATGATATGGTGCTGCATCATACTATGGTTCTGTTTTTTATGTGGATTTCATCTTCTACGCTTGACGGGTATGCCTGACTTTTAATTTATGAAATCTTTCAATGCCAGAGCTGTTACTCTGGCATTAAATATGGCATGTGTCATGATTAGGTAACGAATGAAATGGAACAAATCCTCCTAATCAAGATTTTTTACTTAGAATCGATATTGCAGGCCCGCTGTAATCGTATAGTTTTTATTTGATATCCCGGCGGCATCTCCCCCAATGGAGGCGGACTCGCCACTGTTAGTATCAATAATCTGAGTCCCTCCCTTAGCCTCCTCATATTTACTGTAGGTGAACTCAGCAAATACTTTGGCGTTCGGAGTTACGTAATATCCGGCATCAATTGAAGTGCCATAGTAACGTGAACTGGTCGTCTTCTCACGGAAAGTTAAATCCCGCATGTAGTGCTCATCGTTATCGTGCGCCCGAACCCAGTCACTGAATTTAAACAATGCATTGAACTCAAAATCATTAATACGATACTGACCTACAAGGCCAATGTACGGCATGGAAAACCGCTGGCTATAGCCAATTCCACGTTCACCAGCAGGGAATTCTCCAGTATATGCACCATTATCGTAGTTATAGGAACCACCGGTTGCAGTCCAGCTGAATCGAGTCTCCTGATAACCAGCCATTACACCCGCTTTATAGTTTTCATTCTGGAAAACCCAGCCTTTTGCGTTCAGATCGAATTCATTGGCATAGTTGACGTTCGTGCTGGGGTGGGATGAGTGGTCAGTCCATCCCGATTGATTATCGTTCATCCAGTCATAGTCGTCCATATGACCTGCCCCTGAAGCCAGGGATGTCCAGCCTCGTGCATTCAGTGTCAGAAACGAATATGCATCCCAGGAAATGTCGCCTTTTAAAATGGCAACATTCTTGATCTTCCAGTCCAGCTGGCTGACCTTTCTTCCTGTACCAGTATCATAAACCATTTCATGAGATTTACCGCTTAACATCCCGGCGGAGGTAGATACAGTTACACTTTCCGGTGAGAAATTTGGCGTTAACTGCGTAGAGTCAGCATAAGCAGTACCTGAAAGCATGGCCATCATCAATGCAATTGTACTTTTGTTCATTTTTTATTCCCATAATGAAACATTTTTCCGTGTGTTGCAAAGATAGTTTAAAACTCATACAAATAAGTAGCAACTGTAAATTTTTGTAATTTTAGGTTTCTGGAAACATATCCAGCATCTCTATTCAGGTTGCTTAATAGGTATATAATTCAGTTTCTTATAGTTAAAATAGTTAGTGTAATCTTCTGATGGTTCTTGGACTGCGAACTCATATCACTCTCGGACGGCAGAATAATACAGACCACTGGAGCTGTATCGATGGTCAGTAAGTGATCGTTCCTAACCATCGAGTACAGTAGACCTTTACCCACGAGGCTTCACAGGTTGCCTCACACAGTAGACACTTAACATGGGTTATATGTCGACTCTCGCATACAGTAGACCCTATTGGTGCATACCCGGCGATGCCCGGCCATTTAACCGGACATCGCATACAATAGACCATTGCCTGTCAGCAACTACCCGGTACGTGGGTTGTCGCCTACAGTAGACACTCGTTGTTCATACCTGTGATAACCGGCGATGCCCGGCCATTTAACCGCACGTCGCATACAGTAGACAATTATCTTTCAGAACCTATCCGGTACGTGGGTTGTCGCCTACAGTAGATACCCGTTGCTCCTGCCAGGCATAACCGGCGATGCCTGGCCATTCAACCGCACGTCGCATACAGTAGACAATTATCTTTCAGAACCTATCCGGTACGTGGGTTGTCGCCTACAGTAGACACCCGTTGTTCCTGCCCGGCAGAACCGGCGATGCCTGGCCATTCAACCGCACGTCGCATACAGTAGACCATTTCCTTCAGCACCTACCCGGTGTGTGGCTTGGCGTATACAGTAGACACCCGTTGTTTTGCCCGGCAGAACCGGCGATCCCCGGCCATTTAACGGTGCGTCGCATACAGTAGACCATTTCCTTCAGCACCTACCCGGTGTGTGGGTTGTCGCGTACAGTAGATACCCGTTGTATCTGCCCGGCAGAACCGCCGATGTCCGGCCATTTAACGGTGCGTCGAATACAGTAGACCATTACCTGTCAGCACCTACCGGTGCGTTAGTCGTCGCATACAGTAGACTCCCGTTGTTTCTGCCCGGCATAACCGGCGATGCCCGACCATTTAACCGGACATCGCATACAGTAGACCATTGCCTTCAACACCTACCTGGTGCGTGAGTTGTCGCCTACAGTAGACACCCGTTGTTCCTGCCAGGCATAACCGGCTATGCCGGGCCATTCAACCGCACGTCGCATACAGTAGACAATTACCTTCAGAACCTATCCGGTACGTGGATTGTCGCCTACAGTAGACACCCGTTGTTCCTGCCCGGTAGAACCGGCGATGCCCGGCCATTTAACCGGGCATCGAATACAATAGACTATTGCCTGTCAGCACGTACCGGTGTGTGGGTTGGCGTATGCAGTAGACACCAGAGTTGTTCGTAACCTGCATAACCGGCAAGGATCGGCTATTTCAGCGCACGTCGCATAAAGTAGACCATTGTCTGTCAGCACCTACCGGTGCGTGGCTTGGCGTATACAGTAGACACCAGTTGTTCATAGCCTGCATAACCGGCGAGAATCGGCCATTTAACGGCACGTCGAATACAGTAGACCGTTCTCCCACTAGCGCATATCCACTTGAGTTGGCCGTCGCATACAGTAGACACGAATAAGTAGACACGAATAGGTAGCCTCCAGCACTGATCAGCCATAGCCCGATATCGCATACAATAGACCTTCCCCTATTTGGGCATAACCGATATGCGGTGATTGTCGCATACAGTAGACATAGATCCTTAGCCACAGGCTTAACAGGGATCATCGTGACGTAAACGTCTTCAGCAAGCAGTTCGAGCAAAATTCTTAAGCTCCTTCCACTAATAGCCGCCCTATCTCAAACACCGCAGCTGAACGCCCCGACTTAACCGCTTCGACCTTATGATCGTCAACAAACCAGTGATTACCGTCCGTTCGGACCAGCTCAAACAGCCAGGACATATCGTAAACGTGCTCAGGGATTAGCGTCCCTTCTCCGGCCAGAATGCCAGCCGTTATTGAATGATTTCCGCCACCCACAAAGCCAATACGCCAGGGCAACCATAGCTCAACATAATGATTGCTATTATCCTGCTTCCACGGCTTCCCCTTATAGCTTCCAATACGTGAAACGTTATTGATAAAGCGTTGTAGGCTCCAAGGCCACGGCAGCACCATATCACTTGCCAGTGACAACGGGTAATCAGCGCCGTCCATCTCATGTTCTTTCATCTTTTCATACGATTTCACATCGATAAGCTCTTCAAAGAAGAACTTTTCAGGGGTCATATTTGGTCGGGCATCTGTTCCTTCCTCGGCTACCGCCAGCAAGAAATCACTCTGTACTGGTCGCACGATAGCGCGAATGAGATCGGGCAGCGTCATGACAGGTAATTTCTCGGCCACCGAAAGCAGGTGATCGAAGCGCTTTTTTTCATTGCCGGTTGCTGCTTTCTCTTTCTTTTTTTGGTTCCAGAACATCACTTGCCGTGCCCTCCTTATCGTGATGATGATTTTCATGCTCATGCTGCGGTAGTTCTACATAGCGCACATGTTCTTCATACGTGGTGTAGTTATGCATGCCGCTATAATCCGGGTCTACGTCAGAACTCCTCTCATCGTCCTTGTAGAACAGCAAACGTATACCGGTGTCCGGTTGTGACGCATGTCGCATACTGTAGACAATATGCGATCGCAATCATTAAAACGCCCCTGTTCTGAAGCCATGGCAGTATTGAAATACGATAGGCCATTATCCACCAGCTCATACCCTATAGCGTGAATGGCCGCACACAGTAGACAAATGAAATACACCACCGATAAATGCGGACCTGATCGAACATTCAACCGGGTGCCGCATACAGTAGATCGTCACCCTGCAGCACACCCCAGATTGAGATACTTGTAGCGTACAATAGACATCTGTCTTTAACGGCCACCTGCTTTTACCAACAGCATTCAGATATCGCATACAGTAGACATTTGTATTCCGTAGGGCTAATCGAGGTTCGCATGTCGCGTGCAGTAGACTATCTACCAGACGAATTTACAAAACAGGCAACAGAAGACAAGCTCTTGCATCATGGCAAAAAAGAAAAGTTACTTTCCTTCTTAGGAACCTGATGTGAAATTCATCGGCAGTTTCAGCTGAGCCACTACGTTTTCAAAAACTTTCACTGAAGTTGGAAGGGGTTACGACATGTCAGCGTTACTTTTGGTGTTTTTAACGTACAATCCGATAGCACTTTGTAGAGAACAATCCCCGGGTTCTACTGAAGAGGGCCCGTAAGCCCCCTCAGAGCGATTGTCGGTGGACTTTCTACTTCAGGGAGGGATTTCTCTTGATGATTTGAAACGCTATCTTGTTGCCTTCCTTAAGCTCCTGGTATTCAAGGTATCCAATGTCCTCCAGTTGCTTAAGTGCTTTTCTTACCGTTGAATTCTGAAGAGCAGGTCTGGAAGTGAGGGATAAACGCTTCCTGAACCTCTCAATGCTGACAGGGATCGGATTAGGTGGCAGAGCCTCAATGAACGTATAAAGGGCCTGGGCTGACTCTTTCCTTGCAAGGGCTTTAAGGGCTCTCAGCTTAAGCAGGATCTTGTATTCACCAACATACAGATCCTTAAGCGTTTTCGACGGAGTGAGGATAACTTTGTCATTACCAATGTCCACGGTTGACTCACCAATGAGCTGAACAAATTTAGTGACTTCAATGTTTGTGCCTCTGTCCTTGGAGAATTCAACAACATTAGACATCAGTTTCCTGAGCGAATCTTTGATTTTTTCACGAAATTCAGCCTTCAGACGTCCACGAGAAAAACCACATCGCATAGCAAACTCAGTAAATCGGATCGAGATAGTCCCATCCTCGTTAGACTCGAGTTCATTATCGGTCAGTACCGATATGATTCCTGTCCAAACCTTGAAATCCGTATCCATGTCTAGCCTTGGACCTGAAATGGTAATCCTTTCAAACCCTTCGGATTTGGCTAACTCCAGATGCCTAAGATCGTCTGACGCGTTGATGTTTGATCCGACATTGCTTTTCTTAGCGATCGCTTTGTTCGTCGATTTTAATGTTGGTACAAAGACCCCCAAACGCATCAGAGGAACTGTCTGTACACTGGTCTCCGATGTGGAAGAAAGTGTGATAACTTCACCAGTAGTCTGATTTATTTCTTCTACATTTAGGTATGACTCATTGATTTTGTTAGACATTTCCCTCAAACCCTAAGTTTTGAATAACCATCAAAAATATAGCATACAGTAGACACTTTTATAGCGCACAATAGACAATATATAGCATTCAGTAGACTGTTTGTAGATTACAGTAGACATTTCGTAGCATACAATAGACACCGATCACCTTCCAAGCCAAGCGGCACAGGGCCTCCAGCGATCCGGGATCTTTTTGGTACTCTCTGGATCCTTTATGGATCAGTTATTGGATCTATCCTGTGGAAAACCTACTGCGGAGAAACTGCTTTACTGTCTACATCCTCGGCTTAGGAAAAGATACCTGACGCAGATTGAGAAGATCACTTATTGGGATCATGAGTGAGAAACCAATCATGGAAAGCTCTCTCGCGATCAAACTCTGGTAAGTTATGTATAGACACGTTCCAGTTCGCGATTTTAACTATGAAGCTAATGTATTCCTGCTCCGCTGACCTGCTCCCCGTTGATTAGTACACCCCGATGTTAGTAATGTCTTCATAAGCCACATGAGGACATCCCCATGAAGAAGCGTTTTTCCGACGAACAGATCATCAGTATTC
>NZ_JBNRLJ010000009.1:0-99075 GCF_050378655.1 Klebsiella sp. 7-CIP_Kleb.
AAACGCCGTAGCGCCGATGGTAGTGTGGGGTCTCCCCATGTGAGAGTAGGGAACTGCCAGGCATCAAATAAAGCAGAAAGCTCAGTCGGAAGGCTGAGCTTTTTTGCGTTTTAACAAGAACCCCGTCCCGAAAGGTGCGGGGTTTTTTGCTGTGTGGGGTATGCCCCCCGGTGGCGCTGCGCTTACCGGGGCTACTGATCCGACATGGGGCTACGCCCCGGTCGCCCGGCCAGGGGGGCGCAGCACCGCCTTTGGGAAAAAAAACGCCTGAATACCTGCTACTGCTTCGCTAACCAGCCGACAATAAATGACGCAATCTGCGGAATATTATTTAAATCCAGCAACGGAAGTGAGGTCGCGATCGATACATCGCTGGCCACGGCGATGGTATGCTCATCAATTACCAGCTCTTCTACACGATGGCCGCTGTTTTGCCGAAAAAGCAGGATCTTCGGCACGGGTTCATGTTTGAACCCCTCCACTAAAACCAGGTCCAGTTTGCTGGCATCCATTCGACTGACCAGCCACGTGAGATCTAATTCCGGCTTCTCTGGCGTCTCGGTCATCAATGCCCACCGCTGTTCGCTGGCGACAATAGTTTGCGCAGCGCCCGCCTTACGCAGTTCATAGCTATCTTTGCCCGGCTTATCCACGTCCATATCATGATGGGTGTGCTTTATCAGTCCCGGGCTTAATCCTAGAGCGCAAAGCTCAGGGATAAGACGCTTTAATAATGTTGTTTTTCCGGTACCGCTCCATGCGGCGATCGCCAGTAATGGGATCATGATGGCTCCTGCATCTGCTGCAAATCTTCGAGCGTATTTACATTAATGAAAGCAGTTTTCACATCGCTGAAATTCACCGGGCGCCCACCCATTTGTCGCATAAAAACCATCACCCTGCGCTCTCCATGTGCCAGATAAGCCTCCAGTTCCGGAATGATTTGACGATGAACTAATGCAACGGCAGGATGATCCCGTTCGCCGTCATGGGCCCAAACGACCGGTGCGTCCCCTCTCTGCTGGATAAAGCGCTCCACCAAAAAGGACGGAATGAACGGCGTGTCGCAGGGGCAAAAAACAAACCATGGGCTCGCGACCTGCTGCATCACAGCAAGCATTCCGGCCAGCGGCCCCTGATAACCCTCCTGTATGTCTCGAAAGACCGGATATCCGCTGGCACGCCACTGTTCAAGATGACGATTGGCGCTAATGACTAACTCATCGACCTGTGGAGCTAATGCCTCCGCGACGTGTCGCCAGAGAGGACGTCCATTGAGCAACTGTAATCCTTTATCAATGCCGCCCATTCGCGTGGCCCTGCCGCCCGCCAGCACGACGCCGGTTATCGCCTCGCTTTGCATATGAATATCGCCTCTTTCATTGTGGGATTGACCCTGTTAACTTGTCCCTATCAAGAGTAAGGAGCATGACCATGAAATGTAAACGTCTGAATGAAGTAATTGAACTCCTCCAGCCCGCCTGGCAGAAAGAGCCAGAACTGAACCTGATGCAATTTTTGCAGAAACTGGCGAAAGAGGCTGGCTATGATGGCGAACTGAGCGATCTTTCCGACGATATTCTGATCTATCACCTGAAGATGCGTGATTCTTCAAAAGATGCTGTCATCCCGGGTATTCAGAAGGATTATGAAGAAGACTTTAAAACCGCGCTGCTGCGCGCCCGCGGCGTAATAAAAGAGTAAAAGGTTGTAAGCGCTGCCGCGTAAAGCGCAATGAGATGATATCCTGAACTATTCGTACGATTATCGGATGTCAGGATGCACGATAAGGCTTTTACTTTTCAGACGCTTCGCCCGGATACCATTATCGATGGGTTATTCGATCTGGGTATGCGGGTGGACTCCGGTCTTACCCCGCTGAACAGCTATGAGAACCGCGTTTATCAGTTCCAGGACGAAGAGCGTCATCGTTATGTGGTGAAGTTCTATCGTCCTGAGCGCTGGTCGGCAGCACAAATCCTTGAAGAACACAAGTTTGCGCTTCAGCTTGTAGAAGATGAAGTGCCCGTTGCGGCGCCGCTGTTATTTAACGACAGTACGCTTCATCAGCACCAGGGGTTTTATTTTGCCGTTTTCCCAAGCCTTGGCGGCCGACAGTTCGAGGCGGATAACCTTGATCAGATGGAGTGGGTTGGCCGTTATCTGGGGCGCCTGCACCAGACCGGGCGCAAACAGCGCTTTTCTGCGCGTCCGGAGATTGGCGTGCAGGAATATCTGCTGGAACCACGCCAGGTATTTGAACAGTCGACGCTTATCCCCTCAGGCCTGAAGGCCGATTTCCTGAAGGCGACCGATAAACTCATCGCTGCCGTCATGACGCAATGGCACGGTGGCGGGACTACTTTGCGCCTGCATGGTGACTGCCATGCAGGCAATATCCTCTGGCGCGATGGGCCGCTGTTTGTTGATTTAGACGATGCGCGAACCGGCCCGGCGATTCAGGATCTGTGGATGCTGCTCAACGGCGATAAGGCTGAACAGCGTATGCAGCTGGAGACCATCGTCGAGGCCTATGAGGAATTCAGCCCCTTTAACAGCGATGAAATCGCGCTTATTGAACCTTTACGCGCCATGCGACTGGTTTATTATCTGGCGTGGTTGCTCAGACGCTGGGACGATCCGGCATTTCCGGTTAATTTTCCCTGGTTAACCGGGGAGGATTACTGGCGAGGGCAGACGTCTACTTTTCTCGAGCAGGTGAAGGTTCTACAGGAACCCCCGCTTCAGTTAACGCCAATGTATTAATGTGATATATCCAGGAGAGAGTAAATCATGAAAAAAGTTTGGCTGGCGCTGGCTGGTATGATTCTGGCTTTTAGTGCATCCGCTGCCCAGATCACCGACGGCAAGCAGTACATCACCCTTGATAAGCCGGTTGCTGGCGAGCCGCAGGTGCTCGAATTCTTCTCATTCTACTGCCCGCACTGCTATCAGTTTGAAGAAGTGCTGCATGTCTCTGACAGCGTGCGCCAGAAACTGCCAGAAGGCACCAAAATGACCAAATACCATGTCGAGTTCCTGGGGCCGCTGGGCAAGGAGCTGACGCAGGCATGGGCTGTGGCCATCGCGCTGGGCGTTGAAGATAAAATTACGGCGCCGATGTTCGAAGCGGTGCAGAAAAACCAGACCGTACAGAGCCTGGCTGACATTCGTAAAGTGTTCGTCGACGCTGGCGTGAAAGGGGAAGACTACGATGCCGCATGGAACAGCTTCGTGGTGAAATCTCTGGTCGCTCAGCAGGAGAAAGCGGCAGCCGATCTGCAGCTGCAGGGGGTACCGGCTATGTACGTCAATGGTAAGTACCAGCTGAACCCGCAGGGGATGGACACCAGCAATATGGATGTCTTCGTCGCTCAGTATGCGGATACCGTGAAGCAGCTGGTTGAGAAGAAATAAAAAAAAAGCCGGTCACTGACCGGCTTTTTTTTATCTACTTTGCCGTGACTTCCTTGCTTTGTCCCGCATGATGTCAGTTAACTGACGGTCTTTCTCTTCCCATAGCCCATTCAGCCAGCGCTGGAAACCACGCTTAAAGTTCTTATCGTTGACGTAATCGCCGTGTAGCTCTTCGCCAATCGGTACCAGATTGATACGAACCACAATGCGCGTCAGTCGGCCACTTAGCATGTCGTAAAACGGCCTTGCATGATTTTCCGGGTAGCACAGCGTAACGTTCAGCAGTTTATCGAACTGCGAGCCGAGAACATTGAGCGCCATGGCAATACCCGCCGCTTTCGGTGGTAACAGGTTGTGGTAAGGAGAGCGCGTCTCGCGCTTTTTTGCGTCGGTAAAACGCGAGCCTTCCACAAAATTGACGATTGTCGTTGGGTGCGAGCGGAATTTCTCACATGAACGGCGGGTGGTTTCGACATCTTTACCGCGGCGTTCGGGGTGACGAATAAGATAGCTGCGCGAATAGCGGCGCATAAAAGGCATATCCAGCGCCCAGCAGGCGAGGCCGATGAACGGTACCCACGCCAGCTGTTGTTTAAGGAAGTACTTATTCATCGGAATATGCTTGCGGAACAGCACGCATAGCACCACGATATCTGCCCAGCTGTGGTGGTTGCTGATCAGCAGATACCAGTTCTTTTTGTTCAGGCCTTCCAGACCCTGGACGTCCCATTTTAGCCAGGGATTGAGATGCAACAGCAGCGCCAGCCCCTCGCACCAGCAGTACATCATAAAATTGCAAAAAACGGATATAGAGCGCCATACCGCTGGAATGGGGACCAGTAGTTTAATCAGCCCGGCGACGATGATCGGTACAGAGCAGATAACGGTGACTAAGATGGTTAAGGCGATACTCAGCGGAAGTGTTATCGCAGCGAGTAATCTCGACATAGTTAGTTTATTCAGAAAGTTAGGCTGACAAAGAGCGCCTTTAAGCTGCGCAAGAGGCTGATTTTACCAGAAAACGCGGCAAATGACGGGTCTTACCAGAACAGAAAAAAACAAGGATCTTCTATCCACATGGAAGATTAGGTCATCAAATTCATGCCAGGATCGTTGATCTTCTTTTAAGTTATTGATAAATAATAACTAATACTATTTATTCATTTATTTTCAGGGGCGGATAAGCTGACGTTGTAAAACTATGCACAAAGTTATCCACAAGATAAGTTGTCGCGCGATCGGGACGATCGTTGAATCTTTTCCGCGAAATGCGGGAAAAATTCAGGATTTCATGCCCGTCTGTGGCATCCTTTATCCATAATCTGATAAACAGGCACGGAAATTATGGTTCAGATCCCAGAAAACCCTCTCATCCTCGTTGACGGCTCCTCCTATCTTTATCGGGCGTATCATGCGTTTCCGCCGCTGACTAACAGCGCAGGGGAGCCCACCGGGGCTATGTACGGCGTACTGAATATGCTGCGCAGTTTGATTCTGCAGTATCAACCGACTCATGCCGTCGTGGTCTTTGATGCGAAAGGGAAAACCTTCCGTGATGAATTGTTCGAACATTACAAATCTCACCGCCCGCCGATGCCGGACGATCTGCGCGCGCAGATTGAGCCGTTGCATAAGATGGTGAAAGCGATGGGGCTGCCGCTGATGGCGGTCCCGGGCGTCGAAGCTGACGATGTGATTGGCACCCTGGCGCGGGAAGCGGAAAGGGCTGGACGTCCGGTGCTGATCAGTACCGGCGATAAAGACATGGCCCAGCTGGTGACGCCGGGGATCACCCTGATCAATACCATGACCAACACTATCCTCGGGCCGGATGAGGTGGTTACCAAGTACGGCGTCCCGCCAGAGCTGATTATTGATTTCCTGGCGCTGATGGGCGACTCCTCGGATAACATTCCCGGCGTGCCGGGCGTGGGCGAAAAGACCGCCCAGGCGCTGCTGCAAGGCCTCGGCGGCCTCGATACGCTGTATGCGGAACCGGAGAAGATCGCTGAACTGAGCTTCCGCGGCGCGAAAACGATGGCGGCGAAGCTGGAGCAGAACAAGGAGGTGGCTTATCTCTCTTATCAGCTGGCGACCATCAAAACCGACGTCGAGCTGGAGCTCACTTGCGAAGAGCTGGAGGTGCAGCCGCCGGCGGCAGACGATCTGCTGGCGCTGTTCAGACAGTATGAGTTTAAGCGCTGGACCACCGACGTTGAAGCCGGAAAATGGCTGCAGGCTAAGGGGGGCAAACCGGCTGCGAAACCTGCAGTGCTTGCAGCAGCAGCAGAAGCGGAAGCAGAGGTTGAGGCCGCTACTGCACTTTCAGCAGAGCACTATGTCACCATCCTTGATGAGGCTACGCTGCTCACCTGGATCGATAAGCTGAAGCAAGCGCCGCTCTTTGCCTTTGATACGGAAACCGACAGCCTGGATAACATCTCCGCCAACATGGTCGGCCTTTCATTCGCTGTTGAGCCGGGCGTGGCCGCCTATGTCCCGGTAGCGCATGATTACCTTGATGCGCCGGATCAGATCCCGCGCGAGCGCGTGCTGGCGCTGCTTAAACCGCTGCTGGAGGATGAGAAGCTGCTCAAGGTTGGGCAAAATCTCAAATACGATCGCGGCATTTTGGCTAATTACGACATTGAGCTGCGCGGGATTGCGTTCGATACCATGCTGGAATCTTACATTCTCGACAGCGTGGCGGGCCGCCATGATATGGACAGTCTTTCCGACCGCTGGCTGAAACATAAAACGATTACCTTCGAAGAGATCGCTGGTAAGGGTAAGAATCAGCTCACCTTTAACCAGATTGCGCTGGAAGAGGCGGGTCGCTACGCGGCGGAAGACGCCGACGTCACGCTTCAGTTGCATCTGAAAATGTGGCCGAAGCTGCAGCAGCATGAAGGTCCGCTGAATATCTTCCAGCACATTGAAATGCCGCTGGTGCCGGTGCTGTCACGCGTTGAGCGCAACGGCGTTAAAATCGACCCCGCCGTGCTGCATGCGCACTCGCAGGAAATAGCCCAGCGCCTGGTTGAGCTGGAGCAGCGGGCGCATGAGATCGCCGGGGAAGCGTTTAATCTCTCCTCCACCAAACAGCTGCAAACGATCCTGTTCGAAAAACAGGGTATCAAGCCGCTGAAGAAGACGCCGGGCGGTGCGCCGTCCACCTCTGAAGAGGTACTGGAAGAGCTGGCGCTCGATTATCCGTTGCCGAAAGTGATTCTGGAGTACCGTGGGTTGGCGAAGCTGAAGTCGACCTATACCGATAAGCTGCCGCTGATGATTAATCCCAAAACGGGCCGCGTACATACCTCCTATCATCAGGCGGTTACCGCCACCGGCCGTTTGTCGTCTACCGATCCAAACCTGCAAAACATTCCGGTGCGTAACGAAGAAGGGCGCCGTATTCGCCAGGCGTTTATCGCGCCAGAAGATTACGTTATTGTCTCGGCGGACTACTCGCAAATCGAGCTGCGCATTATGGCGCACCTGTCGCGGGATAAAGGCCTGCTGACCGCCTTCGCGGAAGGGAAGGATATTCACCGGGCGACGGCGGCTGAAGTGTTTGGCTTACCGCTGGACAGCGTCAGCAGCGAACAGCGGCGCAGTGCGAAAGCTATCAACTTCGGTCTGATCTATGGCATGAGCGCCTTTGGCCTGGCCCGCCAGCTGAACATCCCGCGTAAAGAAGCGCAGAAGTACATGGATCTTTATTTCGAGCGTTATCCGGGCGTCCTGGAGTATATGGAGCGCACCCGCGCACAGGCGAAGGAGCAAGGGTATGTTGAAACGCTGGACGGCCGTCGACTCTATTTGCCGGATATCAAGTCCAGCAATGGCGCTCGTCGTGCCGGTGCGGAACGTGCGGCGATTAACGCCCCAATGCAGGGGACGGCTGCGGATATCATCAAGCGGGCGATGATTGCCGTTGATGAATGGCTGCGGAGCGAGAAACCTCGCGTGCGAATGATCATGCAGGTTCACGATGAACTGGTCTTTGAAGTGCATAAGGATGAGCTCGATGCCGTATCGAAAAAGATCCACGAACTGATGGAGAACAGCACTACGCTGGCGGTACCGTTGCTGGTGGAAGTGGGCAGCGGAGAAAACTGGGATCAAGCGCACTAAGTATACAAAGCACAACGCGATTTTCTGTAAGTAAGCAACATAACTTATAGAGTTTTGTGAGGATCATTTGAATTTGCTATGTAAATAGTGAAAAAAAACTACAAAAAATGCTTTATCCGTGAGCGAAAGAAGAGTAAAGTTATTCGCGTAGGGTACAGAGGTAAGATGTTCTATCTTTCAGACCTTTTACTTCACGTAATCGGATTTGGCTGAATATTTTAGCCGCCCCGGTCATTTATGACCGGGGCGTTTTTTATTGCGCGAAAGAAAAGTGGCAAAAAGAAGGACGCGCTTGTGCTTGACGCTGGAGAGGAACCCGGACAAGGCGCGGCACGCTCTTATCCGGCTGTTGGTGACGATTACTCGTCTACGGTGCTCTCTGCTTCCTGCGGCGGGATTTCGTTAAACCAGCTATCCAGCTTCTGTCGCAGCTTATCCACGCCAGATTTTTTCAGCGAGGAGAAGGGTTCAACCTGAACATCGCCATTGAAGGCCAGCACCGCTTCACGCACCATATTCACTTGCGCTTTACGCGCGCCGCTGGCGAGCTTATCGGCTTTGGTCAGCAGCACCAGCACCTGAATATCGCTTTCTACCGCCCATTGGATCATCTGCTGATCGAGATCCTTAAGCGGGTGGCGAATGTCCATCAGGACCACCAGGCCCTTCAGGCACAGGCGTTTTTCCAGGTATTCTCCCAGCGCGCGCTGCCACTTGATCTTCATCTCTTCCGGGACTTGCGCATAACCGTAGCCGGGAAGGTCGACCAGGCGTTTGCCTTCGGCGACTTCGAACAGGTTAATCAGCTGTGTACGTCCGGGAGTTTTGGAGGTCCGCGCCAGGCTTTTCTGGTTGGTCAGCGTATTCAGCGCGCTGGATTTTCCCGCATTGGAGCGGCCGGCGAATGCCACTTCAATACCGGTATCGGCAGGAAGATGGCGGATATCTGGCGCGCTAGTGACAAAGTGCGTCAGTTGATAATTCCAGTTGGTCAAGACGGTCGTCTCCGTTAAAACAGGCTATGGCAGGGATTATACCTGAACAGCAGAAAAAGGCTGTTTTTACCGCACGCCGGTTCTGTAAGTAAAAACCATGCACTTTGTGAGACATTGGCTATTCTTCGTATAGGACATGCCTGAGAAAAATAAGACTAATAAATTATAACCTACTGAAAATAAATAGATTACAAGAATAGAGAAATCTGAAAAGTGGAATTTTAACGGCCAGACTGGTTGTCGATTTTTGTCAACAGGGTAAAGTAATACACAACGGCGGGGATGCTGAAAAGGATGAGGACTCAGGACGAGGGGTCAGGAAGCGCCAGGAGGCGAAGACCACAGGATTGTCAGGATGACGCGCGTTTTGGAAACGTTTCAAAGGGAAAAGGAAGAGACAGGGACCGTTGGACGCTAAGGGAAAGACAGGGTAAGTCGTTAGCGAACAGGGAAAGAAGAGCCCGTTAAGGGTGGTCAGTGAGGAAAAAGGCGACAGAGTAATCTGTCGCCTTTTTTCTTTGCTTGCTTTCTGCTAGATTCCGCCTCAATTCTATACTGAATAATACTGTCTGAAGATTACACACCATGAAAAAACCGACATCCGCCACCCGTGGCAAATCCGGCCGCAAGTCGCGTGAAGAGTTAAATCAGGAAGCTCGCGATCGCAAACGGCAGAAGAAACATCGTGGCCACGCGGCAGGAAGTCGCGCGAACGGCGGCGATGCGGCTTCAGCAGGTAAAAAACAGCGCCAGGCGCAAGATCCACGCGTGGGCAGCAAAAAACCCATCCCGCTGGGCGTGAGCGAAAGCAGCGCTCCAGCTCCCAAGCAGCATAAACCAAAGAGCGAGAAACCTATGCTTTCACCGCAGGCTGAGCTGGAGTTGCTGGAGAATGATGAGCGCCTGGACGCGCTGCTGGAACGTCTGGAAGAGGGCGGTACCCTGAATGCTGAAGAGCAGAGCTGGGTGGATGCCAAACTGGATCGCATTGATGAGCTGATGCAGCAGCTCGGCCTCTCTTACGATGACGAAGATGAAGAAGAGGAAGAGCGTCAGGAAGATATGATGCGTCTGCTGAAGGGTGGAAACTAACATTTGCATCCCATCGGATTCCCGGTACTGCTTATAACCCTTCTGGTTATATGTTATCTGCTGTGGTTATTCGTTAAACTACGACGGTTGTCGCGGCGTCTGAAATGGCTGCGCAACCGGCTCATGACCCGCGGTGCGGTGGGGCCGGGACGGCGTACCCGTCGGCGGCACCATCGGAAGGAGTGAGCATGTCTGAGCAGATAATCGACTGGGATCTGGCCCTGATCCAGAAATATAACTATTCCGGGCCGCGCTATACCTCGTATCCCACCGCGCTAGAGTTTTCACCACAATTCGGCGCGGCGGAATTCGATGCCGCTGTGGCCCGTTACCCACAGCGTCCCCTGTCGCTGTACGTGCATATCCCGTTTTGCCATAAGCTGTGTTATTTCTGCGGCTGCAATAAGATCGTCACCCGCCAGCAGCATAAGGCCGATCAGTATCTCGATCTCCTTGAACAGGAGATCATCCACCGTGCGCCGCTGTTTGCCAACCGTCAGGTTAAGCAACTGCATTGGGGAGGCGGCACGCCGACCTATCTCAACAAGGCGCAAATCAGTCGCCTGATGGATCTGTTGCGTACCCATTTTCATTTCAGCGCCGAAGCCGAGATCTCCATCGAGGTCGATCCGCGTGAAATCGAGCTGGATGTCCTCGATCATTTACGCGCTGAGGGATTCAACCGCCTGAGTATGGGCGTGCAGGACTTTAATAAAGAGGTTCAGCGTCTGGTTAACCGCGAACAGGACGAAGCGTTCATCTTTGATTTGCTCCGTCATGCGCGGGAGATTGGATTTACCTCGACCAATATCGACCTCATCTACGGCCTGCCGAAACAAACGCCGGAGAGCTTTGCCTTTACCCTGCAAAAGGTCGCCGAGCTCAATCCTGACCGCCTGAGCGTGTTTAACTACGCGCATCTGCCCACGCTCTTTGCCGCACAGCGCAAAATTAAAGATGCCGATCTGCCCTCCGCTGAACAGAAGCTGGAGATCCTCCAGGAGACCATCGGCTCGCTGACGGCGGCAGGCTATCAGTTCATCGGCATGGACCACTTCGCGCGTCCTGATGATGAATTAGCGGTCGCGCAACGTCACGGCGTACTGCATCGCAATTTCCAGGGCTACACCACTCAGGGCGATACCGATTTGCTGGGGATGGGCGTGTCCGCGATCAGCATGATTGGCGACAGCTACGCCCAGAACCAAAAAGAGCTAAAGCAGTACTACCAGCAGGTGGCAGAGCAAGGGAACGCCCTGTGGCGCGGGATCGCGTTAACCCGGGACGACTGTCTGCGTCGCGACGTAATTAAGGCGTTGATCTGTAACTTCCGTCTGGATATTGATGCAGTCGAAGCGCAGTGGGCCGTGGATTTTCAGTCTTATTTTGCTGAGGACCTGAAACTGCTGGCGCCGCTGGCGCATGACGGGCTGGTGGTGGTGGAGAGTAAGGCTATCCAGGTAACGGCGAAAGGCCGCCTGCTGATCCGCAACATCTGTATGTGCTTTGATGCCTATCTGCGGCAAAAGGCTCGGATGCAGCAGTTCTCAAGGGTGATTTAATGTTTTCCCCCTCTCCCGCAGGAGAGGGGGAACAATTAGCTGAACAGCCCGACCAGCGCAGCGCACAGAACGGCAGCGACTGCCGTTTGTGGTGTGTGACTCGCAGCGGCGCCGCTCGATATCATACTCACCAGTGATTCAAACATGATGCTCTCCCCTAATGCCGGGCACGATCATACTCAACTCATCGGAACAGTAAAGTACAAAATAGCAGCACTTTGCGCTGATCGGCTATTTTTCATCACGCCGTTTAACCCTACTCCATACCCAACTCTTTTAGCTTACGCGTCAGGGTATTACGACCCCATCCCAGCAGGCGCGCAGCCTCCTGTTTATGTCCCTGAGTATGACGCAGGGCGGTCGTCAGCAGCGTGCGTTCCATTTCGGGTTGCGCTTCTGAAAGCAAGTTTTGATGACCGGAACGCAGCGCCCGATCGGCCCACTGACCCAACAGCGTCGCCCAGCTGTCTGGCTGCATCTGCGTCGGGCTATCAGGAATGGTGGTCTCAAACAGTTCGCTCGGCAGATCCTGCGTCAGCACCTCCTGGCCGGCGGCCATGACGGTGAGCCAGCGACAGGTGTTTTCCAGCTGGCGAACGTTGCCCGGCCACGCCAGGCGGGTCAGCGCTGTCTCCGTTTCCGGATGCAGCTGTTTGGCTTCAACACCTAGCTCGCGGGCGGCAATCTGCAGAAAATGGCGGGCCAGACGTGGAATATCTTCCCGACGCTCGCGCAGCGGCGGCAAATGCACCCGGATCACGTTCAGGCGGTGGAATAAATCTTCACGGAATTTCCCCTCCTGCACCCGCTGCTCCAGATTCTGATGGGTGGCGGCGATGATCCGCACATCGACCTTCACCGGCGCGTAGCCGCCCACGCGATAAAACTGGCCATCCGCCAGAACGCGCAGCAGACGAGTCTGGACATCCAGCGGCATATCGCCAATTTCATCCAGGAACAGCGTGCCGCCGTCAGCCTGTTCAAAGCGACCCTGACGGACGGTATTGGCGCCGGTAAAGGCCCCTTTTTCATGGCCGAACAGCTCGGACTCAATCAGGTCCTTGGGGATTGCCGCCATATTCAGCGCGATAAACGGCGCTTTTGAGCGCGGGCTATGGCGATGCAGGGCATGAGCGACAAGCTCTTTACCGGTACCGGATTCGCCATTGATCAGCACGCTGATGGATGATCGCGACAGACGGCCAATAATGCGAAAGACATCCTGCATGGCCGGCGCCTCGCCAATGATATCGGCGGTGGGGCTGCTTATCGGCGCATTTCGCGGCTGCTGCTGCTCCTGATAGTGGCTAATCGCCCGGTCGACGAGGGCGACAGCTTCATCGATATCAAAAGGTTTGGGCAGATAATCAAACGCGCCCTGCTGATAAGCGCTGACCGCGGCGTCCAGATCGGAATGTGCGGTCATTATGATGACCGGAAGCATCGGATGACGCTGCTTAATCTGTTTGAGCAGCGCCAGACCATCCATTCCCGGCATACGGATATCTGACAGCAGTACATCCGGGGTTTTGGTGGTGAGGGCATCTAGCACCTCATTGCCGCTTTCGAACGTTGTGCAGCTCAAGCCGGCTCCGGTGAGCGCGCGTTCAAGCACCCAGCGGATGGAGCTATCGTCATCAACGATCCAGGCTATCCCTCGTTGCATAAACACCTCTACTTCCGAATAGGCAGGTATACCGAAAATTCGGTATGACCCGGCCAGCTGGTGAATTCAATTTTGCCGGAGTGCTGATCGATAAGGCTGCGGGCGATAGATAAGCCCAGGCCAGTACCGCCTTCGCGGCCGCTGACCATCGGATAAAACAACGTATCCTGGAGCTGGGGCGGAATACCCGGGCCATTATCTTCGACGTCAATACGGGCGGCGAGGCGATAACGCACCCCGTGCAGCGTCAGCTGGAAAGCGGTCCGGGTGCGGAGAACAATTTCGCCCCCTTCCGGCCCCAGCGCCTGCAGCGCATTACGGACGATGTTCAGCAACACCTGTTCAATTTGATCCGGGTCGTGGGGGAGCTCCGGCAGGCTGGGGTCGTAATCACGGATCAACTTCACGTTGTCCGGCAACTCCATCGAGACCAGTTTCACTACCCGTTCGGCGACCTTGTGGATGCTTTCGGTAACGTGCATGCCCGGATGCTGTGGGCCGAGCAGGCGATCGACCAGATTTCTCAGCCGGTCGGCCTGCTCGATGATCACTTTGGTATATTCCGTTAGCGCCGGGTCGGGCAGGGCTTTGCTGAGCAGCTGTGCCGCGCCGCGCAGGCCGCCTAACGGGTTTTTAATCTCGTGCGCCAGGCCGCGGACCAGATCGCGGGCGGCGACCTGCTGCGCGTGCTGCAGTTGCTCCTGGCTCAGGCGGCGCTGGTTATCCATCGGCGCCATTTCCAGCAGAATAAAGCCTTCCGGCAGCCGCTGGGCGGTCAGCGACAGGATATGCGAGCGGCCATCGATAACCAGCGTCACTTCGTTATCGGTAAAACCCTGGCCCGCCTGCAGACTCTCCTGCATCAGCCCAATATTTAATGAGAAATAGCTCAACAGCTCAGGTAACGGGGTGCCAAACAGCTTGCGCGAACTCTGCGCCAGCAACTGCTGCGCCGCAGGGTTGGCAAAGTGCACCGCCAGGTCATCATCGACCAGTAAGATACTGTTGATAAGAGAGTTGAGGATCTGCCCAGCATCGGGCAGTGTGCCTGTTGCCATTCGACAGTCTCCTGAAAAAGAGTGCACCAATTTAGTGCAGTATAGCTTTTTATCGGTAAAAAGCTCGCGAGATCAGCGTGTTGGTGGAGAAAAAAGCCCATCCTGAGATGGGCTGAAAGTTTCCACGGCAACAAAATATCCCGGGCATCCCGCGCCACAACACGACATACCCTGGATTTACAGCAAAATTAGACGCTGTAGTACAGTTCGAACTCAACCGGATGCGGAGTCATGCGTACGCGGTCGTTCTCTTCCAGACGCAGGGCGATGTAAGCATCGATAGCGTCATTGGTGAATACGCCGCCAGCCGTCAGGAACTCGCGGTCAGCATCCAGGGCCTGCAGGGCTTCTTCCAGAGAACCGGCAACCTGCGGGATCTCTTTCGCTTCTTCCGGCGGCAGGTCGTACAGGTTTTTGTCCATTGCTTCGCCCGGATGGATTTTGTTCTTGATACCATCGAGGCCAGCCATCAGCAGCGCCGCAAAGCACAGGTACGGGTTAGCAGCCGGGTCCGGGAAGCGCACTTCGATACGACGCGCTTTCGGAGAGGTCACCACCGGAATACGGATGGAGGCAGAGCGGTTACGGGCAGAGTAAGCCAGCATAACCGGCGCTTCGTAACCCGGGACCAGACGCTTGTAGGAGTTGGTGGTCGGGTTCGCCAGGGCGTTGATGGCTTTAGCGTGTTTGATTACGCCGCCGATGTAGAACAGCGCCTGCTCAGACAGACCTGCGTATTTGTCGCCGGAGAACAGGTTAGTCCCGTTTTTCGCCAGAGACATATGGCAGTGCATGCCGGAGCCGTTGTCGCCGAACATTGGTTTCGGCATAAAGGTCGCGGTTTTACCAAAGCGGTGAGCGACGTTGTGAACAACGTATTTGTAAATCTGAATTTCGTCCGCTTTTTTGGTCATGGTGTTGAAGCGGGTTGCCACTTCGTTCTGACCTGCGGTAGCCACTTCGTGGTGGTGAGCTTCAACAACCAGGCCCATCTCTTCCATGATCATACACATGGTGGAGCGGATATCCTGAGAAGAGTCTACTGGCGGAACCGGGAAGTAACCCCCTTTCACGCCCGGACGGTGACCTTTGTTACCGCCTTCGTATTTGGTGGAGGAGTTCCACGCACCTTCGATATCATCGATCGCGACATGGGAGCCGGAGATAGAGGCGCCGAAACGGATGTCGTCGAACAGGAAGAATTCTGGTTCTGGCCCGAACAGGACGGTGTCAGCGATGCCGGTAGCGCGCAGGTACTCTTCAGCGCGTTTCGCGATGGAGCGCGGGTCACGGTCATAGCCCTGCAGGGTGCCAGGCTCGAGGATATCGCAGCGGATGATCAGGGTCGGTTCTTCGTAGAACGGGTCAATGACCGCGGTGGAAGCGTCCGGCATCAGGACCATGTCAGATTCGTTGATACCTTTCCAGCCACCAATCGAGGAGCCATCAAACATTTTGCCTTCTTCGAAGAATTCGGCATTTACCTGATGAGACGGAATCGTGACGTGCTGTTCTTTACCTTTGGTATCGGTGAAGCGCAGATCGACAAACTTCACTTCGTGCTCGTTCAGCATCGTCAAAACGTGTTCAGCGGACATACTTAAACTCTCCCGGATTGGTCATTGTCGTCGTGGTAACGAAAACTTCATACTGCTTAAAAGTGGCGTTGTTGCCTTAAAAAATATAAAGCGAAATCTGTGCCAACTTTTAAATGCCCCATAAAACGCTGTATCATGCGCACCATAGTGCAAAAGGACTGCACCATGATGGAGATAATGCACCAAAATAGTGCCTCAGTGTGAACATTGAGCACCATTTTGGTGCAATTTTTGTTACGGTGCCCTTTTATCGCTCCGTGAAAGCGGTCACAAAGAAACTCTGCAATACTTGTTTGCGGAGGATGTTTGTGATCCTGTTCAGTCCTTCGCTTAATACGTGTACAATAACGCGCTATTTCTAATGCCTGAGGCAAAGTTGTGATCGAAAATCTGCGTAATATCGCCATCATCGCGCACGTTGACCATGGTAAAACTACCCTGGTTGACAAGCTGCTACAGCAATCCGGTACGTTCGACGCACGTACTGAAGCACAAGAACGTGTGATGGACTCCAACGATTTGGAGAAAGAGCGTGGGATTACCATCCTCGCGAAAAACACCGCAATCAAATGGAATGATTACCGTATCAACATCGTTGATACCCCTGGGCACGCCGACTTCGGAGGTGAAGTTGAGCGTGTTATGTCCATGGTTGACTCTGTGCTGCTGGTGGTAGATGCCTTTGATGGCCCGATGCCGCAAACGCGCTTCGTGACCAAAAAAGCTTTTGCCCACGGTCTGAAGCCGATCGTGGTCATCAACAAAGTTGACCGCCCGGGCGCGCGTCCGGACTGGGTTGTCGATCAGGTGTTCGACCTGTTCGTTAACCTCGACGCGACCGACGAACAGCTGGACTTCCCGATCGTTTACGCGTCCGCGCTGAACGGTATCGCGGGTCTGGACCACGAAGACATGGCTGACGACATGACCCCGCTGTACCAGGCGATTGTCGATCGCGTGCCGGCGCCGGACGTTGACCTTGACGGTCCGCTGCAGATGCAGATCTCCCAGCTGGACTACAACAACTACGTTGGCGTCATCGGCATCGGCCGCATCAAACGCGGTAAAGTGAAGCCGAACCAGCAGGTCACTATCATCGATAGCGAAGGCAAAACCCGTAACGGTAAAGTCGGTAAAGTGCTGACTCACCTGGGGCTTGAGCGTATCGAGAGCGACGTAGCTGAAGCTGGCGACATCATCGCGATCACCGGTCTGGGCGAGCTGAACATCTCCGACACCATCTGCGACCCGCAGAATGTCGAAGCGCTGCCGGCCCTGTCCGTTGATGAGCCGACCGTTTCCATGTTCTTCAACGTCAACACCTCTCCGTTCTGCGGTAAAGAAGGTAAGTTCGTTACCTCTCGCCAGATTCTGGACCGCCTGAACAAAGAGCTGGTGCACAACGTGGCGCTGCGCGTTGAAGAAACCGAAGACGCTGATGCGTTCCGCGTTTCCGGCCGTGGTGAACTGCATCTGTCCGTTCTGATTGAAAACATGCGTCGCGAAGGTTTCGAGATGGCGGTTTCCCGTCCGAAAGTTATCTTCCGTGAAATCGATGGCCGTAAACAAGAGCCGTTCGAGAACGTGACGCTGGACGTCGAAGAGCAGCACCAGGGTTCTGTTATGCAGGCGCTGGGCGAGCGTAAAGGCGACCTGAAAAACATGAATCCGGACGGAAAAGGCCGCGTACGTCTCGACTACGTGATCCCAAGCCGCGGTCTGATCGGCTTCCGTTCAGAGTTCATGACCATGACCTCCGGTACCGGTCTGCTGTACTCCACCTTCAGCCACTACGACGACGTTCGTCCGGGCGAAGTGGGCCAGCGTAACAACGGCGTGCTGATCTCCAACGGTCAGGGTAAAGCGGTAGCGTTCGCGCTGTTCGGCCTGCAGGATCGCGGTAAGTTGTTCCTCGGTCACGGTGCGGAAGTTTACGAAGGCCAGATCATCGGTATTCACAGCCGTTCTAACGACCTGACGGTAAACTGCCTGACCGGTAAAAAACTGACCAACATGCGTGCGTCCGGTACTGACGAAGCCACGGTTCTGGTTCCGCCGGTTAAGATGACCCTGGAGCAGGCTCTGGAGTTCATCGATGACGACGAACTGGTAGAAGTCACTCCGACCTCTATCCGTATTCGTAAACGTCACCTGACCGAGAACGACCGTAAACGCGCAATGCGCGGTGCAAAAGAAGAGTAATTGATTCTTCTTGCTGTTCGCTAAACCCCGCCTCTCCGGCGGGGTTTTTTTATGGGTGAGATCTGACAATCGCTGCGCTAACCCGGGGCCTCCAGGAGACCCTGGTCACATTTATACCTAAAGTTTGTCCGAGGAATTGCTTTCTTTTTTTGCAGAAGAGTAAGATGAGTTATCTGGTTTAAACCAAATGGATTAAACAATGACTGAAAATCTTTCTACTGTCGAAAATGCAAAAGAGAAACTGGATCTGTGGCTTAAGCAAGGGCTGACGGCTGCGGGTGGAAAACTGCCTTCAGAGAGAGAGCTTGGCGAACTGCTGGGGATCAAACGCATGACGCTGCGTCAGGCGCTGCTCAGCCTGGAAGCGGAATCGAGGATCTTTCGTAAAGACCGGAAAGGATGGTTTGTCGCGCAGCCGCGTTTTAACTACAGTCCTGAGCTCCCCGCGAGCTTTCAGCGGGCCGCCATTGAGCAGGGAAGAGAACCCTCGTGGGGCTTTATTGAAAAACAGCGAACCCGAGACTATCCCGACGCCGCTAAACCCCTGCTGGATGTCACTCCGTCTGATGATTTATATCTGGTCACCGGCTGGGGAGCGCTGGAAGGGCATAAAGTTTTCTACCACGAGACTTTTATCAACCCTAACGTCGCGCCAGATTTTATTGACCGGTTGAAGAACCAGTCTTTTTCCTCCGTCTGGGAGCGTGAATATCATAAGCCTGTGGTGATAAAAAAACTGGCTTTTAGACCCGTCAGAATGTCGGGCGATGTGAGCAAATTCATCGGTGGCTCTGCAGGTCTGCCGGCTATTCTGATAGAAAAACACCGTGCCGATAGTGCCGGCAATATTGTGCAAATAGATCTCGAATACTGGCGATTTGAGGCTGTGGATCTGTTTATTAACTTGTAGGTATTTTATGGTCACTAAAGATAACGCCGGGAAGATCCTTTCCCGTATTGATAATATACCACTCTACCTTCATGCTTATGCCTATCATTTGAATATGCGGCTTGAACGTATTTTACCTAATGATTTACTGACCATTGCAGATAGTCTGCATTTAAAGGGGGTGAAAATACACGTTCTTGATGGTGAGCGTTATTCGCTGAGCAATATGAATGATGCCCAGTTAGCCGGGTTTGCTGACAAAGCGAAAGCGTTGCAGCTGGATATTCACATCGAAACCAGCGCCTCCGATAAACAGACCATCGATCAGGCCGCGACTATCGCTTTAAAAACAGGAGCGACTTCCGTTCGTTTTTATCCGCGTTATGAAGGCCATTTACATGACGTAATGGAAAAAATTTCAGCAGATATTCAATACATTAAAAAGGCTTATAGCCATACCGGCCTGACCTTCACCCTTGAGCAACATGAAGATCTCAAAAGCGCTGAACTGGTGAATTTAATTAAACAAAGCGAGATGCCATCGCTATCGCTCCTTTTTGACTTCGCCAATATGATCAACGCTAATGAGCGACCGCTTGAGGCGTTAGCGTTGATGTCACCTTACATTACGCAGGTTCATATCAAAGATGCTTGTATTATTACTGAGAACGGTGGGCTTGGGCATCGGGCCTGTAATTCAGGCCAGGGCGATATGCCGTTTAAGGCGCTGCTGACGGAATTAATTTGTCTTGGTGATGATCATCCGCAGGTCATGGCATACGGTCTGGAAGAAGAAGTGGATTACTATGCCCCCCCGTTCCGTTTTGCCTCGGAGGGGGACAACCCGTGGATCCCCTGGCGACAAATGAGCGAAACCCCACTGCCAGACGCCGATCAGCTTGAAGAGCGACTGCTAAAAGAAAAAGAGGATGCGATAGCGCAGCTCCATTATGTCAAAGAGACGTTGCAGAGAATAAAAGACGAAGCGCTTACGGCGCTGGCACACTAAATTTACTATTAATTCGTTATGCCGGGACATCATTTTTAATAAATGATGATGGTCTGTTATTTTCCTTAAACCAAATGATGTTCAATCATTAGGGGAACTTATGCTCACAAAAAAGAAATGGGCTATATTCAGTTTATTAACCCTGTGCGGTGGCACCATTTATAAACTGCCTTCTCTGAAAGATGCTTTTTATATCCCGATGCAGGACTATTTCCATCTGACTAATGGCCAGATAGGCAATGCCATGTCGGTGAACTCCGTGGTGACCACGATTGGTTTTTTCCTGTCAATTTACTTTGCCGATAAACTGCCTCGCCGCTACACCATGTCGCTATCGCTGATTGCGACAGGCTTGTTGGGGATCTATCTGACGACTATGCCAGGCTACTGGGGAATTCTCTTTGTTTGGGCTCTCTTTGGCGTTACCTGCGACATGATGAACTGGCCGGTGCTATTAAAGTCGGTAAGCCGGTTGGGCAACAGCGAACAGCAGGGGCGTTTGTTTGGTTTCTTTGAGACCGGGCGGGGGATTGTCGACACGATTATTGCTTTCTCTGCCCTGGCTATTTTCACCTGGTTTGGCAGCGGTTTGCTGGGGTTTAAAGCCGGGATCTGGTTCTACGCTCTGATCGTGATTGTTGTCGGGATCATGCTGTTTTTTATGCTGAAAGAAAAGGATGAGGATGCGCCTGAGAAAGCTACCGTCGACAGCGCCACAGAGAAAAGTAGCATCTCTTCGGTCTTAAAAGATAAAACCATCTGGCTTATCGCGTTCAACGTCTTCTTTGTTTATGCGGTTTACTGTGGGCTCACTTTCTTTATTCCCTTCCTGAAAAATATCTACCTGTTGCCGGTGGCGCTGGTGGGCGCCTACGGCATCATTAACCAGTATTGTTTGAAAATGGTGGGTGGGCCGATTGGCGGCCTGATAGCCGATAAAATCCTCAAGTCGCCAAGCAAATATCTCTTCTATACCTTCTGTGCCAGCACCGTAGCCCTGGTGGCGTTAATATTGCTGCCCCACGAAAGCATGCCAGTCTACCTCGGCATGATCTGCACCCTGGGATTTGGCGCAATTGTGTTTACCCAGCGAGCGGTCTTCTTTGCCCCGATCGGTGAAGCCAACATCGCGGAGAACCGGACCGGCGCCGCCATGGCGCTGGGGAGTTTCATTGGCTACGCACCGGCCATGTTCTGCTACAGCCTGTATGGCTACATTCTCGATCTCAACCCTGGTCTGACAGGCTACAAGATAGTCTTTGGCATCATGGCGTGCTTTGCGCTCTGTGGCGCGTTCGTTTCGGTCATGCTGGTTAAACGCATTCGCGGTGGCAGGAAAACGCTGCGCGCTGCGACAGAATAACCGCCAGCCTGATTCTGCTTATTCAAAGCCGCATTATGCGGCTTTGTTCGCGAGTGGCTTGTTGTTTCAGGTTTATGCATAGTCAAACCTCATCTTTCCCGCTAAAGTTAATTTTCCACGGCGCGGAAGGAGACGAAAATGCTCTATATCTTTGATTTAGGTAATGTGATTGTCGACATTGACTTCAACCGGGTATTGGGGGCCTGGAGCGATTTAACCCGCATCCCGCTGGCGACGCTGAAGCAGCATTTCACCATGGGAGAGGCTTTCCATCAGCATGAGCGCGGCGAGCTCAGCGATGAAGACTTTGCCGCCGCCATGTGTCATGAAATGAATATGTCCCTCAGCTATGAGCAGTTTGCTCACGGCTGGCAGGCGGTGTTTGTCGCGCTGCGTCCGGAAGTGATTGCGATCATGCAAAAACTGCGTGCCCAGGGCCATCGCGTGGTGGTGCTCTCCAATACCAATCGTCTTCACACCACGTTCTGGCCGGATGAATACCCGGAAGTGCGCGCTGCCGCCGATCGCATCTATCTGTCACAGGAGATGGGAATGCGTAAGCCTGAAGCGCAAATTTATCAGCGAGTACTGGAAGAAGAGGGCTTTTCCGCCGCAGATACGGTCTTTTTTGATGATAACGTCGATAATATAGCAGGGGCTAACCGGTTGGGGATCACCAGCATTCTGGTGACCGGGAAGAAGACCATCCCTGACTATTTCGCGAAACAGCTATGCTAAGAACCGTTCATCAAAAATTACTCCACCATACCCGGCCGCTGCTGGCGTGGCTAAAGCTGCTGTGGCGGCGTATTGATGAAGACCATATGACGACCCTGGCGGGGAACCTCGCCTATGTGTCATTACTGTCCCTGGTGCCGCTGATTGCCGTCGTGTTCGCGCTATTTGCGGCCTTCCCCATGTTCTCCGAAGTCAGCGTGCAGATCCGCCATTTTATCTTCGCCAATTTCATTCCGGCGACCGGGGATGTGATCCAGGGATATATCGAGCAGTTCGTCGCCAATTCCAGCCGCATGACCGCCGTAGGCGCCTTTGGCCTGATCGTCACCTCGCTGCTGCTGATGTACTCGATCGACAGTGCGCTAAACACCATCTGGCGCAGCACGCGCAGTCGCCCCAAAGTTTACTCCTTTGCCGTTTACTGGATGATTCTGACCCTTGGTCCGCTGCTGGCGGGCGCCAGCCTGGCGATCAGTTCCTATCTGCTGTCGCTGCGCTGGGCAAGCGACCTGGACGGCGTAATTGATAATCTGCTCCGTCTTTTCCCGCTGATCCTCTCCTGGGCGGCATTCTGGCTGCTCTACAGTATTGTACCCACCACCCAGGTACGTAACCGCGACGCGGTGATCGGAGCGCTGGTGGCAGCGCTGCTGTTTGAGGCAGGTAAAAAAGCGTTTGCCCTCTATATCACCACCTTTCCGTCCTATCAGCTCATTTATGGCGTGATTTCGGTGGTGCCGATTTTGTTCGTCTGGGTGTACTGGACCTGGTGTATCGTCTTGCTTGGCGCTGAAATTACTGTCACTCTCGGTGAATACCGCAAACTTAAAACAGAAGAAACAGAACAACCATGATTGCATTAATTCAACGCGTATCCCGTGCAAGCGTTACCGTGGCGGACGAGGTGACGGGCGAAATTGGCCCGGGGCTGCTGGTGCTGCTGGGGGTCGAAAAAGACGATGATGAACAAAAAGCGAATCGCCTCTGCGAGCGCGTGCTGGGCTACCGCATCTTCAGCGATGCGGAGGGGAAAATGAACCTGAACGTTCAGCAGGTGGGCGGCAGCGTGCTGGTGGTTTCGCAATTTACGCTGGCGGCGGATACCGAGCGGGGAATGCGGCCAAGCTTCTCGAAAGGCGCCGCTCCTGACCGCGCTGAGGCGCTGTATGAGTATTTCGTCGCCCGCTGTCGCCAGCAGGAAATGAACACCCAGACCGGAAGATTCGCTGCGGATATGCAGGTTTCTTTGGTCAATGATGGTCCCGTGACCTTTTGGTTGCAAGTATGACCCAGCTTCCGGGCAGGCTGCGGGTAACAAAAGAGAGTACGACTATGTATCACCTTCGTGTACCGCAAACAGCAGAAGAGTTAGAGAGCTACTATCAGTTCCGCTGGGAAATGCTGCGTAAGCCGCTGCATCAGCCTAAGGGTTCGGAACGTGACGCCTGGGATGCGATGGCGCATCATCAGATGGTGGTGGATGAAGAGGGCAACCTGGTGGCTGTCGGCCGGCTATATATCAATGCAGAGAATGAAGCCTCCATTCGCTTTATGGCCGTTCATCCCTCGGTGCAGGATAAAGGGCTGGGTACGCTGATGGCGATGACCCTGGAGTCCGTCGCGCGTCAGGAAGGGGTTAAGCGGGTCACCTGTAGCGCTCGCGAAGATGCGGTGGAGTTTTTCGCCAAGCTCGGCTTTATCAATCAGGGGGAGATCACCACCCCGACCACCACGCCGATCCGTCATTTCCTGATGATTAAGCCGGTCGCATCGCTGGACGACATTCTCCACCGTGGCGACTGGTGCGCGCAGCTACAGCAGGCGTGGTATCAGCATATCCCGCTGAGTGAAAAAATGGGCGTGCGCATTCAGCAGTACACCGGGCAGAAATTTATTACCACCATGCCGGAAGCGGGAAATCAGAATCCGCACCACACGCTGTTTGCCGGCAGTTTGTTCTCGCTCGCCACCTTAACCGGATGGGGGCTTATCTGGCTGATGCTGCGCGAGCGGCACCTGGGGGGCACCATCATTCTGGCGGATGCGCATATCCGCTACAGTCAGCCCATTAGCGGCCGCCCCAGCGCCATCGCCGACCTCGGTTCGCTGAGCGGCGATCTCGACCGTCTGGCGCGTGGGCGTAAAGCCCGCGTGCAAATGCAGGTGGAGCTTTTTGGCGACGATAAACAGGGCGCCGTTTTCGAGGGGATCTACATCGTGCTGCCGGCGAAGCCCTTTGGCTCTTACGAAGAGGGCGGCAACGAGGAAGAGTAAGCCGCGGGCGGTTATCGTCCTGGCGATGCTAAGCGCCAGGCGATATCCCGCATGGCATCTCGCGCGGCGCGGCTGATCCCACCCAGCTGAAAGAAGCCGTGGATCACCCCCAGATAGCGCTGACAGGAACTCTCCACCCCTTGCGCCATCAGCCTTCGATGCAGCGCTTCGCCCTCGTCGCGTAAAGGATCGAACTCCGCCGTCAGAATATGCACCGGCGGCAGACCGTGAAAATCGTCGCGCCAGAGTGGACTGGCATCCGGATGGTTCGCTGGCGTCGAGGCGAGGTACATTTCATAGCCGCTCAACAACGTGTCCCGGGTAATCACATAGTCAGCGCCGTTGCTGACGTAGCTCGCCATGCTGGCGGTGGGGTCGAGCATGGGATAAATCAGAATCAGTTGCGCGGGTTGCCACGCCGCATTCGCTTTCAGGCGCAGGGCCGTTACCAGAGCGAGGTGCCCGCCGGCGCTGTCGCCAGCCAGTGTGATGCGTGAGGCGTCAACGCCAAGCTGCTCCGCGTGCCGGTGGATGATCATGACACCTTGTTCTGCGTCATCGTGCGCCGCCGGAAAGGTATGCTCCGGCGCCAGGCGGTACTGCACGGCGATCACCCGGCAACCGCTGAACCAGGCTAGCTGGCGGAGCTGATTGTCGTGGGTGGCAAAGCCGCCGCTGACAAAACAGCCGCCGTGATAATACACAATGGTGGGTAGTAAGCCGTTGCTTTTTGGCGGCGAGACGACGCGCAAGGTCATGCCATCGAGCGCGATGTCTTCAACCTGTACCCGCGTTTCCGTTTCCCCTGCGAGAACGGCGCTGGCGAGATAGCCGTTTCTCCGGTCATCAATACTCTGTTCTCGCGATGATGGCCGCCCCGCAGCAATAAATTCCTCAACCAGCGAAGCAATCCCTTTTTCCAACGTCATGGCAAGTCCCTTTTACTGGGTTAATATCCAGTGTTATAGCCTGGTTATTGCGAAAAAGATATACCGAATAAAGCCGCGATCGCATTGTGGAAAGCGGCTCGCAGAAGCGTATTTCTCAGCAAAGATCTGCTTTTTCTTCGTTTTTATCAGGTGTAATTTGCTCGTTATCCGGTGCGCCGTAAAACCTTGTCCTTCTGAACAGCACCCTAAAAGTTGAACAATATCTGGAGAAGCAGAAACGGGCTAAGGAGAGCATTTCCGGCGTGTTCACACCATATGAATGATAACGAGCGACCTGAGTCGCCCGTTACAGGAGCGCAGAACTTATTCCCCTTCGCCGGGGAACATGAACGGGTTAATTGAGCTTCTGGCGAAGCCTTCCTGCTCCATGCGGGCGTCGAGCACCAGGGATGCCAAATCGTCGGCGACGGCTTCGACTTTCGGATCCTTCTCCTGATACATAATCTTCAGGTAAGTTCCGCAGTCGCCACAGCTTTCGGCTTTCACCGCAGCCTGCTCGTTGTCCAGCGACCAGTAGTGCAGATCGCGGCTCTGTTCGCAGTTGCTACATTTGACGCGTACCACGTGCCACTCGGTTTCGCACAGATTGCAGTGCAGATAGCGCAGCCCCTGGGTGGTGCCGATCTGCACGATGCTGGAGACCGGCATCGAGCCGCACACCGGGCAGAACTGGCGCTGTTCGCCGTATTCAGCGCGCGCTTTCCCCGGAATCAGGCTGGCCATCTGCGCCCAGTAGAGCGACAGCGCGGCCCAGATGAACGGTGCTTTATCGCTGCTGACCGAGGCGAAGTCGGAAGCAAACAGCGCGCTGGCCATCTGCTCCAGCTCCTGCTCAGAGGCTTTTTCCAGATTCTCAATGACCGCCAGCGCTGGGCCGCTCATCTCCGGCTTCAGCTCGGCAATCAGCGAGTGCAGCAGCTTGTGCCAGTGTTTGTCGCGCGGCAGGACGTGGATATCCAGCGGCGGCTTGCCCTGTTCGCTGGCCGCTTTAATACGGGCGGTGAGATCCATCTGCAGCGGATGGTCGTACAGCACCACTTCCTGGGCATGGGCGATCAGCGCGGCAAAGCGCAGGTAATCGCCCAGCGGGTTATTGGCGGCCAGCTCGCGCAAACGTTCAGCGCGGCGGTTATACAGATTTTTCAGCCTGGGGAACAGTAGCGGCGGAATTGCTTCCGCCGTGCGTTTCTCGCTCGAACCCAGCTCGTCTTGCGGGATTATGCGAATACTCATTCAGATGACTTTTCCTGTTTCTGGCGGACCTCTCGGTACCAGCGCGGGTGATGTTTCTTCGCCCACGTACTGGTGACCCAGCCTTCCACCATCGCGGTAATGGTGCCTTTCACCCAGAGGGCGGCGTAGATATGCACCATGATAACCACAATTAACGCCACTGCGGCAAATGAATGCAGCATCAGCGCAAATCGGATCACCGGGATTGAGAAAGCCGGCGCAAAATACGGACGCCAGATGATCACACCGCTCACCAGCAGCAGTACCAGGAAGATAATCGCCGCCCAGAATACGCATTTCTGGCCGAAATTATAGCGTCCGGTATCGCCCACCTCCTCGTTGACGACGATCTTACGAATATTCTTCGCCCAAAAGATATCATCCCGATTGATTAGGTTGTGGTGCCAGTAACGGAAAAACATGATGATGAACGACGCGAACATCACCACCCCGACGAACGGGTGGAGAATTCGCGCCAGCTGCGGCGTGCCGAGGATATGCATCAGCCAGTTAAAGGACGGGAAGAAAAAGCCTAACCCGCTTACCGCCGCCAGGATGAAGCAGAAGGCGGTGACCCAGTGGTTGATGCGTTCCGGCGCCGTGTAGCGCACGATGGTGTCACGTCTTTTCATTTGCGCACCTCGTCTTTCTCTTCATGCAGGTTGTCCTCTTCCTCTTCCGCGCGGTTCGGACCGACGCCGACGTAGTGGAAGATACTGGCTGCGAAGGTCGCGGCGAAGCCGACGGCCGCCAGCGGTTTCCAGATGCCTTTCCAGAACTTGACGGTCTGGCTGATCTCCGGGTTTTCCGGCAGGCCGTGGTACAGATTCGGCTTATCGGCATGGTGCAGCACGTACATGACGTGGGTACCGCCGACGCCGGCCGGATCGTACAGGCCCGCATTGTCGTAACCGCGGGTTTTCAGTTCAGCTACGCGCTCGCCGGCCAGCGTTTTCATATCCTCTTTGGAGCCAAAGTGGATGGCGCCGGTCGGGCAGGTTTTCACGCAGGCCGGTTCCTGGCCGACGGTGACGCGGTCTACGCACAGGGTACATTTGTAGACGCGGTTGTCTTCCGGGTTCAGACGCGGTACATCGAACGGACAGCCGGCGATACAGTAACCGCAGCCGATGCACTGCTCGGACTGGAAATCGACGATGCCGTTGGCGTACTGAATGATCGCGCCTTCTGACGGGCAGGCCTTCAGGCAGCCCGGATCGGCGCAATGCATGCAGCCATCCTTGCGGATGAGCCATTCAAGCTTGTCGTTTTGCTCCACTTCCGAGAAGCGCATCACCGTCCATGACTTGGCGGTCAGGTCCGCCGGGTTGTCATACACCCCAACGTTGTGACCGACTTCATCACGAATATCGTTCCATTCGGAGCAGGCCACCTGACAGGCTTTGCAGCCGATACAGGTGGTGACGTCGATAAGCTTCGCCACCTCCTGCTGGTGGTCCCGCGCCTGAGGCGCGGGGGTGAAACCGTTAGTCGCGGAACGACGAATAATATCTTGCGATTGATAAGCCATAAGTCGTCTCCGTTACACCTTTTCCACGTTCACGAGGAAAGCTTTGAACTCCGGCGTCTGCGTATTCGCATCACCGACGAACGGCGTCAGGGTATTGGCAATAAAGCCTTTTTTCGCCACTCCCTCATAGCCCCAGTGAATAGGAATGCCGATGGTATCGATATCCTTACCGTCAACTTTTAGCGTGCGAATACGTTTGGTCACCACCGCCTTGGCCTTAATGTAGCCGCGGTTGGAGGAGACCTTGACGGTATCGCCATGGCTGATGCCGAGTTTATTCGCCAGTTTTTCACCGATCTCCACAAACTGCTCCGGCTGCGCGATGGCGTTAAGCAGCGCGTGCTTGGTCCAGTAGTGGAAGTGCTCAGTCAGGCGATAAGTGGTGCCGACGTACGGGAATTTCTCCGCTTTGCCCATCTGCTCGAGATCGCCTTTGAAGACGCGAGCGGCCGGGTTAGAGACCACGTTCGGGTGCAGCGGGTTAGTCCCGAGCGGCGTTTCAAACGGCTCGTAGTGTTCCGGGAACGGTCCTTCCGCCATCTTATCGATAGCGAACAGACGGCCCATCCCTTCCGGCTGCATGATAAACGGACCGACGTCGCTGCCAGGCGCAGCGGCGCTGTAGTCCGGAATATCCACGCCGCCCCATTTCGCGCCATCCCACTTCAGCAACTGACGCTTCGGATCCCACGGTTTACCCTGCGGGTCCGCGGAGGCGCGGTTATACAGGATGCGGCGGTTGAGCGGCCATGCCCATGCCCAGCCCAGCGTATTGCCGAGGCCTGACGGATCGGCGTTATCCCGGCGCGCCATCTGGTTACCTTCCGGCGTCCAGCTTCCGGCGAAGATCCAGCAGCCGCTGGAAGTCGTGCCGTCGTCGCGTAGCTGTGCGAAGGAGCTCAGCTGCTGGCCTTTCTTGACGATCACCGCGCCGGTTGCCGGGTCGGTAATATCCGCCAGCGCTTTACCGTTGCTCTCCATCGCCACTTCTTCTGACGCCGGCTCGTGTGGCGTGGAGTAGTTCCACGTCATGTTGAGAACTGGCTCTGGCGCCGGGCCACCCTCTTCGGCATACATCTTACGCAGGCGCGTAAAGATACCGGCGAGGATTTCACCATCGGTGACAGCGATCCCCGGGGCGTCCGCGCCTTTCCAGTGCCACTGCAGCCAGCGGCCGGAGTTGACGATAGACCCATTCTCTTCGGCGAAGCAGGTAGACGGCAGACGGAACACTTCGGTCTGGATTTTCGACGGGTCAACATCGTTCGACTCACCGTGGTTTTGCCAGAAGGTGGACGTTTCGGTATTGAGCGGGTCGATGGTAACGAGGAACTTCAGCTTCGACAGGGAAGCGACGACCTTGTTTTTGTTCGGGAACGAGGCGACCGGGTTAAAGCCCTGGCAAATATAGCCATTCACTTTGCCCTGATTCATCATCTCGAAGTACTGCAGAACGTCGTAGCTCTTATCCCATTTCGGCAGCCAGTCAAAGCCCCAGCTGTTTTCTGCTGTCGCTTTATCGCCGAAAAAGGCTTTCATCATGGAGACGAAGAACTTCGGATAGTTGCCCCAGTAGTTGACCTGGTCTTTCAGCAGCGGCTTCGGCGTGTTAGCCGTCAGGTAGGTCTGCAGGTCGGCCTGTTTTTCGTTCGGCAGCGACATGTAGCCTGGCAGGCTGGTGGAGAGCAGGCCGAGGTCGGTCAGACCCTGGATATTGGAGTGGCCGCGCAGGGCGTTGACGCCGCCGCCCGCCATCCCCATGTTGCCCAGCAGCAGCTGGATCATCGCCATGGTGCGGATGTTCTGCGCGCCGATGGAGTGCTGGGTCCAGCCGAGAGCGTACAGGAACGACGCGGTCTTATCCGGCGCGCTGGTTTCAGCAATGTATTCACAGACTTTGAGGAAGTCGGCCTTCGGCGTACCACAGATGTTTTCGACCACATCCGGGGTATAACGGGAAACGTGCTGCTTCAGCAGGTTCCAGACGCAGCGCGGATGCTGCAGCGTAGTATCGCGTTTGGCGAAGCCGTTTTCGTCCAGCTCATAGTTCCAGCTGGTTTTGTCGTACTGGCGTTTTTCTGCGTTATAGCCGCTGAACAGCCCGTCGTCGAAGCTGTAGTCCTCACGCACGATCAGGCTGGCGTTGGTGTAGGCTTCGGTGTATTCGCGGTTGAATTTTTCGTTATTCAGCAGATACAGGATCACGCCCGACAGGAAGGTAATGTCGGTACCGGAACGAATCGGGGTATAGAAATCAGCCACCGACGCTGTACGCGTGAAGCGCGGATCGATAACGATGAGTTTGGCACCGTTATGGATTTTGGCTTCCATCGCCCAGCGGAATCCCACCGGATGCGCTTCAGCGGCGTTACCGCCCATCACCACGATCAGGTTGGCGTTCTTAATATCCACCCAGTGGTTGGTCATCGCACCGCGACCAAATGTTGGAGCAAGACTTGCTACCGTTGGTCCGTGTCAGACACGCGCCTGGTTATCCACCGCCAGCATCCCGAGGGCGCGGGTGAATTTTTGCGTTAAATAGCCGGTTTCGTTACTGGAGGCGGAGGCGCACAGCATCCCGGTGGTCAACCAGCGGTTGACGGTGGTGCCAGCGTCGTTTTGCGCGATAAAGTTGGCGTCGCGGTCCTCTTTCATCAGCTTGGCGATGCGATCGAACGCTTCGTCCCAGCTGATTTGCTGCCATTTATCGGAGCCTGGCGCGCGATATTCCGGGAATTTCAGGCGGCTTTCAGAATGGATAAAGTCCACCAGACCAGCCCCTTTCGGACAGAGCGCACCACGGTTGACCGGATGATCCGGATCGCCTTCGATATGGAAAATGGATGCTTTGGCGTTTTTCGCGCCGTCGCCGAGGCTATACATCAACAGCCCACAGCCGACAGAACAGTATGTGCAGGTGTTACGGGTTTCGCGCGTGCGCAGCAATTTGTACTGCCGTGTCTCCGCGAGCGCAGTCGCCGGGGCAAAGCCCAGCGCTGCTGCCGTGGTTCCCGCCATACCGCCAGCGCAGATCTTAAAGAACTGCCTTCTGCTGACCTGCATGGTTCGCTCCTTGTTTCGACATTGTCACATGTAGTTATTTGCTTTGCGGTGAGAGCCGCAAAGGTTCAGAATTAGGGCATATTTCCCTCATTCCTGAAGGGATAAAAACAGAATACCACATTGTGTGTATGCCTGTTCCAATACGGTTAAAGCAAAGTGAACAAGAAGCCTCTCGAACAAATCGAAAATGTGACGAATGTCACAGGATATCGCCAGGTCTCCCTCTGGAAGCGCGAGGATCTGCAACATCCTCAGCCAGATGAGTTAGCGGAAGAGGTACCGGTCGCGCTGGTCTACAACGGTATCTCCCACGTGGTGATGATGGCCACGCCGAAAGACCTGGAGCAGTTCGCCGTCGGTTTCTCCTTATCCGAAGGGATTATTGAGCATCGGCGGGAGATTTTCGGCATGGACGTGGTGTCGGTATGCAACGGCCTTGAGGTGCAGATTGAACTCTCCAGCCGGCGTTTTATGGGGCTCAAAGCCCGGCGTCGCGCGCTGGCCGGGCGTACCGGCTGCGGGGTCTGCGGCGTCGAGCAGCTCAATGATATTGGTAAGCCGGTTCAACCGCTGCCGTTCACTCAGACGTTCGATATCGCCAATCTCGACCAGGCCCTGGCGCATCTTAACGACTTTCAACCGGTCGGCCGACTCACCGGCTGTACCCACGCGGCCGCCTGGGTCCGGTCGACGGGCGAACTGGCGGGCGGTTTTGAAGACGTCGGCCGGCATGTGGCGCTGGATAAACTGCTGGGCCGGCGGGCGGAAATCGGTGAGGGCTGGCAGCAGGGCGCCGCGCTGGTCTCCAGCCGCGCCAGCTATGAAATGGTGCAGAAAGCCGCGATGTGCGGGGTCGAGATCCTGTTCGCGGTATCAGCAGCCACCACCTTAGCGGTGGAGGTCGCCGAGCGCTGCAACCTGACGCTGGTGGGCTTTTGCAAGCCGGGCAGGGCGACGATCTACACCCACCCGCAGCGTTTGATCGCGGGTTAAAAGTTAATCAGTAAATTTGAATAATGACAGCAAATCCTTCCGCTTTTTGTTTGGTGATGTGCGGGCTACTATTTAACACATCAAGGCACAACGCCTTATCTAAACAACTAAATGAAAGGGTTTATATCATGAAAAACATCAAAACTTTTGTCGCAGTAATCGCTATGGCCGCCTCTTTTGCTTCCTTCGCCGCTGAAACCGTCACCGCTACCGCTGCAACGATGGACGGCGCGGAAGCGAAAATCGCCGCACAGGCCCAGGCAGCAGGCGCGTCGTCTTACAAAATTACCGAAGCGTTTACCGGCAACCGCGTGCATATGACTGCCGAACTGAACAAATAAGCGTAACGCTACTGTTGAAAGAGCGCCTCAGGGCGCTTTTTTTGTTTCCGTTTCGGCAAAAAACAGCCACTATTCCCCACCGCCGCGAAAAAAATGTGGCAGTACTCACGTTTCCGTTCTTTTCTTAACTCCCCATTATTACCGCCAATGAAACATCTTCACTGTTGAATATCTCGATATTTTAACGCTATGAAATATAAAGATATTAAAAAGGAAAAGCGATGAAGAACACGCTCTGCATGTGCGATCTTTGTCACAAAAATAAGCCCGCCGTTGCGACTGTCAACTATTCATGTACGTAATTTAATACGCATTATGTGATCTCCATTGCAAATACAAGTCTTGCAGTCAGGGAAAAATGTCGTCAGGCAAATGAGCGAGGAGGCGTCATGAAAATTGGCATCGTTATTAGCGGCGGGGATGTTTCGGGAATGAATAATTTTATATTCCAGATTGCCAGGCAGGCTGATGCCGACATCACGCTGTTTAATGGCGGTATTCCTGGCCTGCTGGAGAAAAATCATCAGGATATCGCGTGGCGCGATCTGGTTGATTTCTCCATTACCGCGGTGCCGATCATTACCTCCGGACGAACCAGTCGCAAACTACAGCGCAGCGAATATGAAATGATTGCTAAAAAACTGAAATCGCTGCGTATTGACGTGCTTATTATGGCCGGGGGGGACGGCAGCCTGCAGTTTCTCAATACCCTAAGTGAATTTGATATTAATTGCTTTGGCGTGGGAATGACTATCGATAATGACGTGTATGGCAGTGATTATACGATTGGTTTTTCCACGGCCTGCGAGCAGATTATTAAAGAAGTCTCCCGTTTAAGAAATACCGGAAGAGCGCTGCCGGGGCGGGTTTTTATGGTTGAGATATTAGGAGGTTATTGTGGAGAATTAACGTTACAGTCCGCCATTAAATGCAATGCGGATATTGCCCTGATCCCGGAGGCGCAGATGCCGCTGGCCATGCTTGCGGAGCGGATTACCCGGAAGCTGAGCACGCAGAACAGCGTCGTTATCCTCTGCTCAGAAGGCTACACCAAAGAATACTCTCCCGGCTTTCAGGGAGCGATTGATACCATGATCAAACAGCTGGAACCGCAAATCGGCGTCCGAATCCGTAAAACGATTGTCGGTTATGGCCTACGCAGCGGTGACCCGACCTGTGAAGAGATTTATCAGGGCACCATTATGGCCAGTGAAGTGGTTCGCTGTATTCAGTCAGGTATGAAAAATAAAGCCATAATAATTAATTCCAGTAACAAACCTATTCCGATTGATTTAGTCAGTATGAAAAAACGTCTGGTCGATACTGAAGGACATCATTATAAACTTGCCAAGCAACTCAATATTATTTGAGGAGACCCTCCATGCTGAAAATTTTATGCGTATGTGGCTGCGGCCTCGGTTCAAGCTTTGCCATTGAAATGACGGCGAAGGCAGTTTTAAAAAAGCTGGAAATTCCCGCTCATATTGAACACACCACCGTATCCGAAGCCGGAGCCTTTAAATCGGATATGATTTTGACGCAAAAAACCTTTGCCGACATCTTAACCGCCGATGCTACTGAAGAGGAAATTAAACGCGTCGTGGTGCTCAATAAGCTTACGGATAAAGAGGAAATTGAAACCAAGATCGTCGCATTCTTAAAAGAACGTCATCTGAAGGTGGCTGATTATGAATAGCTTCGTTGCGTTTATCGTTAAGGATTTACTTGGCCAGGCATCCATTCTTATTGCTTTTATTGCCATGCTTGGCCTGATCCTGCAAAAGAAATCGCCGGGCAAAACCGCGGAAGGGACGTTTAAAACGCTGCTTGGCTTCTTAATTATGATGGCGGGGATCAACATCATTGTCGCCACGCTAACCTTTCTGAACGATATCTTCACCCAGGGATTTGGCATGAAAGGCTATATTACCGATGTGGCCGCCATCGCCGGGTTAGCGAATCGGGAATTAGGTTCGGAAGTGGCGCTGACGCTGCTGGTGATCTTTGCCGTCAATATTATTATCGCCCGTCTGACGCCGCTTAAATATATTTTCCTGACCGGCCAGGCGCTGCTGTGGATGGCGACGATCGGCGCCGTGATTGGCTATAAGTCCGGGCTCACCGGCGTACCGCTGATTTTAACCGGGGGCATCTTCGGCGGCGTGATGGCGGTGTTAATGCCGGCCCTGGCGCAGCCGGTGGTCAGGCGCATTACCGGATCTGACGACGTGGCCCTGGGGCACTTCTGTACCATCGGTTATCTGGTGCAGGCCGCCGTCGCAAAGGTCGTCGGCAAAGGCTCCCGCTCCACGGAAGATCTCGAGCTGCCTGATAACTTTAAGTTTCTGCAGGATACCTATCTGGCCATGGCGGTGGTGATGGTGCCGATGTATCTCATCCCGGCTATCGCGGCGGGCCCCCAGTACATCGCGCAGTTCTCCGGCGGGATTAACTACCTGATGTATGCCTTTATGCAGTCCATTCAGTTTGTCGCCGGGGTCTTTGTCCTCTATAGCGGCGTGCGTTTATTGCTCAATGAGCTGGTGCCGGCCTTTCGCGGTATCGCGATGCGTATTGTCCCGGATGCGAAGCCGGCTCTTGATTGCCCGGTACTGTTTCCTTATGCGCCGAATGCGGTGATTGTCGGATTTCTGGCGACGACCGTCGGCTCGATTATCGGCATGCTGGTTTTCCCGATGTTCGGTCTGGCGATGATCCTCCCCGGGCTGTTAACCAACTTTTTCGCCGGCGGCACGGCAGGGGTTTTTGGCAACGCGCTGGGCGGACGCCGCGGGGCGATGATCGGCGGGGTTATTCACGGCCTGTTTATCACGTTTCTGCCGGCCATTCTGGTGCCCATGCTGGAGAGCTATGGCTTTACGGGCGTCACCTTCAGCGACTCTGACGTCATCAGCTCGGGTCTGGTATTAGGCCACGCCTTCCAGAATAACTGGCTCTTTGTCGCCTTATTTATTGTGTTTGTCGCCGCACTGGCATGGTTTGTCAACGGGAAATCCGCTAAGCCGAAAGGGGAAAATGTTCATGAGTCTGTATAATTTCAATGAGATTTTAAAAATTGCCCAAGCGAGAAATTTTAAAGCGATTGGCTCGTTTAACTTGCACTGTATTGAGATGCTGCCGGCGTTTTTCAAAGCCGCGCAAAACAGCAACAGCCCGTTAATGATCCAAATTTCAACCGGGACCGCGGAGTACCTCGGCTATCGTTTGCTGGTCGACGCCGTGCGTTCATTAGCGGACAGTGAAAATATTCCAGCCTGTCTGCATCTTGACCACTGCTCAGATATTAAGGCCATCGAGACGGCAATGAACGCGGGCTTTTCGTCGGTGATGTACGACGGCTCACATTTAAGCCTTGAGGAAAATATCGGTAATACGCGAATAGTGGTGGAGATGGCCCGCCCGCGCAATATTACGGTAGAAGGCGAACTGGGGGCGATCGGTGGGTCAGAGGATGGAAAAGCGGTGGCGGCGGAAGATATCTGTTTTACCACCGTCGAAGACGCGAAACGCTTTGTGGAGGAGACCCAGGTCGATATGCTGGCCGTCTCGGTGGGCACTGTGCATGGCCTCTACACCGGTAAAGCGCAGATACAGCACCAGCGGCTGAAACAGATTAGCGCGGCGACCGGCGTGCCGCTGGTGCTGCACGGCGGTACCGGCGTCAGCGATGAGGATATGCGGCTGGCCGTCACCGAAGGGATTAATAAAGTGAACGTCGGGACGGAAATGAACGTGCAGTGGGTTGACCGCTGTAAAACGACGTTTGAGAAAGGGAAAGTGAATGACAGCGTACGGAAATTCTTAATTCCCGCCAACCAGGCGGTCACTGAAGTCTTAATGGAAAAAATGGCGTTATTTAAATAACGTTTTCTCCGTCACTCTCTATTTCGTTGCCCTGTCTTCCGCCAGGGAGGGAACTTGCTATGTTTGAATCATTGAAAACGTTGTGGAAAAAAGAGCAAACCCCGCTGCAGGATTATGATCAACAGTCCCGTCAGTTGGCGGAGGAGATTGCCAGGCTGGAAGGCGAACTACAGCGCCAGCCTGGCAATAGCGAGGTGCAAAAAACATTGATGCTGACTTACAACCGGGCGCTATCCATATATGCCAAAAGCACCACCCACCGGCAGAATATTGATACGCTGTTTCTGCAGATTGATAATTTACGCAATATTATTCGCCGCAATATTTAGGAATACAGAATGACCATAAAAGAACTGCTTATTGAGGCCGATGCCATTCAGGTTGGCGTTGTGGAGTCCGACTGGCAGCGGGTAATAAAGCTGGCTGCCCGCCCGCTGGAGGCAAAAGGCTTTATTTCGACGGAATATAGCCAGGCGGTGATCGACAATACCCTGAACCATGGCGCCTATTACGTCTTCGATGAAGGTATTGCTATCCCCCATGCCCGACCCGAGTGCGGCGTCAGACGCAACTGCTTTAGCCTGGTGCTGCTGGAAAAGCCGATTCCTTTTGCGGACAGTGAAAAAGCCGACATTGTCATTATGTTTGGCGCCCGTGATAGCAATGCGCATATCGAGGAGGGGATCCGCTCCATCGTCGCGCTGCTGGATAACAATGACACGATGGCCAAACTGCGGATGGCCCGCAGCCGGGAGGAGGTTGTCGCGTTACTATGAACAGACATCTGACCCCAGTCTGCAAAACGGCTATTTTAATCAACGGCATTCCGGCCTCGGGGAAGAGTACCATCACCCGTTTGCTGGCGGAGACCTTCAGCCTGCCGGTATTGACGATCGACGGCATCAAAGAGCCGTTTATGGCGCGTCTGGCTCCGGTCGACCGGCCAATGAATCGCCAGCTGGGCTGTGCGGCGTATGAGGTGATCTGGTCGATTGTCGGCGCGTCGCCTGCCAGTATGGTCTGGTTGATCGACGCCTGGTTCGGCTTTCAGCCGCGGGAGACCTTGCAAAAATTGCTGCGGCAGGCGGGCGTGGAGCAGGTGATTGAGATCTGGAACCATATCTCCCCCGAGCTGGCGGTCGCGCGCTATGCCTCGCGGCTGGCGACGCGGCCGCCGGGCCACCCCGGCGAAGAGTATCTGCCGGAGCTGGCCCAGCTGGCCGGGCGCGCGCAGCCCATGTCTTTAGGGCCCCTTTTGACGATAGACCAGCAGCGCCCGCTGGAGATAACGGCGGTTATTCACTGGCTTGAAGGTACAATTAGCGGACAACGTACCGGTTTGGCGAATTACGCCTACCCGTCCTAGGACATACCCGCCAGCCGCAGCAGCGCCGTCACCACCGCCGCGGCGATAATCACGCCGATCAGCGGCACCTTGCGCCAGGCGAGAAACACAGCGACAGCCACGCCCAGAACGCGCGCTATGCCGGCGAAATGCGCGCCTTCATAGAAAGTGGTGGCCAGGGCGACGGAAAAAAGCAGCACCGTCGCCGCATCGGAAAGCAGCGCCTGCGAGCGCTCGGAAAATGCCAGCCGATTACCAAGCTTCGCGCCGCCAAGACGCATCAGATAGGTTCCCAGCGACAGGATGGCGATACCGGCGATAAACAGCGTCATATTGCCCATTATTTTTTCCTCGACAGTAAACCAAACAACGAGAGCAGCACCGGCAGCCCGGTAGGCGCAAACGGCACGGCAGCAAGCGCCAGCGCGGCGCCGCTGACGGCGCGGATCAGCGTGGTACGGTTTTTAAAGGCCGGGATCACCAGCGCCAGCAGGATTGCCGGGAAGACCGCGTCAAGCCCGATGGTTTCCGGCGCCGGCAGCAGTTTGCCGACGGCGGCGCCGGTGAGCGTACCCAAAGGCCAGATCAGCGCTACGCCGGCGCCGCACAGCCAGTAGGCCGCTTTGCGCTGCGCGGGGGTGGGCTGCGACAAGCCAAAGACCACGCTCTCGTCGTTCATAATGTGGCACCCGATAAAGCTTAAGGCGCGCCGACCAACCAGTTCGCGCACGGTCACCCCGAAAGGGATATGGCGCGCGTTGACTAACAGGCCGGCGGCGGCGGCGGCCAGCGGGCTACCGCCGCTGGCGACAATACCGATAAACATAAATTCAGAGGCGCCCGCCAGCACGGACACCGAAAGTACGAGCGGCACCCATAAGGGGAAGCCGTAAGCCACCGCCAGCGACCCATAGGACATGCCTACCACCCCGACGGCGAGGCAAACTAAAACAATCGCTTTTATCGTGTCTCCGCTGAGACTGGAGAGAGTTTGTTTCATATCCCTTAGCCATATCGAACGAATTTCCATTATAATGAACACATAATGATCGTTTTTCAAGGCGAACAAATCGTTCGATATAAAAAACAAGGGGCGGGTATGACACAGCCAATCAGCGTTATCGCCAAAAGTCTGGTGCGGGAGCGGGCGCGGACCGGGCTTTCGCTGGCGGAAGTCGCGCGTCGGGCGGGTATCGCAAAATCCACGCTATCGCAACTGGAGTCCGGCAACGGTAATCCGAGTCTGGAAACGCTGTGGTCGCTCTGCGTAGCGCTGGATATTCCATTTGCCAGGCTGCTTGAGCCGCAGGTGAACAAAACGCAGGTGATCCGCCGCGGCGAGGGGACAAAAGTGGTGGCGGAGCAGGCGAACTATCAGGCTATTTTGCTGGCCGCCTGTCCACCCGGCGCGCGTCGGGACATCTATTTGCTGCTCACCCAGCCCGGCGCCGACCGCATTTCGCATCCGCATCCGCCAGGCTCGGTGGAACATATTATCGTGACCCAGGGGCGGGCGCGGGTAGGGCTGACGTCGGCGCCGGAAGAGCTCGGCGAGGGCGACTATATCTGCTATCCGGCGGATCAGGAGCATGTGTTTCAGGCCCTGGAGCCGGATACGCAGGCCCTGCTGATCGCTGAGCAAAACTGACATCGCACCGGCGGGCGTCGCGCTCTCGCTGGACGCCATAGCCGTATTGCGGGACACTAGCCGCATTCTTCCGCGAAGACAGGCATACCTATGTCGCTGAAAGCCATTGCTAAAGAACTTGGGATCTCGGTAACGACCGTCAGCCGCGCGTTAAACGGCTATGATGATGTGTCGCAGGAGACCCGTGCTCGCGTGGAGGCTGAAGCGCAGCGTCGCGGATATCGGCCAAACACGTTCGCGCGTCGCCTGAAAATGGGCAAAATCGACGCCGTTGGCCTCGTTTTCCCCGTGCGCCCCGCGCCGCTGAATAACAACGTCTTTCTCGAAATGGTGGGAGAAATCAGCCACGAGCTGGCGCGCTATGAGATTGATTTACTGCTGATCGCCGATGATGAACAGGCCGATAAACACGGCTATATGCGCATGGTGCAGAGCCGTCGCGTCGATGCGTTGATCGTCGCGCATACCCTGGATGACGACCCGCGCCTGATTCAGCTGCTCTCTTCCGGCTTTCCTTTTCTCGCGCTGGGCCGTAGCCGCCTGCCGCAGCCCTACGCCTGGTTTGATTTCGATAACCAGGCGGGCACGTATCGCGCCACCCGTCATCTGATTAGCCAGGGGCACCGGCGCATCGCGCTGCTGAGCGAAAATAATAATCAGGCGTTTATTACCCAACGCCGCAACGGTTACCTGGAAGCGCTGCGCGAAGCGGGCCTGGCGGAAACCTGGCTGCGCAGCGTGCCGCCCACCCGCCGCGGCGGGTTTCAGACAACGATGGAGCTGCTGCGCTTGCCTGAACCGCCAACGGCGATTGTCACCGACTGCAATACCCATGGCGACGGCGCGGCGATGGCCCTGGCTCAGCTCGGACGTCTTACCGGCGCCGATCGCGTCTCACTGGTGGTCTACGACGGTTTGCCGCAGGATAGCATCATCGACACCCCGGTGGGCGCGGTGGTTCAATCCACCCGACAGGGGGTGGGCCGCCAGATAGCCACGATGGTCCGCCGCTTAATTGCCGGCGAAGATCTGACCTCGCTTCAGGTGCTCTGGCAGCCCGAATTCATTCCCGGCGAAACCGCCTGATACTTCTCTCCACAGATTAATTTCCTGAACTCGATCACGGATCCGAAACGTTTTGGTTGGCGTCCGAAACGTTTCGGATCAACAGTAAGACATTCCTTGATATGGAGATGTCTAATGTCAGATTCGATTATACGCCTGCAAAGCGCAACGGTTGACGTGGTGATCAAAGCCCGCCCTTTCGCCGAAATTATCTACTGGGGGCCGCATTTAAGCCACTTTTCGCCGCAGGATGCCGACAGCCTGACGCGACCGGTCGCCAATGGCCGCCTCGATGTCGATTCCCCGGTCACTTTAATGGCGGAACTGGGCCATGGTCTGTTTGGCGCGCCGGGCATTGAAGGCCATCGCCAGGGGCTGGATGCCTCGCCGATTTTCGCCACCAGCAAAGTGCGGCACGAGGGCCAGACGCTAACCCTGGTCAGCGAAGACCCGCATGCCGGCCTGCGTTTGTACAGCGAGATCGCATTGGATGCCAGCGGTGTGTTGAGCGTGCGCCATGGCGTGACCAATCTGCGCGTCAGCCCATGGCAGGTGGATCGCCTGGCGGTCACGCTGCCGGTCGCCGAACGCGCTCGTGAGGTAATGGCTTTCCATGGCCGCTGGATCCGCGAGTTTCAGCCTCACCGCCTGACCCTGGAGCACGACAGCTTTGTGCTGGAGAACCGCCGCGGGCGCACCTCTCACGAACATTTCCCGGCCCTGATCACCGGCAGCCACGCCTTTAGCGAGATGCAGGGTGAAGTCTGGGGCGTGCATCTGGCCTGGAGCGGTAATCATCGCCTGCGGGCGGAGGTGAAAACCGATGGCCGCCGCTATCTGCAGGCCGAGGCGCTCTATCTGCCGGGCGAAATGGCGCTGGCAGAAGGGGAAACCTTGTGGACGCCTTACCTGTATGCCAGCTACTCGGCGAACGGGCTGAACGGCATGAGCCAGCAGTTCCATCGTTATCTGCGCGAACGGATTATTCGCTTCCCGGGCAACAAGCCGCGCCCGGTGCATCTCAACACCTGGGAGGGGATCTATTTCGACCACGATCCGGACTACATCATGCGCATGGCGGATGAAGCGGCGGCCCTGGGCGTGGAGCGTTTTATCATTGACGACGGCTGGTTTAAAGGACGCAACGACGACTGGGCGGCGCTCGGCGACTGGTATCTCGATGAGAAAAAATACCCCCACGGCCTGACGCCGGTTATCAACCACGTGAAATCGCTGGGGATGGAGTTCGGTATCTGGGTGGAGCCTGAGATGATTAACCCGGATTCCGATCTGTATCGGGCACACCCTGATTGGGTGCTGGCGCTTCCGGGCTATACGCCGCTTCCCGGGCGTCATCAGTTTGTCCTGAACCTGAATATTCCGGAAGCCTTTGATTATCTGCTGGAGCGGATGAGCTGGCTGCTGGGCGAACATGCGGTGGACTACGTGAAATGGGATATGAACCGCGAGCTGGTGCAGCCGGGCCATAACGGCAAAGCCGCCGCCGATGCGCAGACTCGCCAGTTCTACCGCCTGCTGGATACGCTGGTGGCCCGCTTCCCGCATATTGAATTTGAATCCTGCTCCTCCGGCGGCGGTCGTATCGATTATGAAGTCCTCAAGCGCAGCCATCGCTTCTGGGCTTCTGACAACAATGACGCCCTTGAGCGCAACACCATCCAGCGCGGCATGAGCTACTTCTTCCCGCCGGAGGTGATGGGCGCGCATATCGGTAATCGCCACTGTCATGCCACCTTCCGCCAGCACAGTATCGCCTTCCGCGGCCTGACGGCGCTGTTCGGTCATATGGGGCTTGAGCTGGATCCGGTGAGCGCCGATGAAGAAGAGCGCGCCGGGTATAGGAAATACGCGGCTCTGCATAAGCAGTGGCGCGACGTGATCCATCACGGCGTGCAGTGGCGGATGGATATGCCGGACGCCACCACCCTTGCTCATGGCGTCGTCAGCCCGGATAAAGCGCAGGCGATTTTCCTCGTCAGCCAGCTGGCGATGCCGGACTACACCCTGATGGCGCCGCTGCGCCTGGCGGGGCTGGAGGCGAGCGCCCGCTATCAGGTGACGCTCCTCGATCATCCGAACATTCAGATCACCGGCGAGGGCGGCCACACCATGCGGAAGCTGCCGGCATGGATGACGACGCCGCAGACGGTGAGCGGTGAGTGGCTACAGCAGGCGGGGCTGGCGCTGCCCATCCTCGACCCGGAAAGCGCCATTCTGATTGGCCTGCAACGCGTGTGATGGTATCGGGCCGCGTCGCGGCCCTTCTTGAGGAAAATATAATGAACCCGACCGTCTGTACCCACAAAAACAACCCCAACTTCTGGATTTTCGGGCTGTTCTTCTTTCTCTACTTCTTCATCATGGCCACCTGCTTTCCGTTTCTGCCGATCTGGCTGTCGGATGTTATCGGCCTGAATAAAACTGAAACCGGCCTCGTTTTCTCCAGCCTGTCGCTGTTCGCCATCTGTTTCCAGCCGGTTCTCGGGGTGATCTCAGACAAGCTGGGGCTGAAAAAACATCTGATGTGGATCGTGACCGTTCTGCTGGTGCTGATTGCTCCCTTCTTCCTCTATGTTTTCGCGCCGCTGCTGAAAACCAACATCTGGCTCGGGGCGCTGAGCGGCGGCGCCTATATCGGCTTTGTATTCTCCGCAGGCGCCGGCGCGATGGAGGCCTATATCGAACGGGTAAGCCGCAACAGCGGGTTTGAATACGGCAAGGCGCGCACCTTTGGTTGTCTGGGATGGGCGCTGTGCGCCACCACCGCCGGCATGCTGTTCAGCATTAATCCCGAATGGGTGTTCTGGATGGGGTCGGCCGCCGCGCTGCTGCTGGTGGTGCTGGTGGCTATCGCCAAACCGCAGGCCAGTCAGTCCGCGCAGGTAATGGACTCGCTCGGCGCCAATCGCCCGGCGATCGATTTAAAAACGGCGGTGCGCATGTTCCGTCAGCGGAAGATGTGGATGTTTATTCTGTATGTTATCGGCGTAGCCTGCGTGTATGACGTTTTCGATCAGCAGTTCGCCACCTTCTTCAAATCGTTCTTTGCGACCCCGGAAGCAGGCACCCGTGCCTTTGGTTTCGCCACCACCGCGGGAGAAATATGTAACGCCATCATTATGTTCAGCTCGCCGTGGATTATTAACCGCATCGGAGCGAAGAATACCCTGCTGATCGCCGGGATGGTGATGGCGGCCAGAATGATTGGCTCTTCCTTCGCCACCACCGCCGCGGAAGTGGTGGCGCTGAAGATGCTCCATGCGCTGGAAGTGCCGTTCCTGCTGGTGGGCGCCTTTAAATACATCACCGGCGTGTTTGATGTCCGGCTGTCGGCGACCATTTATCTGGTGGGCTTCCAGTTCGCCAAACAGGTGGCGGCGATCTTCCTCTCCGCCTTCGCCGGCAATATGTATGATCGGATCGGCTTCCAGGAGACCTATATGATCCTCGGCGGAATAGCCCTGACGGTCACCTTAATATCCGCGTTTACGTTAGCGGGCAAGGCGAAAAGTGAGCCGCTGCGCGATAATGCGATGACCGTTTAATTATCAACATTCCGTGGCACAGGGTGGTGCCTGACAGAGAAGGAAGATGTCATGATGGATATGAAAAAACGTATGAACAGCGGTGAGCTTTACCTGGATGCAGGATATGGCTTGCCGGAGCAGCGGCTGATGGGTAAAGCGCGGGCCTATGAATATAATCATTCGCATCCGTTTAATCAGGAATTGCGCAACGATATTATTCAGCGCATGTTCGCGAAAGTCGGCGAACAATGCTGGATAGAGCCGCCGATCAATATTGCCTATGGGATCCATACGACGATTGGTGATAATTTTTATGCCAATTTTAACCTCACGCTGGTCGACGATGCGGACATTATCATCGGCAATAACGTCATGTTTGCGCCAAATGTCACTATCTCCACCGCCGGGCATCCCATCCACCCCGCGCTGCGCCATACGCATCAACAATTTTCATTACCGGTAGTGATTGAAGATGGGGTCTGGTTAGGCACGGGGGTGATTATTAATCCCGGGGTAACGATTGGCCAGAATTCAGTCATAGGCGCGGGCAGTGTGGTAAATCGCTCTATACCGGCGAATGTGGTTGCCGCTGGCGTACCTTGCCGGGTATTAAGAGAAATTACCGATGCGGATAAAGACAAATACGCACTTTTCCCCGGATGATGGACGAGAGAAACAGGGGAGCGTAAAGGATCGTGTCCCCTGTTTTGCATTATCGCCGTTGAACCGGCCTCCAGCCCGCATAGGGGGAGGCCGGGGAAAGTACTCTCCGGCGTCGCGGGGTTTCACGCCAGATAAAACACTTCTTTGAGCTCCGCGCTCAGCGGGCTGTTGTCCGGGTTGCTGGGCATCACCTCGCGCATGTATTTCCACCAGCGCTGGCACACTTCCGTGCTGGCGACCGCCTCCCAGCGGGCTTCCGACTCAATCTCCACCGTGGCGAACAGCAGGTTGCGCTCTTTATCGAGATAAATGGCGTAGTGGTGCGCGCCGTGCGTTTTCAGCACCGCCTCCAGCTCCGGCCAGATGGGGTTGTGGCGACGTGCATACTCCTCGTGCGCGTCAGGGTTAACCTGCATCACAAAGGCTTTGCGGATCATAATGCCTCCAGATAGAGCTCGCGAACCTCATCGCGGCTGGCGGGGCGCGGGTTACACGGCGCGCACGGGTCGGCCAGCGCTTTATCCAGCCAGCCTTCGATATCGGCTTTGCTGACGCCAAGCTGGCTGAAGCCCTGGGGGATCCCTACGCGTTTGCTCAGCGTGCGGATGGCATTGATGGCCTCCATGCTGGCAGCCTCATCGCTCATGCCGCGGGTATCGACGCCCATCGCCTGCGCCACGCGGGCAAAGCGCGCCACCGCGTTCGGGCGGTTAAAGTTTTCGATGATCGGCAGCAGGATGGCGTTGCACACCCCGTGCGGCAGGTTGTGGGTGGCGCCAGGCTGATGGGCCAGGGCGTGTACCAGCCCGAGGCCGGCGCTGTTGAACGCCATGCCCGCCAGATACTGGCCAAAGGCCATCTGTTCGCGGGCCTGCAGATCGTGTCCCTCCTCTACCGCTTTTGGCAGCCACAGGTTGATCAGGCGGATGGCCTCGAGGGCGTTGGCGTCGGTGAGGGGATGGGCGCCAACGGAGACAAAGGCCTCGATGGCGTGGGTCAGGGCGTCCATGCCGGTGGCGGCGGTAACGGCTGGTGGGATGTCGAGCATCACGCTGGCGTCGTCGACGGCGATATCCGGGATCAGGTTCGGGTCGATAATCACCTCTTTTACCTGACGCTCGCTATCGATAATCACGGCGTTGCTGGTCATCTCCGCCGCCGTGCCGGCGGTGGTGTTGATGGCCACCAGCGGCACGCCAGCGTTTTTCACTTTGCCGACGCCGGAGTAGGCTGTGGAGGGGCCAGGGTTGGCGGTGAGGATTTTTATCGCCTTGGCGGTATCAATCGGGCTGCCGCCGCCGAAGGCGATCAGGTAATCGCAGCGGGCCGCCTGGTACGCCGCATAGCCTTGCTGCACCAGCGCTTCGGTGGGATTAGGGTACACGCCGTCAAACAGCTGATAAGCCATCTGCTGTTCATCCAGCGCGGAAAACAGACTGTCCAGCAGGCCCAGCTTCACCAGTTGACCGTCGGTGACGATCAGCGCCTTGCCCCACTGTTTGCCCGCTACCAGCTTGACCATATCACCGATAGCGCCTGCGCCGTGGAGGCTGATTTTAGGTAGTGCCAACATAAAACTCATGATAATTCTCCTTAATGTTGATTTTGGGAAATCCGTTTCCCCTCACCCCGCCCTTCTCCCTTGGGAGAGGGCCAGGGCGAGGGGGAAATTAACATCGTCTTCGCTGCAGCATCCGCCGGGCCATAATCGGCAGGGAGATCACCACGATCAGCATCGCGCCGATAATCACCGACATCACGATGCCGGGTACGTTCAGCAGGCTCAGGCCGAAGGTCACCAGCCCCATCAGAAAGGCGGCGATGATCACCCCGGGCATGCTGCCGGAACCGCCAAGAATATTGACGCCGCCGAGCACCGCCATGGTGACAACCGCCAGCTCCCAGCCCATCGCCAAAGTGGGGCGGGTACTGCCGAGCCGTGAGGTCAACAGGATCGCCGCCAGCCCGGCCATCAGCCCGACCAGCGCGAACAGCGCGAGGTTATGTCGCTTCACGTTGATCCCGGAGTACCAGGCGCCGGTCGGGTTATTGCCGATGGCATAGGTTCGGCGGCCAAAGTTAGTTTTATGCAGCAGGAAGGTGAAGGCGGCCGCGAGGAGGATAAACAGCGCAAACTCAAAAGAGAGCGCCCCCCACACGTACCCCTGGCCGAACCAGGCAAAGCTCTCCGGGTAGTGGTTGAGCGCCTGATCGCCCAGCAGGATATAGGTGATGCCGCGATACAGGCTCATGGTGCCGATGGTGATCACGATCGACGACAGGTTAAAACGCGTCACCAGGATACCGTTGAACAGACCGCATAGCAGACCCACGCCCAATCCGACCAATACCAGCAGCGGCGTATCCATCCCCGCCGCCGCGCAAAAGCCCATCACCGTTGAGCTGAGCGCCATCGTCGAGGCCACCGACAGATCGATTTCCCGGGCGATAATCAGCATCGCCATCGGCAGGACGACGATCGCCTTCTCGGTAAAGGTAAAGGTCGCGTCCGAGAGGTTCCAGATATTGAGGAAGTACGGGGAAGCCAGGGCGTTGCCGATAAATACCGCGAGGGTCACCGCCAGTAAAAACCCTTCCCAGCACAGCAGGCGGCGCAGCGGCGACGGCACGGCCGGGGCGTTTTTCATCTCTTCAGATACCATCATCTTGCTCATGATTTCATCCCTTGTTTCTGCCGGGCTAACGCCGCGTTACGCAGGATTAACCGCCCGTGACCGCGATTGCCGCGCTCGTTAAGCAGCACCGCCATGACGATCACTGCCCCGGAAATCGCCATTTGCCAGAACGGCGAAATGCCGATCACCGGCAGGGCATTATTGATGACCCCGAGGAACAGCGCGCCGCACAGGCAGCCCAGTACCCGTCCGCTTCCGCCCATGGTGCTGATACCGCCGATCACGCAGGCGGCGACCACCTGCAGCTCAAAGCCGTTCGCCACATCGACATAGGCGACGGCGAAGCGCGAGATCCACAGATAGCCGCAGAAGCCAGCCAGCGCGCCGGAGAGGCAGAAGCTGACGAACTGCATTTTCCCGGCGTTAATGCCGGTGTAATACGCCGCCGTCGCGTTGCCGCCCGCGGTATACAAGGCCCAGCCGGTGCGGCTGTAGCGCAGGAAGTAACCCACCAGCAGCAGCGCGGCGATGGCGCACCAGCTCAGCAGCGGCAATCCCAGGAGGGTGCTGCGCGGCAGACTGAGAAAATCAGCGCTCATCTGATGTGAGTTAACCCAGCCGCCGTCGGTCAGCAGGAAGATAATGCCGCGATAAATGCTCATGGTGCCCAAGGTCACCACGATGGCGGGAATGCCGAGGCGCCAGACCAGCAGGCCGTTAATCATCCCCATCAGCAGGCCCAGCAGGGTTGCCAGCGCCAGCAGCGCTACCACCGGAATACCCGGATTATGGGCATTGAGCAGGGCGACGATCATCCCGGTCAGCGCCAGGTTGGCGGCCATCGACAAATCGATGCCTTTGGTGAGCAGCACCATCATCTGTCCGAGGGCGAGAATGATAAGGATGGCGGTATCGTTAAACATCTCCACCAGATTACCCGGTGAAACGAACGACGGCGCCCGGCTGCCAATGGCGCCGATCATCAAAATGATGACCAGCGCCAGCAGCGCTTCGCGATGCTTCAGCCATGCGTGTCCCATCATGCTGCCTCCTGGCCGATGCCGCTGGCGGCGCTAACGATGGTTTCCGCCGTCGCTTCCCCGGCCCGGTACTCGGCGACCATCAGCCCTTCATGCATCACGATAATCCGGTCGGCCATGCCCATCACTTCCGGCAGCTCTGACGAGACCATAATCACCGCCAGCCCCTGGCTGACCAGCTCGGACATAAACTGATGCACAGCGGCTTTTGAGCCGATATCGATGCCTTTGGTCGGCTCATCGAGGATGATCACCTCGGGTTGGGTCGCCAGCCATTTGCCGATCACCACTTTCTGCTGGTTGCCGCCAGAGAGGGTCTCCACCGGCTGCCGCCAGCTGGAGGCTTTAACCTGCAGGCGCGAGGCGTACTCGTCCGCCAGCCGCCATTCCCGGGCGTCGTTCAGGACGCCGTTAGGATTGAGCTTGCTCAGCTGCGGCAGACTGATGTTCTGGGCGATAGGCAGGGCGATGATCGCCCCCTGTTTCTGTCGCTCTTCCGGTACGCAGACGATGCCCGCGCGGATGGCATCGGCGGGCTGGCGAAAGCGCATGGGGCTGCCGTTCAGTCGGATCTCGCCGGAGGAGGGATGCGTTACGCCGGAGAGCGCCTGCATCAGCTCGGTGCGTCCGGCGCCCACCAGGCCGTAAAAGCCGAGAATTTCTCCCTTGCGCAGGCTGAAGCTGATATCGGCAAACTCGGTAGGATGACAAAGATCGTTGACCTCCAGCACCGTTTCCCCTGGGGTACAGTCGACTTTCGGGTAGGTTTGGCTGATCGCCCGGCCCACCATCATCGACACCATCCGCTCTTCGGTAATATCGCTCATCATTCCGGAGCTGACGTACACCCCATCGCGCAGGATGGTGTAATAGTCGGCCAGCTCGAAAATTTCATCGAACTTATGCGAGATAAACAGGATCGCTTTGCCGTCCTGCTTCAGACGCTCAACGATGTGATAAAACTCCAGGATTTCATGCTGGGAAAGCGCGGCGGTCGGCTCATCGAGGATCACCGCCTGGGCGTCGAAAGCCAGCGCCCGGGCAATTGCCACCATGTGCCGCTGGGCGATGCTGAGCGTTTTTAACGTTGCCCGCGGGTCGATCTGGACTTCCAGCCGGGCGAGGATCTCACCAGCCCGGCGGTGCATCGCCGGCCAGTCGAGCGTTTTGAGCAGTCCCTTATACAGATACTGGCCGACGAAAATGTTTTCGCTGACCGAGAGTTCGTCAAACAGCACGGTTTCCTGGTGAATGGCGGTGATCCCTATCTTGTGCGCCGACTCCGGCGTCGGCAGATGAATGGGAATCGCTTTATAGAGGATCTCCCCCTCTTCGGGCTGATAAATACCGGTCATCACTTTGACCAGCGTGGATTTCCCCGCGCCGTTTTCGCCGATGAGGGCGGTCACTTTGCCGGGCCAGAGATCGAGCTGTACGTTCTCAAGGGCGCGCACACCGGGAAAAATCTTGGTGATCCCCTTCAGCGACAGCAGTGGTGTTGATGCTGACATGATAGTTCTCCGTAAAATCGCCCCTCACCCTAACCCTCTCCCCAAAGGGGAGAGGGAACGGTCTGGCGCCCGCAGGCCGCATTGCGCAGAGGACCAGTCTTTCCCGCTCTCCCCTGGGGAGAGGGAACGGTCCGGCGCCCGCAGGCCGCATCGCGCAGAGGGCCAGCTGTTCCCCCTCTCCCTCTGGGAGAGGGCCGGGGTGAGGGAACAAGGGTTAGAAAATTTTCGAGAACTTATCGATGTTGCTCGCATCGTAGACAAACGGCTCGGCCATCGCGCCATTCCCTTCGGCGTCCAGCTTCACTTTGCCCAGCTTGCCCATACTGGCTTCGGTTTTGGTCGCCGTGCCTTTGACTAAATCGTCGGCCAGATAGGTGGCGGCGTAACCGAGGTCAATCGGGTTCCAGATGGCGAAGCTTTTGCTGGCGCCAGACTTGATCGCGCCGGCCATTTCCGACGGCAGCCCCAGCCCGGTGACATAGACTTTGCCAATTTTTCCCTGGTCCTTCACCGCCTGCGCGGCGGCAACAATTCCCACCGATGACGGCGAAACAATGACTTTCAGATCCGGATATGATTTCAGCAGGCCCACCGCTTCGCGGTAGCTTTTATCCGACAGATCGTCACCGTAGGCGACGGTCACCAGATTGACGGACGGATACTGCGGCAGCACCTTTTTCATCTCCTCAATCCAGATATTCTGGTTAGTGGAGGTCGGGGTGGCGCTTAACACCGCCACATCCCCCTTCTCCACGTTCAGCGCCTTCAGCGCATCGGCGGCGAGCTTGACGTTGGTCTCGCCAATTAAGGCGTTATTGGAAGGATTAAGATGGATCTGGCGGCCTGCCGGCGCCACGCCGGAGTCCCAGGAAACCACTTTGATGCCGCGCTGCATCGCTTTTTTCAGCACCGGCACCACCGCGTCCGGATCGTTGGCGGAAATGGCGATCGCATCCACCCCCTGGGCGATCAACCCGTTCAGCACATCGATCTGCGCTTCGGCGGTGGTGGTGGTCGGGCCGGTGTAGATCACTTTGACATCACCTAACTCTTTGGCGGCCTGTTGGGCGCCAACGTTGGCGGCTTCGAAGAAGCCATTTCCCAGCGATTTCGCCACGAGGGCGATTTTAACTTCTGCTAAGGCGGAACCGGACAACGCCAGGGCGGCAACGGTGAGGATCAAGCTTGTCTTTGTTTTCATTGCTTTTACTCCACATGAGTCAGTTTTGTAGGGTTTGCAGGTGAGGCTTCGCCCCGTCTCGGTGAGCGGGGCGCGATGTTGTTATGGATAAAGATCTAACGCGGACTGCAGCGGCTGGACGTTGAAGCGTTTGCCAAGAGCGATAAGCTCTTCGCGAGTGATGGTCTGCTTCATCCCGCCCATGGACAGGACTTTCACCAGCACTTCGGCGGACTTCTCGGCAGTGTCGATCAGGCCGAAGGTCTCATCCAGGGTTGGGCCGCTGCCGAAGACGCCGTGGAACGGCCACAGCACCAGCGAGTGTTTTTGCATGGTTTCCGCAGTCGCCTGGCCGATTTCATCGGTGCCTGGCACCATCCACGGCAGAATGCCGACGCCATCCGGGAAGACCACCAGACATTCGGTGCTACCTTCCCACAGCTTGCGGGTGAACAGATCGCTGTGGTTCTCCAGGACGTAGGTCAGGGCGATCAGATTGGTGGCATGACAGTGCATGATCACCCGGTCCTTGCCGTCGGTCAGTTTGATGCGCTCGCTGTGCGACAGGAAGTGTGCCGGCAGCTCGGAGGTCGGCACCGCATCCTCCGTCAGACCCCACAGGATATGGTATCCCGCGCCGTCGCTGTCGACTTTCACCACGCCAAGGTTAGCGGCCGGGTCGAGCTGGACATTACGGAAGAATTTGCCGGAACCGGTGACGATAAACGGCTGATTGGCCAGGGTTGGCATCGGCTGGCTGAGGGCGATATAGCGGGGTTTAGCGTGGAAATCCGCCGCGTAAGGTTCGATATCCGCCTCATCCAGACGCAGCGTCAGGTTGCCGCCGTTGCGCTCGTCCCAGCCTTTCAGCCAGGCGTCGGAGGTGGCTTTGATCATGCCCTGGACGAACCAGGCGTCGATAATGGTCTGCATAGTCTTGTCTTTCCTGTTAATTCGGTGGGGGTAGCCCCTCACCCTAACCCTCTCCCCACAGGGGAGAGGGAACGGTTCGGTGCGCTCTGGCAACATCGCGCAGTTCGTAGCCCGGGTAAGGCGTCAGCCGCGACCCGGGGAAGCCCGTGTATTACCCGCGCTGGCTCAGAACCGCATTCTCATAAGCCCGCACGTTGTCCAGCCACTGGCTGCCCGCCGGCGTGTCGTGACGCTGGCAGTACATCTCCCAGATGGCCTGCCACGGCAGGGTTTTTTGCTCTTCGAGTAGCGCCAGGCGGGCGGTGTAATCGCCGTCGTTCTCCAGCTGGCGCAGCTGGTTGGTCGGTTCCAGCAGGGCGCGCAGCAGCGCTTTTTTCATATTGCGGGTACCAATCACCCAGGCCGCGATGCGGTTGATGGAGGCATCGAAGAAGTCGAGGCCGATGTGCACGCGGTCAAACAGGTTATGGCGAATGATTTCGCTGGCGATGGCCTGAGTCTCATCATCCAGCAGCACCACGTGGTCGCTGTCCCAGCGCACCGGGCGGCTGACGTGCAGCAGCAGGCGCGGGATGTAGAGCATGGCGGCGGAGATCTTGTCGGAGATGACCTCCGTCGGGTGGAAGTGGCCGGCATCCAGGCACAGCGCCGTCTGGCGGCTGGTGGCGTAGCCCATATAGAACTCGTTGGAGCCGACGGTGTAGCTTTCGGCGCCGATACCGAACAGCTTGCTCTCGACGGCGTCAATGTGGTGCGCCGGGTCGAATTTTTCGCTGATGACTTCATCCAGCGCGTTCAGCAGCCGCTGGCGCGGCGCGAAGCGGTCAACGGTAATGTCCTTCATGCCGTCCGGCACCCAGATATTCATCACTGACGGGGTGCCCAGCTGCTCGCCAAAATAAGCGGATACGCGGCGGCTGGCTTTGCAGTGGTCGATCCAGAACTGGCGGATCTCATCGTTGGCATGCGACAGGGTAAAGCCGTCGGCGCTCAGCGGATGCGAGAAGCAGGAGGGGTTGAAATCCAGCCCCAGTTTGTTGGCTTTCGCCCACTCGACCCAGTTTTTAAAGTGCTCCGGCTTTATCTCATTGCGCGCCACCGGCGCGTCGGCTTCCAGATAAATAGCGTGCAGGTTGAGACGTTTTGGCCCCGGAATCAGGCTCAGCGCCTGCTCAAGGTCGGCGCGTAGCTCCTGAGCATTGCGCGCTTTGCCCGGGTAATTGCCGGTGGCCTGGATGCCGCCGGTCAGGCTTCCCGCCGGGTTTTCGAAACCGGCGACGTCGTCACCCTGCCAGCAGTGCATGGAGACGGGCAGACGGTCCAGCTGGCGCAGGGCCTCCTCGACATCCACGCCGACGGCGGCGTAGCGCTGCTTAGCAATTTCCCAGGCTTGTTCAAGTTGAGTGGTCATGCGCAAAGCTCCTTGGTCTGTTGTGGCTGAAACTGCGCCACGAAACGGGCAATTTCACTATCAGGATTGGGGGTAAAGGCGGTGAGGGACGCATTGCCGCGCACCACCTGACGAAACTCATCGACGCTGGCCAGCTCGTCGAGGGTCATTAACTGGATGCCGATATTGCCGAGGGTGGAGGCCTCTGTCGGGCCGGCCACGACGGCGATCCCGCAGGCGTCGGCGCACAGCTGGTTGAGCAGTTCGTTCTGGCAGCCGCCGCCGACGATATGCAGCTGGCTGAAGGGCTGGCCGCGCAGCGCCGCCAGCTCGTTAAGCACCCGGGCGTAGAGCAGCGCCAGGCTGTCGAAAATGCAGCGCGCCAGTTCGGCGTCGCTGTGAGGAACCGGCTGGCCGGATCCGCGGCAGGCGGCCTGGATCTCGGCGCTCATACTGGCCGGGTTGATAAAGCGGTCGTCATTGCAGTCAATGATGAAGCGACACGCCGGCAGCGCGGCAGTGCGGGCGATCAGCCCCTGCAGGTCGCTGACGTTTTGTTCTTTCAGCACCCGCTGCAGCAGCCACAGGCCCATGATATTTTTCAGCACCCGATAGCGGCCTTCGGCTCCGCCTTCGTTGGTGATATTGGCCTGCAGCGCCGCGTCGCAGGTGTAAGGGGTCAGGCTTTCAAACCCCATCAGCGACCAGGTGCCGGAGGAGAGATAGGCGGCGTGGCGGTCGGCCAGCGGGGAGGCGATCACCGCGCTGGCGGTGTCGTGACTGGCGACGGCGACCACCGGAATACGGTTGCCTTGCGGGCAGATCCAGTGGCCTGTCACATTGCCGGGATGCGTCGGGGTGCCAAACCACTCGCGCGGCGCGCCGGTCCAGTTCAGCAGCGTCTCATCCCAGTTATCGCTGTGGATGTTGACCAGCTGGGTGGTGGTGGCGTTGGTATATTCCCAGTTCAGATTGCCGGTCAGGCGGAAGCTGAAATAGTCGGGGATCAGCAGGGCATGGGCGGCCTGACTGACCAGCTCCGGCTGCTGTTCCACCAGGGCGCGCAGCTGATAAAGGGTGTTAAACGGCAGAAACTGAATGCCACTGCGGCGATAGATCTCCGCCCGGCCCAGCTGTTCTTCAGCGTGACGTAGCAGGCCCTGGGTGCGATCGTCACGATAGGAGACCGGCAGCCCGACGCGCTGACCCTGCTTATCCAGCAGGACATAATCCACGCCCCAGGTATCGATGCCGATGCTGTCGATCAGGATGCCCTGCTCACACACTTTCTCCAGCCCGCGGCGGATCTCGCCTTCGAGGCTATCGAGATCCCAGCAGTCGAAGCCATCCACCTTCTGCAGGCTGTTGGTGAAGCGATGAATTTCACGCAGCGTCAGGGCGCGCGGCCCGGACTGATAGCTGGCGAGCATGACCCGCCCGCTGGAGGCGCCTAAATCGACGGCGACACAATGACGAATACTCATGGAAAGACCCTTCTTAAAATCATTGTCCGCAGTCTAAAAAAGGGCGCTGACTCACACCTTCTCGCTACGGACAGCCGAAACTGGCCGCTGGCAAGAAAGCAAAGGTGACCGTGAGGAAAATCACAAATTGCGGTTTTGGGCGGTGGTGAGGAGGATGTGATGGGGTCCGCAGTTCCGCATCTTTCCGGCTGATTCTTGAAAAAGCGGCAGGATTTACGAATTTTGCGGTCAAAAATTGAAGGCCGGATAGCCAACCCTTCATTACTATCAGCCGGTGACTGATAATTTTTCTCATTACGAGGGTGGCATCATGACCATATTGCACAGTACGGATTTCTTTAAGGCCGGGATCTCGACGGTGGCTATTGAACCCCGCCTCCCTCAGTCGGCCTTTCCTGAGCATCACCATGATTTTCATGAAATTGTCATCGTGGAGCAGGGTACGGGCATTCACGTCTTCAATGGCCAGCCCTATACCATCGGCGGCGGCTCGGTCTGCTTTATTCGCGATCACGACCGGCATCTTTACGAGCACACGGACAATCTGTGTCTGACCAACGTGCTTTATCGCGCGCCGGATGCGTTTCGGTTTCTCGCCGGGGTCAGCCAGCTGTTGCCCCAGGAGCAGGAGGGCAACTACCCGTCGCACTGGCGGGTGAACCAGACGGTTCTGCAGCAGGTGCGGCATATCGTGGCGCAGATGGAGGCCATGGGGAGCGAAACGGATACCCATGCCGTCGCCAGCCGTGAGATCCTGTTTATGCAGCTATTGGTGCTGCTGCGGAAAAGCAGCCTTGCGGAAGAGGCCACCAACAACGATGCGCGGCTGAATCAGCTGCTGGCCTGGCTGGAAGACCATTTTGCGCAGGAGATCTGCTGGGAGGAGGTGGCGGCGCAGTTTTCGCTATCGCTGCGTACACTACACCGCCAGCTGAAGCAGCAGACCGGCCTGACGCCGCAGCGCTATCTCAATCGGGTGCGCCTGATGAAAGCCCGCCACCTGCTGCGCCACAGCGATGAAAGCGTGACGGATATCGCCTATCGCTGCGGATTCGGCGACAGTAACCACTTTTCGACGCTTTTTCGCCGCGAGTTTTCCTGGTCGCCGCGCGATATCCGCCAGGGGCGCGACGCTATTCTTCAGTAACGCGAGAGGAGTCAACGTATTGCGGAGAAAAAACGCGAATAATGCGCCGTTATCCGCGTTGGGAGTGTGAGCCGTGGCCGGTTTGATTCTACGTAAAGAGGAATTTTTCCCTTCCGCCACGCAGGCGGTGGCGGTGGCTGACCGCTATCCGCAAAACGTCTTTGCTGAACACACCCATGAGTTCTGCGAGCTGGTGCTGGTGTGGCGGGGCAACGGGCTGCATGTTCTCAACGACCGTCCCTGGCGCATTACCCGCGGCGATCTGTTCTATATTCGCGCCGAAGATAAACACTCCTATGCTTCCGTTAACGATCTGGTTCTGCAGAACATCATCTATTGCCCGGAGCGGCTGCAGCTCAATTTCGACTGGGCGGGGGCGATCCCTGGCCTCTTCGGCACCCCGTGGAAGCCCCACTGGCGCATGGGCAGCACCGGTATGGCGCAGGCGCGTCAGGTGATTAGTCAGCTTGAGCATGAGTGTTCCCGGCACGATGCGCAGGGGAATGCGATGGCCGAGCTGTTGTTTGCTCAGCTGGCGCTGACCCTCCAGCGGCATCGCTACGCGACGGATAACCTGGCGGCGACGCAGCGCGAAGCGCTGTTGGACAAACTGCTGGCCGCGCTGGCGGCCAGCCTGAGCCGCCCCTTTGTCCTGGAGCGTTTCTGCGAGCAGGAGGGTGGCAGCGAGCGGGCGCTACGTCAGCAGTTTCGCCAGCAAACCGGGATGACCATCAATCACTATTTACGCCAGCTGCGGATCTGCCATGCGCAGTATCTGTTGCAGCATACCGAGCGCTTAATCGGCGATATCGCCATGCAGTGCGGCTTTGAGGACAGTAACTACTTTTCGGTGGTGTTCAGCCGGGAAATCGGCATGTCGCCGGGGCAGTGGCGGCAGCGCAGTCGCGCCGCCGCCTGAAGCGCGTCTTTGTCAGGCAAATGCTCCGGTGCTTAACGGGCCATTCCCAGACCGACGATGTTGGCGGCGATGATGATCACCACGCAGCCGAGGCTCAGGACGCTCACCGGACGACGACCGGCGTTGTTCCACTCCTTCAGCACCAGACCCACCAGACCGCCGCACAGTACGTAGAAGCTCATGTGCAGCATCCAGCTCATATAGTCATACTGCGCCGGAATGCTGGCGTGGCCCCAGGCATAGAAGAAGAACTGGAGATACCACATCAGGCCGCCGAGGGCGGAAAGCAGCAGGTTGCTGATGATGAGGGGTTTGGCCAGCGAGAAATCGGCTTTGACGGACAGGCTCTTCACTTTTGCCAAACGAATAAAGCAGAAGCCAAGGTTAACCAGCGCCCCGCCGCCCATAATCACCACGTAGCTTGGCAGCGCCGCATATAACGGGTCGACGCCGAGCGCCGCGGCGGCATCATGCATCGGTTTGGCGGCGTTCATCGCGAACGACATCCCTGCCGAGAAGATACCGCACATCACCGCCAGCAGAAGCCCTCTCTTCAGATTGAACTCTTCGGCTTTGATGCCCATTTTGCGCTCTTTCAGCTGGCCCGCGCGGGTGACGATGCCAACGCCAACCACTGCCACCAGCACGCCGAGCAGCGTCATTTGACCGCCCTGGGTGTGCATCAGCACCGAAAACTGACCGTTAATAATCGGCGTCATCAGCGTACCGACAATCAGCGTGATGCCAATGGCGATGCCAATCCCCATCGACATGCCGAGATAGCGCATGGTCAGGCCATAGTTGATATTACCGATACCCCACATGGCGCCGAACAGAAAGACCGGCAGCAGCGTGGAGGCGTTAAAGGAACGGTAGTAGGCCCAGAAATCGGGTAACAGCGTGGCGCTGATGGCCCAGGGCAGGATCAGCCAGGAGACGATCCCCCCGACCGACCACATGGTTTCCCACGACCAGTGTTTTACTTTCTTGAACGGGGCATAGAAACAGGCGGCACTGGCGGCCCCTATCAAATGCCAAAAAATACCCATCGTAATCGCGTGATTCATTGATTTTATCCTCATCTTTTTTTATCGGAGACGGCGGCTTCCGATGCGATGAGTGTAAAAATTAGCCGCTTTGGCCGCCTTCAGGACGTTGCCACAGGATGGCGAACTCTGGCAACCATGGGCTTAATTAGTTGTTCTACATCACAAAACGGCGGGTATTTCTTCTGGTTATATCCATATGAAAAATACGGCATTGATAAGCATTTTCAATACCATTTAATTAACTATAATGGACAAACTGCTTACGCGGCGTTAACACTTGAGCCGCTCGACAATAATGGAGATGATTATGAGCTATACCCTGCCATCCCTGCCGTACGCTTACGATGCTCTGGAACCGCACTTCGACAAGCAGACGATGGAGATCCATCACACCAAACACCATCAGACCTACGTGAACAATGCCAACGCCGCGCTGGAAAGCCTGCCGGAGTTCGCTAACCTGTCCGCTGAAGAGCTGATCACCAAGCTGGATCAGCTGCCGGCTGACAAAAAAACCGTACTGCGTAACAACGCCGGCGGCCACGCGAACCATAGCCTGTTCTGGAAAGGCCTGAAAACCGGTACCACCCTGCAGGGCGACCTGAAAGCGGCTATCGAGCGCGATTTCGGCTCTGTGGACAACTTCAAAGCGGAATTTGAAAAAGCCGCTGCTACCCGTTTCGGTTCCGGCTGGGCGTGGCTGGTCCTGAAAGGTGACAAACTGGCCGTTGTCTCCACCGCTAACCAGGATTCTCCGCTGATGGGCGAAGCCATTTCCGGCGCTTCTGGCTTCCCGATCCTGGGTCTGGACGTGTGGGAACACGCTTACTACCTGAAATTCCAGAACCGTCGCCCGGACTACATCAAAGCCTTCTGGGATGTGGTGAACTGGGACGAAGCTGCAGCGCGTTTTGCCGCCAAAAAATAAGGTTGCAATGTGCTAAGAGAGAAGCGAGTCTGATGGCTCGCTTTTTTTATATCGGTAGCAAGGAGAGCAGAGATGCATTATCCGGTGAATGTCTTTGTCGGCAAAATCAGGGACTACACGGGCAGTCGTCCCAGCGCGATCGGCAAAATCCAGGTTGACGGCGAGTTGCAGCTCGGCGATCTCGGTCTCGAAGGGGATGAGCAGGCGGAGAAGAAAATACACGGCGGGCCGGACCGCGCGCTGTGTCACTATCCGCGCGAACACTATGCCGACTGGATCCGTGAATTCCCCCAGCAGGCCGATCGGTTCTGCGCCCCGGCGTTCGGCGAAAACCTCTCCACCACCGGGCTCACCGAACAAAACGTCTACATTGGCGATATCTTTCGCTGGGGCGAGGCGCTGATCCAGGTCACCCAGCCGCGCTCTCCGTGCTTCAAGCTCAACTTTCATTTTTCGATCAATGACATGGCTCAGCTGATGCAAAACAGCGGGAAGACCGGCTGGTTGTATCGGGTGATCGCCGGGGGGAAAGCCTCCAGCGATGCGCCGCTCGAGCTGGTCTCTCGCCTGAGTGAGGTCAGCGTCCATGAGGCCGGGGCGATTGCCTGGCATATGCCGTTTGATGACGATCAGTACCACCGCTTATTGTCGGCCGCGGGCCTGTCGGTGAGCTGGAGCAGAACCATGCAGAAGCGCCGTTTAAGCGGCAAGATCGAAGATAATTCACGGAGATTATGGGGGAAATAATTCCCCCATATTGAGTATTTCCGGGGATGCTCCCGGCTTAGCGTAGCGCAAGCCGGGATAGCATCAGGTGCGCTTATACAGCGGCAGCCAGAGGGTTAAGCGCAGACCGCCCAGCGGGCTGTCGTCGGCCTTCACCCAGCCACGGTGCTGCTGAATAGCGGTTTCGACAATCGCCAGCCCCAGGCCGGTGCCGCCGGACTCGCGGTCGCGCGCCTCGTCGGTCCGGTAGAATGGCCGGAAAATCTGCTCGCGATCCTCCGGACTGACTCCCGGGCCGTCGTCATCGACGTTAACCGTAATCCCGTCTTTATCCACCGAGAAGCTGACGGAAATCTTCGTGTGCGAGTAGCGCAGGGCGTTGCGGACGATGTTCTCCAGCGCGCTTTCCAGCGCATTGGGGTTACCGTACAGCGGCCACGGGCCCGGAGGATACTCAACGGTGAAGGATTTACCCATCTGCTCGGCTTCAAACGCCGCGTTGTCCAGCACTTCGCTCCACAGCTGATTGGCTTTGACCGTCTCGCTCACCAGGGCGTTTTTCGCCTGATTGCGCGACATCACCAGCAGGTCGTTGATCATGCTGTCCAGCCGGTGCGCTTCAGTTTCGATGCGCTCCAGCTCCTTGCTCTCACCGCTGCGGCGGCGCAGCAGGGCGGTACCCAACTGCAGGCGCGTAAGCGGCGTGCGCAGCTCGTGCGAGATATCGGACAGTAGCCGTTGCTGGCTGGTCATCATCCGCTCCAGGGCCGTCACCATCTGGTTAAAGCTGGCGCCGGCGGCTAAAAACTCCTGCGGTCCAGCTTCCAGCTCCGGATGCTGCCGCAGGTTGCCCTGGGCGACCTCGTCGGCGGCATTTTTCAGCTTACGCGCTGGTTTCGCCAGGCTCCACGCCAGCCACAGCAGCAGCGGGGCGCTAACCAGCATTGTGACGATCAGCAGCAGCAGCGGCCGGTCAAACAGCAGGTTGATAAAGTCGGATTGTGAGGTGCTGGCGGGACGGATCAGATACAGCTGATAGTTATCCTCCCCATCCCTGACGGAGAACGGGCCCACCATTTCCAGGCGGCCATAGCGTTTTTTCTGCGGATGATCGGCGTTATCGGCCTGGCCGATAAAGTTGCGAATGATCTGCATCTCGTTGCGTTCTGCGCCGATCACGCGGCCTTCGCTGGTCACCAGCAGCAGGCGTTGCCCAGGAGGCGCCCATTTATCGATGGCGCGAAACAGACGACGCCACCACATCAGGTCGTTTGGCGGATCGTTGGCCAGCTCGGCCTCGACGTGCTGCTCGATCATGATGCCTTGACGCTGCTCGCTTTCCAGCAGCTCGGTCATCTGCCGGGAGTCCAGTTTGGGCAACATCAGCACCAGCATCAACACCAGCGCCAGCGTGAGCCAGAAGATGGCGAAGATGCGTGCAGTCAAACTTCCAATCATGAAGCGGAAACCATCAGATACCCGCGGCCACGCAGCGTTTTAAACCACGGATGGCCATCTTTGCGCTCCGGCAGCTTACGCCGCAGGTTGGAAATATGCATATCGATAGCGCGGTCGAACGGCGTCAGGCGCTTGCCTAACACTTCCTGGCTTAAATGTTCGCGTGACACCACCTGGCCGAGATGCTGCGCTAACAGATAGAGCAGGGTGAACTCGGTGCCGGTGAGCTCCAGCGTCTGGCCATCGAAATTGGCTTCCTGACGGCCCGGATTGAGGCTTAAGGCATCCACTTCCAGGGTCGGCGAACCGGCTTCGGTCGTCTGCTGCTGTTCGCTCCAGTGGGAACGGCGCAGAATCGCGCGTATACGCGCCACCAGTTCACGATCGTTGAACGGCTTAGGCAAATAGTCATCTGCGCCCAGCTCGAGGCCGAGAACGCGATCCAGCTCGCTCCCGCGCGCTGTTAGCATGATAACCGGTGTCTGGTGTGTCTGACGCAGCTCTTTCAGCGTATCGATACCGTTTTTCTTCGGCATCATTACGTCGAGCAGCAATAAATCAATGCTGTCGTCCAGAAGGGCCAGCGCCTGTTCCCCATCATGGGCCACCAGCACGTTAAAACCTTCCATATCGAGCAGCTCTTTTAACAGGGAGGTGAGCTCCCGGTCATCATCAACTAACAGGATTTTATTCATTGTTTAAATACCTCCGAGGCAGAAATTACGTCATCAAGGCCCGCTAATCCATGACTTTACGTTGTTTTACACCCCCTGACGCATGTTTGCAGCCTGAATCGTAGACTGTCTCTCGTTGAATCGCGACACAAACGTTTTGGGAGTATGTGATGCGCAATGTTATCGCTGCCGTCATGGCCTCAACGCTGGCGCTAAGTGCAATTAGCCAGGCCGCTGAAGTCGTTACCAGCGTTAACTGGCTCCCCGGAGACGAAGGGGGACAGCGCGGTAGCCAGAGCCATATGTTTGACGGCATAAGTTTAACCGAGCAGCAACGTCAGCAGTTACGGGATCTTATGCAACGGGCACGCCACGACAGGCTCCCCGTTAATGTTAGCGAAATGGAGACAATGCATCGCCTTGTCACCGCAGAAAATTTTGATGAAAACGCTGTGCGCGCTCAGGCAGAAAAGATGGCGCAGGAACAGGTTGCTCGCCAGGTCGAGATGGCTAAGGTCCGCAACCAGATGTACCACCTGCTTACGCCAGAGCAGCAAGCGGTTTTAAATGCTAAGCACCAGCAACGTATGGATCAGTTGCGTGAGGTTGCAAGGATGCAGAAAGGCTCAGCGATGATGCTTTCGAGTAGTAGCAACACCCTGCAACCCCAGTAACAAACCCTGTTTTCCTTGCCATAGACACCATCCCTGTCTTCCCCCACATGAAGTGGGGGTTTTTTTTGCCCTTTTTTCGGCAAATCAACTTCTTCGCCTTTCCCGTGAGCGTCACAAGTTCAGGTTATACTAAGCGCAGTGCAGGAGAAGGAGCCTATATGAATCAATCTTATGGCCGGTTGGTCAGCCGCGCCGCTATCGCTGCGACAGCGATGGCCTCTGCGTTACTTTTGATCAAAATTTTTGCGTGGTGGTATACCGGTTCAGTCAGTATTCTGGCTGCGCTGGTGGATTCGCTGGTGGATATTGCCGCCTCGCTGACCAACCTGCTGGTGGTTCGCTATTCGCTGCAACCGGCTGATGAAGAACACACCTTTGGCCACGGCAAAGCGGAGTCGCTGGCGGCGCTGGCGCAAAGCATGTTTATCTCCGGCTCGGCGCTGTTCCTGTTTCTCACCGGTATTCAGCACCTGGTGCGTCCGGAGCCGCTGCAGGCCGCCGGCGTCGGGGTCGTTGTGACGCTGATCGCTCTCGTCAGCACGCTGGCGCTGGTGACTTTCCAGCGCTGGGTGGTGCGAAAAACCCAGAGCCAGGCGGTGCGGGCGGATATGCTTCATTATCAGTCTGATGTTATGATGAACGGCGCCATTCTGGTGGCGCTGGGCCTATCCTGGTACGGCTGGCATCGCGCCGATGCGTTGTTTGCCTTAGGAATTGGCATCTATATTTTATATAGCGCGCTGCGGATGGGCTATGAGGCGGTTCAGTCGTTACTCGACCGCGCTTTGCCTGACGAGGAGCGTCAGGACATTATCACCATCGTGACCGCATGGCCCGGCATCCGCGGGGCGCACGATCTACGAACGCGGCAGTCAGGGCCGACCCGCTTTATTCAGATTCATTTGGAAATGGAAGATAACCTCCCGCTGGTGCAAGCCCACGTGATTGCAGACCAGGTGGAGCAGGCGATTCTGCGCCGTTTCCCGGGATCCGATGTCATTATCCATCAGGATCCCAGTTCTGTGGTGCCAGCGGCGCAGCAGGGCTTTTTTGAGCGTTAGGTTATAGTCTGTAAACTCGATGTAAAAATGTGGGTCAGCTCGGCATTTTTTGTATAAATTACCGCCGTTTGGTCTGACCTGAATCAATTCAGCTTGAAGCGTTTGATATACTATTGTCATTAGCGTCGTGCACTCCTGGTGAGGGAGCGCTTCAGGCAACAGAATTATTTTTTGCTTCCTAAGTTCAGAGGTAGTCATGATTAAGAAAATCGGTGTGTTGACAAGTGGCGGTGATGCGCCGGGCATGAACGCAGCAATTCGTGGCGTTGTGCGCGCGGCATTAACGGAAGGTCTGGAAGTTTTTGGAATCTATGACGGTTACCTCGGCTTGTACGAAGACCGTATGGTTCAGCTCGACCGTTACAGCGTTTCCGACATGATCAACCGCGGCGGCACCTTCCTGGGCTCCGCTCGCTTCCCGGAATTCCGCGAAGAACACATCCGCGCTGTGGCTATCGAAAACATGAAGAAGCGCGGCCTGGACGCGCTGGTGGTTATCGGTGGTGACGGGTCCTATATGGGGGCGATGCGCCTGACCGAGATGGGCTTCCCTTGCATCGGCCTGCCGGGCACCATCGACAACGATATCAAAGGCACTGACTACACCATCGGCTTCTTCACCGCTCTGAGCACCGTGGTGGAAGCGATTGACCGTCTGCGCGACACCTCCTCTTCGCACCAGCGTATCTCCGTGGTGGAAGTGATGGGCCGTTACTGCGGCGACCTGACTCTGGCGGCGGCGATTGCTGGCGGCTGTGAGTTCATCATGGTGCCGGAAGTGGAATATACCCGCGACGATCTGGTGGCTGAAATCAAAGCCGGCATCGCGAAAGGGAAAAAACACGCTATCGTGGCGATCACCGAGCACATGTGCGACGTTGACGAGCTGGCAAGCTACATCGAGAAAGAGACCGGCCGTGAAACCCGCGCCACCGTCCTCGGCCACATTCAGCGCGGTGGTTCCCCGGTTCCTTACGACCGTATCCTGGCTTCCCGCATGGGCGCCTATGCGATTGAGCTGCTGCTGCAGGGCCATGGCGGCCGTTGCGTCGGCATCCAGAACGAGAAGCTGGTGCACCACGACATCATCGATGCCATCGAGAACATGAAGCGTCCGTTCAAGAACGACTGGCTGGATTGCGCGAAGAAACTGTACTAAGTTACGCGCCGGATAAACAAAAGGCCTTCTCATGGAGAAGGCCTTTTTTATGGCGCAAGGTTTATTCGATATCCAGCGGGTCTTCCGACAGGATCATCCCGGTGTTATCGGCATACAGATGGTCGCCGCTGAAGAAGGTCACGCCGCCGAAATTGACGCGCACGTCGCTTTCGCCGATGCCTTCGCCAGCCGCGCCGACCGGAATGGCCGCCAGCGCCTGGATGCCGATATCCAGTTCCTCAAGGTCGTCAACCTGGCGCACCGCGCCATAGACCACCAACCCTTCCCATTCATTCTGTACGGCCAGACGCGCCAGGTCAGCGTCAATTAACGCGCGTCGTACTGAGCCGCCGCCGTCGATCAGGAGAATATGACCACGGCCATTCTGCTCGAGCAGATCGTAGAGCAACCCGTTATCCTCGAAACATTTTACCGTAATGATCTGTCCACCAAACGACGACCGTCCTCCAAAGTTAGAGAACAGCGGTTCCACGACGTTGACATCTTCCTGGTAGATGTCACAAAGCTCGGAAGTATCGTATTTCATAGGCTTAACGTTCAGTTGCTGCGAGAGTTTTTAGTATATCCCGCGAATCGCATTGTTGGCAAAATCATCAATTGTTAATTGATATTTGTCAGTTAAGCAGCCAGCTTACTGGCAATAATCCCGATAACAAACAGCAGGTTGGTCAGTAAAGCCCCTTTGACCGTCTTTTCGAGCATCGGCCGCATCGCCAGCGGATCGGATTCGCGCAGGACGTAACGCGCCTGTTTGACCAGCAGCGGCGTGGCGAGAATAAACAGCCAGCCCCAGGCTGAATGCAGCGCCAGCAGGTTAAACAGCGCCAGACACAGCAGGGCGCCGAGCAGCAGGCAGGCATGATAGCGGCGGGCATTCACCGGCCCCAGGCGCACGGCGAGGGTGTTCTTCCCGTTCTGCCGGTCGCTGTCGATATCACGCAGGTTATTGATATTCAGCACGGCGGTCGCCAGCAGACCGCAGGCCGTTGCCGGCAGAAAGATGGCCGCTTCCACATTATGCGCTTGCAGATACCAGCTGCCGAGGACGCTCAGCCAGCCGAAGAAAACGAGTACCGAAATATCACCAAGGCCGATATAACCATACGGGCGGGTGCCCACCGTGTAGGTGATGGCGGCCACGATCGACAAGCCACCCAGCGCGAGGAAGCCGATGAAATCGCCGACGCTCTGCCAGGCGACGCACAGCAGCGCCAGACCAAACAGACAGATCAGCGCGACGGTGACAATCAGGGCGCGCTTCATCTGCTGGGGGGTAATCACCCCTTTCTGCATCCCGCGCAGCGGCCCGATGCGGTCCGGTTTATCGCTCCCCTTGACCGCGTCGCCGTAGTCATTGGCGAGGTTGGAAAGAATTTGCAGCAAGCCGGCGGTGATCAGCGCCAGCAGGGCGACCCAGGGATCAAAATGTCCCTGCTCCCAGGCAAGGACGGTGCCAACAATAATCGCGGCAAATGCCAGCGGTAACGTTTTAGGACGCAGGCTTTCCAGCCACGCCTGAGAACGGCTGATATCAGTCATAGTTATTCTAGCCAATAAAAATGGGGGCGATAGCCCCCATCAACAGTGATGAAAATGCATTGCACCGGATTATAGGATAAAACGGCTCAGATCTTCATCTGCCACCAGAACATCCAGGTGCTTACTCACATATTCGGCATCGATAGTGACGGTCTGGCCGTTCATCTCGCTGGCATCATAGGAGATATCTTCCACCAGGCGCTCCAGCACGGTGTGCAGACGGCGCGCACCGATGTTCTCGGTGGTTTCGTTTACCTGCCATGCGGCCTGAGCGATACGCTTGATACCGTCTTCGGTAAATTCGATATTCACCCCTTCGGTCGCCATCAGCGCCTTGTACTGCACGGTGATGGAGGCGTTCGGTTCAGTCAGGATGCGCTCAAAGTCGTGGGTGGTCAGCGCCTTCAACTCAACGCGGATCGGCAGACGCCCCTGCAGTTCCGGGATCAGATCGGACGGGCTGGCCACCTGGAACGCGCCCGAGGCGATGAACAGGATGTGGTCGGTCTTGACCATCCCGTGCTTAGTGGAGACGGTGCAGCCTTCCACCAGCGGCAGCAGGTCGCGCTGTACGCCTTCACGGGAGACGTCCGGGCCGGAGGTGTTGCCGCCGCGCTTACAGATTTTGTCGATTTCGTCGATAAAGACGATACCGTGCTGCTCTACAGCGTCGATGGCCTCCTGCTTCAGCTCTTCCGGATTGACCAGTTTGGCCGCTTCTTCTTCAATCAGCAGCTTCATTGCGTCTTTGATTTTCAGCTTACGCGGTTTCTGCTTCTGGCCGCCGAGGTTCTGGAACATGGACTGCAGCTGGCTGGTCATCTCTTCCATGCCCGGAGGGGACATGATTTCAACGCCCATCGGCGCCGCGGCGAGATCGATTTCAATCTCTTTATCGTCCAGCTGGCCTTCACGCAGTTTCTTACGGAACGCCTGGCGCGCCGCAGACGGTTCCTGCGACGGCTCAGTCTGGCCCCAGTTGTTCTTCGCCGGTGGGATCAGCACGTCAAGTACGCGCTCTTCAGCCAGCTCTTCCGCGCGGTAACGGTTCTTTTCAATGGACTGCATACGAACCATTTTGATCGCCGCATCGGTCAGATCGCGGATGATAGAATCCACTTCTTTACCGACATAGCCCACTTCGGTGAACTTCGTCGCTTCAACTTTAATAAACGGCGCGTTGGCCAGTTTCGCCAGACGACGAGCGATTTCGGTTTTACCGACGCCGGTTGGGCCGATCATCAGAATGTTTTTCGGCGTGACTTCATGACGCAGCTCTTCGTTAAGCTGCATCCGGCGCCAGCGGTTACGCAGGGCGATAGCAACAGAACGCTTGGCGGCGTCCTGGCCGATAATGTGTTTGTCCAGTTCGCTGACAATTTCGCGTGGGGTCATTTCAGACATGGGAGATCCTTACGCTTTAGAAGGTAATTCTTCGATGGTGTGGAAATGGTTGGTATAGATGCAGATATCACCTGCAATATCCAACGCTTTCTCGGCGATATCGCGCGCGCCCATATCGGTGTTTTCCAGCAGCGCGCGGGCCGCGGCCTGGGCGTAAGGACCGCCGGAGCCGATAGCAATCAAATCGTTTTCCGGCTGTACCACGTCACCGTTACCGGTGATGATAAGCGACGCGTTTTCGTCCGCGACGGCCAGCAGCGCTTCCAGCTTGCGCAACATCCGATCGGTTCGCCAGTCTTTAGCCAGCTCAACGGCGGCCTTCACCAGATGGCCCTGGTGCATTTCCAGTTTACGTTCAAACAGTTCGAACAGCGTGAAGGCGTCGGCGGTGCCACCAGCGAAACCGGCAATCACTTTGTCGTTGTACAGACGACGCACTTTTTTCACGTTGCCCTTCATTACGGTGTTGCCCAGCGTGGCCTGGCCATCACCGGCAATAACAACATGGCCGTTACGGCGAACACTTACAATTGTAGTCACGAGCAGACCCCTTGGTTGCAAAAGCGGAACAGGGGCCCCGCGCTGTCCGCGGGGCCGAATGCAATTATAGATGGGGGGGTTTTTGAGGGTTTCAACCCCTGGCGGCGAGACGAATGCAGTTCGCGTGTCCAGCCATCTTCAGGCGGGTGATCATCTCGTTGGCGCTTTCTTTGCCTTTCAGCGGGCCAATGACCACGCGGTTCCAGCCGTTGTTGGTGGTGATGTGCGAAGCAAACCCTTCGAAAGCCAGCTGAGCGCGGACGGTTTCGGCCTGCTCGGCGCCTTTAAAGGAGCCGCACTGGATCATCCAGCTACGATCGTCTTTCTTCTCGGCGGTGGTTTTCGGCGCTTCTTCCACCCGAGTTACCGGCGCCGCGGCCTGGGTACGCGGCTGCGTGTTATTGGTATGCGCTGGCGTCTGCAGCAGATCCTGGTACGGCTGCTGGTTTGACGCGGTCTGCTTCGGCTGTTGCTGCTGGACCGGCTTCGGCTGCTGAACGCGCGGCGGCTGCTGCACGGTCTGCGGCTGAGTTTGCGCCCACTGTTGCTGTTGCGCCTGCTGCTGTTGCTGCGCTAAACGCTGGCGCTGTAGCGTCTGCTGGCGCTGGGCCGGCGTTTGTTCGTTCCACGGCACTTCGGTCAGCTGAGTCGGCTGTTGACGCATATCGGCCTGCATCTGGGCCAGCAGCTGGCGCTGTTCGTCAGTCAGCTGCTCCGGTTTCATCACTTCGCCGCCGGCGGTCGGTTCGGTCGGCGCGCGAACGCCCGGCTGTCGGCTTTCCAGCTCTTTAATATAGCGCCAACGCTCTTCCGGTTTTGGCGGCAAGCCGTTGCCGGCGGCCTGGCGATTTTGCATCGCTTCCGCTTCTTCTTTCTTATGGTGCGTAATGAAATAGAGTCCACCGATAAAGGCCACCAGCACAGCCGCCGCGATCGCCACCATAGCCGGTGAAATTGCCGGAAGGCTGCTTTGCTTATTCCTTGAGCTTCGGGTAGTGCTCTTTTTGCGCCGCGAAGAAGCCGGTTGGCTGCGGCGTACATAATCTCGTTGTGCCACTATCGTTTCGCTGTCTTATATTCGTTCGTCAGCCCGCCATGTTACTTAAGCGGCGGGCCTTTGACCAGAAGAGCAGGCCCGAAAGCCTGATGGTTATCGTCTGATTTTTTGCGTACTGCCGCGAACTATCAGTTCGCAATCGAGCAGGCGCGAGCCGCTGTTCACGTTATGACCCTGCATTTGCTCAAGTAATAGCAGCATTCCTTCACGGCCGATATCAAAACGCGGCTGTGACACGGTGGTCAATGGCGGATCGCAAAATTCAGACAACGCGATGTTATCGAAGCCGACAATCGACAGGTCGTCCGGCACTTTCAGACCGCGGCGTTTCGCCAGCGATAAGGCGCCCAGCGCCATCACATCGCTATGGCAAAAGACCGCCGTGGGCGGTACCGGCTGCGACAGCAGCTGCTCCAGCGCATTGGCGCCAGCTTCGAAGGTAAAGTTGCCGCGAGCGATATAGTGCGGATCAACGGTGATACCGCTGCGGCGCAGCGCCTGCACGTAACCCTGCAGGCGATAATGGCACAGCGGCATATCTTCCGGGCCGGCGATGCAGCCGATACGCTGGTGTCCCAGCTCGTGAAGGTAGTTTACCGCGTTAAAGGCCGCCGTCAGGTTATCGATGTGGACGGTGGGCAGCTCCAGCTCCGGCGCGAACTCGTTCGACATGACCATCGGTGGCAAATTGCGCTGCTCTTCCACGCTGGCGTCAAACGGCAGGCGCGAGCTGAGCAGCACCATGCCGTCAATCTGCTTGGTGATGATAAGGTCGATAAAGGTTTTTTCTTTCTGATTCTGGTGGGCGCAATCGCCGATTAACACCAGATATCCATGCTCGGCGGCAGTGACTTCAATACCGCGGATCACTTCGCTAAAAAAGGGATCGCAGATATCCGGGACGATCACGAGGATCGTCCGCGATTCGTTGCGCTTCATATTGCGTCCGAGCGACTGCGGTAAATAGCCGACTTCCAGCGCCGCCTGCTCGACCCGGTTACGGGTGGCTTGCGACACCTTATCAGGGTTCATCAACGCTCGGGACACGGTTGCCGTGGAAACGTTTGCCTTTAAGGCGACGTCTTTCATGGTGGCGGCAACCACTTGTTTTTTGGGCTTCACCTGGTTTCTCCTCGCTGAATGGCGCTGGCATTTCCCTTGCGCGCTAACTGCTGCATCTTTTTTATCAGATAGTCGCGGCAGTGAGTTACAGAATTTTCATGAAAAACGTGATGCTTGTTGAATTTTTCGATCCGGCTCGCAAGAGAAGGCTTACCCTTCAATAGGATCGACATCCAGCACCCACTTCACTTTTTTCGCCTCCGGCAGCGTATTGATCAGCGCCAGCGTACCGCTGACGATATGCTGCAGGCGCACCCGCGAAGGATGCTGCAGCAATATCTGCCACCGCCAGCGGCCGCCGCGCTTCGGCGCCAGCGCCGGAACCGGACCGAGCACCCATAGCTTGTCGTCGGCCAGCGGACTGGCCTGCAGCAGATTGCGCAGCTGCTGTAAAAACAGCGGCGCCTGCTGGTTGTTATGGTCTTCCGCACGAATCAGCACATGGCTGGTCCACGGCGGTAGCTGCATTGTCTGCCGCTCTGCCAGCGCCTGTTCGGCGAAAGCGTCGTAGCCTTTATACAGCAGGGTCTGCAGCAGAGGGTGTTCCGGATGGTGGGTTTGCAGGATCACTTCGCCCTGTTTTCCTGCCCGCCCCGCTCGCCCGGAGACCTGGGTATAGAGCTGAGCGAAACGCTCGGCGGAGCGGAAATCCGCGGAAAACAGCGCCCCGTCGACGTCCAGCAGGGAGACGAGGGTGACGTCCGGGAAGTGGTGGCCTTTGGCCAGCATCTGGGTGCCAATTAAAATACGCGCCCCACCGCGATGGACGGCGGCGAGATGCTCTTCCAGCGCCCCTTTGCGGCTGGTGGTATCGCGGTCGATACGCGAGATAGGCACGTCAGGAAACAGCGGCGCCAGGGCCTGCTCCAGCTGTTCGGTGCCGATACCCACCGGCACCAGGTGCGTGGAGCCGCAGGAGGGGCACTGGCGCGGGATAGGGCGCTGACTGTCGCAATGGTGGCAGCGCAGATGGTGCTGCGCCTGGTGCAACGTATAGTAGCTGTCGCAGCGCGGACATTCCGCTATCCAGCCGCAGTCGTGGCACAGCAGCGCTGGCGCAAAGCCGCGGCGGTTAAGAAACAGGATCACCTGGTTATCCGCCTGCAGATGCTGACGCATACGGCCAATCAGCGCGGGAGACAGACCCGCCTGCAGCGGTTGCCCTTTGAGATCGAGCACGTGCTGCTGGGCAGGGCGCGCATTGCCCGCGCGTTTGCTTAAGGTTAACTGGCGGTATTTGCCCTGGCGGACGTTATGCAGGGTCTCCAGCGCCGGCGTCGCCGAGCCGAGAATTATCGGGATCTGTTCGCTGTGGGCGCGCCATACCGCCAGGTCGCGGGCATGGTAGCGCCAGCCCTCCTGCTGCTTGTAGGAGCTGTCATGCTCTTCGTCGATGACGATGACGCCGAGGTCTTTAAACGGGGTAAACAGCGAGGAGCGGGTGCCGATCACAATGGCCGCTTCGCCGTTTTTCGCCTTCAGCCAGGCCGAGAGACGTTCGCTGTCATTGAGCCCGGAGTGCAGGACTTCCACCGGCGCGTTAAAGCGCTGGCGAAAACGGGCGATGGTTTGCGGCGTCAGGCCGATCTCTGGCACCATCACCAGCGCCTGGCGCCCCTGCGCCAGCACATTCTCCAGCACGCTCAAATACACTTCCGTTTTCCCGGAGCCGGTAATACCCGCCAGCAGCCAGGCGGAGAAGCGATCGGCGGCGCTGTGGATCGCGCCGACGGCGGTGGCCTGCTCGGTATTAAGACGCAGGCGTTCGCCAGCCACCGAATACGCGCTGCGCCAGTCGGTGAGGGCGGGCGCTTCGCAGGCCAGCTCCGCCAGCCCTTTGCCGCGCAGCGCCTGCAGCGCCGCTTCATTAAATTCCAGTTCGCCGACCTGATGACGCCAGATTTTGCCCTGGCGCAGCGCCGCCAGCGCCTGCTGCTGCTTCGGCGAGCGTTTCAGACCGTTAAGATCGACGGCCTGCCCCTGCTCGGTGGCGAACCAGTACCACAGCGGCGTAGCGCTGGCGGGTTTACCCTGGCGCAGCAGAATGGGCAACGCATGGAACAGCACATCGCCGATCGGGTGATGGTAGTACTCAGCCGCCCACATCAGCAACCGCCAGACGGTACCGGAGAAGACCGGTTCGTCGTCCAGCGCTTCCGCGACCGGTTTTAGCTCGTCCAGCGGCAGCTCGCTGCGCTCGCTGACCGCCGCGACAATGCCGATCCGCTCCTGTTTGCCGAACGGCACCCGCACCCGACAGCCCGCTTTGACCGCCATGCCGTCAGGCAGCAGATAGTCAAAGGTGCGCGGTAGCGGAACGGGTAGGGCAACGTGGGCGACAGGCATGTCATCTTCCTGACTTGAAATCTGGCGGGATAGTATACACATTACGATAAGGCGGCGCGGATCAGTTTGCATATGCTGGTCAAATTCTGTATGATTCGCCGCCTTTGATGCGCTTTATATCGCATTGAAGATTGACCATTACCGTGTGCTTCACGCTGTCAGCAGCGTAGAGGGCGACGGGAAATTACTAATATCGCGTGGTGTCTGGCGTTAGGGCTGGAAGAGCGACGCGGCCTTAACTGAGGTTCTCCCATGAAAAAAGGTATTCACCCAAATTACGACGAAATTACTGCTACCTGTTCTTGCGGTAATGTCATGAAAATCCGCTCCACTGTAGGTCATGACCTGAACCTCGACGTGTGCGGCAAATGCCACCCGTTCTTCACCGGCAAACAGCGTGATGTTGCTACCGGTGGCCGTGTTGACCGCTTCAACAAGCGCTTCAGCATCCCGGGCAGCAAGTAAGTTGCCAGAAGAAGCCGCCTCAGGGCGGCTTTTTTGTGTCTCTCGCCTGCCTGGGCGAGAAAGAAAAAGGGCGGAAGAGTGCTTCCGCCCTTTTTATTGTCTCAGTATTCCCACGTATCCGGGTCGATACCCAGTTCACGCATAATCGCTTTCGCCGCTTCCGGGATCTCATCGCTGCGCTCTTTACGCAGGTCTTCATCGTTAGGCAACGGTTGTCCGGTAAAGGCATGCAGGAACGCTTCGCACAGCAGCTCGCTGTTGGTCGCGTGACGCAGGTTATTCACCTGACGACGCGTACGTTCATCGGTGAGGATTTTTAACACCTTCAGAGGAATGGAAACCGTAATTTTCTTTACTTGCTCACTCTTCTTACCGTGCTCAGCGTATGGGCTGATATATTCGCCGCTCCATTCAGCCATGAGATACCTTAATCCTCTGTTTATTAGTGAAGGGCCAGAATATTCCGCCCGGGCTATAATTGCGCGTAGTTTACCGTAAGCGCAGGCTTTCTGACATGAGATAAGCCGCCGCCGACGTGCGCTAATGCATATAATTTTAACGGCTATTTGCACTTTGCTCAATCTATACGCAAAGAAGTTTAGATGTCCAGATGTATTGACGTCTATTGTGACAATGATTACTCTGGAGCCTGACTTTTCACCGATTCAGCCCAGGAACTTCCCAACATGACGCGTAAACAGGCCACCATCGCAGTGCGTAGCGGTTTAAATGACGACGAGCAGTACGGTTGCGTTGTCCCGCCGATCCACCTCTCCAGTACCTATAACTTCACCGACTTTAATGAACCTCGCGCTCACGACTACTCCCGCCGCGGCAACCCGACGCGTGATGTGGTGCAGCGTGCCTTAGCGGAGCTGGAGGGCGGCGCTGGCGCGGTGCTGACCAATACCGGTATGTCGGCGATCCTGCTGGTGACGACGGTGTTCCTTAAGCCTGGCGATCTGCTGGTGGCGCCGCATGACTGCTACGGCGGCAGCTACCGTCTGTTCGATAGCCTGGCGAAGCGCGGCTGCTATCGCGTTCAGTTCGTCGATCAAAACGATGAGCAGGCGCTGCGGGCGGCGCTGGCGGAAAAACCGAAGCTGGTGCTGGTCGAAAGCCCAAGTAATCCATTGCTGCGGGTAGTGGATATTGCGAAAATCTGTGGTCTGGCGCGCGAAGCCGGGGCGATCAGCGTGGTCGATAACACCTTCCTGAGTCCGGCGCTGCAAAACCCGCTGGCGCTGGGCGCCGATCTGGTGTTGCACTCCTGTACTAAATACCTTAATGGTCACTCTGATGTGGTGGCCGGGGTGGTGATTGCCAACGATCCGGCGACTGTCACCGAACTGGCATGGTGGGCGAATAATATTGGCGTCACCGGCAGCGCCTTCGACAGCTATCTGCTGTTGCGCGGGCTGCGGACGCTTTCTCCACGCATGGAAGTGGCGCAGCGTAATGCCCTGGCGATTGTCGAGTATCTGAAAACCCAGCCACTGGTGAAAAAGCTGTATCATCCGTCGCTGCCGGAAAACCAGGGGCATGAAATTGCGGCGCGTCAGCAAAAAGGTTTTGGCGCAATGTTAAGCTTCGAGCTGGACGGTGACGAGCAGACGCTGCGCCGTTTCCTGAGCGGGCTGTCGCTGTTTACACTGGCGGAATCGCTGGGGGGCGTTGAAAGCCTGATTTCCCATGCGGCAACGATGACGCATGCCGGCATGGCGCCTGAAGCGCGTGCCGCCGCCGGAATTTCAGAAACGCTCCTGCGTATTTCGACCGGTATTGAAGATGGTGAAGATTTAATTGCCGACCTGGAAAATGGCTTCCGGGCAGCAAACGAGGAATAAAGATGAGTGTGATTGCGCAGGCAGGGGCGAAGGGTCGTCAGCTGCACAAATTTGGTGGGAGTAGTTTAGCGGATGCGAAATGTTACCTGCGCGTCGCGGGGATCATGAAGGAGTATTCGCAGGCGGGGGACATGATGGTCGTCTCCGCCGCTGGCAGCACCACCAACCAGCTGATCAGCTGGCTTAAGCTTAGCCAGAGCGATCGCCTTGCTGCGCATCAGGTTCAGCAGTCGCTTCGCCGCTATCACACCGAACTGATTGGTGGTCTGGTGGAGCCTGCGGCGGCGGATACGCTGATAGCCGCCTTTATCCACGACCTTGAGCGTCTGGCTGGTCTGCTGGACGGCGGGGTTTCCGAAGCGGTCTATGCGGAAGTGGTCGGCCATGGGGAAGTGTGGTCCGCGCGCCTGATGGCGGCGGTTCTCAACCAGCTGGGAATGGAAGCCGCCTGGCTTGACGCGCGCGCGTTCCTGCGCGCGGAACGTGCCGCGCAGCCGCAGGTGGATGAAGGATTATCCTATCCACTGCTGCAGCAGCTGATGGCGCAGCATCCTAACAAACGTCTGGTGGTGACCGGCTTTATCTCCCGCAACCAGGCCGGTGAAACCGTCCTGCTGGGCCGTAACGGGTCTGACTACTCCGCCACCCAGATCGGTGCGCTGGCGGGCGCTTCCCGCGTCACTATCTGGAGCGACGTCGCCGGGGTGTACAGCGCGGATCCGCGCAAGGTGAAAGACGCCTGTCTGCTGCCGCTGCTGCGTCTGGACGAAGCCAGCGAGCTGGCGCGTCTGGCCGCGCCGGTGCTCCATGCCCGCACGCTACAGCCGGTTTCCGCCAGCGATATCGATCTGCAGTTACGCTGCAGCTATACGCCGGAACAGGGTTCCACGCGCATTGAGCGCGTGCTGGCCTCCGGTACTGGCGCCCGGATTGTCACCAGCCATGACGACGTCTGCCTGGTGGAGTTCCAGGTGCCGGGCGGTCACGATTTCAAACTGGCGCATAAAGAGCTGGACGCCCTGCTCAAACGCGCCCAGCTGCGCCCGTTAGCCGTTGGTGTCCATGCCGACCGCAAGCTGCTGCAATTTTGCTATACCTCCGAGGTGGCCGACAGCGCGCTGAAGCTGCTCGATGAAGCAGGTCTGCCGGGCGAGCTGCGTCTGCGTCAGAAGCTGGCGCTGGTGGCGATGGTGGGCGCTGGCGTCACCCGTAACCCCCTGCATTGCCACCGTTTCTGGCAGCAGCTGAAAGGGCAGCCAGTGGAGTTCACCTGGCAGTCGGAAGAAGGAATCAGCCTGGTGGCCGTGCTGCGCGCCGGGCCGACGGAAAGCCTGATCCAGGGGCTGCACCAGTCCTTGTTTCGTGCCGAAAAGCGTATTGGCCTGATGCTGTTCGGCAAAGGAAACATCGGTTCCCGCTGGCTGGAGCTGTTCGCCCGTGAACAAACCACGCTCTCGGCGCGCACCGGCTTTGAGTTTGTTCTCGCCGGCGTGGTCGACAGTAAACGCAGTCTGCTGAACTATGACGGGCTGGACGCCAGCCGGGCGCTAGCTTTCTTCAACGATGAAGCGGTGGAGCAGGATGAAGAGTCGCTGTTCCTGTGGATGCGCGCGCACCCGTACGATGATTTAGTGGTGCTGGACGTCACCGCCAGCGAACAGCTGGCCGACCAGTATCTTGATTTCGCCAGCCATGGCTTCCACGTGATCAGCGCCAACAAGCTGGCGGGGGCCAGCAGCAGCGATAAGTATCGCCAGATCCACGACGCGTTTGAGAAGACGGGGCGCCACTGGCTGTATAACGCCACCGTGGGCGCCGGCTTGCCGGTGAACCATACGGTGCGCGACCTGATCGACAGCGGCGATACCATCCTCGGCCTGAGCGGTATCTTCTCGGGAACGCTCTCCTGGCTGTTCCTGCAGTTCGATGGCACCGTGCCGTTCACCGACCTGGTGGATCAGGCGTGGCAGCAGGGGCTGACCGAGCCGGATCCGCGTGTCGATCTGTCCGGTAAAGATGTGATGCGCAAGCTGGTGATCCTCGCGCGGGAAGCGGGCTATGACATCGAACCGGATCAGGTGCGCGTGGAATCACTGGTCCCGGCGCACTGTGAAGAGGGTTCGGTTGATCACTTCTTTGAGAATGGCGAAGAGCTGAACGAGCAGATGCTGCAGCGCCTGGAGGCGGCCCGCGAGATGGGGCTGGTGCTCCGCTACGTGGCGCGCTTTGATGCCAACGGCAAAGCTCGCGTCGGCGTGGAAGCGGTACGCGAAGAGCACCCGCTGGCGGCGCTGCTGCCGTGCGATAACGTGTTTGCTATCGAAAGCCGCTGGTATCGTGATAATCCGTTGGTGATCCGCGGGCCCGGCGCCGGGCGTGACGTGACCGCCGGGGCGATCCAGTCGGATATTAACCGTCTGGCGCAGCTGCTGTAATCCCGAGAAAAAGACCAGGCCAGGCCTGGTCTTTTTTGTTAGTGCGCCGCAAAAACCGCTTTAGCGGCAAACAGGCCGTTTAGCGCCGCCGGGAATCCGGCGTAGACCGCCATCTGCATGATCACTTCCGTAATTTCCTCTTGCGTCAGACCAACATTTAATCCCGCGGCAATATGCACTTTCAGCTGCGGCTCGGCGTTACCCAGCGCGGTGAGCGCGGCGATGGTGGCGATTTCCCGGCTGCGCAAATCAAGCCCTGGCCGGGCGTAAATATCGCCGAAGGGGAACTCAATCAGATAGCGGGCGAAGTCGGGGGCGATATCCCGCAGGCTGTCGACGACGGCTTCCCCGCCGCGACCGTCCACACGCTGAAGCATTTCCTGACCGGTGATATAACGTTCGCTGGACATCGTTTTTTCCTCTCTGTGATGATGCGTTGAGAGGAAGGGTAGGGAAGTTTGCCGGACTTGAGTAATACCCTTTTCGTGATACCTTTTCAGTATGACAACTTCGCGATTGCATTCTCTCGATATCCGCCTGCTGCGCGCCTTTGCGGTGGTGGCGGAGGAAAATAACATCAGCCGGGCGGCGCAGCGGTTATTTATCTCGCAGCCGCCGCTGAGTCGCCATATGCGCCATCTGGAAGCGCAGCTGGGGGTGACGCTGTTTCAGCGCCATAGCAAAGGCCTGATCCTTACCGACGCGGGCAGAGAGGTGCTGGCAATGATTCGGCCCATGCTGGCGCTCCAGGAACGCACGCTGGCGGCATTGAGCGAGCTCTCCGTTCACTCGCCGCCGTCTCTGCGTCTGGGCGTGACGACCGCCTTCGAACAAGGCATTTTCGCCGCTGTTGAATCTGCGCTGAGCGAACATACCCGCGCGTTGCATATCACCCGCCACGCTTCACCGGCGCTGGCTCAGCAGGTGCGCAAAGGCAAACTCGATGCGGCGCTGGTTGCGCTGCCGCTCAATACTGAAGGGCTGCACCTGCACCCATTGCCGTATCAGGAGCCGCTCATCGCGGCAGTGCCAACCTCCTGGCCGGAAGCCGCCACATCAGCGTTAACGCTAAGCGCGCTCAATCACCGGCCGCTGTTCTGGTTTAAACGTGAGCGTAACCCCGATTTCTTTGACTATACGCGACGCATTTTCGACCGGGCTGGCTATACCCCCGCTTATGTGGAAGAGCCTGCCGAACATGATGTGCTGCTGGCGCGAATTGCGCGTGGGGAAGGCATGATCCTCCTGCCGGCGTCCTTTTCCGCAATCCAGCGTCAGGGGGTGGTGTTCTGTCCTGTCGCTGAAGGCGACAGCATGCCGTTAAGCCTTGGGGTGATCTATGCGCCTCACCGGGCAGAATCCGTGCAGCAATGGCTCTCACTGCTGGATGAGCACCTGACGACTGGCTCGTCCCATGCTGAATATCGTTCTACCCCATGTTGACCGCAGAGCGGGCTCTTTCGGCTGGCAAAGCGCCGGTAGATGAATTTTTTTCATATTGGCCGCCTTTTCCTCACTCTTTACGCAGATTTTTCTATTGACGCCCGCGCGCTTTTCCGTCATTTTTACATCTGGACGTCTAAACGTATAGAAGTTCGCAATACAACAGCCATTACATGCGATTGATGAGGTAAGGTATGAGCTTTTTTCACGCCAATCAGCGGGAAGCCCTGAATCAGAGCCTGGCGGAAGTCCAGGGCCAGATTAATGTGTCCTTTGAATTCTTTCCGCCGCGCACCAGTGAAATGGAGCAAACCCTGTGGAAATCCATCGATCGCCTGAGCAGTCTGAAACCGAAGTTTGTCTCGGTGACCTATGGCGCGAACTCCGGCGAGCGCGATCGCACCCACAGCATCATCAAGGGCATTAAAGAGCGAACCGGTCTGGAAGCGGCGCCGCACCTGACCTGTATCGATGCGACTCGCGATGAGCTGCGCACTATCGCCCAGGATTACTGGAACAACGGCATCCGCCATATCGTCGCGCTGCGCGGCGACCTGCCGCCGGGCAGCGGTAAACCGGAGATGTATGCCGCCGATCTGGTCAGCCTGCTGAAAGAGGTGGGGGATTTCGATATCTCTGTCGCCGCGTATCCGGAAGTGCATCCGGAAGCGAAAAGCGCGCAGGCGGATTTACTCAACCTGAAACGCAAAGTCGAGGCAGGCGCCAACCGCGCGATCACCCAGTTCTTCTTCGATGTGGAAAGCTACCTGCGTTTTCGCGATCGTTGTGTCTCAGCGGGTATCGACGTGGAAATTATTCCGGGTATCCTGCCGGTATCCAACTTTAAACAGGCGAAAAAGTTTGCGGATATGACCAACGTTCGTATCCCGGTGTGGATGTCGAAAATGTTCGAAGGTCTCGATAACGATGCCGAAACCCGTCAGCTGGTGGGGGCTAACATCGCTATGGACATGGTGAAGATTTTAAGCCGGGAAGGGGTAAAAGATTTCCACTTCTACACCCTGAACCGCGCCGAAATGAGCTACGCCATCTGCCATACGCTGGGCGTGCGTCCGGCCTGAGTGCTTGTCGTTTCCGCCGCCAGTGGGCGACACGTCCGGCAGATAAACATAAAAAACACCCGGCTGACGCCGGGTGTTTTGTTTTGCTCTGGATTATTCCCATTCCTGCAGGAAGCGCTGGCCATATTGGTCGGCGACCAGCAGCGCGGCGTAGACCTGGTCGGAGTTAACCCCGCCCGGCATATTGTGAATGGTTTCGCCTTCAGCGCAGGCGGCTTCCGCCACCAGGCGCATTTTGGTCGGGATGTCGCCTTTGATATCCAGCTGCGCCAGGGTGATCGGCAGCCCAACGCTGTGACATAGCGCGGCGACGGTCTCGATCTCTTCCACCGGCGCGTTTTCCAGCACCAGCTGCGTCAGGGTGCCGAACGCCACTTTTTCACCGTGATAATAGTGGTGAGCGTCAGGGATGGCCGTCATGCCGTTATGAATTGCGTGGGCTGCCGCCAGGCCACCGCTTTCAAAACCGACGCCGCTCAGATAGGTGTTGGCTTCCACCACCCGCTCCAGCGCCGGAGTGACCACGTGCTGTTCGGCGGCCAGCATCGCTTTTTCACCCTCTTCGAGTAAGGTGTTGTAGCACAGCTCGGCCAGCGCCAGCGCCGCCTGGGTGCATTTCCCGCCCGCCATGGTGGTGGCGCCGCTGCGTGAGCAGGCGCGGGCTTCGAACCAGGTGGCCAGCGCATCGCCAATTCCGGCTGCCAGCAGGCGAGCCGGCGCGCCGGCAACGATCTGCGTATCGACAATGACCATGTTAGGGTTATGCGGCAGCATCAGATAGCTGTCGAACTCCCCTTCGTCGGTGTAAATCACCGACAGCGCGCTGCACGGCGCATCGGTGGAGGCGATGGTAGGGGCGATCGCCACCGGCACCTTCATAAAATGGGCCAGCGCTTTCGCGGTATCCAGGGTTTTACCACCGCCGATCCCCAGCACGGCGGTGCATTTCGCACTGCCGGCGATATCGCGCAGGCGATTGATTTCATTATGCGAACATTCACCGCCAAACGGCGCGATTTCCGCCGCCAGGCCGGCATCGGCCAGGCTTTTGCGTAGCATCTCTTCCGCGAATCCCAGCACGAATTTATCGCCAACGACCAGCCAGCGTTCGGCCAGCGGTTTCAGATAGTCGCCAAGGCGCTTGATGGCGCCTGCGCCCTGAATGTATTTGCCTGGTGATTGAATAATGCGATCCATTACGATTCCTCCTCGATGACCGTGATGCCGCCCACAGGCGGCGCGCGGGTCCGGTTACAGGTTCAGCGTGCCAAAGGCGTTATTCCAGTCCTGTTCAAACTTCTCTATGGCTGACTCTACCGCAGGGGTGCCGAGCATTTGTTGCGCTACATCTAGTGGAAGGGTGATTGCTTCGCAGCCAGCCAGCAGGCAATCCAGCGCCTGACGGGGCGTTTTGAAGCTTGCCGCCAGCACTTTGCTTTCGGGCGCATGCATTTCCAGCAGGGATTGCAGTTCCTGCACCATGCGGATGCCGTCTCCGCCCTGAGCGTCGACGCGGTTAACGTAAGGCGCGACGTACTTTGCGCCGGCCAGCGCGGCCAGCAGACCCTGTGAAGCGCTGTAGACGGCGGTGCCAAGGGTCGGGATGCCTTCTTTCTTCAGCAGCTTGATAGCGGCGAGGCCTTCGGCGGTGACCGGGATTTTGACCACGATGCCCGGCACGGCGTTGCTCAGGCGTTTGGCTTCTGCCACCATGCCCTGCGCATCGCGGCTCATGGTCTGTGCGAACAGAATTCCTTCCGGGCCAACGGCTTTTTGCAGGCGCGGCAGTACATCCCAGACCGGGGTTTTACCGGCGGCGATAATGCTCGGGTTGGTGGTCACCCCGGCCAGCGGGTAGATGCGGGCCAGGCGTTCCACTTCGGCGACGTTGGCGGTATCCAGATAGAGTTCCATAATGTTTTCCTCAATGCTTAATTCGGTGCTGTCGTTGAGGTAAGCATACGGCTTTCGTTCGAAGGATCGCCAGATGACAAATTTGCCAAAAACTGGATAAATGTACGCATCGCGATTAAGGATGATTTAGATCACATTTATCGACGCTGGCTGGGATGGCAGGAAACTATAGCGCGCACAAAAGTCAGGTTTAACACACAAAAATCTAGTTTTTTGCCGCGGACGATTTTTCCGTCAGCTGGCTATGGTACTGACGGCGGTATTCAGACGGCGAGCGTTCCGTGGTTTTGCGGAACAGGCGGCAGAAGTAGTTGCTGTCGGCGAAGCCGCAGGCGTGGGCGATGTCTTTCACTTTCATATCGTGGCCCTTCAGCAGCATACGGGCCTGTTCGAGACGAATGTGGTTTAGATATTCATTGAAGCCCATTGGCCCACATTTCTGGAACAGATGGGAAAGATAGTTGGGAGAGAGATAGAACGCCTGGGCGACCGATTCCCGGCTCAGCGGCTCCGCGTAATGGACCTCGATGTACTGACGGATTGCCTCGAACAGCGCCTGGCTGCGCGAGGAGGTTTGCGCCTGGCTGCCGAGAAGATCATGGCAGTGGCTGAGCAGGCTGATGACGATGCTGCGGGCGGTTTGCTGCTCCTGCGGCTGCATCCGGATCTCGTTGAGCGCCTGCAGCAGGAAGGAACCGACGCGCGGCCCTCGACGCAGCGCCTGTAGCTTTTCAACAACGGCGATCGTCTTGCCATTCCAGCGCTGCAGCGAGCACTCCAGCTGCTGCTTAGCGAACAGGATGCTTAACAGCAGGCAGGGCGCCTGCCACTGTGGGCAGTTCCAGCTATCGCCAGGAATATAGAGCACGTCATGGGCCTCCAGGAGCGGGGCGTTATTGCCGAGCGCCTGGTCGCGCAGCTGCCCATTGAGGAGGATATTCAGACGGGGAAAATCAACCTGCACCACCGGTTTAGCAGGCGAGCGCGTCTCGCCGGCGAAATAAACCCGTCCGAGGCTGGTCTGCTTTTTTAGCAATGCATCAATAAGTTGATTGATATCGTTGTCCATCATTGTTCCGCCCCGCGCATCACCCTTTTCATCATACCGGACATTATTCCAGCGGTAAAAGCGCCAGCCTGTCGCTATTGCTTCTCAGTTACGATATGTTATATCGTAACAATTTGTCACCATTGATAGCAAACTCAGGAGAGAGTAATGACCAGAAAGATCCCCCTGCTGGCCTTGGGACTCGGCATGGCGCTAGCCAGCGCCCAGGCGTTCGCCCACGGCAACCATAGCCATGGGCCGGCGCTAACCGAAGTGGAGCGTCAGGCCAGCGAAGGCATTTTTGCGGATAAAGATGTGCAGGACCGCGCGCTGAGCGACTGGGAGGGCGTCTGGCAGTCGGTGAACCCGTATCTGCTCAACGGCGATCTCGATCCGGTGCTGGAGCAGAAGGCGAAAAAGCCCGGCGGCAAGAGCGTGGAGGAGTATCGCGCCTATTATAAGAAGGGCTACGCCACCGATGTGGAACAGATTGGCATTGAAGATGACGTGATTGAGTTCCACGTCGGCGAGACCGTCAACAGCTGCAAATACCGCTATTCAGGCTACAAAATTCTGCATTACGCCTCCGGTAAGAAGGGCGTACGTTATCTGTTCGAGTGCCAGCAGGGCGATGCCAACGCGCCAAAATATGTCCAGTTCAGCGACCATATCATTGGTCCGCGTAAATCGCAGCATTTCCATATTTTCATGGGCAATGAATCACAGGAAGCGTTGTTGAAAGAGATGGATAACTGGCCGACCTATTATCCGTATGCGCTGCATAAAGAACAGATCGTTGATGAGATGTTGCACCACTAGAACGGGTGAGAAATCCCCCGGCCGGGTGGCCGGGGGAAGACATCGATTAGCCGGTGTTACGCATACCGGCGGCGACGCCGGCGATGGTGACCATCAGCGCTTGTTCAACGCGCGGATCCGGGTCTTTGCCCTCTTCTTCAGCCTGGCGTGAACGGTGCAGCAGTTCCGCCTGCAGGACGTTCAGCGGGTCGGTATAGATATTACGCAGCTGGATAGACTCGGCGATCCACGGCAGGTCAGCCATCAGATGGGAGTCGTTGGCGATGGCCAGCACGACGTTGATATCGGCAGCCAGCAGCTTGCGCAGCTCGGTACCCAGCGCCCACAGCTCCGGTTTCACCAGGCGCTGATCGTAATACTCTGCCAGCCACAGGTCGGCCTTCGAGTAAACCATCTCCAGCATGCCGAGGCGGGTGGAGAAGAACGGCCAGTCGCGACACATCGCTTCCAGTTCACTCTGTTTTCCGCCTTCGACTACCTTCTGCAGCGCAGCGCCAGCGCCCAGCCAGGCCGGAAGCATCAGGCGGTTCTGGGTCCAGGCGAAGATCCACGGAATGGCGCGCAGCGACTCGACGCCGCCGGTCGGGCGACGTTTTGCCGGACGCGAACCCAGCGGCAGTTTGCCCAGCTCCTGCTCCGGAGTGGCGGAGCGGAAGTAAGGCACGAAATCTTTGTTTTCACGCACATAGCCGCGATACATCTTGCACGACACGTCGGACAGCTCGGCCATGATGTCGCGCCACTGCGGTTTGGGTTCCGGCGGCGGCAGCAGGTTGGCTTCGAGGATCGCGCTGGTATAGAGCGACAGGCTGCTGATGGTGACTTCCGGCAGGCCGTACTTAAAGCGGATCATCTCACCCTGCTCGGTAACGCGCAGGCCGCCTTTCAGGCTTCCCGGCGGCTGTGAGAGGAGCGCGGCGTGGGCCGGCGCGCCGCCGCGGCCAATGGAGCCACCGCGACCGTGGAACAGCGTCAGTTCGATCCCGGCTTTCTCACAGGTTTTGATCAACGCATCCTGCGCCTGGTACTGCGCCCAGGAGGCGGCCATCACCCCTGCGTCTTTCGCGGAATCAGAGTAGCCGATCATGACCATCTGTTTGCCCTGGATAAAGCCGCGGTACCAGTCGATATTCAGCAACTGGGTCATGACGTCGTTGGCGTTGTTCAGGTCGTCCAGCGTTTCGAACAGCGGAGCCACCGGCAGGGCGAATCCAATCCCGGCCTCTTTCAGCAGCAGGTGAACCGCCAGCACGTCGGACGGCGTTTTGGCCATCGAGATCACGTAGGCGGCGATCGATCCGCGCGGCGCCTCGGCGATCACTCTGCAGGTGTCGAGAACTTCGCGGGTCTCTTCGCTGGGCTCCCACTGGCGCGGCAGCAGCGGACGTTTGGAATTCAGTTCGCGGATCAGGAAAGCCTGTTTGTCGGCTTCTGACCAGCTTTCGTAATCGCCGATCCCGAGGTAACGGGTCATTTCGCCCAGCGCTTCGGTATGGCGAGTGCTTTCCTGACGGATATCAATACGCACCAGCGGTACGCCGAAAGACTTCACGCGGCGCAGGGTGTCGAGCAGCTCGCCGTTGGCGATAATGCCCATGCCGCAGGCCTGCAGCGATTTATAGCAGGCGTACAGCGGCTCCCACAGCTGCTCGTTCTGCGTGATCAGTCCCGCCGGTTTCGGCAGCTTCTGACCTTTCAGGCGCGCTTCCAGCCAGGCCTGGGTCTCCATCAGCTGAGTGCGCAGTTTTTTCATCAGGTAACGGTACGGTTCCTGAGCGCCCTCGGCGCCGGCCAAGGCACGCAATTCGTCGGTACACTCCACCATCGACAGCTCGGAGATCAGCACCTGCACATCTTTAAGGAACAGATCGGTCGCTTTCCAGCGGCTGAGCAGCAGCACGTGGCGGGTGATATCGGCGGTCACGTTCGGGTTGCCGTCGCGGTCGCCGCCCATCCACGAAGTGAAACGCACCGGGACAAAGTCCACCGGCAGCTGATAGCCGAGGTTGGCTTCCAGCTGTTCGTTCAGCTCGCGCAGGTAGTTAGGCACCCCTTCCCACAGGCTGTTTTCCACCACCGCGAAGCCCCATTTGGCTTCATCGACCGGGGAAGGGCGGTGCTTACGAATTTCATCGGTATGCCAGGACTGGGCGATCAGCTGGCGCAGACGGCGCATCAGCTGGTGGTGCTCGTAGTCCGCGATATCTTTGTTATCCAGCTGCTTGAGGCAGTTGTTCACCTCCACCATTTTATGGATCAGCGTCCGGCGGGTGATCTCGGTCGGGTGGGCGGTTAACACCAGCTCCAGGGACAGAGATTCCACCGCTTTTTTGATGGTCTCTTCGTTGAGATTGGGTTGGTCTTTGAGCTTTCTCAGGGTACGCGCAATGACTTCCGGATTGCTGGCTGCTTCGCCATTCGGCGAAATGCTGTGGTACTGCTCAGCGGTGTTAGCCAGATTCAGGAACTGGCTGAAGGCACGGGCTACCGGCAGCAGTTCGTCGTTAGACAAATTCTGCAGCGTGGTCAGCAGCTCCTGGCGGTTAGCTTCGTTGCCGGCGCGTGAAGATTTGGACAACTTACGGATAGTTTCGACACGATCAAGAATATTTTCTCCCAATGCATCCTTGATGGTATCGCCCAGCACCTTGCCGAGCATACTGACATTACTACGCAATGCGGAATATTGTTCGTTCATGTTACCCCAGACACCCCATCTCATTTTATTTTGTTATATCCGCTGCGCTGGAACGTGAGCAACGGATAAGCAACCCGTCTTTTATAAAGCCACGTAAATACCCCCACGTCAATTACTGCGAAATCGCTTCAGCAAACGAGTAAATACCCGTAATTTGCGAAATTTAACTCAGGGGGCGCTGGATAAGCATCGCTTATGGAAATGTGACGATCGTCACCGTTCCGCCCCGGGAGAACGGGGCGGAAAAAGAGGGCGATTTTAGTGCCAGCAGAAGTGGTGGACCATCTGGCTAATCAGCTCCCGCGTCGGCTTGATAAAGCGCGTCTCCAGAAACTCGTCAGGCTGATGGGCCTGGTTGATCGAGCCCGGGCCGAGAACCAGCGTTGGGCACAGCGTCTGGATAAACGGCGCTTCGGTACAGTAGTTCACCACGTCGGTCTGGGCGCCAAGCAGTTTCTCAACCACCTGCACCAGCTTATGGTCCGGTGGGCACTCATAGCCGGGGATCGGCGGATGCAGCTCCGAGACCGTCAGGCGGCCTGGCCAGCGTTCGCTGACCGGGGCCAGCGCCTCGCCCAGCAGACCATTAAGGTCGTTGAGGGTCATCCCCGGCAGCGGGCGGATGTCCATATGCAGTTCACAGCAGGCGCAGATACGGTTTGAGGCATCGCCGCCATGGATGGCGCCGAGGTTGAGGGTCGGGTAAGGGACCGTGAACGCCTCGAAGTGGTAGCGCTCTTTTAGCAGATCGCGCAGCTGCATAATCCGGCCGATGGCGTCGTGCATCAGCTCGATCGCGTTGACCCCGCGCGCCGGATCGCTGGAGTGGCCGGACTGGCCCTGAATACGGATCGCGTTGGACATATGTCCTTTATGGGCGCGGATTGGCTGCAGGGAGGTGGGCTCGCCGATGATGGCGCAGTCCGGGCGCAGCTGGGTGGTTTCGGCAAAATAGCGCGCGCCAGCCATGCTGGTCTCTTCGTCGGCGGTGGCCAGAATATACAGCGGTTTTTTCAGCGTGGTGACGTCGACATCGCGCAGGGCGTCGAGAATAAAGGCGAAAAAGCCTTTCATATCGGCCGTGCCGAGGCCGTAGAGCTTGTTATCGTGTTCGGTGAGGGTGAACGGGTCGCGCGTCCAGCGGCCATCATCGAACGGCACGGTATCGGTATGCCCGGCGAGCAGCAGGCCGCCGGCGCCGTGTCCGGTGCTGGCCAGCAGATTGAATTTATGGCGCGTATCCGGCACCGGCTGTACCTCGACGTTGAAGCCGAGATCGCGGAACCAGCCGGCCAGCAAATTGATTAAAGACTCATTGCTTTGATCGAGAGCCTCTTCGGTCGCGCTGATGGACGGTGTGGCGATCAACGCGCGGTAGATCTCGATAAAGGGCGGTAAATTGTTTTTCATTGTTGACACACCTTGGGTCGTGATAGTATCAATATTCATGCATTTATTGTGAATAAAAATACAATATCGTTGAGCGTAAGAAAACCCATCGAATGTAAGGAGATGCGCTTCCAATGTTAAATACGCTGATTGTGGGTGCCAGTGGTTATGCCGGCGCAGAGCTGGTGACCTATATCAATCGTCATCCGCATATGAACATAACCGCTTTGACGGTCTCCGCGCAAAGCAATGATGCGGGAAAATTAATTTCCGACCTGCATCCGCAGCTCAAAGGCATTGTCGATATGCCGCTGCAGCCGATGTCCGATATCAGCGAATTCAGCGCTGGCGTGGACGTGGTGTTTCTCGCCACCGCGCACGAAGTGAGTCACGATCTGGCGCCGCAGTTCCTTGCCGCCGGCTGTGTGGTGTTCGATCTCTCCGGTGCCTTCCGCGTTAACGATGGGGCGTTCTACGAAAAATATTATGGTTTCACTCATCAGCATCCCGACCTGCTCAAACAGGCGGTGTATGGTCTGGCGGAGTGGAGCGCGGATGCGCTTAAAGAAGCGCAGTTAATCGCGGTGCCTGGCTGCTACCCAACGGCGGCGCAGCTGTCGCTGAAGCCGCTGATCGATGCCGGTCTGCTGGATCTCAACCAGTGGCCAGTGATCAACGCCACCAGCGGGGTGAGCGGCGCGGGACGCAAAGCCGCGATCGGCAACAGCTTCTGTGAAGTCAGCCTGCAGCCGTACGGCATATTTAACCATCGTCATCAGCCGGAGATTGCCAGCCACCTCGGAGCGAAAGTGATTTTTACCCCGCACCTGGGTAATTTTAAGCGCGGCATCTTGGAAACCATTACCTGCCGTCTGAAGCCGGGCGTCGGCCATGCGCAGATCGCGGCGGTTTACCAGCAGGCTTACGCCGATAAACCGCTGGTACGTTTATATGATAAAGGCGTGCCCGCAGTGAAAAGCGTCGAAGGTCTGCCATTCTGTGATATCGGTTTTGCCGTGCAGGACGATCATCTCATCGTCGTCGCGGCAGAAGATAACCTGCTGAAAGGCGCCGCAGCGCAGGCGGTGCAGTGCGCGAATATTCGTTTCGGCTTCGCTGAGACGCAGTCTCTTATTTAAGGTGTGATGATGAACCCATTAATTATCAAACTCGGCGGCGTATTACTCGATAGCGAAGAAGCGCTGGAGCGTCTGTTTACCGCGCTGGTCAATTACCGTGAAGCGCACCAGCGTCCGCTGATTATCGTCCACGGCGGCGGCTGCGTGGTGGATGAGCTGATGAAGCAGCTCAATCTGCCGGTGCAGAAGAAAAATGGTCTGCGGGTGACGCCGGCTGAGCAAATCGACATCATCACCGGCGCGCTGGCGGGTACCGCCAACAAGACGCTGCTGGCGTGGGCGAAAAAACATGGTATTTCCTCGGTAGGCCTGTTCCTCGGCGATGGCGATAGCGTGAAGGTGACGCAGCTGGATGCTGAGCTGGGCCATGTCGGGCTGGCGCAGCCGGGCTCCCCGACGCTGATCAATACCTTGCTGGCCGGCGGTTACCTGCCGGTGGTGAGCTCTATCGGGGTGACCGACGAGGGCCAGCTGATGAACGTCAACGCTGACCAGGCGGCGACAGCGCTGGCGGCCACCCTGGGGGCGGATCTGATCCTGTTGTCTGACGTTAGCGGTATCCTCGACGGTAAAGGGCAGCGCATTGCCGAGATGACCGCCGAGAAAGCGGAACAGCTGATCGAGCAGGGGATTATCACCGACGGCATGATTGTTAAAGTGAATGCGGCCCTTGACGCCGCACGTGCTCTGGGCCGTCCGGTGGATATCGCCTCCTGGCGTCACGCCGAGCAGCTGCCGGCGTTATTTAACGGCACGCCGATCGGCACACGTATTCTGGCTTAAGATTTCATGCCCGGCGGCGCGTCGTCTGCCGGGCTTACAAGACCGTAGGCCGAGCGGCACAATGCCGCCGGCGGAACTAACGAATAAAGGAAGCATGTTATGGCACTTTGGGGCGGGCGTTTTACACAGGCAGCAGATCAACGGTTCAAACAGTTCAACGACTCGTTGCGCTTCGACTATCGTCTGGCGGAGCAGGATATCGTTGGCTCTGTCGCCTGGTCGAAAGCGCTGGTAACGGTCGGCGTTCTGAGTGCCGCTGAACAGCAGCAGCTGGAAGAAGCGCTGAACGTGCTGCTGGAAGAGGTGCGCGCCAATCCGCAGCAAATCCTCGCCAGCGATGCCGAAGATATTCACAGCTGGGTGGAAGGCAAGCTGATCGATAAAGTGGGCCAGCTGGGCAAGAAACTGCACACCGGGCGCAGCCGTAACGACCAGGTCGCCACCGATCTTAAACTGTGGTGCAAAGATACCGTTGTCGAACTGCTCTCGGCGAACCGCCAGCTGCAGAGCGCGCTGGTGGAGACCGCCCAGCAGAATCAGGACGCGGTGATGCCGGGGTACACCCACCTGCAGCGCGCCCAGCCGGTGACGTTCGCGCACTGGTGTCTGGCCTACGTTGAAATGCTGGCGCGTGACGAAAGCCGTCTGCAGGACGCGCTGAAGCGCCTCGACGTCAGCCCGCTGGGCTGCGGCGCGCTGGCGGGGACGGCGTATGAGATCGACCGCGAGCAGCTGGCCGGCTGGCTGGGCTTTGCCTCCGCCACCCGCAACAGCCTCGACAGCGTGTCCGATCGCGATCATGTGCTGGAGCTGCTTTCCGATGCGGCTATCGGTATGGTGCATCTGTCGCGCTTTGCGGAAGATCTGATTTTCTTTAACTCCGGCGAGGCGAACTTCGTCGAGCTTTCCGACCGCGTGACCTCCGGCTCCTCGCTGATGCCGCAGAAGAAAAACCCGGACGCCCTGGAGCTTATCCGTGGCAAATGCGGTCGCGTGCAGGGCGCGCTGACCGGCATGATGATGACCCTGAAAGGGCTGCCGCTGGCCTACAACAAAGATATGCAGGAAGATAAAGAGGGGCTTTTCGACGCCCTGGATACCTGGCTCGACTGCCTGCATATGGCGACCCTGGTGCTGGATGGCATCCAGGTAAAACGTCCGCGCTGTGCGGAAGCGGCGCAGCAGGGCTATGCCAACGCCACGGAGCTGGCGGATTATCTGGTGGCGAAAGGCGTACCGTTCCGCGAGGCGCACCATATTGTCGGTGAAGCGGTGGTGGAAGCCATTGCGCAAGGGAAACCGCTGGAAGCGCTGGCCCTGGCCGATCTGCAGAAATTCAGCCCGGTGATTGTGGACGATGTTTATCCGATCCTGTCGCTGCAGTCCTGCCTGGATAAACGCGCGGCAAAAGGCGGCGTCTCGCCGCAGCAGGTGGCGCAGGCTATCGGCGAGGCGAAGGCCCGTCTGAGCTAATCCTTAGATATCTGCCCCCCTGACCCGGCCGAGCCCAGCGACGCCGGGTTTTTTATGCAAAAAAAAAAGCGGACGCAAGGTCCGCAAAAGTTCACGTTGGCTTTAGTTGTTCGGGTAGAGAAACAGTGTGACGGGCCAGTGGTTTTCAGAGGTTCACCGTCTTTATGGGTGTATTATTGAACAGAAAACTTGATAGGGATAATCGTTCGTTGCTATGCTATCTATCGCCATGGACTATCGTGGCGATGGAGGATGAATAATGAATATTCGCGATCTTGAATACCTGGTAGCGCTCGCCGAACACCGCCACTTCCGGCGGGCGGCTGACTCATGCCATGTGAGCCAACCGACGCTCAGCGGACAGATCCGCAAGCTGGAGGATGAGCTTGGCGTCATGCTGCTGGAGCGCACCAGCCGTAAGGTTCTGTTTACCCAGGCGGGGCTGTTGCTGGTGGATCAGGCGCGCACCGTTTTACGCGAAGTAAAAGTGCTCAAGGAGATGGCAAGCCAACAAGGGGAAACCATGTCCGGGCCGCTGCATATCGGCCTGATCCCGACAATTGGCCCGTACCTGCTGCCGCACATCATTCCGATGCTGCATCAGACCTTCCCGAAGCTGGAAATGTATCTGCACGAAGCGCAGACCCATCAGCTGCTGGCTCAGCTCGACAGCGGTAAGCTCGACTGCGCCATCCTGGCGCTGGTCAAAGAGAGCGAGGCCTTTATCGAGGTGCCGCTGTTCGATGAGCCGATGATGCTGGCTATCTATGAGGATCATCCGTGGGCAAACCGCGATCGGGTGCCGATGTCGGATCTGGCCGGTGAAAAGCTGCTGATGCTGGAGGATGGGCACTGCCTGCGCGATCAGGCGATGGGCTTCTGCTTTGAAGCGGGGGCGGATGAGGATACCCACTTCCGCGCGACCAGCCTGGAAACGCTGCGCAATATGGTAGCGGCAGGCAGCGGTATTACCCTGCTGCCTGCGCTGGCGGTGCCGCAGGAAAGAAAACGCGATGGCGTGGTCTACCTGCCGTGCATTAAGCCAGAGCCAAGACGCACCATCGGTCTGGTTTACCGTCCGGGCTCACCGCTGCGCAGCCGCTACGAACATCTGGCGGAGGCCATCCGCGGCACGATGGATGGCCATTTCGACAAGGCGTTAAAACAGGCGGTTTAAGCCGTTCAGCGCGGCAACCCGGTACGCTTCCGCCATGGTCGGGTAGTTAAAGGTGGTGTTGACGAAGTACTCAATGGTGTTACCACCACCTTTCTGCTCCATGATTGCCTGGCCGATGTGAATGATTTCGGCTGCGCGTTCGCCAAAGCAGTGAATGCCGAGGATCTCCTTGGTCTCCCGATGGAACAGGATCTTCAGGGTTCCCACGCTCATGCCAACGATTTGCGCCCGCGCCAGGTGTTTAAACTGAGCGCGACCCACCTCATACGGCACTTTCATCGCCGTCAGCTGCTGCTCGGTTTTCCCGACGGAGCTGATTTCCGGAATGGTGTAGATCCCGGTCGGGATATCTTCAATCAGATGCGCTGAGGCTTCGCCTTTCACCAGCGCCTGGGCGGCAATGCGTCCCTGATCGTACGCCGCGGAGGCGAGGCTCGGATAGCCGATGACATCCCCAACCGCATAGATGTGCGGAAGGGCGGTCTGATACATGCTGTTGACCTTCAGCTGACCGCGGCTATCGGTCTGCAGACCGATATTTTCCAGCGCCAGAGTGTCGGTATTGCCGGTGCGGCCGTTGGCGTACAGCAGGCAATCAGCCTTCAGCTTTTTGCCGGACTTCAGGTGCATGATCACCCCGTCATCCACCCCCTCAATTTTCTCATACTCCTCGTTGTGGCGAATGACCACGCCGCTGTTCCAGAAGTGATAAGAGAGCGAATCTGACATCTCCTGATCGAGGAAGGCCAGCAGACGATCGCGGGTGTTGATCAGATCGACCTTCACCTCCATGCCGCGGAAGATCGACGCATATTCACAACCGATTACCCCGGCGCCGTAAATGATCACATGGCGCGGCTCATGCTGCAGGCTGAGAATCGAATCGCTGTCATAGATGCGCGGGTGGTGGAAATCGACATCCGCCGGATGGTAGGGGCGAGAGCCGCAGGCGATAACGAATTTCTCCGCGGTCACCGTCTCAACCGTGCCGTCATGACACTCCAGCGCCAGAGTATGCTCATCAACGAAGTGGGCATTGCCCTGCAGAATTTCACAGTGGTTGCGCTCATAGAATCCCTGGCGCATATGAGTCTGCTGGTTGATGACGCTGTCGGCATGGTTAAGGATGTCGGCGAAAGAAGAGCGAAGAAGGCGGGAGTGGTCGCTGTAGAGGGGGTTTTGGTTAAACTCGATAATACGGCTGACGGCATGGCGGAGGGCTTTCGACGGGATGGTGCCCCAGTGGGTGCAACCGCCGCCGACATTATGGTAGCGCTCGATGACGGCAACGCGTGCTCCCTGTTTCACCAGTCCCATGGCGGCGCCTTCGCCGCCAGGACCGGAACCAATCACTATTGCATCATAATCCCAAGAGTGTGACATGGCATTACTCACCTGTTTTATACATAAAATAAACACGATGATAACATTCGCTGCGCTTTAACCCAATTATCGTTGTGCTTTTTTGCGGCATAAAAGCAGAAACGGCTCGTAAACAATCATTCACAATCCAGGGCAAACCGATTAGTTTTAATCTCTGGTATAGTGCCAGCAGGGCTATTGGAAGGATTCATACATCGTGATGGGCGTAAGAGCACAACAAAAAGAAAAAACCCGCCGTTCGCTGGTGGAAGCGGCATTCAGCCAACTTAGCGCTGAGCGGAGTTTCGCCAGCCTGAGCTTGCGTGAAGTGGCGCGGGAAGCAGGGATCGCGCCGACGTCCTTTTATCGTCATTTTCGCGATGTCGATGAGTTAGGCCTGACGATGGTCGATGAGAGCGGACTGATGCTGCGCCAGCTGATGCGCCAGGCGCGCCAGCGGATTGCCAAAGGCGGCAGCGTGATCCGCACCTCGGTCTCGACCTTTATGGAGTTTATCGGTAACAACCCGAACGCCTTCCGCCTGCTGCTGCGCGAGCGCTCGGGAACTTCTGCGGCGTTTCGCGCCGCCGTCGCACGCGAGATCCAGCACTTTATTGCTGAACTCGCCGACTATTTAGAACTCGAAAACCATATGCCGCGCGCCTTTACCGAAGCGCAGGCTGAAGCTATGGTCACCATCGTTTTTAGCGCTGGCGCGGAAGCGCTGGATGTCGGCCCTGAACAGCGCCGACAGCTGGAAGAACGGTTGGTACTGCAGCTCAGAATGATCTCGAAAGGCGCGTATTACTGGTATCGCCGTGAACAAGAAAAAATGTCACATCATTCCGAATAACGTGAAGGACGAGCAATGAAACACTCAGTTCAAGATAAAGGTACGCTGCTGCTGGCGCTGATTGCCGGGTTATCTATTAATGGCGCCTTTGCGGCGCTGTTCAGTTCGATAGTTCCGTTTTCCGTCTTCCCCATCTTATCCCTGCTGCTGACGGTCTACTGTCTGCACCAGCGCTATCAGAATCGCAGTATGCCCGTCGGGCTACCGGGCCTCGCCGCCGCCTTTTTTATTCTCGGGGTGCTGTTGTACAGCACCGTCGTGCGTGCGGAGTACCCTGATATCGGCTCTAACTTCTTCCCGGCCGTTCTGTCCGTCGCGATGGTCTTCTGGATCGGCTACAAGATGCGTAACCGCAAAAATACGGCAGCCGAATAAGCCGCCAGTGATAAAAAACCGGCAATATGACGTTGCCGGTTTTTTTTGGCCTATTTCCGGGTCAACAGCACGCCGCATTCCATGTGATGGGTATACGGGAACTGGTCGAACAGCGCCAGCCGGGTAACATTATGCGTCTGGCTTAGCGTTTCCAGATTGCGGCACAGCGTTTCCGGGTTGCACGAAATGTACAGAATGCGCGGATAGGCCTGCACCATTTTTTCCGTTTCACTGTCCAGCCCGCTACGCGGCGGATCGACGAAAATGGTCTCGCACTGATAGCTTTGCAGATCGATACCCTGCAGCCGGTTAAACTCACGCACGCCGTTCATCGCCTGAGTAAACTCTTCAGCCGCCATGCGGATAATCTGCACGTTGTCGATATGGTTGGCGGCGATGTTGTACTGCGCCGCCGCCACCGACGGTTTGGCGATTTCGGTGGCCAGGACGCGATCGAAATTACGCGCCAGCGCCAGCGAGAAGTTACCGTTGCCGCAGTACAATTCCAGCAGGTCGCCGGTCGCTCCTTTGGTGACATCCAGCGCCCACTCCAGCATTTGAATGTTCATTGCCGCGTTCGGTTGGGTAAAGCTGTTTTCCACCTGACGGTAGATCATCTCCCGACCGCCAACCGGCAGACGTTCATCTATATAATCCTGATCGAGCTCGATTTTAGTTTTGGTCGCCCGACCAATCAGATGCACATTGAGCCCCTGGGCTCGCAGGGCGTCACGCAGCGCCTCCGCTTGCTCACGCCAGGCATCATCGAGTTTTTTATGATACAGCAGCGAGACGACCGCCTGATTGCTGAGGGTGGTCAGATAGTCAATCTGGAACAGCTTATGGCGCAGCACGGGATTGTTGCGTACGCCCTCCAGCATGGCGGTCATCAGCTGATTGATGAGCGCGCTGGCGGCCGGGAAGCTGTCAACGCGAATCCGCGACCGGGTCTGCTGATCGAAAATTATATGGTACAGGTCGTCGCCATCGTGCCACAGACGGAACTCGGCGCGCATACGGTAGTGGCTGACCGGCGAACGAAACACTTCCGGAACCGGCGCGGCAAAAGGCGCCATCATGGTTTGCAAACGGACGACTTTTTCTGCCAGTTGCGCTTCGTATTGTTCGGTAGGAAGGTGTTCGGGGGTCATGATGTATCCTGAATAAAATAAGTACGCGGGGATTGTAGGGAAAGCGCCGGGGATGTCCAGCCTCGAATGCCGCGGGAAATATAATTAGCAGTCTGGACATCTATATGATTCTGATTGTAGCATTCGCCTACCGGTCCTGTGAGTTAAAAGGGAACCCAGTGGAAATCTGGGGCTGACGCGCAGCGGTAAGGAAGGTGAGAAATGAGCGCACTCGGTGCAGACACTGCGGTTAGCCGTGGGAAGTCATTATTTCTTGAAACAGCCTCCAAGCCCGAAGACCTGCCGGAATACGTCGCACTGGGTTTTATCGTCGCGAGCAACTGATAAAACCTGCGGCATCCTTTTTCTGTTTCGGATGCTTTTACAATGATTAAAAAAGCTTCGCTGATGACGGCCTTATCCGTCACGGCATTTTCCGGCTGGGCGCAGGATAGCAATTCAGATACGTTGGTGGTGACAGCAAACCGTTTTCAACAGCCGGTCAATACCGTGCTGGCGCCGACCGATATAGTGACGCGCGATGACATCGACCGCTGGCAGTCCAAAGATTTAAACGATGTCATGCGTCGTCTTCCCGGGGTCGATATTGCCCGCAACGGCGGCATGGGGCAGAGCGCTTCGCTGTATGTTCGGGGGACGGAGGCTCGCCACGTGCTGGTGCTGATCGACGGTGTGCCGATGGCGCGTCCGGGGATCTCCAATGGCGTGGATATCAGTCAGATCCCTATCTCTCTGGTCCAGCGGGTGGAATATATCCGCGGCCCGCGCTCCGCGGTGTATGGCTCCGGAGCGATCGGCGGGGTGGTGAACATTATCACCATGACCGACGCTGAGCGTTCGCAGATCAACGCCGGCGCGGGAACGAACGGCTATCAGTCCTATGATGGCGCCTTCAACAAGCGGTTTGGCGATACGCTGGTTACCGCTGCCGGCGCCTATCAGACCACCAAAGGGTTTAACGTCCAGCCGAACTCCTCTTATAGCGGCGACAGCGATCGCGACGGCTACCGCAATAAAATGCTGTGGGGCGGGGTACAGCATCAGTTCGATGATAACTTCTCGGGATTCTTCCGCGGCTATGGTTATTCCGCCAATGCTGACTATGACCAGGGTAACTGGGGCTACGCAGGTGGAAACGATGAAGATCAGTCCTATACCCAATCCTGGGATACCGGTCTGCACTACCACTCCGGAATTTACTCCTCCCAGCTGATTGCGAACTATCAGCGTATTAAAGATTACAACTACAGCAGCGACGCTGGCCGCTATGCCGCGGGCACCACCCTGGATGATATGGAACAGCGCTATATCCAGTGGGGAAATAATGTTGTGGTGGGCCATGGCGCGGTGAGCGGCGGCGTAGACTGGAAACAGGAGAAGCTGAAATCCAGCGGAACGACCAATACCGACGTGTATAAGCGCGATACCACCGGTCTTTATCTGACGGGCCAGCAGCAGATTGACAGCGTGACGCTGGAAGCTTCCGGCCGTGAGGATCATGACGAGCAGTTTGGCTGGCACGGTACCTGGCAGACGGCGGCAGGCTGGGAATTTATCGACGGTTATCGGACAACGCTCTCGTACGGCACAGGATTCCTCGCCCCCTCCCTCGGGCAGCAGTACGGCGCAGAACGCTTTGGCATCGCCTCTAACCCGAACCTGAAGCCAGAGGAGTCGAAGCAATGGGAAGCGGGCCTTGAAGGGTTAACGGGGCCGGTCGACTGGCGTCTCTCCGCGTATCGCTATGAGATTCAAAACCTCATCGATTACGACAACAACGCCTATTACAACGTCAAGTCGGCGACGATCAAGGGGCTGGAGTGGACGGGAAATGTCACCACAGGGCCGGTGGAGCACCATCTGACGCTGCAGTATGTTGACCCTCGCGATGATGAAACTAACAAGATCCTCTATCGCCGGGCGAAGCAGCAGGTGAAATACGAGCTGAACGGCCAGGTCTACGATCTGGGGTGGGAAGTGACGTATCACTACATCGGCAAGCGCTACGATTATGATTACGACAATTCGCGTACCGTCAATATGGGTGGGTTGAGCCTCTGGGATGTCGGTTTATCGTATCCCGTCACCTCACACCTGACAGTTCGTGGTAAAATAGCCAACCTGTTCGATAAAGATTACGAGACAGTTTATGGCTACCAATCTGCAGGACGGGAATACACCTTGTCTGGCAGCTACACCTTCTGATCCACGTCCCACCGTGCTGGTGTTTGATTCCGGCGTCGGTGGGTTGTCGGTTTATAATGAGATTCGGCAGCTGCTGCCGAATCTGCATTACATCTATGCTTTCGATAACGTTGCCTTCCCCTATGGCGAGAAGAGCGAGGAGTTTATCGTTGAGCGCGTTGTGGAAATCGTCACCGCTGTCCAGCAGCGTTATCCCCTGGCGCTGGCGGTGATCGCCTGCAATACCGCCAGTACCGTCTCCCTGCCTGCCCTGCGTGAAAAGTTCGCCTTCCCCGTTGTTGGCGTGGTGCCGGCGATCAAGCCCGCCGCCCGCTTAACGGCGAACGGCATTGTTGGTCTGCTGGCGACGCGCGGTACCGTAAAGCGTCCTTATACCCGTGAGCTGATCGACCGCTTTGCCAATGAATGTCGGATTGAGATGCTGGGGTCGGCGGAGCTGGTGGAGCTGGCGGAAGCGAAGCTGCACGGCGAGCCTGTGCCGTTAGAAGAGCTGCGCCGTATCCTGCGCCCGTGGCTGCGGATGCAGGAGCCGCCGGATACGGTGGTGCTGGGCTGCACCCATTTTCCTCTTTTACAGGAGGAGCTGCAGCGCGTTCTGCCGGAAGGCACGCGGCTGATTGATTCCGGCGCGGCGATTGCCCGTCGCACCGCCTGGCTGTTAGAGCATGAAGCGCCGGATGCGAAGTCCAGCGACGAGAATAAAGCATTCTGCATGGCGTTGACGGCAGAAACGGAACAACTTTTACCCGTTTTGCATCGCTATGGCTTCTCGACGCTGGAAAAATTACCGCTTTAACGGCGTTTTGCACAAAAAAGAGACGGTTGAATAATTTTTTGAAAACAGGGCTTGTCAACGTCTCAGAACTCCCTATAATGCGCCTCCACTGACACGGAACAACGGCAAGCGAGCCGCCGGGTCAGCAAGGTTTCGGCGATGAAGTTCAGCGCTGAAAACCGACAGAGAAAAGCAAAATAAGGGCTTGACTCTGAATGAGGAAAACGTATTATACGGGACCTCGCAACGGTGAGCTGAAAGCCGCGTTGCAACTGCTCTTTAACAATTTATCAGACAATCTGTGTGGGCACTCAAAGTGACATGGATTCTTAATGTCTTCGGACAATAAATGAATACCAAGTCTCAAGAGTGAACACGT
>NZ_JBNRLJ010000010.1:0-93716 GCF_050378655.1 Klebsiella sp. 7-CIP_Kleb.
TTTGAGTGCCCACACAGATTGTCTGATAAATTGTTAAAGAGCAGTTGCGACGCGCTTTAGCGCTCTGTCGCGAGGTCCCGTATAATACGTTTTCCTCATTCAGAGTCAAGCATTTATTTTTGCTTTTCTCTGCGAGGTTCTCACCGGAACCCCGCTGACCCGGCGGCTTGCTTGCCGTTGTTCCGTGTCAGTGGAGGCGCATTATAGGGAGTAATTCCGAGGTGACAAGGGGAAATGCAAAAAAACTTTTCAACCGTCTCTTTTTTCAACAATGCGGCGAGGAATGTCGCAAAAAACCGCCGTTTTGCTGTTTTAACCAACGAAACGGGGCGCCTGGTGGCATACTGTTAGAGTAGAGAAAAGAAAGGAACGGCATTTATGTCTTTAAGCGCACAGCAACTGGCGGCACAAAAGAACATCTCCTGGGTACTGGCCGAGAAGCTCGCCCAAAAAATACTGACTGGCGAATATCAGCCGGAAAGCATTCTTCCCGGCGAAATGGAGTTAGGGGAGCAGTTCGGCGTGAGTCGTACCGCCGTCCGCGAAGCGGTGAAGACACTCACTGCAAAAGGCATGCTGCTGCCCCGCCCTCGCATTGGCACCCGGGTCATGCCGCGCAGCAGCTGGAACTTCCTTGATAAAGAGCTCCTCTCCTGGTGGCTAACAGAAGATAACTTCGAAGAGGTGGTGAGCCACTTTCTCGTCATGCGCAGCAGCCTGGAGCCACAGGCCTGTTTTCTCGCCGCCGCCCACGGCACCGCAGAGCAGAAAGCGCAGCTCAATACCCTAATGGAAGAGATGATTGCCCTGAAACGCCATTTTCAGCGCGATCGCTGGATTGCAGTCGATATGGCCTGGCATGAACATATCTATGAAATGAGCGGTAATCCTTTCCTCAGCTCATTCGCTTCTTTATTTCATTCGGTCTACCACACTTACTTCACATCAATTACGCAAAATGAAGTGGTGAAGCTCGATCTCCACCAGGCGATTGTCGATGCCATTCTCAACAGTGATGCGCCGGGTGCCTTACTTGCCTGCCAGGCGCTGCTAAACGCCCCACACCACGTAAATCAATAACAAGGATTTGGCATGAACGGAAAAAAAGGGCGCAGCATGGCCGGCCTGCCGTGGATTGCGGCGATGGCCTTCTTTATGCAGGCGCTGGATGCCACCATTCTTAACACTGCCCTCCCGGCTATCGCCCACAGCCTGAATCGTTCCCCGTTAGCAATGCAGTCGGCCATCATCAGCTATACGCTTACGGTGGCGATGCTGATCCCGGTCAGCGGCTGGCTGGCCGATCGCTTCGGCACGCGTCGGGTCTTTATCATCGCCGTTAGCCTGTTTACTCTCGGCTCCCTCGCCTGCGCGCTCTCCAGTTCATTAACGGAACTGGTCATTTTTCGCGTCATTCAGGGGATCGGCGGGGCGATGATGATGCCGGTGGCGAGGCTGGCCCTCCTGCGCGCCTATCCGCGCAGCGAACTGCTGCCGGTTCTGAACTTTGTCACCATGCCAGGACTGGTGGGACCGATTCTGGGTCCGGTGCTCGGCGGGGTATTTGTTACCTGGGCCAGCTGGCATTGGATTTTCCTGATAAACATACCCATCGGCGTGATCGGCATTCTGTACGCCCGTAAATACATGCCAAATTTCACAACGCCGCGCCGACGCTTCGATATAACCGGTTTTCTGTTATTTGGCTTAAGCCTGGTGTTATTTTCCAGCGGTATTGAACTGTTTGGCGAAAAAATTGTGGCGACATGGCTGGCGCTGGCGGTGATCGCCGTCAGTCTGATATTGCTCCTGGCCTATGTCCGTCACGCGCGCCGCCATCCTGCGCCGCTTATCTCGCTCTCTTTATTTAAGACCCATACGTTCTCGGTTGGCATTGCCGGCAACCTTGCCACGCGGTTGGGTACCGGTTGCGTGCCGTTTCTGATGCCGCTCATGCTACAGGTTGGCTTCGGCTATCCGGCTATTATCGCCGGCTGTATGATCGCCCCCACCGCTATCGGCTCGATTATTGCGAAATCTACCGTTACCCAGGTGCTGCGCTGGTTTGGCTATCGTAAGACCCTGGTGGGGATCACCGTGTTTATTGGCCTTATGATTGCCCAGTTCTCGCTGCAGTCGCCAGAAATGCCGCTGTGGATGCTTCTTCTGCCGCTGTTCGTGCTGGGGATGGCGATGTCCACGCAGTTTACCGCCATGAATACCATTACCCTGGCCGATCTGACGGATGACAATGCCAGCAGCGGCAACAGCCTGCTGGCCGTCACCCAGCAGCTTTCCATCAGTCTCGGGGTGGCCATCAGCGCTGCGGTGCTGCGCTTCTATGAAGGTTTTGACAGCGCCAGCACCGTAGAGCAGTTTCACTACACCTTTATTACCATGGGCGTGATAACCATCGTGTCGGCGCTGATGTTTATGCTGTTAAGAGCGAAGGATGGCCGCAACCTGATTAGCGAGCGGCACAAACGCTAAGCGGAACCGCGGACCACCAGCTCCGGGGTTAACTGTACGCGCTGCTGTTTTTGCTGCGGGTCGGCCATGCGATGGATCAGCACGTCGATGGCCAGTTCCCCCAGCTCATCTTTCGGTTGATGAATGGTGGTCAACGGCGGCGTCATATAGCGAGCCAGTTCAATATCATCGTAACCCACCAGCGCCATATCCTGCGGGATCTGCAGCCCGGCCTGGTATAACGCCTGATAAGCGCCAACCGCCATGGCATCGTTACCGACAAACACCGCCTGCGGCCGCTGCGGCAACGCCAGCAGCCGCTGCATCGCGCTAAACCCGCCGCCAAACTCAAAATCGCTGGTCACCACGTATCCCTCGGCTACGGGCAGACCGCAGCGCGCCATCGCGGCATGGTAACCTTCAAGGCGCAGACGCGCCGGGGTTTTATCCAGCGGGCCGGCAATGCAGGCGATGTGTGAATACCCTTGATCGATCAGGTACTGGGTCGCCATATCACCACCGAGCAGCGAGTTATCCTGAATCAGATCGCTATCGCCATCAAACGGCGCCCAGTCCATCATGACCGTCGGAACCGACGGATAGCGCTGCATAATTTCCGGAGAGGGTTGGTGGGTCTCAGTGCACAGCAGCAGTAATCCATCGACGCGTTTTTGCATTAACGTCTCCAGATTACGATTCATTCGCTGCTCATCACCTTCCGTATTACAGAGTACGAGACTATAACCCCGCTCAAAGCAGCTGCGCTCCACGCCCCGCACCAGCTCCGAATAAAACGGATTGGTACTGGCGGTGATCAGCATGCCGATGGTGCGGGTTTGATTAAGCTTGAGGCTACGCGCCAGCGCAGAGGGGGCGTAGTTAAGGCTTTTGATCGCGGCGTCGACTTTGGCGGTGATCGCCTCGCTGACAAAGCGGTCCTTATTGATGACGTGTGACACCGTCGATGTGGAAACGCCCGCTACGCGGGCCACATCTTTCATCGTAGCCAAGCATTACCCCTGTTGCGCTAAAAATTCATCGATCTCTGTGCGCCACGGCACGGAAGGCTGCGCGCCTTTGCGGGTTACGGCAATCGCCGCCGCGGCATGCGCAAAGCGGATCGCCTCCGGCAGGTCGGTCCCTTCCAGCAGCGCGGTTACCAGCGCGCCGTTGAAGGTGTCGCCGGCGGCGATAGTATCAATAGCCTGCACACGAAACCCTGGGATCCGGCGGCTTTCGCCTTCGGCACTGAGCCAGACGCCGCGGCTGCCGAGGGTGATCATCACGGTACCAATGCCTTTGGCATGCAGCACGTCGGCGGCTTTTGCCGCATCCTCGTCACTCTCAACGCGAATACCCGTCAGCTTTTCCGCTTCGGTTTCGTTGGGGGTAATGATATCCACCAGCGCCAGCAGTTCATCGGACAGTTCACGCGCTGGCGCGGGATTAAGCACCACGGTGGTCTGATGGTGATGGGCGATTTTCGCCGCCGCCAGCACGCTCTCCAGCGGTGACTCGAGCTGCATCAACAACGCCTGCGCGCTGGCGATCCGCGCTTTTTCCGCCTCTACCTGAGCGACGGATAATGCCGCATTGGCGCCGGCATGAATACCGATGACATTCTCACCTTCGGCGTTAACGAAGATTAACGCCACGCCGGTTGCTTCCCCGGCGACCGCGCGCACAGGCGCCACATCGATTTTATCGCTTGCCAGCTGGCGGCGGATGCGTTCACCGATGTCGTCATCGCCGGTGCAGGCGATAAACGCGATATCCGCCCCGCTGCGCCCGGCGGCCACCGCCTGGTTGGCCCCTTTCCCCCCGAACGCCAGCTGGTAGTGGTTGCCGGTGACGGTTTCACCCGGTGTCGGGAAAGCGTCAAGGTTGAGAATGTGATCGGCATTGATGCTGCCAAGGACGACAAGTTTACCTGCAGTTTTCATCGTTTCTGTTCCCGGGAAAGCGCGCCACCGGGATCCGGTGGCGCATGCCCTGCTTTTCTTTTTTATATTGTCCCTCGGACCGTTGCCAGTCCGAATCGCATATTACTGCTTAACGACCAGCTTCAGCTCAACCGGGTAGTTAGCCTCCACTTTTTCGCCCTTCAGTACCTTATCAGCAGTCTCAACGCCTTTCGCGCCGATCTGCTCCGGCAACTGTGCGACGGTCGCCGCCAGTTTGCCACTGTTTACTGCTTTTTCGCCATCCGGAGTGCCGTCAAATCCAACCACCATCACATCGGACTTGCCTGCGGTCTGCAGCGCGCGCAGGGCGCCGAGCGCCATTTCATCATTCTGCGCGAACACCGCCTGGACGTCAGGATGGGCGGTCAGCAGGTTCTGCATCACGTTCAGCCCTTTGGTACGGTCGAAATCGGCCGGCTGGCTGGCCAGAACATTGAACTTGTGCGCCGCCACAGCCTGTTTGAAGCCTTCGCCACGCTCGCGCGCCGCGGAAGTCCCGGCAATGCCCTGCAGCTCAATAACTTTCGCACTTTCACCCAGCTTTTTCGCGATGTAATCGCCCGCCATTTTTCCGCCCTGCACGTTGTCAGAGGCGATGTGGCTCACGACATCGCCTTTTGTCGCCTGACGGTCAAGGGTGATGACCGGGATTTTTGCCTGGTTCGCCATCTTCACAGCATTGCCGACGGCATCAGAGTCGGTGGGGTTGATCAGCAACAGCTTCGCGCCGCGCACCGTTAAATCCTGAACGTTAGCCAACTCTTTCGCCGGGTTGTTCTGGGAATCGAGCACCACCAGGTTGTAGCCCAGTTTGTCAGCTTCTTTTTGCGCGCCGTCTTTCAGAGACACGAAAAACGGGTTGTTGAGAGTAGAGATAACCAGAGCGATGGTGTCTTTGGCCATCGCGTTCGCGCTAACGGTCGCACTTAGCGCAACAGCAGAGACCAGGGTCGCCAGTTTTTTCATATTCATAGTTAAGATGTCCTGTAGAGTTCTCAGTTACTGCTTTTTGTTATCTACCAGTACCGCCAGCAAAATCACCACCGCTTTAACGATCATCTGGTAATAGGAAGAAACGCCTAAAAGGTTCAAACCATTATTCAGGAAGCCAAGGATCAGCGCGCCAATCAGCGTGCCGACAATGCGTCCTTTGCCGCCCGCCAGGCTAGTGCCGCCGAGCACGACTGCCGCAATGGCGTCCAGCTCATAGCCTGTCCCGGCCGTTGGCTGTGCGGAGGAGAGGCGCGCCACTTCGATAATCCCGGCCAGCGACGCCAGCATCCCGCACAACGCGTAAACGATAATTTTGACTTTATTGACGCTAATCCCGGACAGACGCGTCGCTGCCTCATTACCGCCAAGGGCATAGATATAACGGCCCAGGCGAGTATGGTGCAGCATGTACCAGGCCGCCAGGAAGACAATCGCCATGATCCATACCGGCGTCGGGATCCCCAGCGGACGCCCGATACCAAACCAGCCGAACAGATCGGCATTATCGCTAAAGCCGGTATTGATCGGGCTGCCGTTGGTGTACACCATGGTCACGCCGCGCAGCAGCAGCATCATCACCAGGGTGGCGATGAAAGCCTGCACGCGGCCTTTCGCCACAATCACCCCGGTGACTGCGCCGATCGCCGCACCTAATGCGAGGGCAGCAGCGACCGCCACCAGCGCATTCACCTCAATGCCAACGATCGACGCCGCCACCGCGCCGGTGAGCGCCAGCAGGGAACCGACGGACAGGTCGATCCCCGAGGTCAGTATGACCAACGTCATCCCTACCGCCATAATGGCGTTAACGGAGGTCTGCTGCAGAATATTGAACAGGTTATTGACGGTAAAAAAGTTGGGGCTCATGGTCGATACCACCGCGATCAGCACCAGCAGGGCAATCAGCGATTTTTGCTCCATCAGCCACGCTTTCGTGAAATAACGGCGACCAGAAACAGCCTGGGTTGTCATCTTTCTTACTCCTGATTCACACGGTTAAGCTTGCCCACAGCGGCAGCCATCAATACTTCCTGGGTGGCCTGCTCGCGTGTGAATTCACCGCCGAGATGCCCTTCATGCATCACTATGATGCGATCGCTCATGCCCAACACTTCCGGCATCTCGGAGGAGACCAGAATGATGCTCAGGCCATCGGCTTTGAACTGATTGATGAGCTGGTAGATCTCTTTCTTCGCCCCGACGTCGACGCCACGGGTCGGCTCATCGAGGATCAGGACCTTCGGCCGGGTCATCAGCCCGCGGGCGATGGCGACCTTTTGCTGGTTGCCGCCGGAGAGCAGGCCGATCGCCTGCTCCATGGACGGCGTTTTCACGTTAAACAGCCGGATGAAATCACTGACCGCCTGCTGTTCATCTTTATGCTTGAGGCTCCCTCCCGTCCGGCTAAAGTAGCGCAAGGCGGTCAGGGACATATTTTCTTTTACCGACATCCCGAGCACTAAGCCGTCGCGCTTACGGTCTTCGGAGATATAGACAATGCCGTTCGCCAGACCATCCTGCGGCGAACGGGTCACCACTTCGTGACCGTCGAGCGTCACAGAGCCGCTGCTGCGCGGCAGTGCGCCATACAACACTTTCATCAGCTCGGTCCGCCCGGCGCCCATCAGCCCGGCGACGCCGAGGATTTCCCCCTGGCGCAGGGTAAAGGTCACGTTTTCCACGCCCGGGCCGCAGAGATTATCGACTTTCAGACGCACCGCGCCCGGCGCCTTAGCCAGATGCGGATACTGATCTTCCAGCTTCCGGCCAACCATCATTTCGATCAGACGGTCTTCATCCAGCGAAGAGACCTCGCGTTCGGCGATAAACTGCCCGTCGCGGAACACGGTCACGTCGTCGCAAATCTCGAAGATCTCTTTCATGCGGTGGGAGATGTAGACGATGCCGCGCCCCTGCGATTTTAGTTCGCGGATCACGCGGAACAGCGATTCGGTTTCGGTATCGGTCAGCGCGTCGGTCGGTTCATCCATAATGATGACCTTCGACTCGAAGCTCAGCACTTTGGCGATCTCCACCATTTGCTGATCGCCAATCGACAGATCGCCCACCAGCTTCTGGCTGGTAAAACGGAGATTCAGCTTCGCCAGCAGCTTGTCGGCTTCGGCATACATCCGCTTCCAGTCGATTTTGCCAAAGCGGTTAACGAACTCGCGGCCAAGGAAGATGTTCTCGGCGATCGTCAACTGCGGGATCAGGTTCAGTTCCTGATGGATAATGCCGATCCCGGCTTCCTGGGAAGATTTTGGGCCGTTAAAGGTGGTCTCTTTACCGAGCCATAATAAAGCGCCGGCGTCACGGGTGTAGATCCCGGTCAGCACTTTCATCATGGTGGATTTACCGGCGCCGTTCTCACCCACCAGCGCCATCACCCGGCCAGGATAGACATTCAGCGAGGCGCCGGAGAGCGCCTTGACGCCAGGGAACGCTTTATCGATCCCTTTCAGTTGCAATAAGGCTTCCATGACGGCGACCTCAGAACGTCACGCCGGCACAGAGAATGATATTCGCGAACGGGGAACACTCCCCGCTGCGAATTACCGCCTGACTGTCTGCGGTTTGTTTTTTGAACTGCTCATGACTGGTGTAACGAATTTCAATGGTATTTCCCTGGTGCTGCTGCAGCTGCTCAAGATGGTTGAGCAACGTCGCGTGGAGCTGCGGATTATGCGTCTTAATTTCCTCCGCGATGACAGCCGCTTCAACCTGCATTTCCGTCGTCACCACTTCCAGAACCTGCATAAATGAAGGTACGCCCTGGGTTAACGCCATATCGATGCGCGCGCTGCTGCGGGGAACCGGCAATCCGGCATCGCAGACCACCAGCGTATCGGTGTGACCCAGGCGGGAGATGACCGCGGAAATATCAGCGTTAAGTACGGTGCCTTTTTTCATTTTTTCTCTTTTGCTCCACTAGCGAAACGTTTCGCTACAATAATTATTATCAATGTGTGAGCAGAAAACCATCACCAGAAGAGAGAAATGTGATCGCCATCGAAACGTTTCGCGAGACAGCGACAGGACATGACAAACGGAGTGAGAAACAAAAAGCCCTTCGCAACGGAAGGGCTTTTTTGACATCAGATTTCGACCTGAGTACCGAGCTCGATAACCCGGTTTGGCGGGATTTCAAACTGATCCGGCGCGCGCAGGGCGTTACGCTGCAACAGCAGATAAAGCTTGCCGCGCAGACGCAGATACCACGGCCGTTTGCCGATAATCAACGACTCATGGGACATAAAGAACGAGGTCTCCATCATCCGGCAGCTGAGTCCTTCCAGGCCACAGCGATGGAACACCTCTTCGACATTTGGCGTTTCCCGCCAGCCGTAGCTGGCCACCACCCGCCAGAACGAGGGCGACAGCTGCTCAATCTGCACCCGGCGAACGTTATGCACGTAAGGCGCGTCCTCGGTGCGCAGGGTCAGGAGGATCACTCGCTCATGCAGCACCTTGTTGTGCTTCAGGTTATGCAGCAGGGCAAACGGGATCACGTTCAGGGCCCGGGACATATACACCGCGGTGCCCGGGACGCGCACCGGCGGCGATTTCTCCAGTGAAGAGATCATCGCTTCCAGCGAGTTGCCGTGCTCGTGCATCCGACGCAGCAGGCGGAAGCGCTCGCTCTTCCAGGTGGTCATCACCGTAAACATCACCAGACCCAGGGACAACGGCAGCCAGCCGCCGGAGACAATCTTATCGAGGTTTGCCGAGAACAGCGGAACATCAATGCACAAGAAGGCCACCAGCATCAGCCCAACGAACAGCTTATTCCAGTGCCAGTTTTTGCGCGCCACCGTTGCCGACAGGATGGAGGTCAGCACCATGGTGCCCGTTACCGCGATACCGTACGCCGCCGCCAGGTTAGAGGAGTGCTCGAAGCTGACGATGACGATCACTACCGAGACATACAGCAGCCAGTTAATAAACGGGATATAGATCTGCCCGGACTCCATTTCCGAGGTGTGGATGATGCGCATCGGCGACAGATAGCCCAGACGCACCGCCTGACGGGTTAAGGAGAAGACCCCGGAGATCACCGCCTGCGAGGCGATAACCGTCGCCAGCGTGGCGATAATCAGCATCGGGATCAGCGCCCACTCCGGCGCCAGCAGGAAGAACGGGTTTTTAATCGCTTCCGGATGCTTAAGCAGCAATGCCCCCTGGCCAAAATAGTTCAGCACCAGCGAAGGCAGTACGACGGAGAACCAGGCGACGCGGATCGGCAGTTTGCCGAAGTGCCCCATATCGGCGTACAGCGCTTCCACCCCGGTAATCGACAGCACCACCGCGCCAAGCGCAATAAAGGAAACGGTCTTGTACTGCAGGAAGAAGTGCACCGCCCAGTAGGGGTTCAGCGCCTGCAGAACTTCCGGGTTAGCGTAAATGCTTCGCGCGCCAAGCACCGCCAGCAACAGGAACCAGATCAGCATAATCGGCGCAAACAGCTTGCCGACCATCCCGGTCCCGTGCTTCTGGATCATAAACAGCAGGGTAAGCACGATAATGGAGATCGGCACAATCCAGCTATCGAGCTGCGGGGCGATAATTTCTAACCCCTCTATCGCCGACATGACCGAAATCGCCGGGGTTATCACCACTTCGCCATAGAAGAAACTGCCGCCGATCAGGCCGAGGATCACCAGCACAGAGGTCATCCGCGCCGAGGTATTGCGTCCGGCCAGTGACATCAGCGTTAAGATCCCGCCTTCCCCGGCGTTATCCGCCCGCATCACGAAGGTGATGTATTTAATCGATACGGTAAAGATTAACAGCCAGAAAATCAGCGACAAAAAGCCAAAAACGGCATCGCGCTCAACGCCAAAGCCAAACTGACCTGACAGGCATTCACGCAGGGTATACAGTGGACTGGTACCGATATCACCGTACACCACGCCGATGGCCGCCAGCGTTAACGCCGGCAACGATTGTTTATTATCAGTGCTCATAGACTAGTCTTTTCGTTTATAAAACAAATGTGTGCCTAGTCCCTTGGCCCACAAAAAGCGCACAGTATGCACGATTATTTGTGAAATCGTACCCCTAACAGACACCATATTAACCTGGCTCAAAAAAAATAAATCGATTCTTCAGGCTATTACCGCCCCTGCTCTAACATCTATACTCGTCCCAATAACGATACATGACAAAGCACGCAACTCAATTATGGCTCAAACACATTTACTGGCTGAAAGAATTTCCCGACTCAGCGCGGCACTCGAAAAAGGACTCTTTGAACGCAGCCACGCGATACGCCTGTGCCTGCTGGCGGCGCTCAGCGGCGAGAGCGTATTTTTGCTCGGTCCGCCGGGGATCGCCAAAAGCCTGATTGCCCGCCGCCTCAAGTTCGCCTTCCAGCAGGCGCGCGCTTTTGAATACCTGATGACCCGCTTTTCCACCCCGGAAGAGGTTTTTGGCCCACTGTCCATTCAGGCGCTGAAAGATGAAGGGCGCTACGAGCGTTTAACCGCCGGCTACCTGCCGGAAGCAGAAATCGTGTTCCTCGATGAAATATGGAAAGCGGGTCCGGCTATCCTCAACACCCTGCTGACGGCGATTAACGAACGTCACTTCCGCAATGGCGCTCACGAAGAGAAAATCCCAATGCGCCTGCTGGTGGCCGCCTCGAACGAACTCCCCGAAGCCGACAGCAGCCTGGAAGCGCTGTATGACCGAATGCTGATCCGTCTGTGGCTTGATAAAGTGCAGGATAAAGGAAATTTCCGTTCGATGCTGGTCAGCCAGCAGGATGAAAACAGCAATCCGGTGCCCAGCGCGCTGCAGGTAAGCGACGAGGAGTTTACGCAATGGCAGCAGCAGATCGGCAATATCAAACTACCGGACGCGGTGTTTGAGCTGATATTCCAGCTGCGCCAGCAGCTGGATGCCCTGCCAAACGCGCCGTACGTTTCAGATCGCCGCTGGAAAAAGGCCATTCGCCTGCTGCAGGCCAGCGCCTTCTTCAGCGGCCGCGACAGCATCGCGCCGATAGATCTTATCCTGCTGAAAGATTGTCTGTGGCACAACGTCGAGAGCATGCACCTGATGTCGCAGCAGCTGGAAACGCTGATGACCTGCCACGCCTGGCAGCAGCAGGCAATGCTGACGCGGCTCGGGGCGATTGTGCAGCGACGCATTCAAATCCAACAGCAGCAAAGTGACAAAACGGCGCTAAAGGTCACCCGCCTTGGCGGCATGTTTAGCCGCAAGCCGCACTATGAGCTGCCGGCGGAGATCCAGGGATCCACCCTGACCCTGCTGCTGCAGCAGCCGCTCAAACTTCACGATATGGAAGTGATCCACATTACTTTTGAGCGCGAAGCGTTAGCCAGCTGGCTGGAAAAAGGCGGCGAGATCCGCGGCAAGCTCAACGGGATCGGCTTTGCCCAACTGCTCAATATGGATGTCGACACCAGCCAGCATCTGGTCGTTCGCGACGTCAGCCTGCAGGGCTCACGCCTCGCGCTGCCCGGCAGCGCGTCGCAGGAGAACATGCCGGCGGAAATTCGCCAGCAGCTGGAGGCGCTGGACGATGAGTGGCACCAGCAACATAACCGCTTCAGCGAGCAGCAGAAGTGCCTGTTTATCCCGGTCGAGTGGCTGGGAAGAATCGAAGCCAGCCTGCAGGACGTCGGCGCGCAGATTAAACAGGCGAAGCAGCCATGACGCTGGATATGCTGAATGTCATGCTGGCAGTCAGCGAAGAGGGAATGATCGAGGAGATGCTGCTGGCGCTGCTGGCCTCTCCGCAGCTGGCGGTTTTCTTTGAGAAATTTCCCCGCCTGAAAAACATCATCGCGGCGGATATTCCGCGCTGGCGGGAAGCCGTTCGCGCCCGCTTAAAAGAGGTTAACATCCCGCCGGGTCTGGACGCCGAAGTACAAACCTATCAGCAGGCTCAACTGCTCTCTACCTCACAGTTTATCGTCCAGCTACCGCAGATCCTCGGCAAGCTGCACCAGCTCCAGTCCCCTTTTGCCGCCCAGGCGCAGAAGCTGGTGGACGACAATGCTACCTTTACCCCGGCGCTGCATACGCTGTTTTTACAGCGCTGGCGCCTGAGCCTGGTGGTGCAAGCCACCAGCCTTAATCAGCAGTTGCTGGATGAGGAGCGCGATCAGTTGCTCAGTGAGGTCCAGGAACGAATGACACTCAGCGGTCAGCTCGATCCGGTGCTGGCGGAGAATGACACCGCCGCCGGACGCCTGTGGGATATGAGTGCCGGCGAACTGAAACGTGGCGACTATCAGCTGATTGTGCGCTATGGCGATTTTCTTAACCAGCAGCCGGAGCTGCTGCAGCTGGCGGAACAGCTGGGGCGTTCACGGGAAGCGAAATCCGTGCCGAAGAAAGACGCGCCGATGGAGACCTTCCGTAGTCTGGTGCGCGAGCCAGCGACGGTGCCGGAACAGGTCGACGGCCTCCAGCAGAGCGATGACATTCTGCGCCTGCTGCCGCCGGAGCTGGCGACGCTCGGCATCACGGAGCTGGAGTTTGAATTTTATCGCAAGCTGGTGGAGAAACAGCTCCTGACTTACCGGCTGCACGGTGACGCCTGGCGCGAAAAAATCACCGAACGCCCGGTGACGCGGCAGGATTTTGATGAACAGCCTCGCGGGCCCTTTATTGTCTGCGTCGATACCTCAGGATCGATGGGCGGTTTTAACGAGCAGTGCGCCAAAGCCTTTTGTCTGGCCCTGATGCGCGTCGCGCTGGCGGATAACCGCCGCTGCTTTATTATGCTGTTCTCCAGCGAAGTGGTGCACTACGAACTGACCTGCGAGGGCGGCCTGGAGCAGGCGATCCGCTTTCTGAGCCAGCGCTTTCGCGGCGGCACCGATCTGGCCAGCTGTTTTCGCGCCATTATTGAACGTCTGCAAAACCCGCAGTGGGTGGATGCGGATGCCGTGGTGATCTCCGACTTTATTGCCCAGCGGTTGCCGGATGAGGTGATTGCGCAGGTGGGGGAGCTACAGCGAAAACATCAGCACCGTTTTCACGCGGTGGCGATGTCGGTACACGGCAAACCCGGCATCATGCGCATCTTCGATCATATCTGGCGCTTTGATACCGGGTTGCGTAGCCGCCTGCTGCGACGCTGGCGGCGCTAATCGTTACAGCAGCGCGGGAACGCTTTCGCGAACCTGTGCCGGCCATACGCCGCACTGCACCTGGCCGATATGGTCGAGCTGCAGCAGCAGCATCGTCAGGCGAGACTGGCCAATGCCGCCGCCGATAGTCTGCGGCATCTCGCCGCGCAGCAGCGCCTGGTGCCACTCCAGTTGCAGGCGATCTTCGTCGCCAGTCAGCGCCAGCTGGCGTTTTAGCGCCGCGGCATCAACGCGGATCCCCATTGATGAGATCTCGAACGCATCTTCCAGCACCGGGTTCCACACCAGGATATCGCCGTTCAGTCCGGCAAAGCCTTCAGAAACCTCAGTGCTCCAGTCATCATAATCCGGGGCACGTACATCATGGCGCTTGCCATCAGAGAGTTTGCCGCCGATGCCGATTAAGAAGACGGCGCCCAGCTCTTTGGCAATCGCTCGCTCGCGGCCTTTGGCATCAAGATCCGGATAGCGACTCAGCAGCGCCTGGCTGTGAACAAAGTGGATCTGTTCCGGCAGGAACGGTGTCAGGCCAAATTCCTGGCTGACCGCCAGCTCGGTGGCTTTGATCCCGGCGTAGATCGCTTCGACGGTCGCCTTCAGCGTGCCGACGTGGCGCTCTTCATCCCCCATCACCCGCTCCCAGTCCCACTGGTCGACATAGACGGAGTGGATCGGCGTAAGACGGTCTTCATCGGGGCGAAGGGCCTTCATGTGCGTGTACAGCCCTTCGCCCGCGCTGAAGTCGTGTTGTCCCAGGGTTTGACGCTTCCATTTCGCCAGCGAATGAACCACTTCGAACTGGGCGTCGGGCAGTGTTTTCACTTTCACCTGAACCGCTTTCTCGCAGCCGGACAAGTTATCCTGCGTCCCATCGCCCACGCGGCTTAAGATTGGCGCCTGGACTTCAATCAGGCCAAGCTTCTCTTCCAGCTGACGGGAAAAATGGGATTTAACGAAACTGATCTGGCGTTGTTTTGCGATATAAGCGGTTTTCATTTTTATGACTCCTGCGTCCTGTTGCCATTGATTAAGCAACAAAACAGGCCGCCAATACAATAATCAATCAATAAAAAGGCTCGTCAACTTTTAATTCAACAAAATATAGAGCTAAAATAGTAAGAACCGTCAAACTTCATAAGAAAAAGATATGGAAAATTATCAGATCGACAATCTGGACCGCGGCATTCTCGATGCGCTCATGGCCAACGCCCGTACCGCCTATGCCGAACTGGCCAAACAATTCAGCGTCAGCCCGGGCACTATTCATGTGCGCGTCGAAAAGATGAAACAGGCGGGCATCATTACTGGCGCGCGCATTGACGTCAGCCCCAAACAGCTGGGCTATGACGTCGGCTGCTTCATCGGCATTATTCTCAAGAGCGCCAAAGACTATCCCTCCGCCCTCGCCCGCCTGGAAAGCCTGGAGGAGGTGACCGAGGCTTACTACACCACCGGTCACTACAGCATCTTTATTAAGGTGATGTGTAAATCCATCGATGCCCTGCAGCAGGTACTTATCAACAAGATCCAAACAATTGATGAAATTCAGTCCACTGAAACCCTGATCGTGCTGCAGAACCCGATCATGCGCACCATTAAGCCCTGATCGTTTTTTTTAATCCCACATTTTTCCACAGGTAGATCCCAGCTCGCTCACAGCGTACAATACGCCACTCTGAACAGTTGAGCGGGCGATCGGCGATCTATGGCAGACATTACACTTATCAGCGGCAGCACCCTGGGCAGTGCGGAATACGTAGCGGAGCATCTGGCAGAAAAGCTGGAAGAAGCAGGCTACAGCACTGAAATCCAGCACGGCCCGCTGGTGGACGATCTGCAGGCGCAAGGGATCTGGTTAGTTATCTCTTCCACCCATGGCGCCGGCGACATTCCCGACAACCTGGTTCCCTTCTATGACGCACTGCTGGCGCAGCAGGCCGATCTTTCCGCCGTGCGCTTTGGCGCCATCGGGATCGGCAGCCGTGAATACGACACTTTTTGCGGCGCGATCGATAAATTAGAAGCGGCGCTGAAGGCCTGCGGGGCAAAACAGATCGGCGAGACCCTGAAGATCAACGTGCTGGAACATGAAATTCCGGAGGATCCGGCGGAAATCTGGCTGGGATCCTGGAAAAATTTGCTCTGAGAATTGTAAAGATCGTCCGTTCTTCTGTGGATAACCATGCTTAAAAGCTTGGATCAACCGGTAGTTATCCAAAGAATAACCGGAGTATGGTTTTTGAGCTGTGCATAACCCTTCATTCTGATCCCAGCTTATACGGACCAGGATCACCGATCATTCACAGATAGTGATCCTTCTTAAGCTTTTGATCTTACTTCGTGGATCCGACTTATCCACAAAGAGAGTCGATCCTAATAAGAGATCACAATAGAACAGATCTCTATATAAAGATCTTCTTTTTAATACTCAGGATCCCGGAGTCTTTCTCAAAAGACCAAAGCCGAGTAGAATCCACGGCCCGGGCTTCAATCCATTTTCAAACCGCGTTATGCGAGGCAGACCACCATGTTTTATCAGGATCCTTTTGACGTCATTATCATTGGCGGGGGTCACGCAGGCACTGAGGCCGCAATGGCCGCAGCGCGTATGGGTCAACAGACCCTGCTTTTGACACACAATATCGACACGCTGGGGCAGATGAGCTGCAACCCGGCGATTGGCGGCATTGGGAAAGGACACCTGGTAAAAGAAGTGGACGCGCTCGGCGGTCTGATGGCCAAAGCGATCGATCAGGCAGGCATTCAGTTTAGGATACTAAACGCCAGCAAAGGCCCCGCGGTGCGCGCCACTCGCGCCCAGGCTGACCGCGTGCTGTACCGTCAGGCGGTACGCACTGCGCTGGAGAACCAGCCGAACCTGATGATCTTCCAGCAGGCAGTGGAAGATCTGATTGTCGAAAACGATCGTGTCGTAGGTGCGGTCACCCAGATGGGCCTCAAATTCCGAGCCAAAGCGGTGGTACTGACCGTCGGGACCTTCCTTGACGGCAAAATCCATATTGGTCTGGATAACTACAGCGGCGGACGCGCCGGCGATCCGCCGTCGATCCCGCTGTCTCGTCGCCTGCGTGAACTGCCGCTGCGCGTCAGCCGGCTGAAAACCGGAACCCCGCCGCGCATTGACGCGCGCACCATCGATTTCAGCGTGCTGGCGCAACAGCATGGCGATAACCCAATGCCGGTCTTCTCGTTTATGGGATCTGCCGATCAGCATCCGCGTCAGGTGCCGTGCTATATCACCCACACTAACGAGAAAACCCATGACGTGATCCGCAATAACCTCGATCGCAGCCCCATGTACGCCGGGGTGATCGAAGGGATCGGTCCACGCTACTGCCCGTCGATCGAAGACAAAGTCATGCGTTTTGCCGATCGCAACCAACATCAGATCTTCCTCGAACCGGAAGGCCTGACCTCAAACGAAATTTATCCGAACGGCATCTCCACCAGCCTGCCGTTCGATGTGCAAATGCAAATCGTCCGCTCGATGCAGGGGATGGAGAATGCGCGGATCGTCCGTCCTGGCTACGCTATTGAGTACGATTTCTTCGACCCGCGCGATCTGAAGCCGACGCTCGAGAGCAAATTCATTCAGGGTCTGTTCTTCGCCGGTCAGATCAACGGCACCACCGGTTATGAAGAAGCTGCGGCTCAGGGTCTGCTGGCCGGTCTTAACGCAGCTCGTTTCTCGGCGGAAAAAGAGGGCTGGGCACCGCGTCGCGATCAGGCCTACCTCGGCGTGCTGGTGGATGACCTGTGTACTCTGGGTACCAAAGAACCGTACCGCATGTTTACCTCTCGTGCTGAATATCGTCTGATGCTGCGCGAAGACAACGCCGACCTGCGTCTGACTGAGCAGGGGCGTGAACTGGGTCTGGTGGATGATGAACGCTGGGCGCGTTACAACGAGAAGCTGGAAAGCATTGAGCGTGAACGCCAGCGCCTGAAATCGACCTGGGTGAACCCTCAGGCTGAGAGCGCTAACGAAGTGAACGCTCACCTGACCGCGCCGCTGTCGCGCGAAGCCAGCGGTGAAGATCTGCTGCGTCGTCCGGAAATGACCTACGAGCAGCTGGTTCAGCTCTCGCCGTTCGCGCCGGGGCTGGAAGATCGGCAGGCGGCTGAGCAGGTTGAGATCCAGGTGAAGTATGAAGGCTATATCGCGCGCCAGCAGGATGAGATCGAGAAACAGCAGCGCAACGAGAATACCTTGTTACCGGCGACACTCGACTACCGTCAGGTCACCGGACTGTCTAATGAAGTGATCGCTAAACTAAACGACCATAAACCGTCGTCGATAGGGCAGGCGTCACGTATTTCCGGGATCACCCCGGCGGCGATCTCTATTTTGCTGGTTTGGTTGAAAAAGCAGGGGATGCTGCGTCGCAGCGCCTGATTGCGGCAGCCTGCCGCGCTGATTTCCCAGTTGCATAATCAGCGTTCGCCTTTATCATTCCTGGCCCGGTAAGCGTTAGCGCCTCCGGGCTCATTATTTTTTGAAGGTACTTACCGTGCTCAACAAACTTTCTCGTCTGCTGGATGAAGCGGGTATTTTGCTCACCGATCACCAGAAAAATCAGCTGGTGGCTTACGTCGGGCTGCTCGATAAGTGGAACAAAGCCTATAACCTGACCTCCGTTCGCGATCCAAATGAGATGCTGGTGCGTCATATCCTGGACAGCATCGTCGTCGCGCCTTATCTGCAGGGCTCGCGCTTTATCGATGTCGGTACGGGACCGGGGCTGCCTGGGATCCCGTTGGCTATCGTGCGCCCGGAGTCGCATTTCACCCTGCTGGACAGCCTTGGCAAACGCGTGCGCTTCCTGCGTCAGGTGCAGCATGAGCTGAAGCTGGATAACGTTACCCCGGTGCAGAGCCGCGTGGAAGCTTTCCCGGCTGAGCCGCCGTTTGATGGCGTGATAAGCCGCGCCTTCGCATCGCTTAATGATATGGTGAGCTGGTGCCATCATTTGCCGGCCGCGAACGGTCACTTCTATGCGCTCAAAGGGTTAGCGCAAAAAGACGAAATGGAAAACCTGCCGGAAGGGTATGCCATAGCCGAGGTCATTGAGCTACATGTTCCTCAGCTGGAAGGGGAGCGGCACCTGGTGGTGATTACGCCAAAATCGAGTTAATTTTTATCAAAAAATGTGGAAAAAATGTGGCCCGTGAATGTTACAAAAATAAAGGACACCTCCCGTTCTAATCGGGCTGCATTTAACCATGTTTTTACTATGGTTTTTCTTGCGGTTAACTTAGCGTAACTGATTCACTGACAAAATAGTCAACTTTGAAAATATCAGGGTGCTAAAAATCGACAACGATAAACAGCATAGCGATGTTAAATTTTTATTATAAATGTCAATAAAAGGTTTTTATTGTATGTGGGGTTGTTTTAGATAATGTCCTCACTTTTTATCTTGAATATCAAAAGCATGAAAAATAGTGTTTTATGTCCTTGATTCATTAAAGGGCGCTTGAAATGTTTATTATGTGATCTAATGCACGCTTTAATTGCCGTGTTTCCACGTTATTTGCAGTTTTGTATGACCGCTCACAGAACGCTGAAATGCGCGGAAAGTTGTCCGTTGGAAAATAATTAAACATTTATTCACTATTTTGCTACTTATTGTTTGAAATCACGGGGCGTCACCGTATAATTTGTCCGCTTTTTGATGCTTGACTCTTCGTCTTAAAGGACGTTTTATACGACACGCGACATACCTCAAAGGGAGCAGGAGTAAAAACGTGATGTCAGTGTCGCTCTTGAGTCGAAACGTTGCTCGCAAGCTTCTGTTTATTCAGTTACTGGCAGTAATGGCAAGTGGACTGCTGTTCAGCCTCAAAGACCCCTTCTGGGGCATTTCCGCGGTATGCGGCGGTTTGGCAGTGGTTTTGCCAAATCTGATGTTTATGATTTTTGCCTGGCGTCATCAGGCGCATACACCAGCAAAAGGCCGTGTGGCCTGGACCTTCGCCTTCGGTGAAGCCTTCAAGGTGTTGCTGACCTTCGCCCTCCTGGCGGTGGCGCTGGCCGTTTTAAAAGTGGTATTTTTGCCACTGATCGTGACGTGGGTTTTGGTGCTGGTGGTACAAGTTCTGGCGCCAGCTGTAATCAACAACAAAGGGTAAAAGGCATCATGGCTTCAGAAAATATGACGCCGCAGGAATACATAGGTCACCATCTGAACAACCTTCAGATTGACCTGCGTACTTTCTCGCTGGTGGATCCGCACAACCCCCCGGCCACCTTCTGGACGCTCAACATTGACTCCATGTTCTTCTCGGTGGTTCTCGGTCTGCTGTTCCTGGCCATGTTCCGTAGCGTTGCTAAGAAAGCGACCAGCGGCGTACCAGGGAAATTCCAGACCTTCATCGAAATGATCATCGGCTTCGTCCATGGTAGCGTCAAAGACATGTACCATGGCAAGAGCAAGGTTATCGCGCCGCTGGCGCTGACCGTGTTCGTCTGGGTCTTCCTGATGAACCTGATGGACCTGCTGCCAATCGACCTGCTTCCTTATATCGGCGAACACATTTTCGGCCTGCCTGCACTGCGCGTGGTTCCGTCTGCTGACGTGAACATCACCCTGTCGATGGCGCTTGGCGTGTTCATCCTGATTCTTTTCTACAGCATCAAAATGAAAGGCGTGGGTGGGTTCGTTAAAGAACTGACCATGCAGCCGTTCAATCACTGGGCGTTCATTCCTGTCAACTTAATCCTTGAAGGGGTAAGCCTGCTGTCCAAACCGGTCTCTCTCGGTCTGCGACTGTTCGGCAACATGTATGCCGGTGAGCTGATTTTCATTCTGATTGCTGGTCTGTTGCCGTGGTGGTCACAGTGGGTTCTGAATGTGCCTTGGGCCATTTTCCACATCCTGATTATTACGCTGCAAGCCTTCATCTTCATGGTTCTGACGATTGTCTATCTGTCGATGGCGTCTGAAGAGCATTGATTTTTACCAACACTACTACGTTTTAACTGAAACAAACTGGAGACTGTCATGGAAAACCTGAATATGGATCTGCTGTACATGGCTGCCGCTGTGATGATGGGTCTGGCGGCAATCGGTGCTGCGATCGGTATCGGCATCCTCGGAGGTAAATTCCTGGAAGGCGCAGCGCGTCAGCCGGATCTGATCCCTCTGCTGCGTACTCAGTTCTTTATCGTTATGGGTCTGGTGGATGCTATCCCGATGATCGCTGTAGGTCTGGGTCTGTACGTGATGTTCGCCGTCGCGTAGTAAGTTGTTAGAAACCTAAGCCACAGAGTTAATTAAAGAGGTATTGTGCTGTGAACATGAACGCAACAATCCTCGGCCAGGCCATCGCGTTTGTTATCTTCGTATGGTTCTGCATGAAGTACGTATGGCCGCCTTTAATGGCTGCCATCGAAAAACGCCAGAAAGAGATTTCTGACGGTTTAGCTTCTGCAGAACGCGCTAAGAAAGATTTGGACCTTGCACAGGCCAACGCGACCGACCAGCTGAAAAAAGCGAAAGCGGAAGCCCAGGTAATCATTGAGCAGGCGAACAAGCGCCGCTCTCAGATTCTGGACGAAGCTAAAGCTGAAGCAGAACAGGAACGCACCAAAATCGTTGCACAAGCGCAGGCTGAAATTGATGCTGAGCGTAAACGTGCACGCGAGGAGCTGCGTAAGCAGGTCGCTATCCTGGCTGTTGCTGGCGCCGAGAAGATCATCGAACGTTCCGTGGATGAAGCTGCTAACAGCGACATCGTGGATAAACTTGTCGCTGAACTGTAAGGAGGGAGGGGCTGATGTCTGAATTTGTAACGGTAGCTCGCCCCTACGCCAAAGCAGCTTTTGACTTTGCCGTCGAACACAACAGTGTTGAACGCTGGCAGGATATGCTGGCGTTTGCCGCCGAAGTGACCAAAAACGATCAAATGGCAGAGCTTCTCTCCGGTGCTTTGGCGCCGGAAACGCTCTCAGAAGCGTTTATCGCTATCTGCGGCGAGCAACTTGACGAAAACGGCCAGAACCTGATTAAGGTGATGGCGGAAAATAATCGTCTGAAGGTGCTCCCGGACGTTCTTGAGCAATTCATTCACCTGCGCGCGGCCAGTGAGGCCATCGCAGAGGTAGAAGTCATATCTGCCAACCAACTGAGTGATGAACAGCTTGCCAGGATCGTCAGCGCGATGGAAAAACGTCTGTCACGCAAAGTTAAGCTGAATTGCAAAATCGATAAGTCTGTTATGGCAGGTATTATCATCCGTGCGGGTGATATGGTCATTGATGGCAGCGTACGCGGCCGTCTTGATCGCCTTGCAGACGTCTTGCAGTCTTAAGGGGACTGGAGCATGCAACTGAATTCCACCGAAATCAGCGAACTGATCAAGCAGCGCATTGCTCAGTTCAATGTTGTGAGCGAAGCTCATAACGAAGGTACTATTGTTTCTGTAAGTGACGGTGTTATCCGCATCCACGGCCTTGCCGAATGTATGCAGGGTGAGATGATCTCCCTGCCGGGTAACCGTTACGCTATCGCACTGAACCTGGAGCGCGACTCCGTCGGTGCGGTGGTGATGGGTCCGTACGCTGACCTCGCCGAAGGCATGAAGGTGAAATGTACTGGCCGTATCCTGGAAGTTCCGGTTGGTCGTGGCCTGCTGGGCCGCGTGGTTAACACCCTGGGCGCGCCAATTGATGGTAAAGGTCCGCTGGAAAACGACGGTTTCTCCGCCGTTGAAGCGATCGCGCCGGGCGTAATCGAACGTCAGTCCGTCGATCAGCCGGTACAGACCGGTTATAAATCCGTTGACGCCATGATCCCAATCGGTCGTGGTCAGCGTGAACTGATCATCGGCGACCGTCAGACCGGTAAAACTGCGCTGGCTATCGATGCCATCATCAACCAGCGTGATTCCGGCATCAAGTGCGTCTATGTTGCTATCGGCCAGAAAGCGTCCACCATCTCTAACGTGGTGCGTAAACTGGAAGAGCACGGCGCGCTGGCTAACACCATCGTGGTGGTAGCGACTGCATCCGAATCTGCTGCACTGCAATACCTGGCGCCATACGCCGGTTGCGCAATGGGCGAATACTTCCGCGACCGCGGTGAAGATGCGCTGATCGTTTACGATGACCTGTCTAAACAGGCTGTTGCTTATCGTCAGATCTCCCTGCTGCTCCGTCGTCCGCCAGGACGTGAAGCGTTCCCGGGTGACGTATTCTACCTCCACTCTCGTCTGCTGGAGCGTGCTGCGCGTGTTAACGCCGAATACGTTGAAGCCTTCACCAAAGGTGAAGTGAAAGGGAAAACCGGTTCTCTGACCGCGCTGCCGATTATCGAAACCCAGGCGGGTGACGTTTCCGCGTTCGTTCCGACCAACGTAATCTCCATTACCGATGGTCAGATCTTCCTGGAAACCAACCTGTTCAACGCCGGTATTCGTCCTGCGGTTAACCCGGGTATCTCGGTATCCCGTGTGGGTGGTGCAGCGCAGACCAAGATCATGAAGAAACTGTCCGGTGGTATCCGTACCGCGCTGGCGCAGTATCGTGAACTGGCGGCGTTCTCCCAGTTTGCATCCGACCTTGACGATGCAACCCGCAAACAGCTGGACCACGGTCAGAAAGTGACCGAACTGCTGAAACAGAAACAGTATGCGCCGATGTCCGTCGCGCAGCAGTCTCTGGTTCTGTTCGCAGCAGAACGTGGTTATCTGGCTGATGTAGAACTGGCGAAAATCGGTAGCTTCGAAGCCGCACTGCTGGCTTACGTCGACCGTGATCACGCTCCGCTGATGCAAGAGATTAACCAGTCCGGTGGCTATAACGACGAAATCGAAGGCAAGCTGAAAGGCATCCTCGATTCCTTCAAAGCAACCCAGTCCTGGTAACGTCTGGCGGTCTGTCTTAGGGCAGGCCGCAAGGCATTGAGGAGAAGCTCATGGCCGGCGCAAAAGAGATACGTAGTAAGATCGCAAGCGTCCAGAACACGCAAAAGATCACTAAAGCGATGGAGATGGTCGCCGCTTCCAAAATGCGTAAATCGCAGGAGCGCATGGCGGCCAGCCGTCCTTACGCAGATACTATGCGCAAAGTGATTGGTCACCTTGCGAACGGTAATCTGGAATATAAGCACCCTTACCTGGAAGAACGCGACGTTAAGCGCGTGGGCTACCTGGTGGTGTCGACCGACCGTGGTTTGTGCGGCGGCTTGAACATTAACCTGTTCAAGAAACTGCTGGCGGAAATGAAAGCATGGTCCGATAAAGGCGTTCAGTGCGACCTCGCAATGATCGGCTCTAAGGGCGTCTCTTTCTTTAACTCCGTTGGCGGCAACGTTGTTGCACAGGTGACCGGTATGGGGGATAACCCATCCCTGTCCGAACTGATCGGCCCGGTAAAAGTGATGTTGCAGGCCTATGATGAAGGCCGTCTGGACAAGCTGTACGTTGTCAGCAACAAATTTATTAACACCATGTCTCAGGTTCCGACGATCACTCAGCTGCTGCCGTTACCGGCATCAGAAGACGCTGATCTGAAACGTAAATCCTGGGATTACCTGTATGAGCCCGATCCGAAAGCGCTGCTGGATACCCTCCTGCGCCGCTACGTCGAGTCTCAGGTTTATCAGGGCGTGGTTGAAAACCTGGCCAGCGAGCAGGCCGCCCGTATGGTGGCGATGAAAGCCGCGACCGATAATGGCGGCAGCCTGATTAAAGAGCTGCAGTTGGTATACAACAAAGCTCGTCAGGCCAGCATTACTCAGGAACTCACCGAGATCGTCTCGGGGGCCGCCGCGGTTTAACCAGGTTATTTCGTAGAGGATTTAAGATGGCTACTGGAAAGATTGTCCAGGTAATCGGCGCCGTGGTCGACGTCGAGTTCCCTCAGGATGCCGTACCACGCGTGTACGAAGCCCTTGAGGTACAGAATGGTAATGAAGTTCTGGTGCTGGAAGTTCAGCAGCAGCTGGGCGGCGGTATCGTGCGTACCATCGCCATGGGTTCTTCCGATGGTCTGCGCCGCGGTCTGGATGTAAAAGACCTCGAGCACCCGATCGAAGTCCCGGTTGGTAAAGCTACGCTGGGTCGTATCATGAACGTACTGGGTCAACCGGTCGACATGAAAGGCGACATCGGCGAAGAAGAGCGTTGGGCTATCCACCGCGCAGCGCCGTCCTATGAAGAGCTGTCCAGCTCTCAGGAACTGCTGGAAACCGGCATCAAAGTTATCGACCTGATGTGTCCGTTCGCGAAGGGCGGTAAAGTCGGTCTGTTCGGTGGTGCGGGTGTCGGTAAAACCGTAAACATGATGGAGCTGATCCGTAACATCGCGATCGAGCACTCCGGTTACTCCGTGTTTGCGGGCGTAGGTGAGCGTACTCGTGAGGGTAACGACTTCTACCACGAAATGACCGACTCCAACGTTATCGATAAAGTATCCCTGGTGTACGGCCAGATGAACGAGCCGCCGGGAAACCGTCTGCGCGTTGCGCTGACCGGCCTGACCATGGCTGAGAAATTCCGTGACGAAGGTCGTGACGTACTGCTGTTCGTCGATAACATCTATCGTTACACCCTGGCCGGTACGGAAGTATCCGCACTGCTGGGTCGTATGCCTTCAGCGGTAGGTTATCAGCCGACCCTGGCGGAAGAGATGGGCGTTCTGCAGGAACGTATCACCTCCACCAAAACCGGTTCTATCACCTCCGTACAGGCGGTATACGTACCGGCGGATGACTTAACTGACCCATCCCCAGCCACTACCTTTGCTCACTTAGATGCAACCGTAGTACTGAGCCGTCAGATCGCTTCCCTGGGTATCTACCCGGCTGTTGACCCGCTGGACTCCACCAGCCGTCAGCTGGATCCGCTGGTTGTTGGTCAGGAACACTACGACACCGCGCGTGGCGTGCAGTCCATCCTGCAGCGTTATCAGGAACTGAAAGACATCATCGCCATCCTCGGTATGGACGAACTGTCTGAAGAAGACAAACTGGTGGTAGCTCGCGCACGTAAGATCCAGCGCTTCCTGTCCCAGCCGTTCTTCGTGGCTGAAGTCTTTACCGGTTCTCCGGGCAAATACGTGGCGCTGAAAGACACCATCCGTGGCTTTAAAGGCATCATGGAAGGCGAATACGATCACCTGCCAGAGCAGGCGTTCTACATGGTCGGTTCCATCGACGAAGCCGTGGAAAAAGCCAAAAAACTTTAACGCCTTAATCGGAGGGTGATATGGCAATGACTTACCACCTGGACGTCGTCAGCGCAGAGCAACAAATGTTCTCTGGTCTGGTCGAAAAAATCCAGGTAACGGGTAGCGAAGGTGAACTGGGTATTTACCCGGGACACGCACCGCTGCTCACCGCCATTAAGCCTGGTATGATTCGCATCGTTAAACAGCACGGTCATGAAGAGTTTATCTATCTGTCCGGCGGCATTCTTGAAGTGCAGCCTGGCAGCGTGACCGTCCTGGCGGATACCGCAATTCGTGGTCAGGACCTCGACGAAGCGCGAGCGCTGGAAGCGAAACGCAAAGCGGAAGAGCACATTAAGAGCTCTCACGGCGATGTGGATTACGCTCAGGCGTCTGCGGAACTGGCCAAAGCGATCGCTAAACTGCGCGTTATCGAGTTGACCAAAAAAGCGATGTAACACCGGCTTGAACGTAAAAAGCCAGTCTGGTTTCCAGGCTGGCTTTTTTTATGCCCAGCTGCTGACGAGCGGATGAAGTGAAAACAGAATTCACCCTTAATTGTTATTGATTAGTTAAATGATGAAGCGTAGACTCTATTTTATGTGATGCATATCACATAAAATAGCGTTATCAAACTGCACCTGCGTCAGGAAATCATCATGAAACTGTTCCATAAAATCATCGCTAAATTTAGCGTCCTGAGCTTCTAAGCTCCGCGCTATCCCCCCGCTGACACGACGTATCGCCCATCAAAACGACAACACTGGCGATGTGAAACCGGGCAAAGAAGGTCACCTGACGGTGGCCTTTCGTTTTTTATCGCTACATCAATCACTTTGCCGCCCTCCCCCGCCAGCGACTGGCGACGATTATCCTGGTTCTTCCCGCTGTGGGTACTGAAAATCGCTTTCCGCAGCGGCTTTATTCAGGTGGCGAAAAAACAGCAAAAGCAGTGAGATAGTCAATGATTATCCTCCCCGCCCTCCTTTTTCAGCGTTAAACTGATTTGCAGTGGTTAAAAATAGCGTCATAAAATGGTGTATAGCAGTGAGCCTGGACGTTTTCTCCACGTCTCGTTTTATGATGAAAAATATGTAGAAATTTCAACGTGAAAGGCTTTTACTTTTCGTTCTAACTACCGTCAGGATGAGTATGTCAAATAGTGCGATGAGCGTGGTTATCCTTGCCGCAGGCAAAGGGACCCGCATGTATTCCGATCTTCCTAAGGTGCTGCATACCCTGGCCGGGAAGCCAATGGTGCAGCATGTCATTGATGCCGCTAACGATTTAGGCGCATGTGCGGTACACCTGGTGTATGGCCACGGTGGCGATCTGCTGCGTCAGACGCTGCATGAAGACAACCTGAACTGGGTGCTGCAGGCCGAGCAGCTCGGAACCGGGCACGCCATGCAGCAGACGGCGCCGTTCTTCAATGATGATGAAGACATCCTGATGCTCTACGGCGATGTGCCGCTGATCTCCGTCGAGACGCTACAGCGCCTGCGCGCCGCGAAGCCGCAGGGCGGGATTGGTCTGCTGACCGTGAAGCTGGATGATCCAACCGGCTACGGCCGCATTACCCGTGAGAATGGCCAGGTGACGGGTATCGTTGAGCACAAAGATGCCAGCGAGGCGCAGCGCCAGATTCAGGAAATTAACACTGGGATCCTGATCGCCGGCGGAGCGGACCTCAAGCGCTGGCTGGCGAATCTCACCAATAACAACGCCCAGGGCGAATACTACATCACCGATATCATCGCCATGGCGCATCAGGAAGGTCGCGAGATCGTTGCCGTGCATCCCCAGCGCCTGAGCGAAGTCGAAGGCGTCAACAACCGCCTGCAGCTTGCGCGCCTGGAGCGCGTCTACCAGGCTGAGCAAGCGGAAAAGCTGCTGCTGGCGGGAGTGATGCTGCGCGATCCGGCGCGTTTCGATCTGCGCGGTACGCTGCAGCACGGGCGCGATGTGGAGATCGATACTAACGTTATTCTGGAAGGCAACGTGGTGTTGGGCGATCGTGTGAAAATCGGCGCCGGCTGCGTGATCAAAAACAGCACCATCGGCGATGATTGCGAAATCAGCCCCTACAGCGTGGTGGAAGATGCCCAGCTGCAGGCGGCCTGCACCATCGGCCCATTTGCCCGTCTGCGCCCGGGCGCCGAACTGCTGGAAGGCGCCCACGTTGGCAACTTCGTGGAAATGAAAAAGGCGCGTCTCGGCAAAGGCTCCAAGGCGGGTCATCTGACCTATCTGGGCGATGCGGAGATCGGTGATAACGTCAATATCGGCGCGGGCACCATCACCTGCAACTACGATGGCGCGAACAAACACAAAACGATTATTGGCGACGATGTCTTTGTCGGCTCGGATACCCAGCTGGTGGCCCCGGTTACGGTAGGCAACGGCGTCACTATCGCCGCCGGCACCACCGTCACACGCAATATCGCCGATAACGAACTGGTGTTGAGCCGCGTGCCGCAGGTCCATAAGCAGGGCTGGCAGCGTCCGGTGAAGAAAAAATGAACAGAATTGTCGCCGGGGGTGTACAACGCCCGGCGAACCAGGATGAGAGGGTCAACATAGATCCCCGTCCGCAGGCAGTACCATAACAATAACCCCACTCTCTACAAGGCTCGGGGCGCCCGGGAAACGGGCAAATACAGGTCAGCGACAACGCATGGCATATCGCCATTATCAGGAAATTTAACTATGTGTGGAATTGTTGGCGCAGTCGCGCAGCGTGATATTGCTGAAATCCTTCTCGAAGGTTTACGTCGTCTGGAATACCGTGGCTATGACTCTGCCGGTCTGGCGGTAGTCGACAGCGAAGGTCATATGACCCGCGTGCGTCGCCTGGGTAAGGTACAGATGCTGGCTCAGGCGGTCGAAGAGCAACCGTTACACGGTGGTACCGGGATCGCCCATACTCGCTGGGCGACGCACGGCGAACCGTCTGAGAGCAATGCGCATCCGCATGTTTCTGAACACATTGTGGTGGTCCATAACGGGATCATCGAAAACCACGAGCCGCTGCGCGCATTGCTGCAGTCTCGCGGCTATGTCTTCGTCACTGAGACCGATACCGAAGTTATCGCCCATCTGGTGCACTGGGAGCTGGAACAAGGTGGAACCTTGCGTGAAGCCGTGCTGCGCGCCATCCCGCAGCTGCGCGGCGCCTACGGCACCGTGATCATGGATACCCGCGACCCGGGTACCCTGCTGGCGGCCCGCTCCGGTAGCCCGCTGGTTATCGGTCTGGGCATGGGGGAAAACTTTATCGCCTCCGACCAGCTGGCGCTGCTGCCGGTTACCCGCCGCTTCATCTTCCTTGAAGAAGGCGACATTGCGGAAGTGACTCGTCGCTCGGTAGTGATTTTCGATAAATCCGCTGCGCAAGTGAAGCGCCAGGAGATCGAATCCAATCTGCAATATGATGCCGGCGATAAAGGTATCTATCGCCACTATATGCAGAAAGAGATTTTCGAACAGCCAAATGCGATTAAGAACACCCTGACCGGGCGTATCAGCCACGGCGAAATCGATCTCAGCGAGCTGGGGCCGAACGCCAATGAAATGCTGGCTCAGGTTGAACATATTCAGATTGTTGCCTGCGGGACCTCCTATAACTCCGGAATGGTTTCCCGCTACTGGTTCGAGGCGTTAGCCGGCGTGCCGTGCGATGTGGAAATCGCCTCCGAATTCCGCTATCGGAAGTCTGCGGTGCGTCGTAACAGCCTGATGATCACCCTTTCCCAGTCTGGTGAAACCGCCGATACCCTGGCGGCGCTGCGTTTGTCGAAAGAGCTGGGCTATCTCGGCTCGCTGGCCATCTGCAACGTGCCGGGCTCGTCGCTGGTGCGTGAATCCGATCTGGCGCTGATGACCAAAGCCGGAACGGAAATTGGCGTGGCCTCGACCAAGGCCTTTACCACTCAGCTGACGGTGCTGCTGATGCTGGTGGCGAAACTGGCGCGATTGAAAGGCCAGGATGCGTCCATTGAGCATGATATCGTCCACGGCCTGCAGGCGCTGCCGAACCGTATCGAGCAGATGCTCTCCCAGGACAAGCGTATTGAGCAGCTGGCAGAGCGTTTCTCTGATAAGCATCATGCGCTGTTCCTTGGCCGCGGCGATCAGTACCCGATCGCTATGGAAGGGGCGCTGAAGCTGAAAGAGATCTCCTATATTCACGCGGAAGCCTACGCGGCAGGCGAGCTTAAGCACGGCCCGCTGGCGCTGATTGATGCGGAAATGCCGGTGATCGTAGTGGCGCCGAACAATGAGCTGCTGGAAAAACTGAAATCCAACATCGAAGAGGTTCGCGCCCGCGGCGGTGAGCTGTACGTTTTCGCCGACGGTGACGCCGGCTTCAACGGCAGCGACAACATGCACATCATTGAGATGCCGCATGTCGAAGAGAGCATCGCGCCTATCTTCTACACCGTACCGCTGCAGCTGCTGGCTTATCACGTTGCGCTGATCAAAGGCACTGACGTTGATCAGCCGCGTAACCTGGCGAAATCGGTCACGGTTGAGTAACGTATTATCTCTTTTGCAAAGGGCTGCCGGCGGCGGCCCTTTTTTATTTTTACCTGCTGTTTTTCGCCGATCTTGTGCGCAATATCTGGGGAGGCGATAGATGACAAACGATCGTTTTGCTCTGCGATTTCGCTGTCATAAAAAGAAAATTATTCTGTCATTGTGTGGTCATGCTAGTAGATAACTATTTGAGTTATAAGCGTATTATTTGACGTAAAATCCCCCCTCCCGGCGTGTCATAAAACTGTCATAATTCGTACATTTTACTGTCACCTCTTTGACCTATTTTGCTCACCATAGCCTCGAAACAATGATTTACGAATCCCAGCAGGAGACATTATGAACGTTATGCGTACCACCGTCGCAACAGTTGTCGCCGCGACCTTATCGATGAGCGCTTTCTCTGCTTTCGCAGCAGCAAGCCTGACTGGCGCAGGTGCAACTTTTCCTGCGCCGGTGTATGCCAAATGGGCTGACACCTATCAGAAAGAAACTGGCAATAAAGTGAACTACCAGGGTATTGGTTCCTCTGGTGGCGTTAAACAGATTATTGCCAACACCGTGGATTTCGGTGCTTCTGATGCTCCGCTGGCTGATGACAAACTGACCCAGGAAGGCCTGTTCCAGTTCCCGACCGTGATTGGCGGCGTGGTGCTGGCGGTTAACCTGCCTGGCGTGAAATCCGGCGAGCTGGTGCTGGATGGCAAAACCCTCGGCGATATCTACCTGGGTAAAATTAAAAAATGGGATGACGAAGCGATCGCTAAGCTCAACCCGGGTCTGAAGCTGCCGTCGCAGAATATCGCCGTGGTTCGCCGCGCCGATGGTTCCGGTACCTCCTTCGTCTTTACCAGCTACCTGTCCAAAGTGAATGAAGAGTGGAAATCGAAAATCGGCGCAGGCTCTACCGTTAACTGGCCAACCGGTCTGGGCGGTAAAGGCAACGACGGTATCGCCGCTTTTGTTCAGCGTCTGCCGGGCTCGATTGGTTACGTCGAATACGCTTACGCCAAGCAAAACAACCTGGCGTACACCAAACTGGTCTCTGCCGACGGCAAGCCGGTTAGCCCGACTGAAGACAACTTCGCTAACGCCGCAAAAGGCGTTGACTGGAGCAAGTCTTTCGCTCAGGACCTGACTAACCAGAAAGGTGAAAACGCATGGCCGATCACCTCAACCACCTTCATCCTGGTGCATAAGGCGACGAACAAGCCTGAGCAGACCGCCGAAGTGCTGAAGTTTTTTGACTGGGCGTATAAAAACGGCGGGAAAGAAGCCAATGCGCTGGATTACGCGACGCTGCCGGAAAGCGTGGTAGAGCAGGTTCGTGCGGCATGGAAAACCAACGTCAAAGACAGCAGCGGTAAAGCGCTGTACTAACAGTAGATTTTTGACGAAGATGGCGGGGGCGTTCAGGCGCTGCCCGCCCTACGGTTCAGACTGTAGGCCCGGGAGCCAACGCCACCGGGCATTTATTCGAACAAGTTTTAATACGTAAAGAGTAATCTATGGCTGCAACCAAGCCTGCATTTACCCCTCCGGGGAAAAAGGGTGACATAATTTTCAGTGCGCTGGTAAAACTGGCTGCGCTGATTGTGCTATTGATGCTGGGCGGCATCATCGTTTCCCTGATCATCTCTTCCTGGCCGAGCATTCAAAAGTTTGGCTTTGCCTTTTTGTGGACCAAAGAGTGGGATGCGCCCAACGAAATCTTCGGCGCGCTGGTGCCGATCTACGGAACTCTGGTGACCTCCTTTATCGCGCTGCTGATCGCCGTCCCGGTGAGCTTCGGCATCGCGCTGTTTCTGACTGAACTGTCCCCCGCCTGGCTCAAGCGCCCATTGGGCATTGCGATTGAGCTGCTGGCGGCAATCCCAAGTATCGTGTACGGCATGTGGGGCCTGTTTATTTTCGCCCCGCTGTTTGCGACTTACTTTCAGGAGCCGGTGGGGAACGTCCTGTCGACCATCCCGTTCGTCGGCGCGCTGTTTGCCGGTCCGGCGTTTGGGATTGGCATTCTCGCCGCTGGCGTCATTCTGGCCATCATGATCATCCCTTATATCGCCGCGGTCATGCGCGATGTTTTCGAACAGACGCCGGTGATGATGAAAGAGTCGGCCTATGGCATCGGCTGCACCACCTGGGAAGTGATCTGGCGCATCGTTTTACCGTTCACCAAAAACGGGGTGATCGGCGGCGTGATGCTCGGTCTGGGCCGTGCGCTGGGTGAAACCATGGCGGTCACCTTTATCATCGGTAACACCTACCAGCTCGACAGCATATCGCTGTATATGCCGGGGAACAGCATTACCTCCGCGCTGGCCAACGAATTCGCCGAAGCGGAAACCGGCCTGCACGTGGCGGCGCTAATGGAGCTGGGCCTGATCCTGTTCGTTATCACCTTTATCGTTCTGGCGGCGTCGAAGTTTATGATTATGCGCCTCGCGAAGAATGAGGGGGCACGCTAATGGCGACCATTGAAATGCAAAGCACCGCCGAGCTGGCGGAGTCCCGCCGCAAGATGCAGGCCAAACGCCGCATGAAGAACCGTATCGCTCTGGCGTTGTCGATGGCCACCATGGCGTTTGGTTTGTTCTGGCTTATCTGGATCCTGATGGCGACGATAACCCGCGGCTTCGACGGCATGAGTCTGGCGCTGTTTACCGAAATGACGCCGCCGCCGAATACCGCGGGCGGTGGTCTGGCCAACGCCCTCGCCGGCAGCGGCCTGCTGATCCTGTGGGCAACCGTCTTTGGTACGCCGCTGGGTATTCTCGCCGGAATTTATTTGGCGGAGTATGGCCGCAAGTCGGTACTGGCTGAAATTATCCGCTTTATCAACGATATTCTGCTTTCCGCGCCGTCTATCGTGGTCGGCCTGTTCGTCTACACCATCGTGGTGGCGCAGATGCAGCACTTCTCGGGCTGGGCGGGCGTTATCGCCCTGGCGCTGCTGCAGGTGCCTATCGTTATTCGTACCACCGAAAACATGCTGAAACTGGTGCCGGATAGCCTGCGTGAAGCGGCCTATGCGCTGGGGACGCCGAAGTGGAAGATGATCTCGGCGATCACCCTGAAAGCCTCCGTCTCAGGGATTATGACCGGGATCCTGCTGGCTATCGCCCGTATCGCTGGGGAAACGGCGCCCTTGCTGTTCACCGCGTTATCTAACCAGTTCTGGAGCACCGACATGATGCAGCCGATTGCCAACCTGCCGGTGACCATTTTCAAATTTGCCATGAGTCCGTTTGCGGAGTGGCAGCAACTGGCATGGGCCGGGGTATTGATTATCACCCTGTGCGTCTTGCTGCTGAACATCCTGGCGCGCGTTATCTTCGCCAAGAAGAAACACGGTTAATTTTTTGCGGCGCAGCCACGGCTGCGCTGAATGAGGAAGAGATTGAGATGAGTATGGTGAATACAGCTCCGGGTAAGATTTCAGTTCGTAACCTGAACTTCTACTACGGCAAATTCCATGCCCTGAAGAACATCAACCTGGATATCACCAAAAACCAGGTAACGGCGTTTATCGGTCCGTCAGGCTGTGGTAAATCCACCCTGCTGCGCACGTTCAACAAAATGTTTGAACTGTATCCGGAGCAGCGTGCGGAAGGCGAGATCCTACTGGATGGCGACAATATTCTGACTAACACCCAGGATATCGCCCTGCTGCGCGCTAAGGTTGGCATGGTGTTCCAGAAGCCAACGCCGTTCCCGATGTCCATTTACGACAACATCGCTTTCGGCGTGCGCCTGTTTGAAAAACTGTCCCGTGCCGATATGGACGAGCGCGTGCAGTGGGCGCTGACCAAAGCCGCATTATGGAACGAAACCAAAGATAAACTGCACCAGAGCGGGTATTCTCTCTCCGGTGGTCAGCAGCAGCGTCTGTGTATTGCCCGCGGTATCGCGATCCGCCCGGAAGTGCTGCTGCTTGATGAGCCGTGCTCCGCGCTGGACCCGATCTCCACCGGGCGTATCGAAGAGCTGATCACCGAGCTGAAACAGGACTACACCGTCGTTATCGTGACTCACAACATGCAGCAGGCTGCGCGTTGCTCCGACCATACGGCATTTATGTATCTTGGCGAGCTGATTGAGTTCAGCAATACGGATGACCTGTTCACCAAGCCCGCGAAGAAACAAACTGAAGATTATATTACTGGCCGCTACGGTTGATTTGCCCTTGTGCTTTCAGGCTCTCACCAGTTGGGCAATCAGGAGACACCATGGACAACCTAAATCTTAACAAACATATTTCCGGCCAGTTCAACGCTGAACTGGAGTATATCCGCACCCAGGTGATGACCATGGGGGGGCTGGTGGAGCAACAGCTTTCTGATGCGATCACCGCCATGCATAACCAGGACAGCGAACTGGCGAAACGCGTGATTGACGGCGACAAACAGGTCAACATGATGGAAGTGGCGATCGATGAAGCCTGCGTGCGCATCATCGCCAAGCGCCAGCCGACCGCCAGCGACCTGCGCCTGGTGATGGCGATCATCAAGACTATCGCTGAGCTGGAACGCATTGGCGATGTGGCGGATAAAATCTGCCGTACCGCGCTGGAGAAGTTTTCCCAGCAGCATCAGCCGCTGCTGGTGAGCCTTGAATCGCTGGGCCGCCATACGGTGCAGATGCTGCATGACGTGCTGGATGCCTTCGCGCGTATGGATCTCGACGAGGCGGTACGTATCTATCGCGAAGACAAGAAAGTCGACCAGGAATATGAAGGCATCGTACGTCAGCTGATGACCTACATGATGGAAGACTCGCGCACTATCCCCAGCGTCCTGACGGCGCTGTTCTGCGCGCGCTCCATCGAGCGTATCGGCGACCGCTGCCAGAATATCTGCGAATATATTTTCTACTTCGTCAAAGGCCAGGATTTCCGTCATGTGGGCGGCGATGAACTGGATAAATTGCTCGCTGGTAAAGATCCGAAAGAGTAATAATCATTTTGTCTAATTCTGATGAATGGATTTATCAGAATTAGATATGATTCCTCCACCGGCAGCGATATTGCTGAGATTATCGTCACAATTAACAGGCTGCCCGTTTGAGTTCTTCATTTTATCGCGTAACAATCAGCATCCACTGACTGAGTGCGCAAGCTCAGAATGTTTTAAACGGATTGTTACTGCGACAGCAGGCAAAACCTGATATTGCCCCCACGGCGGCGATATCAGGTTTTTTTATGCGTGCGAAGAATGACTTAATAAGGGTTGCTACCGCGATGCGCGGGCAAAACCTGAAGAGGATTATCTGTTAAGGCAGATCGTCTTCTTCGGGTTTTTTTGCTTTTTTCCAGACTCAAAAATAACAGTCCCCGCGCCCTTAAGCGGTATGGATAAAGCTATTTGAACCCGCGCGATGCTTGTCGCTGTCGTTTTTATTAATGCCAATACTTATATAAGGGAATATTATGATGAGAAAAACCAGGATCGCTTCGGCGATAGCCTTGCTGGCGCCGCTTTGTTATTCAACCTCCCTGATCGCGAGCCAGCTGACGGTAGAGCAACGGCTTGAGTTGCTGGAAAAAGCGCTCAGCGATACGCAAAAAGAGCTCAAAAAATATCAAGACCAGGAGAGAAAAAGAGACCAGATTTGGGCCTCATGGTCTCCGCCTGCAGAGAGCCAGAAGCGCAACGTCGCGGCGGCAGCCGGACCGAAAGCAGCGGTGAAACCGGATGCGGTACTGGTCAAAAATCAACAACCTGCTACAGACAGTGCACCAGCCTACAGCGCGATGACGCTGAAAGATTTTAGCAGGTTCGTCAAAGATGAAATTGGCTTTAGCTATAACGGCTACTTCCGCTCGGGCTGGGGAACCGCCTCGCATGGCTCGCCAAAATCGTGGGCCATCGGCTCGCTTGGCCGTCTGGGCAATGAATATTCCGGCTGGTTCGATCTGCAGCTGAAGCAGCGGGTGTTTCAGGAAGGCGATAAACGCGTCGACGCCATCGTGATGCTCGACGGGAACGTTGGCCAGCAGTATTCCACTGGCTGGTTTGGCGACAATGCCGGCGGCGAAAACTACATCCAATTCTCGGATATGTACGTTAACACCAAAGGATTCCTGCCGTTTGCCCCGGAGGCCGATTTCTGGGTCGGCAAACACGGTGCGCCAAAAATCGAGATCCAGATGCTGGACTGGAAAACGCAGAGAACCGATGCGGCGGCTGGCGTGGGGCTGGAAAACTGGCAGGTTGGCGTCGGGAAATTCGATATCGCGCTGGTGCGGGAAGATGTTGATGACTACGATCGTTCCTTGAGCAATAAGCAGCAAATAAACACCAATACCCTTGATATCCGTTACAAAGAGATCCCGCTGTGGGATAAAGCCAGCCTGATGGTCAGCGGACGCTATGTCGCTGCCAACCAAAGTTCTTCTGAGAAATATAAAGAGGGCAATGAAGGCTATTATCCATGGAAAGATACCTGGATGGCCGGCACCTCGTTAACGCAAAAATTTGCTAACGGCGGCTTTAACGAATTCTCTTTCTTACTGGCGAATAACTCCATTGCCAGCAGCTTCTCGCGCTATGCCGGATCCAGCCCCTATACCACCTTTAACGGCCGCTATTATGGCGACCATACCAATGGCACCGCCGTGCGCTTAACCTCGCAAGGGGAAACCTATTTACGTGATGACATTATTATGGCGAATGCCATCGTTTACTCTTTTGGTAACGACGTTTACAGCTACGAGACCGGGGCCCACTCCGATTTTGAATCCATCCGTACGGTCCTGCGACCGGCTTATATCTGGAATAAATATAACCAGACCGGCGTCGAACTGGGGTACTTCAAGCAGCAAAACAAAGATGTTACCGGCAAAAAATATAACGAGTCCGGCTATAAGACCACGCTGTTCCATACCTTCAAAGTTAATACCAGTATGCTGACCTCGCGCCCGGAAATTCGCTTCTATGCCACCTATATTAAAGCGAAGGATATCGACCTGGATAAGGCCGCGAATAACACCACCAGCATTTTTGAAGACGGTAAAAACGATCAGTTTGCCGTAGGGGCGCAGGCGGAAATCTGGTGGTGAGACGATAACAGAACGGACACAACATAAGAGGAATAACGATGAAACGACATGCAATTTATTTCGCCCTGGCGCTGGCGGGCGCGGCGTTCACCATTCAGGCTGCACCGTTGCCCGCGGTGCCGGACCCCTCACTGCCGGTGAGCCACTTTATCACCCAAGTTAACGCGGATAAAAGTATCACTTACCGCCTGTTTGCCCCTGATGCCCGGCGGGTTTCGGTAGTCACCGGTGCCACGCCGGACACTTTTGTCTCGCACGACATGACCAAAACGGACCACGGGGTCTGGAAATGGAAAAGCGAGCCGATGAAGCCCAATCTCTATGAATACTATTTTGATGTGGACGGCTTCCGCTCGGTGGATACCGGCGGCCGCTATCAGAAGCCGCAGCGTCAGGTGAACACCAGTCTGATTCTGGTGCCGGGCAGTATTCTTGACGATCGGGCGGTCGCGCACGGCGATCTGCGCACCCTTACCTATCACTCGAAGGCGCTGAACGCTGAACGGCGGCTCTATGTCTGGACGCCGCCGGGTTATAGCGGAACCGGCGAGCCGCTGCCGGTGCTCTATTTCTATCATGGCTTCGGCGACAGCGGCCTGTCGGCCATCGATCAGGGGCGGATCCCGCAAATCATGGATAACCTGCTGGCGGAGGGCAAGATCAAGCCAATGCTGGTGGTGGTCCCGGATACCGAAACCGATATCCCGGAAGCCATCGCGGAAAACTTCCCGCCGCAGGAGCGACGCAAAACCTTCTATCCGCTAAATGCGAAAGCGGCTGATAACGAGCTGATGAACGATATCATTCCGCTGATTGATGCGCGTTTTAATGTGCGTAAAGACGCGGATGGCCGGGCGCTCGCCGGGCTGTCGCAGGGCGGCTATCAGGCGCTGGTCTCCGGAATGAATCATCTGGAGAGCTTTGGCTGGCTCGCCACGTTTAGCGGCGTCACAACCACCACGGTGCCGAATGCTGGTGTGGAAGCACAGCTGAAGCATCCTGAGGCGATCAATAAACAGCTGCGTAACTTTACCGTGGTCGTCGGGGAAAAAGATTCCGTGACCGGCAAAGACATCGCGGGTCTGAAAAGCGAGCTGGAAAAACAGAAGATCAACTTTGACTATCACGCCTATCCCGGCCTGAACCATGAAATGGACGTCTGGCGCCCTGCCTACGCGGAGTTTGTGCAAAAACTGTTTAAATAGCCGGAGGGGGCGTTTAGCCCCCGTTTTCCGCGAGTGAAGAAAGACAAGATGAAAGTGCTTGTGTCCGAAGATAATGAGTTAAGCCGGTCGCCAGCCATCCTGTTCTGGGCGAGATCACAGCGCTACCGGGCTACCCTTGCTGCCAACCGTCGCCCGGCCAGGCGACGCCGGGGGCTAGCGAGTGATATCCCAACCGCGCGCTTTCCACAATGCCGGCAGCGCAGCCAGATCGGTAAAGGTTGTCACTTTGGGATGATCGATTGGCGGGTTGTGCGGATCGGCGCAGAAGTAGAACACCTCCATGCCGGCGGCTATTCCCGATTGTGCACCTGCACTGGAATCATCAACCAGAATGCAGTTCTCAACGTTAACGTTCATCGCCTTTGCGGCATGGAACATCAGCGCCGGATCGGGTTTCCAGCGCTGAATATCGTAGCCGCTGTACAACCGGTCAGCGAAATGGTGCAGCAGGCCGGTGCGGCCAAGAGAGTGTTGCATCTTACTGACCGGGCCATTGGAGACCACGCACATCGGGACGCTTACCGCATCCAGCAGCGCCTGGGCTCCAGCAATCACCTCCAGTTCACTATCGAACAGGCGGGCGACTTCCGCACGGTAAATCGGCTCCAGGGTGGCCTTTTGCAGGTTAACGCCATGCTCGGCGTTGATGGTGTCGATTATTTCGTACAGCTTTACGCCTTTGAAGCGCTTAAAAATCTCTGCAAGCTCCAGCGTAATGCCAAATTCCTGGAACATGTGCACGTAGGCGCGGGAGCAAATTACCTCGCTGTCGACCAGCGTGCCGTCACAGTCAAAAAATACTGCTTCTGGTTGAGTCATAGCCATTCCATATTAACAAGTTTAACGTTTTCGTCATGTCCAATGCCGCGACGCAATCGTTGCCGTATAAGCAAAATAAATGAAAAAAATTACCATACAACCGCGCCTGGCGCTGTAATTTGGTATAGGATAGCGTCGAATTTTCCCTCCTTACGTTCGGAAACCGATAATGAGTCAACAACAAACCAGCCAGTCTTCTGGCCAGGGTCTGCTGGAGCGCGTATTTAAACTGCGCGAGCACGGCACCACGGTGCGCACGGAAGCCATCGCCGGTTTCACCACGTTCCTGACGATGGTGTATATCGTTTTTGTTAACCCACAAATTCTTGGCGTAGCGGGCATGGATACCAGCGCCGTGTTTGTGACCACCTGTCTGATTGCCGCTTTCGGCAGTATCATGATGGGGCTGTTCGCGAACCTGCCGGTTGCTCTGGCGCCGGCAATGGGCCTGAACGCCTTTTTCGCCTTTGTGGTGGTGCAGGCGATGGGCCTGCCATGGCAGGTCGGCATGGGCGCGATTTTCTGGGGCGCCGTCGGCCTGCTGCTGCTGACGATCTTCCGCGTACGCTACTGGATGATCGCCAATATTCCGCTGAGCCTGCGCGTGGGCATCACCAGCGGGATCGGCCTGTTTATCGGTATGATGGGCCTGAAGAACGCCGGGGTTATCGTCGCCAACCCGGAAACGCTGGTCAGCATTGGTCATCTTACCTCCCACAGCGTGCTGCTGGGCGTGCTGGGCTTCTTTATCATCGCGATTCTGGCGTCGCGCAACATTCACGCCGCGGTACTGGTCTCTATCGTTGTGACCACCCTGCTGGGCTGGATGCTGGGGGATGTGCACTACACCGGTATCGTCTCAGCGCCGCCGAGCGTGACTTCGGTGATCGGTCATGTCGATCTGGCGGGCTCCCTGAATCTGGGCCTGGCCGGGGTAATCTTCTCCTTTATGCTGGTCAACCTGTTTGACTCCTCCGGGACGCTGATCGGCGTGACGGATAAAGCGGGTCTGGCGGACGCCAACGGTAAATTCCCGCGCATGAAGCAGGCGCTGTTTGTCGATAGCGTCTCGTCGGTGGCAGGTTCCTTCATCGGCACCTCATCGGTAACAGCGTATATCGAATCCTCCTCCGGCGTTTCCGTAGGCGGGCGCACCGGCCTGACCGCCGTTGTCGTCGGTATCCTGTTCCTGCTGGTTATCTTCCTCTCTCCGCTGGCGGGGATGGTTCCGGCCTATGCGGCCGCCGGCGCGCTGATTTACGTCGGCGTGCTGATGACCTCCAGCCTGGCGCGCGTGAAGTGGGATGACCTGACGGAAGCGGTACCGGCGTTTATCACCGCGGTGATGATGCCGTTTAGCTTCTCGATCACTGAAGGTATCGCCCTGGGCTTTATCTCCTACTGCGTGATGAAGATCGGCACCGGCCGTCTGCGCGACCTCAGCCCTTGCGTAATTATCGTCTCGCTGCTGTTCGTGCTGAAGATTGTCTTTATTGATGCACATTAATCCGCACGCATGATGAAAAAGCCCGGCATCGCTGCCGGGCTTTTTTTATGCTTTTACCCGCTTAATATAATCGCCAAAGGCGGTCAGCTGGCCGCGCAGATGGTCGAGGGTGCTCTGATCGACCACTTCACCTGACTGCGGATCCACTTTGTTCTGGATCACGCCGCCCATAAATTCCGGTTTATTCATTACCATCGCATCGAGGAACACCAGAATCTGCCGCAGATGATACTGGCAGCGCGCGCCGCCGATGGCGCCCATTGAGCTGGTTTGAATCAGCACCGGCTTGCCGGACAGCGGCTGCTCTGGCAGGCGTGAAAGCCAGTCGATGGCGTTTTTCAGGCCGCCAGGCACGGAATAGTTATACTCGGGGGTGACAATCACCACGCCATCCGCCTCGCGGATCTGTTGCGCAATCTCCTGCACGCGCTGCGGGAATCCCTCTTCCTCCTGAATATCAGCATCGTACAGCGGAATATCGCCGATCGACGGCAGTGCGGAGATGTCCATGCCCGCCGGCGCGATGCCGGGCAGGGTACGCGCGACCATTCCGTTAAACGACCCTTTACGCAGGCTGCCGAGTAACGTAACCACTTTCAAGGTATCTGACATGATTGCTCCTTTGGATCATGATGCCGGCAAAACCGGTCAATTGAGGGATAAGGTTTTTTCCGTGGGCAGGCTGGTAAAGCGCATCAGGCGGGCTGACGGTTCGCGTGCGCGCCGCTGAGCGTCCGCCAGAGTGTGCCAGTCGCCACCCTTAGCGTCATACTCCCAGACCTTCAGCGGGCCGATATTCGGGGTAGCGGCAATCGACCACACCAGCAGCGATTCGGCGTCACAGACGGCTTCAATCGGCAGGCTGCCGGCGGTACGCAGGCGGCCGGAGCCAGGCAGCAGCTGCAGCTGCGTTGATGTTTCACCGGTCAGCTTCAGCACGCTGCGGCGCAGCGCCACCAGCTGGCTGCGCGCTTCGTCCGGGTCATGCTGAATGTTAATCCACAGATTCTCATTGTTACTGAAATTTTGCCGGTCGGCGTCGTGGCTGCGAACGGTGCGCTGCAGCTCCATGTCGAGGCCACAATCCCCCTCGGTGGTCAGCGCCACGCCAACGATATTGCCAGTATAAGAGATAGAGAAGCGGGGAAGGTGACGATCGCTAAAAACCGGTCTGCCATTGGCTTCGTTAACGATTTCAGGCAGCTCGCTGATGCCGTAAAGCATAAACAGCAGTTCGGCGAGCAGCGACCGCGAAGCGCGAAAGCGGGCTTGCCGGTATTCAGGGAGCCGACGTGCGGATTGATGACAGGCCGCTGACAAACGTGTCGATAGCGGCTCCCCGGTACTGAGTATCCCTCGTGCAAAATGCGTTGCCATACGTCGCTCCGTGAGTAATGGTCTGAATAAAAACGGCGGGCGCTATTATCGCCTGGTATTAACAGGTTTTAATGCCGAAATCCCCCCTTGAAAAGGGAATTTGGTTGAATTTTACAAATTCTTGCGCAAATCAGGTTCTATGGACACGAAACAAAGCTTACAGCGTACCGGAATAGAGCGCTTTCAGCGTATCCCTAAGCCAGACAAGCTTCGGGTTGTAGCTGTTGCGTTTATGCCATAGCAAGGTGAAGGGGACGCGAAGCTTTTCCAGATGCTGCGGCTCCAGCGGCAGCGGCCGGGAAACCAGCGGTAGCTGGTGCTGCTGATTATAGTGCTGGCAGTAGCGCGGCGCGGTGGCCAGCATGGTGTGCTGCGGCTGGGCGGCCATAAAGAGGGATTGCTCAAACCCCGGCACGGTCAGCGCCACATTACGCTTATGCCCCAGCTCCTGCAGCACGTCGTCCAGCGCCCAGGTATCACGTTGTTCCCAGCAGATGGTGATATGCGGATAGCGTAAGAATGCCGCCAGATCCCACTCCTCCCTGAGCGCCGGATGATCGGCGCGCAGCCAGACCTGCGGCAGGTCGGTGAACAGCACATCAAAATCGATATACCACGGCAGCAGGCTCAGCAGCTCCCGCGACTGAGGATGGCTTTCGCGTCCGCAGAAGCCGATATCCACCTCGCCGCGAATGATGGCGTCCAGGGAGTCGTAGTCCCAGTTGCGCAAACGAATCAATGCCTGCGGATAGCGCTGATAGATGCGCTGGGAGAGAGTGTTAAACAGGATCATCAGCAACGGCGTTTCCGCCGCCAGCTCGAACTTGAGGCCGCTCGGCATGGTGTGGTGCGGTTTATCGAGGATCTGGTTGCCCATCTGCATCCAGTCCGCCAGATCCTGCTCCATGCTGCTGACCAGCGGCGTAGGCGCCAGGCCCAGCGGCGTTTTGACAAACAGCGGATCGTCAAACCAGGCGCGCAGCTTGGCCAGCGACTTGCTCACCGCCGAGGGCGAAACGTTCATCCGCTTCGCCGTACGGGTGACGCTGAGCTCCTGGGTCAGGAGCTGCAGGCAGAGCAGTAAATTAAGGTCGAGACTCGAAAGCGGCTTCTTCATCGTGTTGCGCAACCCGCGGCGGGGTGGCGACCAGTAGCAGAACAAGACTCACTATGCTACAGGCAATGAGTATCCCGATCAGCATATTCATTGCGCTGAGTCCGATGATAGCGGCGAGCCAAATCCACAGCGACGAACCGCACACCTGCGCGATACCGAGGACCGAGCTGGCGACACCGGCGCGCAGCGTGAATGGCCCCAGGGCCTGACTCATCGCGACGCCGAAGCCGACGGAGAAGCCGGCGCATATCATGCCCAGCCCGACCAGGGTGACGGCCTGGCGGGTGGCGAGGCTCAGCGCCACGCCTGCCGCCAGGAACAGCAGCTGCGAGGTTACCATCAGGGTGCGCGGTTTAAACAGCGACAGGGCGAACGGCGTCGAGAAGGAGACCGCCATGCTGACCATCGCCATCAGCGCCATCGTCATGGAATAGGTACCGCGATCGAACCCCATCTCCTCCATCATCAGTACCGGCGAGACGTTCACGTAGGTGAGGATCGCCGTTACGCTGAGGGTGGTGATGAGAATGCGGCTGAGGAAAAAGCGGTTCAACAGCGATTCGCCCGCGCCATGCTGCGGCATAGCCGTCTGCGCAGGCGCCGTCGGACGCGTCTCGCGCAGGATAAATACCGCCAGCAAACCCACCGTTACCCCCATGCCGATCATGGTGTAGAACAGACTCTGCCACGGGTATTTCAGCATGATCAGGTGGCCGAGCACCGGCGCCAGCACGGGGATGATGCAGGTAATGCCGTTGAGCAACGACAGCACTTTGGCCCGCCGACGGTCGTCCAGCGTATCGCGCAGAATAGCGAAAGCCACCACGTAGCAGCAGCCGGCGCCGATCCCCTGGATAAAGCGTCCGGTAAGGAAGTGGCTGCTGGTGTGCGCCTGCGCGCAGAGCAGGGAGGCGATAACAAAGATCGCCGCCCCCACCATGGCGACAGGTTTACGCCCCGAGCGGTCGGCGATACGGCCAGCAAACAGCATCGCCGAGGCCATTCCGGCCAGATAGACCGAGAAGGCGATATGTAATTGCGCCTCGCTGGCTCCCAGATCCTGCGCTATACGCGGCAGGCCGACGAGATACATATCGATGCCGGAGGGATAGAGCAGAACCAGGGCAAAGCTGCAGAGAAGAAAGCGTGTCATGAGATCCTCGCGAAGTGAATGGCGTTCAGCATAGTGAGGAACGCCCCGCAAGACGAGTTGCCATTTGGACAACGCTATTTTCCTGGCAGGAAACGCGAGCTAGCGGTCCCGGCGTCGCCAGACGCGGGCCATCCCTTCGCTTTCCGGCCGAACGCTTTCGAAGCCAAACTTCGCGTACAGCTCCGGAACATCTGCTACCAGCGTAACGTAGGCGCCGTCAAAGGCGTTAGCGTCCAGCCAGGCGACCAGCTTCTCCATCACCAGCCGGCCAAGGCCCTTTCCCTGGTGAGCTGGATCGACGGCGACGTCGACAATGTCAAAATTAATCGCGCCGTCGCCAACGATGCGGCCCATGGCGATCGGCGTCTCCTGCCAGAGGATATGTACGCCATAACAGCTGCGCGGCAGCCCGGCTCTGGCGCCTTCCAGGGGGCGCGGCGACATACCCGCTACCTCTCGCAGGTGGCAAAACGCTTCGGCGGAGGGCACCTTCTCGATCACGGTATATTCAACGGTCATGCTTTAGTCTCGTGGTTAAGGGGAGATAAAAGTAGAGAACGTTGCGCCGCAAAGGGCAAGAAAAAACCCGCATTAACGCGGCGTTAATGCGGGTGAGTGAACATTTACGGACTAAACGTTATTTGCCGATACAGAAGCTGGAGAAGATGCGGCCCAGCAGGTCATCGGAGGTGAACTCCCCGGTGATCTCGCTCAGCGCCTGCTGCGCGAGACGCAGCTCTTCCGCCAGCAGCTCGCCGGCCCAGGCGCCCAGCAGCTGGGCTTTGCCCTGCTGCAGATGGTCCGCCGCCTCTTCCAGCGCCTGCAGATGGCGACGGCGGGCGAGGAAGCTGCCTTCCATATTGGTATCGAAGCCCATGCTCTGCTTGAGGTGGTTACGCAGCACCTCGACGCCTTCGCCAGTGCGTGCCGACAGGCGGATCAGTGAGTGGCCATTTACTTCGCTGATACCCAGCGCTTCGCCGGTGACATCGGCTTTATTACGCACCACGGTAATCGGCAGTTTAGCGGGCAGGCGCTCGATAAAATCTGGCCAGATCTCCGCCGGATCAACGGCGCTGGTGGTGGTGCCATCGACCATAAACAGCACCCGATCGGCCTGGGCAATCTCCTGCCAGGCGCGCTCGATGCCGATACGTTCCACTTCGTCATTGGCGTCGCGCAGGCCTGCGGTATCAATGATATGCAGCGGCATGCCGTCGATATGGATATGTTCGCGCAGCACGTCGCGGGTGGTGCCGGCGATGTCGGTGACGATCGCTGCTTCGCGGCCCGCCAGGGCGTTTAGCAGGCTCGATTTACCGGCATTTGGCCGCCCGGCGATCACCACCTTCATCCCTTCGCGCAGCAGACTGCCCTGACGGGCTTCGGCGCGGACGGCGTCGAGGTCGGCCATCACCTCGTTCAGCTGGGCTTCAATTTTGCCGTCGGAGAGGAAATCAATTTCTTCATCCGGGAAATCAATCGCCGCTTCCACGTAGATGCGCAGGTGAGTGAGCGCTTCCACAAGGTGGTTAACCCGCGCGGAGAAGGCCCCCTGCAGTGAGTTCAGCGCCGAGCGCGCCGCCTGTTCTGAGCTGGCGTCGATAAGGTCGGCGATGGCCTCTGCCTGCGCCAGGTCGAGCTTGTCGTTAAGGAACGCGCGCTCGGAGAATTCGCCCGGCCTGGCGATGCGCAGGCCCGGCAGGGTCAGAATACGTTTAAGCAGCAGGTCGAGAATGACCGGGCCGCCGTGGCCCTGCAGCTCAAGCACATCTTCCCCGGTAAAGGAGTTCGGTCCGGGGAACCACAGCGCAATCCCCTGATCCAGCGGCGTACCGTCAACGTCGTTGAACGGCAGGTAGTCGGCATAGCGCGGTTTCGGCAGCTTGCCGAGTACCGCCTGCGCGACGTCGCGCGCTTTGAGGCCGGAGATGCGCAGGATGCCCACACCCCCGCGTCCCGGTGGGGTTGCCTGGGCGACGATAGTGTCGTTATGGCTCATGGTGACTCTCTATGTAGATGTAAAAAAGGCGGTCCATTGACCGCCTTCTCTGGCATTAACGTTACCGTAACTACTCTAAATCATTCAAGTCGCAGATGCGTTGCCTTGAAGAATGAAGAGTATCAGGATTTCTTCTTCTCGCGGCTATGCAGGCCACGCTTCTCCAGACCACGGTAAATCAGCTGCTGCTGAATAATGGTCACCAGGTTGCTGACGATGTAGTACACCACCAGGCCAGACGGGAACCACAGGAAGAACACCGTGAAGATGACCGGCATAAAGGTCATGATCTTCTGCTGCATCGGGTCAGTCACGGTGGTCGGCGACATCTTCTGGATGAAGAACATCGTCGCGCCCATGATGATCGGCAGGATGTAGTACGGGTCCTGAGCAGACAGGTCGTGGATCCACAGGATAAACGGCGCATGACGCAGTTCAACCGAGGCGCTCAGCATGTAGTACAGCGCAAGGAAGATCGGCATCTGAATAATCAGCGGGAAGCAGCCGCCCAGCGGGTTCACTTTCTCCGCTTTATACAGCGCCATCATCTCCTGGCTTTGACGTTGTTTATCGTCGCCCAGACGCTCGCGCATGGCCTGAATCTTCGGCTGCAGCATACGCATCTTCGCCATGGAGGTGTACTGCGCTTTGGTCAGCGGGTACATGATGCCACGAACGATAAAGGTGATGACGATGATCGAGAAGCCCCAGTTGCCGAGGAAGCTGTGGATGAACTTCAGCAGCTTGAACAGCGGTTGGGAGATGAACCACAGCCAGCCGTAGTCGACGGTCAGATCCAGGTGCGGCGCGACGGCAGCCATTTTGTCCTGAATCGCCGGGCCGACCCACAGCGTGCTCTGCAGTTTGTCGGTTTGGCCAGGCTGTACCAGTACCGGCTGGGATTTATAGCCGATAGCAACAATGCCGTTGCCGAGGTTGGCGGTATAGAAGTTATTCGTCCCGTTATTCTGCGGCACCCACGCGGTGGTGAAGTACTGCTGCAGCATGGCAACCCAACCGTTTTTGGTGCTAACGTTCAGGTTTTCGTTATCCAGAATGGTATCGAATTTGTATTTTTCGTATTTCGAATCCGCGGTGGAGAACGCTGCGCCACGGAAAGTATGCATCGTGGACAGGCCGCCGGTCTGCGTATCGCGACTGGACGGCAGCGCAGCGGTCTGCTTCAGCTGACCGAAGGTCGAGACTTCCAGCGGTTTCTCGCTGGCATTCTGCACGCTATAACCGACGTTCACCGCATAGCCACCGCGTTTCAGGGTGAAGGTTTTGGTGAAGACGTTGCCGGCTTTGTCGGTGTAGGTCAGCGGGATGACGAGCTCATCCTGGCCATCGGCCAGCACAAACGCCTCTTTATCGACGCTGTACAGCGGACGCGGGCCGTTTGCCGGGTTATCCGGACCGTCACGGCCGGTTAAGCCGCTCTGCGCCTGGTAGACAAACTGCGGGGTGGTTTCCAGTAACTGGAACGGTTCGGTCGATTTCAGCGTTTTTGGATACGCCAGAAGCAGCGCCTGCTCAATATCGCCACCGTTGGTGTTGATAGTCAGCTCAAGCACGTCGGTTTTAACCGTAATCAGTTTCCCCTGGCCACTGGCCGGTACGCCCTGGTCGGCGGCGCTACCCGCTGCTGTGGTCGTAGTCTGCGTGGTCTGCTGCTGGGGTTGCGGATTTTTGTCCTGCTCCCAGGCTTGCCAGATCATGAAAGACACGAACAACAAAGCGATGATAAGAAGATTGCGTTGCGAATCCATCGTTAGTGTTCTCTGGTATCAAATGGTCCAGGCGGGACGGGATCGTCACCACCAGGGTGTAAAGGGTGGCATTTTAATACGCGTTTCATCGTCAACCAACTGCCTTTTATCACTCCAAACCTGCGTAAGGCCTCAATTCCGTATTGAGAACAGGTTGGGGTGAAACGACAATGCGGCCCGAGTAGCGGACTAATCAGGCGCTGATAAACTCGAATCAGGCCGATCAGGACCCGCGAGCCAGGCGACAATGGCGGCGCCATAATTTTTCCAACGCTTCCGAGAGAGCACGGTTATCGAGGTCGGCAACCCCTCTTTTCGCCACCACCACGAAATCCATAGGTGGGAGTTCATGTTGACGCAAACGAAAACTTTCACGCGTCAGACGTTTAATCCGATTGCGTTCATGTGCGCGTTTCACGTTTTTCTTGGCGACGGTGAGACCGATGCGGGGATGCCCCAGCGAATTCAGGCGGCCGAGGATGGTGATTTGCGGCGTGCCAGCCCGTTGTGGCTGCTGGAAGACGAAAGTGAAATGACTGGGAGTTAACAAGCGTAACTCCCTGGGAAATGCGAGCTTAACCACGCAGGGTTAGCTTTATTACTTGGAAACGGTCAGACGAGCGCGGCCTTTAGCACGACGACGTGCCAGAACCTGACGACCATTTTTAGTAGCCATACGAGCACGGAAGCCGTGAGAACGGTTGCGCTTCAGTACAGACGGTTGAAAAGTGCGTTTCATGGCGATTTCTACCTAAACTTGAATAAATTCACTGACTTTTGCGTAGACCCGAACGAACTTCGAACGACTTACGCCTCAGCGTGGGTGATTAAAGAGGCCGGATTGTAATAATTGTACACTCCGGAGTCAATTCTCTTTCCTTATTTCTCGCACCTCGTCGCACAAAAAATAAGCTGAGACGTGTGACGAAAACGGGCATTACGCGCCGGGTGGGGGATTATACGGCCTGGCCAGTAAAGCGCAAGGATCCTGAAGGATCTTTGTTAGATCGTTTGCGCCCAAAAGCGGCATAGCTCATTAATTTTTCCAATATGCGGCGGAAATCGTGCTTCACTCCTTCCAGGATCGATTACACTTACCCGGTTTCGATCCTTCCTGTGGATAAATCGGGAAGAATCTGTTGAGAAACACAAGATCTCTTTCTCAGTTTAGGCTATGATCCCCGGTCCCGATCGCGATCCCCGGATCCGCAGCGGGAAATAACCGCAGATAGCGGTTCGCACGTCACCCCTTTTGTGCAGGGGCTTTTCGGCTAATGCAGGGTCTTGTCGACGTGTGCCAACAATCACGATTGTTTCAGTTTTTCTTTGATATCGATTTTATGTTCGAGTGGAGTCCGCCGTGTCACTTTCGCTTTGGCAGCAGTGTCTTGCCCGATTGCAGGATGAGTTACCAGCCACAGAATTCAGCATGTGGATCCGCCCATTGCAGGCGGAACTGAGCGATAACACGCTGGCACTGTATGCGCCAAACCGTTTTGTGCTCGACTGGGTAAGGGACAAATACCTCAATAATATCAATGGACTCCTCAATGATTTTTGCGGTGCGGACGCCCCGCAGCTGCGTTTTGAGGTGGGCGCTAAGCCCGCCAGCTCGCTGCAGAAAGGGGCGGTAAGCCCGGCCGCAGCGACTATCCCGGCGGCGCAGGTGCAGACCGCGCGCGTGGCGCCGACGATCGTGCGCCCTGGCTGGGATAATGTCCCGGCGCCAGCGGAGCCGACCTACCGTTCTAACGTTAACGTGAAACACACGTTTGATAACTTCGTCGAAGGTAAATCTAACCAGCTGGCCCGCGCGGCGGCGCGTCAGGTGGCGGATAACCCGGGCGGCGCCTACAACCCCCTGTTCCTTTATGGCGGGACGGGTCTGGGCAAAACCCACCTGCTGCACGCGGTGGGGAACGGTATCGTGGCGCGTAAACCGAACGCCAAAGTGGTCTATATGCACTCGGAGCGTTTCGTTCAGGACATGGTTAAAGCGCTGCAGAACAACGCCATCGAAGAGTTTAAGCGCTACTACCGATCCGTTGACGCCCTGCTGATCGATGACATTCAGTTCTTCGCCAATAAAGAGCGATCCCAGGAAGAGTTTTTCCATACCTTCAATGCCCTGCTGGAAGGTAATCAGCAGATCATTTTGACCTCGGATCGTTATCCCAAAGAGATCAACGGCGTTGAAGATCGTCTGAAATCCCGCTTCGGCTGGGGGCTGACGGTGGCGATCGAGCCACCGGAGCTGGAAACCCGCGTCGCGATCCTGATGAAAAAAGCCGATGAGAACGACATCCGCCTGCCGGGTGAAGTAGCGTTCTTTATTGCCAAGCGTCTGCGCTCAAACGTGCGTGAGCTGGAGGGGGCGCTGAACCGCGTTATCGCCAACGCCAACTTCACCGGCCGGGCGATCACCATCGATTTCGTGCGCGAAGCGCTGCGCGATTTGCTGGCGCTGCAGGAAAAACTGGTCACCATCGACAATATTCAAAAGACGGTGGCGGAGTACTACAAGATTAAGGTAGCGGATCTGCTGTCCAAACGCCGCTCCCGTTCGGTGGCGCGTCCTCGTCAGATGGCGATGGCGCTGGCCAAAGAGCTGACCAACCACAGCCTGCCGGAAATCGGCGATGCGTTTGGCGGCCGCGACCATACCACCGTGCTGCACGCCTGCCGCAAGATTGAGCAGCTGCGTGAAGAAAGCCACGACATTAAAGAAGATTTTTCCAATTTAATCAGAACATTATCCTCGTGACGCTATGAAATTTACCGTAGAACGTGAACATTTATTAAAACCGCTGCAACAGGTGAGCGGTCCGTTAGGTGGTCGTCCGACGCTGCCCATTCTCGGTAACCTGCTGCTTCAGGTCGCGGACGGCGCGCTGTCGCTGACCGGTACCGATCTTGAAATGGAGATGGTGGCGCGCGTGGCGCTGGTTCAGCCGCACGAAGCGGGCGCCACCACCGTTCCGGCGCGTAAATTCTTTGATATCTGCCGCGGCCTGCCGGAAGGCGCGGAGATCGCGGTGCAGCTGGAAGGCGATCGCATGCTGGTGCGTTCCGGCCGCAGCCGCTTCTCGCTGTCGACCCTGCCCGCTGCCGATTTCCCGAATCTTGACGACTGGCAGAGCGAGGTGGAATTTACCCTGCCGCAGGCGACCATGAAGCGTCTGATCGAAGCGACCCAGTTCTCGATGGCGCACCAGGATGTTCGTTACTACTTAAACGGTATGCTGTTCGAAACCGAAGGCAGCGAACTGCGCACCGTTGCTACCGACGGCCACCGTCTGGCGGTCTGTTCGATGCCGCTGGAAGCGTCGCTGCCGAACCATTCGGTGATCGTGCCGCGTAAAGGAGTGATTGAGCTGATGCGGATGCTCGACGGCGGTGATACGCCGCTGCGCGTGCAGATTGGCAGCAATAACATCCGCGCCCACGTCGGCGATTTTATCTTCACTTCGAAGCTGGTTGATGGCCGTTTCCCGGATTATCGCCGCGTATTGCCGAAAAATCCGGATAAACACCTCGAAGCGGGCTGCGATATTCTGAAGCAGGCTTTTGCCCGCGCGGCGATTCTCTCCAATGAGAAATTCCGCGGCGTGCGGCTGTACGTGAGCGAAAATCAGCTGAAAATCACCGCCAATAACCCGGAGCAGGAAGAAGCGGAAGAGATTCTGGACGTGACCTACGCCGGAACGGAGATGGAGATTGGCTTCAACGTTAGCTACGTGCTGGATGTGCTGAACGCGCTGAAGTGCGAGAATGTACGGATTCTGCTGACGGATTCGGTGTCGAGCGTGCAGATTGAGGATGCGGCTTCGCAATCCGCCGCCTACGTTGTCATGCCAATGCGATTGTAGAATCTGCAAAGGGGCTGGTTTACTTGCCATTTCGCCTTCCGGCAGTGCTCGAAATGCTCACGTACTTCGTGTACGCTCCGCTTTCTGCGCGCTGGCGGTAGACGAACTGGCTGCGACACCCACGCCCCTTGAATGATGACGAGCTGATATGTCGCTATCCCGACTCCTGATCAAAGACTTCCGCAATATTGAACATGCGGATCTCGCTTTATCTCCCGGCTTTAACTTCCTGGTTGGCGCCAACGGCAGCGGCAAAACCAGCGTGCTGGAAGCTATCTATACGCTCGGTCATGGCCGGGCGTTTCGTAGTTTGCAAATTGGCCGGGTGATCCGCCACGAGCAGGATGCGTTTGTTCTGCACGGGCGTTTACAGGGCGAAGAGCGGGAAACCGCCATCGGCCTGACCAAAGACAAACAGGGCGACAGCAAGGTGCGTATCGACGGCACCGACGGCCACAAAGTGGCGGAGCTGGCGCACCTGATGCCGATGCAGCTGATTACGCCGGAGGGGTTTACTTTACTCAACGGCGGCCCCAAATACAGAAGAGCATTCCTTGACTGGGGATGCTTTCATAACGAAGCCGGATTCTTCACCGCCTGGAGCAACCTGAAGCGCCTGGTCAAGCAGCGCAACGCCGCGCTGCGTCAGGTCAGCCGCTATGCCCAGCTGCGGCCATGGGATCTGGAATTAATCCCGCTGGCGGAGCAGATCAGCCGCTGGCGTGCCGAATACAGCGCCGCTATCGTCGAAGACATGGCGGATACCTGTCAGCAATTTTTACCGGAATTCTCGCTCTCTTTCTCCTTCCAGCGCGGCTGGGAAAAAGAGACCGACTACGCTGAAGTGCTGGAGCGGAATTTCGAGCGCGACAGAATGTTAACCTATACCGCCCACGGCCCGCATAAAGCGGATTTCCGTATTCGTGCCGACGGGGCGCCGGTGGAAGATACCTTGTCGCGCGGGCAGCTTAAGCTGCTGATGTGCGCCCTGCGTCTGGCGCAGGGCGAGTTCCTCACCCGCGTCAGCGGGCGGCGCTGCCTGTACCTGATAGATGATTTTGCCTCGGAACTCGATGATGCCCGCCGCGGTCTGTTATCCAGTCGCCTGAAAGCGACGCAGTCGCAGGTTTTCGTCAGCGCGATCAGCGCTGAGCACGTTATGGACATGTCGGACAAAAATTCGAAGATGTTCCGCGTGGAAAAAGGTAAAATAACGGATTAACCCAAGATTAAATGAGCGAGAAACGTTGATGTCGAATTCTTATGACTCCTCCAGTATCAAAGTCCTGAAAGGGCTGGATGCGGTGCGTAAGCGCCCGGGTATGTATATCGGCGACACGGATGACGGCACCGGTCTGCACCACATGGTATTCGAGGTTGTGGATAACGCTATCGACGAAGCGCTCGCGGGTTACTGCAAAGATATCGTGGTGACCATCCACAGCGATAACTCCGTCTCCGTCCAGGATGACGGCCGCGGCATCCCGACCGGCATTCACCCGGAAGAGGGCGTCTCCGCAGCGGAAGTTATCATGACCGTCCTGCACGCTGGCGGTAAATTTGACGATAACTCCTATAAAGTCTCCGGCGGCCTGCACGGCGTGGGCGTCTCGGTGGTTAACGCCCTGTCGCAGAAGCTGGAGCTGGTTATCCAGCGCGATAACAAAGTGCACAAACAAATGTATGAGCACGGTGTGCCGCAGGCGCCGCTGGCCGTGACCGGCGAGACCGATAAAACCGGCACCATGGTGCGTTTCTGGCCGAGCCTGGAAACCTTCACCAACGTCACCGAGTTTGAATACGATATCCTGGCGAAACGCCTGCGCGAACTGTCGTTCCTGAACTCCGGGGTCTCTATCCGCCTGCGCGATAAGCGCGACGGCAAAGAAGATCATTTCCACTACGAAGGCGGCATCAAGGCGTTCGTTGAGTATCTCAACAAGAACAAAACGCCGATCCATCCGAATATCTTCTATTTCTCTACGGAAAAAGACGGTATCGGTGTGGAAGTGGCCCTGCAGTGGAACGATGGCTTCCAGGAAAACATTTACTGCTTTACCAACAACATTCCGCAGCGTGACGGTGGTACTCACCTTGCCGGCTTCCGCGCGGCGATGACCCGTACCCTCAACGCCTACATGGACAAAGAGGGCTACAGTAAAAAAGCGAAAGTCAGCGCCACCGGCGACGACGCCCGTGAAGGCCTGATCGCCGTGGTATCGGTGAAAGTGCCGGATCCGAAATTCTCCTCGCAGACCAAAGACAAGCTGGTCTCCTCCGAGGTGAAATCGGCGGTTGAGCAGCAGATGAACGAACTGCTGAGCGAATACCTGCTGGAAAACCCGTCCGATGCGAAAATCGTGGTCGGCAAAATTATTGACGCCGCGCGTGCGCGCGAAGCCGCGCGTCGTGCCCGTGAGATGACCCGCCGTAAAGGCGCGCTGGATCTGGCTGGCCTGCCGGGCAAACTGGCGGACTGCCAGGAACGCGACCCGGCGCTCTCCGAACTGTACCTGGTGGAAGGGGACTCCGCGGGCGGCTCTGCGAAGCAGGGGCGTAACCGCAAGAATCAGGCGATCCTGCCGCTGAAGGGTAAAATCCTCAACGTTGAGAAAGCCCGCTTCGATAAAATGCTCTCTTCCCAGGAAGTGGCCACGCTGATCACCGCTCTGGGCTGCGGCATCGGGCGCGATGAGTACAACCCGGACAAACTGCGCTATCACAGCATCATCATCATGACCGATGCGGACGTCGACGGCTCGCACATTCGTACCCTGCTGTTGACCTTCTTCTATCGTCAGATGCCGGAGATCGTCGAGCGCGGCCACGTCTATATTGCCCAGCCGCCGCTGTACAAAGTGAAGAAAGGCAAACAGGAACAGTACATTAAAGACGACGAAGCGATGGATCAGTATCAGATCGCTATCGCTCTTGACGGTGCGACCCTGCATACTAACGCCAATGCGCCGGCGCTGGCGGGCGAACCGCTGGAAAAACTGGTTGCCGAGTTTAACGCCACCCAGAAAATGATTGGCCGCATGGAGCGCCGCTTCCCGAAAGCGCTGCTGAAAGAGCTTATCTATCAGCCGACCCTGACCGAGGCCGATCTGGCTGACGAACAGAAGGTGACCCGCTGGGTGAACACGCTGGTATCCGAGCTGAATGAGAAAGAGCAGCACGGCAGCCAGTGGAAATTTGATCTCCACGAGAACAAAGAGCTGCAGCATTTTGAACCGGTTATCCGCGTTCGTACCCACGGCGTGGACACCGACTATCCGCTGGATAATGAGTTCATTATGGGGCCGGAATATCGCCGTATCTGTACCCTGGGCGAGAAACTGCGCGGCCTGATGGAAGAAGATGCTTACATCGAGCGCGGCGAACGTCGTCAGCCGGTGGCCAGCTTCGAGCAGGCTCTGGACTGGCTGGTGAAAGAGTCCCGTCGCGGCCTCTCTATCCAGCGCTATAAAGGTCTGGGCGAGATGAACCCGGATCAGCTGTGGGAGACCACCATGGATCCGGACAGCCGCCGCATGCTGCGCGTCACCGTCAAGGATGCCATTGCTGCCGATCAGCTGTTCACCACCCTGATGGGTGATGCGGTTGAACCACGTCGCGCCTTTATCGAAGAAAATGCCCTGAAAGCGGCGAATATCGATATCTAAGCCGTGTTCCCCCGGAGCGAGTTTGCCCGGGGTAACGGAATGTCTGAGCCCGGTCGCATGGCGCGACCGGGCTTTTCTTTGCCAGTAAAAGAGGAATCTTCTGCTGCGGTTCCATCCCCCTTTCTGGCCGACACTTTTACTGTTTTTTGAGCGGAATCGCGTTAGCATGAGGGAAGACTCATCTTACCCGGGGATCCTATGGCTATTAAACTGATTGCAATCGATATGGACGGCACGCTGCTGCTGCCAGACCATACCATCTCTCCTGCGGTGAAAGCCGCCATTGCCGCGGCGCGTGAGCGCGGCGTCAACGTGGTGCTGACCACCGGCCGCCCTTACGCCGGCGTTCACAGCTATCTGAAAGAGCTACATATGGAGCAGCCGGGTGATTACTGCATTACCTACAATGGCGCGCTGGTGCAAAAAGCCGGGGACGGCAGCACCGTGGCGCAAACCGCGCTGAGCTATGACGACTATCGCTTCCTCGAACAGCTCTCCCGCGAAGTCGGCTCCCACTTCCACGCGCTCGATCGCAATACGCTGTATACCGCAAACCGCGATATCAGTTACTACACCGTGCATGAATCCTATGTGGCAACCATCCCGCTGGTGTTCTGCGAAGCGGAAAAGATGGACCCTGAAATCCAGTTGCTGAAAGTCATGATGATCGATGAGCCGGCGATCCTCGACCAGGCCATCGCCCGTATCCCGGCGGAAGTGAAAGAGAAGTACACCGTGCTGAAAAGCGCGCCTTACTTCCTCGAAATACTGGATAAACGCGTCAATAAAGGCACCGGCGTGAAGTCGCTGGCCGATGCGCTGGGTATCAAACCAGAAGAGATTATGGCGATTGGCGATCAGGAAAATGATATCGCGATGATTGAATTTGCCGGCGTCGGCGTGGCGATGGATAACGCCATTCCGGCGGTCAAAGAGGCGGCGAACTTCATTACCAAATCGAACCTCGATGATGGCGTCGCCTTCGCTATTGAAAAATACGTTTTAGCGTAAGCTTCCTTCAGGCCCGGCGTTCTTCGGGCCTGCCTTCTCTTTTTTCATGAACAGATGTTAATCCGCATTTAAATCCCTTATTCCGCACAGGGGATTCTATAAGCTACCCGCCCTCTTTTTTTGCAATTCAGAACTAACATCAGATTTTTCATGAATAAACGCCATTATTTGATGTTGGTTACGCTGCCATTCGCCTCTGTTCAGATTTGCGCGGCCGCGGAACCAACGACGCCGCTTGAGCCGGCGTACGCCTATCACGGCGCCGAGCCTGCGGATCTGCCGGCGCCGGTCGACACCGAGACTGAGACAGCGGAATCGGCGCCGATATTGCCATTTCTAGGCGATGAGGCCAGAAAACGTGGCTACGTCCTGCCGCAGCCGTTTGGCGTCAGCATTAACTATATGGATATGCGGCAGAATATTAATGTCGACAGCATTAGCTTCACCGGCCTGTCGCTGGACGGCCGCAATATCGATTGCGGTAAGGATCCTGTTTGCAAACACGCCGTGAAGAACATTTTCGCTAATGGGCCGGTCTCGCTGGACAACGCCTTCCAGATTGGCGTCGGTCATACGCGGGAAAGCAGCAAAACCGAGACGCTCAAGCTGGATGCCTGGCTGCTGCCGTTTATGAATGTTTATGGTCTCGTCGGACACACCGAGGGACACTCCATTTCGCAGATTGCCGTCGCCCTGAAGGGACCGAACGGCAAAGTGGTGCCCATGCCCGGAATGCAGGACCTCGACTTTCGCCTCGATTTTAAAGGTACCACCTATGGGATGGGCACCACGCTGGTGGGCGGCGTCGGCAACTGGTTTACGGTGCTGGACGCTAACTACACCCAGACCCGCTTTGATATCCTCGACGGCAGCATTGATGCGTTTACCTTTTCGCCGCGCGTAGGCTATCGTTTCATTACGCCTTCGGTCGATGCGCTACATCTCCCCGCCGGTAAGCTGAACCTGTGGGTCGGCAGCATGTATCAGGACGTGCAGCAGGAGTTTAAGGGCAGCCTTAACGATCTCTCGATGCCGTCGCCGCTGCTGCAGAATATGGTCAACCTGGCCAACCAGGACAATAACGGTCGCTTCGATGTGAAGCAGCATCTGCAGTCGCCGTGGAACGTGCTGGTGGGCGCACAGTATGAGCTTACGCAGAATTTTAACATCACCACGGAGTTTGGTTTTGCCGAACGTAACAGCTTCTTTATCTCCGGTGAGTATCGCTTTTGAGCCGACCGCTTAACCCTGTTCTGTTGCTTCTGACATGCGCGCTATGCGCGCCGGTCCAGGCCAAGGTCACCAGCCGCGAGCAAATCGACGGCTGGCTGCAGCATCTCGGCGCCAGCGATAAGTTCGACGCCAGCAAAGGCATTGACTGGGGCATGATGCCCGGTCCGTTTTATACGCCGGAGCTGGGGCTGGGCATCGGCACTGCCGTCGTCGGTCTCTACCGTCCCGATCCGCAGGATACCACCAGCCAGAATTCCACGCTGACGCTCAGCGGCTACGCCAGCTCCACCGGCGCCTTTGGCCTTAGCGTGAAAAACTACGCTTTTTTTGACCACGACCGATGGCGAATTTTTGTTGATGGTTCAATGGCCAACACCCCGACGTACTTCTGGGGACAAGGCTTTCATGCCGGCGATAAAGACAACGAAAAAGAGAAATATACCGCCCAGGTGCTGACCCTGCGCCCGACGGTCTACCGACAGCTTATCGACAATGTTTATCTCGGCGCTGGATGGTCGCTGGCGGCGCAGAATGCCGATAAGATGGACCATAACGATCTGCCGAAAATTGAAAATACCCCGCAGGGACCGTCGGTATTCAGCTCGGGTGCCAGCGTCGCGCTCAACTGGGACGATCGCGACTTCGTCCCCAATCCGCGCCGGGGTCAGTATGCCAACTTTCGTTACACCCACTATGCGCCCGGCTTAGGCAGCGATACCCGCTTTGAAGAATTTCAGCTGCACTACAGCCATTATCATGCCCTCAGCGAGAAAAGCGTCCTCGCCTGGGAGGCCGATGGCGCCTTCACCCAGGGCGAGGTACCGTGGAGCATGATGCCGCTGCTGGGCAGCGATGAACGGATGCGCGGCTACTACCAGGGGCGCTACCGGGATAAAAACGTCGTCAGCGGTCAGCTGGAATATCGCCGGCAACTCACCTGGCGGCACGGGATTGTCGCCTGGGCCGGGGCAGGAACCATGGGGCCTTCACTGTCGTCGCTGAATAATGGCCGCTGGCTACCTTCGGCGGGCGTTGGCTACCGCTTTGAATTCAAACCTCGCGTTAACGTTCGCCTCGACTACGGTATCGGCAAAGGCAGCAGCGGCTTTTACTTCCAGGTCGGCGAAGCGTTTTAAGCTCGTCGCCGGGCATTCAACCCGGTGCGGATTGCGGTATGCTAAGGCTACTCTCATATCGGCCCGGTCAGCACACCATGAAACAAGTTACCTTTGCTCCTTGCAACCACCAGCTCACCAACACCCGCACCTGGACCCCCGACAGCCAGTGGCTGGTGTTCGACGTCCGCCCGTCCGGTGCGTCGTTCACCGGCGAGACCATTGAGCGAGTGAACGTAAACAGCGGCGCGGTGGAGACCATTTATCGTGCCACGCAAGGCGCGCACGTGGGCGTGGTGACCGTGCATCCAACCCAGGAGCGCTACGTGTTCATTCACGGCCCCGAGCGGCCGGATGCGCAATGGCAGTATGATTTTCATCACCGTCGCGGGGTGGTGGCCTTTCAGGATACCGTCGAGAATCTGGACGCCATGGACATCACTGCCCCTTACACCCCCGGGGCGCTGCGCGGCGGCAGCCACGTCCATGTCTATAGCCCCAACGGCCAACTGGTCAGTTTTACCTACAACGATCATGTGTTGCATGAGCGCGACCCGGCGTTGGATCTGCGCAACGTCGGCGTGGCGGCGCCGTATGGGCCGGTGACGCCGCCGGGCCACCATCCGCGCGAATACGGCGGCAGCCACTGGTGCGTGCTGGTGAGCCGCACGACGCCGACTCCCGCGCCGGGCAGCGATGAGATTAATCGCGCCTATGAAGAGGGCTGGGTCGGGAACCATGCGCTGGCGTTTATTGGCGATACGCTGGCGGAAAACGGCGACAAAGTCCCGGAGCTGTTTATTGTCGAGCTGCCGCAGGATGAAGCCGGCTGGAAGCAGCCCGGCGGGGCGCCGCTGGCGGGCACCGCAAGCACGATGCCGGCGCCGCCGGCGGGCGTCAGTCAGCGTCGTTTGACCTTCACCCACCATCGCCGCTACCCGGGGCTGGTGAACGTTCCGCGCCACTGGGTGCGCGCCAATCCGCAGGCGACGGCGATAGCCTTTCTGATGCGCGACGACGCCGGCGTAGTGCAGCTATGGCTTATTTCCCCGCGGGGGGGCGAGCCGCGGCAGTTGACGCATCACGCGTCGGGTATCCAGTCGGCGTTTAACTGGCATCCGTCGGGAGAGTGGCTGGGCTTTGTACTGGAGGGGCGGATTGCCTGCTGTCATGCCGGCACAGGCGATATCACCTTTTTAACCGAGGCGCATGCTCATGCGCCCTCGGCGGACGCGATCGTCTTTTCGCCAGACGGTAAACAGATTGCCTGGATGGAGGAGGTGGACGGTTATCGTCAGCTGTGGGTTACGCAGACCGGGCGATAACTTACTGGGCAGGCATCGGCGCTGGCGGGATCACCGAGTTGGTCGCCAGCGTGGCCTTCTCGCTCTTTTCGACCCGAGATTTGATTGAGCTGTCGGTGCGGAACATATCCCACGGCAGCAGCAGGGTATCCATGACGGCGGTGAACGGCATGTCCAGCGCCACCAGCGATTTCACACCCCAGTTGGTATTGCTGTCCCCCAGCGTTTGCGCACTGGATCGCGTGCCCGGATAGGTTCCCTCTTTGCCACCGGTATGTGACATTACGCTGGAGCAACCGCTCAGGCTTATTATCCCGCTGAACAGGACCAGCTTTAACAGTCGTCTGCTTTTCATTGTTCTTCCATCGTCGTTTCGGGCGTTGAGATAACCTTGTTGGGTTATATCGGGCCATCCCGTGAATGCATAGCGTTATTGCGCCGCACTGTGGCGGGCATCGCACTTTGCTTTTTGTGCTCCTCCCCCCAGTCTAAGCAATCATCGGCAAACTGCAAAAAAAAACGCCCCGAATCCCTTGAAAAGGACGGGGAGAAACCCATTTTATAGGTGTAACCCGCTGAGAATACGCCTGAGGGGTATTCCGGATTACCGCGGCCTGTCCACGATGGAAGGTCATTTGATTCTCGCTGATTTTCAGGAGCTATTTATTATGCGTAACTTCGATCTCTCCCCGCTTTATCGTTCAGCCATTGGTTTCGACCGCCTGTTTAACCTGCTGGAAAACAATCAAAGCCAGAGCAATGGCGGCTACCCTCCGTATAACGTCGAGCTGGTAGACGAAAACCACTATCGCATCGCCATCGCGGTGGCCGGCTTTGCTGAAAGCGAACTGGAGATCACCGCCCAGGACAATCTGCTGATCGTCAAAGGCGCCCACGCTGCCGAGCAGAAAGAGCGGACCTACCTGTATCAGGGGATCGCCGAGCGCAACTTCGAGCGCAAATTCCAGCTAGCGGAAAACATTCATGTCCGCGGCGCCAACCTGGTAAACGGTCTGCTTTATATCGATCTGGAACGGGTGATCCCGGAAGCGAACAAGCCGCGCCGTATCGAAATCAACTAATTGTCTCTCTCAGGCCGCAAGGCGGCCTGATGTAACAACCTGCTCGCCGTCAGGGAGCAGATGCGAATTCACGCAATTCGCAGACATTCACTCGCTTCTTAGAAGGAGAAAACAGTATGCGTAACTACGATTTATCCCCCCTGCTGCGTCAATGGATCGGTTTTGACAAACTGGCCAGCGCCCTGCAAACCGCCGGTGAAAGCCAGAGCTTCCCGCCCTATAACATCGAAAAAAGCGACGATAACCACTACCGCATCACCCTTGCGCTGGCCGGTTTCCGTCAGGAAGATCTGGATATTCAACTGGAAGGCACCCGTCTGGTGGTAAAAGGCACGCCGCAGCAGCCGGAAAAAGAGACCACCTGGCTGCACCAGGGGCTGGTGAGCCAGGCCTTCAGCCTGAGCTTCACCCTCGCTGACAACATGGAGGTCTCTGGCGCGACCTTCACCAACGGTCTGCTGCATATCGATCTGACCCGCAATGAGCCTGAGCAGATCGCCCCGCAGCGTATCGCCATCAGCGAACGACCGGCGTTAAATAGTTAATTAAGCGAATAACTTATAAGGCCCCGATTTTCGGGGCTTTTTTGTGCCTGTCTGTTTGCTGGTATTGTGCGCCAGGCAGCATACAACCCGCCTGGCCGCGGTCATAATCCCTGTTAATAATAATGTTATTCACAGGGACGGTACCATGAGTGAGATAGCATTGACGGTCAGCGTACTGGCGCTGGTGGCGGTGGTTGGGTTGTGGATCGGCAATGTCAAAATCCGCGGCGTTGGCTTTGGTATTGGCGGCGTGTTATTTGGCGGCATTATCGTCGGTCACTTTGTCGATCAGGCGGGCGTCGCCCTCAGCAGCCCGATGCTGCATTTTATTCAGGAATTCGGCTTGATCCTGTTTGTCTACACCATCGGTATCCAGGTGGGACCGGGCTTTTTCGCCTCGCTGCGGGTCTCAGGCCTGCGGCTCAATCTGTTCGCTATCCTGATCGTGATTCTCGGCGGCCTGGTCACCGCGGTGCTGCATAAGCTGTTCAATATTCCTCTCCCGGTGGTGCTTGGCATCTTCTCCGGCGCGGTGACCAACACGCCGGCGCTGGGGGCCGGGCAGCAAATCCTGCGCGATCTCGGGGTGCCGTTCGAGGTGGTCGATCAGATGGGGATGAGCTACGCGATGGCGTATCCGTTCGGCATCTGCGGCATTCTGCTGACCATGTGGCTGGTGCGCCTGTTCTTTCGCATCAATGTCGAGAAAGAGGCCCAGCAGTTTGAGGAGAGCAGCGGCAACGGCCATGCCCATTTGCACACCATCAACGTGCGGGTGGAGAACCCCAACCTCCACCAGATGGCGATTCAGGATGTGCCGATGCTCAACAGCGACAATATCGTCTGTTCGCGGCTGAAGCGCGGTGAGCTGCTGATGGTGCCTGCGCCGGGAACCCTTATCCAGGCCGGCGATCTGCTGCACCTGGTGGGGCGGCCGGAGGATCTGCACAATGCGCAACTGGTGATCGGCCAGGAGGTGGCCACCTCGCTGTCAACGCGCGGCACCGACCTGAAGGTGGAGCGGGTGGTGGTGACTAACGAGAAAGTGCTGGGGAAGAAAATACGCGATCTGCACGTCAAACAGCGCTATGACGTGGTGATCTCCCGGCTTAATCGCGCAGGCGTCGAACTGGTGGCCAGCAGCAGCGCCAGCCTGCAGTTTGGCGATATCCTCAACCTGGTCGGCCGTCCGGAGGCGATTGACGCCGTGGCCGCCGAGCTGGGTAACGCCCAGCAGAAGCTGCAGCAGGTTCAGATGCTGCCGGTATTTATCGGCATCGGCCTCGGGGTACTGCTGGGTTCTATCCCGTTGTTTATTCCCGGCTTCCCCGCCGCCCTGAAGCTGGGGCTGGCCGGGGGGCCGCTGATTATGGCGCTGATTCTCGGGCGCATCGGTAGCATCGGCAAGCTGTACTGGTTTATGCCGCCGAGCGCCAACCTGGCGCTGCGCGAGCTGGGGATCGTGCTGTTTCTGGCGGTGGTCGGGCTAAAATCGGGGGGCGACTTTGTGGCGACCCTGACCCAGGGCGATGGCCTGAGCTGGATCGCTTACGGCATTTTCATCACCGCCATCCCGCTGCTGACGGTAGGCATTCTCGCGCGCATGCTGGCGAACATGAACTATCTGACGCTGTGCGGCATGCTGGCCGGCTCGATGACCGACCCGCCGGCGCTGGCCTTCGCCAACAATCTGCACGCCACCAGCGGCGCGGCGGCGCTCTCTTACGCTACCGTCTATCCGCTGGTGATGTTTCTGCGGATTATCACCCCGCAGCTACTCGCCGTGCTGTTCTGGGGGCTGAGCTAGCGGGCTTTGGGCCTGGACGCGGCGCAGGTGATAGTCCACCTGATACTCGCTGGCGTTGCGGAACATGACCGAATAGTTAAGAAACTCGCCGCTGTCGCTGTAGGAAAGGGAGGTAATACGCAGCAGCGGCGTCTGCTCCGGGACGTTCATTGAGCGCGCCAGCTGCTTGTCCGCCAGCACCGGCGTCAGCGTTTCATAGTTCCCACTGATGATGATCCCGCACTCCTTCTCAATATAATCAAATTTCGACCCTTCCAGATGGCTCAGCGACAGGTTGCGGAACAGCTTCACCGGCATATAGCTATCCTCCAGCATCAACGGCTTGCCGTCGACGAAGCGCACCCGCCGTGAGAAGTAGATCCGTTCATCAATTTTAATCCGCAGCAGGCTGGCGATGGCCGGCGGGGCAGGCATCACTTCGAAGGCCAGCACCTGGCTCACTACCTCTTTACCCTGTTTGCGCAGCACTTCCGCCAGGCCGGTGAGATTGCTGGTTTCATGATGGACGTCTTTGCGCGCCACGTAGGTCCCCGAGCCGTGACGACGGACCACCAGCCCCCAGTCCACCAGCAGGTCGATGGCTTTGCGGATGGTCATGCGCGCCACCCCGAACTCCTCGGCCAGTTTTTTCTCTCCCGGCAGCGGGCTGCCGATGGCGAAGTCGGCAGAATTCAGCCGTAGCCGCAGGCGGTCAGCAATGGATTTGTAGATCACCAGTAGTCCTCTTGTACAGGAAAGGGCGAGGTTATTTTCTTCACCTGTTAGCAAAAAATAGGTTTTAAGACAGACAGTTATTATCCATTCATTAGATCGATTACATCCTTTAGCTTATCGATGTCTAACTTTTGTTAGCGAAGTAGACAACTTTGGCCAAATTAAAACCATGAAAGCGATCACGAATCGCAACGGCGCGGCATGTTGTCGGACGGGCAAATTCCTATTCTCGAGTGAGGCCGGTAACCAAGAAAAAGAAGGCCATTCACCCTACGAGTTGTTATATGAGGATTTCCCAATGCTCAGTCAAATACAACGCTTTGGCGGCGCCATGTTTACCCCGGTTTTATTGTTTCCTTTCGCCGGGATCGTGGTCGGTATCGCCATTATGTTGCGCAACCCGATGTTCGTCGGCGAAGCGCTGACCGCACCCGACAGCCTGTTTGCACAAATCGTTCACATCATCGAAGAGGGCGGTTGGACCGTCTTTCGTAATATGCCGCTGATTTTCGCCGTCGGCCTGCCGATTGGCCTGGCGAAGCAGGCCCAGGGCCGGGCCTGTCTGGCGGTACTGGTGAGCTTTCTCACCTGGAACTACTTTATCAATGCCATGGGGATGACCTGGGGCCACTTCTTCGGCGTCGACTTTTCCGTTGAACCCACGGCCGGCAGCGGCCTGACGATGATTGCGGGGATTAAAACCCTCGACACCAGCATTATCGGGGCGATCGTCATCTCCGGCCTGGTGACGGCCCTGCATAATCGCTATTTCGATAAACCCCTGCCGGTGTTCCTCGGCATCTTCCAGGGCTCATCGTTTGTGGTCATTGTCGCCTTCCTCGCGATGATCCCCTGCGCCTGGCTGACGCTGCTCGGCTGGCCAAAAGTCCAGCTGGGTATTGAATCGCTACAGGCCTTCCTGCGCTCTGCCGGCGCGCTTGGGGTGTGGGTTTACATCTTCCTTGAGCGCATTCTGATCCCCACCGGCCTGCACCACTTCGTCTATGGCCCGTTCATCTTTGGCCCGGCGGTGGTGGAGGGGGGACTACAGGTCTACTGGGCAGAGCATCTGCAGGCGTTCAGTCAGAGTACGGAACCGCTGAAGACGCTGTTCCCGGAGGGCGGCTTTGCCCTGCACGGTAACTCGAAAGTGTTTGGTTCGGTGGGCATTGCGCTGGCGCTCTACTTCACCGCCGCGCCGGAAAATCGCGTCAAGGTTGCCGGCCTGCTGATCCCCGCCACGTTGACCGCGATGCTGGTCGGGATCACCGAGCCGCTGGAGTTCACCTTCCTGTTCATCTCGCCGCTGCTGTTCGCCGTCCACGCGGTGCTGGCGGCGTCCATGGCGACGGTAATGTACATCTGCGGGGTGGTGGGCAATTTCGGCGGCGGCCTGCTCGATCAATTCTTGCCGCAAAACTGGATCCCAATGTTCCATCACCACGCTTCGATGATGTTCATTCAGATAGGCATCGGCCTCTGTTTCACCGCCCTCTACTTCGTGGTCTTCCGCACCCTGATCCTGCGTCTGAACCTGAAGACGCCTGGCCGGGAAGAGAGCGAAATCAAGCTCTACAGCAAGGCCGATTACCAGGCGGCACGAGGTAAAACCACGGCCGCCGCCGCGCCAGAGACCCGGCTGGGTCAGGCCGCTGGCTTCCTGCAGGCCCTCGGCGGCGCCGGCAACATTGAAAGCATCAACAACTGCGCCACCCGACTGCGCATCGCGCTGGTCGATATGGCGAAAACGCAAAGTGACGACGTCTTTAAAGCGCTGGGCGCCCACGGGGTAGTTCGCCGCGGCAACGGGATTCAGGTCATCGTCGGCCTGCACGTTCCCCAGGTGCGCGACCAGCTGGAAAACCTGATGAAAGATTCTCTTTCGACCGAACATACCACCATGACGGAGGCAGTATCATGAAAAAATTCTCAGTTGTTATCGCAGGCGGCGGCAGCACCTTCACTCCGGGCATTGTCCTGATGCTGCTGGCAAACCAGGATCGTTTTCCGCTGCGGTCGCTGAAATTTTACGACAACGACGGTGCGCGCCAGGAGACCATCGCCGAGGCGTGCAAAGTGATCCTCAAAGAGCAGGCGCCGGAGATTGAATTCAGCTATACCACCGATCCGCAGGCGGCGTTTACCGATGTTGATTTCGTCATGGCGCATATCCGCGTCGGGAAATATCCGATGCGTGAACAGGATGAGAAAATCCCGCTGCGCCACGGCGTGCTGGGCCAGGAGACCTGCGGACCGGGCGGGATCGCCTACGGTATGCGCTCTATCGGCGGCGTGCTGGAGCTGGTGGATTATATGGAAAAATATTCGCCGAACGCCTGGATGCTCAACTACTCCAACCCGGCGGCGATTGTGGCGGAAGCCACCCGCCGTCTGCGGCCAAACGCCAAAATCCTCAACATCTGCGATATGCCGATTGGCATTGAAGGGCGGATGGCGCAGATTGTTGGCCTCAAAGACCGTAAACAGATGCGCGTGCGCTACTACGGCCTTAACCACTTCGGCTGGTGGACTTCGATTGAGGATCTCGACGGCAACGATTTGATGCCGAAACTGCGCGAATATGTGGCGAAATACGGCTATGTGCCGCCTTCTAACGACCCGCATACCGAGGCCAGCTGGAACGACACCTTTGCCAAAGCGAAAGATGTGCAGGCGCTGGATCCGCAGACCATGCCGAATACCTATCTGAAATATTATCTGTTCCCGGACTACGTGGTGGCCCACTCCAACCCGGAACGCACCCGCGCCAATGAGGTGATGGATCATCGTGAGAAAAACGTCTTCAGCGCCTGCCGGGCGATTATTGCCGCCGGGAAATCCTCCGCTGGCGATTTGGAAATTGACGAACACGCGTCGTATATCGTCGATCTGGCGACGGCCATCGCCTTTAACACCCAGGAAAGGATGCTGCTGATTGTGCCGAACAACGGCGCGATCCATAACTTTGACGCTGACGCGATGGTGGAAATTCCTTGCCTGGTGGGTCACAACGGGCCGGAGCCGCTGACGGTCGGCGACATCCCGCACTTCCAGAAAGGGATGATGAGCCAGCAGGTGGCGGTGGAAAAACTGGTGGTCGATGCCTGGGAACAGCGCTCTTACCACAAGCTGTGGCAGGCGATTACCCTGTCGAAAACCGTGCCGAGCGCCTCGGTGGCGAAAGCGATCCTCGACGACCTGATTGCCGCCAACAAAGATTACTGGCCGGAGCTGCATTAATCCCCGCCGTTGACCGGCGCCCTGCGGGGCGCCGGTTCTTCTCCCCGGTTCCTGATTTACGCTATGCTGAAGCCTGCTGCGCGATGAACAAGGAACCGTCATGAAAATCTCCCGCCTCGGCGAAGCGCCGGATTACCGCTTTTCGCTGGCTAACGAACGTACCTTTCTGGCATGGATCCGCACGGCGCTCGGTTTTCTCGCCGCTGGCGTCGGTCTTGACCAGCTGGCGCCAGACTTTGCCACGCCGCTGATCCGTGAAATTCTCGCCCTGCTGCTGTGCCTGTTTGCCGGCGGCATGGCCATCTATGGCTATCTGCGCTGGCTGAATAACGAGAAGGCGATGCGCCTGAAGCAGGATCTCCCCTATACCCGGACGCTGCTGGTGATTAGCATCCTGCTGCTGGCGGTGGTGGTCGCGGTGATGCTGCTGGTGCTGTATGGCGGATAAACGCCGGGCGCGGCGGGAAAGCGACCCGGGACTACAGCCAGAGCGTACCTCGCTGGCCTGGTTTCGCACCCTGTTGGGCTATGGCGCGCTGATGGCGCTGGCGATTAAGCACAGCTGGCACCGCGCCGGACTGCCTTTCTGGCTGTCGATCGGCGTGCTGGCGATAGTGGCGGTGATCCTCTGGGGCTATACCCGCCGTCGTCATCTGATGGACGTCGACGACAGCGATTTTTTACAGCCGCGGGCGGTTCGTGACAAATTTTTGATCGCACTCGCAGTACTTTCTCTGGCATTCCTGTTTGCTGTTACTCACCTTCAACAGATCGTTTTATTCATTAGGGATATGTCATGACAGGATGTCCGGCGAATTTGCCTCTCACTCATGCCCCCGGCCAGCACCATGACACTCCCTTTCAGGCTGTCGTTGTGGAGGCGCATCATTGCCATCAACCGCAGGCGTTCTATGCGCAGCTGCGTCAACAGGGACTCACGGCTATCCATTTTATTCCGCAGCTGGCGGCCGGCGACGCCGCGCTGTGGGGTGAGTTTCTCTGCGCAGTCTTTCACCGCTGGGTGCGGGAAGATATTGGCCGTATCAATATTTTGCTGTTTAGCGAGACGCTGAGCGCCTGGTGCGGCGAGTTGATAACGCAGGCGGGAGCGCCGGCGGCCAACAGCGCCTGCTACGGCTGTCCGTGGCTGCGCCTGTGCCGCAGCGGCGAACAGGAAGACCCGCTGTGCGCGGGTTACCGGCAGTTTTACGATCTCAGCGGGCCCTATATGCGGGTGATGCGGGACCTGCGCCGACAGCAGCGGCCGCCAGAGGCGTTGATGCCGCTGCTGCGCTGAAGATTAGCGCCCCTTCGCCAGATACTGCGCCATCTCCTCTGCCGGCACCATTCCGCCGCCGGTGGCCCACACCAGGTGGGTCGCCTGCTGCAGCTGTTGCTCACTCAGCCCCTGCAGCTGATGGTACGCTTTGCTGGCGCAGACGCGCTGCGGCCCGGCCATTCCGGCCAGCGCGGAGGGTTCAAGGCGGATATTTTCCGCTGTCGCCAGCCAGCCCAGCATGTCATACATCGTCTGGTCATCAAGGGTATAGAACCCGTCGAGCAGGCGCTCCATTGCCCGGCCAACGAAGCCGGACGCCCGGCCGACCGCCAGACCGTCGGCGGCGGTCAGATTATCAATGCCTAAATCCTGCACCGCTATCTGGTCATGAAGCCCGGTATAGACGCCGAGCAGCATGCAGGGGGAGTGGGTCGGTTCGGCGAACAGGCAGTGAACGTGGTCGCCAAAGGCCAGCTTGAGGCCAAACGCCACGCCGCCAGGGCCGCCGCCGACGCCGCACGGCAGGTAGACGAACAGCGGATGGTCGGCATCGACCACCCGTCCGGCTTTGGCGAACTGCGCCTTCAGGCGCTCGCCGGCCACGGCATAGCCGAGGAACAGCGTGCGCGAATTTTCATCGTCGATGAAAAAGCAGTTCGGGTCTGATTCCGCCGCCTTGCGCCCCTGTTCGACCGCCACGCCGTAGTCCTCTTCATACTCCACCACCGTCACGCCGTGGCTGCGCAGTTTGGCCTTTTTCCACGCCCGGGCGTCTGCGGACATATGCACGGTAACCTTAAAGCCGATGCGGGCGCTCATGATGCCGATCGACATCCCGAGGTTGCCGGTGGAGCCGACGGCGATGCTGTACTGGCTGAAGAACTGTTTAAACTCCGGCGTCAGCAATTTGCGATAATCGTCTGCGGTAGTCAGCAGTCCGGCTTCCAGCGCCAGCTTTTCCGCATGGGTCAGCACTTCATAAATGCCGCCGCGCGCTTTGATCGAGCCGGAGATCGGCAGATGGCTGTCTTTTTTCAGCAGCAGTTCGCCGCCAATCGGCTGGCCGAATTTTTGCTCAAGGCGGTGCTTCATTGCCGGAATGGCGACTACTTCCGATTCGATAATCCCACCGCTGGCGGCCGTTTCCGGGAAGGCTTCCGCCAGATAGGGCACGAAGCGCTGCAGGCGGGCATGGGCGCCCTGCACGTCGTCGGCGGTCAGGCCGACGTAAGGCAATCCCTCCGCCAGAGAGGTGGTGGCGGGGTTAAACCAGGTGGTTTCTTTCAGGGCGATCAGATCCTGCACAAGCGGGAAGGTCGCGGTTAAGGTGGTCAGGTCAGCGTGTTTCATCATACGTCTCTTTGCGCTCAGATAATGAAAGAAAGCAGGAAGGTGGCGGCCAGTGCAAGTAGCGACGCGATAAAAGTCGCCGTCGTGTAGTACTTGAACGTTTCACTGAGGCTGGCGCCGCAGTACTGTTTTACCAGCCAGAACAGGGAATCGGTGACGATCGTGCAGCCAATGGCGCCGGAACCGATGGCAATAGCGATGATCTCCGGGCTGACGCCGGGATAGAGCGGCAGCATCGGCGCGACGATGGCGGTGGCACCCATCATCGCCACGGTGGCGGAGCCGACGGCGGCGTGCAGGATAAGCGCCACCAGCCAGGCCAGCAAAATCGGATGCATGTCGAGGTTCGACAGAATCACCGCCAGGCTATCGGCCAGGCCGCTGGATTTCAAAATCGCGTTGAATGCGCCGCCTGCGCCGATAATCAGCAGGATGTTGGCGATAGACCCAAAGCCGTTTTCCGTATGGGTCAGCAGGACGCCCATCCCCATCTGCCGACGAATGCCGAGCATGTAATACGCGACAAAGACGGCGATAAACATCGCGGTGATGGGGTTGCCGATAAATTCCAGCACCGTATACAGCGTGCCGCCTTTCTCCATGTTCAGTTCGGCGACGGTTTTCACCAGCATCAGGCCAATCGGCAGCAGTACGGTAAACAGCGTGGCGCCGAGTGACGGCAGCGTCGACGCCTCGCGGACCTCAAGGTTGGCAAATTCGGCCGGAACCGGTTTGTACGGCAGGCGGTTGCCTAACGCTCTGAGAAACAGCGGACCGCCAACCAGCGAGGCGATCAGACCGACCAGCAGGCCATAAACAATCACTGTGCCGATATCGGCGCCCAGTTTGTTCGCGACAAACAGGGCCGCCGGATGCGGGGGGACCACGCAGTGCACCGCCATCAGCGCGGTACACAGCGGAATAGCCAGCTTCAGTAGCGAGGTATTGGTTTTTTTGGCGATGGAGAAGGCCAGGGGGATCAGCAGGACCACGCCGACTTCGACAAACAGCGTGATGCCGCAGATCAGGCCGACCAGCACCATAATCACGTCCGCCGACAGCCAGCGGCAGCGCTGCAGCGTCAGGCCGATGCGCTCCGCCGCGCCGGAGACCTCCATCATCTTCCCGAGAATGGTGCCGAGACCGATCACCGCCGCAAGGAAGCCCAGCGTACCGCCGATGCCGCTCTCAATAGCGTTGACCATCTCCAGCGGGCCCATCCCCATCATCGCGCCGACGAAAAAGCTCGCCAGCAGCAGCGCCAGAAATGGATGAAACTTCAGTTTGACGATCGTTAAGACGATTAACACGATGCTGATCAGCAGCGTGCTCACAACCCAGACTTGCGAACCCATATTCCACCTCGCCTGTGAATAATCTGGCCTTATTGAAGCGAGAATCGTCATGGGCTGACAAACGATAAAAATGGGCTTTAGGGTGAGGAGAATTGAATCAAATGGGTGATTTAGCTCAAAAACAGACCATTAAATATGCTATGGGTCAAATTAACTCACCCTTTTGCGGCAAAACCGGCGTGATTTTTTTATCATCAACAGCCACTGTATTTGCCAGGAGCGCGTGATGGATGTGCTAAAAACCTTAGGTACCCGGTTGCTGAACGGCTGGCAGCTCTCCAGGCTGTCGACCTTTGAGGTGGCGGCGCGGCACGAGTCGTTTGCCCTGGCCGCCGACGAGCTGGCGCTCACGCCTGGCGCCGTCAGCCACCGGATTAATCAACTTGAAGAGGAGCTGGGGATCCTGCTCTTTGTCCGCTCGCATCGCAAAGTTGAGCTGACGCGTGAAGGTAAGCGGGTCTACTGGGCGCTGAAGTCGTCGCTGGATGGTCTCAATCAGGAGATCCTCGATATCAAAAACCAGGAGCTCTCCGGCAGTCTGACGGTCTACTCGCGGCCCTCTATCGCCCAGTGCTGGCTGGTGCCGGCCCTGGGTGACTTTACCCGCCGTTACCCGGCCATCTCCCTCACCGTGCTGACCGGCAATGAGAACGTTAACCTGCAGCGGACGGGCATCGATCTGGCGATCTATTTTGATGATGCGCCGTCGTCGCAGCTGAGTCACCATTTTCTGATGGATGAGGCGATCGTGCCGGTATGTACGCCGAATTACGCGCAACAGCGGCAGTTAATGTCGAATCCGGGCAATCTGTGCCACTGTACGTTGCTCCACGACCGCCAGGCATGGAGTAACGATTCCGGCACCGACGAGTGGTATAGCTGGGCGCAGCAGTTTGCGGTGGAACTGCCGCCATCGTCGGGGATTGGCTTCGATCGTTCCGATTTAGCGACGATTGCGGCGATGAATCATGTCGGGGTGGCGATGGGGCGTAAGCGGCTGGTGCAGAAGCGGCTGGAGAGTGGGGAGTTGATCGCCCCGTTTGGCGATATGACGCTGAAATGCCACCAGCACTACTATGTAACCACCCTGCCGGGTCGCCAGTGGCCGAAAATCGACGCCTTTATCGAGTGGCTGCATAGTCTGACATAAGACAAAAGCAGCCACCGGGAGGTAGCCCGGATAAGGCGTCAGCCGCTATCCGGGGAGCGCCAAGCGGCGCTTAGACCGGCTGCTGATGGTGGGTAAAGCGCGAGGCCAGCGGCAGCCAGCACAGCAGAATCAACAGACCCATCAGCATCATCAGCAGACCGAGACTGCCCTGACCGTTTTGCGGCATCATCGCCGACAGCCAGGCCAGTACGCCGGAGCCGATATTCTGCAAGCCGCCAACCAGCGCCCCGGCGGTACCGGCGAGGAACGGGAATGGCTCCATCGCGCCGCTGGTGGCCAGCGGGAACAGCATGCCGGCGCCGAAGAAGAACAGCGCCGCCGGCACCAGCAGGGTCCAGACGGTCATGACGCCCAGCAGCCCCGGGATCCACATCATCAGACCCGCCAGCAGGCAGCAGATAACCGATTGCCACATCAGGGTCGGGAAACGCTTGTTGGGGCGGCCGGCAAACCAGGCGCCGAAGAAGGCCGCCGGGATCGGCAGAATAAACAGAATACTCACCGCCATGCTGCTCAGGCCGAGCACCGCGCCCATCAGTACGCCGGAACAGGCTTCGAATACCGCAATCCCCGCCAGGCCGCCGATCAGCATCAGCAGATAGCAGTTAAACGCGCCAGTGCCGAACAGCGTTTTGTAGCTGGCCAGAAGTTTGGTGCGCGGCGCGCCCTCCGGGCGCGTTTCCGGCATCCATTTCGCCATGCTGAAGGTCACCCCGGCGCACAGAACCAGCAGGAAAGCGTAACAGGCGCGCCAGCTCCACAGGGTGTCGAGGATGCCGCCGAGCAACGGGGCAATCAGCGGGCTGACCAGAATACCCATATTTAACAGGCTATTGGCATGACGCAGCTGGGCGCCTTCGTACAGATCGCGGGGCAGGGTGCGCGCCATCACGCCGCCGACGCCGGTGCCCATCCCTTGCATGGCGCTGGCGGCGATCAGCACCGGCAGGCTATGGGTGGTCATGGCGACCAGCGTCGCCAGCATAAAAATCGACATCCCGACGAGGATCACCGGGCGGCGACCGATGCGGTCGGAGAGCGGGCCGTAAAACAGCTGTGAAATACCGTAGGTCAGCAGGTAGGCCGCCATCACGCTTTGAACCGCCCCTTCGCGAACGTTCAGCGCGACCGCCATGTCGGCGATGGCCGGAATATATATGGTCTGCGCCATCTGGCCAACGGCCACCAGCAGTACCAGCATCAACAACAAATTGAAGTTTTTATGCCGTTTCATGTCGATGAATACTTTGTGAGTAAAGAGAAATGAAGAATATGTGACTGGCACATCCCGTAATCGATGGAGGAATCTACCATATAAAAATGACAGAACAACTGCAAAGTGCCGATTGTTGAGGGAATTCCAGGCAGATTATGTAAACAGGAACGGCAACTAATGTTGCCATTGCAGGCTAAGCGAGGCGCAGGAGGATCGCCCCGGCGGCAATCCCGCAGGCGGCGAAGATGCGCAGCGGCATCAGTTGCTCTTTCAGGACGATAAAAGCGATTAGCGCGCCGAACAAAATGGAGGTTTCACGCAGCGCGGCGACCACCGCCAGCGGCGCCTGGGTCATCGCCCACAGCGCCAGGCCGTAGGAGCCCATGGTGCCGATACCGCCGAGGATACCTTTTCGCCAGTGCAGGCGCAGATAGCGGCTGGCTTCAGCGCGGCGGGTCATCATTGCCCAGCTTAGCAGGCAGAAGCCGTTCATAAAAAAGGTCCACAGGGTGTAGCCCAGCGCCGAGCCCGCCAGCCGGACGCCGGTGCCGTCCACCAGCGTATAGCCAGCGATGAAGCAGGCGTTGATCAGCGCCAGCACGATGCCTTTGCGCGAGCTGGCGCGGCCGTTAAAGGCCATCGCCAGAATAGCCAGGCAGATGACGCCGATGCCCAGCCAGGCCATCGGCGACAAGCGATCGCCGAGAAACAGCACGCTTATCGCCGCCACCAGCAATGGGGCAGTCCCCCGCATCAGCGGATAGGTCTGGCTCATATCCGACACCTGATAGGTCTTCGCCACCAGCACCGTATACACCACCTGTAACGCGCACGACGCCAGCAGATAGGGGGCGCTGGCAAGCGTTGGCTGCGGGGCAAAGGGCAGCATCACCAAGGCGATCAGCGCGGCCGAGCCGCTGACGCCGATCGCCGCGTACATTTTATCGCCGCTGGCTTTGACAATAGCGTTCCAGCTGGCGTGCAGCAGGGCGGCGAACAGCAAAATGCAGAATACGGTGATGGTCATCGCAGACAGGTTCAACAGTGAAGGTCACCGGACTGTAACACGCGCCCGCGCTGCCAGCCAGCGGGGGCTACAGCGAACAAAACAGGCGATGCGTCACCCGCGGTTCGTCGTACACCGGGCGAAAGCCAAGTCTTTCATAAAAGGGCCAGGCCTGCGCCGGGGCGTGGGTGTTGAGAAAATCAAACCAGGCGCTGGAGTGGGTGATAACCGAGACCAGCAGCTGCTGGCCGATCCCCCGGCGGCGGTAGCGCTCGCTGATGTAGAGATGGCGAATACGCCCGGCCCGCGGCTGCGGGCTGAAGGGATCGCTATTGATGCCGCATACCCCAACCAGCTGGTGGTTCACAAAGGCACCCAGCAGCGTTTCGCCCGGCGCGGTAAAGCGGTTTTTGCCGCTCTGCCAGTTTTCCGCCAGGCGGCGCAGCATATTGAAATGCTGTTCAAGGCTTTCGGTGCGCAGCGCCGCGAACCCCGGGGCATCCGGCGTCGTGGCGGCAATTAACAGGGGTGGCATAGCTTCCTCCATCAAGTCATCCCGGGACGCCCGGCGGGCGCCTGCAGGGGGGCGGTTTCCCGCCCCCCTCAGGTGCGACTTGAACCTGAATCAGCGGAACTGTTTCAGGACTGCATCAAGTAGTTGCAACACAGCAACCATGAGTTTCAGGATTAAAATAATAATATCCATTCCGCCCATACGCGCGTCTCCTGTGGTTAAGGAGCACAATAAGCTGACGTACCTTTCCGCTGCCTGTTGCCAGCTTATCCCTGCCTGTCGCCGGCGGCGTCGCCCTGGCCAATGATTGCTCCTTCCGTGGACGGCTTCCCGGCCCGCCGCCAGCAACGACAGGGGTGCGCAGCGCTGAACCACGCGTTGCCGCGCGGACCAGTGACTGCACGTTGTTGACGTAACACAGTGTGCTCTCTCGGGGTTAAGGCACTGACGGCACCACCCGTTTCAGCCAGGACTTCGTTGCGCCGGTCAAACTTGCGGCCCCCGAATGGCACACCATGAACACACCCAGTATAGATAAATACTGTATGGATGAACAGTGTTTTTTGGACAAATCCGCTGCTCTCGCCCATACTCTATGACAGAGAAAAAGCGACCTTAAATTGCGCGAACTGCAGCGATCGCGTATACTTTTGGCGTTGACGTAATACAGTGTGCTTGCGGCTACCACCTGTAACCATACTGATAAAAACCTCGCTCCGGCGGGGTTTTTTGTTTTCTGCCCTTTTGCGCCGAACTGTGATCTTTCGCGCAAATTTTCGTGGATGAAAATAAATCCATTGTGAAAACGTAAAACCTGTGTTTGTATAAATTCAGCTTATTTTTCGACACAACAGGTCCCTAATGAACGCAACCCTGATCGCTTCGACCCTACTAAAAACCGCGCCAGCCGCGGTGGTCGTCGTGTCTGTGGTGGTCGTCGTCGGCAATGCGCCGTAGGGTCCGGAACAACACGAATTCCAAACCCCGCCGGCGCAAACCGAGCGGGGTTTTTTGTTGGCGAGCCCCCCGGTAAAGTCGGCCCAGAAGAAAAGGACTGGAGCATGGCAAGTTCGGGCACCACATCAAACACAATGCGCTTTACCGGCGCGCAGCTGGTTGTTCATTTACTGGAACGCCAGGGTATCACTATGGTTAGCGGCATTCCGGGCGGCTCCATCCTGCCTATTTACGATGCCTTAAGCCAGAGCACGCAGATCCGCCACATCCTGGCGCGCCACGAGCAGGGCGCGGGCTTTATCGCCCAGGGGATGGCGCGTACCGAAGGCAAACCAGCGGTCTGTATGGCCTGCAGCGGCCCGGGGGCGACGAACCTGGTGACGGCGATCGCCGATGCCCGCCTGGATTCGATTCCATTGGTCTGCATCACCGGCCAGGTGCCGGCATCGATGATTGGCACCGACGCCTTCCAGGAAGTGGACACCTACGGCATCTCTATCCCCATCACCAAACATAACTATCTGGTGCGCGACATCGCTGAGCTGCCGCAGGTGATCAGCGACGCCTTCCGTATTGCTCAGTCCGGGCGTCCCGGGCCGGTGTGGATAGACATTCCTAAGGACGTACAGTCGGCGACCATTGAGCTGGAAACGTTGCCGGAACCGGGCGAGCGCGCCGCTCCGCCGGCATTCGCCCCCGAAAGCGTGCGCGAAGCGGCGGCGATGATCAATGCGGCGAAGCGTCCGGTGCTCTATCTGGGCGGCGGGGTGATTAACGCGCCGCAGGAGATCCGTGAGCTGGCGGAAAAAGCCAATCTGCCGACCACCATGACCCTGATGGCGCTGGGCATGCTGCCGAAGGCGCACCCGCTGTCGCTGGGGATGCTGGGGATGCACGGCGCGCGCAGCACCAACTTCATTCTGCAGGAAGCGGATTTACTGATTGTTTTAGGCGCGCGTTTTGATGACCGGGCGATTGGCAAGACCGAGCAGTTCTGCCCGAACGCGAAGATTATCCACGTCGATATCGACCGCGCCGAGCTGGGCAAAATCAAGCAACCGCACGTGGCGATTCAGGGCGATGTGGCGGAAGTCTTAGCCCAGCTGAACCCGCAGATTGAGGCGCAGCCGCGCGAGGAATGGCGCCAGCTGGTGGCCGACTTGCAGCGCGAATTCCCTTGCGCCATCCCGCAGGAAAGCGACCCGCTTTCCCATTACGGCCTGATTAACGCCGTGGCCGCCTGCGTGGATGATGAAGCGATCATCACTACCGACGTTGGCCAGCACCAGATGTGGACGGCGCAGGCCTACCCGCTCAACCGTCCGCGCCAGTGGCTGACCTCCGGCGGCCTCGGCACCATGGGCTTCGGCCTGCCGGCGGCGATCGGCGCGGCGCTGGCGAATCCGCAGCGCAAGGTTATCTGCTTCTCCGGCGACGGCAGCCTGATGATGAATATTCAGGAGATGGCTACCGCCGCTGAAAATCAACTGGATGTAAAAATTATTCTGCTGAACAACGAAGCGCTGGGGCTGGTGCATCAGCAGCAGAGCCTGTTTTATCAGCAGGGCGTTTTTGCCGCCACTTATCCGGGGATGATTAACTTTATGCAGATTGCCGCCGGTTTTGGCCTGCAAACCTGTGATTTAAATAACGAAGCCGATCCGCAGGCGGCGCTGCAGGCGATCATCGCTCGTCCGGGCCCGGCGCTGATTCACGTGCGCATCGACGCGCAGCAGAAAGTGTATCCGATGGTACCGCCGGGTGCGGCCAATACTGAAATGGTGGGGGAATAAGCCATGCAAAAACACTGTGATAACGTCATTCTGGAACTCACCGTCCGCAACCACCCCGGCGTCATGACCCACGTCTGCGGGCTTTTTGCCCGCCGCGCCTTTAACGTCGAAGGTATTCTTTGTCTACCGATTCAGGGCAGCGAACACAGCCGCATCTGGCTGCTGGTGAACGACGATCAGCGTCTCGGGCAGATGATTAGCCAGATTGAAAAGCTGGAAGATGTCACCAAAGTGGCGCGTAACCAGTCCGATCCCACCATGTTTAACAAAATTGCGGTGTTCTTCGAGTAAATCGCGCAAGGCTTGAACGGTAAGGTGCTTATGGTTAAGGTAAGCGCCTTTGCCGGATGGCGCTGCGCTTATCCGGCCTACGGACACAGCGCTTTGTCGCCTCAGGCACCAGGACCCTATCATGACCACCATCGCCCTTATTGACGATCATTTGATTGTCCGCTCCGGCTTTGCTCAGCTGCTGGGGCTGGAAACTGATTTTCAGGTTGTCGCCGAATTCGGCAGCGGCCGCGAGGCGCTGGCGGGGTTGCCGGGGCGCGGCGTTCAGGTCTGTATCTGCGATATCTCAATGCCGGATATTTCCGGGCTGGCGCTGCTCAGCCAGCTGCCGAAGGGAATGGCGACCATCATGCTGTCGGTGCACGACAGCCCGGCGCTGGTCGAGCAGGCGCTTAACGCCGGCGCGCGGGGCTTTCTGTCGAAACGCTGCAGCCCGGACGAACTTATCGCCGCGGTGCGCACGGTGGCGGCGGGCGGCTGCTATCTCACACCGGATATCGCCATGAAGCTGGCCGCCGGGCGCCAGGATCCGCTCACCAAACGCGAACGTCAGGTGGCGGAAAAGCTGGCGGAGGGCATGGCGGTGAAAGAGATCGCCGCTGAGCTCGGACTGTCGCCGAAAACCGTCCACGTTCACCGCGCTAACCTGCTGGAAAAGCTGGGCGTCAACAATGACGTCGAGCTGGCGCGCCGTATGTTTGACAGCTGGCAATGAAGACCATACTCCCGCGCCTGCTGTCGGTGATCGGCTGCGCCTTTATTTTCGCCGCCGCCTGGTTTTGTCTGTGGAGCATCAGCCTGCATCTGGTGGAGCGCGCCGATCTGGCGGTGCTGCTGTTCCCCTTCGGCCTGCGTTTGGGGCTGATGCTGCAGTGCCCGCGCGGCTACTGGCCGGTGCTGCTGGGAACCGAGTGGCTGCTGATCTTCTGGCTGGCGCAGGAAGTGGCGCTGGCGCACCCGATAATATTGATGACCGGAAGCCTGCTGACCCTCCTGCCGGTGGCGCTGATCTCGCGGTATCGCCAGCAGCGCGACTGGCTGACGCTTCTGCGTCAGGGCGGGGCGTTAATGGCCGCCGCGCTGCTGCAATCGCTGCCCTGGCTGGCGGAGGGGGACGAGGGTCTTAACGCCCTGCTGTTGACGCTCACCGGCGGCCTGACTCTGGCGCCGACCTGTCTGGTGTTCTGGCACTACCTCACCAGCACCGTCTGGCGGCCCCTGGGGCCGTCGCTGGTGGCGCAGCCGGTAAACTGGCGCGGGCGGCATCTGATCTGGTATCTGTTGTTATTCACTATTAGCCTGTGGCTGCAGCTTGGGCTGCCCGCTGAGCTCTCCCGCTTTACCCCGTTTTGCCTTGCGCTGCCGATTATCGCCCTCGCCTGGCACTACGGCTGGCAGGGCGCGCTGATCGCCACATTGATGAACGCTATCGCCCTGATTGCCAGCCAGACCTGGCACGATCACCCCGTCGATCTCCTGCTTTCGCTGCTGGCGCAGAGCCTCACCGGACTGCTGCTGGGGGCGGGGATCCAGCGATTGCGCGAGCTTAACCAGTCGCTACAGAACGAGCTGGCGCGTAATCGTCGTCTGGCGGATCGCCTGCTGGAGACCGAAGAGAGCGTGCGCCGCGACGTCGCGCGCGAGCTCCATGATGATATCGGCCAGACCATCACCGCAATACGCACCCAGGCGGGGATCGTCCAGCGGCTGGCGCCGGACAACGCCAGCGTTCGCCAGAGCGGCCAGCTGATTGAACACCTCTCGCTGGGGGTTTACGACTCGGTGCGTCGCCTGCTGGGCCGCCTGCGTCCGCGCCAGCTTGACGACCTGCCGCTGGAGCAGGCGGTACGTTCTCTGATGCGCGAGATGGAGCTGGAGGACCGCGGCATTGTCAGCCATCTCGACTGGCGGATTAACGAGGCGGGGCTGAGCGAAAACCAGCGCGTGACCCTGTTCCGCGTCTGCCAGGAGGGACTGAACAATATCGTCAAGCACGCCAGCGCCAGCGCCGTGACCCTGCAGGGCTGGCAGCAGGAGGAGCGTCTGATGCTGGTGCTGGAGGATGACGGCTGCGGCCTGCCGCCGGGATCCAGCGCGCAGGGATTCGGTCTGACCGGCATGCGTGAGCGCGTGACCGCCCTGGGGGGCACGCTGACGATCTCCTGCACCCACGGTACCCGGGTGTGCGTCAATCTACCGCTGCGTTACGCCTGAGAGGATCGCTGATGTTCGCCTTTTTAAAAGCCCCGCCTGACGCTGCGCCGATTAGCGATAAACGCGAGCTTGATGCGCGTTATCGCTACTGGCGCCGCCATATCCTGTTGACCATCTGGCTGGGCTACGCGCTGTTCTATTTCACCCGCAAAAGCTTTAACGCCGCGGTGCCTGACATTCTCGCCAGCAACGTGCTGACCCGCAGCGATATCGGTCTGCTGGCCACGCTGTTTTACATCACCTACGGACTGTCGAAATTTTTCTCCGGTATCGTCAGCGACCGCTCCGATGCCCGTTATTTTATGGGGTTGGGGCTTATCGCCACCGGGGTGGTGAATATTCTGTTCGGTTTTTCTTCCTCACTGTGGGCCTTCGCCCTGCTGTGGGCACTGAACGCCTTCTTTCAGGGGTGGGGCTCGCCGGTCTGCGCCCGGCTGCTGACGGCCTGGTATTCACGCACCGAACGCGGCGGCTGGTGGGCGCTGTGGAATACGGCGCATAACGTGGGCGGCGCGCTGATCCCGATGGTGGTGGGAGCGGCGGCGCTACATTACGGCTGGCGCGCGGGGATGACCATCGCCGGCGGCCTGGCGATCCTCGCCGGATTATATCTGTGCTGGCGGCTGCGCGATCGTCCGCAGGCGGTGGGGCTACCCGCCGTGGGCGACTGGCGTCACGATGCGCTGGAGATTGCCCAGCAGCAGGAGGGCGCCGGGCTGACGCGCAAAGAGATCCTCACCCGATACGTGCTGGCAAACCCCTATATCTGGCTGCTGTCGCTGTGCTATGTGCTGGTGTACGTGGTGCGGGCGGCGATTAACGACTGGGGCAATCTGTATATGTCGGAGACGCTTGGCGTCGATCTGGTGACCGCTAACTCGGCGGTGACCATGTTCGAGCTGGGCGGATTTATCGGCGCGCTGGTGGCGGGGTGGGGCTCGGATAAGCTGTTTAACGGCAATCGCGGACCGATGAACCTGATCTTCGCCGCCGGCATTTTGCTGTCGGTTGGCGGCCTGTGGCTGATGCCGTTCGCCAGCTACGTGATGCAGGCGGCCTGCTTCTTCACCACCGGTTTCTTTGTCTTCGGCCCGCAGATGCTGATCGGCATGGCGGCGGCGGAGTGTTCGCATAAAGAGGCCGCCGGGGCGGCTACCGGGTTTGTCGGCCTGTTCGCATATCTTGGCGCGTCGCTTTCCGGCTGGCCGCTGGCGCAGGTAATGGATATCTGGCACTGGACCGGATTCTTCGTGGCGATCGCGATTGCCGCCGGCATTTCCGCGCTGCTGCTGCTGCCGTTCTTAAACGCGCAGGCGCCGCGCGCCGCCAGTGAAGCGTGATGCATCTCACTCTTTCGCCGCGAATGGGGCAAAACTAAGAAATTTTCCCGGTTTCACCTGGACGCCGTCTCAGGCCAGACGGCGCGCTGATTTTTACAATGCCTGGCTATGACGCAGGCATAAAAAATCAGCTCAGGAGATACCCATGCTGGCCTTTCTGAATCAGGTTCGTAAGCCGACCCTGGATCTGCCGCTCGACGTGCGGCGCAAAATGTGGTTCAAACCTTTCATGCAGTCCTATCTGGTGGTCTTCATTGGCTACCTGACCATGTACCTGATCCGCAAGAACTTTAATATTGCGCAGAACGACATGATCTCCACCTACGGGTTGAGCATGACCCAGCTGGGGATGATTGGCCTGGGCTTCTCCATTACCTACGGCGTAGGGAAAACCCTGGTTTCCTACTATGCCGATGGCAAAAACACCAAGCAGTTCCTGCCGTTTATGCTGATCCTCTCCGCCATCTGCATGCTGGGCTTTAGCGCCAGTATGGGTGCGGGTTCCACCAGCCTGTTCCTGATGATCGCCTTCTATGCGCTAAGCGGCTTCTTCCAGAGCACCGGCGGCTCGTGCAGCTATTCCACCATCACCAAATGGACGCCACGACGCAAACGCGGCACCTTCCTCGGCTTCTGGAATATCTCTCACAACCTCGGCGGCGCCGGCGCGGCGGGCGTGGCGCTGTTTGGCGCCAACTATCTGTTCGACGGCCACGTGATCGGCATGTTTATCTTCCCGTCGATTATTGCGCTGATCGTCGGCTTTATTGGCCTGCGCTACGGTAGCGACTCGCCGGAATCCTACGGCCTCGGCACGGCGGAGGAGCTCTTTGGCGAAGCGATCAGCGAAGAGGATAAAGAGACCGAAGAAAACGCGATGACCAAGTGGCAGATCTTTGTTGAGTACGTGCTGAAAAACAAAGTGATCTGGCTGCTGTGCTTCTCCAACATCTTCCTCTACGTGGTGCGTATCGGTATCGATCAATGGTCCACCGTGTACGCCTTCCAGGAGCTGAAGCTGTCGAAAGAGGTGGCGATTCAGGGGTTTACCCTGTTTGAGGTCGGAGCCCTGGTCGGCACGCTGCTGTGGGGCTGGCTGTCGGACCTGGCCAACGGCCGCCGCGCGCTGGTGGCCTGCATCGCGCTGGCGCTGATTATCGCCACTCTCGGCGTTTATCAACATGCCAGCAATCAGTACGTCTATCTGGCTTCGCTGTTTGCGCTGGGCTTCCTGGTGTTTGGCCCGCAGCTGCTGATTGGCGTTGCCGCCGTTGGCTTCGTACCGAAAAAAGCGATCGGCGCCGCCGATGGGATCAAGGGCACTTTCGCCTATCTGATCGGCGATAGCTTCGCCAAGCTGGGCCTCGGGATGATCGCCGACGGCACCCCGGTCTTTGGCCTCACCGGCTGGGCCGGCACCTTTGCGGCGCTGGACGCCGCCGCCATCGGCTGTATCTGCCTGATGGCCATCGTGGCTATCTTCGAAGAGCGTAAAATTCGCCGCGAGAAAAAGAACCGTATTTTGCAGACTGCCTGATTCACCAGGTATTTGGTAACCTTGCCCGGCCATTGCGCCGGGCTTTTTTATTTCTTGCGTAATATGCCAGGTCCGACAGTCGACAGCAGGCAAATTCCCATTATGATAGTCAGGCTGCGATTGGATGAGAGGATGCATGATCTGGATAGGACTGGCCACCCTGGTAGTGGTATTTGTTGTGGGATTTCGGGTGCTTACCTCTGATTCACGCCGCGCGATCCGCCGCCTGAGCGAACGCCTGGGCATCACGCCCGTCCCGCTGGAATCGATGATCGATCAGCTGGGTAAAACCGCCGGCAATGAGTATTTGCGTTACCTTGAACGGCCGAATGAAGCGCATCTGCAGAACGCCGCCCAGGTGCTGCTGATCTGGCAGGTTGCAATTGTCGACGCTAGCGAAAAAAACCTGCATTACTGGTATCGCCTGATGCAAAAAGCGCGTTTAGCGGCGCCGATCACCGAGGCGCAGATCCGCCTGGCGCAAGGGTTTCTGCGCGAGCTGGATCCGGATATGAGCGATTTGCATAACCTTCAGCAGCGCTATAACGACCTGTTTCTCCCGGAAGACGGCGTGCACTGGCTGCACTGATCTCATAGTTATTCGGCCTGGGGTTCATCGCTTTTTGTGCCGGATGGCGGCTGCGCCTTATCCGGCCTACGGTTTCCGCACTCGTCACTTGTAGGCCGGATAAGCGTAAGCGCCATCCGGCAGAATGACGAGGCCGATATTCACAGACTACGCTTTTGTATTACTTCATGAAAAGCGAGAAGAGTTGCGAAAACGTTAAATGCGTCACAAACAAAATGTTACACTGCGCAGCTTTCCGTCACTTTCTTCGCAGGTCACTCATGAGTTATTCAAATGAAGCCAAACCCCATGCACGCGAACTCGCGCGACCAAACTGGTCGGCGGTCTTCGCGGTTGCTTTCTGCGTCGCCTGCCTGATTACCGTCGAATTTCTACCGGTCAGTCTGCTGACGCCGATGGCGCTGGATTTAGGTATCTCCGAAGGGATGGCCGGGCAGTCGGTGACGACGACGGCATTCGTCGCGATGTTTTCCAGCCTGTTTATCACTTCCGTCATTGGCAAAACCGATCGCCGCTACGTGGTGATCCTCTTTTCGCTGCTGCTGACCCTTTCCTGCCTGTTGGTGTCCTTTGCCGATAGCTTCACCCTGCTGCTGCTGGGACGCGCCTGTCTGGGGCTGGCGCTCGGCGGTTTCTGGGCGATGTCAGCCTCGCTGACCATGCGGCTGGTGCCGATGCGCGTGGTGCCGAAAGCGTTGTCGATTATCTTCGGCGCGGTATCCATCGCGCTGGTGATCGCCGCCCCGTTGGGCAGTTTCCTTGGCGGGCTTATCGGCTGGCGCAACGTGTTTAACGGCGCGGCGGTGATGGGTGTACTGTGTACGCTCTGGGTGCTGAAAGCGCTGCCGTCGCTGCCTGGTGAATCGGCGGCTCAGCAGCAAAATATGTTTGGCCTGCTGAAGCGGCCGGGGGTGATGGCCGGCATGTGCGCCATTTTCATGGCCTTTGCCGGACAGTTCGCCTTTTTTACCTATATTCGCCCGGTCTACATGACCCTCGCCGGCTTTGATGTCGATGGCCTGACGCTGGTGCTGCTGAGCTTTGGTATCGCCAGCTTCATCGGCACGTCGCTCTCCTCGGTGCTGCTCAAACGCTCGGTGAAAGCGGCGCTGGCGATTGCGCCGCTGGTGTTGACCGCCTGCGCGGCGGCGCTGGTGCTGTGGGGAGAAAGCAAAATCGTCGCCTCGACGGTGGCAATTATCTGGGGCTTTGCGTTCGCCTTGATCCCGGTGGGGTGGTCAACGTGGATCACCCGTTCACTCTCCGATCAGGCGGAAAAAGCCGGGTCGATTCAGGTGGCGGTGATCCAGCTGGCCAACACCTGCGGCGCCGCGGTCGGCGGCATTGCGCTTGACCACTTAGGGCTGCTGTCGCCGCTGGTGTTGTCAGGGGTATTAATGCTGTTTACCGGCCTGTTGGTGGCGGCCAAAGTGAAGGTGAATTCACCCGCTTAAGGCCGTTCGCCTTTTGCCAGCCGGGCGTTAATGTCGGCAATCACTTCCGGCAGGTCCGCCAGGGTATCAACCACATAATGCGCCCCGGCGGCATACAGCTTGCCTGCCGCCCGCTCGCGACGGGTGGCGATTTCCTCTTTCGACATCGCCTGGTACGCCTCCCAGGTAGCGCCGAATTCGTTACCGGACACCGCCAGGCCGACGCTCCACATCCCGGCATGTAACCCTTCGCTGATGCCCGGTGCGGCGTCATCGACCTTCACGCAGTGGGCCACATCGTCTATGCCAAGGGCAATTACGTTCTGCAGCGCCATCCACGGCCCGGGACGCCCGCCGGCGGCAAGGTCATCGGTGGCGACCCAGTGGTCCGGGGCATAGCCCTGCGCGGCGGCGGCTGGAACCAGCTTTTCCATCACCGGACGCGGATAGCCCGAGCAGGAGCCGATCTTCAGTCCGTCGGCGCGCAGCGCGGCGAGGGTGTCGACCACGCCGGCGATCGGAGCGGAAAAATCGACAACCTTAGCGATTTGCAGCGGCATAAACGCGGCGTAGATCGCATCAATATCAGCAGCCGTCATTGGCCGACCAAATTTCGCCTGCCAGCGGCTATCGACCGACGGCAGTTTGCCCAGCGCCTCAATGTGCTGCCATTTGCCAAGCCCCATCGGCACGCGGGCCTCTTCAAGGGTGAGCTCAATATCGAAGGCCTGGCGGAAGGCCTCGACGAAAATTTGCGTCGGCGCGAAGGAGCCGAAGTCCACGGTGGTGCCGGCCCAGTCGAGGATGAGTGCGGTGATACGGTTCATGGCGGTTCCTTATTGTTTCCAGTACATGGCGTTGTCGATGGCCGCCAGCAGGGCGGTGATGTCGGCGTCGTAGACTTCGCCGATGTTGCCGATGCGGAAGCAATCGCTTTGCGACACTTTGCCCGGATAGATAACGAAGCCCTGATCTTTCAGCTTCTGGTAGAAGGTGTGAAAGCGATACTGCGGCGCGTCCGGTGAATAAAAGGCGGTAATGATCGGCGAGTGCAGGCTGTCATCAAGTAGCGTCCGGAAGCCGAGCGCGCGCATTCCGGCGACCAGTCGGCGCTGATTGTGGCTGTAGCGCTGATGGCGGGCGCTGACGCCGCCCTCCTGGGCCAGTTCTTTCAGCGCCTGAGCGAAGGCCAGCACGGTATGGGTCGGTGAGGTGAAGCGCCACTTGCAGTGGTTATCCTCCATACAGCGCCACTGGGCGTAAAGATCCAGCGACAGCGAGCGCGAGCGGCCTTTGCAGGTGGCCAGCTCCGATTCGCGGGCGATGACGAAAGCGAAGCCCGGCACGCCCTGAATGCATTTGTTGGCGGAGCTTATCAGATAGTCAATATTCAGCGCGGCGATATCCAGCGGAATGCCGCCGAAGCTGCTCATCGCATCGACGATATAGCGTTTGCCATACTCCTTCGCCAGCGCGGCTACCTCTTCGATCGGGTTGAGCATGCCGGTGGTGGTTTCGCTATGCACCATCGCGATATGGGTGATCATCGGGTCATCCTGCAGGATCCGCGCGATCGCCGCCGCGTCCGGACGGGCGACTTCGCCGCAATCGTAAGGATGAAAGGCGATGCCCATCAGCTGCGCCATCTCAATCATACGCGCGCCATAGGCGCCATTGCTGACGATCAGCACTTTGCCCTGTTCGCCGATGACGCTGCCGAGCACCGCTTCGACCGCGTAACTGCCGCTGCCCTGCAGCAGCACCGCCGTATAACCGTCGGCCAGGGTGGCCAGCTGCACCAGCTGCTGGCGAATGGTCTGTACCACGCCGAGATTGTAATCATCATCCCAGGTGCAGCTATCGAACAACATCGCCTCTTTCACCGTGCGGGAGGTGGTTAGCGGGCCGGGAGTCAGCAGCAGGTAATTCCGTGAAGTCATTTGTCTCACCATTTGGTCTATACCAGATTTATATTTATCATGGAGACAAAGCCGGGGCAGGGTCAAAGGAAATGTGGCGCTGCAACAAAAAATTCATCTGGCTATGTATAATGAGCGCACCAAACGTGGCAGCGAGTAAACATGAAATCACCCTCTGGCGAGATGCCGCAATACCTGATGATTAAGGCGCAGCTGCAGGCGCGTATTCAAAACGGCGCCCTCAAAAGCGGCGATAAATTGCCTTCCGAGCGCGAGCTGTGCGCGCTGTTCAACACGACCCGTATCACCGTGCGCGAGAGCCTGGCGCAGCTGGAGGCCAGCGGCGTGATCTACCGCGCCGATCGCCGCGGCTGGTTTGTGACGCCGGAGCGTCTGTGGCTGGATCCGACGCAGAACACCAACTTCCACAAGCTGTGTCTCGAACAGGGACGTGAGCCGAAAACGGTGCTGCTTGATGGCCGCTTAACCGCCGTGCCGCTGGATGTGATGGCGCCGCTGGCGCTGCAGCCCTTCGATCAGGTCTACCTGCTGACCCGCCTGCGCTATGCCGACGGGCGTCCGGTGTGCTATTGCGAAAACCACTGCCTGCCGGCCCGGGTGCCGGAGCTGCTGCGCCACGATCTCAATGGCAGTCTGACCGAGATTTATCAGAGTCACTACGACCTGATCTATACCAGTATGCATCTGTCGTTTTATCCCACCTCCATGCCGCCGCAGGCCGCAGAGGCGTTGGGGGTGATGGAGGGGCGCCCGGCGCTGCTGCTGCGCAGGCTGAATTACGATCAGCACGGGCGTATTCTTGATTACGATATCGAATACTGGCGGCATGACAGCCTGCGGATCGAAGTCGATACCCATTGATTTTATTGTATTAACCCTTCCCGTATCCCCGGTGGCGTCAGCGTTAACCGGGGGCGACGTATCCCCTTCGCTTTAACTCTTTCGACACACTTCTTTCATCGTTTTGTCATAAACCCTCGGTAGCGTGAACGCAAATCTGGTCTACACCAGAACAACTAACTGCGATGAGGCTAACACGATGAAACTCTCCCGACTTGCTCTGCTGTCCCTGTTCGCGCTGACCAGCTCCCCGGTTTGGGCGGACGGCGTCGTCACGGTTTACTCCGCCGACGGCCTGCATGACGGCGATAACAGCTGGTATCAGAGCCAGTTCGACGCCTTCACCAAAGCGACGGGCATCAAAGTGCAGTATGTGGAAGGCGGCTCTGGCGCGATCGTCGAGCGTCTGGCGAAGGAGCGCACCAATCCGCAGGCCGATGTGCTGGTCACGGTGCCGCCGTTTATCCAGCGCGCCGCGAAAGAGCAGCTGCTGGCCACCTTTACCCCACAGGGCAGCGCGCAGATCCCCGGCGCCAATGACCGCTATTCGCCGCTGGTGAACAACTATCTGACCTTCATCTATAACGGCCAGTTGCTGAAAACCGCGCCGGCCAGCTGGCAGGATCTGCTGGATAGCCGCTTTAAGAATAAGCTGCAGTACTCCACGCCGGGCCAGGCGGGGGACGGCACCGCGGTGATGCTGCAGGCCTTCCACAGCCTTGGCGGCAAAGATGCCGGCTTCGAGTATCTGGGCAAGCTGCAGGCCAATAACGTCGGCCCATCGGCCTCCACCGGCAAGCTGACGGCGCTGGTCAACAAAGGCGAGCTGTACGTCGCCAACGGCGATCTGCAGATGAACCTGTCGCAGATGGCGCGTAATCCGAACGTCAAAATCTTCTGGCCGGCGGACGACAAAGGCGAGCGCAGCGCGCTGGCGCTGCCCTACACCATCGGGCTGGTGCAGAACGGACCGAACAGCGAAAACGGCAAGAAGCTGATTAATTTCCTGCTGGATAAACCGGCGCAATCCAGCGTCAGCGCGCGCTCCTGGGGCTTACCGGTGCGCAACGACGTGGCGCCGGATGACGCTAACTTTAAGGCAGCGCAGGCGGCGCTCGACGGGGTGAAGCGCTGGGAACCCAACTGGGACGACGTCGCGGTTTCTCTCTCGGCGGATATCGCCCGCTGGCATAAAGTGACCGATAGCGAGTAAGCCTGATGTTAATGAAAACGACCGTCATCTCTTCCCCGTCGCTGGCGGGGACCTCCGGGATCACCCTGGACTCGCTGCGCGTTTCCTACCACGGCAACGTGGTCTTAAAACCGCTGTCATTGACCATTGAGCCCGGTGAAGTGCTGGCGCTGATTGGCCCTTCCGGTTCCGGGAAAACCACCGTGCTGCGGGCGATTGCCGGTTTTGTGCAACCGGCTGGCGGGCGGATCCTGATCGGCGACACGGACGTCACCCACCTGCCGCCTTACCAGCGCGGGCTGGCGATGGTGGTGCAGAACTACGCGCTGTTTCCCCATATGAAGGTGGAAGACAACGTCGCCTTCGGCCTGCGGGCGCAAAAGCAGCCCAGGGCGCTGATCGCCGGGCGGGTGACCGAAGCCTTAAACATTGTTGGTATGGCGGACTACGCCACCCGCTATCCGCATCAGCTTTCCGGCGGCCAGCAGCAGCGCGTCGCGATAGCCCGCGCGATTGCCGTGCGTCCTCGGGTGCTGTTGCTTGATGAACCACTGTCGGCGCTGGACGCGCAAATTCGCCATAACATGGTGGAAGAGATTGCCCGCCTGCATCGCGAACTACCGGAGCTGACCATCCTCTACGTTACCCACGATCAGACCGAAGCGCTCACTCTGGCGGACAAAATCGGCATTATGAAAGACGGGTCGCTGATCGCCCACGGTGAAACGCACGAGCTGTACCACTATCCGCCGAACCGCTTTAGCGCCGAATTCCTCGGCCGCGCCAATATCCTGCAGGCGACGGCGCTGAAAGACAGCCCCGAGCCGGGGCTGGTTAGCGTAAGCTGCGGCGGCGGCCTGATTAACGCCTTCAGCCGGGGCGGCCTGCATGGCAACAATAAGCTGTTATGCATTCGCCCGCAGCACATGAGCCTGGCGCCGCGATCGGCAACCAGTAATCGCCTCAACGCCACCCTGACGTCGGTGCACTGGCAGGGCGATCTGACGCATCTGCTGTGCGACGTCGCGGGCGAAGCGGTGCGGATCGTCATGACTCACGTAAATCCACTGCCGCGCGCGGGGGATAAGCTGGCGCTCTACTTCGAACCTGGCGATGCGGTTCTGATCGAGGTGTAATGATGGCGCAAACCCTCACGCTTGCGCGTCCGGCGCGAAACCTGCGCCCTTACCTGTGGCTGGCGTTGCCGCTGCTGGTGCTGGCGACGCTGTTTTTCTATCCGCTGCTGCTGATCGCCGAACAGGCGCTTCGCGACGCCAGCGGCAACCTGAGCCTCGAGACCTTCTGGCAGGTGATCGACTCTAAGCGCTTTATTGGCGCGCTGCTCAATACCTTACAGATTGCGGTGTTCGCCACCCTTGGCTGCCTGGTGCTCGGCAGCGTCCTGGCGCTGATTCTGGTGTTTATTCCGTTCCCCGGCAGCCAACTGGTGGGCCGGGTCATTGATACTTTTATTGCGCTGCCGACCTTTCTTATCACTCTCGCGTTCACCTTTATTTACGGCTCGGCGGGGCTGCTCAACGGCACCCTGATGGCGCTGTTTGCTTTTGAACTGCCGCCGGTAGACTTCCTCTATTCGATTAACGGCGTGATTCTGGCGGAGATTACCGTGTTTACGCCGCTGGTGATGCGCCCGCTGATGGCGGGACTGCGGCAGATAGATAAGAGCCAGCTGGAAGCGGCGAGTATTCTCGGCGCTCATCCGCTGCGGGTGATGACCCAGGTTATCTTCCCGGCGGCGCTGCCGGCGCTGATGGCGGGGGGCAGCCTGTGCCTGTTATTGACCACTAACGAGTTCGGTATCGTGCTGTTTATTGGCGCCAAAGGGGTCAATACCCTGCCGATGATGGTCTACAGCAAGGCGATTCTGGAGTCGGATTACAGCGTGGCCTGCATGATTGCGCTGATCAATATTTTGCTGTCGCTGGGGCTGTTTATGCTCTATCGGCTGGCGGCGGTGCGCACTGGCGTAAGGAGTTAACGATGTTGATTTGGTCGCGTAAAGGCCGCGCGGCGGCGGGCGCGCTGGCGGTGACGCTTTTTGCCGGCGTTTTCCTGCTGCCGCTGGCGGTGATTTTACTCTCCAGCCTGAGTAAACAATGGAACGGCCTGCTGCCCACCGGCTTTACCTTTGCCCACTTTGTTAACGCGTTTCGCGGGGCGGCGTGGGATTCGCTGTTTTCCAGCCTGGTGGTGGGCTTCTGCGCCAGCCTGCTGGCGCTGCTGTGCGGGATGTGGGCGGCGCTGGCGCTGCGCCAGACTGGCGCGAAGCTGCAGAAATATCTTGGGCTGATGTTTTATCTGCCCAGCGCCATCCCCTCGGTTTCCGTGGGACTGGGCATTCTGGTGGCCTTCAGCCAGGGGCCGCTGCAGATGAACGGCACCTTCTTTATCGTCCTGGCGGCGCATTTCGTGCTGATCTCGGCCTTTACCTTCAGCAACGTAACGACCGGCCTGGCGCGGATTTCCGCTGATATTGAAAACGTCGCCTCCAGCCTGGGCGCTTCACCGTGGTACCGCCTGCGCCATGTGACGCTGCCGCTGATGACGCCATGGATGATCTCGGCGCTGGCGCTGAGCCTGTCGTTGTCGATGGGAGAGTTAGGGGCGACGGTGATGATCTATCCACCGGGCTGGACGACGCTGCCGGTGACCATTTTCAGCTTGACCGATCGCGGTAATATCGCCGATGGCTCGGCGCTGACCATCGTGCTGGTGGGCGTCACGCTGCTGTTGATGATGAAGCTGGAGCGTATCGCCCGCCGATTAAGCCAGAGATAAAGAATTGATGACGCCACCAGGGCACGGGGCTGACTGCCCGGCGGCGCTGCGCTTGCCGGGCCTGGGGGGAAGGAGGTTTTCTGTAGGCCGGATAAGGCATGTATGCCGCCATCCGGCATAAATGGAGCGCACCAGTCGTAGCCCGGCTAAGCGTAGCGCCAGCCGGGAACGCTCCTTCGACAACGCTATCGCATCAGAACCACGCCTCAAACATCCCGCCGACGTTCAGCGAATCCAGCTGCTGGTCCTGGGTGCCGTTCACCTTCGCGGTATGCTCATTGTCCACCTGGCCGCCGGTGACGTAGAAGCGCAGCATCGGACGGAACTCCGGCCCCATACCGATGGCGATGTTCTGCGACAGCGTCAGCTTCCAGCCGTGGTTATCCCCGCCCTGGTCGTAGTCCACGCGCTGGTAGCCCGCTTCCAGCCAGGTGGAGTGCACGTCGTTCCAGAAATACATCGGCCGCACGATGGCGCCGTAGTTTTTACGGTTGTCGGTGTTGTCCCTGCCGTTGTCGTAGTCGTGGAAGGCCAGCAGATATTCCACCTGCGCCTGCTGAGTGAACTTATGGCTGCCCTCGAAGCTGGCGTAGACTGTGGTCAGGTCGTCGGTTTTGTTATAGACGCTGTTATCCGAGTTGTCGGAGTAGCGCAGGATCACCTTGTTCACCCCGCTGTCGTTGGTGTGGCTCAGCACCAGCCCGCCCTGCCAGGCTTCGAGGCGCGCGTCGCTGTCCACCGCCTTCGAGTCAAAGCCGTAGTTGGCGTACACCTCGACGTCGATCGGCCCGGCCTTGATGTTGTGGGTTTTGGTGGTTAGCGCGTAGTGGCCGTTGTCTCCGGTGTCGGAGCTGCCGGTACAGGTGATGCGCGACGGGTTGGTCTCATCGGCCATCACTTCCGGGCTACAGGATTTCACCTGCGACACCGCCGCCACGTCGAACTGCACGCCGCCGATATCAAAGTTCTTCACCCCGGCGCCCTGGCCGTCGTGGTTC
>NZ_JBNRLJ010000011.1:0-83747 GCF_050378655.1 Klebsiella sp. 7-CIP_Kleb.
CGGTGGTCATAAAGCGAAAAAATTCGGTGGAGCGGTAGTTCAGTCGGTTAGAATACCTGCCTGTCACGCAGGGGGTCGCGGGTTCGAGTCCCGTCCGTTCCGCCACTTATTTAACATTAAGCCTGCTCAGATAGCAGGCTTAGTGGTAAGAAAGCTTTAGGGGCGTAGTTCAATTGGTAGAGCACCGGTCTCCAAAACCGGGTGTTGGGAGTTCGAGTCTCTCCGCCCCTGCCATTTATAAGAATCCTTTGCTCAGGCAAAGGATTTTTTTTTATCTCTACTATCCATCTGCAATATCCCTATTCAAAATACCTTGCTCCTCTCCGTCCATGGAGAGTACCGCTTATTCCAGGATAGGGCTTTTCAGGATCTCGTGGATCTGCGCCTGCTTATCGCTATTTTGTAACCAGATCGCATAGAGTGGGCGGGACAGCGTAGCGCTGTCCATGACCGTATGTAACCCATGCTTCTCTTTCGCCCAGCGAACAGGTAGCCAACAGCAGCCGCTCAGACGCGATAATTGCTGATAGATCAGTTCAGCTGAAGAGGTAGTGAGCAGCGGAACATCATCGCTTCCTATCAGACCCACTTCGTTTTGCTGAAAGTCGGGCCCCCATTCAAGGCGCAAGTAGTTCAATTCATTTCTGTTTTTTGCAGGCGATGTGCAATACAGGGCAAGAGTAAAATTACCCAACAGCTGGCTGCTTAATTCATCCATCTTCGGCGATTCGGTGGTGATCAGCAGATCCAACTGGCGTTCGTGAAGCTGTTTAACCAGCGACTGCCGCTGCGCGATACGCGCTTCAAACTGGAGATTGTAAGGTGCGCTGTAGAGGGTGCCGAGCCAGCCGTTAAGCATGCATTCCCACAGCGAGGCGCTGGCCCCGATGGAGAATTCATTATGTCGCGAAGAGTGTGCGACCTCCTTGCGCGCAGCCTGCCAGGTATTCATTAGCGTTTCGGCGTAGGGCAGGAGCTTTTCTCCGGCGGTCGTCAGGCGAATGTTATTACGATGTCGGGTGAACAGGTTCACACCAAGTTGATTTTCCAGCTGACGAATACGAAAGCTGACCGCTGACTGCGTCAGGTAAAGCGCCTCTGCTGCTCGCCCAAAGTGACGAGTTCTGCTCACTTCCAGGAAAGTCTTGAGCAATTCCGTATCCACACCGTTCTCCACAAAATTATTTGTCGTGATGATTTAAATGTTTTGTTTGACGCTCTGTCAAGCGTAACTAATACTCCGCGCCATAAATAGCTCGGCCAAAGAATCAGGAGCGTGTAGGATGGCGGAAAGCTTTACGACGACTAATCGTTTTTTCGACAATAAAAATTATCCACGCGGGTTCTCCCGTCACGGTGATTTCACCATCAAAGAGGCGCAACTGCTGGAACGTCATGGTTATGCCTTTAACGAACTGGAACTGGGTAAACGCGAACCTGTTACCGATGATGAAAAACAGTTTGTCTCGGTGTGCCGTGGTGAGCGTGAGCCGGTAACGGAAGCAGAACGCGTATGGATTAAGTATATGGCGCGCATCAAGCGGCCGAAGCGTTTCCATACTCTTTCCGGCGGCAAACCGCAGATGGAAGGCGCTGACGATTACACCGAAAGCGATGACTAAGAAAAAAGGGCGTAAGCCCTTTTTTTACGCCATCATTTTCTGCAGATGGTTTAGCATCCGGTCTATCGCCCGATAGCTGAGCGCCTCCTGCAAATGACGGCGTTCAATCTCTTCAGCCTCTGCCAGATCGGCAATGGTTCTCGCCACCTTTAACAGACGCTGCCAGGCTCGTATAGAGAGCCCCAGCTGCGTTAGCGTCTGTTCCAGCCAGACAGCGTCCTCCCGCCGTAAGTGGCAGCAGCTCTTCATTTCACGATTCTCAAGATGCGCATTGAGCTTATTTTGTCTGAGCATTTGCCGTTCGCGCGCCGCCAGCACCCGTTGTCGGACCGTTGCGCTAGACTCTTCGCCCTGCGTGCCCTTGCTCAGTATCCCTGGCGGCGGCAGCGGGATCTCTAAGGAGAGATCGAAGCGGTCAAGGAAGGGGCCTGACAGACGTCCCAGATAACGTAATGTCTGCTCAGGCGATGTACGATTATGTTTGCCCTGATAATGCCCTGTCGGGCTTGGGTTCATCGCCGCGATAAGCTGAAAGCGCGCCGGATAGTCAATTTTGGCGCGCGAGCGTGATATGTGGATCTTGCCTGACTCAATGGGTTCGCGCAGCGCATCCAGTACACGCCGCTCAAACTCCGGCAGTTCATCAAGAAACAGCACGCCATTATGGGCCAGGGAAATCTCACCGGGGACCGGTATCGAGCCGCCGCCCACCATCGCTGCCAGCGAAGCGCTATGATGAGGTGCGCGAAACGGCCTCTGACGCCACCGGGTCTTCGCGGTATGCAGATTGACCAGGCTCTGAATGGCCGTGCTCTCCAGGGCTTCCTGATTGCTTAATGGCGGCAGGAGACCGGGTAGCCGGCTGGCAAGCATGGTTTTCCCGGTGCCGGGTGGGCCGATCAGGAGCAGGTTGTGACCCCCTGCGGCCACAATCTCCAGCGCTCGTTTGCCCTGCTGCTGGCCGATAACATCGCGCAGATCTTCGCCGCGTTCATCAACAGAGGGTGCCTCGGCGAGAGGCGGCGAAAGCGATGTCTGCCCCGCGAGAAAAGCACACACCTCCTGCAGATGGTCGGCGACCAGGCAATCGCTGCCGCCGATCAGGCCGACCTCAGCCGCATTATCAGAGGAGACGACGATGCGCCGGCCGGCTTTGATGGCCTCCATTGCGCTGGGGATCGCCCCTGGAACGCCGCGTAACCCACCTGTGAGGGCGAGTTCGCCCACAAACTCATATTGATTCAGTCGCGTCGTGTTGAGCTGCTCTGAGGCAACGAGAAGCGCGAGAGCGATAGGTAGATCGTATCGCCCGCCCTCTTTAGGCAGATCCGCTGGCGCCAGGTTAATGGTTATTTTCTTCGCAGGGAAAGCGTAGCCGCTGTTGATCAGGGCGCTGCGAACCCGGTCACGGGCCTCTTTCACGGTGGTCTCCGGCAGTCCGACCATAGTCAGGCCGGGCAGACCGTTGCTGAGATGAACCTCGACAGTAATCAATGGCGCTTCGATACCGAGCGCCGCGCGGGTATAGACGATGGCGAGCGACATAAAACCTCCTGGACCAGGCAGGATTATGGCTGACCTGTGTTAAAACGGGATCGGTAATAGTCAGAAGTTAGGACCATAAATCCATACTTTTCGCGCCATATTGTTACATTTAGCCGAAACTGGAAGTTCGCTCGCAAAACAGAGCGGCGTTGGGAAGGAGGGCGCAAAAGAGCGCGGCAGGCGAGAGAAAACTGAGTTTTTTTCATCTTCGAATTTTTTCATATAAAACAATTATTTTTGCTGAAACTGTTAGGCTGCTCAGCAACAGAGATATAAAAAAATCTTGTGTTTTATGTGATGTCTGTGGTACCTCTTTAGGTATTCCTTCGAACAAGAAGCCAGAAAGTACAGAAAATGACAGCCCTTCTACGAGTGATTAGCCTGGTCGTGATTAGCGTGGTGGTGATTATTATCCCACCGTGCGGGGCTGCACTTGGACGAGGAAAGGCTTAATAATCAAGCCTTAACGAACTAAGACCCCCGCACCGAAAGGTCCGGGGGTTTTTTTATAACTGAAATAACCTAAGCGAGGAGCAGATGATGACTTTTAGCATAAAATTCTGTTTCTCCCGATTTATGACGGGGAACTAACTATGAATGGCGCGCAGTGGGTGGTACATGCTTTGCGGACACAGGGGGTCGACACCGTTTTTGGCTATCCGGGTGGCGCAATTATGCCGGTTTACGATGCACTGTATGACGGCGGCGTGGAGCACCTGCTGTGCCGGCACGAGCAAGGGGCAGCCATGGCGGCCATTGGTTATGCGCGAGCAACCGGTAAAACCGGGGTATGTATCGCGACTTCCGGCCCGGGCGCAACCAACTTGATCACCGGCCTGGCGGACGCTTTGCTTGACTCCATCCCTATTGTCGCTATCACCGGCCAGGTGGCCGCACCCTTCATCGGCACGGATGCGTTCCAGGAGGTAGACGTTCTCGGTTTGTCACTGGCCTGTACTAAGCACAGTTTCCTCGTGCAGTCTCTGGACGAGCTGCCGCGGGTCATTGCTGAAGCTTTCCAGGTGGCAAACTCAGGCCGTCCAGGCCCGGTGCTGGTTGATATCCCTAAGGATATTCAGATGGCGCAGGGCGATCTCGATCCCCATTTCTCTATGGTCGCCGATGAGATGGCATTCCCGCAGGCGGAAGTGGCTCAGGCTCTGCAGATGCTGGCTCAATCGCAGCAACCGATGCTGTATGTTGGCGGCGGGGTCGGCATGGCGCAGGCGGTACCGGCGCTGCGCGAATTCCTCGCAGTGACCCGGATGCCGGCGACCTGCACCCTGAAAGGGCTGGGCGTGGTGGACGCCGATTACCCGTATTATCTCGGCATGCTGGGAATGCACGGCACCAAGGCGGCCAATCTGGCGGTACAGGAGTGCGATCTGCTGATCGCTGTCGGCGCGCGCTTTGACGATCGCGTGACTGGCAAGCTCAACACCTTCGCGCCGCATGCCAAAGTGATCCATATGGACATCGATCCGGCGGAGCTGAACAAGCTGCGCCAGGCGCACATTGGTCTGACCGGCGATCTGAACCGCTTGCTGCCGGCGCTGCAGCAGCCGTTAGCGATCGATGGCTGGCGCGAGCGGAGTGCCGCACTGCGTGCCGATCACGCCTGGCGTTACGATCATCCCGGTGAGGCTATCTACGCGCCGCTGCTGCTGAAACAGCTTTCCGACCGCAAGCCGGCGGACAGCGTGGTGACAACCGACGTAGGCCAGCATCAGATGTGGTCGGCTCAGCATATGACCTATAGCCGCCCGGAAAACTTCATCACCTCCAGCGGCTTAGGCACCATGGGCTTTGGCCTGCCGGCCGCCGTTGGTGCCCAGGTGGCGCGCCCTAACGATACGGTGATCTGTATCTCTGGTGACGGCTCCTTCATGATGAATGTGCAGGAGCTGGGCACCGTAAAACGCAAGCAGTTACCGCTGAAGATCGTATTACTCGACAACCAGCGGTTAGGGATGGTTCGACAATGGCAGCAGCTGTTTTTCCAGGAACGTTATAGCGAAACCACTCTGACTGATAACCCTGATTTCCTCACGCTGGCCAGCGCCTTCGGTATTCCTGGCCAACACATCACCCGTAAAGACCAGGTTGAAGCGGCACTCGACACCATGCTTTCGAGCCAGGGGCCATACCTGCTTCATGTCTCAATCGACGAACTTGAGAATGTCTGGCCGTTGGTGCCGCCCGGCGCCAGTAACTCTGAAATGCTGGAGAAATTATCATGATGCAACATCAGGTCGCTTTACAGGCACGTTTCAACCCGGAAACCTTAGAGCGCGTGCTGCGCGTTGTCCGTCACCGTGGTTTTCAAATCTGCGCAATGAACATGGAAACCGCAGCGGACGCACAGAACATAAATATCGAATTGACCGTTGCCAGCCCGCGGCCCGTCGAATTACTGTTTAGTCAATTAAGTAAACTGGTCGACGTTGCCTGCGTCGAGATCCAGCAACCCACATCACAACAAATCCGCGCCTGAGCGCAAAGGAAGAAAAATGACGACGAAAAAAGCTGATTACATCTGGTTCAATGGCGAGATGGTTCCGTGGGGCGAAGCGAAAGTTCATGTGATGTCCCATGCGCTGCACTATGGCACCTCGGTATTCGAAGGCATCCGTTGCTACGACTCGCACAAAGGCCCGGTGGTGTTCCGTCATCGCGAACATATGCAGCGTCTGCATGACTCAGCCAAAATTTATCGTTTCCCGGTCTCCCAGAGCGTCGACGAACTGATGGAAGCCTGCCGCGAAGTCATTCGCACTAATAATCTGACCAGCGCTTATATCCGCCCGCTGGTGTTTGTTGGCGATGTCGGCATGGGGGTAAACCCGCCTCCGGGTTACAACACTGACGTGATCATCGCGGCGTTCCCGTGGGGAGCCTACCTCGGCGCAGAAGCGCTGGAGCAGGGGATCGATGCCATGGTCTCTTCCTGGAACCGCGCGGCGCCGAACACCATCCCGACGGCGGCGAAAGCCGGCGGCAACTATCTCTCCTCGCTGCTGGTTGGCAGCGAAGCGCGTCGCCATGGCTACCAGGAAGGTATCGCCCTCGATGTTAACGGCTATATCTCTGAAGGCGCTGGCGAAAACCTGTTTGAAGTGAAGGACGGCGTGCTGTTCACTCCGCCGTTTACCTCTTCCGCGCTGCCGGGCATTACCCGCGACGCCATCATCAAGCTGGCGAAAGATCTCGGTATTGAAGTCCGCGAGCAGGTATTGTCCCGTGAATCCCTGTACCTGGCGGATGAAGTCTTCATGTCCGGCACCGCGGCGGAAATCACCCCGGTACGCAGCGTGGATGGCATCCAGGTCGGCGCAGGCCGTCGCGGTCCGGTCACCAAACGCATTCAGGAAGCCTTCTTTGGCCTCTTCACCGGTGAAACAGAAGATAAATGGGGCTGGTTGGATCCGGTAAGTAAGTAATTAAAAATGGGACGGCACGCACCGTCCCATTTAATAAACACAGATGGGAGTAAAAAGAGCATGCCTAAGTACCGTTCCGCCACCACCACACATGGCCGCAATATGGCGGGCGCCCGCGCGTTGTGGCGCGCAACCGGGATGACCGATGCCGATTTCGGCAAACCGATTATCGCCGTCGTTAACTCCTTTACCCAGTTTGTTCCTGGGCACGTGCACCTGCGCGACCTCGGCAAACTGGTTGCCGAGCAGATTGAAGCCGCCGGTGGCGTGGCCAAAGAATTCAACACCATCGCAGTGGATGATGGGATCGCCATGGGCCACGGGGGTATGCTCTATTCACTGCCATCCCGCGAGCTGATCGCCGACTCGGTGGAGTACATGGTTAACGCCCATTGTGCGGATGCGATGGTCTGTATCTCCAACTGCGACAAAATCACCCCGGGGATGCTGATGGCTTCCCTGCGCCTGAACATTCCGGTGATCTTTGTGTCCGGCGGCCCAATGGAAGCCGGGAAAACCAAGCTGTCAGATAAAATCATCAAGCTCGACCTGGTGGATGCGATGATCCAGGGGGCGGATCCGAAAGTGTCCGACGAGCAGAGTAATCAGGTGGAACGGTCCGCCTGTCCGACCTGCGGCTCCTGTTCCGGGATGTTCACCGCCAACTCCATGAACTGCCTGACCGAAGCGCTGGGTCTGTCGCAGCCGGGTAACGGCTCTCTGCTGGCGACCCACGCCGATCGTAAGGAGCTGTTCCTTAACGCCGGGAAACGTATCGTTGAGCTGACCAAACGCTATTACGAGCAGGATGACGCTTCCGCGCTGCCGCGCAATATCGCCAGCAAGGCGGCCTTTGAGAACGCCATGACGCTGGATATCGCCATGGGCGGTTCCACCAACACCGTTCTGCACCTGCTGGCGGCGGCGCAGGAAGCTGAAATCGACTTCACCATGAGCGATATCGATAAGCTTTCCCGCAAAGTGCCGCAGCTGTGTAAGGTGGCGCCGAGCACGCAGAAATACCATATGGAAGATGTGCATCGCGCCGGCGGCGTGCTGGGCATTCTGGGCGAGCTGGACCGCGCCGGGCTGTTGAATCGCGAGGTCAAAAACGTTCTCGGCCTGACGCTGCCGCAGACCCTGGAACAGTACGATGTGATGGTGACCCAGGACGACGCGGTGAAAAAAATGTTCCGCGCCGGGCCGGCGGGCATCCGTACCACCCAGGCGTTCTCGCAAGACTGCCGCTGGGATACGCTGGATGACGATCGCGCCGAAGGCTGTATCCGTTCTCTGGAACACGCTTACAGCAAGGACGGCGGCCTGGCGGTGCTGTACGGCAATTTCGCGGAAAACGGTTGTATCGTGAAAACCGCCGGCGTGGACGACAGCATCCTGAAATTTACCGGTCCGGCGAAAGTGTATGAGAGCCAGGACGATGCGGTTGAGGCCATCCTCGGCGGTAAAGTCGTTGAAGGTGACGTCGTGGTGATCCGCTACGAAGGGCCGAAAGGCGGGCCGGGGATGCAGGAGATGCTTTACCCCACCAGCTTCCTGAAGTCGATGGGGCTGGGCAAAGCCTGCGCGCTGATCACCGATGGCCGTTTCTCCGGCGGCACCTCAGGGCTCTCTATCGGTCACGTCTCACCGGAAGCGGCGAGCGGCGGCAACATTGCGCTCATTGAAGATGGCGACATGATCGCGATTGATATTCCGAACCGCAGCATCCAGCTGCAGCTGAGCGATGCGGAAATTGCGGCGCGTCGTGAAGCCCAGGAAGCGCGTGGCGACCAGGCGTGGACGCCGAAGAATCGCCAGCGTCAAGTCTCCTTTGCCCTTCGCGCCTACGCCAGCCTGGCGACCAGCGCCGACAAAGGCGCGGTTCGCGATAAATCGAAACTGGGTGGCTAATCATGGCGGATTCACAACCCCTGTCCGGCGCCCCTGAGGGCGCCGAATACCTGAGAGCAGTGCTGCGCGCGCCGGTTTATGAAGCGGTGCAGAAAACGCCGCTGCAAAAAATGGACAAACTCTCTTCTCGCCTGGATAACGTTATTCTGGTGAAGCGCGAAGATCGCCAACCGGTACACAGCTTTAAGCTGCGCGGCGCCTACGCGATGATGTCCAGCCTGACCGCGGAACAGAAATCCCACGGGGTGATCACCGCCTCGGCGGGCAATCATGCCCAGGGCGTGGCGTTCTCCGCATCGAGGCTGGGCGTTAAGGCGCTGATCGTGATGCCGGTAGCGACCGCCGACATCAAAGTGGATGCCGTTCGCGGCTTTGGCGGCGAAGTGCTGCTGCATGGCGCCAACTTTGACGAAGCGAAGGCGAGGGCGATTGAGCTGGCGCAGCAGCAGGGCTTTACCTGGGTGCCGCCGTTCGATCACCCGATGGTCATCGCCGGTCAGGGAACCCTGGCGCTGGAGCTGCTGCAGCAGGATGCCCACATCGACCGCGTGTTCGTCCCGGTGGGCGGCGGCGGCCTGGCGGCAGGCGTGGCGGTGCTGATCAAGCAGCTGATGCCGCAGATTAAAGTGATCGCGGTGGAAGCGGAAGATTCGGCCTGCCTGAAGGCGGCCCTGGACGCCGGTCATCCGGTGGACCTGCCGCGCGTCGGCTTGTTTGCCGAAGGCGTGGCGGTCAAACGCATCGGCGATGAAACCTTCCGTCTGTGCCAGGAGTATCTGGACGACATCATCACCGTCGACAGCGACGCTATTTGCGCGGCGATGAAGGATCTGTTCGAAGATGTGCGGGCGGTGGCAGAGCCTTCCGGCGCGCTGGCGCTGGCGGGGATGAAGAAATATATCGCTCAGCACAATATTCGCGGTGAGCGACTGGCTCACATCCTGTCCGGGGCCAACGTCAACTTCCACGGTCTGCGCTACGTGTCTGAGCGCTGCGAGCTAGGGGAACAGCGCGAAGCGCTGCTGGCGGTGACGATCCCGGAAGAGAAGGGCAGCTTTCTGAAGTTTTGCCAGCTGCTGGGGGGCCGCTCGGTGACGGAGTTCAACTACCGCTTTGCCGATGCCAAAGACGCCTGTATTTTTGTCGGGGTACGCCTGAGTCGTGGCCTGGAAGAGCGCAAAGAGATCCTCCAGTTACTGAACGACGGCGGCTACAGCGTGGTGGATCTCTCTGATGATGAGATGGCTAAGCTGCATGTGCGCTATATGGTCGGCGGCCGACCGTCCAAAGCGCTGCAGGAGCGGCTGTTCAGCTTCGAGTTTCCGGAATCGCCGGGGGCGCTGCTGAAGTTCCTGCACACCCTCGGCACCCACTGGAATATTTCGCTGTTCCACTACCGTAGCCACGGCACCGACTATGGTCGGGTTTTGGCGGCCTTCGAGCTGGGCGAGCACGAGCCGGATTTTGAAACCCGTCTTAATGAACTGGGCTATGAGTGTCATGATGAGACCCATAACCCGGCATTCCGCTTTTTCCTCGCGGGCTAGTGGTTCGGCAGAATTTTCCAGAAAGCATCAATAAGCGGCTCATGCAGCCGCTTTTTTTGTGCGCAAACGCCGAGCTCAAACGGGGTTTGCTCATCGCTGCGCTCCAGGATCATCACCCTGTTGCGTACCGGCTCCGGACTGTTCTCCAGCACCACTTCCGGCAGCAGCGCCACGCCGCATCCCAGGGCGACCATCGACACCATCGCTTCGTGCCCGCCGACGGTGGCGTAGATCGACGGATTGCTGATTTTATGCCGCCGAAACCACAGCTCGATGCGCCGACGTACCGGCCCCTGGTCGGCCATGATAAAGGGCACTGTCGACCAGTCGGGGCGCTCGACGGTCACCTGGTTGCGCACCGGGCAGGGAAGGGCCGGGGCAATTAACACCACGGCGAGGTTCTCCAGCATCGAAAACGCCACCGACCCTGGCAGAGTCTCCGGCTTACCGGCAATCGCCAGGTCGGCTTCGCCGGTGACCACCTTCTCCATGGCGTCGGCGGCGTCGCCGGTCGACAGCTTGATCTCCACCGAGGGGTGCGCGGCGCGAAAGCGGTCGAGGATCGGCGGCAGATGGCTATAGGCGGCGGTGACGGAGCAGAAGATGTGCAACTCGCCGGAGAGCGAAGGGCCCTGCTGATCGATGACGTGACGAAGCTGCTGATACTGCAGTAAAGTCTGTTGGGCAAAGGTACGTAACTCTTCCCCGGCTTCGGTAAGGGTCACCGTGCGATTATCTCGCACGAACAGCGGCTGGCCGAGGTCCTCTTCCAGACGCTGGATCTGGCGCGAAAGCGTCGACGGGCTGACATGCATGGCCCGCGCGCTGCGGCCAAAATGGCGGCTTTCCGCCAGATGCAGAAAGGTTTTCAGATCGCGTAAATCCACGGCGCGTACTCCCCGGTTTTGTATTTCATAAAATGCAACGTGACGTTGTGAATATATCAATTTCCGCAATAAAATTCCTGTCATATAGTAAGTTCATTCTCGCAAAAGCGAACCGAACAATAAGCACGACACAACATCACGGAGTTACAGACATGGCTAACTACTTTAATACACTGAACCTGCGCCAGCAGCTGGCACAGCTGGGCAAATGCCGCTTTATGGCGCGCGACGAATTCGCCGATGGCGCAAGCTACCTTCAGGGTAAAAAAGTGGTCATCGTCGGCTGCGGCGCGCAGGGCCTGAACCAGGGTCTGAACATGCGTGACTCCGGCCTGGATATCTCCTATGCGCTGCGCAAAGAAGCGATCGCCGAGAAGCGCGCCTCCTGGCGTAAAGCGACCGAAAACGGCTTCAAAGTCGGCACTTATGAAGAGCTGATCCCGCAGGCGGACCTGGTGGTTAACCTGACTCCGGACAAACAGCACTCTGACGTTGTGCGCTCCGTACAGCCGCTGATGAAAGACGGCGCGGCGCTGGGCTACTCCCACGGTTTCAACATCGTGGAAGTGGGCGAGCAGATCCGTAAAGACATCACCGTGGTGATGGTGGCGCCGAAGTGCCCGGGTACCGAAGTGCGTGAAGAGTACAAACGCGGTTTCGGCGTACCGACGCTTATCGCGGTACATCCGGAAAACGACCCGAAAGGCGAAGGCATGGCCATTGCGAAAGCATGGGCGGCGGCGACCGGCGGCCATCGTGCGGGCGTGCTGGAATCTTCCTTCGTTGCCGAAGTGAAATCTGACCTGATGGGCGAGCAGACCATCCTCTGCGGCATGCTGCAGGCGGGTTCTCTGCTGTGCTTCGACAAGCTGGTGGCGGAAGGTACCGATCCGGCGTATGCAGAAAAACTGATTCAGTTCGGCTGGGAAACCATCACCGAAGCGCTGAAGCAGGGCGGCATTACCCTGATGATGGATCGCCTCTCTAACCCGGCGAAACTGCGCGCTTATGCGCTCTCCGAGCAGCTGAAAGAGATTATGGCGCCGCTGTTCCAGAAACACATGGACGACATCATTTCCGGCGAATTCTCCTCCGGTATGATGGCGGACTGGGCGAACGACGATAAGAAACTGCTGACCTGGCGTGAAGAGACTGGTAAAACCGCGTTCGAAACCGCGCCGCAGTATGAAGGTAAAATCGGCGAGCAGGAGTACTTCGATAAAGGCGTTCTGATGATCGCGATGGTGAAAGCGGGCGTTGAGCTGGCCTTCGAAACCATGGTGGCCTCCGGCATCATCGAAGAGTCCGCTTACTACGAATCACTGCACGAGCTGCCGCTGATCGCCAATACCATCGCCCGTAAGCGTCTGTACGAGATGAACGTGGTTATCTCTGATACCGCTGAATATGGTAACTACCTGTTCTCTTACGCTTGCGTACCGCTGCTGAAAGAGTTCATGACCACCCTGCAGACTGGCGACCTGGGTACGGCGATTGCCGAAGGCGCGGTAGACAACGCTCAGCTGCGTGATGTTAACGAAGCCATTCGCAGCCACGCTATTGAGCAGGTTGGTAAGAAACTGCGCGGTTATATGACCGATATGAAACGTATCGCGGTAGCCGGCTAATTCCTCGTCGTCTTTCGACTTGCCGATGCGTTGGCTACGGTACGTACACCCCAGTCACATAGTAATCTATGTTCACGGGGATGTACCTCCTTGCCGCCTTCCGGCAAGCCGAAATCCATAGAGGAATGGATTTGTTTAATAGGCCTGATAAGCGAAGCGCCATCAGGCAAAAACCCGGAGATTAAGATCCCCGGGTTTTTTATTATTTCCGGTACAGCACTTTGATGATGTGGTAGCCGAACTGGGTATGCAGCGGGCCGGTTGGCTCCAGCACCGGGCAGGAGAAAACCACTTTATCGAACGCCGGCACCATCTGGCCCTGGCGGAACTCACCTAAATCACCGCCGCGTTTGCCTGATGGGCAAATGGAGTGCTTCTTCGCCAGCTTACCGAAGTCGGCGCCGTTTTTAATCTGCTCCAGAAGATCCAGAGCCAGTTTCTCTTCTTTAACAAGAATATGCAGTGCTGCTGCTGTTTTTGCCATGATCGTGCCTTGAATAGGTTGAGATAAATCGGGGCGCAATATACCACGCGTCAGCGGCGATAAAGCACCTTAATGATATGGTAGCCAAATTTGGTTTTTACCGGACCGTAGGGCTTGAGAAGTGGGCAGCTAAAGACCGCCTGATCGAATGGGCCGACCATCGCGCCTTGCTGAAACTCCCCCAGATCGCCGCCGTTACGCCCGGACGGGCATTTCGAATAGCGCTTTGCCAGATGATCGAAGCTGATGCCGCGTTCCAGTTTGGCAAGGATCTCCTGGGCCAGTTTCTCTTCTTTGACCAGGATATGCAGGGCTGCTGCGGTCTTTTTCATGGTTCTGCTCTACGGGTTAATCGCGATTTCTTCACTTTACCATCAGTCGGTAAATCTCGGCTCCGCTTTCTGCTACAATCGCCACCCCGTTCGAAGATTGAGCAAGACTCCCATGCGTTTAAACCCTGGCCAACAACAAGCCGTCGAATTTGTAACCGGACCTTGCCTGGTGCTGGCGGGCGCCGGCTCCGGTAAGACCCGCGTGATCACCAATAAAATCGCCCACCTGATCCGCGGCTGCGGCTATCAGGCGCGCCATATCGCGGCCGTGACCTTTACCAACAAAGCCGCGCGCGAGATGAAAGAGCGCGTTGGGCAAACGCTGGGGCGCAAAGAGGCGCGCGGGCTGATGATTTCCACCTTCCACACTCTGGGGCTGGATATCATCAAGCGGGAATACGCCGCGCTGGGCATGAAGTCTAACTTCTCCTTATTCGACGATACTGACCAGGTGGCGCTGCTCAAAGAGCTGACCGAAGGGTTGATCGAAGATGACAAAGTGGTGCTCCAGCAGTTGATCTCGACGATCTCCAACTGGAAAAACGATCTGAAAACCCCGGCGCAGGCCGCCGCGGGTGCGAAAGGCGAACGGGATCGCATCTTCGCCCACTGCTATGGACTGTACGATGCACATATGAAGGCCTGCAATGTCCTCGATTTTGACGATCTGATCCTGCTGCCGACGCGGCTGCTGCAGCGCAATGAGGAGGTGCGCGAACGCTGGCAGAATAAGATCCGCTACCTGCTGGTGGATGAGTATCAGGATACCAACACCAGCCAGTATGAGCTGGTGAAGCTGCTGGTGGGCCAGCGGGCGCGTTTTACAGTGGTAGGCGACGATGACCAGTCGATCTACTCGTGGCGCGGCGCGCGGCCACAGAACCTGGTGCTGCTCAGCCAGGACTTCCCGGCGCTGCAGGTTATCAAGCTTGAGCAGAACTATCGCTCCTCCGGGCGTATTCTGAAAGCCGCTAACATTCTGATCGCCAACAACCCGCACGTTTTTGAAAAGCGTCTGTTCTCCGAACTGGGATACGGCGCTGAGCTGAAAGTGCTCTCCGCCAACAATGAAGATCATGAAGCGGAGCGCGTGGCCGGGGAACTGATCGCCCACCACTTTATCAATAAAACCAATTACAAAGACTACGCGATCCTTTATCGCGGCAATCACCAGTCGCGGGTCTTTGAAAAGATGCTGATGCAGAACCGCATCCCGTACAAAATCTCCGGCGGCACGTCGTTCTTCTCGCGCCCGGAAATTAAAGATCTGCTGGCCTATCTGCGCGTGCTGACCAACCCGGACGACGACAGCGCCTTCCTGCGTATCGTCAACACGCCGAAGCGCGAGATCGGCCCGGCGACGCTGCAAAAGCTCGGTGAGTGGGCGATGGGCCGCAACAAAGGATTGTTCACCGCCAGCTTTGATATGGGTCTTAGCCAGACGCTGACCGGGCGCGGCTATGAATCACTCACCCGCTTCACCCACTGGCTGCGCGAGATCCAGCAACTGGCCGAACGCGAGCCGGTCAACGCCGTGCGCGACTTGATCCGCGGGATTGATTACGAATCCTGGTTGTATGAAACCTCGCCCAGCCCGAAAGCCGCGGAAATGCGCATGAAAAACGTCAACCAGCTGTTCACCTGGATGACCGAGATGCTGGAAGGCAGCGAAATCGATGAGCCGATGACCCTGACGCAGGTGGTCACCCGCTTTACGCTGCGCGACATGATGGAGCGCGGCGAATCGGATGAAGAGCTGGATCAGGTGCAGCTGATGACCCTCCATGCCTCAAAAGGGCTGGAGTTCCCGTATGTTTACCTGGTGGGCATGGAGGAGGGATTGCTCCCGCACCAGAGCAGCATTGATGAAGATAATGTCGATGAAGAGCGCCGGTTAGCCTACGTGGGCATCACCCGCGCGCAGAAAGAGCTGACCTTTACGCTCTGTAAGGAGCGCCGGCAGTATGGTGAGGTGGTGCGCCCGGAACCGAGCCGTTTTCTGCTGGAGCTACCCCAGGACGATCTGATTTGGGAGCAGGCGCGCAAAGTGATTACCGCTGAAGAGCGAATGCATAAAGGACAGGCTAACGTGGCGAACATTCGCGCCATGCTGGCAAAAGCTAAAGAGAAAGGATAGCGATAAGCTGGCCGGGTAAGGCGAAGCCGCCGCCCGGCAATGTTCAGCGTATTACTTCACCTCAAGCACCCAGTGCACATAGCTCTGCCACTGGCATTCCTGTTCGATCAGCTCAGCCCCAAGCGGGTGATTATCCAGCCAGTTTTCCGGCAGCGTCAGGGACAGTTTTTCATCATCGGCCACAAGATTGATGGCGGGCAGCAAATCGTCACGCCGCCGGCTGGCAAAGAGGATCGCCAGTCGCAGCAGGCGACAAAGATGTTCGGCAACTCGCGGCGGGACGGCATTCTGCTGATGAAGCGATGAGAGGTCGATGGCGTTAGTCTGGTTAAGCAGCAGCGTCGCAATCAGCTTCTTCTGCGCCGGGGTAAAGCCGGGCAGGTCGAGATTATTGACCAGATAGGCCGCGTGCTGCGGCGCGCGCTTAAAATCCACGCTCAGGCCAATTTCATGCAATGCACAGGCGCTGAGGAGCAAGTCGCGGCTTAGCGGATCCAGCTCCCAGCTGCCGTCCAGCTGGCTGAGCAGGTGGCTGGCGAGACCAGCGACGCGCTGGGCCTGTTCGGTGTCGATCATAAAACGACGCTGAATATTACGCAGAGTGCGGCTGCGGATGTCCTGTTCAACGGAGAGATGCAGCATGCCGTACACCAGACCTTCACGTAACGCGCCGCCCGCGAGGGTCATACACTGAATATTCAGTTCGCTGAAGATAGCGATAAGGATCGCCAGCCCGCTTGGAAACACCAGCGCTCGCTCAAGGGTTAAGCCTTCGATCTCCAGCTCTTCCAGGCGTCCGCACTGAATGGCGCGCTGTTTAAGCTGCTGGAGTTTGGTCAGGGTGATCCGCTCATCCATCCCCTGCGCCATCATAATTTCCTGCAGAGCCTGAACGGTGCCGGAGGCGCCAACGCACACTTTCCATCCGTGATAGCGCAGCACATCGGCGACGGGCAGCAGCACCTCACGCGCGGCCGCCTCGGCAAGATCGAAATTTTCTTTCGTCAGGCTGCGATCGGCGAAATAGCGTTCAAGCCAGGTCACACAGCCCATCGACAGGCTAAATAGCGAGGTCGTTTGCGCGCCGGTTCCGGTCACCAGTTCGGTGCTGGCGCCGCCGATATCGACCACCAGACGCTGATCGGCGCCGCCGGTGGTGTGGGCGACCCCCTGATAAATCAGACGCGCTTCTTCTTCGCCGCTAATGACCTGTACCGGACTGCCGAGGATCTCCTGCGCTTTCGCCAGGAATTCGCCGGCATTGACGGCAAGACGCAGCGTGGCGGTGGCCACGACGCGGATTTGCGCCGGCGGAATATCCTGCAGGCGTTCGGCAAACAGGCGTAAGCACTGCCAGCCGCGCTCCATCGCTTCTGCGGAGAGCGTGTTGTCGCTATTCAGGCCGGCGGCAAGACGGACTTTGCGCTTAATGCGGCTCAGTGTCTGGATACTGCCAGCCACCTCGCGCACCACCAACATATGGAAACTGTTGGAGCCCAAATCAATGGCGGCATACAGCGAGGTGGAGCTCATGCTCTTCATCGTTCAGAAGGCTCCCTGGTCGACGGGGCGCTTGTGCCCAATCCGTGTAACTGAGCGGGTTGCCGGGGAAGCGCGCCCTGGCACATTCTGAATGATTGAGCGTATAGCATAGATTTCTTAACCTGAACGACGACGATTGCGCGGTGGACCGTTGCGGCGCGGGCCGTTGCCTGGGCGAGCACGGGTCAGGCGCAGCGGCTTCGGCAGATCGGTCATCAGCGCGTCCGGGTTGTACTTGCTGACCGGAATTGAGTGACCAATATAGGTTTCGATAGCCGGCAGGTTCAGCGCATACTCTTCGCAGGCGAGGCTGATGGAGTGACCGCTTGCGCCAGCGCGACCGGTACGGCCAATGCGGTGAACGTAATCTTCGCAATCGTCTGGTAGATCGTAGTTAAAGACGTGGGTCACGGCCGGAATGTGCAAGCCACGAGCGGCAACGTCAGTCGCGACCAGGATATCGAGGTCGCCGCGGGTAAATTCTTCGAGAATACGCAGACGTTTTTTCTGCGCCACGTCGCCGGTCAGCAGACCTACGCGATGGCCGTCGGCGGCGAGATGGCCCCAGATATCTTCACAACGATGCTTGGTATTGGCGAAGACGATGGCGCGATCGGGCCACTCTTCTTCCAGCAGCGTCTGCAGCAGGCGCATTTTTTCTTCGTTGGACGGGTAGAAGAGCTCTTCTTTAATACGGTGGCCCGTTTTCTGTTCCGGCTCAACTTCAACGTACTCGGCGTTGTTCATTTGTTCGAACGCCAGTTCGCGTACGCGATAGGAAAGGGTCGCGGAGAACAGCATGTTCAGACGCTGAGTGGCCGGCGGCATGCGGCGGAACAGCCAGCGGATATCTTTAATAAAGCCGAGATCGTACATGCGATCGGCTTCGTCCAGCACGACGACCTGAATGGCGCCGAGGTTAATGTGGTTTTGCTTCGCGTAATCGATCAGACGACCGGTGGTGCCGATCAGGATATCGACGCCGCTTTCCAGCACTTTCAGCTGCTTATCGTAGCCGTCGCCGCCGTAAGCCAGACCCAGCTTCAGACCGGTGGCCTGCGCCAGCGGTTCAGCGTCCGCGTGGATCTGTACCGCCAGTTCACGCGTCGGCGCCATAATCAGCGCGCGCGGCTGGTTTACCTGGCGATCGGCGATAGCCGGGTGAGAGAGAAGATAATGAAACGTCGACGTCAGGAACGCCATCGTTTTACCGGTACCGGTTTGCGCCTGCCCGGCGACATCGCGGCCTTCCAGCGTCAGCGGAAGGGCGAGGGCCTGAATAGGTGTGCAATTATGAAACCCTTTCTTTTCAAGGGCTTCAATGACTGCCGGGTGCAGGGCGAAGTCGGAAAACTTCTGTTCTGTTAAATGTGTTTTGCTCATAGTGTGGTAGAATATCAGCTAACTATTGCATTAAGAAAGCGTATCCGGTGAAATAACGTCAACCTTTCGTTGGCGGTGTGCGAAATTATTCAAGGTACGTCTACGGTAACTGAACGAATCCAGGATAGCTTAGACCACTAAGCGAGTCGGGAGCGATAAATCTGCAGCATGCAGTTCGCGTTCGGGCAACCCTGGCGTCAAAAGGTGGGTCCATGATGGATCGCGCCAGTTGGCAGACCAGAGAATTGAGGTATCCTGAAGAATAGCGTGCATAACGTAGCTGCAGCGCGTCGTTGATGGCTACGACACCAACACACCAGGCTTATTCCTGTGGAGTTAAATATGAGCGATAAAATTATTCACCTGACTGACGACAGTTTTGACACGGACGTACTCAAGGCTGACGGGCTGACCCTCGTCGATTTCTGGGCAGAGTGGTGTGGTCCGTGCAAAATGATCGCCCCGATTCTGGATGAGATCGCTGAAGAGTATCAGGGCAAACTGACCGTAGCTAAGCTGAACATCGACCAGAACCCGGGTACCGCGCCGAAGTACGGCATTCGCGGCATCCCAACCCTGCTGCTGTTCAAAAACGGCGAAGTGGCGGCCACCAAAGTTGGCGCCCTGTCCAAGGGTCAGCTGAAAGAGTTCCTCGACGCCAACCTGGCGTAAGCGAATTGCTGTTCCGGCGTCCAGATTCCTATTTTTTGCGGAACTCTGGACGCCCGGCTGGAGTCGTGCTAAGTTAATCCACAGACTTCGTTTTAAACATACCTTGTTTGAATCTTGTTTTACCCGAAGCATCCCGCAAAAAAATGCGCGTGAAGCTATTAATTCCGGGCTTTTCACTCATTCCGTCTAGTCGTTTCAGTTCTGCGTTCTTTCCTGTGACCAGGCAACGTACAGACACGAGATGAAGGCCGTTAACAGGCATGGAAGTTCCTGCCATACCATTCACAACATTAAGTTCGAGATTTACCCCGAGTTTAAGAACCCACACCACTATGAATCTTACCGAATTAAAGAATACGCCGGTTTCTGAGCTGATTACTCTCGGCGAAAATATGGGGCTGGAAAATCTGGCTCGTATGCGTAAGCAGGATATTATTTTTGCCATCCTCAAGCAGCATTCGAAGAGTGGCGAAGATATCTTTGGCGACGGCGTACTGGAGATACTGCAGGATGGATTTGGATTCCTCCGCTCCGCAGACAGCTCCTACCTCGCCGGCCCTGACGACATCTACGTATCCCCCAGCCAAATCCGCCGTTTCAACCTCCGCACTGGTGACACCATTTCCGGTAAGATTCGTCCTCCGAAAGAGGGTGAGCGTTACTTTGCGCTGCTGAAAGTTAACGAAGTTAACTACGACAAGCCGGAAAACGCCCGTAACAAGATCCTGTTCGAGAACTTAACGCCGCTGCACGCGAATTCTCGTCTGCGTATGGAGCGTGGTAACGGTTCTACCGAAGACTTAACCGCTCGCGTACTGGATCTGGCTTCCCCGATTGGCCGCGGCCAGCGTGGTCTGATCGTCGCGCCGCCGAAAGCCGGTAAAACCATGCTGCTGCAGAACATCGCGCAGAGCATCGCTTACAACCATCCGGACTGCGTGCTGATGGTGCTGCTGATCGACGAACGTCCGGAAGAAGTGACCGAGATGCAGCGTCTGGTCAAAGGTGAAGTCGTTGCTTCCACCTTCGACGAACCGGCATCCCGTCACGTTCAGGTTGCTGAGATGGTTATCGAGAAAGCGAAACGTCTGGTTGAACACAAGAAAGACGTTATCATCCTGCTCGACTCCATTACCCGTCTGGCGCGCGCCTACAACACCGTGGTCCCGGCTTCCGGTAAAGTGCTGACCGGTGGTGTGGACGCTAACGCCCTGCACCGTCCGAAGCGTTTCTTCGGCGCAGCGCGTAACGTTGAAGAGGGCGGTAGCCTGACCATCATCGCCACGGCGCTGATCGACACTGGCTCCAAAATGGATGAAGTTATCTACGAAGAGTTTAAAGGCACCGGTAACATGGAGCTGCACCTCTCTCGTAAGATTGCTGAAAAACGCGTCTTCCCGGCTATCGATTACAACCGTTCCGGTACGCGTAAAGAAGAGCTGCTCACCACTCAGGAAGAGCTGCAGAAAATGTGGATCCTGCGCAAAATTATCCATCCGATGGGTGAGATCGACGCGATGGAATTCCTCATTAATAAACTGGCAATGACTAAGACGAATGATGACTTCTTCGATATGATGAAGCGCTCGTAAGGTAAAAAAAGCCAGAAACGCCACGCCTTTGCGTGGCGTTTTCATTTTGGGATTTGTATGATCCAGAGACAGAGAAAGCGGGACGAAAGTTGTCGTATAATGGCGCCGGACAGCAGGCGGAGACAGCTTTAACAGACTAAAATCTATACAATAAATTTGTAATGTTCTGCTTTTCCCCTTCTGGAGTTGGGGCATCATCGCTATACTTCCCGGATTAACTATGCTGAGAGCACATGCGTTGTGAATTTACTCACTGCTATTACTGAATTAATCAGTATTTTCTTATTCACGACCCTCTTTATTTTTGTCGCGCGGAAAGTGGCAAAAAAGATTGGGTTAGTGGATAAACCAAACTATCGCAAACGGCATCAGGGGTTGATTCCGTTGGTCGGTGGTATCTCAGTTTATGCAGGCATCTGTTTTACCTTCGCTATCGCCGATTATTATATTCCTCACGCCTCGCTGTATCTGGCCTGTGCGGGGGTATTGGTGCTGGTTGGTGCGCTGGACGATCGCTTTGACATCAGCGTGAAAATTCGCGCGGTCATTCAGGCCGCGATCGCCGTGATTATGATGATGGCAGGGAATCTGCATCTGAGTAGTCTGGGCTTTATTTTTGGCTCGTGGGAGCTGGTGCTGGGGCCCTTCGGCTTCTTCCTTACTCTGTTTGCCGTCTGGGCCGCCATCAATGCGTTTAATATGGTCGATGGGATTGACGGTCTGCTCGGCGGCCTGTCATCGGTCTCCTTTGCGGCGACCGGGATCATCCTTTGGTTTGATGGCCAGTACAGCCTGGCGATGTGGTGTTTTGCGATGATCGCCGCCATTCTGCCCTATATTCTTCTTAATCTTGGCGCCCTCGGCCGCCGCTATAAAGTTTTTATGGGTGACGCCGGCAGCACCATGATTGGCTTCACCATCATCTGGATCCTGCTGGAAACCACCCAAGGTAAAACGCATCCCATCAGCCCGGTCACTGCGCTGTGGATTATCGCTATCCCGTTGATGGATATGGTGGCGATTATGTATCGCCGCCTGCGTAAAGGCATGAGTCCTTTCTCACCGGACCGGCAGCATATTCATCATTTGATCATGCGCGCCGGGTTTACTTCCCGCCAGGCGTTCGTCCTGATTACCCTGGCCGCTGCCCTGCTGGCGCTGGTTGGCGTCGCGGCGGAATATACCCGCATTGTGCCGGAATGGGTGATGTTAATTCTCTTTTTGGTGGCCTTCTTCCTTTATGGCTACTGTATTAAGCGCGCCTGGAAAGTGGCGCGTCTGGTTAAGCGCATCAGACGCAGAATTCGGCGACACAGCGGCAATAATCCGAAACTAACCAAGTAAAGCTGGGGATGTGATGACTCAACCATTACCGGGAGCACAAGCAGTGAACGTTGAGAACGAGCTGGATATTCGCGGGCTGTTTCGCGCTTTATGGGCAGGAAAAGGCTGGATAGTCGGCGGCGCTGTTCTCTTCGCCGCTATCGTGTTGGTGTACACCTTCTTTGCTCGCCAGGAGTGGAGCGCCACGGCGATCACCGATCGGCCTACTGTCAACATGTTGGGGGGGTACTATTCCCAGCAGCAGTTCTTACGCAATCTGGATATCAAAGCCGACCTGGCCTCGGTGGATCAGCCTTCCGCCATGGATGAAGCGTATAAAGAGTTCATCATGCAGCTGGCCTCCTGGGACACCCGGCGTGATTTCTGGCTGCAAACGGACTACTACAAGCAGCGCCAGTCGGGTAATGCTCGCGCCGATGCGGCGATGCTGGATGATTTGATTAACAATATCCAGTTTATGCCCGGCGATGCGGCCAAGAGCGTCAATGACAGCGTCAAACTGACTGCCGAGACTGGGCAGGATGCCAATAATTTGCTGCGCCAGTATGTGGCTTTCGCCAGCCAGCGGGCGGCCGGCCATCTTAACGACGAACTCAAAGGCGCCTGGGCGGCGCGGACGGTGCAAATGAAGGCGCAGGTGAAGCGCCAGGAGGAGGTGGCCGAGGCTATTTTCAACCGCCGGACCCACAGCGTGGAGCAAGCGCTGAAGGTCGCTCAGCAGCATAACATCTCACGCAGCGAAACGGATGTTCCTGCCGATCAGTTGCCGGATTCAGAGCTATTTTTATTGGGCAGGCCGATGCTGCAGGCCAGACTGGAAAACCTGCAGGCCGTCGGACCGGAATATGACCTCGATTACGACCAGAATCGCGCCATGCTGAGCACGTTGAACGTCGGTCCAACGTTGGACCCGCGTTTTCAGACTTACCGGTATTTGCGAACGCCGGAAGAACCTGTAAAACGCGATAGCCCGCGCCGTGTATTTCTGATGGTGATGTGGGGGATTGTGGGTGCGCTCATCGGCGCAGGCGTGGCGTTATCGCGTCGTCGTGTCCTGTGATTGCGGCCTGTGGTGAAGGGCAGATGACCTTCATCGCCTAATCGAAGAGAATCGATGTGAAAGTACTAACTGTATTTGGCACGAGGCCGGAAGCCATCAAGATGGCTCCTCTGGTCCATGCGCTGGCAAAGGATCCTCATTTTGAGGCGAAAGTATGCGTGACCGCGCAGCATCGGGAGATGCTCGATCAGGTGTTGAAACTATTCTCCATCACCCCGGACTACGATCTCAACATCATGAAGCCGGGGCAGGGGCTCACCGAGATCACCTGCCGTATTCTTGAGGGGCTGAAGCCGGTCCTGGAGTCGTTTAAACCCGACGTGGTGCTGGTGCATGGCGATACCACCACTACGATGGCGGCGAGCCTGGCGGCGTTTTACCAGCGCATACCGGTGGGCCATGTAGAGGCGGGTCTGCGGACCGGCGATTTAAGTTCGCCGTGGCCGGAAGAGGGCAACCGTACGTTGACCGGGCATCTGGCGACGTACCACTTCGCCCCTACGGAAACCTCGCGGCAGAATCTCCTGCGGGAGAACATTGCCGACAGTCGCATCACGGTGACCGGTAATACCGTCATCGATGCTCTGTTCTGGGTGCGCGATCGGGTTCTGGGCGATGAAGCGCTACGGGAGACCTTGCTGCAGCGCTACCCTTTCATTAGCCACGGTAAAAAAATGATTCTGGTTACCGGCCATCGGCGGGAAAGCTTCGGCCGCGGTTTTGAGCAGATCTGCCAGGCGCTGGCGGAGATAGCCCATACCCACCCTGAGGTGCAGATTGTCTATCCGGTTCACCTGAATCCTAATGTCAGCGAACCGGTGAACCGTATTCTCGGCCATATCGACAATGTGATGTTGATTGAACCGCAGGACTACCTGCCGTTCGTCTGGTTGATGGATCGGGCCTGGCTCATCCTGACCGATTCCGGTGGCATTCAGGAAGAGGCGCCTTCCCTGGGGAAACCGGTGCTGGTCATGCGCGATATGACCGAACGTCCGGAAGCGGTGGCCGCCGGCACCGTGTGTCTGGTGGGCACTGACAGCCAGCGCATCGTCGCGGAAGTGACGCGACTGCTGGAGGATGATGCCGCATACCAGGCGATGAGCCGCGCGCATAATCCTTATGGCGATGGCGAAGCATGTCGTCGAATTTTGTCTGCACTTAAAAATAATCAGGTAACGCTATGAGTTTTTCTACCATTTCAGTGATTGGCCTTGGCTATATCGGGCTGCCAACCGCTGCCGCGTTCGCCTCCCGGCAGAAGCGGGTGGTCGGCGTTGATGTCAATCGACATGCCGTGGAGACCATTAACCGTGGAGAGATTCATATCGTGGAGCCGGATCTGGCGAGCGTGGTGAAGACCGCGGTCGAGCAGGGGTATTTAAGCGCCACCACCACCCCGGTGGCAGCGGATGCCTACCTGATTGCCGTGCCGACGCCGTTTAAAGATCGCCACGAGCCGGATATGGTGTTTGTCGAGTCGGCGGCAAAATCCATTGCGCCAACGTTAAAAAAAGGCTCGCTGGTGATCCTCGAGTCCACCTCGCCGGTCGGGTCGACCGAACAGATGGCTGAGTGGCTGGCGGAGATGCGCCCGGATCTTAGCTTCCCCCAGCAGGTGGGTGAAGCGGCGGACGTGAATATCGCCTACTGCCCGGAGCGGGTATTGCCCGGTCAGGTGATGGTCGAGCTGATTAAAAACGACCGCGTTATCGGCGGCATGTCGCCAGTCTGCTCCGCTCGCGCCAGCGAGCTGTATAAAATCTTCCTTGAAGGCGAATGTGTGGTGACCAACTCGCGCACCGCTGAGATGTGCAAGCTGACGGAAAACAGCTTCCGCGACGTCAACATCGCTTTTGCCAACGAGCTGTCGCTGATTTGCGCTGACCAGGGCATTAACGTCTGGGAGCTGATCCGCCTGGCGAACCGTCATCCTCGGGTGAATATCCTGCAGCCGGGTCCGGGCGTCGGCGGCCACTGTATCGCCGTCGACCCGTGGTTTATCGTGGCGCAGAACCCGCAGCAGGCGCGTCTGATCCGCACGGCCCGTGAGGTTAACGACCACAAGCCGGAATGGGTTATCGAACAGGTGAAAGCGCAGGTAGCGGACTGCCTGAATGCCACCAACAAACGGGCCAGCGAACTGACCATTGCCTGTTTTGGCCTCGCCTTTAAGCCGAATATTGACGACCTGCGCGAAAGCCCGGCAATGGAAATTGCCGCGCAGATTGCCCGCTGGCACAGCGGCACGACGCAGGTGGTTGAGCCCAACATTCACGCGCTGCCGAAGAAGCTCGACGGTCTGTGTACGCTGGCGACCCTCGATGCGGCGCTGGCCAGCGCCGATGTGCTGGTGATGCTGGTCGATCACCATGAATTTAAAGCCGTTAGCGGCGATAGCGTCACCCAGGCGTATATCATCGACACCAAAGGAGTGTGGCGGTGAGAACCATTCTGGTCACCGGCGGCGCGGGCTTCATTGGTTCGGCGGTAGTGCGGGAGATTATCCAGCATACCGCCGATCGCGTGGTGGTGGTGGATAAACTGACCTATGCCGGCAATTTAATGTCGCTGGCGCCGGTGGCGCAGGATGCGCGTTTCGCCTTTGAACAGGTGGATATTTGCGACCGCGGCGAGCTTGATCGTATTTTCGTTCAGTATCAACCGGATACAGTGATGCACCTGGCGGCGGAAAGCCATGTCGATCGTTCGATTGACGGCCCGGCGGCGTTTATTGAAACCAATATCGTGGGCACCTATACGCTGCTGGAGGCGGCCCGTAGCTGGTGGAATACGCTGGCTACGACGCAAAAATCGGCGTTTCGCTTCCATCACATCTCCACCGATGAAGTGTATGGCGATCTGCACGGCAGCGATGATTTCTTTACCGAGACCACGCCCTATGCGCCAAGCAGTCCCTATTCGGCCTCGAAAGCCAGCAGCGACCACCTGGTGCGCGCCTGGCTGCGAACCTATGGCCTGCCGACGCTTATTACCAACTGTTCGAACAACTACGGCCCGTATCACTTCCCCGAGAAGCTGATCCCGCTGACGATCCTCAACGCGCTGGCGGGCAAGCCGCTGCCGGTGTATGGCAATGGACAGCAGATCCGCGACTGGCTGTACGTGGAAGATCACGCCAGGGCGCTATATCTGGTGGCGACCCGCGGCGAACCGGGCGAGACTTACAATATCGGCGGTCATAACGAACGTAAAAACATCGAGGTGGTGGAAACCATTTGCGAATTGCTCGAAGCGCTGGCGCCGAATAAGCCGCAGGGCGTGGCGCACTATCGCGACCTGATCGCCTTTGTTGCCGACCGCCCGGGCCACGATCTGCGCTATGCCATTGATGCCTCGAAGATTGCCCGTGAGCTGGGCTGGACGCCGGCTGAGACCTTCACTTCCGGTATGCGTAAGACCGTGGCGTGGTATCTGGCGAACGAGCCATGGTGGCGCCAGGTTCAGGACGGTAGCTATCAGGGCGAGCGTCTTGGGCTGCAAGGCTAATCATCTCTGGGGGGAATGATGAAAGGTATTATTCTGGCGGGGGGGTCCGGAACGCGACTGCATCCTATCACCCGCGGCGTGTCGAAGCAGCTGTTGCCGATCTACGATAAGCCGATGATCTACTACCCGCTGTCGGTATTAATGCTGGCCGGGATCCGTGAGATCCTGATCATCACCACACCGGACGATCTGCGCGATTTCCAGCGCCTGCTCGGCGATGGTTCAGAGTTTGGCATTGCGCTGCACTATGCCGTACAGCCGTCGCCGGATGGTTTAGCCCAAGCGTTTATCATCGGCGAAGCCTTTCTTAACGGTGAACCGGCGTGCCTGGTGTTAGGTGACAACATCTTCTTCGGCCAGAGCTTCAGCCCCAAGCTGCGCAGCGTGGCTGCCCGCACGGAAGGGGCGACGATTTTTGGCTATCAGGTGATGGATCCTGAACGCTTTGGCGTGGTGGAGTTTGATGACAACTTCCGCGCGCTGTCGCTGGAAGAGAAGCCGAAGCAGCCGAAGTCGAACTGGGCGGTCACCGGTCTCTATTTCTACGATGGCAAGGTGGCGGAGTACGCCAAACGGGTCAAGCCATCCGAGCGCGGCGAACTGGAAATCACCTCCATCAACCAGATGTACCTTGAAGATGGCGCATTAACCGTCGAACTGCTTGGACGCGGCTTTGCGTGGCTGGATACCGGCACCCACGATAGCTTGATCGAGGCCAGCATGTTTGTGCAGACCGTCGAGAAGCGTCAGGGCTTTAAAATCGCCTGTCTGGAAGAGATCGGCTGGCGCAACGGCTGGCTGGACGACGACGGCGTCAAACGCGCGGCGAAGCGGCTGGAAAAAACCGGCTACGGCCAATATCTGCTGGATCTGCTCCGTGCCCGTCCGCGCCAGTATTGATCCCCTGGAGTGGGAGAACCGCTTCTTTGCCGTTAACAGCGCCGTCGTTCACTTTGACGAGCGTGCGCCGCTGCTGACGCCTGAGGCGCTGGCGGGGTGGTCGCGGGTGCAGGCGAAGGTAGCCGCCAGCGACACCGTCCGGCTCGACGCGCTGCAGCAACTGGGTTTTCAGCTGGTGGAAGGCGAGGTCGATCTGGCGCTACCGGTGGGCAACCCTGCGGATGCGGGCGCCGACGTCGCCGTGGAGGCGGATATTGCGCCACTGCGCGAGCTGGCGGCGCAGGCCTTTGCCCTGAGCCGCTTTCGTGCGCCCTGGTACGCTGCCGATGCCAGCGGCCGCTTCTATGCCCAGTGGATTGAAAATGCGGTGCGCGGCACCTTCGATCATCAGTGCCTGATTTACCGCCATCCTGAGGGCGATATTCGCGCCTTTGTCTCCCTGCGCCAGCTCAATGCCACCGAGGCGCGTATCGGCCTGCTGGCCGGACGCGGCGCCGGGGCGCAGCTGATGCAGGCGGCGCGGTACTGGGCCGCTTCGCGCGGACTTTCTACACTGCGGGTGGCGACCCAGATGGGCAACACCGCCGCGCTTAAACGTTATATTCTCAGCGGTGCTAATGTGGAAAGCACCGCCTACTGGCTATACAGGTGACCTCATGATCCCATTTAACGCGCCGCCGGTGGTTGGAACCGAGCTTGATTACATGCAGTCTGCGATGAACAGCGGCAAGCTGTGCGGCGACGGCGGCTTTACGCGCCGCTGCCAGCAGTGGATGGAGCAGCGTTTTGGCACGGCAAAGGCCCTGCTAACCCCTTCCTGCACGGCTTCGCTGGAGATGGCCGCGCTGCTGCTGGATATCCAGCCGGGCGACGAAGTGATTATGCCCAGCTATACCTTTGTCTCCACCGCCAATGCTTTTGTGCTGCGCGGGGCGAAAATCGTCTTCGTCGATATCCGTCGCGATACGATGAATATCGATGAAACGTTAATCGAAGCCGCTATCACCGATAAAACCCGGGCGATCGTCCCGGTGCATTATGCCGGCGTAGCTTGCGAGATGGATATCATCATGGCCATCGCCGACAAGTACAACCTGTTCGTGGTGGAAGATGCCGCGCAGGGGGTGATGTCCACCTACAAGGGGCGTGCGCTGGGCACCATCGGCCATATCGGCTGCTTCAGCTTCCATGAAACCAAAAACTACACCGCTGGCGGTGAGGGCGGGGCGACGCTCATCAACGATCGCACGCTGGTGGAGCGCGCGGAGATCATTCGCGAAAAAGGCACCAACCGCAGCCAGTTCTTTCGTGGCCTGGTGGATAAATATACCTGGCGGGACATTGGCTCCAGCTATCTGATGTCCGACCTGCAGGCCGCCTACCTGTGGGCGCAGCTGGAAGCGGCGGAGCGCATCAACCAACAGCGCCTGGCGCTGTGGCAGAACTACTATGACGCCCTGCTGCCGCTGGCCCGCGCGGGACGTATCGAACTGCCGACGATCCCGGCCGACTGCGGGCAAAACGCGCACATGTTCTACATTAAGCTGCGCGATATCGAGGATCGCAGCAGGCTGATCGCCTGGCTGAAAGAGGCGGAGATCCTCGCGGTATTCCATTACATTCCTCTGCACAGCTGTCCGGCAGGCGAACACTTCGGCGAATTCCACGGTGAAGACCGCTACACCACCCAGGAGAGCGAGCGCCTGGTACGCCTGCCGCTGTTTTACAATCTGTCTGTGGTGAACCAGCGGACGGTGATTAACTCGCTGCTGAGCTACTTCTCCTGATATGTCGTTAGCAAAAGCTTCATTGTGGACGGCGGCATCGACGCTGGTCAAAATCGGCGCCGGGCTGTTGGTCGTCAAGCTGCTGGCCGTCTCGTTTGGGCCCGCGGGCGTTGGCCAGGCCGGTAACTTCCGGCAACTGGTCACCGTACTCGGCGTGCTGGCCGGGGCCGGGATATTTAATGGCGTCACGAAGCTGGTGGCGCAGCATCACGACGATCCCCCGCGCCTGAAGCAGGTGGTGGGCACCTCGTCGGCGATGGTGCTTGGCTTTTCCACACTGCTGGCGCTGGTGTTTTTACTGGCCGCGGCGCCGATAAGCCAGGGGCTGTTCGGCCATACTCATTATCAGAATCTGGTACGGCTGGTGGCGCTGGTACAGATGGGGATCGCCTGGGCGAACTTCCTGCTGGCGCTGATGAAAGGCTTTCGCGATGCGGCGGGTAACGCCTTCTCGCTGATTGCCGGGAGCCTGATCGGCGTGGCGGCTTACTATGCTTGCTACGTGTTGGGCGGCTATCAGGGCGCGCTGCTGGGGCTGGCGTTAGTTCCGGCGCTGGTGGTGGTTCCGGCGGGTATTATGCTCTGGCGGCGGGGTAATATCCCGCTGAGCGCCCTGTGTCCGCGCTGGGATAACGGTCTGGCGGGACAGCTATCGAAATTTACCCTGATGGCGCTGATAACCTCAGTGACCCTGCCGGTGGCTTATGTGATGATGCGTAATCTGCTGGCGGCGCATTATGGCTGGGAGGCGGTCGGTATCTGGCAGGGGGTGAGCAGCATCTCTGATGCCTATCTGCAGTTTATTACCGCCTCGTTCAGCGTCTATCTCCTGCCGACGCTGTCGCGGCTGAGCGCCAAAACGGATATCACCCGCGAGATAGTCAAGTCGCTGAAATTCGTCCTGCCGGCAGTGGCGGCGGCGAGCCTGACGGTCTGGCTGCTGCGCGATTTTGCCATCTGGCTGCTGTTTTCCGATCGCTTTACCGCGATGCGTGACCTGTTCGCCTGGCAGCTGGTGGGCGACGTTTTAAAAGTAGGCGCCTACGTCTATGGCTATCTGGTGATCGCCAAAGCGTCGCTGCGTTTTTATATTCTGACGGAAATCAGCCAGTTCACACTGCTGACCGCATTCTCACACTGGCTTATACCGGCGCACGGCGCGGTTGGCGCGGCGCAGGCGTATATGGCCACTTATATTGTTTATTTCGCCCTTTGTAGTGGCGTGTTTTTACTCTGGCGTAAACGGGCATGACAGCACTGATACATGTACTGGGATCAGATATCCCGCATCATAACCAGACCGTACTGCGGTTCTTTAACGACGAACTGGCCGCCGATCCGCAGGCCAGGAGATTTATGATCGTCGGTGATGAGGCCAGCGTGCGTGATGGGTATCCGGCGCTGGACATCACCTGCTATCCGGGGAAGAAGTCGCTGGCGCAGGCGGTGATTGCGCAAGCCAAAGCCAACCGCCAGCAGCGCTTTTTCTTCCACGGCCAGTTCAATACCGGCCTGTGGCTGGCGCTGTTGGGCGGTGGTATCCGCCCGTCGCAGTTTAACTGGCATATCTGGGGGGCGGATCTGTACGAAAACGCCACCAGCCTGAAGTTCCGCCTGTTCTATCCGCTGCGCCGCCTGGCGCAGGGGCGGGTAGGGCGCGTTTTCGCCACCCGCGGCGATCTGAGCTGGTTCGCAAACCGTCATCCGCGCGTCCCGGGCGAACTGCTCTATTTCCCGACCCGTATGGATCCGGCGCTGAATACCCTGGCCGAAAACGCGCCGCGCGGCGACACGCTGACCATTCTGGTGGGTAACTCAGGGGATCGCAGCAATGAACATATTGCCGCGCTGAAGGCTATTTATCAGCAGTTTGGCGATACGGTAAACGTCATCGTGCCGATGGGCTATCCGGCGAATAACGAGGCCTATATCAATGAGGTTCGTGAGGCGGGGGCGGCGCTGTTTAGCGGTGAGCATCTGCAGATCCTCAGCGAGAAACTGGAGTTTCATGATTATCTGGCGCTGCTGCGCCGCTGCGATCTGGGCTATTTCCTGTTCGCGCGTCAGCAGGGGATCGGCACCCTGTGCCTGCTGATTCAGGCGGGCATTCCCTGCGTGCTCAACCGCGAAAACCCGTTCTGGCAGGATATGACCGAGCAGCATGTGCCGGTGCTGTTCACCAGCGATGCGCTGGACGTCAGCGTGGTGCGCGAAGCGCAGCGCCAACTGGCGAGCGTGGATAAGTCGGGTATCGCTTTCTTCCGGCCGAACTATCTGACGGGCTGGCAGCGGGCGCTACGGTTAGCGGCGGAGGGGCAGGCATGACGTTAATGCAATTTAGCGGGCTGCTGGTAGTCTGGCTGCTGTCGACGCTGTTTATCGCTACCGCCACCTGGTTTGAGTTCCGCCGGGTACGCTTCAACTTCAACGTCTTTTTCTCGTTGCTGTTTCTGCTGACTTTCTTCTTCGGTTTCCCGCTGACCAGTATTCTGGTGTTCCGCTTTGACGTCAGCGTGGCGCCGCCGGAGATTTTGCTGCAGACGCTGCTGATCGCGGTGTGCTTCTACGCGATTTACTACGTGACCTATAAAACGCGGCTGCGTCCGGCATCGCGTGAGGTTGCGCATCGGCCGCTGTTCACCATGAACCGGGTAGAAACCCATCTGGCGTGGGGCATTTTGATGGGGCTGGCGCTGCTGTGCGTTGGCATCTTCTTCGCCCACAACGGTTTCCTGCTGTTTAAGCTCAACTCCTACAGCCAGATTTTCTCTGCTGAAGTCTCCGGCGTGGCGTTGAAGCGCTTCTTCTACTTCTTTATTCCGGCGATGCTGGTGGTCTATTTCCTGCGCCAGGATTATAAGGCGTGGATCTTCTTCCTCGTCAGCACGGTGGCCTTTGGTTTGCTGACCTACGCTATCGTCGGCGGGACGCGCGCCAATATCATCATCGCCTTCGCCATCTTCCTGTTTATCGGCATTATTCGCGGTTGGATCAGCCTGTGGATGCTGGCGGCGGCGGGCGTGCTGGGCATCGTCGGCATGTTCTGGCTGGCGCTGAAGCGCTACGGGATGAACGTCAGCGGCGACGAAGCGTTTTATACCTTCCTCTATCTCACACGCGATACCTTCTCGCCGTGGGAGAACCTGGCGCTGCTGCTGCAAAACTACGACAAGATCGATTTTCAGGGTCTGGCGCCGATGATCCGCGATTTCTACGTCTTTATCCCCAGCTGGATGTGGCACGGTCGCCCGACGATGGTGCTCAATACCGCCAACTACTTTACCTGGGAAGTATTAAACAACCATTCGGGGCTGGCGATTTCGCCGACGCTGATTGGCTCGCTGGTGGTGATGGGCGGCGTCTGGTTTGTGCCGCTGGGCGCCGTGGCGGTCGGGTTGATTATTAAATGGTTCGACTGGCTGTATGAGCTGGGCAACCGGGAGAGCAATCGCTATAAAGCGGCTATCCTGCACAGTTTCTGTTTCGGCGCTATCTTCAACATGATAGTGCTGGCGCGCGAGGGCCTGGATTCGTTCGGCTCCCGCGTGGTGTTTTTCCTCGTGATCTTTGGTATCTGCTTGCTGGCGGCGAAACTGCTGTACTGGTTCCTGGATAGCGTGGGACTGATTCATAAGCGCGTAAAACCGCTTTCGCAACCGCAAGTCTGAGAAGGATGGACATGACTGGGACCATTTCCGCGCCGTTGTACCTGTTAAGAGGGCTGCAGCTCATAGGCTGGCGCGATATGCAGCACGCTCTGGATTATTTGTATGCCGACGGCGTTCTCCGCGAGGGGACGCTGGTGGCGATTAATGCCGAGAAAATGCTGGCCGTAGAGGATAACCCGGAGGTGCGGGCGCTGATTGAGGCGGCGGAGTTTAAATATGCGGATGGCATCAGCGTGGTGCGTTCGCTGCGTAAAAAATATCCGCAAGCCCAGGTGTCCCGCGTGGCAGGGGCCGATCTCTGGGAAGCGTTAATGCAGCGCGCCGGCGCTGAAGGCACACCGGTGTTTTTGGTCGGCGGTAAACCTGAAGTCCTGGCGCAGACGGCGTCCAGCCTGCGCCAGCGCTGGCAGGTGAATATCGTCGGCACCCAGGACGGCTATTTTGCTCCTGAGCAGCGCCAGGCATTATTCGAACGCATTCGCGACAGCGGGGCGAAAATCGTCACCGTCGCCATGGGGTCCCCGCGTCAGGAGATCTTTATGCGCGACTGTCGGCGTCTGTACCCGCACGCGCTGTATATGGGCGTCGGCGGCACTTACGATGTTTTCACCGGGCACGTGCATCGGGCGCCGAAGTTCTGGCAGGATCTGGGGCTGGAATGGTTCTATCGTCTGCTTTTACAGCCGAGCCGCATCAAGAGACAGTTCCGCCTACTGCGCTATTTACGTTGGCATTATTCCGGTAAGCTCTGATATTCCACTGCAACCAGGCGAGTTTGCATACATATTCTGTGTAATCTCTTCACTCGCCTGATACTTTATTTGCCATTTCCGCAAAATTAATTAACCATTCGCAGGCTTTATACGCGCGGGGGAGACCTGCGCGTCGGCAAGGCTATGAGTTCAGTTAATAACAATAACCGGGAGTACCCGGAATACGGCAAACACAAGAGGATATATGACTGAGAAAAAAGCGGAGCTCCAGCGTGGACTGGAGGCCCGGCATATTGAACTGATCGCCCTTGGTGGGACGATTGGCGTGGGGTTGTTTATGGGGGCGGCCAGTACGCTGAAGTGGGCTGGACCTTCCGTGCTGCTGGCGTACATTATTGCTGGCCTGTTCGTCTTTTTCATTATGCGCTCAATGGGCGAAATGCTGTTTCTTGAGCCCGTCACCGGCTCTTTCGCGGTGTATGCGCATCGCTATATGAGCCCCTTCTTCGGCTACCTGACCGCGTGGTCGTACTGGTTTATGTGGATGGCGGTGGGCATCTCGGAGATTACCGCCATCGGCGTCTATGTGCAGTTCTGGTTCCCGGAGATGGCGCAGTGGATCCCGGCATTAATTGCCGTGGGGCTGGTGGCGCTGGCAAACCTCGCGGCGGTCCGGCTGTACGGTGAAATCGAGTTCTGGTTCGCCATGATTAAAGTGACCACCATTATTGTGATGATCGTCGTGGGCCTGGGCGTCATTTTCTTCGGCTTTGGCAACGGCGGCCACTCCATCGGTTTTGGCAACCTGACCGAACATGGCGGTTTCTTTGCCGGCGGCTGGAAGGGCTTCCTGACGGCGCTGTGTATCGTGGTCGCGTCATATCAGGGCGTGGAGCTCATCGGCATTACCGCAGGTGAAGCGAAAAATCCGCAGGTTACGTTACGCAGCGCGGTGGGCAAAGTGCTGTGGCGGATCCTGATTTTCTACGTCGGCGCGATTTTCGTTATCGTCACCATTTTCCCATGGGATCAAATCGGCTCCAACGGCAGCCCGTTCGTACTGACGTTTGCCAAAATCGGTATTACCGCCGCGGCGGGGATTATCAACTTCGTGGTGCTGACGGCGGCGCTTTCCGGCTGCAACAGCGGGATGTACAGCTGCGGACGTATGCTGTACGCCCTGGCGAAGAACCGTCAGCTGCCGGCGGCGATCGGTAAGGTATCGCGCAACGGCGTTCCTGCCGTCGGCGTAGCGCTGTCGATTCTGATCCTGCTGGTAGGCTCCTGCCTGAATTACATCATTCCTAATCCCCAGCGGGTATTTGTCTATGTCTATAGCGCCAGCGTCCTGCCGGGGATGGTGCCGTGGTTTGTGATCCTGATTAGTCAGCTGCGTTTCCGTCGCGTACATCAGGCAGCGATAGCCAGCCATCCGTTCCGTTCGCTGCTGTTTCCGTGGGCCAACTATTTCACCATGGCTTTCCTGATCTGCGTGCTGGTCGGGATGGGGCTGAATGATGAAACCCGGATGTCGCTCTTTGTCGGTATTATTTTCCTTGCTGCCGTTACCCTGATTTATAAGGTGTTTGGCCTCGGAAGACAGGGACAAATCAATAATCCGGCTGAATAAGCGTCAAAACGAACAAAGCATGAGCAAACGATAATTTTCTTTAAAAAGGCACTAGACAGCGGGGGAGGAAGTCCGTATTATCCGACCCCGCAACGGCGCTAAGCGCCCGTAGCTCAGCTGGATAGAGCGCTGCCCTCCGGAGGCAGAGGTCTCAGGTTCGAATCCTGTCGGGCGCACCATTAACCCGGTGCTGGAGCTGCGGTGGTTTTAATACCGCGTAAAAGGTTTGCAGTGGTGGCTATAGCTCAGTTGGTAGAGCCCTGGATTGTGATTCCAGTTGTCGTGGGTTCGAATCCCATTAGCCACCCCATTATTTGATAGAGTTGTGAATTTGCGAAGGTGGCGGAATTGGTAGACGCGCTAGCTTCAGGTGTTAGTGTTCTTACGGACGTGGGGGTTCAAGTCCCCCCCCTCGCACCACGACTTTAACGAATTGAACTAAAAATTCAAAAAGCAGTATTTCGGCGAGTAGCGCAGCTTGGTAGCGCAACTGGTTTGGGACCAGTGGGTCGGAGGTTCGAATCCTCTCTCGCCGACCAATTTTGAACCCCGCTTCGGCGGGGTTTTTTGTTTTCTGTTATTTCCTGCCATGACTTATTCCCCTGATCTTGCTGATAAAAAATCTTCTCTTTGCTTAAGAATACGCGTCAGGAAAACTCTCAATTCATCACTGTGGTAGATGCAATTTCCCCGGATCCTGTGCGATAATAACCGGGTAGATGCTCATTCCATCTCTTATGTTCGCCTTCGTGCCTCATAAACTCCGGAATGATGCAGAGCCGTTCTTACGGTGCTTATCGTCCACTGACAGATGTCGCATTTATGCCTCATCAAACACCATGGACATTACGTTGAGTGAAGCACCCAATTTGTTGTCAAACAGACCTGTTTTAACGCCTGCCCTGATTTCAGCGCAGGCGTTTTTTTCTTTCAGGGGATCGTCAACGCGAAGGCGGGGGAGAAACGCTATCGCCCCGCAGGAGGCGATAGCCAGACCAGGTTATTGCTGAGGGTTATTCTGCAGCGTCAGCAGCAGGCCATCGCGGCGCATGGTGGCCGCTTCCTCCGGCTGATGCAGGCGATCCAGGGCATCGGCAAGCCAGGCGTAATCAAAGGCATCCGGACGCTGCTTAAGCGCGGCGCGGAAGGCGATGCTGGCCTCCTGCCATTCACCGTGCCGCATCAGCGACTGGCCCAGGGTGCTCCACAGCAGCGGACGGTCGCCAACGGCTTTGATCTGCTGGCGCAGTACTTTCTCCAGCTGTTCCGGGTTATTGGTCTTCAGGCGCGGGATCGGCATCACCAGACGGTCGTCATACTGTTTCTTCAGACCATCAATGACAATTTGCTGCGCGGTATCGTGATCGTCGCTCTCGATGAGGCGCTCGGCCATCGCCACCTGCAGCGGCACCAGCGCCCGCGTTTTACGGCTCTGGTTGCGCCACCATTCACGCAGCCCCTCGCTGCCGCCATCGGCCAGCGCTTTGTCCATCAGGCCAACCCACGCCAGCTGTTCCAGCGCGGCGCGGTGCTCTTCATCGCCGACGTTAGCTTTCGCCATCGACGGAATGATATCCAGCAGCGACTGCCAGGCGCCGGTGCGGGTATAAGCCTGTTCGGCGAGGCGCAGCACTTCCGGATGACGCGGGGTGATCTCCAGCAGCTTATCGATGCCATGGCGCGCGGCGTGATTTTCATTGCGCGCCAGCTGCAGGCGAACGCGGGTGATTTCCACCGGGATCAGATCATCGCCCGCCAGTTCGGTGGCGCGCTCCAGATGCTGGTTAGCCCGCGCTTCATCGCCGCGCTGCTGGGCCGCTTCCGCCGCCAGCAGATAGTTCACCACCGGCTGTTCGGCGTGATCGGCGTTTTTCGCCATCAGCTTCTCAACCTGCTGGTAATCACCTTCCGCCAGCTTAAGCAGCGCCTGCTCGGTTTGCTTACGCGCGCGACGGCGTTTACGGCCGACAAACCAGCCGCGCGTATGCGCCCCGGTGCGGAAAATGCGGCGCAGCAGCCATTCAATGGCGAACAGCACCACCATGGCGAGGATCAGGATAATCACCAGCCCGGTCACGCTGGTCTCGATATTGTAGTTATCAGTCTGGATCAGGACGTAGCCCTGATGGCCGGCGATCATCGGGCCAAGCACGATCCCGGCGATCAACAGTGCGAAGAGTAAAAGAATTTTCAGCATGCGTTACTCTCCTTGCGGCGCAGCGGGGGCGGCCGGTGCAGCAGGTGCAGACGGTGCAGGTGCGGGCGCGCCGCCCGCGGAAACGGCAGGCTGCGCCATCAGATTACGCACCCGGGTCTGCATCAGTTTTTCCAGCAACGCCTGGCTCTGCAGCGTCTCCGGCACCGTCATGGTAATGCTTTGCTGACTGAGTTTATCCACCTCTTCAAGGAAGGCTTTAGTGGTGGCGTCATCGGTATCGTAATAGGCGCGTACCCAGGTCGAGACGTTATCCAGCGACTGTTTCCAGGTCTCTTCCTGATGACGCGGCACCGCCTGCGCGGCGACCAGCAGGCGAGAGCGAATATTTTCCCGCAGATAGATATCCTGATTCGGCGCCAGCAGCGGGACCGCCGTTTCATCGCGGCGGCGCACGGTGATAAAGCTGTCCATAAAATTCTGCCAGCTTTTCTGCAGATTGATGCGCCATTCGCTGATGGAGCTGGAGAGCTCATCGCTATCAGAATCCATCGGCGAATCGTCATCGTTATTATCCGCCAGCCGCAGGTTATCGATTTGGTTCGCCAGCTGATTAACCTTGAGGATCATGCCGTCGTAGTCCACCTGGTTCACCGCGGAGAGAGTGGCGATGTCGTCGGTAATCGCCCGGCGGGCGCCGATCAGGCTCGGGTCATTCATGTCGGCGAGACTGGCGTCGGCGCTTTTCAGCAGCGCGGCGGCGGTGGTGACATCCTGATCGCTCCACAGCTTACGTCCCGCCAGCTTGACGAGGAAGTCGGCCTGGGCCAGCAGCCAGGTTTTGGCGTCGCTACCGGAAATGACCGCCACTTTTTGCTGGACTTCGTCCAGCTGTTTGGCCAGCGTCTCCTGCTGGCGTTTGGCTTCGTTTAGCTGGTCGGCCTGCTGTTTGATAATGCCTTCCAGTTCGCTTTTTTGGCTCTCCTGCGCTTTTTGCAGCGCCGCAACCTGGCTTGATAATTCAGAGGTGGTTTCGTTTTGACGCGAGGCCTGCTGTTTGTTCAGGCCATACAGACCGATACCGGCGGCTATCGCAATGGCGATAGCGATCGCGCTGAGCGCCAGGCTGGTTTTGTTGCCAGCCTTCTTCTTATCAGTGTTCTCTGGCTGTGGTGTGGTCTCCACGGCCTCCCTGGTCTCTTCAACCACGGCGGATTGATTTTGTTGTTCCGTCATTATGGCTTCCAATGTTGAGAGTTATTGTAATGCGCGTAGCAGCGCATCGTTGTCGGCGCTATCGGCAACCTGAATCTCCTGCCAGCCCAGCTCCCGGGCCTGAAGGGCCAGACGTTCGCTGACAACGACAACGCGGCAGTGCAGGAGCCACCGTTCGCGATACCATTGCGGTATTAACGACCATAGCTGCTGCAGCATCTCGCCGCTGGTGACCACCAGCGTGGTGACCCCGCGAGATTGCCAGCGCATCGCTTCTTCTGCGCCATCGTAATGCTTTGCACTACGTTGATAACATTCACAAAATGTGACCCTGGCGCCGCGCTCGGTCAGCGTCGCGCCTAAGAGTTCCCGCCCGCCATTGCCGCGTAAGATCAGCGCATTTTTCCCGGCAATGTTTTGTAATTCAGGTAATTGTAGCAAGACTTCGCTAATTTCCCGATCTAACGGGTAATGGATATGCTGCCCGCTGACCGTATGCAGGGCCAGCGCCGTCGTGCGGCCAATGGCAAAATAGCGTGGGGAAGTGGGCCAGGGCAGCCCCTGTTGCTGCAGGCGGGCATGGGCGAACTCCACCGCATGCTGGGACAGCGCAAACAGCAGATCGTCAGGCCCGAGGCGGGCAAGCGCGTCGCCCAGCGCGGGAAGCTCCCGGCCAGGCGTAAATTCTATCAGCGGAAAGCCCCAGGCCACGCGTCCCATGGCCCGCAGACGGCTGACCAGCGCTTCTCCTTGCGGTAATGGACGAGTGACCAGGATGCTCATCGTGGGGCTTCTCCATCATAAACTGCCGCGAGAATGTCGCGCGCGCCGTTATCCAGGAGCTCTTCCGCCAGCGAGATGCCGAGCGCTTCAGCCTGCTCTGCTGGCCCGCGCCGTTCGCCGCGTACCATCTGCGAACCATCCGGGGCGCCAACCAGCGCCCGCAGCCACAGTTCGCCGTTGACGAGTTCCGCATAGCTGCCAATCGGCACCTGGCAGCCGCCTTCGAGACGAGTGTTCATCGCCCGCTCGGCGCGCACGCGCACTGCCGTTTCCGTATGGTTGAGAGGCGCTAGCAGCCCCTGGGTCCATGCATCGTCGAGACGGCATTCGATGCCGACCGCTCCCTGGCCGACCGCCGGCAGGGATTGCTCCGGCGACAGCGGCTGGCGAATTCTCGCCTCGAGCTGCAGGCGTTTCAGGCCGGCGGCGGCGAGGATGATGGCGTCATACTCGCCGTTATCCAGCTTACTCAGTCGGGTACCGACGTTACCGCGCAGAGAGCGGATCACCAGGTCCGGACGAGTGGCGGCCAGCTGGCACTGACGGCGTAAACTTGATGTGCCAACGACGCTGCCGGCCGGGAGTTCATCAATCGAGGCATAGTGATTGGAGACAAACGCGTCGCGCGGATCGTCGCGCTCGCAGATAGTCACCAGCCCCAGACCCTCTGGGAATTCCACCGGCACATCTTTCATCGAATGAACGGCGATATCGGCGCGCCCTTCGAGCATGGCAAGCTCTAACTCTTTCACAAATAAGCCCTTGCCTCCCACCTTTGCCAGCGGAGTATCAAGGATGACATCCCCGCGAGTGACCATCGGCACCAACTCGACCTTCAGTCCGGGATGCGCGTGTTCCAGGCGCGCCTTAACATATTGCGCCTGCCATAGCGCAAGCGGGCTTTGCCGTGTGGCAATTTTCAAAACTTTGTCTAACATGCTTGTTACCGTCATTGTCGACCACTAACCATCCTAACATTGTTGTCTTACGGATGTTAGTTTTCACGGTTTATGTGGGAGATAGCTCCGGCCCACTCTTTTTTAACCTTTCATGCGCGTGGCGGTTGCCGGAGGCGTAGTGAGGAATTTACAGGTAATAAACGGTGCTACACTTGTATGTAGCGCATCTTTCTTTACGGTCAATGAGCAAGGTGTTAAATTGATCACGTTTTAAACCATTTGTCCGTCCGCTGCTCATCACAACCACACCGACGACGAATGGTGACGGTTTTTGTTGAAATACTGAAATCCTCCGTACTATTGTACCTCGGGTTTTTGAACATCAGGCGATATGTCTTGTACCTCTATATTGAGACACTGAAACAGAGACTGGATGCCATCAACCAATTGCGCGTGGATCGCGCGCTTGCTGCCATGGGACCCGCTTTCCAGCAGGTTTACAGTCTACTGCCAACGTTATTACATTATCATCACCCGCTGATGCCGGGTTACCTTGACGGTAACGTTCCCCGTGGCATTTGCCTCTACACGCCTGATGAAACCCAACGCCACTATCTTGAAGAACTGGAACTGCATCGCGGCATGCAGACCCAGGAGCCGCCAAAAGGCGAGCTGCCGATCACCGGCGTCTACTCGATGGGTAGTACCTCCTCCGTCGGCCAGAGCTGTTCTTCCGATCTTGATATCTGGGTATGTCACCAGGCCTGGCTGGATAGCGAAGAGCGCCAGCTGCTGCAGCGAAAATGCAGCCTGCTTGAGAGCTGGGCGGCCTCGCTCGGCGTGGAAGTCAGCTTCTTCCTGATCGACGAAAACCGCTTCCGCCATAACGAAAGCGGCAGCCTCGGCGGCGAAGACTGCGGTTCGACCCAGCATATTTTACTGCTCGATGAGTTCTACCGCACCGCGGTGCGTCTCGCCGGCAAGCGTATTCTGTGGAATATGGTGCCGTGCGATGAAGAAGAGCATTACGACGATTACGTCATGGGGCTGTATGCCCAGGGCGTGCTGACGCCAAACGAGTGGCTCGATCTCGGCGGCCTTAGTTCACTGTCGGCGGAAGAGTACTTCGGCGCCAGCCTGTGGCAGCTGTATAAGAGTATCGACTCGCCCTATAAAGCGGTGCTGAAAACGCTGCTGCTGGAAGCCTACTCCTGGGAATACCCCAACAACCGCCTGCTGGCGAAAGATATCAAACAGCGCCTGCACGACGGCGAGATCGTCTCCTTCGGACTCGACCCCTACTGCATGATGCTGGAGCGCGTGACCACCTACCTCCAGGCCATTGAAGATGAAACTCGTCTCGACCTGGTGCGCCGCTGCTTCTACCTGAAAGTGTGCGAAAAACTCAGCCGCGAGCGCGCCTGCGTCGGCTGGCGTCGCGAAGTCGTCAGCCAGCTGGTCAACGCGTGGGGCTGGGATGAAAAGCGTCTGATGATGCTCGACAACCGGGCGAACTGGAAAATTGATGAAGTGCGCAAGGCGCACAACGAACTGCTCGATGCGATGATGCAGAGCTATCGTAATCTGATCCGCTTCGCACGGCGCAATAACCTCAGCGTCTCCGCTAGTCCGCAGGATATCGGCGTGCTGACGCGTAAGCTGTATGCGGCCTTTGAAGCGCTGCCGGGCAAAGTGACGCTGGTGAACCCGCAAATTTCGCCGGATCTGTCGGAACCGAATCTGACCTTTATTCACGTGCCGCCGGGTCGCGCCAACCGTACCGGTTGGTATCTGTATAACCGCGCGCCGGATATGGAATCGATCATCAGCCATCAGCCGCTGGAATATAACCGTTATCTTAATAAGCTGGTGGCCTGGGCCTGGTTTAACGGCCTGCTGACCTCACGCACCCGCCTGTTTATTAAGGGCAACGGCATCGTCGATCTGGCGAAGCTGCAGGAGATGGTGGCCGATGTGTCGCACCACTTCCCACTGCGCCTGCCGGCGCCCACGCCAAAAGCGCTATACAGCCCGTGCGAAATTCGCCACCTGGCGATTATCGTCAACCTCGAATATGACCCGACGGCGGCCTTCCGCAATCAGGTGGTGCACTTCGATTTCCGCAAGCTCGATGTTTTCAGCTTCGGCGAAGAGCAAAAATGCCTGATCGGCAGCGTTGATCTGCTGTATCGCAACTCGTGGAATGAAGTGCGTACGCTGCATTTCAACGGCGAGCAGGCGATGATTGAAGCGCTGAAAACGATCCTTGGTAAAATGCATCAGGATGCCGCGCCGCCGGACAGCGTGGAGGTCTTCTGCTATAGCCAGCATCTGCGCGGCCTGATCCGCACCCGCGTACAGCAGATGATCTCCGAGTGCATCGAACTGCGTCTCTCCAGTACCCGTCAGGATACCGGGCGCTTTAAAGCGCTGCGCGTCTCCGGCCAGACCTGGGGACTGTTCTTCGAGCGTCTTAACGTTTCGGTGCAGAAGCTGGAAAACGCCATTGAGTTCTACGGCGCTATCTCGCACAACAAGCTCCATGGCCTGTCGGTGCAGGTTGAAACCAATCACGTTAAGCTGCCGGCGGTAGTGGACGGATTCGCCAGCGAAGGGATTATCCAGTTCTTCTTTGAAGACGCGGATAACAACGACAGCGGCTTTAACATCTATATTCTCGATGAGAGCAACCGCGCTGAGGTCTATCACCACTGCGAGGGCAGCAAAGAGGAGCTGGTGCGCGATGTCAGCCGCTTCTATTCGTCATCGCACGATCGTTTTACCTACGGCTCCAGTTTTATCAACTTCAACCTGCCGCAGTTCTATCAGATTGTCGAGGTGGACGGGCGCACCCAGGTGATCCCTTTCCGCACCCAGGCGATTGCCGCCGCGATCCCCACCAGCCAGGACGTTACCGCCTCGCCGGTGCTGCAGCAGCGCTACTCGTAGATTTGGCCCGGAAAAGGCGCAATGCGCCGTCATCCGGGAAACATGTCATTAACGGAATCTCACCGTCTCACCGGCCTGCTGGCTCGCCGCCTGCTCCAGCAGATCCCAGAAGGTTTCACCGCTGCGATCGCAGATCCACTCGTCGCCTTTGAGATCGAAATGGTAGCCGCCCTGTTTGGTGGCCAGCCACACCTGGTGCAGCGGCTCCTGACGGTTAATAATGATTTTGCTGCCGTTTTCAAAGCTAATGGTCAGCACGCCGCCGTTGATTTCGCAGTCGATGTCGCTATCGCCGTCCCAGTCATCCAGGCGTTCTTCGATGGTCATCCACAGGCTATCGGCCAGGCGATGGAATTCACTGTCGTTCATAATTTTATTCTGCTTTTTTGATTTTTGAAGATGGGTCGCAGTATAGCGCGAAACAAAAGCGCGCGCAGTCGGATGCTAAAGGCTTGCTTTTACGTCTTCTCCTGCGATGATAGAAAGCAGAAAGAATGAATCACGGGCAACTATCAATGAAAAACGTTTTTCCTACGCTTGCCGTTTTGTTTGCGATCTTCAGCCTGACCGGCTGCGGTCTGAAAGGGCCTCTCTATTTCCCGCCGGCTGATAAAACTGCGCCGCCGCCGACCAAACCGGTTAACCCGGGCATTCAGAGCTCAACGCCGGATCGTAACGATCGTGGCGATACTGGTGGTCCGAGCCAGGTCAATTACTAACGATAACGTTCTGTTCCGCGCAACTGGAGTAGATGATGCAGTTCTCTAAAATGCATGGCCTTGGCAACGATTTTATGGTCGTTGACGCGGTAACGCAGAATGTTTTTTTCTCGCCGGAGCTGATTCGCCGCCTGGCGGATCGCCACCTTGGCGTCGGGTTCGATCAGCTGTTGGTGGTGGAGCCGCCCTACGATCCGGATCTGGATTTCCATTACCGGATCTTTAATGCCGACGGTAGCGAAGTGTCGCAGTGCGGCAACGGCGCGCGCTGTTTCGCGCGTTTCGTCCGGCTGAAAGGCCTGACCAATAAACGTGATATCCGCGTGAGTACGGCCAACGGCCGTATGGTATTAAGCGTAACGGAAGACGATCTGGTGCGGGTGAATATGGGCGAGCCCAACTTCGAGCCCTCCCAGGTGCCGTTCCGCGCCAACAAAGCGGAAAAGACCTATATCATGCGTGCCGCCGAGCAGACAGTATTGTGCGGCGTGGTGTCCATGGGGAACCCGCACTGCGTTATCCAGGTGGATGATGTGGATACGGCGGCGGTGGAAACCCTCGGCCCGGTGATGGAAAGCCATGAGCGTTTTCCGGAGCGCGCGAATATCGGTTTTATGCAGGTGGTCGGCCGGTCCCATATTCGTCTGCGCGTCTACGAACGCGGCGCGGGGGAAACCCAGGCCTGTGGCAGCGGCGCTTGCGCCGCGGTGGCGGTGGGGATCCAGCAGGGGTTGCTCGCTGAAACGGTACGTGTGGAATTACCCGGCGGTCGTCTTGATATCGCCTGGAAAGGCCCGGGCCAGCCGCTGTTTATGACCGGCCCGGCGGCCCATGTCTATGATGGATTTATTCATTTATGAAACCAATCGGGGAAGAACAGCAGGAGGTCGCCAGCGCATTGAACGATCGTGCAGTGGTGGACTATCTGTTGCAAAATCCTGAATTTTTTATTCGTAATGCCGCCCAGGTCGAACATCTCCGCGTCCCGCATCCGGTGCGCGGTACGATTTCGCTGGTGGAGTGGCACATGATGCGGGCGCGTAACCATATCCATGTGCTGGAAGAGAATATGTCGCTGCTGATGGAGCAGGCGGTAGCCAATGAAAGCCTGTTCCAGCGCCTGCTGCAGCTGCAAACGCGGCTGGCGGCGGCGGAGAGCCTCGACGATATGCTTAACCGCCTTCACCGCTGGGCGCGCGAGCTGGGGCTGGCGGGCGCCACGGTGCGCCTGTTCCCTGACAGCTGGCGCCTGGGCGCGCCTTCGAAGTTTACCCACCTGGCGTTAAGCCGGCAGGCGTTTGAGCCGATCCGTATTCAGCGTCTGGGCCAGGCGCGCCACTACCTTGGGCCGCTGAACGGTCCGGAGCTGCTGGTGGTATTGCCGGAGGCGAAAGCTATTGGGTCAGTGGCGATGTCGCTGCTGGGCGGCGATAATGCCCCTGGCGTGATGCTCTTTAGCAGCCGCGATGCGCAGCATTATCAGCCAGGACAGGGGACGCAACTGCTGCAGGAGATCGCCCAGATGCTGCCCGGCCTGCTGGAGCGCTGGATTGAACGCGCATGACCGATTCTCCTCTCTTCTCCGCCGTCGCCCGCTTTCTGCGCCACCTTGGCGTTGAACGCCAGCTCAGCCCGATCACGTTACTGAATTACCAGCGACAGCTGGACGCGCTGATTGCCCTGGCGGATGAGGCGGGTCTGAAAAGCTGGTCGCAGTGCGATGCCGCTCAGGTGCGAAGTTTTGCGGTGCGCAGTCGCCGCGCGGGATTAGGCCCGGCAAGCCTGGCGCTTCGCCTGTCGGCGCTGCGCAGTTTCTTTGACTGGCTGGTCGGCCAGGGCGAGCTCAGCGCCAATCCGGCGAAAGGGATTGCCGCGCCGAAAATTCCCCGTCACCTGCCAAAAAATATCGATGTCGATGACGTCAATCGGCTGCTGGATATTGATCTCAACGATCCGCTGGCGGTGCGCGACCGGGCGATGCTGGAGGTGATGTACGGCGCGGGGCTGCGTTTGTCCGAGCTGGTCAACCTTGATATCAAACATCTCGATCTCGAAAGCGGCGAGGTCTGGGTGATGGGCAAAGGTAGCAAAGAGCGCCGCTTGCCGATCGGTCGCAACGCCGTGATGTGGATTGAGCACTGGCTGGATTTACGCGGCCTGTTCGGTACTGACGACGACGCGCTGTTTTTGTCGAAACTGGGCAAGCGCATTTCGGCGCGCAACGTACAGAAGCGGTTCGCCGAGTGGGGCATTAAGCAGGGGCTGAACAGCCATGTGCATCCGCACAAGCTTCGCCACTCCTTTGCCACCCATATGCTGGAGTCTAGCGGCGATCTGCGCGGTGTGCAGGAGTTGTTGGGTCATGCTAACCTCTCCACCACCCAAATCTATACCCATCTCGACTTTCAACACCTTGCCTCGGTGTACGATGCCGCGCATCCGCGCGCAAAACGGGGGAAATAATGCGTTTTTACCGACCTCTGGGCCAGATTTCCGCGCTGACGTTTGACCTGGACGATACCCTTTATGATAACCGCCCGGTCATTGACCGGACGATGCACGAGTCGCTGGCCTTTGTACGCAGCTACCATCCGTCGCTCAGCCAGTTCGACGCCCATGAGCTTAATCAGCTGCGCCAGACGCTGTTGGCATCCGAGCCTGAGATCTATCACGACGTGACCGTCTGGCGCCACCGTGCGCTGGAGTTAGGCATGCGTAACGCCGGACTCTCCGCCGACGCGGCGAAAGCGGGGGCCGATGCGGCGATGGAACACTTCGCCCAGTGGCGCAGCCGCGTCGATGTCCCGCAGGAGACCCACGATACGCTGGCGAAGCTGGCGGAGAAGTGGCCGCTGGTGGCGATTACCAACGGCAACGCCCGACCAGAGTTGTTCGGCCTGAGCGACTATTTCCGCTTTGTGCTGCGCGCCGGGCCGGATGGCCGCTCCAAGCCGTTTGCCGACATGTACCATCTGGCGGCGGAGCGCCTGAACTTACCGCTCGGGCATATTCTGCACGTCGGCGATGACCTGACCACTGACGTCGCCGGATCGCTGCGCTGTGGCATGCAGGCCTGCTGGATCAAACCGCAAGGCGCGGACCTGATGCACACCGCGGACAGTCGCCTGCTGCCGCATATTGAAATTTCACGGTTGGCATCTCTGACCTCGCTGATATAATCACCAGTTACTCTGTATATATTAACAGGGGTTCGTGGAACCCCTTCTCTTCCGGCGGTGCCAATGGACGTTTCTTACCTGCTCGACAGCCTTAATGACAAACAGCGTGAAGCCGTAGCGGCCTCGCGCACCAACATGCTGGTTCTGGCAGGGGCGGGCAGTGGTAAGACGCGCGTTCTGGTGCACCGTATCGCCTGGCTGCTGAGCGTGGAGAACTGCTCGCCGTATTCTATTATGGCGGTGACCTTTACCAACAAAGCGGCGGCAGAGATGCGCCACCGTATCGGCCAGCTGATGGGCACCACCCAGGGCGGCATGTGGGTGGGCACCTTCCACGGCCTGGCCCACCGCCTGCTGCGCGCGCACCATCTGGACGCCAACCTGCCGCAGGATTTCCAAATCCTTGATAGCGAAGACCAGCTGCGCCTGCTGAAGCGTCTGATTAAGGCGATGAACCTCGATGAGAAGCAGTGGCCGCCGCGTCAGGCGATGTGGTACATCAACAGCCAGAAAGATGAAGGGCTGCGCCCGCATCATATTCAGAGCTACGGCAACCCGGTCGAGCAGACCTGGCAGAAGGTCTATCAGGCCTATCAGGAAGCCTGCGATCGCGCCGGGCTGGTTGACTTCGCCGAACTGCTGCTGCGCGCCCACGAGCTGTGGCTGAATAAGCCGCATATCCTCCAGCACTACCGCGAGCGGTTCACCAATATCCTCGTCGACGAATTCCAGGATACCAACAACATTCAGTACGCCTGGATCCGCCTGCTGGCGGGCGATACCGGCAAGGTAATGATCGTCGGCGATGACGATCAGTCGATTTACGGCTGGCGGGGTGCGCAGGTCGAGAACATTCAGCGCTTCCTTAACGATTTTCCCGGTGCGGAAACCATCCGCCTTGAGCAGAACTATCGTTCGACGAGCAACATCCTCAGCGCCGCCAACGCCCTGATCGAAAACAACAACGGTCGCCTGGGCAAGAAGCTATGGACCGACGGCGCCGACGGCGAGCCGATCTCGCTGTACTGCGCTTTCAACGATCTCGACGAAGCACGCTTCGTAGTGAACCGGATAAAAACCTGGCAGGAGAACGGCGGGGCGCTGGAGCAGTGCGCCATCCTCTATCGCAGCAACGCCCAGTCGCGCGTGCTGGAAGAGGCGCTTCTGCAGGCCAGTATGCCGTACCGCATCTATGGCGGCATGCGCTTCTTCGAACGCCAGGAAATCAAAGACGCGCTCTCGTACCTGCGTCTGATCGCCAACCGTAACGACGATGCGGCGTTTGAGCGCGTAGTCAATACGCCGACTCGCGGCATCGGCGACCGCACGCTGGACGTGGTGCGTCAGACGTCGCGCGATCGTCAGCTGACGCTGTGGCAGGCCAGCCGCGAGCTGCTGAAAGATAAAGCGCTGGCCGGTCGCGCCGCCAGCGCCCTGCAGCGCTTTATGGAGCTGATTGACGCGCTGGCGCAGGAGACCACCGATATGCCGCTGCACGTCCAGACCGATCGGGTGATTAAAGACTCCGGGCTGCGCGCGATGTACGAGCAGGAGAAAGGCGAGAAGGGTCAGACCCGTATTGAAAACTTAGAGGAGCTGGTGACGGCGACGCGCCAGTTTAGCTACAACGAAGAAGATGAAGATCTGATGCCGCTGCAGGCGTTCCTCTCCCACGCCGCGCTGGAAGCGGGCGAGGGACAGGCGGATACCTGGCAAGACGCGGTTCAGCTGATGACCCTGCACTCGGCGAAAGGGCTGGAGTTCCCGCAGGTGTTCATCGTCGGCGTCGAGGAGGGGATGTTCCCGAGCCAGATGGCCCTTGATGAAGGCGGCCGCCTGGAAGAAGAGCGTCGTCTGGCCTACGTTGGCGTGACGCGCGCCATGCAGAAGCTGACGCTGACCTACGCGGAAACCCGCCGTCTGTACGGCAAAGAGGTTTACCATCGGCCGTCGCGCTTTATTGGAGAACTGCCGCAGGAGTGCGTAGAAGAAGTGCGTCTGCGGGCTACGGTGAGCCGCCCGGTAAACCATCAGCGACTGGGCGCGCCGATTGCCGAGAGCGATACCGGCTACAAATTAGGCCAGCGCGTACGGCATCCGAAGTTTGGCGAAGGCACCATCGTCAACCTCGAAGGCAGCGGCGAGCACAGCCGGCTGCAGGTGGCTTTTCAGGGTCAGGGGATCAAATGGCTGGTCGCGGCTTACGCCCGGCTCGAGGAAGTGTAACTTTAAGAAAAATATCATTATTTTGTAATATTCTGCTACCTTTATACGTTAAGGCGCCTGATTTGCGCTTTCGCGTTCCGTTGCGTGTTGACGCCGATTTTGCGCTGGCGTAACATGCGCGCACGATTACGCTAAGAGGACATTCGCCTTGGACACACCCAGTAGATGCTGGCTCAACTTCCTGTCATTCAGGAACAACTCCTAAGGCTATCCTCTTATGCTGATAGCCTTAGCGGTTGTCAGCGACCTGCCCCATTCCCGTCGCGCTGAGTCAGGCTTAATGGTCTGAAACCCAATTTGTTTCTGTGTGCCCACCGAACTGTCCGATAATTTTTTTGCATTGGGAGTCCCGGTCATGCTGAGCGCATTTCAACTGGAAAACAATCGTTTAACGCGCCTGGAAGCCGATGAGATCAAGCACCTCGCCAGCTCGGTGTGGGTCGATCTGGTCGAGCCTGACGACGATGAGCGAAGCCGCGTGCAGACGGAACTGGGTCAGAACCTGGCGACGCGCCCGGAGCTGGAAGATATCGAAGCCTCCGCGCGTTTCTTTGAAGATGAAGACGGGTTACATATCCACTCCTTCTTCTTTTTCGAAGATGCCGACGATCACGCGGGTAACTCTACCGTGGCGTTTACCATCCGCGAAGGGCGCCTGTTTACGCTGCGTGAGCGTGAACTGCCCGCTTTTCGCCTCTACCGCATGCGCGTGCGTAACCAGACCCTGGTGGACGGCAACGCCTACGAGCTGCTGTTAGATCTGTTCGAGACCAAAATCGAACAGCTGGCGGATGAGATAGAAAACATCTACAGCGACCTGGAAAAGCTGAGCCGCGTGATTATGGAAGGCCACCAGGGCGATGAGTACGACGAAGCGCTGTCGACGTTGGCGGAGCTGGAAGATATCGGCTGGAAGGTCCGCCTGTGTTTGATGGATACCCAGCGCGCGCTGAACTTTCTCGTGCGCAAAGCGCGCCTGCCGGCGGGCCAGCTGGAGCAGGCGCGGGAGATCCTGCGCGATATCGAATCCCTGCTGCCGCACAACGAATCGCTGTTCCAGAAGGTGAACTTCCTGATGCAGGCGGCGATGGGCTTTATCAACATCGAGCAGAACCGCATCATCAAGATCTTCTCGGTGGTGTCGGTGGTGTTCCTGCCGCCAACTCTGGTGGCCTCCAGCTACGGGATGAACTTTGAATTTATGCCTGAGCTGCACTGGAGCTTCGGCTACCCGGGGGCGATCGTCTTTATGATGCTGGCTGGCCTGGCGCCGTATCTCTACTTCAAGCGTAAAAACTGGCTGTAGTTGTTGTGCCGGATGCGCTGCGCCTATCCGGCCTGAGTGCTGTACTTTTGTAAGCCGGATAGGGCGGAGCCGCCATCCGGCAATGTCCTAGCTCCGACGCCCCCGCCTTTGCGTATACACCGCATCCATCACGAATATCGCCAGCGCCACCCAGATAAAGCCAAAGGTGACCATTTTATCCTTGCCCGGCACTTCGCCGTAGAACGTCACCGCCAGCAGGAACATTAGCGTCGGGCCGATGTACTGGAAAAAGCCCAGCGTGGAGAGCCGCAGACGCGTTGCCGCCCCGGTGAAGCACAGCAGAGGGATGGTGGTCACCACGCCCGCCGCCATCAGCAGCAGATTGAGCGACCAGGGGTTCTGCCCCATATGGCTGGTGGGGCTGTCGGTGATGCCGAACAGCCAAATCGCCGCCACCGGCAACAGCCACAGCGTTTCCACCAGCATGCCGGTCTGCGCATCGACAGCGATTTTCTTCCGCACCAGACCATAAAAGGCAAAGCTGAAGGCCAAACCAAGGCCGATTATCGGTAGCGAACCAAAGGTCCAGAGCTGCACCAGCACGCCGCAAAAGGCGAGGATCATCGCCAGCCACTGCAGGCGACGGAAACGTTCGCCAAGGAAAATCATCCCTAACAGAATATTCACCAGCGGGTTGATAAAGTAGCCGAGGCTGGCTTCCAGCATATGGTGGTTATTCACCGCCCAGATGAACAGCAGCCAGTTGCCGCCGACCAGCACCGCAGAGAGCGCCAGCAGGAAGATCTTGCGCGGCGTCTTCAGCAGCTTTTTCACCTGCGGCCACTGACGGCTAACGCTGATGAGCGCCACCATGAAGAAGAAAGACCAGATCACGCGATGGGTCAGAATTTCATCGGCGGGAACATAGTAGATAAGTTTGAAGTACGCCGGCGCGATACCCCAGATAAAGTAGGCGGCGAGGGCCAGAATAATCCCCAACCGCGTCTGTTTCGCATCCATCGGTAAAATCCATTGCCAAAGAGAGTGATGTTACTCGATTTTGGGCAATCAACCCACCATATAGGTCGCTGTTGCGCTGGCAATATATACCTGAGCTTCGTTATGCAGTTCCACACGGGCTACCGCCACTTTATTGCCGGCGCGCAGCAGGGTGCTGGTCGCGGTAAAACGTTCGCCGCGGCCCGGACGCAGGTAGTCCACGCGCAGGTCGATGGTTCCCATGCGGGAAAGCCGCTGGCGCAGCTCTTCTTCATTGATGGTGTCATGGCGGGTAAGGGTGCTGCCAACGCAGACCAGACCTGCGGCGACGTCCAGCGCGGAGGCGATTACACCGCCATGCAGAATGCTTTGCGCCCAGTTGCCGACCATCATCGGCTGATTATTAAAGCTGAGCTGGGCAAACGCTTTTTCATAGCGCTCCAGTTCGAGGCCGAGGGCGCGGTTAAACGGCATGTGATAGACGAAAATCTCCCCCACCAGTTTCAGAGCTGCTTCGGCAGTAAGTTCAGACATAACACCGGTTCCATTCGTTAATAAAATGTTGATTTTATGCTTCTAAAATATTGATTTCCACTTTCGGAGTGGATTTGGGGGCAGGGGATTAATAAACAGGTAGAATGTCTTCAGGTGAAACAAAAATAAAAACTATTTATCAGGAGACCAGCATGCGTATCTCTTTGGCCTGCCTGGCGGCGCTGTGCGCGCTACCGGCTGGTGTTATGGCGCAGGATGCGTCGGTACACGACAAACCAGCAGTGCGCGGCAGTATTATCGCCAACCTGCTACAGGATCATGATAATCCTTTTCTGCTCTACCCTTATGAAAGCAACTATCTGCTCTACACGTGGACCAGCGATCTCAATAAAGAGGCGATTCGCAGCTATGACTGGGCCGAAAATGCCCGTAAAGATGAAGTGAAGTTTCAACTGAGCCTCGCCTTCCCGCTGTGGCGCGGCATCCTGGGGGATAATTCGCTGCTCGGCGCGTCCTATACCCAGAAGTCCTGGTGGCAGCTCTCCAACAGCAAAGAGTCGGCGCCGTTTCGCGAAACCAACTACGAACCCCAGCTGTTCCTTGGCTTTGCCACCGACTATCAGTTTGCCGGCTGGACGTTGCGCGATATCGAAATGGGATATAACCACGACTCGAATGGCCGCTCCGATCCCACCTCGCGCAGCTGGAACCGGCTCTATGCCCGCCTGATGGCGCAAAATGGCAACTGGTTGGTGGAAGTGAAACCCTGGTATGTGGTGGGCAGCACCGATGATAACCCGGACATCACCAAATATATGGGCTATTACCGCCTGAAGGTGGGTTACCAGCTGGGCGAGGCGATCCTCAGCGCGCAGGGGCAATATAACTGGAACACTGGCTACGGCGGGGCGGAGTTGGGGGTGAGCTATCCCATCACCAAACATGTTCGCGCTTACACCCAGATCTACAGCGGCTACGGCGAATCGCTTATCGACTACAACTTTAATCAAACGCGCGTCGGCGTCGGGCTAATGCTCAACGATCTGTTTTAATCGTTGCACTCTGGCTCGCAGGCGCTGAAAATAGCGCCTGTTTTCTTTTCAGGCAAATGGGGTCAACGTGGCACAGGCGGAAGTATTAAATCAGGAATCGCTGGCTAAGCAGGTTTTACAAGAGACCTTCGGCTACCAGCAGTTCCGCCCTGGCCAGGAGACGATTATCGAGACGGTGCTCGAGGGCCGTGACTGCCTGGTGGTCATGCCGACCGGTGGCGGCAAGTCACTGTGTTATCAGGTACCGGCGCTGGTTATGGGCGGCCTGACGGTCGTGGTCTCGCCGCTGATCTCGCTGATGAAAGATCAGGTCGATCAGCTGCTGGCCAACGGCGTGGCGGCGGCCTGTCTGAACTCGACCCAGAGCCGCGAACAGCAGCAGGACGTGATGGCCGGCTGCCGCAGCGGGCAGGTTCGTCTGCTGTATATCGCCCCGGAACGGTTGATGCTCGACAACTTCCTTGAGCATCTGGCGAACTGGAATCTGGCGATGCTGGCGGTGGACGAAGCGCACTGCATCTCCCAGTGGGGCCATGACTTCCGCCCGGAATATGCCGCGCTGGGCCAGCTGCGTCAGCGGATGCCGCAGATCCCGTTTATGGCGTTGACCGCCACCGCCGATGACACCACCCGCCGCGATATCGTCCGTCTGCTGGGACTTAACGATCCGCTCATACAGGTCAGCAGCTTCGACCGGCCGAACATCCGCTATATGCTGATGGAGAAATTCAAGCCGCTCGACCAGCTGATGCGCTACGTCCAGGATCAGCGCGGCAAATCGGGTATTATCTACTGCAACAGCCGTTCGAAAGTGGAAGATACCGCCGCGCGTCTGCAGAGCCGCGGCATCAGCGCGGCGGCTTACCATGCCGGCCTGGAAAACGACGTGCGCGCCGACGTGCAGGAGAAATTCCAGCGCGACGATCTGCAGATTGTGGTGGCGACAGTGGCCTTTGGGATGGGCATCAACAAGCCGAACGTCCGCTTTGTGGTGCATTTTGATATCCCGCGCAATATTGAATCCTACTATCAGGAGACCGGCCGCGCCGGGCGTGACGGCCTGCCGGCGGAAGCGATGCTGTTTTACGATCCGGCGGACATGGCGTGGCTGCGCCGCTGTCTGGAAGAGAAGCCCGCCGGGCCGCTGCAGGATATCGAACGGCATAAGCTGAACGCGATGGGGGCGTTTGCTGAAGCCCAGACCTGTCGTCGTCTGGTGCTGCTGAACTACTTTGGCGAAGGACGCCAGGAGCCGTGCGGCAATTGCGATATCTGTCTTGATCCGCCGAAGCAGTACGATGGCTTAATGGACGCCCGTAAGGCGCTCTCCACTATTTATCGGGTCAACCAGCGCTTCGGGATGGGTTATGTGGTGGAAGTCCTGCGAGGCGCTAACAATCAGCGCATCCGTGAGATGGGCCACGATAAGCTCCCGGTATACGGCATCGGCCGGGAACAGAGTCACGAGCACTGGGTGAGCGTGATCCGCCAACTGATTCACCTTGGGCTGGTGACGCAGAATATCGCCCAGCACTCCGCGCTGCAGCTGACCGAAGCCGCACGCCCGGTGCTGCGCGGCGACGTCCCGCTGCAGCTTGCCGTACCGCGTATCGTGGCGCTGAAGCCGAAGGCGATGCAGAAATCCTTCGGCGGTAATTACGATCGTAAGCTGTTTGCCAAGCTGCGCAAATTACGTAAAGCGATTGCCGATGAAGAAAACATTCCCCCGTACGTGGTCTTTAACGACGCGACGCTTATTGAGATGGCGGAGCAGTCGCCGCTAACCGCCGGCGAAATGCTCAGCGTCAACGGCGTGGGGACACGTAAACTCGAGCGTTTCGGCAAGCCGTTTATGGCGCTGATCCGGTCGCATGTCGATGGCGACGACGAGTAGTCAGCTGGCTATAAAAGTGCCAGAATAGTTATCCTCTTCATTATTTTCCTGCGAGTTAACTATGCTGATGCTTTTCCTTACCGTGGCGCTGGTGCATATCATTGCGCTGATGAGTCCGGGGCCGGATTTTTTCTTTGTCTCACAAACGGCCATCAGCCGCTCGCGCAGAGAGGCGATGATGGGAGTGCTGGGGATCACCTGCGGCGTAATGATCTGGGCGGGGGTAGCGCTGCTCGGCCTGAATCTGATCCTCGCCAGAATGGCGTGGCTGCACAACATCATTATGGTCGGCGGGGGCTTGTACCTGTGCTGGATGGGCTACCAGATGCTGCGCGGCGCGTTGAAAAAAGAGGCGGTATCCCCGCCAGAGCCGCAGGTTGAGCTGGCTCGCAGCGGACGCAGCTTTCTGAAGGGATTGCTGACCAATCTGGCGAACCCGAAAGCGATTATCTACTTCGGCTCGGTGTTCTCGCTGTTCGTCGGTGACAGCGTTGGCGCCGGCGCGCGCTGGGGTATTTTTCTGCTGATTATCATGGAGACGCTGGCCTGGTTTATGGTGGTTGCCAGCCTGTTCGCCCTGCCGGGGATGCGCCGCGGCTATCAGCGGATGGCGAAGTGGATCGACGGTATCGCCGGCACGCTGTTTGCGGGCTTCGGCATCCACCTGATTATCTCGCGTTAACCTGGCGTGATGCTCCACCCGGCTATATCCGGGTGGAGAAAGTGTCAGTGGCGAAGCCGCTGCAGCTCGTCTTCAGACAGACCGGTCATTTCCATAATCGCTTCGTCATCAATACCGCGTTTGCGCATCGCTTCGGCAACCTGCAGCAGGGCCTGATGTTTGCCTTCCTTTATACCTTGCTGTACGCCTTTCCTGATGCCTTTTTCCATACCTTCTGCGAGCCATGTTTCCGCCAGCGTCATCAGTAATCCTCCATTCTGCGGCACGCGCTGTGCCAGCCCGTATAAGAGTGTCCGAGTATCCTCGGCATCCCCTGCCTGAGCCATATAGTTTACCAATACGGTGATTTGTTGTCCGCTCATCTGCTCCAGCATTAAGAGTTGGGTCAACTTATCCAGCAATTGCGCCATATCGCGCTGACGGATGTGTTTTTGCACCAGCGTCAGGGCCGCCATGCTGCGGTGCTGCATAATGTCGTCGTCGGGGATCACCGTGATATCGACCAGCGGAAACGCTCCGCTATAGAGCTGGCGGGCGGTCTCGGGATCGGCGAAATTATCCAGCCAGCTCATAGACCAGGGATAGGGGCTGCGTCGTCCCTGATAGAAGAGGACCGGGATAACCAGAGGCAGCGTTTTATGGCCGTTCTCCAGATGGCGCTGCATGGCGGCGACGGCATAGCGCATTAAGCGAAAGGCCATCAGTTTATCGGGGCGCTCTGGTGCTCGATCAGAACATGGACATACCCCTTACCGCGGGTGGTTTCCAGCGAGTAGAGAATATCGCTGTAGTAGGGCCTGAGGTCGTCTTCAAGAAAGCTGCCGGATTCCAGACGTAGGGTATCCAGTTTGCAGATCGCTGTTAACGCCGGAGGCAGGTGGATCTCGATGAAATCGCGCGCCGTCTCTATCCGTGAGAGAAAAGTTTTAAATACCGCATCATGAGGGGTCGCCGTTTCTGCCATCGCCGTTCATCCGTGAATCACCTATCTGGCGGCATCCTGGCACGGTGGGCTCAGCGTCGACAGCGGGCAAAAAAATTAATTTCCCGCTTTGCGCGCCGGCTCGCGCAGAGAGATTGCTTCGCCCGCCAGGCGAACCTCTCTTTGCGAGCGAGATTTCATCATTCAGGCGTGACGGGCGGAGGCGAGCAGCGCCCCAACCAGCATAAACAGTGAACCAAAGACTTTATTCAGCGCCTTCATCTGCTTTGGCCCTTTAATCCAGGCTGAAATGCGCTGCGCCAGGGTCGCATAGCCAATCATCACAATGATATCGACGACGATGGTGGTGACGCCCAGAACGAGATACTGCATCACCTGGGGCTGGTAGGGCAGGATAAACTGCGGAAACAGGGCGGCCAGAAAAACAATGCTTTTGGGATTGGTGAGATTCACGAACACCGCACGCTGGAACAGTTTGCCGCGCGTCTGCGCCTTCGCCAGCGTATTCAGGTCGATGGCCCCTGCCGCGCGCCATTGCTGGATACCCAGCCAGATAAGATAGGCTGCGCCGGCCCATTTCAGCACCTCAAAGGCCAGAACCGAGCGGGAGAACAGGGTGCCGAGACCGACGCCGACCAGCACGATATGAATGGCCAGCCCGGTCTGCAAACCGGCAATTGACGCCGCCGCGCCGCGGTATCCGTGGTTAATGGAGGTGGTCATGGTATTAATCGCTCCGGAACCCGGGGACAGGCTGAGAATGATTGATGTCAGCAGGTAGGCGAACCACCACTCAATGGTCATGAGAAACTCCCTGATTGTCTGTTTTTATGCCACAATACGCTATTGTGTCAGCATTGTGTGATACACGGCAAAAAAACGATTTTCAGCGGTTAACAGGGGTGTAAACCCGATGTTTGGGCAGAAAAAGGACTGGGAAACACGAGAAAACGCGTTTGCGGCCTTTAGCATGGGGCCGCTGACGGATTTCTGGCGACAGCGCGAAGAGGCTGAATTTAAAGGCGTCGATGATGTACCGGTACGCTTTGTTCGCTTTTGCGCGCAAAATCACGATCGACTGGTGCTGATTTGCCCTGGGCGCATTGAAAGCTACGTGAAGTATGCTGAAGTGGCCTACGATCTCTTTCACAGCGGCTTTGACGTGATGATCATCGACCATCGCGGTCAGGGTCGCTCGGGTCGTCTGCTCTCTGATACTCACCGCGGGCACGTGGTGAACTTCAGCGATTATGTTGATGACCTGGCTGCGCTCTGGCAGCAGCAGGTGGTCCCCGGCCACTGGCGAAAACGGTTTATCCTCGCTCACTCTATGGGCGGGGCGATTGCCACGCTCTTTCTGCAACGCTACCAGGCGCATTGCGATGCGATTGCGCTCTGCGCGCCGATGTTCGGGATTATCATTCGGCTGCCGGACTGGATGGTGCGCCATATTCTCGACTGGGCTGAGGGCCATCAGCGCATTCGCGAAGAGTATGCCATCGGCACCGGACGCTGGCGGGCGCTGCCTTTTGCCGTTAACGTGCTGACGCACAGTCGACAACGCTATCGTCGTAACCTGCGCTTCTATGCCGACGAGCCGCGACTGCAGGTCGGCGGCCCGACCTGGCACTGGGTGCGCGAAGGCATGCTGGCCGGTGACGAAGTGCTGGCGAATGTGGAAAAAGATACCGCCCCGACGCTGCTGCTGCAGGCGGAGGAGGAGCGGGTGGTCGATAATCTGATGCACGACCGCTATTGTGAATTACGGGCCGCCGCCGGCCATCCCTGTGAGGGCGGAAAGCCGCTCGTCATTGAAGGGGCATACCATGAGATCCTTTTTGAAAAGGACGCTATGCGCTCAGTCGCGCTCAATGCCATCGTCGAGTTTTTCAATCGACATACTTAATCCGACGATAACGCTCGTCGCCCTGCTTAGAGGTTAACTTTTTTATGTACCAGGTTGTTGCGTCTGATTTAGACGGCACGCTGCTTTCCCCCGATCATTTCCTGACCCCCTATGCCAAAGAGACGCTGAAGCTGCTTACCGCCCGTGGGATCAATTTCGTCTTCGCCACCGGCCGACACTACATCGACGTCGGGCAGATCCGCGATAACCTCGGCATCCGGTCGTACATGATCACCTCTAACGGCGCCCGCGTTCACGATAGCGATGGTCAGCAAATCTTCGCCCATAACCTCGACCGTGATATTGCCGCCGACCTGTTTGAGATCGTGCGTAACGACCCGAAAATCGTCACTAACGTCTATCGGGAAGATGAGTGGTATATGAACCGCCATCGCCCGGAAGAGATGCGCTTTTTCAAAGAGGCGGTGTTTAACTACAAGCTGTATGAGCCGGGCGAACTGGATCCGCAGGGGATCAGCAAGGTGTTCTTTACCTGTGAGGATCACGAACATTTGCTGCCGCTTGAGCAGGCGATGAACGCCCGCTGGGGCGATCGCGTGAACGTCAGCTTCTCCACCTTAACCTGCCTGGAGGTGATGGCGGGCGGGGTATCGAAGGGGCATGCGCTGGAGGCAGTGGCGAAAATGCTCGGCTACAGTCTGTCAGATTGCATCGCTTTCGGCGACGGCATGAACGACGCCGAGATGCTGTCGATGGCCGGCAAAGGCTGCATTATGGCCAACGCCCACCAGCGGCTGAAGGATCTGCATCCGGAACTGGAAGTGATCGGTAGCAACGCCGACGATGCGGTCCCGCACTACCTGCGTAAGCTGTACCTCGACTGACAAAGATTGACGACTGGCGAATAATTACCCAGTCGTCAACCTGACTCTTCGCTACAATGCCTGTTCTTTATCCAACGAGACGACCATTGTGGCGCTGTTAATTATCACCACTATCCTGTGGGCCTTTTCTTTTAGCCTGATTGGCGAGTACCTGGCCGGTAGCGTCGACAGCTATTTTTCGGTACTAATGCGCGTGGGCCTGGCGGCGCTGGTGTTCCTGCCTTTCCTGCGCACGCGAGGCCAGTCTCCGCGCACGATCGTGCTCTATATGCTGGTGGGCGCGATGCAGCTTGGCATCATGTACCTGCTGGCTTTCCGCGCCTATCTCTATCTGACGGTCTCGGAATTCCTGCTGTTTACCGTGTTTACTCCCCTGTATATCACGCTGATCTACGATCTGCTCAGCGGACGGAAACTGCGCTGGGGCTATCTGCTGAGCGCCGCGCTGGCGGTGCTGGGGGCGGCGATTATCCGCTATGACAAAGTCAGCGATCATTTCTGGACCGGGCTGTTACTGGTGCAGCTGTCAAACCTCTGCTTCGCCATCGGTATGGTGGGGTATAAGCGCCTGATGGAGGTGCGACCGATGCCGCAGCACAATGCCTTTGCCTGGTTCTATGTCGGGGCCTTTATCGTGGCGGTGGCAGCATGGTTTATGCTGGGCAACCCACAGAAGCTGCCGACCACCACGCTGCAGTGGAGCGTGCTGGTGTGGCTGGGCGTGGTGGCTTCCGGGCTGGGCTACTTTATGTGGAACTATGGCGCCACCCAGGTGGATGCCGGCACGCTGGGGATCATGAATAACGTCCATGTCCCCGCCGGGCTGCTGGTTAACCTTGCCATCTGGCAGGAGCAGCCGCACTGGCCGAGCTTTATTAGCGGAGCGTTGGTGATCCTGGCCTCGCTGTGGGTCCATCGACGCTGGGTCGCTCCGCACTCCGGACAAACGGCAGATGATCGCAGGCGTGGTTCCGCGCAGAGCGAATAAACGCTTCGGTGACCGGTTGACGCTGCTCGCCATCGCGAACGGCCGCGTACAGCCGGCTCCATAATCCCTCTCCCAGGGTTTTGGTCACCACCAGACCCTGGCGTTCAAAACTTTCCACCACCCAGTGCGGCAGCGCGGCGATGCCCATCCGGGCTGCCACCATCTGGATCAGCAACAGCGTGTTATCGACGCTTTTTAGCTGGGGGCTGATACCGGCCGGCTGCAGGAAATGGCGCCAGATGTCGAGGCGTCCGCGCTGTACGGGATAAATCAGCAGCGTTTCCGCGGCCAGATCCTCCGGCGTAATCAGCGTCTTCATGGCTAACGGGTGCTCAGGCGCCAGCACCAGGCGCACCTCATAATCAAACATTGGCGAGTAATGCAGACCGCTGCGCGGCAGGATATCGGAGGTCATCACCAGATCCAGTTCGCCCTGCTGCAGCGCAGGCTGCGGGTCGAAGGTGACGCCGGAATGGAAGTCGACTTCCACGTGTGGCCAGCGGGCGCGGAAATTCTCCAGCGCCGGCGTCAGCCACTGAATACAGCTGTGGCATTCGATAGCCAGCCGCAGCCGGGTCTGCTGCGGTTCGTTACAGTCCTGCAGGGCGCGGGCGATCTGCGGCAGCACCTGGTTGGCCAGCTGTAAGAGGATCTCCCCCTGAGGGGTAAAACGCAGCGGCTGGCTCTTACGCACAAAGAGACGAAAGCCAAGACGCTGTTCCAGATCGCTGAACTGGTGAGACAAGGCGGACTGGGTCTGGTGCAGGGCAGCCGCTGCGCCCGCCAGTGAACCGCTATTCCGCAACGCTTGCAGCGTTTTCAGATGTTTAATTTCGATCATGAAAGTCCTTCACTTCGCCATGAGCAATTTGCGCTTGAGGAATATACAGTAACTGCCAATTATGGATGTGTAAACATCTGGACGTCTAAAACTCGTCATATTTCGACTTGCAGATGCGTTGGCTGCCTCGCTTACCCCAGTCACTTACTTCAGTAAGCTCCTGGGGATGCGCATCGTTGCCGCCTTCCTGCAAGCCGAACTATTTAGAGTTTTTCTTCAGATTCAATGAAATAAGAGAGGAACAAAAATGACAATTATTAACCACACCCTCGGTTTCCCTCGCGTTGGCCTGCGTCGCGAGCTGAAAAAAGCGCAAGAGAGCTACTGGGCGGGCAATGCCACTCGCGAGGAGCTGCTGGCGGTAGGCCGGGAACTGCGCGCCCGTCACTGGGAGCAGCAGAAGCAGGCCGGTATTGACCTGCTGCCGGTGGGCGATTTCGCCTGGTACGACCATGTTCTGACCACCAGCCTGCTGCTTGGCAACGTGCCGGCTCGTCATCAGAACAAAGACGGCTCTGTCGATATCGATACCCTGTTCCGCATTGGCCGCGGCCGCGCGCCCACCGGCGAGCCAGCGGCCGCCGCGGAAATGACCAAGTGGTTCAACACCAACTATCACTACATGGTGCCGGAGTTCGTGCAGGGCCAGCAGTTCAAACTGAACTGGACCCAACTGCTGGATGAAGTGGACGAAGCGCTGGCGCTGGGCCACAAGATCAAGCCCGTGCTGCTGGGGCCGGTGACTTATCTGTGGCTGGGCAAAGTGAAAGGCGAACCGTTTGACCGTCTGAGCCTGCTGAATGCCATCCTGCCGGTTTATCAGCAGGTGCTGGCCGAACTGGCGAAGCGCGGCATTGCGTGGGTGCAGATTGATGAACCGGCGCTGGTGCTGGAGCTGCCGCCAGCGTGGCTGGAGGCCTTTAAACCGGCTTATGACGCCCTGCAGGGCCAGGTCAAACTGCTGCTGACCACCTATTTTGAAGGCGTTAGCGACAATCTCGAGACCATTGCTGCGCTACCGGTCCAGGGGCTGCACGTCGATCTGGTCCACGGTAAAGATGATGTCGCCGAACTGCATAAACGTCTGCCGGCCGACTGGCTGCTGTCCGCCGGCCTGATCAACGGGCGTAACGTCTGGCGCGCCGATCTCGCCGAAAAGTATGCGCAAATTAAAGACCTCGTCGGTAAGCGCGAGCTGTGGGTCGCTTCATCCTGCTCTCTGCTGCACAGCCCGATCGACCTGAGCGTGGAGACGCGCCTTGATGCGGAAGTGAAGAGCTGGTTTGCCTTCGCTCTGCAAAAATGCGGTGAGCTGGCGCTGCTGCGCGATGCGCTGAACAGCGGCGATACGGCGGCGATTACCGAGTGGAGCGCGCCAGTCCATGCTCGTCGCCATTCGTCTCGCGTACACAACCCGGCGGTGGAAAAACGGCTGGCGGCGATCACTCCTCAGGACAGCCAGCGAGCCAGCCCCTATGAGGTTCGCGCTCAGGCACAGCGTCAACGCTTTAACCTGCCGGCCTGGCCGACCACCACCATCGGGTCATTCCCGCAGACGACCGAGATCCGCGGCCTGCGCCTGGACTTCAAAAAGGGAAATCTTGACGCCAGTCATTATCGTACCGGCATTGCGGAACATATTAAGCAGGCGATCGTCGAGCAGGAGCGGTTAGGATTAGACGTACTGGTGCACGGGGAAGCCGAGCGGAACGATATGGTGGAATACTTCGGTGAACATCTGGACGGTTTCATCTTCACGCAAAACGGCTGGGTGCAGAGCTATGGCTCCCGCTGCGTGAAGCCGCCGGTGGTGATCGGCGACGTTAGCCGTCCGCAGGCGATCACCGTTGAATGGGCGAAGTACGCGCAGTCGCTGACCGACAAGCCGGTGAAAGGGATGCTCACTGGACCGGTGACGATTCTGTGCTGGTCCTTCCCGCGGGAAGACGTCAGCCGTGAAACCATCGCGAAACAGATTGCGCTGGCCCTGCGTGATGAAGTGGCGGATCTGGAGGCGGCCGGTATCGGCATCATCCAGATTGATGAGCCGGCCTTGCGCGAAGGTTTACCGCTGAAGCGCAGCGACTGGGATGCCTATCTGCAGTGGGGTGTGGAAGCCTTCCGTCTTAACGCTGCGGTGGCCAAAGACGATACTCAGATCCATACCCACATGTGCTATTGCGAGTTCAACGACATCATGGACTCCATCGCCGCGCTGGATGCTGACGTGATCACCATTGAAACCTCGCGTTCCGACATGGAACTGCTGGAGTCGTTCGAAGTGTTCGAGTATCCCAATGAGATCGGGCCGGGAGTATATGATATTCACTCGCCAAACGTACCGAGCGTGGAGTGGATCGAAGCGCTGCTGGAAAAAGCCGCGCAGCGTATCCCGGCGGAGCGGCTGTGGGTCAACCCGGACTGCGGCCTGAAAACCCGCGGCTGGCCGGAGACGCGCGCCGCGCTGGCGAATATGGTGCAAGCGGCGCGGAATCTGCGCCAGTCCGCTTGATCGTCACCGGAAAAATCAAAAAGGAGGCATTTGCCTCCTTTTTTCATGCTTTGGGCGATTACCCTTTTTTTCCGCCATACTGCGCAAACCAGGCCAGCATTCGCTGCCAGCCGTCTTTGGCTGACTCTTCGTGATAGCTGGCGCGATAGTCGGCGTTAAAGGCGTGATCGGCTTCGGGATAGACCACGATTTCCGCTGTGGCGTTAGCCGCCCGCAGCGCCTGACGCATCGTCTCGACGGTGTCCTGCGGAATGCTGGCGTCTTTCGCACCGTACAGGCCGAGCACCGGGGCGTTGAGATCGACGGCGATATCCACCGGATGTTTTGGCGAATTCAGCGATTTTTCTCCCACCAGCTTGCCGTACCAGGCCACTGCCGCTTTAAGCTGCGGGTTATGTGCGGCATACAGCCAGGTGATGCGTCCGCCCCAGCAGAAGCCGGTGATCAGCAGACGATGGGCATCGCCGCCATGACGCGCCGCCCAGCTGGCGACGTGGTCGAGATCCGCCAACACCTGCGCGTCCGGCACCTTGGTAACCAGCTCTTTAAACAGGGTTGGGATATCGTGATACTCATTCGGATCGCCCTGACGGAAGTACAACTCAGGCGCGATAGCCAGATAGCCCTCCTGCGCCAGGCGGCGACAAAGATCGCGAATATGCTCATGCACGCCGAAAATTTCCTGTACCACGATGACGATCGGCAATGGGCCATCGACGTTTTTCGGACGGGCATGGTAAGCCGGCATGTTTTCCCCCTGAGAGGGAATAGAGGTCTCTCCGGCGACAATATGCTCTTCCGGCGTATGAACGGCGGTTGCGGCGTGCGGCGAGGCTGCAGGTGCGAATCCAGGTTGCTTGGTGGTGGTCATGGTATTCTCCGTACCCTTATTTATTAGCGCATCAGTAACTATAGACCCTTTACCTTTAGTTCGGGCGGTAATAAAGCACAGTGCCTGAAAGCGGCTATCTTTTGTTCTGTGACGATGAATATAACTTGTTAATGTGATTTGTATCACTATTTACTGAAAAACAACTGCAATCATTATTGTTCTTGGTGACTATCATCACAAAATGTTGCCTGGGGCTTCTGTACAGTACCGTTTTGCTTCTGCTGATAATTCGACCCACAGAGGAGTTTTTTATGTCCAAGTCTGATGTTTTTCATCTCGGCCTCACCAAGAACGATTTACAAGGGGCTACGCTGGCTATCGTCCCTGGCGATCCGGAGCGTGTGGAAAAGATCGCCGCGCTGATGGATAAGCCGGTTAAGCTGGCATCCCACCGCGAATTTACCTCCTGGCGCGCGGAGCTGGACGGCAAACCGGTGATCGTCTGCTCCACTGGCATCGGCGGCCCGTCTACGTCTATCGCTGTGGAAGAGCTGGCGCAGCTTGGCGTACGTACCTTCCTGCGCATTGGCACCACCGGCGCCATTCAGCCGCACATCAACGTTGGCGATGTGCTGGTCACCACCGCCTCCGTGCGTCTTGACGGCGCCAGCCTGCACTTCGCGCCGATGGAATTCCCTGCCGTCGCAGATTTCGCCTGCACCACCGCGCTGGTGGAAGCGGCGAAATCCATTGGCGCCACCACCCATATCGGCGTGACCGCCTCCTCGGATACTTTCTACCCGGGCCAGGAGCGTTACGACACTTTCTCCGGTCGCGTGGTGAGCCGCTTCAAAGGCTCTATGGAAGAGTGGCAGGCGATGGGCGTGATGAACTATGAAATGGAATCCGCTACGCTGCTGACCATGTGCGCCAGCCAGGGCCTGCGCGCCGGGATGGTGGCTGGGGTTATCGTTAACCGTACCCAGCAAGAGATCCCTAACGCCGAAACCATGAAGCAAACCGAAAGCCACGCGGTGAAAATCGTCGTCGAAGCGGCGCGCCGTCTGCTGTAATTAAACCGCTTTCCCTTCAGGCCGGATCCTCCGGCCTTTTTTTTGCGTCGCCTCTCGCAGGAAATTCCTTTTAAACTGGACGTTTGTACAGCACAATTCTATTTTGTGTCATCAGGTTATCGCAGGGGGCGTCGTGGATCTCTCCATTATTATCAGCGCGGTTATCGCACTGGCTGCCGGGTTAATCGTCGGCTGGCTGGCGACCAAAGCGCGCGCCGATCAAATTCGGGCCGATCTTATCGAGGAGCGGCGAGAGCTGGATATTGAGCTGAGCGCTGCCCGTCAGCAACTGGTCCAGGAAGCCCACTGGCGTGAAGAGTGCGAGCTGCTGAACAACGAGCTGCGCAGCCTGCGGGATATCAATACCTCGCTGGAGGCCGATCTGCGTGAGGTTACCACCCGGCTCGAATCCACCCAGCTGCATGCGGAAGATAAGATCCGCCAGATGGTGAACAGCGAGCAGCGCCTGAGCGAGCAGTTTGAAAACCTCGCCAACCGCATTTTCGAACACAGCAACCGACGCGTCGATGAGCAAAATCGCCAGAGCCTGCATGGCCTGCTGACACCGCTGCGCGAACAACTGGACGGGTTCCGCCGGCAGGTGCAGGAGAGCTTCGGTCAGGAGGCGCGAGAAAGGCACACCCTGGCGCATGAGATCCGTAACCTGCAGCAGCTGAACGCGCAGATGGCGCAGGAGGCGCTGAACCTGACCAAAGCGCTGAAGGGCGATAACAAAACCCAGGGCAATTGGGGGGAAGTGGTTCTCACCCGCGTGCTGGAGGCATCCGGCCTGCGGGAAGGCTATGAGTACCAAACCCAGGTCAGCATCGAGACCGACAACCGCTCGCGGATGCAGCCGGACGTCATCGTGCGCCTGCCGCAGGGTAAAGACGTGGTTATCGACGCCAAAATGACCCTTGTCGCCTATGAGCGTTATTTCAACGCCGAGGACGACTACACCCGCGAAGTCGCGCTGCAGGAGCACCTTGCTTCGGTGCGAAATCATATTCGCCTGCTGGGGCGCAAGGATTATCAGCAACTGCCAGGCCTGCGCTCCCTCGACTATGTGCTGATGTTTATTCCCGTCGAGCCGGCATTCCTGCTGGCCATCGACCGTCAGCCCGAGCTTATCAGCGAGGCGCTGCAAAATAATATTATGCTGGTTAGCCCGACGACGCTGCTGGTGGCCCTGCGCACCATCGCCAATCTGTGGCGTTATGAGCACCAAAGCCGCAACGCGCAGAAGATCGCCGAGCGGGCGGGGCGCCTTTACGACAAAATGCGCCTGTTTGTGGACGATATGTCCGCTATCGGCCAGAGTCTGGATAAAGCGCAAGAGAACTATCGCCAGGCGATGAAAAAGCTCGCTTCCGGGCGCGGTAATCTTCTGGCCCAGGCGGAGGCTTTTCGCGGGTTGGGCGTGGAGGTCAAGCGCGGGATTAATCCTGATTTAGTTGAACAAGCCATTGCTCAGGACGATCAATATCGTCTCGAAGAGGAGGATAACCTGCCGGAAAATGAGGCATTTTCACCCGACTCTGCCGAGCCGGTGCGTAGCCGGGAGGCGGCTCCGCCACGCTGAAACGTATGGGAAATGCGCTGAGTCTGATACACTCAGTGAACATTTTCTTGAAAAGCAAGCAGGCATAAAGATGGTTGAGGATTCACAAGAAACGACGCACTTTGGCTTTCAGACGGTCGCTAAAGAGCAGAAAGCAGACATGGTGGCGCATGTATTCCATTCTGTCGCCGCAAAGTATGATGTGATGAATGACTTGATGTCGTTTGGTATCCATCGTTTGTGGAAGCGTTTCACCATCGACTGCAGCGGCGTACGTCGCGGGCAGACCGTGCTGGATCTGGCGGGGGGGACCGGTGATTTGACGGCTAAGTTTTCCCGTCTGGTAGGGGAAACCGGCCGCGTTATGCTTGCTGATATCAATGATTCAATGCTCAAAATGGGCCGCGAAAAGCTGCGCAATATCGGCATCGTGGGTAACGTTGAGTATGTTCAGGCCAACGCGGAAGCCCTACCGTTTGCTGATAATACCTTTGACTGCATCACCATCTCTTTCGGTCTGCGTAACGTGACCGACAAAGAGAAAGCGCTGCGCTCGATGTACCGCGTGCTGAAGCCGGGTGGACGTCTGCTGGTGCTGGAGTTTTCTAAACCCATTATCGAACCGCTGAGCAAAGCCTACGACGCTTACTCCTTCCATATCCTGCCGAAAGTGGGCGAGCTGGTGGCAAAAGATGGCGACAGCTATCGCTACCTGGCGGAATCTATTCGTATGCATCCGGACCAGGAAACCCTGAAAGGGATGATGCAGGATGCAGGCTTCGAAAGCGTGGACTACTACAACCTGACGGCGGGTATTGTTGCTTTGCATCGCGGTTACAAGTTCTGACAGGAGGGACGCTATGCCTTTCACACCCCTGGTGACCGCTGGCATTGAAACGGCGCTAAATACTTTCCTCTGGCGCGACAAAGCGCTAAAACCCGCCCGCCAGCGCCTGCTGGGCAAGGTATTGCGGGTAAAGCTGCAGGATTTCGCTACGCCCGTGGTGCTGGTGTTCAGTGAACGCCAGGTTGATGTTCTGAGCGCCTGGGACGGAGAGGCTGACTGCACCGTGATTACCCGGCTCAGCGTGCTGCCAAAACTACGCAACCGTCAACAACTGACGGCGCTTATCCGTAGCGGCGAGCTGGAAGTGCAGGGCGATCTGCAGGTGGTGCAGAACATGGTCACCCTGTGCGATCTGGCAGAGTTCGATCCCGCTGAGTTGCTGGCGCCTTATACCGGTGACATCGTGGCCGAAGGCGTCGGTAAAGTCCTCCGCGGCGGCGCTCAGTTTTTACTGAAGGGCGCGCAGCGCCAGCAGCGTTATGTCGCTGAAGCGATCACTGAAGAGTGGCGCCTGGCACCGGGGCCGCTGGAGCTGGCCTGGTTTGCTGAAGAGACGACGGCTATTGAACGCGCGCTGGCCGCACTGGAAAAACGGCTGGAAACGCTGGAGGGCAAATGACGCCAGGAGAATTACGGCGCCTGTATTTCATCATCCACACCTTTTTGAGCTACGGGCTCGATGAGCTTATCCCCAAAATGCGGATCACGCTGCCGCTGCGTATCTGGCGGCGGATGCTCTTCTGGATGCCAAACCGCCATCAGGATCAACCTCTTGGCGCCCGTCTGCGGCTGGCGCTCCAGGAGCTGGGGCCGGTGTGGATTAAATTCGGCCAGATGCTTTCCACGCGGCGGGATCTCTTTCCTCCGCATATTGCCGATCAACTGGCGCTGTTGCAGGACCGCGTGGCGCCCTTTGAAGGGAAGCTTGCGCAGCAGCAGATAGAAAAAGCGATGGGTGGCCTGCCGGTGGAGGCCTGGTTTGATGATTTCTCCGTTGAGCCGTTAGCCTCGGCGTCTATCGCCCAGGTGCATACCGCGCGTCTGAAAGAGAACGGCAAAGAGGTGGTGATCAAGGTTATCCGTCCGGATATCTTGCCGATCATTAAAGCGGACATGAAGCTCATCTACCGCCTGGCGCGCTGGGTGCCGCGACTGCTGCCTGACGGCCGACGTCTGCGCCCGCAGGAGGTGGTTCGTGAGTATGAAAAAACGCTGCTGGACGAGCTGAACCTGCTGCGGGAATCCGCCAACGCCATTCAGTTGCGGCGTAATTTCGAAGACAGCCCGATGCTGTATGTGCCGGAAGTGTACCCCGATTACTGCAGCGAAAGCATGATGGTGATGGAGCGCATCTACGGCATTCCGGTGTCCGACGTGGAGGCGCTCGAGGCTCAGGGAACCAATATGCAACTGCTGGCGGAGCGGGGTGTGCAGGTCTTCTTCACCCAGGTGTTCCGCGACAGCTTTTTCCATGCCGATATGCACCCTGGCAACATCTTCGTCAGCTACGAGCACCCGGAAGATCCGCAGTATATTGGCATCGACTGCGGCATTGTCGGCTCGCTGAACAAAGAAGATAAGCGCTATCTGGCGGAAAACTTTATCGCCTTTTTCAACCGCGATTATCGTAAGGTTGCCGAGCTGCACGTCGACTCCGGTTGGGTTCCGCCGGACACCAATGTTGAAGAGTTTGAGTTCGCGATCCGCACGGTCTGCGAGCCCATCTTTGAGAAGCCGCTGGCGGAGATCTCCTTCGGCCACGTGCTGCTAAATCTGTTCAACACCGCGCGGCGCTTCAATATGGAAGTCCAGCCGCAGCTTGTTTTGCTACAGAAGACATTACTTTACGTAGAAGGGGTAGGCCGGCAGCTCTATCCTCAGTTAGACTTGTGGAAAACGGCGAAGCCTTTCCTTGAGTCGTGGATCAAAGATCAGGTCGGTATTCCGGCGCTGGTGCGCGCGTTTAAAGACAAAGCGCCGTTCTGGATCGAAAGAATGCCTGAAATACCTGAGCTGGTGTATCAGAGCCTGCAGCAGAGCAAACAGCTGCAGACCAGCGTCGATACTATCGTGCGGGATATGCATGTGCGCCATGTGCGCCAGGGCCAATCCCGTTATCTGTTTGGTATAGGCGCGGTTTTATTGCTCAGTGGTACGCTGCTCTTTATCCATCGCCCTGAGTGGGGAATGATGCCCGGCTGGCTGATGGCCGGCGGTATCGTGACCTGGCTGATTGGCTGGCGAAAAACCCGCTGATCGGTTCGCCTCTTCATGACGCAGGCTTATTTGCGCAAAATCATGCCGGTGGCCTGACGGCGAGGCGGCTGGCAGGATGGCGTGTATAATGCGTCCACATAATTCATCATCTGTCATAGGGGAACGTGTATGGGTGGTATCAGTATTTGGCAGTTATTAATTGTTGTCGTCATCGTAGTTCTGCTTTTCGGGACGAAGAAGCTGAGCTCACTGGGGTCAGACTTAGGGGCATCCATCAAAGGCTTTAAAAAAGCCATGAGTGATGATGATAAACCTGAAAAGTCGGCGCCAGACGCAGATTTCACGGCGAAAACTATCGCCGATAAACAGGATGATGCAAAAAAAGACGAGACAAAACGCCACGACAAAGAGCAGGTGTAACTCGTGTTCGATATTGGTTTTAGTGAACTACTGCTGGTGTTTGTGATTGGCCTCATCGTTCTGGGGCCACAGCGGCTTCCCGTCGCGGTTAAAACGGTGGTTGGCTGGATCCGTACGCTACGGTCGCTGGCGACCACGGTACAGAATGAGCTGGCTCAGGAGCTAAAACTGCAGGAGTTCCAGGAGAGCCTCAAGAAGGTGGAAAAGGCCAGCCTGAATAACCTGACGCCGGAGCTGAAAGCCTCCATGGATGAGCTGCGCGAGGCCGCGGAGTCGATGAAGCGCTCCTATAGCGCCCACGACCCGGAAAAGGCCAGTGACGAAGCGAATACCATCCATAATCCGGTGGTGAAAGGCAGCGAAGCGCAGCGGCAGGACGTCACGCCGGCGACGGCAGAACATCACGCCAGCGCTCCGGTTCATGCGCCGGATCCCGTGGCCGACGAGCAACCCGCTTCACCGGCAGAGAAAACAACCGCTACGGCGGCTGCCCCCCATTCTTCCCCCGCATCGAGTGATAAACCGTAAACATGGGCGTAGACGATACACAACCGCTAATTTCGCATCTGATTGAGCTGCGCAAGCGTCTGCTCAACAGCATCATTGCTATCCTGGTGATCTTCCTGGCGCTGGTCTATTTCGCCAATGATATCTATCAGCTGGTCTCGGCCCCGCTTATCAGCAAGATGCCGGTAGGCGCGACGATGATCGCCACCGATGTCGCTTCACCTTTCTTTACGCCGATAAAGCTGACCTTCATGGTGTCGGTGATCCTGTCGGTGCCGATTATTCTGTATCAGGTATGGGCCTTCGTCGCGCCGGCGCTGTATAAGCATGAGCGCCGGCTGGTGGTGCCCTTACTGGTCTCCAGCACGCTGCTGTTCTATATCGGCATGGCTTTCGCGTATTTTGTCGTGTTTCCGCTGGCGTTCGGCTTCCTGACCCATGCTGCCCCGGAGGGGGTGCTGGTCTCGACCGATATCCGCAGTTATCTCGACTTCGTGATGGCGCTGTTTATGGCGTTCGGGGTCTCTTTTGAGGTGCCGGTCGCTATTGTGCTGCTCTGCTGGATGGGCGTCACCACGCCGGAAGAGCTGCGCAAAAAACGGCCGTATGTGCTGGTGGGCGCCTTCGTGGTGGGGATGCTGCTGACGCCGCCGGACGTGTTCTCGCAGACGCTGCTGGCTATTCCGATGTACTGCCTGTTTGAAGTCGGGGTGTTCTTCGCCCGCTTCTACACCGGGAAGCGCCTGACGCGTGATGACGATGCCGCGGCCGAAGCTGAAGCCGCTGAGCACAGAGAAGAGTAATACCGCCAACCGCCCGTCAGGGCGGTTGTCATATGGAGCGATCATGTTTGATATCGGCGTTAATCTGACCAGTTCACAGTTTGCCCGCGACCATGATGAGGTGGTGGCGCGCGCCCGGGCGGCAGGGGTTCACGGCATGCTGCTGACCGGCACAAATTTACCGGAGAGCCAGCAGGCGCAGAGAATGGCGAGTCATTACGCCGGCTGCTGGTCCACGGCGGGGATCCATCCCCATGACGGCAGCAGCTGGACGCCAGCGGTCGCCGAGGCAATTTATGCCCTCGCCCGCGAGCCGCAGGTGGTGGCGATAGGGGAGTGCGGTCTGGATTTTAATCGTAATTTCTCCACGCCCCAGGAGCAGGAGGAGGCGTTCAGTGCCCAGCTGGCGCTGGCCGCCGAGCTGTCGATGCCGGTGTTTTTACACTGCCGCGACGCCCACGACCGGTTTCTGGCGCTGCTTAAACCCTGGCTCGGGAAGATCCCGGGCGCGGTGCTGCACTGCTTTACCGGCAGCCGCAGCGAGGTGCAGGAATGTCTGGATCTGGGGCTGTTTATCGGCATTACCGGTTGGGTATGCGATGAGCGGCGAGGGCTCGAGCTGCGAGCGCTATTGCCGGCGATCCCGGCGGAACGTCTGCTGCTGGAAACTGACGCGCCCTATCTGCTGCCGCGCGACCTCAAGCCGAAACCCGCCTCGCGTCGTAACGAGCCCGCGTATTTGCCGCATATCCTGGCCAGCGTCGCGGCCTGGCGCGGCGAGGAGGCGCAGTGGCTTGAGATGCAAACGGACGCCAACGTCAGGGCGCTGTTTGGCGTCGACGTTAACGGCACTTAGATTTTCTGGAAATCGGTGTTTTTAACGCTCTGCAGGACTTGCTTATTCAGCAGGTTTAACAGCAACATAGAGCGTGCTTCACCGTCCGGCTCGGTAAAGATAGCCTGTAAGCCTTCGAACGCGCCGTCGGTGATCAGTACGCTATCGCCCTCATGCGGCGTTTCCGGGTCGGTAATGCCTTCCGGTTTGTAGATAGAGAGCTGGTGGATGACCGCCGAGGGGACGATAGCGGGTAGGGCGCCAAAGCGCACGAAGTTGTTAACCCCGCGGGTGGCGCTGATGGTGGTGGTATGAATCACCTCTGGATCGAACTCAATAAACAGGTAGTTCGGGAACAGCGGTTCGCTGACCATGGTGCGTTTACCGCGAATGATTTTTTCCAGCGCAATCGTCGGCATCAGGCAGTTAACTGACTGACGTTCCAGATGTTCCTGGGCTCGTTGTAGCTGCCCACGTTTGCAATACAGTAAGTACCAGGCTTGCATAATGACTCATTCCACTTCTAATAACGGCAAGCATAACAAATGGCTGATGTAATCGCGAAAGCCATTATAATTGAAATCCAAATTTCAGCGTTCTTTCACGCTAATTTAACAAAATTACAGCATCTCGCCGTTGAACACCGTATAATTAGCCGCCTGTAGAGAGGTCAATAACACTTTCATGAAATATCACGATCTTCGCGACTTTCTGACACTCCTGGAACAACAGGGCGAACTAAAACGTATCACTCTGCCGGTCGATCCTCACCTGGAAATCACCGAAATTGCCGACCGCACCCTGCGCGCTGGCGGTCCTGCGCTGCTGTTTGAGAATCCTAAAGGCTATACCATGCCGGTGCTGTGCAACCTGTTCGGCACGCCGCGGCGCGTGGCGCTGGGGATGGGTCAGGAGGACGTCAGTTCGCTGCGCGAGGTGGGTAAGCTGTTAGCCTTTCTGAAAGAGCCTGAGCCGCCCAAAGGTTTCCGCGATCTGTTTGATAAGCTGCCGCAGTTTAAGCAAGTGCTGAATATGCCCACCAAACGTCTGCGCGGCGCCCCCTGTCAGCAAAAAATCATCCAGGGCGATGACGTCGACCTGAGGAAAATCCCGATTATGACCTGCTGGCCGGAAGATGCCGCGCCGCTGATCACCTGGGGGCTGACGGTGACCCGTGGGCCGCACAAAGAGCGGCAAAACCTGGGGATTTATCGCCAGCAGCTGATTGGCAAAAACAAACTGATTATGCGCTGGCTGTCTCATCGCGGCGGCGCGCTGGATTTCCAGGAGTGGTGCGCGGCGCGTCCGGGGGAACGCTTCCCCGTTTCTGTGGCGCTCGGCGCCGACCCGGCGACCATTCTTGGTGCAGTGACCCCGGTGCCGGATACGCTGTCGGAATATGCCTTTGCCGGGCTGCTGCGCGGCACCAAAACCGAAGTGGTGAAATGCGTCTCGAACGATCTTGAAGTGCCTGCCAGCGCAGAGATTGTGCTGGAAGGTTATATCGAGGCCGGGGAGATGGCGCCGGAAGGTCCGTATGGCGACCATACCGGCTACTACAATGAAGTAGACCAGTTCCCGGTGTTTACGGTTACCCATATTACCCAGCGTGAAGACGCGATTTATCATTCGACCTATACCGGCCGTCCGCCGGATGAGCCTGCGGTGCTGGGCGTGGCGCTGAATGAAGTCTTCGTCCCGATCCTGCAGAAACAGTTTCCGGAAATTGTCGATTTCTATCTGCCGCCGGAAGGGTGCTCCTACCGCCTGGCGGTGGTGACGATGAAAAAACAGTACGCAGGCCATGCCAAGCGCGTGATGATGGGCGTCTGGTCGTTCCTGCGCCAGTTTATGTACACCAAATTCGTGATTGTCTGTGATGACGATGTTAACGCCCGCGACTGGAACGATGTGATTTGGGCGATCACTACCCGTATGGACCCGGCTCGTGATACGGTACTGGTAGAGAATACGCCAATTGATTATCTGGATTTTGCCTCGCCGGTTTCCGGCCTGGGTTCAAAAATGGGGCTGGATGCCACCAATAAATGGCCTGGCGAAACCCAGCGTGAATGGGGGCGACCAATCAAAAAAGATCCTGCCGTCACGGCGCGCATTGACGCCATCTGGGATGATCTGGCCATCTTTAAACAACAGTAAGCGGGGCTAACGCCGCTGTTTTGCTCTTTAGACCCGACAGAGGGGACGCATGACAACCTTAAGCTGTAAAGTGACCTCGGTGGAGGCGATTACCGATACCGTGTATCGTGTTCGATTAGTACCGGAAGCGGCATTCTCTTTCCGCGCTGGCCAGTATCTGATGGTGGTAATGGATGAGCGCGACAAACGCCCATTCTCCATGGCCTCCACGCCGGCGGAACAGGAGTTTATCGAACTGCATATCGGCGCCTCGGAGCTCAATCTGTACGCGATGGCGGTCATGGATCGCATCCTGAAAGAGCGTGAAATTGAGGTTGATATTCCGCATGGCGAAGCCTGGCTGCGTGAAGATGAAGACCGCCCGCTGATTTTGATTGCCGGCGGTACCGGCTTCTCTTATGTGCGTTCTATTCTGCTCACCGCGCTGTCACGCAATCCTCAGCGCGATATCGCGATTTACTGGGGCGGTCGCGAGACCAAACATCTGTACGATCTGGCCGAGCTGGAAGCCTTGAGCGTCAAGCATCCAAATCTGCGCATCGAGCCGGTGGTTGAGCAGCCGGAAGAGGGCTGGCGTGGGCGTTCCGGCACCGTGCTGACCGCGGTGCTGCAGGATTACGGTACCCTGGCCGATCACGATATCTATATTGCCGGGCGTTTCGAGATGGCTAAGATTGCTCGCGACCTGTTCTGCAACGAACGCGGCGCGCGCGAAGATCGCCTGTTTGGCGACGCGTTTGCCTTTATCTGATATCTGCAAATAAAAAACCCGCCCCTGACAGGCGGGAAGAACGGCAACTAAACTGTCTCTCTTCGCCAATGACGTCATCACTGCGTTGGCTGCGCTTGCTCACCCGAATCACTTACTTCAGTAAGCTCATCGGGATTCGCTCGCTTGCCGCCTTGTTCTGACGCCATTGGCTGTGAGATATCCTTTTGTAAATTTACACCCGCTCAAACACGGTGGCGATCCCTTGTCCCAGGCCGATGCACATGGTGGCGAGGCCGAACTGGGCATCTTTACGCTCCATCTGATTGATCAGCGTGGTGCTAATACGCGCCCCGGAACAACCCAGCGGATGACCGAGCGCGATCGCCCCGCCGTTGAGGTTGATCTTCTCATCGATCTGCTCCATCAGGCCCAGATCTTTAATGCACGGCAGGATCTGCGCGGCAAAGGCCTCATTCATTTCAAAGACGTCGATATCGCTGGTGGATAAGCCCGCTTTTTTCAGCGCCAGCTTCGAAGCGGGAACCGGGCCATAGCCCATAATAGACGGGTCGCAGCCGACCACCGCCATCGAACGGACGCGGGCGCGTGGCTTCAGACCCAGTTCGCGGGCGCGGCTTTCGCTCATCAGCAGCATCGCCGCCGCGCCATCGGAAAGGGCGGAAGAGGTGCCCGCCGTTACCGTACCGGTCACCGGGTCAAACGCCGGCCTTAGGGTAGACAGCGTCTCGACGGTGGTTTCCGGGCGGATCACTTCGTCATAGTTAAAGGACTTCAGTACGCCATCGGCATCGTGGCCGCCGGTGGGGATAATCTCGGCTTTGAATGCGCCGGACTGGGTCGCAGCCCAGGCGCGGGCGTGGGAGCGCGCGGCAAACTGATCCTGCATTTCCCGGCTAATGCCGTGCAAACGCGCCAGCATTTCAGCGGTCAGCCCCATCATCCCTGCCGCCTTTGCCACGTTACGGCTCAGGCCCGGGTGGAAATCGACGCCGTGGCTCATTGGCACATGGCCCATGTGCTCCACGCCGCCAATCAGGCAGACGCTGGCATCGCCGGTCATGATCATGCGTGCGGCATCGTGCAGCGCCTGCATGGAAGAACCGCACAGACGGTTAACCGTGTTTGCCGGTACCGAATGCGGGATCTCCGCCAGCAGCGCCGCGTTACGGGCGATGTTAAAACCCTGCTCGAGGGTTTGCTGTACGCAGCCCCAGTAGATATCGTCTATCGCGCTTGCCTCAAGCGACGGGTTGCGCGACAGCAGGCTGCGCATCAGGTGCGCGGAGAGGTCCTCCGCGCGCACGTGGCGAAATGCGCCGCCCTTTGAACGGCCCATCGGGGTGCGAATAGCATCGACAATGACAACCTGTTCCATTGTGACTCCTTAAGCCGTTTTCAGAGCGCCAACCGGACGGGCTGGCTCTACCTGGGGATAATACGCTTCGTTATGGCGCGCTTTGTCTCGCAGACCGGCAGGGACTTCATACAGCGGCCCAAGGTGCTGGTACTGCTGCGCCATATCGAGATACTTCGCGCTGCCGATGGTATCCAACCAGCGGAAGGCGCCGCCGTGGAACGGAGGGAAGCCGAGGCCGTATACCAGCGCCATATCCGCTTCCGCCGGGCTGGCGATAATGCCTTCTTCCAGGCAGCGGACGACTTCGTTAACCATCGGGATCATCATGCGGGCGATAATCTCTTCATCGCTGAAATCGCGCTTCGGCTGGCTGACGTCGGCCAGCAGGCTGTCGACGGCAGCATCTTCTTCTTTCTTCGGCTTACCTTTGCTGTCTTCTTTATAGCGCCAGAAGCCGAGGCCGTTCTTCTGCCCGAAACGGTTGGCGTCAAACAGGGCGTCGATAGCGTCGCGATAATCTTTCTGCATCCGCTGCGGGAAGCCCGCCGCCATGACCGCCTGAGCATGGTGCGCGGTATCGATGCCGACCACGTCCAGCAGATAAGCTGGGCCCATCGGCCAGCCAAACTGTTTCTCCATCACTTTGTCGACTTTGCGGAAATCCGCCCCGTCGCGCAGCAGCTGGCTAAATCCGGCGAAGTAGGGGAACAGCACGCGGTTGACGAAGAAACCGGGACAATCATTGACCACGATTGGCGTCTTGCCCATTTTGCTGGCCCAGGCCACCACTTTGGCAATGGTCTTATCCGAGGTTTTTTCGCCGCGAATCACTTCAACCAGCGGCATGCGATGCACCGGGTTAAAGAAGTGCATGCCGCAGAAGTTCTCCGGGCGCTGCAGAACGCTGGCCAGCTCGCTGATGGGGATCGTTGAGGTGTTGGATGCCAGTACGGTATCCGGGCGCACTTTTGCCTCGGTTTCCGCCAGTACCGCTTTCTTCACTTTCGGGTTTTCCACCACCGCTTCAACGACCACGTCCACGCGATCAAAACCGCTATACTCCAGCGTCGGCTGAATGGTGCTTATGACTCCGGCCAGCTTCAGACCGTCAATTTTGCCGCGTTCCAGCTGTTTATTCAGCAGCTTCGCCGCTTCGGTCATCCCAAGGGTCAGCGATTTGTCGCTAATGTCTTTCATCACCACCGGCACGCCCTTCCAGGCCGACTGGTATGCGATACCGCCGCCCATAATGCCAGCGCCCAGTACGGCAGCATGCTTCGGTGTTTCGACATCTTTGGTCAGTTTTTTCGCTTTCGCTTTGACGTACTGGTCGTTCAGGAAGATACCGACCAGTGCGCGGGCCTCGTTGGTATGAGCCAGCGGGACAAAGCTTTTATTTTCCAGCACCAGAGCTTCTTCACGACCAAGACGCGCAGCGGCTTCGATGGTTTTCACCGCGGTGATAGGCGCCGGATAATGCTTCCCGGCGGTTTGCGCGACCATGCCTTTGGCGATGGTGAAACTCATCGTCGCTTCAATTTTGCTGAGTTTCAGCGGCTCCAGCTTCGGTTGACGTTTCGCTTTCCAGTCCAGGTCGCCCTGAATCGCCTGGCGCAGGATCGCCAGCGCGCCGTCGCGCAGTTTTTCCGCAGCGACCACGCCATCCACCAGGCCGATTTTCAGCGCTTGCTCGGCGCCGACATCTTTCCCGGCAGCAATGATCTCCAGCGCGCTGTCGGCGCCGAGCAGACGCGGCAAACGAACTGAGCCGCCGAAGCCTGGCATAATGCCGAGTTTGGTTTCCGGCAGACCAATGCGCAGATCCGGCGTCGCCAGGCGGTAATCGGTCGCCAGGACACATTCACAACCGCCGCCCAGCGCGTAACCATTGACGGCAGAGATAGTGGGGACGGGAAGATCTTCCAGACGGTTGAAGACGCTGTTAGCAAAATGCAGCCATTGGCTTAACTGCTCCTCAGGGACCAGGAACAGAGAGAGGAATTCAGTGATATCCGCGCCGACGATAAACGCCGCTTTTTCAGAGCGCAGCAGCAGGCCTTTGAGATCGTTTTGTTTTTCCAGTACATCCAGCGCGTGACCGAGACTGGCTACGGTTGCGGTATCAAGCTTGTTGACCGAACCTGGGGCATCGAACACCAGTTCGGCGATGCCATCTTCCAGCCAGTCGAGGTACAGGGTGTCGCCTTTGTAGAGCATGTCAGTCTCCTGAATCCAGCAATATGATCTGGTCATACCAGATGAAACGGAGTGTGGAATTTATGTTAAAGAATTGCAAATTACTCTTTAAATAATTGCTGGTCGGATCACATCCGGCGGAAATCACCCGCACGCAGGTCGATGTGCTAAGATGCGGAGTATCACGATCCCATAAAAGCAAAGGACAAAAGATGGAATCCCTGGCCGCGCTCTATAAAAATCATATTGTTACCCTACAAGAACGTACCCGCGACGTCCTGGCCCGTTTTCAGATGGATGCTCTGCTGATTCACTCCGGCGAGCTGGTTAACGTCTTCCTTGATGACCATCCATACCCGTTCAAGGTCAATCCGCAGTTCAAAGCCTGGGTGCCGGTGACTCAGGTGCCTAACTGCTGGTTGCTGGTGGACGGTGTGAATAAACCGAAGCTGTGGTTCTATCTGCCGGTTGATTACTGGCATAACGTTGAGCCGCTGCCGACCTCGTTCTGGACCGAAGAGGTCGATGTGGTCGCGCTGCCGAAGGCCGATGGCATCGGCAGCCAACTGCCTGCCGCTCGCGGTAATATTGGCTATATCGGGCCGGTGCCGGAGCGCGCGCTGGGCCTGGGAATCGCCGCGGATAAGATCAACCCGAAAGGGGTTATCGATTATCTGCATTACTACCGGGCTTACAAAACCGATTACGAGCTGGCCTGTATGCGTGAAGCGCAGAAGTCGGCGGTGAATGGTCATCGTGCGGCCTATGAGGCTTTTCAGTCCGGGATGAGCGAATTCGATATCAACCAGGCCTATCTTACCGCCACCGGTCACCGCGATACCGACGTGCCTTACAGCAACATCGTGGCGCTGAACGAGCATGCTTCCGTCCTGCACTACACCAAACTGGACCATCGCGCTCCGGCGGAGATGCGCAGCTTTCTGCTCGACGCCGGCGCGGAATATAACGGCTATGCCGCGGATCTGACGCGGACCTGGGCGGCACACGGCGATAACGATTTCGCCCATCTGATTAAAGACGTTAACGACGAGCAGCTGGCGCTGATTAGCACCATGAAAGCCGGGACGCGCTACGTTGATTACCATATCCAGTTCCATCAGCGTATTGCGAAGCTGCTGCGTAAACACCAGTTAGTCACTGACATGAGCGAAGAGGCGATGGTGGAGAACGATCTGACCGGGCCATTTATGCCGCACGGGATTGGTCATCCGCTGGGTCTGCAGGTGCATGATGTTGCTGGCTTTATGCAAGACGACTCCGGTACGCATCTGGCGGCGCCAGCGAAATACCCGTATCTGCGCTGCACCCGTATTATCGAGCCGCGGATGGTGTTGACCATTGAACCCGGCATCTACTTTATCGAGTCGTTACTGGCGCCGTGGCGTGAAGGCCCGTTCAGCAAGCACTTCAACTGGCAAAAAATTGACGCCATGAAGCCATTCGGCGGGATCCGTATCGAAGATAACGTGGTGGTTCACGAAAACAGTATCGAAAACATGACGCGCGACCTGAAGCTGGCCTAATGGAGAGCTGGTTAATCCCGGCGGCGCCAGTTTCCGTCGTTGAGGAGATCAAAAAGAGCCGTTTTATCACGCTGTTGGCGCATACCGACGGCGTGGCGGCGGCGAAAGCCTTTGTCGAGTCGGTCAGAGCGGATCACCCCGATGCCCGCCACCACTGCGTGGCGTGGGTCGCCGGACCGCCTGATGATTCGCAACAGCTTGGGTTCTCAGACGATGGCGAACCGGCGGGAACGGCGGGTAAACCGATGCTGGCGCAGTTGATGGGTAGCGGCGTCGGTGAGATAACCGCTGTCGTCGTACGTTATTACGGTGGTATCCTGCTGGGCACCGGCGGCCTGGTGAAAGCCTATGGCGGCGGTGTCCATCAGGCGCTGGCGCAGTTGACGACGCTGCGCAAGACGCCGTTAACGGCATATACTTTGCAATGTGAATATGGGCAACTGGCCGGCGTTGAAGCGTTGCTCGCCCAATTTTCCGGGAATGTCGTTGAAAGCGAATATCTGGCGTCGGTTCGGCTGCGCGTGGCGCTTCCCCAGGCCGAAGTGGCGGCTTTTTCAGCAAAACTGGCTGATTTTAGTCGCGGTTCATTGCAATTGCTGAAGATTAACGAATAATCCCCTCTGTTTTTTTTGCCTATCAAAGGAAGCGCCAGAGATGCATTTTCGCGCCATAACCCGAATCGTTGGACTGCTGGTCATCTTATTCTCGGGGACAATGATCGTCCCGGGATTAGTGGCCCTGATATATCGCGATGGCGCGGGACGGGCCTTCACTCAAACTTTTTTTGTCGCTCTGGCGATCGGCTCCATGCTGTGGTGGCCGAACCGTAAGCAAAAGGGCGAACTGAAATCTCGTGAAGGGTTTCTGATCGTGGTGCTGTTCTGGACCGTGCTGGGTAGCGTAGGGGCCTTGCCCTTTATATTCGCCGAACAGCCGAACCTGACGGTGACGGATGCCTTCTTCGAATCATTTTCCGGCCTGACGACGACCGGGGCGACCACCCTGGTGGGGCTGGACTCGCTTCCGCACGCTATCCTTTTTTACCGGCAGATGCTGCAGTGGTTCGGCGGCATGGGGATCATTGTGCTGGCGGTGGCCATTCTGCCTATCCTCGGCGTCGGGGGAATGCAGCTCTACCGCGCGGAAATGCCCGGCCCGCTGAAAGATAACAAGATGCGCCCGCGCATCGCCGAGACGGCAAAGACATTGTGGCTTATCTATGTGTTACTAACGGTCGCCTGCGCATTGGCGCTCTGGTTTGCCGGTATGCCGGCCTTCGATGCGATAGGGCACAGCTTCGCCACCATCGCTATCGGCGGTTTCTCGACTCACGATGCCAGCGTCGGCTATTTCAACAGCCCGATGATCAACTCCATCATTGCCATCTTCCTGCTGATCTCCGGCTGTAACTACGGTCTGCATTTTTCGTTGTTGAGCGGACGCAGCCTGAAGGTGTACTGGCGCGACCCTGAGTTTCGAATGTTCATTGGCGTCCAGTTGACGCTGGTCATCGTCTGTACGCTGGTGCTATGGCTTCATAACGTGTACGGCTCGGTGCTGACGACGCTGAATCAGGCGTTTTTCCAGGTGGTGTCGATGGCGACCACCGCAGGATTCACCACCGATAGCATTGCGCGCTGGCCGCTGTTCCTGCCGGTGCTGCTGCTGTGCTCCGCATTTATCGGCGGCTGCGCTGGCTCCACGGGCGGTGGCTTAAAGGTGATCCGTATCCTGTTGCTGTTCAAGCAGGGCAACCGTGAGCTTAAGCGTCTGGTTCACCCGAATGCGGTGTATAGCATTAAATTAGGTAACCGCGCGCTGCCGGAACGTATTCTGGAAGCGGTGTGGGGATTCTTCTCCGCCTATGCGCTGGTCTTTATCATTAGTATGCTGGCTATTATCGCCACCGGGGTGGATGACTTCTCTGCTTTCGCCTCCGTGGTGGCGACATTGAACAACCTCGGGCCTGGGCTCGGCGTCGTCGCGGACAACTTTGCCACCATGAACCCGGTCGCGAAATGGATCCTGATTGCTAATATGCTGTTTGGTCGTCTGGAAGTGTTCACCTTACTGGTGCTCTTTACTCCCACTTTCTGGCGCGAATAACAGGAGTGCTCGTGAAAACTTTAATTCTCTTTTCCACCCGCGACGGGCAGACCCGTGAAATCGCTTCGTTTCTCGCCTCTGAGCTGAAAGAGCTGGGTATCGATGCGGATACCCTGAATCTGAACCGTACCGATAACGTGGAATGGCATCATTATGATCGCGTGGTGATTGGCGCATCGATTCGCTACGGACACTTTCATCCGGCGGTGGACCGCTTTGTGAAAAAGCACCTGGCAGCATTGCAGGCGCTGCCGGGGGCATTCTTTTCGGTGAACCTGGTTGCGCGCAAACCCGAGAAGCGCACGCCGCAGACCAATAGCTATACGCGCAAGTTTCTGCTCAACTCGCCTTGGCAGCCGCAGAGCTGCGCGGTGTTTGCCGGGGCGCTACGTTACCCGCGTTACCGCTGGTACGATCGGTTTATGATCCGCCTGATTATGAAAATGACCGGGGGCGAAACGGATACCCGTAAAGAAGTGGTCTATACCGACTGGCAACAGGTCTCCCGATTTGCCCGAGAAATCGCGCAAATGATCAGCAAACCGGGCGTTTAAACAGCGTCTTGATGGAAAAGCGAGCGAACGAAAAGTTTTTTTGCATTTCCCCTTGTCACCTCGGAATTACTCCCTATAATGCGCCTCCACTGACACGGAACAACGGCAAGCAAGCCGCCGGGTCAGCGGGGTTCCGGTGA
>NZ_JBNRLJ010000012.1:0-78154 GCF_050378655.1 Klebsiella sp. 7-CIP_Kleb.
AATTATCAGACGCCATCAGAGTTTGCAGCACGGTGGCGAAATGGAAAATGTGAAGGTAAACAAACCGACCTTACTAACTGACGGTTGTATCTAACTCTGGGGGCAGGTCACCGCCTCATTCAGTCCTCCCTCTCCCCTTTTACTGATGTAATAATCGTACCAACGTTCATACGCGGGTACGTTTATAGATTCCCAGGAATCCAGCATCCTCGGTGCATAGGATACCAGTTCATCAAAAACGCTACTCCCTGAAGGTATATCCGCCCGGGTAAGTTTAGCGAGTATTTCTATTGTCCATCGTAAATGTTGCCATTGCTGTGCAGGTGCCAGAGGCAACGAATTCATATTCATGGGTAGATCTACCGGAATCATAGAAAGCAGCTGGTTGCCGCTGGCATTCAGGTGGCGTTTGTACTGATGTAAAGTATGTGGTGGTGCTGTCTGCATTAAGGGATGGTAGATCCACCGCTTGGCTTCATCTGAGGTGAAAAGTAGCTTTTCTATCGCATCCATCATCTTTATGCCTTCCCCGTTCTCACGATATGGAGTGATTAAACTTTCTATCCGAACGGCATCGATCTCCACCAGCGCCAGCTGGCCTGTTTGAGCTAAAAGGTCTGGATTTGGCTGGATATCCTCCGACGTATCATTAACGAATATCCCGATTGTCGTATCGTTACATAACCCTATGAGGTCAGCATTAAGGCCACAAACAATCCCACCACCAGCGAGATTTTTAAGGGTAACGATCCCTTTCTCCTTACCTTGCAGAAGATGTGGAAGAGCAAGGTATTTTTTTTCCTGTATTTTAACCTTTATGTATTTTTTTATATGTTGTAGAGTGAGCTCACTACAAACCCCTTTTACTTCTGTGCTGTGGCTAAAATGCCATTTTTGGTTTTTACCTTGTTTTGCAATCAAGGATGTTCCACAAATGAGACAGACACAGTTGCACGAAAGGCCATTCTCAACGCTGGCGATATCAACAATTTTATTTGAAACCGTATCGAATCCAAATGGTATCCATTTTTGTGAATTACGTCGCATGAATATTCCTCGTTAAAAACGAATAAAGGAATTCTACATCATCCGTTTTTATCAAACCTGGAATAACAGCGTCTAATTTACATTATTCATATCTCATCGGGGATGAGATGCCACACGGAAGCAGGTATTTTGTCATAGTTTTTTTTCATGTAGATCTCAGCCCTGCGGTGATCATAAGCTCCGTTCAGGCTGGTTATCTTATTTATATCCCCACCTTCATCATTTAATTTATCCAGGATACGCTCAAACACTCTGTCAAGGGTTTCAGTCGTACTGCACTTTCTGAACTTCAGGAGATAGGCTTCTCTCAGGCTACTGTGCGCATTTGGGCTTTTCAACAACGACGCTCCGGGGCATGTTCAAAAACACTGTCTATTTTCGAAAACAGTAAACGGAGTTCCACGCACAGGCAAGAGAAGCAATTTGATTAATTCACGTTCTGCCTGGATTTGAAAAAAAACAATGTTATTATACTGGTTATAAAAACAGTATCAGTGAAAAGACATGAGATCTTCCCATGACAGATAAAACCAAACTGGTTGCTATCTCACGAACCGATGACATGAGTGCTCTGGATGCACTCAAGCTCTTGCGGTTTCGCCGGTACAATACGGCCAGAAGTCAGTTAAGGGTCACGAGTGTCTGGTCTGCATGGTGCGCCAGGCACGGTCTGACCCCCTTCCCCGTCACAGCGGTTGATGTCGAGCGCTATATTAATGGGCTGAATGGATCCGTTAAAATGGCGACTATCTCTCATTTTATTGCATGCCTTTCAAGCGTTAACTGCAGCCTGGGTTTTCCAGACTTCCGCAACGTTCTGATAAAAGCACTGGTTCAGGTATGGCGGGCGCGGGAGAATGAGAAAAAAATCGTCACCGGTCAGGCCCTTCCATTTCTTATATCCGATCTCAATATTCTTCGCCGGTCGCTGCATAAAAGCGACGACCTGAGAGACATACGGGACCTTGCAATGATATGGGTTGGGTTTGAAACCCTGCTGCGTAACGTGGAAATTCGAAGGATTAAAACCGGCGACCTAAAATGGCAAAATGACACGTCCTGTTACCTTCTGGACGTCATGCGGACCAAGACAAGCCTTTCAAGTAACCTGACATTTCAGCTCTCACCACAATGCAGTCAGCATGTCAGACGGTTGATTGAGACGGTGGAATACACCGATACCGAAACCTTCGGGCACCGTTTTCTTTTTCAGCCTGTAAACATCCATACAAACCGATATTTCCCGTCCACCAGCAGTAAGCTATCACGGGGAAAATCCATAGACAGGATGCTGGTCAAAGCAGGATTCAGTGAGGGGTTACTGACGCAGCTACAGAATGAATCAAAGGTATCACGGGAAGATGTTGGTATGCTGTCCTCTAATTCACTGAACCAGGCATTTGCACGCCTCTGGGGGATTGCCGGGAAGGTCGGCGACAGTAACCGACAGTCCGGGCGGTACCGGACATGGACAGGACACAGTGTGCGTGTGGGGGGAGCCATAGAGCTGTTTAAGGCCGGGTACTCCCTGGAAAAGATTACCGAGATGGGGAACTGGTCTGATCCAAAGATGGTCTTCCGTTATATCCGTGGATATCTTGCCAGTGAAAAAGCCATGGTAAGCTTTATGCGTAATCATCTGGACGACATATAGATTTTACTGAGAGAAACGCCAGCACTTAGCAACATGTTTCTGAGCGCTGGTCACTTATGAACTTTTCAGATATTCAGTTCTTTCAAATCTGTCACAACAAAATCCCCTTTTCCTGAAAGACTGTCAAAATCATCGAGTGTAAATTCATGGGTGTGATACCAAATGACCCTGCATGTCGGGCAGGTAACAGGTAACAAATCTTCCGCTAATTTTTCGCTGTTATGGATAACCTCACCCATCTCGTTATGTTCGACAATATAACCACTTATGCAAAGGGTTTCGTACCCATGAGCACCAGTAACAATATGGGTTGCTGTTCTCTCACGAATTTCCCCATTAATTTTAATCTGCTCTCGAGTGGTAATCGTTCTTTTATTATTCATGAAAACTCCGGATGATATTTAGAAACGGCTGACATTGCTCCCTGTTCGGAATAATTGTGAAGGCAGCCAGGAAACCTGAAAATACGTTACCCTGTGCCTGAATCAGTTCTGGTGCGTCTCACGAATGAAAATGAGAGGCGATATCATGGATTATCCTTTTTGAGCAGCTTTTTCTTCTTTTCTTTGTTTTTTTAATCTCCGTTTTGCCCGGAAATTTGCAACGGTATAGAGAGTGACAGATGCAATGAAATTCACCAGTGCAGCAAACTCTACTGCCAGATTGATCACGGCAGGTTTGACAGGAAGCCAGAGTGAGACAAGGAGAAGGAGGAACGATGTGATACACCGTAAGGCGTGTACATTAGAGCCTCCACTCTGGTTAATCATACCCGTACCGGAACAGATTTTGTTTGTCAGATAATTTAATCCGAATGCACAAACAGCAGATACTAACAAGAAAATCGCGTAAGTCATTTTTCCTCCAGAGGTTTTAATCTTAATTTGACCACGTTAACCAGTTTCATTATTCCCGCCTCATCCGGTACGAAAATGTAACGACATCTCGGCCATGTTGCGTGCGTAAATATCTTACCAGTGGTGTTGATATTCAGAGGCATAAGCCTTTCAGTCTTACTCAACGGCATTTTCTCTATCGGGATCAACCCTGACTTAAAACTTTTTATCATTAAGTCGAGAGGGGTTTTACAATCTTTATTGCTCATCGTTTCTGTGTAACGGATCATCCCGGCAATCGTTACCTGTATCGTTCCTATATCAGATTCGAATTTCGGCAGCACCGGCCAGTAAGGAATTTCAAAATCCACACTGGTAAGCGCCTGTTCGTAACCCTGCTCATTTGTTTCTGCAACCGTTTTAAGGCCTGGAAACCGGGCGTGCATAAATTTGATAATCTTTACCACATTGGGCGTGCTGGCATGACGCTGATATATCTCTGGCAGCCATGTGGACGTGGTGGCCCATGTCGTGGTGCATGCATAAGTTTTTTGCTCCATATGCCATAAAATAGAGGTGTCAGCCAGGAAGTGATGAACAGTCAACAGCTCGGCCAGCAGCCGATCTTCATCTGGATGTGTTATGGCATTTTTGAAACAGACCTGTACACGGAAACGTTCTTTTGCAGACAGAAAAGTGTTTCCCCTACTGACGGCCACTTTGTATAACCTCCTGGCCGGATCAGCTTCACAAATCCCGGTTAGAATCCGGCTCATTTTGACTCCCTGATGACTTCCACCAGCCCTATACGGGGCAGGACAGAACGATATTTTTCATTAAAATCGCCGCGCTTCTGCCTTTCACCTTTTACGTAATTTTTTAACGGATTAAACCGGCCCGGTTCGCTGAACAAAATTAATGGTAAAGGCGCGCGAAAGTTGAGTTTGTACGGCCCATGAACATCATCTGGATCTTCAGGACTGGTGTACCGGATATTGACGTTAACAGCCGGAAAGTTACTTTCCCGGATGAGCCGAAATTTTCTCAAATTTTCATCGTCATGACTCACTTCGTCATTGAGCAACGACAGCATCATGATTTCTTCGGTTCGTTTCTGTTTCAGCCGTTCAACATCCTGTTTTGTCAGACTGATATCCGGCTGGAGCTCAGTTATCTCCCTGCGTAAGCGGTCGATAACCGTTTCCAGCCGGGTAAATTTATGAATGACAGGGATTTGCCAGGTGAACCCCAGGGAGCGAATTTGCTCAGTAACGATCCGGATATTACGGGACACCTGTAAAGTCACCAGCCACGGGTAAACCTGGTGCAGAATTTCTGACCGGGAGTCCTGGTAATGAGTGATAGCTTTTACAGCATCAGCAAATTGGTCGCGAAGCCGGTTGATTTCACCCACCAGCGACATCACCTGATCATGATTGTTTCTGATCACAACGAACCCGGGATATTTTCGGGTGATTTTGGTTGAATAATGCTCATCCCTGACATGGACTTTATCAACCCGCTGCTGCCGGTAAATATCCACCAGAGTGTCGACGTCGGGTACCGAATGAGTCACATTGATTTCCTGTGGAGGATTCAACTCCTCAACACTACGGGGCTCCGGGAGCGTGGCAAGGTAAGATGAGCCGATATCGCTGTGACGGAGTAAACTGTGCAGCTCACCGAGTTTGCGTAGTTGCTCTTCGTTGTAATGTGCAAAGTCAGTATTCATATCGTCTCCCGTATCGTGTTCCTGAACGTGCGACGGTAATCGTTAAACAAACTCTGGTAAAGACTTAAACGTGAGCCATACAGGCTGGCGTCGCCCGTCCCTGCATACTCTGACGAGGCGATAACGGTTTTTCTCCATCGTGACCAGCCAGTACCCATCGGAGACAGGGCGGTCGAGAGTGACCAGTTTTAACCCGTAAAAACCCATCGAGGTAAACAGACGCCCTTCCCGCTCCCGGAAAGATACCGTAAAGGACGGGAACAGAAGCCAGAATGCAGTGAAGAAAACATACCAGGTATACGGAACAGTCAGTTGTAGAATTTCATAGTTCCTGACGGTAGCTGTGACCAGGCCAAGGCTGAATACAGCAGCAATGCTGGCATATACTTTGAAAGACGCGCTATCAGAGTTTTTCCAGGTAATACCACTAATACAATGCACTTTGCTCATCGCCTTGCCTCAATGTAGTTGTCTGCGCACTTTCATCCGGGGAAGAATTTCTTTCTCCCACAGAGACCTTGCATTCCCATGCCCCCCCAGGAGTTGCATTGCACAGACCCTGTTAAACACGGATACTTCTTTCCTGATTGCCTGGGTTTGGCTGTCAGTGAGCTCAATGCATTCCGGTACCAGCTGCATAACGCCGTTCATCATTTCTGCCTTTATGAGGGCTGGACCGTCTTTTGTGTCGGCCTCACAGGATTCATTAACATTGAATCCGAATGAACAGAGAAGCTGGCCCTGAGCCTTAGGCCCCATCTGAACCCCCCGGCTATCGACGGTAAAGCGGACGATTGCGTAATCCCCTCCCTGATCGCTGGTTATGTTCCTTACCAGCATGCTGACTGGAGTCATTTGAAGCCAGCTGTAGATGCCCAAAACGATTTCTTCTTTTAAAATCATATTCAATTTACTGGTTCTCATTTTCTCATTTATGAATATGAAAACATATAAAAAAGCTCAGTAAAGCCCTAATCTGTAGAAAGCAGAGGTTTTGTGGTTTTTAACTTGTACTCAATAAAAATTCCGGCAGCATCTGCTGTTGTTATTTCAGACAATATGGCATCAATAATTTCTGGCTCCGTGATATTATTGAACCCCTGCTTACGAACCATCTCTTTAACGCACTCAAAACGTCGGGCTGTTGCCGGGTCGATGACAAATGTATTTAGATGCACATTTTCACATGCGCCAGACGTCTCATTTAGTTTCATTTTCACTCTCCAGATCAGGAATGAAGTCAAAATTGTACGCAATTGCTTTTTCAGGTGAATCACCCGCGATAAGTTTTAACCATGAGTAAGAGTCTTGCTGATTAAGAAAAATAACGAGATAACCTTCGTCAGCACTGTTTCGCTTCTTAATAAATTCAATCTCAGTATCCATGCCAAAACCAAATGGGCCATGTATTACGCGCGACTGTTCTGGAAGCATTGAGCTGAACATTGATACCACGACATCCCTCAACTCTAAATTTTGGTGAGCAATGAAAGCAACTCTTTTACCCTCCTTAACAGAAGCTACAATTCGTTTAACACTCGACTTGACGTTATACCGATACACAATCAACCGGAGCCGTGTCATGCAAAGGAAAATAATACATACGCAGCTGACAAGGGCCCCATAAACTGAGCCTTCAATAAACCAGTTGAGAAACCCTAAAGCAACTAGTCCCAAAAAAGTAACTATACTCAACAGGAAAATATAAAAATTAATTTTACGGTCTTTTGGATACCAGGTAGATGCAACGGCTATAATAGCCACTACGCCGACTATTGCTGGACTGACCCCGCCCCGGTAGATGATCCTGCCCTATAGTGTGAGCACAGGAGGAGCCTATGGGCACACCACGATTTACACCTGAATTTAAGGAAGAAGCCGTCCGTCAAATAACGGAATGCGGTTATTCCGTCGCCGAAGTATCTGACCGTCTGGGTGTTTCTGCACACAGCCTCTACAAGTGGCTACGGGCTATCAAACCTGATAACAGCCAGCAGTATGCCCGGGGTATACTGGAAGCTAAAAGCGAGACCCTGAAACTCCGGGCGCAGCTAAAACGAACCGAAGAAAAATGGGATATCCTGAAAAAGGCCGCGCGGTACTTTGCAAGGGAGCCCGGCTGAAGTACCGCTTTATCAATGAGCACTGCACTGTATGTGGTGTCATGACGATGTATCGGGTACTGAATGTCGCCCGGGCCGGGTACTATGCGTGGCTGCATATAACGGCGAGCGCCCCCCGAATCCCTGAATAACCTGACGCCGGAAGAATACCGGCTGATGGCTGAAACTGATCTCCTCCCTGAAAACAGTGCCAGGCTAAACTGAAGTCTCCGGTCTTTCTTCCATCTCACAGAGAGGCACATCGCCATGAAAAAGACCCGCTATACCGAAGAACAGATAGCATTTGCGCTGAAACAGGCCGAAACCGGCACTCGGGTGGAGGAAGTCTGCAGAAAGATGGGTATTTCTGAGGCCACTTTTTACATCTATGGACTACCTCCGTTTTGCAAGTACTTAATCTGGTTTTGGGTTGTTGCTTACATCTATCCGGCATCAGGAAAATCTGTGCCAAATGGGTAATTCGCACACAATCGCCTCAACAACTGGACGGGCTCTGAGGCCAGTATAAAAATCAGGTTCCGATTGTGCAGGTGCAACCTGTCACCATTTTTCAGTGCGCTGCAACTTTTTCTGGCAGGGGATTAATTTCACACTACCTGATATTCGGTCTCATTTCTCAGCATCGACCAGATTATTCGCGCGTTTTTGTTAGCGACCGCCACGGTCGTTTTATTAAATCCGCGCCGTTCCTTTAACTGGTTAACCCACTGATTCATATGGCCATCATCTTTATTCGTGGCAACTCTGACGACAGCGCGGGCACCATGAATAAAAAGTGTCCGCAGATGCTTGTCGCCTTTTTTCGTCATATTCATCAGCTCTTGTCTGTCGCCACTCGAATGCTGGCGTGGAACCAGACCCAGCCATGCAGCAAAGTGGCGGCCATTCTTAAATTCAGTTCCTTTGCCAATAGCAGCAACAATGGCCGGGCCAATGCCTTTAACTCTGGCGATACGCTGACAGGCTTCTGATTGCCTGAATACTGTTTCAATTTCCTTATCAAAAAAATGGATCCGACGCCCGAGATCGTTAAAGAGCTCATAGAGCTCGGCAATTGTTCTGCGCATACGGGAACTTAGACCGTTTTCTGCATCTTCAAGGATAAGAGGAATAGCCCGGCGAGCTCTGGAGACAGCACTGCCAATGGGGATCCCCCGGTCAAGTAACAGCCCTCTTATTTGACAGACTGTAGCAGTGCGGCGATTGACAATACGCTGCCTTGCCCGGTGTAAAGCCTGGATATCCTGCTGTTCGGGGCTTTTTGGTGGCACGAACTGCATTGTCGGTTGCATCAGAGCCACTGCGATGGCCTGTGCATCATTACCATCATTTTTTTTGCCCGCGGACAAAGAGTTTTACATACTGAGGACTGATGACCTTTACTTTGTGCCCCAGTTTCTCAAACTCACGCTGCCAGTAAAATGCCCCGGTGGACGCTTCGATCCCAATCAGACATGCAGGAATATTTGCCAGCGTCTGGAGCAATTCTTTTCGGCCAGTTTGTTTCGTATAAACCGGTTTGCCGGCCTGGTTTAACCCGCAGAGCTGAAAAACATTTTTAGCCAGATCAATACCCAGAAATACGATATTCATGGTGATTATCCTGGTGAGCACATTTCGTACAGTTAACCGCAGCGGGAGGAGGTAGTCCATCCCATTAACTGGAAGAAGAAATTCGCCGGTCTGGGCGTGACCGAACTGTGGCGTCTGCGGTAACTGGAGGATGAAAATCAGCGTCTGAAACGTCTGGTGGCCGATTTAAGTCTGGACAAGGAGATGCTGCAGGAAGTTATCAAAAAAAGTTCTGAGGCCGGCTCAGAAGCGTCAGGCGGTGCATTTTCTGCGGGAGGCTTACCGTATCAGTGTCCGGCGGGGATGCGGACTGCTGATGCAGAGCAGAACCGTTTACCACTGGCAGAGCCGGCGGGATGATCGGGCGATAACCCCTGCGTATCCGGGAAATAGCAGAAACCCGGATACGCTACGGTTGCCCGCGTATTCATATTCAGCTGCGGCGGGAAGACTGGCCTGTTAACCACAAGAAAACACACCGGATTTACTGTCTGGAAGGCCTCAACTGCGCAAAAAGCGCCCCCGCAGGCATGTCAGTGCAGCACATCGTCAGCAACGTCCGGTCCTGACCAGAGTCGATCAGTGCTGGAGTATGGATTTCGTGTCGGATAACCTGTTTAATGGACGACGTTTCCGGGCGCTGACTGTAGTGGATAATTTTAGTCGGGAGTGTGTGGCGATCCATGCCGGAAAGTCGCTGAAAGGTGAGGATGTGGTCGGTATGATGGAAAGGTTACGGGTGCTGGGCAAGCGCCTTCCGGTACGTATTCAGACAGATAACGGCCTCGAAAAGTCTGGATAAATGGGCGTATGAGCACGGTGTCACAATGGACTTCTCCCGCCCCGGAAAACCAACGGATAACCCGTTTATTGAATCATTTAACGGCAGTCTGCGGGATGAATGTCTGAACATTCACTGGTTCCTGTCGCTGGAAGATGCGCAGGACAAACTCGACCTTCATCCGCAAAAATTTTTCTGTGGTCCTTGAGCTAACGGTACGTGAACTGAACGGGAAAGCTGCCTTTCGCTTGAGGAAGCCCCTCCGACGAAACAGCAAATTGTCTGCAGTCGCAGTTTTGGTGTGAAGATCACGGAGTACGAGTCGCTCCACCAGGCTATCTGTCAGCACGCTGAGCGGGCCTCTGAAAAGCTGCGTAAAGAGCACCAGTATTGCCGGCATATTTCCGTTTCCATCAAAACGTCTCCGTTCGCCGTTAAAGAGCCTTACTACGGCAACGTGGCCACGGAGAAACTGCTTACACCCACTCAGGACACCAGGGACATCATTGCTGCCGCCACAACGGCTCTGGAGCGTATCTGGAAGGATGGGCACCGGTATGCCAAAGCCGGAGTTATGCTGAATGATTTCACCGGGTCTGGCGTTTCGCAGCTGCAGCTGTTCGACGAACGCCCGCCACGGCCTCACAGTGCTGAGCTGATGATGGTTCTGGACGGGATCAACAACTCAGGGCTGGGTAAAGTATGGTTTGCCGGTAGAGGAATAGCCCCGGAATGGCCGATGAAACGTGAGATGCTTTCATCGGCATATACCACCCGCTGGAAGGAGCTGCCGGTTGCCCGTTTCTGACCGGCGAAATGACAGACGGAACTTGCCGCCAGATCATACTTTACCGATCATGCAGATGACTTGTCTCAGGGGGGAACCATGACAAATATCATTCTGTGTGATGTAACTACCAGCGTCAGCGAACTTAAAAACGATCCGGTGGCCAGCGCCGGTGCCGGCTGCGGCTACCCGGTCGCTATTATTGACAGCAACCGGCCTGTTTTTTTATTGTGTGCCTGCGGTACTGTATGAAAAAATGCTCGATCTTCTGGACGAAAAAGACTTGGCGCAATTGATAACAGAACGTCAAAACCAGTATATTTTGTGATCGGACAACGTGACAAACGACATCACAGTGGAGACACTGCTGACGAGATGATCCCAAGGTCGTAAAAACGACCGGAACTGGTTACCGGCCGAACGAAGGACCGGCCTATGCGCAGCGGCGGCAACTGGCTTTAAAAATGCTGGCGGAAATTTAAAATTAAGCCGCATACCCTGCGAAATTTTGCAGATTTCACTCAACATGCATGCTTCGTTCATTTCCCAACAGAGCTTTCACCATCGCCTGTAATAGCAGTCCTGCTGCGTGATTACTCCGCTCAACGGGTCACCGGCGCCATGCCAATACCTGTTCGTGACAGGCATTGATGGAACTACGGTCCCAAACTAATAATGTAATGACGATGCAGGTGGGACCGTGGTCCCAGGCTGGAAGCCTAAACGACGATACAGGTGGGACCGTGGCCCGAGGCTGAAAACCTAAACGACGATGCAGGTGGGACCGTGGTCCCAGGCTGAAACCTAAACGACGATGCAGGTGGGACCGTGGTCCCAGGCTGAAACCTAAACGACGATACAGGTGGGACCGTGGTCCCAGGCTGGAAGCCTAAACGACGATACAGGTGGGACCGTGGTCCCAGGCTGGAAGCCTAAACGACGATGCAGGTGGGACCGTGGTCCCAGGCTGGAAGCCTAAACGACGATGCAGGTGGGACCGTGATCCCAGGCTGAAAACCTAAAAGACGATACAGGTGGGACCGTGGTCCCAGGCTGAAACCTAATCGATAATACAGGTGGGACCGTGGTCCCATAGAGAGTATTCAGGCCAGTTATTTTTTCTGGCCTGTGAGAAAGGAAATGAAGTAAAGGGAGATAACCGTAGACTAAAGCGTGTCCGCATCAAACTCCTAGTTTCTCAAGCTCCTTAAGAATGGCTTCTATTTTCTCTATACACTCCGCAGGAATGCGGGACCTATCCAGGTTAAGCACCATTTTATCGCCCTTGTACAATGCTGTTGCCCCTGGAGCAAACTGATGACGTGAGCTCAGATTAACTCTTGATGCGGAAGATTGTTTCAGTACGGATGTTAAAAGACTAATGACCTCTTCAGCTTCGAAGATTAGTCCCGCTTTCTTCTGATCGTGGAGAGTCTCAGCCTGCTGCTTCAGTAATTCTTCTTTATCTGCAAAAGCCTTCTGAAGGGCTTCACCTGACCGGGCAGACAGTTCTCCAGGATGTGCAAACAGGGCAACAACGGATTTAGGCAGTTTGGCCGTATTGATACAGCGGGTAATGATCTTACGAGAGATGTTTTCCGCATCGGCAAGTGCAGAAATATTTCCAGCAAACTCATTCTGCAGCCGGCTTGTATAACGCAGACCACGTTCATAAGCACTCGTCGGCCGATAATCGTTACCCAGTCGGGACAATGCTGCCATCTGCTCATCGTCCAGTTCACCAACCAGAATGCGATAATCACTTTCCGTCAGGATTGCGGCTTTACGGCGACGGCTGCCGTCTGCAATTTCAATGACATCGGAAACCCGGCGGCCGAAAGCTGGAGTCTGCTGACCAGTCAGTAAAAATGAAGGAATGAGATCATCCAGAGCATCTTCGGTAAGTAGTTCCTGATCGCGCTCATTGCCTGACCATACGCGTGAAGCGCTCTCAACAGAGTCTCCCCGGAGCACTTCAAGGGTAAATTTTACTTCCCGTCCACATACCGGAAGAGAGATGGCATTACCGCGGGCCATAGCACCCACGCGCGCAATTAATGAATCCACCATCGGCGCAGCCGGCGCCGGTGATGAGGTATCTTCAGTCGATTGAGTATGTGTGGTATGTCTTGGAATGACAGGGGCACGCTTCATTATCTAATCTCCCAGCGTGGTTTAATCAGACGATCAAAAATCTCATCGCAAACAGGCTCCCAGATAGAGAGGGCATTACGCCAGGCACCTGTTGAAGAACGTTGATCAATAGCCTGTTCAAAAACGGTTCTCATACGGATCTGACCTTTACCGACTTCATCCGTTTCGCGCACAACATTTTTAAGGACCATGCTTCCCCAGGCATCCCGAATTTGTTCTTCCATCCACGGGGACTGCGAGCCGTTATTATTACTGTATTTGGTAAGCAGAATACGGACATCTGGCTCGAAGCCTTTAAGATCCACGTTCTTAAGCAGGTCACGAAGCATATCGAAAAACTGCAGTGCGGAGGTGTAGTCGAACAGCTCTGCTGGAGTAGGGACAATCAATACATCAGCAGCGCATACAACATTTATCGTACCGATACCAAGGTTGGGTGCACTGTCGATAACAATCACGTCATAATCATGAGCGACCGTTTCAATGGCCAGACGGAGCATCAGGTGCGGGTCAGCAGGTAATTTGCCTTCGTCAAATTTCCCCATCAGCTCAGTTTCAATGCGGTGCAGTGCCAGACAGGACGGGATGATATCAAGGCCAGGCCAGCAGGTGGGCTTTATAGCGTAGCTGGCATCATCCTTTTCCCCAAGATAAAAGGGCAGGAGAGTGTCCTCAGCATGAATATGAAGATCGGGCACCCATCCGTGATACATAGAAGCCGTTCCCTGTGGGTCATTGCCTTCAACGAGAAGAACACGGAGTCCTTTCAGGGCTAGGTCCTGAGCTAGGTGAACAGAAACGGAGGTTTTGTAAACCCCCCCTTTATGAGCCGCAACCCCGATCACCGGAGGGAAAGCATCTTCTGCACGCCGCAGTCGGGTACCGAACACATCCCGCATATGATTGATTTGTTCGATGGTATAACCAACACGTTGTTCAACTCTGCCACGGGTTTCCATATCAGGGTGAGGTAACCGGCCGGCTTTCTCTGCATCCCTGATTGCCTGAGAAGAAACGCCAACCAGATCCGCCGCTTCACCAATTCTCCAGCGGCGGGTGATCTTCCTTGCTTCCGGACTGTCGTCATTAAACTGCGCAATGGCGATAGCCTTCGTCATCTCATGTCCAGCAGTAATGCACTGGTTAAGTATATCCATCAGTCCCATTCTGAGCATCCTTTAATCATCGCTTTGCATCATTTTATTAAATCTTGGGATTATTTGCAAAGCAACAATAAAATCGCAAAGTCATCTGAAAATTGCAAAGCTGACTGTAATGAAAGCTGTAAACCGGAGAAGAGAGGCTCAATCACATACCGCAGTCAATATTTCTCACTGCCGCTCGCCGCAGTAAGCGATCTCACGCAGTGAGAACGCGGCGAGGAAGTGGAAAAGCACAGAGACTGCACAAAGCACGAACGCTACGATGCCGGATACTTCTCCGGATTAGTCTATCTTCATGAAGTTGACTGTGATATGTGAAAAATTGACTATGGTATGAAACTAAAAGCCGAGGGCTGGTCAACAACAAAAGAAGATTCTACATATCGCAGTCAATATTTAATGTTAAATCAGGGAGAGTTACTCATGCGGCATTGAGATTACCTTTGCAGAACCCTGAATGTGGTGGGGTAGATCTGGCTGGGGATTAACGTTATTCATTGCTTCGATCCAGTAATTGATCCCAAAGAGATCATATTGAGATCCTAAAGAGATCCCCGGATCGCTGCAGCAGGCGCTGTAACTGGCTTGAACGTCATACTGGATCGACTGTGGAATGTAAAAAGTTGACTGCTGTATGCGAAATCTAATACTGTGATATGCAACGGTATTTACTGAAGTATGTATATCCGTTGACTGCGATACGTATAACGACATTCTTTTGTGGATAACCGTTGAGGATCAAGATGACGAGCGAAAATAACAGCTTACCTCTCAATCTTCAGGAAGTGGACAAGACAACCGGCGAAGTTGTTAAGCTGGATGTCAACAGTACTAGTACTGTGCAGCCGGTAGCGCTCATGAGGCTCGGTCTCTTCGTTCCAACCCTGAAATCAACCTCCAGGAGTAAGGCAAACCGTAAAAACGTCACAGATGCCACTGAGGAGCTCGTACAGCTGTCCATCGCCAAAAGCGAAGGGTACACCGACGTTAAGATCACCGGTTCGCGTCTTGATATGGACACGGATTTTAAAGTCTGGCTCGGGATCATTCGCTCGATGTCTGAGTATGGGGTAAAAAGTGACACCCTGGAACTGTCGTTCGTTGAATTCGTTAAGATGTGTGGATTTGACTCACGGCGCTCAAACAAGAAAATGCGGGATCGCATCAGCAATTCCCTGTTTAAACTCGCCTCGGTTACCCTGAAGTTCCAGAGCGAGACCAAAGGATGGACCACCCATCTGGTGCAGTCAGCCTATTATGACATCAACGAGGATATCGTGGAGATCAAGGCTGAACCCAAGCTCTTTGAGCTTTACCATATGGACAGGCGGGTCCTGCTTCGGCTGAAAGCCATTGACGCCCTGCAGCGGAAGGAATCTGCCCAGGCGCTGTATACCTACATCGAGAGCCTTCCCCAGAATCCCGCACCTATCTCCATGAAACGTATGCGGGACCGGCTGAATCTTACCTCAAATGTCTATACGCAGAACCACACGGTCCGAAAGGCTATGGAGCAACTTCGGGATATCGGCTATCTGGATTACACCGAGTTTAAACGTGGCCGGGCGACTTACTTTAGCGTTCATTATCGCAATCCCAAACTCATCAGCGGGACGGTGAAGGTACCGCGCGAGGAGGAAGAAGAGAAGGCGCCGGAGCAGAATTATGACGAAGTCATCAAGGCACTGAAGGCTGCAGGCATCGATCCGCAGAAACTTGCTGAAGCGCTATCGGCGATGAAGCCGGAAAATTGACTGCGATATGCATTACCATGACTGCCGTATGCATACGCAATTAGTTTTTGACTGTGAGGTGCATCACGCATACTACAGTCAATATTCGCTCTCCTTCCTGCAGGTAAAGATCGGACAATATTGACTGCGGTATGTCATTTATGGCCAGAATATGCTGATATTGACTGCAGCATGCAAGTTTGACGAGGGTGTTACCCGACCAATTGAGAGCTCTCCACGTGACTGCATCCCACAGTCAATATTTCAGTAAATCCCCGGTGCGCACTGAATGAAGCCACTCAGCAGAGCGTTGATTCCGGCATTGCCATACAAGAGCTGCTAAAACCAGTCCTCCGAAGTTCGTTAATCCTGTCGTACCCTCAGCCAGCTTCGCACTGATATCTGCAATCATGAAGAGGAAACCTGATGGCTGTCAGAAATGGCCCGGGACGCAGTCACCGACGATATACTGAATAACGACCTGGCTTACCCGGTTGGAAAGGCCCTCAGGCATATCCCCTGTAACCTGCTGATATCCGGATCGCAGTAAGTTTTATTGTCTGCGGTATGAAGATGTCAGCTGGTCACCAGAGGACCGCGGCTCCTTAATACGAATGATGTCATGGTGCAATGAGAAGGTGAGGGGACACGGGATGCGGTATGAATATTTCTCTCCAGACCCGGACGGAATGATGCCCGGGTCATACTGGATAAGCGTAACGCTTCTGCAGCCGGCGCGGTGAGAGACTCAGAAGCGACTGACTGACTCTGCCTCGTCTGGAATGCGTTTGTCTTTATCTCCTTCACTAAGTGGCAAAGCCCCGGCCGCCTGCCCGACAATCTCAGCCGGCCGGTGGCAGGGAGCGAAGGATCTCCGCGGCATCTCGACCGTCAGCGGTAAAGGGAACGGCCAGGGTGGCAGCCATGTCCAGCGCAAATACCCGGGTATAGACTTCCATCGAGCGCGGATCCTTATGCCCGGCCAGCGCCTGGATGATCTTCCTGAGCTGCCGGTGATAAAGCATGTGCATGATATAGCTGTGCCGGAAGGTATGCGGCGTCACGGCGATCGAAAAATGCACGCCATCAGCTTCAGCCCGCTTCACCGCCTGTTTCAGCCAGTTGCGCATTGTCTCATCCGTGACCGGCCAGAACGGCTCCCGCCGGCGGGGCGGGTGGTGACCATCCAGCTTTCCATCTGACGCACAAAACTGCCATCCGTCAGCGGCACCAGGCGCACTTCATCTTTTGGCGGCCGCCCGCGGCGCGCCCGCACTTTCTCCGAAAGCACCCTAACAAAAGGGCGCAGACCATCCAGGTCGAAGGATTCCGGGGTGAGCGTCCGGGCTTCACCGATACGGCTCCCGGTATTCCACATGGTGGCGAACAACATGTGGTGACGCTGGTCCGGCATATACCAGAGGAGGGCGCTCACTTCCGGCGCCAGGAGGTAAGCCGGCGTGGCACCTGTTGAGGTGACCATCCGCCGGAGTGCCACCGCGGTCGCAAAATCAACGCCCGGGGCGGATCGGCAGCAGGGAGACGCGATCTGGTGAATTCTGCAGGGGAATGATGCTGTTCATGAGTTATTTTCACATAGCGCACAACGGGTTTGGATACAGCTATTCTGGCCTGAAGCGGCTGATCCTGCCATGACAATAAATCGCAGCGCGCGGATCCTTTTGTTGTCTTATCCCACATTATTGCGGGTAAAACCAAAATACGTAAAGGATCCTATTTCAGCGTAGATCCACGCTGAAGCCAGGCACGACGCGGACTGAGGGGCGTTTTACGGTTTTTGGGAGAAATGGGGTAATGCCAGGACAAACAGATATGTTGACACTGACATTAATGAAAACGAGAAACGGCTACCTTCCAGATTCGATCGGCAGGAATGATCTTTAACATGTTCCGTCTGTGGTTGTGTAAGGGCAGCCAGTACGGCAGTGACGACTGGCACCGCTTCTGCGGGCCAATAACCTGGCACCGAGCTTGAGCCGGCGTGGCAACTGCCAGGATAATGCGGTGGCCGAATTGTTCTTCAGTTCACTGAAAAAAGAACGCATTAGTAAGAGAACATACCAAACCGGGATCTGGCCCGGGCGGATGTCTTCGATTACATTGAAGTGTTCTACAATCGGACCCGGCGCCACAGTCATCCCGGCGGCGTCAGTCCGGAGGCCTTCGAACAGGCCTCGTCGTGAGGACAGAATTTGTCTACAGGCATGGGGTCAGTCCATAGTTACATCTAATGTATCCTATGAACCGAGCGTATTTTCCCCATTAAGGGAAGTATCTTTTTTTGAAATTCCCGTAAAACGGGAATGATAAGATAGAAAAGTTACTTTTGTAGTTGAGCATTTGCATTAAGACGCATGCACGTTAGAACTGCGTCAGATGGGACCCCTGGATTTCGGGCCAGTATGACGGACAAGAGGAAAAGACCTAAGCGAAGGCAAGCGGCAGGATCAATACTAATTTTATGTATAAAATTAATGTCTCTCTCGTCTTTGTTGATAGCTACAACTCCCCCCTCCATCATTGCTGTGGATTTACCATCAAAAGTAACTTTTACGTTTTTGTAGACTTGCTTATTATGGTGCTTTGTTTTTTTATCTTTCAGAACAGCCTCATGAGTAAGGCGAAGAAACGCCATACACAAGGTGATCACTTCATCATCACTCAGCTTTGTTGAAAAGGCCTTTTGACCAGTCCAGTCAAAACTTCCCGGCTTCGATACTAAAGGCCCCGCAAGGATAAGATTCACACTGCCATTTGTCTCAGAAAAATTGAGCTCAAGAGCTGTCTTACCGGAATTAAATACCTTTTCATTTCGGTAAGGTTGATGCTGTGGTACATCGTTATTTATATTTTCCACCAAATATGTCCTTCACCTTCGTTGATTAAATTCTTCACCAGACCAATTTAGGTATACCCTCTAGGTTGCTTCATCGCAAAAATATAAGCACTGGTCTCCAGCATTAGATAGTCTCCCGAGGGAGCACTAGGAGGAACCTCTGTAGAGCTAAGGCTTTTAGTGTGCTCCTTTTTAACTTTGACCCTGGCCCAAATTCAGTGCAGTGCTAAATCAGAGAGCTTCGTCTTTCTGAGCCTAGCCCAAATTCAGTGCAGTGCTAAATCAGAGATCCTCGTCTTTCCGGAGACTTCGGATGAATTCAGCCGGAGTCATGTCATTTAATGATGAATGCGTTCTCTCATGATTATATTCCCTGCGCCAGTTGTCGAGTTTGTCCTGCGCATCTTCCAGCGAGAGAAACCAGTGAATGTTCAGGCATTCATCCCGCAGACTGCCGTTAAATGATTCAATAAACGGGTTATCCGTTGGTTTTCCGGGGCGGGAGAAGTCCATTGTGACACCGTGCTCATACGCCCATTTATCCAGACTTTTCGAGATAAACTCGCTGCCGTTATCTGTCTGAATACGTACCGGCAGGCGCTTGCCCAGCACCCGCAACCTTTCCATCACACCGACCACATCCTCACCTTTCAGCGACTTTCCGGCATGGATCGCCACACACTCCCGACTAAAATTATCCACTACAGTCAGCGCCCGGAAACGTCGTCCGTTAAACAGGTTATCCGACACGAAATCCATACTCCAGCACTGATCGACACCGGTCAGGACCGGACGTTGCTGACGATGTGCTGCACTGACATGCCTGCGGGGGCGCTTTCTGCGCAGGTTGAGGCCTTCCAGACAGTAAATCCGGTGTGTTTTCTTGTGGTTAACAGGCCAGCCTTCCCGCCGCAGCTGAATATGAATACGCGGGCAACCGTAGCGGATCCGGGTTTCCGCTATTTCCCGGATACGCAGGGTTATCGCCCGATCATCCCGCCGGCTCTGCCAGTGGTAAACGGTTCTGCTCTGCATCAGCAGTCCGCATCCCCGCCGGACACTGATACGGTAAGCCTCCCGCAGAAAATGCACCGCCTGACGCTTCTGAGCCGGCCTCAGAACTTTTTTTTGATAACTTCCTGCAGCATCTCCTTGTCCAGACTTAAATCAGCCACCAGACGTTTCAGACGCTGATTCTCTTCCTCAAGCTGGCGCAGGCGGCGCAGCTCTGTCACGCCCATGCCGCCAAACTTTTTCTTCCAGTTGTAAAATGTGGCTTCAGAAATGCCCATCTTTCTGCAGACTTCCTCCACCCGAGTGCCGGTTTCGGCCTGTTTCAGCGCAAATGCTATCTGTTCTTCGGTATAGCGGGTCTTTTTCATGGCGATGTGCCTCTCTGTGAGATGGAAGAAAGACCGGAGACTTCAGTTTAGCCTGGCACTGTTTTCAGGGAGGAGATCACCCGGATCGGCACCTACAATGTAGACCGGCCCGGAGGCCGGGTTAATACGCTGCCAGTCTAACTCGTTGAACACGGTCTCGGCAGAGGTGATTTGGTCGGAAAAGCAGTCGCAGGTTTCGAATAACACTTCACTTCCACTGTTGACGGTGGCGACAGGAACGTTATCGCGCGACATGGCGTAAACCATCCGATCTTTGGGTATTTTCATTAGATTCATCCCGGTAATATTGTTGTGTCTTTTTTAGTGTTTCCCGTAGGGGAAAGGATGAATGTATCGGGAATGTTGCAGAAAGGCAATTATGAGTAACCTAAGAGTGTTTGCGCTGATTATTATTTAAAATAAAAATTTTATAGTTAGTTGTATTTAATATGATCAAGCGCTGAACCCTATATTTTTGGTTTGTTATCTTATTCGCCATGGTTCATTCCTTATTTTTACTTACCATTTTTTATTTTACAGCATATTATTTCTATTATAATTAAATTGGAGGCCCGCTAGATACATCCATAGTAATTATCAATAACGCTTACTATTCTCGCCAGCACTGCGACTGAGCAGAGAAGAAGATAGCAACCTTTTACCTAGCAACGAGCTGGGGTAGGGTAATAAACCCATTACTCCGGTGAATACAGCTTCAGCGGAAAATCACTCCATCGCGACCATCACCCCTTCCCCCAGCTTCACCATCAACTCTTTATGCTTCTCGATTGGCGGCAGGGCGCAGTTGCTCGATACTCCCCGGATGCCGAAAACAGCGATCCTGACGCGACCAAGATCTTCAGCCGGCACAACTGCTTCGCGACGCAAACCATATCCACCTGCTCCGGTAGCTCGAACCATAACATAAAGCAGCCTTTCGGGCGGCTAACACAGATGCCGCAGGGGAAAAACTCCTGCAGCCAGCAGGTGTAGATCTCCATATTACGCTGATAGATCTGCAGCATCCGCCGTACCTGGCAGTGGTAATGGCCTTCGCAAAAAATTAAAGACCGCCTGCTGGGTTGAAGGGATGGTACTGGGGCATTAAACCCCCAGACAGCGCGTACATTGCGGGTCAGCTCGCGCTGGTATTGCTGGGCCTCAACCTGAATGCTGGCAGCGAAGAACGGGTGACAACCACTCAGCAGGCTAAGCAGGATGAGAGACTGCGCGAGTCGGATCATCGTTAGAGCCCCATCGTCACGCCGAAGCAGATCGCCGCGACAATCGGTGCACATCGCAGCAGAACGGCGGAAAAATCAGCTCATAGCCCGTTGCAACGGGGTATTCAGGCTCATTGCGGCTCACTGGCACCGGCTTGCCGAGGTTCTCTTTCCAATCTTCTATCAGATAGCTCCCCGGGCTGGCGTAAGGAAACAGTGCTCGATCAGGGTGGTAGCCGAGAATGGCACCGATGGAAACCAGAGACAGCTTGTATAGCGTGATGCCGAGCTGTTCGGGCGAAATGGAAGCGATAGCGGCCAGCAGCGCAACGGCAAGGATGATCCTGTTGCGCAGCCGCTGGTGACGGACCTCGTGAAGTAACAACATGAGGTGACTCCTGAAGATGAATGTGCCCGTGGGCTGAATAGATCAGGAGATAGTGTGTGTCAGAATGGGGTGCAGAGTAATTTGCTCCCGGGCAGAAAAAAGCCCGACAGATATCGGGCTTCCTGAAGGTTAATTCTGTTGTTGAAGTGTATTACCTATTTTCTTCAGTTGATCGCTGTGAACGTTAATAAAAAGAGCCATCTTACGCTGGAACCAGCCGATGTTAACAATTTCTGAATTGGGATAGTTCATAGCTCGACGCTTCTCGTTATAACACAACGCATCCAGAACACGGAGAACTGGAGGTTCATCCATTCCGATGGTTAGGCGCTTATCTGTGATCTCAGCAATGTTTTCCTCCGCGGGTTCGGTTTTCATCATCGACTTCTCGATCTCTACAAATTGACGTGCCAGATCGAAGTGAAATCGAGTCCTCAGGGGAGCCCCAACACCAGATTAATAGCTGATAGACTAGCCACTAACCCAAGGGCAACAAGTGGACTGACCCCATGCCTGTAGACAAATTCTGTCCTCACGACGAGGCCTGTTCGAAGGCCTCCGGACTGACGCCGCCGGGGTGACTGTGGCACCGGGCCCGGTTGTAGAACGCTTCAATGTAATCGAAGACATCCGCCCGGGCCAGATCCGGGTTTGGTATGTTCTCTTACTAATGCGTTCTTTTTCAGCGAACTGAAGAACGATTCGGCCACCGCATTATCCTGGCAGTTGCCACGCTTGTTCATGCTCGGTGCCAGGTTATTAGTCCGGCAAAAGCGCAGCCAGTCGTCACTGCCGTACTGGCTGCCCTGAGATGTAAACAGAGCCAACAATAATCATAATATGTACCTGAGGCTGTGAGTTTCTATCATGGCGTACTGACGATGAGTTGAAACCATTGATATTAAGAGTATTGATATTGTCTTTCAGAATCGCGATGGCTCGGGCATTAGTATCTGATGCCCGAATAGCGAATTGTTTATCATACCGATAGCTGGTATCGGCGCCGGTGGAATGCCAGTCGGCCGTTCACATGCATCGAGAAATAAAATCATCACTGGTTGTACAATTACCTAATGCCGACAGCATTTTATCGTACAACCGTTCCTTGATTACGTCGCTCAAATAATTAAGGCACGTATCGTTTAAGCAGCGTTCAAGGAATACAGGTGCCCGCACGGAATGCTCGTTAGCCTGCCTTTTAAGCCATATAACTTCATAGGAAAAAATACGGTTTGACTTTGCCCTGCCCATCAGACTGGATGAGAGTGGACTCCATGTGATTTTAACGTCCGGGGTGGAGGAAATAACGTCGACATCAAATATCTTGCCTGCGTCATGTAAAAGCCAACAAATAAAGGCTGCATAAAGATAATGACCTTTTCGGATCAGTTCTTCATCCTGTAGACCAATGGGGAGTAATTCAGTGCTGTACGCAAATTTTAAAGCGAGGAAAGCCGTCTCTAAACTGTTCGTTAGTAGTTCCCCTGTACCGGCATGGTGATGGTTTTCAGACGCAGGTAAAAGATGTATCCAGCATGTATATTACATCAATGGCTTAATGACCAGATTAGTGAAGGTATAGGCCTTCTCACTCAGGTCTGAATTTGGCAGACCGATATATCTATTGATTTACTGTAACCGGTTTGCATGTACGGATAAAATCGCGCACTCTGAAAATAACGTTATACACGCAGGATTACTTGGATAATCACGGTATATTTGCACATCCTTGATAGGCGTGTGCGGGATATCGTACTCATCATCTGTATCAAAGATAATGTCGTGGTCATACACTCCAAAGAGGGAGTCCCTGATTTTAAAAAAAAAGCCTAGATATAATACTCATATCAACCTGTGAGTTATTGTGCCGAAACAGGAGTAGCAGAAGATTGTGTTTTGTCAGATGGCTTACCAGAGCCTGTCACTTCCTCTGGTTTTAATATCTGCTCACTGCCAGTATCAGCTGAAATGTCAATGTAACCGAACTGAGCAAGGGCCTTCGTTTCGAGACTGGCAATAAAAAGTTCCACCGATTTAAACCGCTTAATGCTCTGGATGAATGGTAATATGTCGTATTTTCCATTCACACGATTTTCAGCGTTCAGTATTTTAGTAATCTTGTCCATCGCAACCTGCAGTGAGCTCAGGAGTTGCAGGATAATTCGGTCATGAACCTGTTGTGATATCTGACCGCATAACCACAACTGGTGTGCCTGACGAGTCAGAACGTTGGCGGTCTGGATAATATCCAGCAATTTATAGAACAATGGGTGGTTCCAGCGAATTTCAAATATACCATAGTCAAACCCTTCGTATGATGAATCATCCAGAAGTAGTCCAGCGACATTTTTGTCAATCTGCTCATTGAGGGTATTTACATTACCCGACAGTTCATCGTAAACACCGGAGAGTCATTTCTGAACTTTAGTACTTATCGCTTGGTCACCTTCTACCAGGCGGAAAATATTATAAATTGCATTGGAGATGGCATTAAACTGGCGCAGGCAGGCTCTGTTTTTTTCATGAAAGTGTGTATAGAACTCACTTAAAAGTGGCTTTAATTTTGAAATAGCCCTCCATAAAAGAGGGTTATTTCCAGCGTTTCGTTGATTACGCGGTTCAGTTTTTGGGGATGCGTTGCCAGCCATTATATTAACCTCTTCAGTTTTTCCAGTCTTTTGATGTCGGCCAGTTTTTGTTGATGGTATTCCGCGAGTAGTTCACGGATTGGTTTAATTTTTTTTCTGTTTCCTGGATCATCTCCAGTTCCTAGTCCAGGGTATTTTTAAAACAACTAACGCTGTAACCTACGAGTACAGGTTTAACAACCACACCATGATGTTTAATTTTGTTTTTGAACCTGGGCGAAAAATCTTTCCATACAATTGTCAGCTTTTGCGATGATCCAACCTTTCTCAGCACAGGAGCAAAACGACTGGATATAAATATTCCCCCGTTTGCATACGTGGTCTGGGATATCAGTTGATTCCGCGCCTTCCAGGCCTTCCAGTATTCATCCAGAATTTTTGATGCCTCTGATTTCAGTAGCTCGATATAGCGAACCGAGTTCTCGATAACGATTTCCTGATGTGCCGTAATTATCGGGTTAATATCAACTCCTCCAGCAACAGAGACTACAGGAATCCAGAAAGAGTTCTCTAAACTAACAGGGGTGTTTGCATTTTTTTTAAATTTTTTTTGTGCTCATGCCGCTGGCAAAAAAATAACTTTCTTGTGAGCTCGTCCAACAACCTCTGCTTGTGGCCCGCACGGTGTGCGTTCCATCCCCGGAAAACCACTCCACGCAACCGTGGAGATGGGAAAAGTAACTTTTTTGCGAACCAGTAATAGGTACCCTTATACATAAGTAACTATTTGCAAAAAAAGTACTAATGAAAGTGTAGGCGTCCAGTCCTGCCATTAGTACCTTTCACAGGAAAAAGTACTAATGAAAATTTATCCTCATTAGTAATTTTTTGATGAAAAGGTACTAATGAAACCGAGCAAAACTGTGCAGTTTCTATAAAAAGTGCCTAATGTTATAAGTGTCAGTACAAGGTAAAAGGACAGGGCTTTTTTATAATTTAGTATCTAATAATATTAGTGCTTGTTTTTTTCTGTAGTATCTCTGAGATGGTTTTGATATAATAACAGACCTTTAGTAACCGTATGTAGCGCGATTTAAAAGTACTCTGGAGAGCGTATGGACGTACAACCCAACGTACAGACTGACACGGTCATTAAGGCGTTTCTCCGCTCGGAGTTGCAGTTGATACGGAGTCAGAAAAAACTAGTCAGTATGTTGCCTCGTGATCTCGCGTCGGACTACCGCTATATACCGGGGAACCTGCTGGAGCGGTTTTTCCATCCTGCCACTGATGCGCGTCTAAATAGAATTGCCCTGTCAGAAGCCTGGCCAGGCCAGGTAGCCTGCTAGTTCCCGTGTCAACGGGAAGCCTGTTTTATGGGATGAGTTAATAAAATTAATCCTGGATGACTCTCAGTTACTGAAGTTTGAAACGTACGGCAGACCTTTTGACAGTACCGAAATGAAAACAAATGAGCCATGCGAATTATTGAGCGGGAAGCGGTCTGTTTATAAACCCGTCGATATTGAGTTATTCAGGAAAAACATCGTCTCTATACAGATGAATTTCCTGGTCAATCTATGGAGTCTGGCCAGATTTAAACCAGCTTATGTTAGGGCTTATTTGGCCCTGTCTAATGACGCTTTCAGATGCTCCTCGATACAGAAATGTCCGCCTTTGTGGAGGTGACAAATGTGGTTCTCTTTCCCCGGTTTATAACCTATGATACCGGGCGACGTGATCACAAAGTATATGCATGAGGTTACGAGATTATGGCTGATGTTCTGGAAGGTTTCATCCCCATGGGAAATATGAAAAACTTACGGTTCGAATTTTCTCTTAAAGATTCATGTGAGAAGATTAAATTATTTGGCGATGTCTGGATGTTATATGAGTTAACAGACTTCATATCCTTGATGTTGTAATTTGATTAAGGTTAACTCAGGATGGAAAATAACAGTGTCCGAGCATGCTTCGTTAAAGTTAAGTTTTCTGAAAACATGAAGTGAAGTGGTTTTTCCTGCCGGTCGACAGAACAGGACCAGATATACGTTAAGGAGAATGCGGGTAATGGGCTTAAAAAAAGAGCGAAGTAAGCTAGTTAAATAGTCTGATAAGTGCAATAAAGTTAGTGGAATTTGATGCCAATAATAGTTCTGCATGGTCGTAAAGTTGTCGATAGTTTGGAGTGGATAAAAGGGATAAATACAAAAAAATGTAGGTAAATGGCTCGGTGAAAAATACGCCATGTTGCTCTAAAGTGTCGTTGTGAACAATGCTATTCACATTTTCGGATATGACACGTAAAACCCTACAGGGTCAATAAGAGAAATGTATTTTAATATAATTGTTGATTTTTAATAAATGCGGGTATACACTGGAATACTACTCACCCAAAGTCAATAGGGCTGTTGAAATTCTCGGCGGGATACCGGAAGCTGACTGTAAAGACTATTTCCTGCCATGTAAAAAGCCCTTCATACATGCACCGGACAGGTATTGTTCCTGCCCAACATGCAGTGCAAAAAAATGACAAGTTGCTATTATGCGTTATTCTCAGTCCTTTGTTCCCTTCGAATAAAAATAATTAATAATACATGGAAAATCAGCTTTACACACCGCAAGTATCATCTGCCATATCACTTTTGTATCGACGGGAATAACGAAGCCGTCAGATGAGAAGTTCTTTGTCCACCTTTTCACTCGTCACGTAGCCCGCTTTAACCAACTTTTTCAGGGCGTAGGTCACCACGTGGGTATCTTCTACGTTGAGAACGAAACAGATGTCGGCCAGCTTTTTCTTGCGATCGCGGTGGTTCACATGATGTAGCAGGGAGACGTCAAAGGCGCCCATGTCAGGTTCACCCGCTGCGGTCATGCAGCGCACCATCCATTTGTTGAATGCGTTGCTGGCCATAATTAGCGCATATTCCAGCTCCGACAGCTCCGCGCAGCGATCCGACACCAGATGGCGGGAGGAAACGATCCGGCCGTCGTTGATATCGTCGTGATGGGGGTTAGCACTCTTTTCTGAAGTCATAACGATCCTTAGCAATGAATGTAAAATTATCAATAAAATAAGAATATTTTATTGATAATTTGTATGCATGTTGTTGAGGTAAAGATGTAGCTTTTTATCGCAGGTTTACCAAACCTGACGAAAAACACAACATCGCTCGCCGCAAATTAAAAAATAGCCGCCGGCGCGCAACGCTCACTTTCGATAGGGTAAACGTTATGTACGGTACTACACTGTTGCCGCTGATCGGGATACCGATCGTGGTTATTGGTTTTGCATTGCGCTTCAACCCGCTGGTGGTGGTCGTGGTAACGGGGATGGCGACGGGTTTGCTGGTCGGTATGGATTTCGGCATGCTGCTGGAAACCTTCGGTGAGAAGTTCGTGAAGAGCCATTCGCTGGCCACCTTCATTCTGATCCTACCTGACATTGGTCTGCTGGAGTATTACGGGCTTAAGGAGCGCGCCCAGGCCTGGGTGGCGAAGATCGCTAGTGCCACTTCGGCGCGTATTCTGATGCTTTATTTTGTTGCGCGTGAAGCCACGGCCGCGCTGGGGCTGATGTCGTTGGGCGGCCATGTCCAGACGGTGCGTCCGCTGCTGGCCCTGATGGCCGAAGGAGCGGCGCTGAACGAGTACGGCGAAGTCCCACAGCATATTCGCGACAAAATCAAAGCCCATGCCGCCACGTGTGACAACATCGCAGTTTTCTTCGGAGAAGATATCTTTATTGCTTTTGGCGCAGTGCTGCTAATTGACGCGTAATGGGCATAACCACTGCGCTAGAGCTGGCTAGGGCAAATCCTGTATTCATAAGATGAAACTTCACCGTAGTTCTTGAACGAACAGTGAGGGAACTACGGGGGAAAGTTGTATCGACCTGGAGGATGCCCCACCACAAAAACAATAGATAATATGCAGCAGAAGTTTTGGGCAGCGTATAACAACGTATGAATCCATGCGGCAGGCAATGTGCCAGTATGCTTAACGTGCTGCGGAAAACTTGCGCCAGGAACGTCAGTTCTGCGGCCAGGTATCAGCTTTCATAAAAACCTCGCCTTTTTCAAAACATGAACCCTATTACAGCAAAGTTTCCAGCGAACAGCTTTGCATTCCGTCACGTGATACGTGGGACATTATCGTGGCGGTGGGCCGGGTTCTGGATAAAATCTGGAAAGACGGACATAACTATGCAAAGGCGGGTGTCATGCTCAATGATTTCCGTCACTGCGGAGTTACTCAGCTACCGTTATTTGATGAAGGGAGGTCGTATGCAAACAGTGACGCGCTCATGAACGTACTGGATACGATAAACAACTCAGGCAAAGGCAAAGTATGGTTTGCCGGTCGGGGCATCGCACCGGCGTGGTCAATGAAGAGATATATGCTCTCTCCAGCCTACACAACGAGGTGGGACTCGATACCGATCGCTACACTCTGAGGTATCGCAATCAGGAAAAATGCCTTCCGTCTGCTGGTGGTTGATATTTGCTCTAGTGTTACCATTTGGGTATAATGTAAGAACCAAATGGAGGTTGGCTATGAAAACATTTAGTTTGTCCTCAACTCCAGCCAGACCACAGCGCCTCTGGCAGGTTGCCGGGTTAAATAATGCTGATGGCGTAGCGCTTCTGGGCCAAATCAATGAAGGTCTGGACGGGAAGGTGGCGAATCGGATAACTGACTGGGCCAGAATAACCCAGAATGACCTGAGAAAAATGTCCGGTATCCCGTCAACCACATTTAGCCGCAGTGTGAAGGCTCGTTTTAACCCGGAACAAAGTGAACGTCTGGTACGTATTATCCGCGTCATTGATCGGGCGGTAGATTTGTTTGAAGGCGACAGGGAAGCCGCACAGAAGTGGTTGAACGAACCTAACCGGGCATTGAGCTGGAAAGTGCCAGCAGACCTGATGGCATCCGAAACGGGAGCCTATGAGGTCATTAAGCTGATTACGCGTCTGGAGCATGGGGTGTACTCGTGATCCTCTACAGGCTGACGAAAACAAAGTATCTTTCTACGGCCTGGACCGGATATGGTGCGAAAGAGGCTGGTGGGCGCTGGAATAGCGTGGGGGTGTCAATGGCATATGTCTCCGAAACGGCATCACTAACGATGCTGGAGACGCTGGTACACCTGCATGCGGCACAGATAATGGACTCTTTCACGCTACTGAGTATCGATGTGCCTGATGAATTGATCCAAAGCGCAAATATGGATGAATTACCGGCCAACTGGGCTGATGAGGATGCGCCTCAGGAACTGGCTGATTACGGAGATGCCTGGTCATTTACCAGGAGCTCGGTTGCACTGCGTGTTCCCTCAGCCTTATCGCCGGTAGAGTGCAATTATCTGTTAAATCCTGAGCACTCTGATTTTTACGGGATCGAGCAGATGGCTCAACAGGTACCGTTCCGGTTTGATAGTCGTCTTAAACCTGACAGGAAGTGAAGCAAAGGAGGAGAGGGCGCTGTCATGATGCCTGGCGCTCCTGCCCGGTGCCACATAATAAAAGCCGCCAGCGGCGGGCAAAGACTACACACAGCTATTACAGGATGATTCAGGCAGTTTCTTCATAAACGTTGTAATCCAGCTTTGCTCCAATGTAATTATGCAGGCTACTGGCTTTATTCATCGTGCAGCTGAACGCAGTCGAACGATCGCCTGCACTCCCGTTATGCCCATAACCGGCAATTCATACGGTTTCTCATAACTGCATTCTTCCAGCACAATAAAGGCTCCCGGCTCACTGGTCAGCAATTCGAAACCAAGATCTGAGGACTTTGTATTCCTTAATTGGTAATATGCAGTGAGTGTCATAATTGATTCCTTAAAACAATACCGATGCAAAGATATTTTTACAGGCATAGTTGAGCCTGTAAAATTGCTAATAGTTCAGAACGCTTGTAAGTAATAATAACCTATTCTAGTGGAGCGTCAATTTGCTAAATAACTTTACCTTCATTAAATTTTCAAAGAAATACAATCAGGAATAGCTACTTTAAAAATCTCTTTCGAACATGACGCTACTGATATCTGATATTGCCTGGAGAATTTTGTCATAGGCGTACACCTCTATTTTGGCGTAAATCTTCAAACAGGTAGCTGAGTTGTTTCGTTAACATCAGACATGGGCGCAGCTGACGAACAAGGGGGTTGTCCTGGCACTGCATTGCGTCTGCACAGAACCGTTACATTGGGCGGCGCAGAAGTGGTAACCGGAGCCTGCTGACAGAGGGAAAATTCATGACTGAACTCCAGAAAATGCCGGGGTGTATGGCATATACACGGCGAAAATGATCTTAAAAATTATCTGCTTACCATCTTATTGCCCCTGGGAGGATGGGAGTGAACAGGGTATAATGGTGTCGGCGCTTGAGGCTTTTTGCCTCATGATATTTGAGTGTTTTGTTGTTGTGAGGCAGAAAGAAGAAAGCCCCGTAGGACGTTAATTTTCATTAACCAACCACACGAGGCCATCTGCTTGACTAGACACCAACAGCGTAGCCTCTTAGCTACCGTAAGGCAAGGAGAAAAAGGCTATGTTAATCCTATGCAGTAATGTCCCTTTTGACCCATTCTGAAATGTCCCCGTAGATTCTCTGGCAGGATATTTCATGACAAAAGAGACCATTAGCATGAGCCTTAAAGAACTTGACCGTCTCCAGATAATTCGGGATTCAGTCAGCCGCCAGATCACCCAGGAGCAGGCCGCGGACCGTATAGGCATATCAATCCGGCAGGTGAAACGTCTCGTTCAGCGCTACCGGATTGAAGGTCCTCAGGGACTGATTTCTCGTCGCCGAGGACAACGTCCCAATAATGCTTTTATGTCGGAATTTCGGACTCTCGTCATCTCACTTGTCAGAGATAAATATCCGGATTTCGGCCCCACGTTTGCCTGTGAGAAGTTACGGGAGATTCATGGGCTGGCTTTGTCGGCCGAAACTTTGCGCAAGTGGATGGTTGAGGAAGGTTTATGGCGTGAGCGACGCCGAAAAATTGCCCGCATTTATCAGCGTCGGCAACGGCGGCCATGCTATGGCGAACTTATCCAGATTGATGGTTCTCCGCATGACTGGTTTGAAGAGCGAGGGCCTCGTTGTACATTAATTGTCTTTATTGATGACGCCACCAGTGCGCTTATGGCGCTCCGCTTCGCTCCTGCAGAAACGACCCGCGCTTACATGGAAACGTTACGTGATTATCTCGACAAATATGGGCGTCCTCTTGCCCTGTATTCTGACAGACACAGTATTTTCCGTGTGAATAACCCGGAACGTGAAGGCGAGCTAACGCAATTTACCCGTGCAATTAAAACTCTTGGGATCGAGCCAATTCACGCTAACACCCCTCAGGCTAAAGGCCGGGTTGAGCGTGCCAATCAGACGTTACAGGACAGACTGGTTAAAGAATTACGTCTTCGCAATATCAGTGATATCGAATCAGCTAACCTGTGGTTGTCTGAGTTTGTGAAGGATTACAACTCTCGCTTCGCTTCAGTCCCCCGTGAAAATGGTAACGCCCACGGGGAGATTCTTCATTCTCCGGCAGAACTTAACTACATACTTTGTTATCAGTCCCGTCGGGTGCTTTCCAAGAATCTGACCTTTCAGTATAAAACGAGTGCATATCAGATCCGTTCAGAAGGGCAGGGATAACGTCTCAGGCATGCGATTGTCACGGTATGCGAAAACTTTAACGGTGAAATAACGGTGCTTAATGAAAGCCGGCCGTTGGGCTACGAAAAATATGTCGATGGGCCTGAGCCAATACCGCTTGATGATGAAAAGAGCGTAAATGAGCGTGTGGATAATGCGAGGTATAATTTGCGCTCAAAATATTACGTCAAACCTGCTGCTGACCATCCCTGGATGACGCGGCGAACGCAGAGCAAAGATGATGTCAAGCCGCCAACGTTACCCAGAAAGAAAGCTGGCCCGGATACGACGCCAAAATAGTACTTAGAGCATTAGTCAATCGCGATTAAGTGTTGCATTATAAATGTCGTCGTTTTCGCGTTTGCCTACGCCGATAACAGTGACTGTGACAATGTCGTCCTCTACACGATAGACAAGGCGGTATCCGGCACCACGTAGTTTAATTTTATACTGGTCCTTACGTCCATGTAGCTGTGATGCTGGTACTCTGGGGTTCTCCAGGCGCTCTTTGAGCTTCTTTTTGAACTGCACCTGTAGTGTATGACCCAGCTTCTTCCATTCTTTCAGAGCGGATTCGTTGAAAGCCAGCTTATAGGTCATCAATATTGACCTCTATAATCCTTTCTCCACTTCGCTCATCAGCCATCCGTCCCAGTTCTTCATCTTCCAGAAGTTCCATCAACTGGGCATAGAGTGCCGGTGGCACGCAGTAGAAAGCAGGCTCATTACGATTAAGAATGGCTACCGGAGCGCCATCCCCGGCGTGAAAAGTACCCATAGGGTCACGTTTAAGCTCAGTAATGCTGGCTGCCGTAGTGGTCAGAACCTGAAATGCCATAATGTTACCTCCTCAGTTTGAGTGTTAATTGTAGATCATTTAAACGCACCTTTAAAGGTGCTTTTTGTTGGGGCTTATCCGGTAACAAGGCTGGATAGCGTGATATGACTTACTGAGAAAAGTTGCAGAAACAGGGGGTAGGGGAGGCAAATGTATTGTAATCAGAGGCTAAGCACTTTTGTGCGTTTATATGCAGTGAGGTAAAATTCATCTCCTGCGTTTCTGGCGGTTTTTTTGGGGGGGTGTTGCCTGTTTTACCCGGTTTCCGTCAGAAACGCTCTCACGCCTTCTGAGCTGTGCGCGTAATGCGTTTATGTTCAAGGTGACCTCATCGCGCTAATGTGTCCCAGCCAGCGAAGTATGTCTGAGCCAAGCCTGTCGCTGGCCATGCCAAAGGCTTCAACGACCTAGTTCATCGAGCTACCGCTTATAAGTGGTGTATCACGAAACGCTGGCTAGCTATCACGCGCCGATCGGATGTTTGCACCTGACGAGCGTCATACTGAATTAGCACTTCGTTTTTTACCGCCATAGCACCCCGGAATGATGATAAATCTCCCCTGGTTCAAAATCGTATACTGGCGACGAAAGTGGAGAGAACCGTTGATCCCAGGAAAGCAATTACCCAGCCGACTGACCTGCTCCCCGTTGATTAATACACCGCGATGTTAGTAATGTCTTCATATGACCCTGACCCCGAATATGCTCCAGTCATAATCAGGAATAACCGGCCTCATGTTGGCTGCATATTCTTGCAACCGACAGACTTCTCGGCAAATTCAGATGGCGTCATCCAGCCCAGCGCTGAATGGGGACGTCTCTGATTATAGTGTATGCGCCAGGCCTCGATTTTGCACCGTGCATCCTCCTGGGACATGAACCAGTTCTCGTTCAGACATTCCTGCCGCAGCCTGCCATTAAACGACTCCACAGTGGCATTGTCCGTCGGTGTTCCCGGGCGTGAGAAGTCTATACGGATCCCTCGTTCATATACCCATTTGTCCAGCATTTTCCCTGCAAATTCAGAGCCATTATCGGTTTTCAGTAATTGTGGTAAGGACCGTCTGAGCGCAATGGTGTTCAGCATCTCTGCGACCTCCGTTGAGCGCAGATTCTGGCCCACGCAGATCCCCAGACATTCGCGGGTGTAGAGATCAATGACCGTCAGCAGACGTAACCGACGCCCGTCAAATAAGGCGTCAGAGACAAAGTCCATGCCCCAGATATGATTCGGATACAACCCCTGAGGCTGGGGCTGCCGACGCTGTGCCGATTTATTCCGGCGCGGGCGTTTGAGACGCAGGGACAACCCCTGCTCACTGTAGAGCCGGTAAATGCGTTTATGATTATCCCGCCAGCCCTCCCGCCTGAGCATGACGTGAACCCGGCGGTAGCCATAGTGGACCCGGGTTTCGGTGATCTCCCTGATACGCAGGCGTAGCGCACTGTCGTCTGCTGCCACAGAACGATAGCGGAAAGAGCTGCGGCTGCTCCGTAGCGCAAAACAGACCTGCCGCTCGCTGGCCCCGTAGCGTGCCTGCAAGTCCCGGCCCCATTCACGCAGACGCGCCAGCGTCAGGTCTTTTTTGCCAGTACATCCTGCAGCATGGCCTTGTCGAGGCTCAGATCGGCAACCAGCTTCTTCAGCCTGAGATTCTCTTCCTCAAGCTGCCGCATGTGCTTCAGCTCCGAAGGAGAAATCCCGCCGTATTTCTTGCGCCACGTATAGAACGTGGCATCAGAGATGCCCAGTTTGCGACAGACGTCCGGCACGGACGTCCCCAGTTCAGCCTGCTTCAGGGCAAAAACAATCTGCTCTTCGGTGAATCGTGATTTTTTCATCGGCACCACCTCCGTTCAGGGAGTGTAGATCATGCCGGAATTCTGTTTCTGAATGGAGCAGGATCTTGGGTCAGGGTCATACGTCCATGCCTCCGAATTTAGCCCGCCATTTGTAAAACGTCGCGGAGCTCATGCCATGTTCGCGACACAGTTCTGGAACTGGTACTCCGGCTTCAGCTTGTTTAAGAATCGACATGATTTGGCTGTCGGTGAATTTTGATGTTTTCATAAAGAATCTCCTGCGCATATCGTACGAGAAAATTCTACTTTTGACGTCAGTTAATTTAAGGGGGGATTACCATAAGCCAGCTGCCCACGGAGGAGTGGTACGGCTGCGTGGGAGATAACACGCTTGCTGATGCGATCCTGGACAGGCTGATGCATAACGCCCAGCGGCTGGATATGAAAGGCGAATCGATGAGAAAACGACTGGCACAGGTTGACTGAAAGTGAACGGTCGGTGTAATAAAAAGAAGTCAGGGCGCGTTAGGAAATAACGCGTTCACGTTCCTCCGGAATCACCGTTCATCTTCACCAGAATACGCATCAGTATCCTCCGCGAGGCTGAAGCCGGGGTTTCTGCCCGTGAGCTCTGCCGTAAGCACGCCATTTCCGACGCCACCTTTTATACCTGGCGCAAGAAGTATGGCGGTATGGAGGAACCCGAGGTTAAGCGCCTGAAGCCGCTTGAGGAAGAGAACGCCAGACTCAAGAAGTTGCTTGCCGAAGCCATGCTTGATAAGGAGGCACTTCAGGTGGCTCTGGGGCGAAAGTACTGACGAAAGACCAAAAGCGGGCAGCCGTAGGCAGCGGTGTTTTTCTGAGCTCAGGCTCGGGTAAAACGATGTCGAATGAAATAGGCAGGCGTACAGCTCCAGGCGTGACAATAACTATTAATATGCTTACTGCCGTAAGGTGAAATTGCATAATCACTGAGCGAAAATGCTTCCCAAAATGTATCAACCCCCCCCTCAGCCATTGCCCCCCAGTACTCCAAGACCAGCGATTTTGCCCGCTCAGGTAACTGACAATGCACCAGTGCAGAGACCATATGGTGATATAGATATGGGGTCATGGGGGGAACGGCGTCCGGATGATGCATTACCACGGTGAGAGCCTGCTGCTGTTGCTGCCGAGATGCGGCATCTGCTAATACTAGCCATATTTGTGATGCCCAGGACAACTGTCGTTGCGGCCCGCTTATAAAGCATTGCTGCGTTTCATCCCAAAATGTCCTAGCGGCAATCAACATCTTTTCCAAGAGGTATTGTAAAGAGTGACAGGATTCACGGTTGCCTAGCTGCTCTGCCAGTGCAATCACACGGCGGCAGCTATAAATAATAATCCCCTGCATGGCCGCCTGTTTATCTAACCCTTTTTGCCAGTCGACAAAGCAAGACGGCTTTTCTGGCACGTGAAAACACCCCGTATTATCAACATAATGCATACCGATAATGTTGAGCTGATTGATGGCCACCGCCAGCAACCTATCTGCGGTATCTCTGTCCTCTGTTGCCTGATAATAGTCGGCTAACGTGGGGCCAAATAAGGCCGCATAATCCAGCATACATCCTTCACCCGGTTGCGGTTCGGGTTTCTCATAAACACAGGCGGTCATTAACCCCTGTTCATTCAATGAACCTGCAAACAGATACAGACAGCGCTTAACTAAATCGTTCTGTTCAAAACTAATATAATTCGTGAGCGCCTGAAGACGTAAATCGCCCATCCACAAGCGTTGATCCCGACGCGGCCCATCTTCAAAACAGGTTTGCATACATTCACGGAGAGTCTCCAGGCTGATATCATCAATTCGTTGCCATAAAGCACTGTCATAGGTTGCTGGTTTATGGAGATCATCACCTGCTGAACTGACAGCGTTCACGTAAATATCGCTAAAGGTAAGACCGAAATTGCGTGATGCCGCTTGTATTTCAATACTCACATAGCGGAAAGCGTGACGCTTGGAAATCACAACTGCTTGTGGGAGATGCTGGATAGTTATCACTTCGTCCGGCAACCAGCCTGCGCTGAGTTTTCCATCATAGGGATAGAACGACTCCGCGACATCAGATGGAACTTCGCCATACACCAGACGTAATCGCGTCGGGGCATCATTACCTCGCCCCTTCCAACCAAGCGTAAAATGGAGATACCCCGTAACATGTCGACCGAAATCTATAATGATTTTCTCCCTCTCCTGGAGGGGGGTAATCTTAATATGGGCCAATGGATGGGCTTCATCATTGACCATGGTGTAACCCAGTAACGTAGTCGGCTCAGACTGAGCAATTACCGTGTTCATGGCATTAACCCTGGTCACATTTAATGTAGGAGTTAATGAGTTCGCAATATCATAAGCCGTCATATAGTTATCGTGGTTAGTATGCATTTTCATCATTTTGATTCTCGACTAGTCTTATTTACCAAAAGATTTCAGTTTGTGCGCCAAAGCTAATTTGGTCATGCTTTTCGTCCGCGAATGTATAATCATCGATGGAGTTATCGAGAATTTTCAACCAGGTAGCATAAAAACGAATATCCATTTTTGAGTTAAACGCACTGGTACCTAATTTAAAGTCATGGAATAAAGTAGTTTTCATCCCTGACTCTCGTAGTGAAACACCTGAGTTAGTGTTTTTCTGATTGAAATAACCAAACTCAATACCCGACTGGTTATAATCATTGAAGATATAAGCAGGGCGTACCACCGCACGGATACTATCAAATGATGTATGGGCACCGGTTTCATAAGTATAAACATCATTACCATGAGAATACAGTAAGGTGTGAGCGACGATAGTGTTTTGTGTCGGATAAAACTCACCCTGCTCCCCCAAACGCCAGCTAATGCCATTGGTATGGTTACCGTAGTAATAACGTCCCGTTCCGAAGTTAGTCGACCCGCCGTAAACTTTAGCAAAGCTACTTGCTAAAGAGTTATTTGCTACCTGAGCACTGTATTCGGTAAAACCATTACGTTCCTGTTTATGATTAATAATTCCGGTTAACATCCATGCACTCTTAACATCATAATATTCACCAGAGTCCTGGGTTCGTTTTTGGCTATCACTTTTATTCGCCATAGAGTAACGACCATAAAAATCTCCGCTGGTATTTTCTGTTAATGGAAATGATCTAAATCGGATGTCAAAGGCATTAGTATTAACCTGTTGAGTAGTTGTTTTGTCTTTGGAATAATTGTCTAAATCTTCACGACCTAAACCGATAGCAAATGTTCCTTTGCCAAGAGGCACATTTTCTAAGCCGATGCCTGAAGCACTTGCGCCTTTATGATAGGTAAAATCAAGCATTTTATATTCTTGCCCACGGAGTTTATGTCGGCCGACCCAGAATACCGCATCCGGTATCGCGCTAATAAATCCTTTGGTCGTGACATAAATATCGGAAAACTGCATGATGTTTTCGCTATCAGAATCAAAAGGTTCTTTTACGTATGATTCGCCAACATTACCATCCATCATAACAACCGCTTTTGCACTGCGGCCATCTTTATCATACAATTTCTGGTTAAACTGCAGATCATACCAACTGCCATGTTCGTTACCAAAACGGCCTAAAGAACCATTTGCCCAGGATTCCGGGCTACCGTTGCTTGAAGTTCCCCACCCGGAACGAAAATAACCATGAAATGAAAAACCGATCTCATTTTCAATCGCTTTTGCTAGTTGATCAATGTTCATATCGCTGGGTTTGAGCAACGGCTGTTGATGCTTTTCCTGTGAACTACCTTTCGGTTTTATCTTATCCTCTGCCTCATCCATTTTATCGATATTACGATACACCTGAGCGCGAAATGGAACTGCATCATCACCGTTCTGGTGGTCTCGCGACTGCATTTCCTGATCGCTTGCAGATAACGCAGTCAAACGTCTCTTCTTTTTATAAACAGCCAGCTCCTTTAACGCACCATCAAGCTTTCTTTGGGTCTCCTTCAGTTTTTTTTGACTAGTGGCTTCATTATTTTCCAATGCGGCGAGTCGTTGCTCAACAGTCAATGGTTGTGCTAAAGCTTCAGTATTTATCAGGCACAGAATAAGTGATGAACCTATTAAAGTCTTATTGAACAACATGTAAGAACCCTCATTAACAAATAGTAATATATTTATAATTTTTTAGATTTATATAGCCATCGAGAATGGGTGTATAAAGTGGTACGACACGCAAACCGAAGTGCGTTTTTTGAACTTACAAGAAATATAATAAGGGTAAAGTGGATTAGTACAAGTAAGACACTTGTCTTGTTTGATGGGCTATTTTGACATTTTTTGAAAGCACAGTGATAATAAGAATGTAAGAAAATAAAATTCATGATAAAAAAAGCCATGTATCAATACACATGGCTTATAGAATAAAAAGCTTAGCTCTATATTCAAATACTATAACAATGAACCAATTAGATTAGCATCATTATGATATTTACAAGCTAATAAACGAGTGGTAAATACTTGTGATTTAACATGACTCTCTGTCATACTACTGACTTTATCCCGGACAGTATCAATAAACCAATCCGCTTTGGAGATTGCCCCACCAAAACAGATGACCTCAGGGTCATAAAAACAAAGAACATTCAAGGTCATTAATGCAACATGATGTAACCACTCATCGACCGCTTGTTGCGCCAGAGGATCCCCCTTACGACTAGCTTCAATGATTCTCTCGCTATTCAGTGCATCAGAACCTGATAGTCGCTGATAAGCATTCTGCAGGCCGCGAATTGAGGAATGATTACCTAATTTCAAAAGTTGTTGGCTTTTATTATCCCAGTAAGGAATAAAATGAAATTCACCTGCAAAACTATCCGCACCATTGATGACGCCGTTCTCATCACATAAACAACCGCCAGTGCCAGTTCCAATAATAATAAATGCTGCACTTTTGGTTCCCTGTGCGTTACCTAAACGAAACTCGCAAACTCCAGCAGCTTTTGCATCATTGATCGCTGTGGTTGGTTTTGCCACTCGACGTTCTATTTCTGCTCGAATGGATGTTTCGAACATTATTTTCACATTCGGCGCAGCTATTGATTTGACGTAAGATTCGCTGTCAATAAGTCCAGGGGCACTGACACCAATGCGAGAAATGTTATCGATATCCTTCATATTCTGGCAAAGATAATCATAGAATCGGTCTTTATCATCAAACTTCAGTGTTGGAACCTTCCATTTTCTGATGATCGTATAGCGATCATCAATCAACGCATATTTGATGTAGGTCCCGCCGATATCAACTGCTAGGTTAATCATGAAAATTATCTCCCACAATCATCCTTGTAGAGCGACTCGCCGCAACTTTCAATAACAGCCTTGTACCAGTAGAAGGAATCTTTACGATAACGTTTGGCAGAACCTTTTCCGGTGTCATCCTGATCAACAAAGATAAATCCATAGCGTTTACTCATCTCAGATGATCCGCAGGAAATAATGTCGATGATGCCCCAACTGGTGTAGCCAATCAGTTCGACACCATCGCGGATCGCTTCTGCCATCTGTTGGAGATGGCCTTTGTGATAACTGATACGATAATCATCATGGACGTGGCCCTGCTCGGTTAGTACATCCTCTGCACCTAGACCATTTTCAGTAATAAAAAGTGGAATATGGTAACGATCATACAGTTGATTCAGAGTAATACGTAATCCAATGGTGTCAATTTGCCATCCCCATAAAGACTCTTCAAGATAGGGGTTGCGGTTACCTCGGATCAAATTACCATAGCTTTTTTCAAGGTTACCTTCATGACTGGAGACAATTGACATGTAGTAACTGAATGACAGGAAATCGACCGTATGCTGCGCTAAAGTAGCTTTATCTGACACTTCCTGCTGGAGCACAATATTGCGCTCCTCAAAATAGCGCTGCATATATTCAGGATAAAAACCACGGACCATGATGTCGCTGTAGTAGAAGTTATTATACTGATCGTCATGGATCATCTTCATCACATCTTCAGGTTTACAGGTCGCTGGATAGGTCGTGAACCGTGCGATCATTCCACCGATTTTAGCTTCTGGACTGATCTCGCGACAGGCTTTGACTGCCAGCGAATTTGCTACAAACTGATGATGAACCGCCTGAAAACAGGCCTGCTCATAGTTTTCTTCACGGTCATAGACCAAACCAACGCCGTTATATGGATTAAAACGTGAGGCATTCATTTCATTGAAAGGTACCCAAAAATCAACCACGCCTTTATAACGTGTGAGTATGCTGCGGGCATATCTGTCAAAAAAACCGATGAGCTCACGGTTTTTCCATCCGCCGTACTCTTCGACAAGGGTGAATGGCATTTCATTGTGATGCATGGTCACCAATATTTTCATGCCATGTTTTTTGCACTCGCCGAATAAGCGATCGTAAAATGCCAACCCTTCTTCATTCGGATGCAGTTCGTCACCACGTGGGAAAATGCGGGTCCAGGCGATTGAGGTGCGAAATATTTTTATCCCCATTTCAGCAAGCAGTGCGATATCTTGCTTATAGTGGTGGTAAAAATCGATTCCATAACGTTTAGGATATACCACAAACTCTTGATCAGGTTGGTTTAGCGCGATAGACAGTTTCTCACTGTTCACACGCCGATTTTTATATATTTCATCACGATTCATTCTGGTATCAAATGAAACCATGTCGGCAATAGAGAGTCCTTTACCAGCAACATCAAAGGCGCCCTCAGCCTGGTTGGCCGCAATGGCACCGCCCCACAAAAAAGAGTCAGGAAATTTAACATGCATAAAAAACCCCTTAACGGCTAAAAACCAATAAAAACATCGTGTCCGTTCTTATATTATGCCAAAGGTGATTTCCATAAAGACACACTATTGACTTATTTGTGGTATCTACATGACTATTACGTTATTAATAGCAATACATCTGCTGAAAGCTGCCAGATTTGCTTTTAGGTGTCACAGCATCAAATTTTTCATACATATACATTTTCTGACGAACTTCCAGCGGCGTACATCCATACAATTCTTTAAATAGCGATAAAAAATACTTATAGTTGGTAAATCCGTTGCGTTCTGATAACTCAGTAATCTTGAGATCGGTCGTAATAAGGTCGTTATAAGCATGGTTCATGCGATATACACTGAGATAACGACTGAAATTTTCACCCATATACTTTTTAAAGAACCTAGAAAAGTAGGTCGAATCAACATGGATCTGTTGACTGCAGTCTTCTAACGTAATTTTAAGGTGATAATTACTTTCGATATAACACATGATTTTATTCAGACGGACCAGATGTTTATCTGTCCTGGCAGTTCCCGCACTGATTATATCAACCACACAGTGGTCTATCAAACAGTGTAAAAAGCTATAAATGATGCTTTTCATCTGTAAATAATATCCGATTCCGGACTCCAACTGAGCCCTCTCTAGCGCCAGAAAAGCGTTTGAGATCGTGTGTAGGAAACGTGGTGGAAACTCGTCTTGTGCCCTGATAAAGGCGTTCCTGACGCGTTTGACCTTTTTACCCTGTACAGCATTAAACATCGATTCAGGAAACTGAAGCATATAGGCCTTGCTGAATGGATCCAGGCTATAGCTACCATGAACTTCACAAGGGTTTATAATGACAAAATCACCGACATTCAATTGATGAACATCTCCTTCAAGATAGAACTCAAGCCGTCCTTCCGTGACCAGTAAACACTCAAAGTAATTATGCCAGTGCTTCGGGCATTGTCGTCCACGATAGTCAATGTGGCGGTAACGGACCCCTAATTCTGGATCAAATGCCATGGGTTCATGCAGTAACTTTATCATAAAACCTCATAATAGAAACAGATCGGTGATGGAGAACTATAGTTAAACATATGTGACAAACTAAATAAATATCAATGACAAGGCGTCGGCATCGTTCAATGCTGAGGGCGCGGAGAAAAAACACGATAAAATACAACGGATTATCACCAATTCCCTTCATTTTATTCGTATAAATGACAGCGTAAATGTCACCTATTGACAATAAAAAAGTCATTAAGATACCCTTGCGAGTCCACTTTGGAATCGTTACAACTTTGTCTCGCACTTCCTATTCTTCATAAAAAGGTATACATAATGCCAGATTATATTAAACGCTATCATGTGTTAATTATACTTATGATGGCGTATACCACAATGTGGATTGATAAAGGCCTTATTTCATTAGCCATCATTCCGATTGGCAATGAATTTAATTTATCAAAAACTCAGGCGGGCATGTTAATGAGTGCCTATTCCCTGGGCTATGCATTAATTAGTTTGCCAGGAGGAATCCTCTCTGATTTATTCGGTTATAAAAAGGTTATTGTCGGATGTATGGTAGGTGCAGCCATTTTTTGTTTTCTGTTCCCATTTTGCTCTGTACTTATCCTTTTTATTCTAATTCGCTTCTTACTTGGTGTCAGCCATGGCAGTATCCCTTCAGCATCGGCAAAAGCTATCGCCCTGAATTACAGTCGCGAACAACGAGTAATGATTCAGTCGATCTGGTTTATGGGTGGTAGCATTGGCGGCTGTATAGCAGCATGGGTGGGAGCACGTTTAATAACTATTGACTGGACTTTCGCATATTATTTCGTTGCTGTCTGCTATATTATTTCAGGGTTATTGATCCTCTGTACCCTAAAAAATATCAAGCAACCACAAAATCATGAAAAGGCATCGACACCGGGCCGCAAGAAAAGCATTCTCACACTACTGACAGACCGTAATGTCATTATTCTCGCAGTCAGCGTATTTGCCTTCAATTTAGTACTAAATGGTAGCATCTGGTTCCCTTCATTTTTGAAGCAGAAATTCAATTTGTCGTTGATTGACATTGGCTATATCCAGAGCATCAATGCATTCATTGGGATTATCACGCCGTTATTGTGCGGTTTTTTATGCAGCAAGCTGTTTAATAATTGTGAAAATATTTTCATCTTCATTAGTTCTGTGATTACCGCTGCCTGTTTCCTGATGTTCACCTTATCCTCTTCGGTCATTGTGGTGGTTGCCAGCTTTGCGCTTAGTATGCTGACATCAATGTTTACTTTTATCACTATCAAAAACCTACCACATAAAATTATTGCCGAGGAATTTATTGGTACTAGCATGGGGGTGATTACAGCTATCTCTTCATTCGGCGGGTTCGTCGCGCCAACACTCTTAGGATTTATTATCGACAGCTCAGGAAATTCGTTTGGCTATGCCTATTACACACTTGCCGCCATCATTTTGTTTGGTGGGATAGTGTGTCTGTTCGGAATTAAACTGAAGATTCAAGAAAAAAAAGATACGTTATCGTCAGAAATCGTATAAATCGAATTGTTATTAGAATACTGATAAAGAATCATCAACGAGGAAAGCATGGTATTAACTATTCACCCCGGCATTAAGAAAATTGAAAGTGAAATGATTGCAATACGACATCACATACACGCGTATCCGGAATTAGGATTCGAAGAGTTTTCAACCAGTGATTTGGTTGCCAACCTGCTCGGTTCTTGGGGTTATACCGTTCATCGGGGACTGGGGGGAACTGGCGTTGTTGGGCAGATTTGCCGCGGAGAAGGTTACCGTATTGGGTTACGGGCTGAGATGGATGCACTACCGCTGCAAGAAAAAACAGCCCTTAGCTATCAGAGCACAATTCCTGGGAAAATGCACGCCTGCGGACACGATGGCCATACTGCCATACTGCTTGCTGCGGCAAAAATACTCGCTAGTGAACCGCAGTTTACCGGCACACTGAACGTAATCTTCCAACCTGCGGAAGAAGGCAAAGGTGGGGCACAAAAAATGGTTGATGATGGACTGTTTACCCTCTTCCCTTGTGACGGGGTGTACGCGATGCATAACATGCCGGGTCTTCCACTTGGCAAACTGGGGTTCCTGAGCGGACCGTTTATGGCTTCCTCGGATACCGTTTCGATGACGATTCAGGGCCACGGCGGACACGCCGCAGTTCCACATAAGACTGTGGATCCATTAGTCATTGCCGCCAATATCGTGTTGTCGATGCAAACGATCGTGTCGCGCAACATCAATCCATTGGATATGGCTATAGTCAGTGTGGGTGAAATGCATGCCGGTTCAGCGGCCAATATCGTACCCGATACTGCCGAAATAGTTGTCAGCGTCAGAGCGCTGAACAGTCAAACCAGGGATCGGTTACAGGAGCGGATCATTACATTAAGCCAGGCTATTACTGAAGCCTATTCAGGGACCATAACCATCGATTATCACCGTCGTTATCCAGTGTTATGCAACCACGATAAGGAAACCAAGTTGGCACGCGATGTGGCTATCAGCACTTTCGGTGAGGATTGCCTGATTCCCGATATGGTTCCATCGACCGGAAGTGAAGACTTTGCATTTATGCTTGAAGCCTGTCCGGGGAGCTATCTGCTGATTGGCAATGGTGATAATGGTGATGACATTATGCCTCACCATCCCAAATATGATTTCAATGATACCTGTATTTCAGTTGGTGCCAGCTACTGGATTGCACTGGTTAATACCTTACTTAGTTAATTAATAGGATTCATATGAGCCATTCACTTAATGATGATGTGCACAACCCATCCACGTCACTGACAAAAGAACATCCTCGAGCTAAAACCATTGCCGCTATTACCATTGGCAACGGACTGGAATTTTATGATTTCACCATTTTCAGTTTTTTCGCAACAATTATTGGTAAGCATTTCTTTCCTGCTGAAAGTGCGGGAACGTCGTTATTAATGGCTTTTGCCACCTACGGTGTGGGTTTTATTATGCGTCCGTTGGGAAGCGTGTTTCTTGGGCAATATGCGGATAAACATGGACGTAAAGCCGCCCTCACCTTAACACTATGGCTTATGGCAATCGGATCAGCTATTTTTGTGTTGGCGCCAACATACCAGAGCATCGGGATTTATGCCCCTGTATTAATCGTCATAGCTCGACTCTTACAAGGATTTGCCATCGGTGGCGAGCTTGGCGCATCCACGTCTTACCTGATGGAGTTCGCAACAAAAAAAAACCGCGGCTACTACAGCAGCTGGCAGTTTTTCAGCCAAGGACTCAGCGTGTTAATGGGTGCACTAGTCGGTCTGGGATTAACTGCTCTTCTCACAACTGATCAATTAAGCGGGTGGGGATGGCGTATTCCTTTTATTATCGGACTGTTAGTGATCCCAGTGGGGCAATACATTCGTAATACGCTGCCAGAGCAGTATACACCAACGAAGGAGCATGCCTCATTATTGACCATGGCTGTACGCCACAAAGTCTCATTGGCCGCCGGTATACTAATTTCCATTGGCGGCACCTCGGCAAACTATGTGATTCTGCACTATATGGCCAATTATGCAATTTCACAACTCAATGTCGGTATGGTCAATGGTATCTTCTTGGGTTGTGTCGCCGGATTTATTCAAATCTGTTTTTGTGGTCTGGCGGGTAAAGTGTGCGACCGGTTTGGTTATAAAAAGATGGTGCTGATGACTCGAATCGTGATGCTCATCACTATCTATCCGGCATTCTTATTGATTGAGTCCTTTCCGGTTGCGCCCGTAATGGCAGCAGTAATCGTTTTACTAACTATTTTACTGATTTTTAACACAGTCCCATCTTTAGTACTGCTAGGTACTATATTCCCAAGGGAGTTTCGGGCCACCGGGTTATCGTTTACCTACAGTATCAGTACTGTGATCTTTGGCGGGTTTGCTCAGTTTTTCTGCAGCCTACTGATTAAGATGACAGGTAATAACAGTGCTCCGGCAATTTATATTTTAGTATGTGGAGCAATTTCATTGTTGGGATTATTGCTAGCGAAAGAAAAAGAATAGTATTGTGTCGTATCTCCCCCCTTGACTGACGAGTATAATGTCAGTCAACATTCTGTATCCTTCAACGTGGCTGTGTTTTTGTTTTTAAATAACACCATTTGAACCACAGTTTGCAAAGTCATTTCGCAGAAATGAAATCCCACAAACTGCGTTGCAATTATTTAATTTATTAGTTTTGAGTATTTTTTTTACAAAGGAACACTATGAAGTTATTGAGTTTTTCTGTTGAGGGATGTTCTTCATATGGCTTGCTCGCCGCGGATGGGGTAATAGATTTACACCCTATTTTTCCACAGTGCTCTGATTTACGAACTTTTCTCCCCTATGTGGAGCAATTGAACACCGGCATGCTCGCGACGAAATCCGCGGATTATCCTCTGGAAGAGATCACTTTTTTGCCCGTAATCACGCAATCAAATAAGATTATTTGCGCTGGCCTGAATTATCAGGAAAAGCGGGATGAATTTAACGAACAGGCCTCTGCACCGACACTATTTGTTCGTTTCCCTGATTCACAGACTGGCCATCACTGCGGCTTACGTAAACCTTCCTTAAGTGATGAGTTTGACTATGAAGGTGAGTTGGCGTTGGTGATTGGCAGTCCGGGGTCGAATATTTCTGAAGCTCATGCTCTAGGCCATATAGCTGGCTATAGCTGCTATATGGATGGCTCTGTTAGAGACTGGCAACATAGTTGGTTTACCGCTGGGAAAAACTGGCCTTCCACCGGAGGATTTGGTCCATGGCTTGTCACAACAGATGAAATTCCGGATCCACAGTGTCTGGAGATTGTCACCCGCCTGAATGGCCACGAAGTTCAACGATCCAACACCCGTCATATGCTCCATTCTATCGCTAAATTGATTGCCTATATCAGTACGTTCACCGCACTTTCACCGGGAGATGTCATCTTGACCGGATCACCAGGCGGAGTCGGTAAAAAACGCCAGCCTCCGTTATTTATGTGGCCCGGCGATGTTGTCGAGGTTGAAATCTCGCGAATAGGGCGTCTAATCAATCCAATTATTAGCGATGGATATTGACGTCACTATATGACGGCACAACTTGCCATGAGCATCCGCCAGGTGTGCAGGACATTGTCGCTGAGCAGGACGGTCTATGTTTACCGGCGCTCTGCCAGCTGCTGACTGAGCTGGCAGAACGCTACCTGGACGTTGCGGATAGCGGTTACCCCGGATAGACTGGCCCCATGAATCTCCAGACAGTTGGTATCACTTAAATTAGTGATAGTCTTAATACTAGTTTTTAGACTAGTCGTTGGAGTCCGAATGATTGATGTTTTAGGTCCAGAGAAGCGCAGACGGCGAAGTGTTCAGGAAAAAATCGCCATTGTTCAGCAGAGTTTTGAGCCCGGAATGACCGTGTCGCTGGTCGCCCGTCAGCATGGCGTTGCTGCCAGTCAGCTGTTCCTGTGGCGTAAGCAGTATCAGGAAGGCAGCCTTACAGCCGTTGCCGCAGGAGAACAGGTTGTGCCCGCGTCGGAGCTGGCATCTGCGATGAAGCAAATTAAAGAGCTGCAGCGCCTGTTGGGCAAGAAAACCATGGAAAACGAGCTGCTGAAAGAAGCCGTTGAATATGGCCGACAAAAAAAGTGGATAGCGCACGAGCCCTTGTTGCCGGAGGATGGCGAATAAGCCTTGTCAGTCGTTGCCTCCGGGTCTCACGTGCGCAACTGCATGCCATGGCCCGTCGGTTGAAGGACTGGCAGGATCGTCGGTGCAAGCGCAAGCCTGATGATACTGACGCGCTGCCCCTTATCCATACCGTTATCGACGATCTGCCCACCTATGGTTATCGTCGGGTATGGGCACTGCTGCGCAGACAATCAGAAACTGACGACATGGCGGTGATCAATGCCAAACGCGTATACCGCATCATGCGTCAGAATGCGCTGCTGCTTGAGCGTAAACCGGAAATACCGCCCTCGAAGCGGGCGCATACAGGGAAAGTGGCCGTTGGAGAAAGTAACCAGCGGTGGTGCTCTGACGGCTTCGAGTTCAGCTGTGATAACGGTGAAAAACTGCGGGTCACGTTCGCTCTGGACTGTTGCGATCGCGAGGCACTTTACTGGGCGGCCAGTAACGGTGGATATGACAGTGAAACCGTGCAGGACGTCATGCTGGGTGCCGTGGAGCGTCGCTTCGGTAACAGCCTGCCGACATCCCCCGTTGAGTGGCTGACAGACAACGGTTCAGCCTACCGTTCTTATCAGACGCGTCAGTTCGCCAGAATGGTAGGACTGGAGCCTAAACATACGGCGGTACGTAGCCCGGAAAGCAACGGGATGGCAGAGAGCTTCGTGAAAACGATGAAGCGCGATTACATCAGCATCATGCCGAAACCCGACGGGTTAACAGCGGTAAAGAACCTCGCGGAGGCCTTCGAACATTACAACGAATGGCATCCGCACAGTGCACTGGGGTATCGTTCGCCACGGGAATATCTGCGGCGGCGAACCAGTAATGGGTTAAGTGATAAAAAGTGTATGGAAATATAGGAGCCAACCCACCCGACGTAGCCCCTCTGCTCTTCCCTTTTTACGCAGACAATAACACCCCAGCCAGCCTTTATCCGCGAGGTTACTGACTGGGGACTAAGTTTTTTAAACGACGGAAAATGGTGTTCAGACCGATGCCGATAATGTGTGGACTGGCACGGCATCCAGAGCCATTTATAGTCATATCAATGATTTTCCTCTGGTGTGTACTGCGCTGTGAGGTTGTATAGGTGAAAGTGAGTGTCCATGGCTTACGGCACTGCCTGCAGAGATAATGCTGATGACCGGCAGTACTTTTGCCGTTACGGTCTACGCCTTCAGTCACAGCACAAGATGGCGATCCCACGTAAATGGAAGCCATAAAGCACCTCGAAAACACCATCCAACACAAAAATCAATAAGTTGGTAGCACTACCCAGGATTTTGTGAATATCAACGACGCAATAAAAACGATGTTGCTACGCGCCACATTCATCCCGTTTAACGTTGACAGACGTGCCGCTACTATAGCTGGGCCACGACTGATGCAAGGGGAGCATAAACGCTGTCAACTTAACCCGGCCACATTTATTTCAAAGGCCCTAACCGCCATCTTCCCATCGTTTTCAGGTTCAATTTTCGCCGTCAAACCGCCCAGCCTCCTCCTGCTATTTACTCTGCAGCGGCTTCGGTGACGCCCTTGCATCCTCCGTTGTTCTCCCGTCACTTGTGTCGGCACAGTATAAGCCGGATCCCAGACGATATTGACCACGGAGGTTTTTTATGGGCAACACGACCACCACACCTGCTGCCTAGGTCGGCATTCACCACAATTATAACTGCGGTAGTATTTTCGGCAAATGGTTTGACCTAACGGAGTTTGACAGCAGGGTGGTTTACCGACCTTATCTCCTTTTCGGGTTTAACATAGGAAGTCCCAACTTTTATGCTGGTCTGAGTCTATAGTTGGGAGAAGCAAGCGTTAGCCTACTTCTCTCCGTCGGTGGCTCAGCAGCGCTCTCCCGCAGATGCCAGCCAAGTGTCCATCATATCAAGGCGGTCATTTCCCCAGAACAGTTTGCCATCGGCAAACACTGCTGGTGCACCAAATACCCCGCGAGCAATAGCTTCATCTGTGTTCGATACTATGGCTAGCTTCCGGGCTTCATCGCCGATGGAGGAGATGCACGCATTTTTATCCAGCCCTACTGAAGTGGCTAAGTCGCCTAAGATGGCAACATCGCTAATATCCAGACTTTGTGACCAATACGCCTGCATCACCTTGAAGGCGAATGCTTCTCCCAGCCCCTCTTCAACTGCATACAGGGTAGCTCGCAGCGCACGTGAAGGCCGCAACGGGAACTTAGGATGATAACTCAGTGGCAGCCGGCGAATGCGCGCCCAGTCCTGCATATCTTGTTTGAACCAGTTGACAAACGCTGGCGAGGCATCCAACGGTCTACGTCCACCTATGCGGTCAATCAAATTAGCCAGATGGAAGGGACGTAGTACTATCATTCTTCCGTACGCAGCGGCAATTTCTCTTAGACGGGGGAAGGCGAGGTAGCACCAAGGGCTGTGAAAATCAAAGAAAAACTCCAGCGGAGCTCCCTCTGGCAGTTTACCATCAGCACGTTCAAAACGGCTGAGTGGCGCTAGAGCACGTTCATGCTTACCGCTCATGATCAATGCTCCCGCTTGATGCGCCTGTACGAAAAACTGCAACCTTTTCTCATCTGCGCTAATTAACGTCGCCGTACAGCGAACCTCCTGATAAGGCCAGGCGGGTTTATGATGATGTACGTCGACATGGGTTCCCACGCTCACCCAGCCGGACGGTAAGTCTTTTGCTACAGCATCGGCGCTGGTCTCCTCCAATAGAGCGATCAACGCTGGTGTCGACACCACTTTCACACCCGTGTTGCCAATTGCAGCTGCTGTTTGGTGCGGCCCAGGGGTGAAGACGCATGTATGTGGATAGCCTGTCACACTCATTTTCATAAAAGCTCCTTCAGTTGCCCATCAAGGGCTGCGCTTTTCAACATGCGTTTTAGGATCTTCCCGCTTGACGTCATCGGCCATTCTACGATGGTAAAGACCCGAGCAGGATGTTTAAAACCAGCTATTTTTCCAACACAGGCTTTTCTTATTTCATCTTTGGATAACGGCTTGGTGGACTCAATAGCGGCGGCTACCACTTCGCCGTAAAATTTATCGGGTAGAGCGAAGACTGCAACTTCAGTGATCGACGGATGCTCACGCAGCAGATTTTCTATCTCTACAGGATAGATATTTTCACCACCGCGAATGATCATATCGCGCAGGCGTCCTCCTACCAGTTCGACCCTACCATCGATGTTTAGCCGACCGAGATCGCCCGTATTCATCCAGCCTTGAGGATCGATGCAGCGAGCGGTTTCCTCCGCATCTCGATGATATCCCAACATGACCATTGGCCCACGAACCTGTAGCTGGCCGATTTCCCCGTGGGGGAGTACCACTCCGGTATTCGGATCGCAGACCTGCACTTCAACTCCAGGTAAGGGCAAGCCAGCAGTGGCAAAGCGCTGGGGACTTTGCCAGTAATCTAACGCTATCAGTGTGCTGGCTTCCGTCTGCCCGTAAACCTGAACCAACCCATTAATAGGAAACGCCCGCGCGCACTGTTCCAGAAGTCTCGGATCGCAGTCTGCACCACCGCAGGTACCGGTACGCAAAGACGAGAGATCGAAATATGGTCTGTCCGGATGCTCTAACATCGCTAAGTAGGACGTGGGGACTCCCGTAAGAACTGTACAGCGCTCCCGTTCTATCAGCGAAAGCATTTGTCCGGCGTCGAAAGCACGCATACCCAAATATGTCGCACCAGCTGTCAGGCATGCCAGAATATTCATGATGCAACCTGCACAGTGGAAGAGCGGAATAATGGATGTCCAGCGATCCATCGCCGTCACTTCCAGCCGCTGCACGGTGCCCCAGGCATTCATCATTATCCCTTCCATACAGAGTTCTGCGCCTTTAGGCCGTCCAGTAGTACCAGAAGTATATTGGATGCTAGCCAACTCTCTCGGGGACCATACCCACTCCGTCAGTTCAGCCAAAACGGGTTGGCGCATTACTGCTTCATATTCCATATCATCGAAGTTAATAATGTCTCTTAGGCTAGGGAGTTGAGGATGAATCGCTCGTACCATGGCTAAATATTCGCTGGAGCGAAAACGTTCGGACAGCAAGATGGCAACCACTTGGCTGTGATCGAGAACGTGGCGTAAATCATTATCACGGAAATGTGTATTAACAGGCACCAGTATCGCACCTAAGGCCGAAATTGCAATCTGGGCAACTGGCCACTCAATACGATTTTCTGCCAACAGAGCCACAGGGTCACCCGCTTTTACACCACGACGACTTAGCTCTAGCGCCAACTTGTCGACACTGTCAAGCCAACCTCTGAAGGTCATTCGTTGATTACCAGCATCGAATACCAGCGCTTCTTTATCAGGCCATTTTTCTGCATAATGACGCAGTAAACGGTATGGCGTATTAAGTGACTTTTTTTCGGAAAATGGGTCAACGATATATTTCATGTATGGATCCTTTTCTTGGGATTATTATTGTTACTGTTAATCAGCAGCCTGTATTTTCATAGAAGCGGGGGGCAATATTCTGCTGTAAATGTAATACACTATGCCGGTGCCAATCAGGCCAACTAACCAAGAGATATCTGCGCCATCCAACAAGCTTGCAATCGGACCAGTGTAAATACTGCTGGAAACAAAAGGAAGTTCCATTAATAAGCCAATGAAGTAAATGGAAATTACACTCCAGTTCCAGCGGCCATATATTCCTTGTGGATCGTTTAATGCCTGCAGGTCGCATTTTGAACGATGCCCCCACTGCCAGTCAGCCAGACAAATTGCACTCCAGGGAGAAATAAAGGTCAGTAGAAATAATAAAAAAGAAGAAAAAGCGTGAATGAAGCTTCCCGAGCCCCATAACGCAATGGAAACAGCTAACAAAATCATGGCTGATACATAAATAAATCGATGACCGACAGAGACGGTTGCTTTTCCTCTGAAACCATTCACCAGCGTCGCACTCGACATATAACTGCTATACGCATTCAATGTCATCATGGTTATTTTTCCGAAGCCTACGACAAAGTAAAGCAAAGATGCGACGAGACCGGATGCCCCCAGATTTACAACGAATTCTACTTCATGTCCGGTAAATGCCACTCCGGCAATAGCGGCGGAAAAAACACCAAATGTCATGGCTGCCTGAGAGCCCAGCGTTGTTCCTGAGGCTGCGGCAAAGAACACTTTCAGTTTTGATGTATCCGTAGGGAGGTAACGTGAATAATCTCCGACATAGGGGCCATAAGCAATTTGCCAGGCCGCCGCCAGTGAAATGGAAAGGATAAACTGGTTGGGAATAAACTTTCTCTGTTCTAGAAGACTGCTAATATTATGGCCAGCTAATAATGCAACGAACATGTAAATAAATGCAATGATGCCGACCACACTCGCGATCCGTGCTAAAGAATGTATGGCGCGGTAGCCTAAGGTGGCAACCAAGATCGTGATGACACCGAATAAAACGATACCCTGCCATTCTGCTGCATTCAAAATTTTAGCCACTGCCTGTCCTGCCAGCAAGGTGCCTCCAGCAGAGAACCCTATATATAAAAAACTTACCAGTAAAAGAGGGATGACCGCGCCATAAACACCAAATTGCATACGGCTTCGAATCATTTGCGGCAGTCCTGTAGCTGGCCCTTGTATGGCCTGTAGCCCCATTATGATACTGCCTAATATCTGACCTATAAATAAACCGATTAATGACCAGAAAACATCGCCGCCTAATACAACGGCCAACGCGCCGGTCACAATAGCGGTAATATTAAGGTTAACCCCTAGCCATAATGTAAACTGTCCCATAGCGCTGCCGAAGCGCTCATTATCAGGAACATAATCGATTGACCGTCTTTCTATAACCGTGTGCTTTACAGTGCTAGTGGAATGTTTCATAGATGAATCCTTTGAAAATTACAAGCATATAATCTGAACGGTATGCTGCCTGCTAGCAACATTTACTCGTTCTGCTATAGGCCGCCTGCTGTCATCAACATGAAGACTTAAACCTCTGCCTTTCTGCGATTCAGTCTTTAATACCCGTTTTTTTGCAGTGCCCTGATAAATTAGGGTGCCGATACCTTGACGATGAACGTGTTATGACGACATACGCCACTACTCCTCATGGGATAAACCTCATATCATTGATTCGAATACCTCAGAAATTAACTACTCTCAGATATTAATTAAGCATGACGTAGTATCATCTTCGATCGTGATGTATTTTTTCCTCCGCCTGAAGTACTCGGCAGTCTCGGGTTCTGGTTATCAACCACCACAAAGTCAGAGCCATCATGTTTAATTCTGTGATTGAAGGTACTCATCGTAATAACCGCCCCTTTACTTTGGTTGTTGGATTTTTCTCATAAAGTATAAGCTGTAAGAAAGATTTAATGTACAGGCCTGCATATACAACCTGCATTAGCCATGCCATGATTGCGCACCAAAACATAACAAATTGAATTTAAGGCAGTTATTTTTTTGTCGGCTGGTTTTACCAGAGAGGAGCTTTGTAAAGTATCCTCAAAGAAGTCAATTGTTGATAAAATGTAAGCATGACATGCCCCATTACAGGGATAAACACTTAACATTTGCACCACAATTGAGCAATGAAGTTTTCCATTAGCTATTCATTTAAATAAAATATTATATCCTCATGTTTTATAAAAATATCACTCCATCTTGGCAACCGTTAAACTGGTGATGTATGTACAACTGAGTTGACCCTGACTCGAACTCCTGCACCATTCAGAAACATAATGCCGGCATGTTCTACACTCCCTGAACGGAGTGTGGTGAGGTCGTGCCGATGAAAAAATCACGATTCACCGAAGAGCAGATTGTTTTTGCCCTGAAGCAGGCTGATCCGGTGACGTCCGTGCCGGAGGCCTGCCGTAAGCAGGGTATTTATGATCCCACGTTTTATACGTGACGAAAAAAATGGAGGAACATCTCCTACCGAACTGAAGCACATGCGGTAGCTTGTGGATGAGAATCTCAGGCTGAAGATGCTGGTTGCCGTTCTGAGCCTCGACAAGGCCATGCTGAAGACGTGCTGGCAAAAAAGAACTGACGCTGGCGCGTCTGCGCGAATGGGGCCGTGACCTGCAGGTACGCTATAAGGCGGTGTTGTTTTGCGCTACGGGTCAGCCGCAGCTCTCTACGCTACCGTTCTGTGTCGACAGACGACAGCGCATTGCGCTCGCGTATCAGTGGGATCACCCAGACACGGGTTCACTATTGCTACCGGAGGGTTCACGTTATGCTAAGGCGGGAGGGCTGGCGGGATAAACTTAAGCGTATTTACCGACTCTACAGCGAGCAGGGGCTGTATCCGAATCATGCCTGGGGCATGGACTTTTTGTCTGATGCCTTATTTGACGGGCATCGGTTACGCCAGCTGACAGTCATTGATCTCTACACACGCGAATCTACTGGGATCTGCGTGGGCCAGAATCTGCGCTCAACGGAGATCGTAGAGATGAACACCATTGCCCTCACACGTCTCTTACCACAGTTGCTGAAAACTGATAACGGCTCTGAATTTGCTGGAAAATGATGGGCAAGTTGGTGTATGAAGGGGAGGGCCATAAAGACTTTTCCCGGCCGGGAACACCGAGGGACAATGCCACAGTGGAGTCGTTCAATGGCAGTCTGCAGTCTGCGACAGGAATGACTGAACAAGGACTGGTACATGTCTCTGGAGGTTGCATAGTGTAGAATCGAGGCCTGGCGCATATACTATAACCAGAGGCGTCCGTATTATATACCCGGTTGGATGACGCCATCCAAATTCGCAGAGAAGTCTGCCTGTTGGCAGAATATGCAGTCAACATGAAGTCTGTTATTCCTGATTACGACTGGCCCATATTCGGGGCCAGGGTCAACCAACCGACATTACAAACTGATGGTTGTATCTGATACTGGGACTGGCCATCACCTGTAACTTATGAGGACAGTACTCCTACCGGGTGTATTCATCCACGAGGAGCAGGTCGACACTATCTTTTGGCATCACAAAATCTTTGTAACCATTCAATAACTGCTCTAAACTAAGATTAGTTCGCGAGCAGAGAAAATACCATGATGAATAGCAATAAAAAAAATAATAAATACGTAACGGTAATAATTTGTATAACCTTCACACTCTCTATGTTCTACCTATCCACAAAGGCTGTAATTTATATTCTCAACAAGAGAGATGTTGAGGGTTTTGCAGAATCCATTCTAGAAAGAAGTGTTTTATTAATGGAGCAAATAGAGTTTGTGGAAGGTAAAAGCAAGAGTGTAAATGAATCAGCAGCTTGCACAAAAGAACACATAAAAAAGCTGCGTGAAATTCTCTGGCCTCAACGTTATATTAAAGACATTGCTTATGCTAATCAAGATACGCTCTTGTGTACGGCTTTGTGGGGTGATGACCTAGCACCAGAAAAGCTCAACAACAATTATAATAGTGTAAAGTATGGCAATGGTTTTTGGTTGCTTGATGTAAAACCTGGGATCTTAGGAGGTAATAATGTATACGTTATAAATAATTTAGCAATCATACCTTCACCATTCATTTTTGCTAGGTTTTCATTAGATTCTGAAAATAAAAAAATAAGTGCAATAGTTAGTGATGAGAAACATCAAGCTCATATCTTCTTCATTGGGAACAACACTAACGACCTTTATAAAATGGAGCACTACACCCCCAAACCGATTGGATATATAATTTCAGAAAAATGCAATTATGAATTTAATTTATGCGCAACATCGGGCATGTATATCCAAAGCGTATTCGACATGCCTATATTAATAAATTTATTATTATTTATTCTTTCGTTAGCCTTGGGGTTATTAATGTTTGTAAGCATTAATCTTTTCTTATCTAAGAAAGATACTATTGTATTTCGTCTCAATCAGGCATTGAAAACTGATAAGTTAAATATAGTTTACCAACCTATTCTATCCATCAAAGATAATAAAGTGATAGGTGTGGAGGCATTATTAAGATGGTATGACAATGAATACGGGCGAGTATCTCCTGATATTTTTATTTCTATTGCTGAAAAGCATGGGCTTATAAGTTACGTCACAAGGTTTGTAATTTACAAATCAATAAAGGAAATGCACGAATTGATAAATACTCATAAAATTGAGTTGAGTATTAATATTAATACAAGCGATCTATTTTCACCATTATCCCATGAGGTGCTGGAAAAAGCAACCAATTTATATAAAGTTAGCCCTAAGTTCGTTACTCTTGAACTAACGGAGAGGCGTTCTGATAGTACATCCTTAATAAATGAGAGTTTGGCTAAATTAAGAGTGTTGGGCTATAAAATAGCCCTTGATGATTTTGGCACTGGATATTCCAATTTAAACTGGTTATCCAAGCTGGAAGTTGATAAAATTAAAATCGACAAATTCATAACGAACTTAATCTGTACAGACTCAATTAATGCTAATGTTCTGAACAAAATTGTTTCAATACTTAGCCAAACGCATAATGAAATCATATTTGAAGGTGTTGAAACAGAGGGGCAACTCTCATACCTAGTGGCTAACTTTCCTGATGCGTATGTTCAGGGGTATTTTTATGCAAAGCCTATGAACATTGAGGAGTTAAAAAAATACTTAGATAAGAAAGCTTAATCTAATTGCAAGGAAGACTAGTCACTAATGAGTGTCAGTAAATGATGGTTATCTTATCACATATGGAGACTGGATTTTGCTGCTATTAATAAAACAGGATGAGGTTACTCATAACGGCAGGCTGACAACGGAGCAATCTCAACTTTTGCGATCTCTTCTTTGCGACAGTATTCGAGGGAGAATATGTAAGCAGAGCTGTTTTAGTTCCACGCACTTTTTGAGATTTCAGGGGTTTCAGACATCAGCCGGTATTCTTCCGGCGTCAGGTTATTCAGGGATTCGTGGGGCGCTCGCCGTTATATTCAGCCAGCCAGCGCTCTGTAATTTCCCGTGCTTCATTCAGTGTTCTGAACAGATAAAAATCCAGTATTTCTGTCCGGTACGTCCGGTTGAATCGTTCGATAAAGGCGTTCTGTGTTGGCTTGCCGGGCCTGATAAACTCCAGCATCACACCATGCTCTTCTGCCCATTGTGCCAGCATCAGCGAGACCAGCTCCGGACCGTTATCCATCCGCATCTTCAGCGGATATCCGCGGTTTGCCACGATCCTGGCCAGCACTCTGACAACCCGCTGCGCCGGGATATTCAGGTCAATTTCGATCGCCAGCGCTTCCCGTTTATAATCATCCACCACGTTGAAGGTCCTGAAACGTCTGCCACACACCAGCGCATCGTGCATAAAATCGATGGACCAGCTCTGGTTCATCGCCTCTGGCGTCGCTAGCGGAGCCGGATTGCGCACCAGCAGGCACTGTTTTCCCTTACGGCGAAAATTCAGTTTCAGCAGGCAGTAAATCCGGTGCACGCGCTTATGGTTCCAGGCGTTGCCCTGCCTGCGAAGGGCCTGAAAAAGCTTTTCAAATCCGTATCGCGGATAGCGTTCAGCCGCCATGCTCAGCGCCCTAATGACTGACTCATCACGTTGCGTATCCGGCTGATAACGAAATACCGTCCTGCTCAGCGACAATGTCCTGCATGCCTGATGTAAGCTCATAGCAAACTGTGCGGTCAGATAGCTGACCAGCTCACGCTTTATCGCTGGTTTTAAAGCTTTTTTCAATAACGTCTTTCAGGGCGCGGCATTCGAGGCTCCGGTCCGCAATCATCTGTTTCAGCCGGCGGTTTTCATCCTCAAGGTCCTTCATCTTTTTTGATATCAGAGGCTTCCATACCGCCGAACTTCGCTTTCCAGTTGTAATAGCTGGCTCCGGAAATCCCGGCTTCGCGGCAGACATCCTTAACGGTACGTCCGGCTTCGACAGACTTCAGAACGGCGATGATCTGGTGTCCGGTGAATCGGGCTATGCGCATGGCGATCTCCTCCAAGGATATATTCAGTATGCCGGAAAATCTCTAAATGTGAATGGTCCGCTTTACCGGGATGCTTACACTTCTGCTCGACGTTGCTTACGCAGGATGCCCCACACTCGTCGATAGCCGTAGCTGGGCATATCGCTGATGATGTCGAGGATGTCCGACAGTATTTCAGCGTCTGCTTCATCATTATTCCGGTTACAGCGCCTGTCCTGCCAGTCGGCAGGACGCTTAATCCGCAGTGACAGCTGCGCACGCGACACGCTCATGGCGCGGCTAACCTGTGCTATTCCCCGTCCTTTGGCAACAAGGGCGCGTGCGCTATCCATTTTCGCGACTGGCCGTACTCCACGGCTTCTTTCAGGATCTCAACTTCCATCGTCTTCTTGCCCAGAAGGCGCTGTAGTTCCCGAACCTGCTTTAGTGCAGCTGTGAGTTCAGAGGCAGGCACGACTTCTTCTCCGGCTGCAACGGCGGTGAGGCTACCTTCCTGATATTGCTTTTTCCACTTAAACAGCAGGCTGGGCTGAATACCGTGCAGACGGGCGACATGGGAGACATTCATGCCCGGCTGCATCGTCTGCTGGATAATGGCGATCTTCTCCTGAGGAGTTTTACGTTTGCGGGCTTCTTGCCCTAACAGGATCCCGGTCATCTCAAAATTGGCGTTAGTGTTAGACATATATTCAAGCCTATCTCTTATCTGGAGATACAGCTACTGTCTGGTGTTTGAGGGGGCTACATCAATACGAAAACTCGGTGTGGGTGTGTCTATTGACGATTTTGGTACGGGTTTCTCCAGCCTGTCCCGGCAGGCGTATTTACCTGTGACTGAGGTAAAAATTGATAAGAGCTTCATTGACCAGTTTACACATGATCGAAGAGTGAATGCCCTTGTCGAAGCCGTTGTGCATATCGGACATAACCTAGATATGGTCGTGGTCGCAGAGGGTGTTGAAAGTATCTCTCAGTGGAACTGTCTGAAACACATGGGCTGCCCTGTTATACAGGGATACCTTTTTTCTGGCGCATTACCGGCAGGCACTGTCCCCGACTGGATCCGATCATTCCGGAAAAAAGTGGAACAGCAGGGGCTACATAATTAACTGTTGTAAAAAAACCGGCGCTAACGGACTTCTGACCATATTCGGGCATTTCCTTGGTGGTGGGCCATTTGGGAAAGTAACTTTTACTGAATGTGAAGCACTATATCTTCGATGTTGTTGATAACATATCACGCCGTGCTATCTGCCAGGTTCAACGGGATAGTATTGAGATTATGACCGGACAAGCAGAGATGCATTATCATGATAGGCATAACGATCGGGTACAGAACAACTGACCCTGACCCAAAATCCTGCGCTATTCAGAAACAGAATTCCGGCATGATAAACACTCACCTGAATGGAGGTGGTGCCGATCAAAAAATCACGCCCCCGGACTGAAGGTATCGATAAGGTGTGGATCAATGGCCGACTGGCTTGGGAAAATGGTGAACTTCGCCATCAGACGGTAGGGCAGGTAATTCGATGCTTAAAAAGCACCGTTCACCAGTTCAGGCCAGTTTTGTGGGCAGGCTTCGGTGAACAGCAGAAATTATGTCGATGAGATCGCATTGCTTAAAAAATCGCTCACCGTCTTGATGCATAGATCGCGCTCTTCCATGTGCGGCATATGGCTTGAGGCTTCAAAAATGACCCACCGTGCGCCGAGGATATGATCCATAAAGGGCTGTACCACTTCCGGTGTGGCTTCATCGTAGCGCCCGGAAATCAGTAGCACCGGAATCTGAATTTGGGTGATGCTGCCAACTTACTGATTAAGCGTATGATGGTGTTTTTGAGGTGCTCCAGTGGCTTCGGTTTTTATCAGCTGTCCCTCCTGTTCAGCTACTGACGGGGTGGTGCGAACGGCAAAAGCACTGCCGAACATCAGCGCTATCTCAGCTCTCACTGCCGTAAAACATGACAGCTACAGTTCACTTACACCGCCTCTCAACCCGGTACGCACCAGAAAATCATTGATATGGCCATGAATGGCGTTGGATGCCGGGCAACCGCCCGCATTATGGGCGCTGGCTTCAACACGATTTTACGGCACTTAAAAAACTCAGGCCGCAGTCGGTAACCTCGCGCATACAGCCGGGCAGTGACGTCATCGTCTGCGCGGAAATGGACGAACAGTGAGGCTATGTCGGGGCTAAATCGCGCCAGCGCTGGCTGTTTTACGCGTATGACAGGCTCCGGAAGACGGTTGTTGCGCACGTATTCGGTGAACGCACTATAGCGACGCTGGAGCGTCTTATGAGCCTGCTGTCACCCTTTGACGTGGTGATATGGATGACGGATGGCTGACCGCTGTATGAATCCCGCCTGAAGGGAAAGCTGCACGTAATCAGCAAGCGATATACGCAGCGAATTCAGCGGCATAACCTGAATCTGAGGCAGCACCTGGCACGGCTGGGACGGAAGTCGCTGTCATTCTCAAAATCGGTGGAGTTGCATGACAAGGTCATCGGGCATTATCTGAACATAAAACACTATCAATAATTTGGAGTCATTACCCTAAATAGCATATTGATTCATGAGATAACCAGTAACTTATAATTCTGCATTAAAAGGTATTCACCTCCTGAATTGCAAGGAGTGAAGCCAAGCAAGAGGGGCGATGCTTCACGACCGACATGATCCCGTTAGTAAAATCATTTGAATTATTTAAATTTCATTCAGAAACAAAACCGGTTCACCGTCGTTGAACCGGTTTGTTCGATGTCAGACAGCAAGATGTTTCATTACCTGAATAAATGCCTGTGAGACAGATTCTTCTTGATGGTGATGTCCATCCTCAATCACCCAGCGTCCGCCAGTCATCACCGCGGTAATGGGATTAGATGAACAGGCGAAGATCCAGCGGTTGAGCAGCATCTGGTCTTCTGCACAGGCGATAAAGGGATTCTGGCTATCCAATACGACCAGATCGGCCCGATATCCTACGCTTAGCTGGCCAATATTTTGGCCCAGCGCTCTGGCGCCGCCTCGTAGTGCCCCTTGATACAGCACGTTACCAACGTGAGGCTCGCCTGGGACGATGAGCCGGTTACGGCGCTGGGCTATCAGGCGCTGCCCGTATTCGAACCAGCGTAAATCCTCGCTGACGCTGACGCTAATGTGGCTGTCGGAACCAATTCCCCAGACGCCGTTATGCTCCAGATATTGTGGGCCGGGGAATATGCCATCGCCGAGATTGGCTTCGGTGGTCAGGCACAGGCCGGCCACCGCACCGGATGTGGCCATCTTCATCGTTTCCTGAGGCGTCAGATGAGTGGCGTGGATCAGGCACCAGCGGGAATCCACGGGGAGATGGTTGTACAGCCACTCCACCGGGCGCTCGCCAGACCAGGCCAGGCAGTCATCCACCTCTTTTTGCTGTTCAGCAATATGAATATGAATCGGCTGCTGGCCAGGATGGCAGTCCAGAATGGCGCCAATCTGCTCCGGCGTAACGGCCCGTAATGAGTGGAAGCACAGACCGGTACGCTGCATTGGCTCGCCGGCCAGCCGCGATGTGAGCGACTCGTACATTGTCAGGTAGCTGTCGCTATCGTTGATAAAGCGGCGCTGTCCAACGGAAGGCGGCTGCGCGCCAAACCCGGCGTAACTGTACAGGACGGGCAGCAGCGTCAGGCCGATGCCGGTATGTTTCGCCGCTCTGGCGATACGCAGCGCTAATTCCGTCCGCTCTTCATAAGGCGCGCCACTGCTGCTGTGATGCAGATAGTGGAATTCGGCGACCGAGGTGTACCCGGCTTTGAGCATTTCGATGTACAGATAGCTGGCGATGGTTTCCAGCTGTTCTGGCGTAATTTTATCTACCAGCCTGTACATCAGATCCCGCCAGGTCCAGAAGCTATCCGACGGGTTTCCCGCGACCTCCGTTAACCCGGCCATCGCCCGCTGGAAGGCATGGGAGTGCAGGTTTGGCATACCCGGCACGACGACCCCTTTGATGCGCGTCGCCTGCGGACTCGGTGCTGCATTCTTTTCCAGCGCGGTTATGATGCCTTCTTCGGACACGGTTATGCCGACGTTATTTGCCCAGCCATCAGACAAAAGCGCTTTTTCTGCCAACCAGACTGCCATTTTACCACCTTATTATTAGTGCTAATATACTTGTACATATATATACATCTAACAGGTCATAGAGTAAACTGACAACGTCAGCATATGAGGAATGGTTAATGGCGCGTAATGACTTGTCAAATTCGGATTTCGTGGATGAGATACTTGAACATCCCGCCCCCTTTTATGAAAGGGTAAAGGTCATGATCAAAACCAAGATCCACAGCGGGGCATGGCCCGCGAATTACCGTGTTCCCTCTGAAAGCGAACTGGTTACGCTGTTTGGCTATAGCAGGATGACGATTAACCGCGCGTTGCGAGAACTGACCGCGGAGGGCTTGCTGGTGCGGATGCAGGGGGTCGGTACTTTTGTCGCCGAAATTCGCGGTCAGTCGGCGTTGCTGGACATTAACAATATCGCTGACGAAATCGTCAGCCGTGGCCATCGCCACCACGCCAGAGTTTTCAGACTGACGGAAATCGAAGCCGATGCCCAGCAGGCGTTCAGCTTTGGCATGCAGCAGGGTTGCGGTCTGTACCATTCGCTGATTTGCCATTATGAAAATGGCGTTCCGGTTATGCTGGAAGACCGACTGGTGAATATGCAGGTTGTGCCGGACTACCTGCAGCAGGATTTTACACGTATCACGCCGAACGCCTATCTCTCCTCAATTGCGCCGATTGTTGAAGGCGAACACGTTATTGAAGCGGTCAACGTCACGCGGGCCGAGTGTGTTTACCTGGAAATCGATGAACATACGCCTTGTCTGCTGGTCAATCGTCGGACGTGGACCGGCCGTCAGGAGAAGAAAATCGTCACCAGCGTGCGCCTGGTATATCCCGGTCCGCGTTACCGCCTGGAAGGGAGTATGCGCAAATGATCCGTCTGCTCCCTGCCGGGTTGTATACGGAAATGCCCTGGAAAAACGGCCAGGGCGTGACGCGCGAAGTGGCCCGCTATCCGGAAGCGGGAGAATATGACTGGCGTATATCCCTGGCGACCATTCGCCAGCCTGGTCCGTTCTCCACATTTCCCGGCTACCTGCGCAATATCAGCGTGCTGGAAGGCGGCGGGATGTACCTGACAATCGATGGGCAGCGCAGCGCATTGATTGCGCCTTTCCAGGCGCTGGGGTTTAACGGCGCGAGCAGCGTATCCTGTGAGATTGTCGGCGGCCCGCTTCTGGATTTTAATGTGATTTACCGGGAAGCCGCTCTGCGGGCGACGGTGAGCTGGTGCGGGGCGGGAACGTGGTCGCATCAGGGCGGACTGCGGATATTGTTTAATGCCGGGCCCGCGTTGCGGGTGAGCGTCGGCGACCAACGCTATTTACTGGAACATTACGACAGCCTGCTGGTGGATGAAGCGGTGGCGCTCGTTATCCAGGACTCTCCGGGCGCGCGTCTGGCCCGCATCACGCTGATTCCCCTTTAATCACGCCGCAGGCTCCTTCTGCGGCGCCTGTTGTCACACCTTTTCGCACAATGCCTGTAGCATCGCGCTGAGTTCGCCCTGATGAATCAGGGCGCGTAGCGCATGTATATCGGGGTAGAGCAGCGTATCTTTATCCCGAAACGGTACCGCCTGACGCACTCTCTCCAGCGTCGCCTCGCTGCCCACGGCGGCGCGCAGCGGGCGATGGAATTCCAGCGCCTGACAGGCGCACAGCAGTTAGATGGCGACGATGTCCACGGCGTTTCTACCGCCTGAAGCGCTTTGCGTGCGGCGGCCCCCCCCCCCCACACATGCTGACATGATCTTCCTGACCGGCGCAGGTGGACACCGTGTGGATACTGACCGGGCCGGCCAGACTGCGGTTATCGCCCGCCAGCGCAGCGGCGACGTAGGGTGGGATCATCATCCCGGAGTACCCCGAATCCGGCGAGAAAAGAAAGGCCGGCAGCCCGCTGAGATGCGTATTGGTTATTCAGTCGCAACGGGGCTGGGAAGCGGTGCTCAACTGGGCAATCGCAACGGCCAGCGCCGTTGGCGCACCGCGGATCTGGGGGATACAGCGTATACTAAGCGAGTCCTGAAGCATAATTATCCTCTCTGAGTTTGCCAGCGGCTGAGTTGACGAGTGGCGTAAACCACCAGCATATCCAGCAGCAGCGCCAGAATGATGCTGTCCGCGATCCCGGCGATGATGGGAGTCAGAAATTGCAGCAGGAAGCCCCAGGGTAAACAGCGAGCCGAGCTGTTGTGTCCCGATTAATGCCGCGACGGAAACGATTCTGACCTTAAGCACCACGGCAACGCACAGACCGTAACGAATCACCGGCACGGCCAGCGGTAGGTCGTTCTGGAAAAACTGCTGGGCGGGTTTATATCCGAGCGCTGCCGCGGACTGACGGGTATCGGCCGATATAGAGTTCAGCCAGTCGCAGACGGTGCAAACCAGTAGCGCAAAGCTGCCGATGGCAAGTGCGACAACAACATTAATGGGGTCCAGAATCTGCGTGTAGAGCAGCGGGGGCAGCAGCACATACAGCGCCAGTGACCGAATGGTATACAGTATGCCAAACAGGTTAACGATCGCCGACTTGACCGATGGCAGGTGGTGTATGCCCTAGGCTACAGGGGCGGCCAGAATTACCCCTATCACTACCTGCACAATTGCGAGATAGCTGTGCTAGAGAAACAGGTTGAAGATTTAATCGCTCTGCACCCATAGCCAATCGAATCTCATGCTCCCTCCTGGCGCGTGGATTTACACATGTCGAGTACTTGATCGAGGTGGATGGTCCCCTGCGGGATTTGCCGTTCATCGACGATCACGGCCCGGTGGTTGGGCGAGCTCAGCGCAGCGTCCAGTAAACGGCGCAACGGGCTCCCTTGCTGGTGGAACGTCGCCCCCAGATTGATGTTGTCGTGGGTAATTGCTGTTGCCGGCTGATGGGTGTCGAACCAGCCAAACGCTTTGCCGTTTTGGGTAACCAGCAGCCAGCGGTCGATGGTCATCTCTTTGGCCTGCTCGAAGGAACAGTCCAGCTCGGCATAGGGCTAGTTGCGTAACCCGGTTTCTGTGTCGGCGGCGTGGAAACTCAGTTTGCGATAGCCTCTGTCTTTGCCGATAAAGTCCGACACAAAGGCGTTTTGCGGCGTATTGAGCGGTTCGCCTGGAGAGGCCATCTGCGCCAGCTTGCCGCCAGGTTTAAGTACCGCGACCAGGTCGCCGAGCTTCATGGCTTCATCAATATCGTGAATGACCATAATGATGGTTTTGCTCACCTCTTTCTGAATACGCAAAAACTCTTCCTGCAGCTGTTCGCGGACCACCGGGTCGACCGCGCTCAACGGTTCGTCCATCTAAACTCCGGGTCTGCCGCCATGGCGTGGTCAACTCCCACGCGCTGCTGCTGGCCTCCGGAAAGCTGTCAGGGGAAGCGTTTGGCGATTTGCGGATCCAGACCGACGACGTCCAGTAATTCCCCCGGCTCTGGCTTTACTTTTAGTGGCGCAGTTACACGATATCCATTTGCTCGGTTACTGGAACCGTTATCGGGCCAAATCCTGCATAACGATTCCAGTAACCGGTCAATTATCCGCAACGAGGTGTTTTTCCACAGCCCGAAGGGCCGACAAATACCCTAATATTGCCACACGGTGCTACCAGGCTAAGGCCATTTAATTCGATCGAACCGTTGTCGTAGTGCTCAGCCACATTCTGGAAGGTAATCGTCTTCACGCGTCTGATTGTTGTGTGTGGTGTTCCCGAGTGCAGGGGAGTCACGCGACAAAATTCTGCTATAGGTAATCTTGTATGTACAACAAAAACGCTTGTGTCAGTACCAGTGAAATACGCAATAAGATGGTTATTTAGTGATTTAAAACAATTAATTAGTGTATTTTTCCGTTATAGGGTGCTGCCGTTTATGGCGAGATAAGAAGTCATGACGAGATAGAAAATGCACTGGCGTTATCTTTTTGTGATGTTCTAGCGCACAAAAATAAGGCATTGAGGGGTTTTATTGCACCATAATAGCCCATCACCACAGTGTGTTCACGATGGTATAGCGCAAAATGCCTCTCTGATTTAATGTTAACTTGCTGTATTTTATGGTTTTTATAAATTTATTACTAACCTGGCATTCAATATGCTTATCATGTATACACAACTAAGCCGTAAAAAATAAAATTTACGATTAAGTAGCATACGACAGGTTACAGATAAGAAGGTAAAGCGCATGAGTAAACAAGCAACCCGTTTTCGCGATATTGAAATCAGAGCCCCGCGAGGCAATAAGCTGAACGCAAAAAGTTGGTTCACAGAGGCGCCGCTGCGCATGCTGATGAACAACCTGGATCCCGATGTCGCCGAAAATCCAAAAGAGCTGGTGGTGTACGGCGGTATTGGCCGGGCGGCCCGCAACTGGGAATGCTACGACAAGATCGTGGAGACCCTGAAGCAGCTCAATGATGATGAAACGCTGCTGATCCAGTCCGGTAAACCGGTGGGGGTTTTCAAAACCCACGACAATGCACCGCGGGTGCTGATCGCCAACTCGAACCTCGTGCCGCACTGGGCAAACTGGGAGCACTTCAACGAGCTTGATGCAAAAGGTCTGGCGATGTACGGGCAAATGACGGCCGGCTCATGGATCTACATCGGCAGCCAGGGCATTGTTCAGGGCACTTACGAAACGTTTGTGGAAGCCGGGCGCCAGCACTATAACGGTAGCCTGCGCGGACGCTGGGTGCTGACTGCGGGTCTGGGGGGGATGGGCGGCGCCCAGCCGCTGGCCGCAACCCTGGCGGGAGCCTGTTCGCTGAATATTGAATGCCAGCAGTCGCGTATCGACTTCCGTCTGCGTACCGGCTATGTCGATGAGCAGGCGAGCGACCTGGATGACGCCCTGACCCGCATTGCCCGCTATACCGCAAAAGGAGAAGCGGTATCCATCGCGCTGCATGGCAACGCGGCGGAAATTTTACCGGAGCTGGTAAGACGCGGCGTGCGCCCGGACATGGTGACCGACCAGACCAGCGCACACGATCCCCTCAACGGTTATCTGCCGCTGGGCATGAGCTGGGAAGACTACCGCGCTCGCGCGCAGTCCCACCCGGTGGAGACGATCCACGCGGCGAAAGCCTCAATGGCCGAACACGTTAAAGCCATGCTCTCCTTCCAGCAGCAGGGGATTCCCACCTTCGATTACGGCAACAACATCCGCCAGATGGCGAAAGAGATGGGGGTGGAAAACGCTTTTGACTTCCCAGGCTTTGTTCCCGCCTATATTCGTCCGCTGTTCTGCCGGGGTATTGGCCCATTCCGCTGGGCGGCGCTTTCCGGCGATCCGCAGGATATCTACCGCACCGACGAGAAAGTTAAAGAGCTGATCCCCGACGACGAACACCTTCACCACTGGCTGGATATGGCCAGAGAGCGCATCAGCTTCCAGGGGCTGCCGGCCCGCATCTGCTGGGTCGGACTGGGGCAGCGCGCCCGTCTGGGCCTGGCGTTTAACGAAATGGTCCGCAGCGGCGAGCTGTCGGCGCCAGTCGTGATCGGCCGCGATCATCTTGACTCCGGCTCCGTTGCCAGCCCTAATCGCGAAACGGAAGCGATGCAGGACGGCTCCGACGCGGTGTCCGACTGGCCGTTGCTGAACGCGCTGCTGAATACCGCCAGTGGCGCGACCTGGGTTTCCCTGCACCATGGCGGCGGCGTAGGGATGGGCTTCTCCCAGCACTCCGGCGTCGTCATTGTATGCGACGGCAGCGATGAAGCGGCGGAGCGCATCGCCCGGGTGCTGAGCAACGACCCGGCCACCGGTGTGATGCGCCATGCGGATGCGGGTTATGACATCGCGATTGAATGCGCCAGAGAGCAAGGACTCAACTTGCCAATGATTGCGGACTAATTTCTCCGGCGAAGGGGGGAATGTATCCCCTTCGCCTCACCGGAGTGCTGCCATGAATAATAACAACACAACATACATCGAAACACGTTCTATTGAACCCATCCCTGACGGTGAACGCCACGGTAGCATTTTTAGCCAGTTCACCCTGTGGCTGGGGGCTAACCTGCAAATCACCGCCATGGTCACTGGCGCATTAACTATTGTATTCGGCGGGGATGTTTTCTGGTCGCTGGCCGGTCTTATGCTGGGGCAGATTGCCGGTGGGATTGTGATGGCATTGCATGCCGCGCAAGGACCGCAGCTGGGGATACCACAGATGATCAGCAGCCGGGTACAGTTCGGCGTCTACGGCGCCTGCCTGCCGATTCTGCTGGTCTGCCTGATGTACCTTGGCTTTATCGCCACCGGGGCGGTGCTGTCCGGCCAGGCGATCTCAGCGGTTTTCCATACTACGGAAACCAGCGGCATTCTGTTTTTTGCTGCCGCCACGCTGGTTATCGCCTACGTCGGCTATCGGTTGATCCACCTGTTGGGTAAGCTGGCGAGCCTGGTGGGGATTATCGCGTTTATCTACCTGCTGTGGAAAATCAGTTCCTTTCCGGCTATTGGCGACCTGCTGAGTATCCGACCCTTTAGCTGGAGTACGTTTTTAACCGCCACCGGCCTTGCGGCTTCCTGGCAGATCACCTTTGGCCCCTATGTTGCCGATTATTCCCGCTATCTGCCGCGCAGCACCTCTCCCGGGAAGGTCTTTTTCGCCGTCGGGAGCGGTTCGGTGATTGGCGCGCAAATCGCCATGACCGTCGGGGTGCTGGCTGCCGCTCTCTCTCAGGGAAAACTGGTCGGTCATGAGGTGGACTATATCGTCGGCCTGGGCGGCACCGGCGCGATTGCCACGCTGTTATATCTGAGCATCGCGTTTGGTAAACTGACGATCAATACCCTGAATGCCTACGGCAGCCTGATGTGCCTGGCGACGGTGTACAGCTGCGGGAAGCAGCGAGTGCGCGTAAGCCAGTCGGTACGTCTGCTGGTGCTGGCGATGATTATTACCCTGGCGACCGCTATCGCGATTATCGGGCAACACTCTTTCCTGTCGGCGTTTAAATCCTTCCTGTTGTTCCTGTTGACTTTCTTTACCCCGTGGAGCGCGATTAACCTGGTGGATTATTATTTTTTCAACCATCAGGCGATAGACATGGAGGCGCTGAACGATCCGAACGGGAAATATCGGGCGTGGAATGTGACGGGGCTCGGGGTTTATCTCGTTGGAGTGGCGGTACAGACGCCGTTTATTGATAGTGGCTTCTATTCCGGCCCATTCGTGAAGATGCTGGGCGGTATCGATATCTCCTGGCTCATTGGGCTGGCGCTTCCGGCGGGGCTCTACTATGTCCTGCGCAAAGCGCCGTCCGCGGCGGCTGTCGCCGCCATCAGTCGTTAAAGGAGAGCATCATGTATACCCTTTGGCACCACTGCCGGATCGCCACCATGGCCGCAGGGCATTATCAGTTGCTTGACGATGGCGCGATGCTGACCGACGGTGCAGTGCTGTTATGGGTCGGGAACCGGGCAGAAATGCCGGACTTGCCCGTTGCGCAGCAGGTGGATTTGCAGGGCAGGGTGGTCACGCCGGGACTGGTGGATTGTCATAGCCACGCAGTGTTTGGCGGCGACCGGGCCCGGGAATTTGAAATGCGTCTCAACGGGGCGAGCTATGCGGAGATCGCGGCCGGCGGCGGTGGGATCGCCAGTACAGTCAACGCCACGCGACAGGCCAGCGAAAGCCAGTTGCTGGAGAGCGCGCGGCAGCGTATCCGGGAGCTGTGCCGGGACGGCGTAACGGCGCTGGAGATCAAATCCGGCTACGGCCTGGATCTGGCTAACGAACGTAAAATGCTGCGGGTGATCCGCCGTTTAGGCGACATAGTGCCGCTGACCGTGCGCAGTACCTGCCTGGCGGCCCATGCGGTGCCCGTCGAGTATCAGGAGCGGGCGGATGCCTGGATTGACTATATTTGCGAACGACTGCTGCCGGAACTGCATCAGGAAGGGCTGGTGGATGCGGTGGATGCGTTCTGCGAACACCTGGCATTTTCGCCCTCGCAAGTGGAGCGGGTCTTTCAGAAGGCCCGGGAACTGGGGCTGCCAGTGAAGCTCCATGCTGAACAGCTAACGCTACAGCATGGGGCGGCGTTGGCCGCTCGCTACCATGCGCTGTCGGCGGATCATCTGGAATATTTGTGCGAAGAAGATATCGCCGTAATGGCACGCCATGGGACGGTGGCGGTGCTGCTGCCGGGCGCCTATTACTTCCTGCGTGAGAAACAGCTACCGCCGCTGGATCTGCTGCGTCAGTACCGGGTGCCGATTGCCCTCGCCAGCGATTTAAATCCCGGCACCTCGCCGGTGTTGTCCCTGCGTCTGATGATGAATATGGCCTGTACGCTATTCCGCATGACGCCGGAAGAGGCGTTGGCTGGCGTGACGCTTAACGGCGCGAAGGCGCTGGGGCTGGATACAGTTTGCGGTTCTCTGGAAGCCGGAAAAGAGGCCAGCTTCGTGGCGTGGGATATCGCTCATCCGGCGGAGCTAAGCTACTGGCTGGGAGGCTCCCTTTCGAAACAGGTGATTTATCAAGGTAAGGAGGTTTATTGTGATTAAGGCGTTTGATTTGCGGCAGGGGAACCTGCCCCTGCTGGTCAGTATGCCCCACCCGGGAACGTTATTAACCCCCGAAGTCGACCAGGGACTCACGCCGAGAGCGAAGCGTCTGGAAGATACCGACTGGCATATTCCCTTGCTCTATAAGACCATCGCGGACATGGGGGCCAGCACGTTATGCGCCCGCTATTCCCGCTATGTGGTGGATATCAATCGCCCGGCGGATGATAAACCGCTTTACAGCACGGCGACAACGGGGCTGTTTACCGATATCTTTTTTGACGGAGAAGCCCTGTTCGTGCCGGGCGGTGCGCCTGACGCGGCGGCGAAGGACGCGATCCTAAAACAGGTCTGGCAGCCTTATCACCAGGCGCTTGCCGCTGAACTGGCACGCCTGCGTGAGAAATTTGGCTATGCGCTGTTGTGGGATGCGCACTCGATCAAATCCGTGGTGCCGCGCTTGTTTGAAGGGCGCCTGCCGGATCTGAACTTTGGTACGGCGGACGGCGCCAGCTGTTCGACGCAGCTCAGCCAGGCGCTGCTGGCAAGCTGCAGTGCGTTCCCGCAGTATAGCCGGATACTCAATGGCCGCTTTAAAGGCGGATATATCACCCGTCACTATGGCGATCCCGTCAACCATATTCATGCAGTTCAGCTAGAAATGGCCCAGTGCTGCTATATGGATGAGGAGAGCTTTGCTTATCTTCCGGAGAAAGGGCAGCAGGCGCAACAACTGCTGGAGAGGTTGATTAATACTGCGTTGCAGTGGGGACGAGAGGAGTACGGCAAGCCCGGAATGTGAACACGTATATTGAAAAGCCGAAGACACAATCACACGAAAACACCAAAACAGACGAAGGCGATAAGGAAGGGAAGTGCTGACACAACGATCGCTTAGCCTAAATGCTGAAGCAGGATTCTCCCATGAATGAACTGACCCCACGCCCGTAGACAAATTCTGTTCTCACGATGAGGCCTGTTCGAAGGCCTCCGGACTGACGCCGCCGAGGTGACTGTGGCGACGGGCCCGGTTGTAGAACACTTCAATGTAATCGAAGATATCCGCCCGGGCCAGATCCCGGGTTTTGTATATTCTCTTCCTGATGCGTTCTTTTTTCAGTGAACTGTAGAACGATTCGGCCACCGCATTATCCCAGCAGTTGCCACGCCGGCTCATGCTCGGTGCCAGGTTATTGGCCCGGCAGAAGCACTGCCGGACATCAGCGCTATCTCTGCTCTAACTGCTGTAAAGCATGGCGACTGAAGTTCACTTACACCGCCTCTCATCCCGGTACACTCCAGAAATTTATTGATATAGTCATGAATGTCTCCCATGCCGCCCGCCTGCACGGTATTCAGCCCAGCATTCTGTTTAAGTGGAAGAAGCAAAATCAGGAAGGCTACCTTACCGCCATTGCGCCCGGAGAAGAAGTCGTTCCTGCTTCTTAGATCATATCTACACTGAAGCAGTGTCCGGGAGTTTCAGTACCTTCTGGGCAAGAAGACGATGGAAGTCGAGATCCTGAAAGAAGCCGTGGAGTATGGTCAGTCGCGAAAATGGATAGCGTACGCGTTCTTGTTGCCAAAGACGGGGAATAGCCCGTGTCAGCCGCGCCATGGGTGTGTCGTGTGCGCAGCGAAACGTTCTGCCGGCTGGTAGGACAGGCGCAGTAACCGGCGTAATGACGACGCAGACGCGGAATACTGTCGGCTTTCCTCAACATTATCAGTGATAAACCGAGTTATGGTTATCGACGCGAGTGGGGCATCCGGCGCAAGCAAAGTCAGACAGAGTGACAACCAGCAGTAAACGCCAAAAGGTTTTACAGGATAATGAGCGAGTATATGCATGACAAGCCAGAGCGACCGAAGCGTAGACATAAGGCCAAAATCTCGTTAGCAGAAAGCGAGATGCTCAGGTGTTCCGATGGCTTTGAATTCGTCTGCGACAAGAGTGAAAAACTGCGGGTCACGTTCGCGCTGGACTTCTGCGACCGTGGGGGCATAGACTGGGCAGCAATCACGGGAGGTTATGACAGTTCGACGGTGCGGGATGTGATTCTGAAAGCGCATCGGCGACATGTTGCCGGACACACCAGTGCAGTGGCTGACGGACAACGGTTCAGCGTATACCACGTATGAAACGCGGAGGTTCGTGAAAACGATGAAAGAAGACTATATCGCGTTCATGCCAAAACAGGATTGAGAACAGCCCTGTGAAACCTTGCAGCAGCATTCAAGCATAACAATGAAAACCACCCGCACAGCGCGCTGGGATACCACTCTCAAAGGGAACAACTGTAGCAGTGCACATCGTTAACTTAAGATACAAAAGCTGTCCAGAAACGGCGGGTCAAGATCAGGACGAGTAGGAGTACGCCTTCGCGGAATAGCGTACTATGTCTGGTCTTATGCAACGGTAGGACGTGGCGCTGAGCGAGCGCGTCAAGGCCTTCAGAACGCAGATGCAGAGTTTGAGCGAGCAGCGCAGCATCATAAAGCGCTAAAACTGAAAATATCGCAGTGGTATCGGACGTACAATGGACCGACGCTGTGACAAACCGGTTAAAACAGGGCTTTCAGCTAAGTTGCCTCGAAAACCAGTGCCATCCACACGACTGCATGCTATGCAGTCGTGCTGAACACGTCCGGAGCGGTGCAGCTAAGGGCTGCTATGGTAAATGCGGCATTTTTTAATTATATGGAGTGTATTTTTATGAGAATTAAAAAGCCTCACCTTCGTCCGATAGTCATAACCTTGTCCGTTGGTGGTATTTTTTTGACTTCTATTTTTATGATAGTTGTCATTATGTTTTATCAACACGAAAATATAGAAAAAGATTTGCTTGATGCTAATTCATCGTACGCTATGAAAATGTCGGATGTAATGAGCGGTTATATTGAAATGGCTCAGGGCGAACTAGCATATGGCGCAAAGAAAATTGAATCAACGACTGATGTTAAACATCTTAAAAATGAGGCTGATAGGCTAAGATTGCAGTCCGGCATGTTTAATTCAGTTATTGTTGTTAGTAATGACGCTGTTGTTCTGGCAACTTCTCCAGAATCACTTGATTTAGTTGGTGTTCACTTGAACTCAAGTGTCAGTAGATTGGCTATTGATGGCAAAAAGGCATTTATATCGCAACCTTACAAATCAGTTGCTGGGAATTTGATTGTTTTGTTGTCACATCCTATTTATGCTAAGAGTGGTAATTACATAGGGTATATCGGCGGGTCTATATATCTAAAAAAACAGAGTTTATTTAGCGATGTTTTGAGTAGGCATTTTTTTAATGGCGACACTGAAATTACCATCGTTAGTGATGATGGTAATGTGATCTTTAATAAAGATAACAGTGTTGTTGGTCGACCGATGGTTATGCCTGATGATTTGAAATCAAAGTTAGCTTCGTCTGAAAGAGGCGATGGTACCTTTTTTTCTTCGGGGCATAAGTATCTTCTTGGTTATGCTCATATGAAAAATACTGACTGGAATGTGTTTGTTTATAGTCATGCTGACAACGTGACCACTATTCTTATTAATTATGCTAAAAATGTGCTTGTGCTGCTAGTTGTAATAATAGTTGTGTTTTCAGTTGTTGCATATTTCATTGCATCCCAAATATCAATTCCTTTAGAAAATCTTGCTATATCTACCAATGCTAAAGATATAGAGTCCTCGCTGACTTATATTAAAGGTATCAATGCTTGGTATGCCGAAGCTGACCGCCTTAAAAAGGCACTTTTAACGAATGTAAAGGTAATGATGAAAAGGGTTAACACTCTAAATGAAGTGGCAGTAAAAGATCCCCTAACCGGTGTAAATAATAGATTGGGGTTTTCGAATAAAACAAAGGATTACACGCAAGGCTCAGGGGCTTCAGTTATTGCTATTGATGTTGACTTTTTTAAAAAGATAAATGATTTCTTCGGGCATGGGGTCGGAGATGAGGTGCTTATTTCTTTGGCTCATGTTATTAATTCTTGCTGCCGTAGTGAAGATATTGTTTGCCGGTTTGGTGGTGAAGAGTTTGTTATTTTTCTGCCGAATACTTCAGTAGTAACAGCAGAGCGTATTGCGGAGCGTATCAGAAGTGTTATTGAAAGTACTGTTTTTACTAATGACTTGCGTGTCACCATATCTGCTGGTGTAGCAACGCAAACTGATCCCCTTAGTGGGATCGACTTTTTGCTGAAAAATGCTGATGATGCTCTTTATCAAGCAAAGGGAGAGGGGCGTAATAAAGTGATTGTATATAGTGCTATTTGAGTTTTGGGTAATGCTCTCAACTTACTGATTTAGTGTACGATGGTGCTTTTGAGGTTCTCACGTGGCTTCCATTTGAATCGCCACGGATAATCTAAACACTTCCGAGCCATTGATAATGCTGGTTATCATATCCTGTCGGTGACATCTGATTGCTCGACCCATGTCGACGCTTACTGTTATAAAAAATTCGATGTAATCAAAAATTTCGCTGCGGGCTTCTCACGCCTCCCGTAGATCTTTTCTTTATGCGCTCTCGGTTCAGTAACTGAAAAACCTTTCTGCAACCGCGTTATCGTGACAGTTACCGCGACGGCTCATACACCCTTCCATGATTGCCGTGGTTCCGCGTCGTCTGGCCTGCAAAGATGATTATCTGGTGATTGTGGATATGCCACTGGAAGTACCATGCTTTACGAAAAGCATGGCCTAGAATCGCGATCCGGCGCATCAATGGATCCGGGCGTTGTGCGTTGAGGTCAGTCAGGATGATCCATTTTGACGGTATCAGAATACAGGGCGACTGTCGGTAAGATATAAAATTACTTATTTTCCTGATGCCGGATAGATGTAAGCAACACCCCAAACCAGATTCATTACTTGCAAAACGGAGGTAGTCCATAGATGTAAAAAGTGGGCTCAGAAATGCCCATATTTCGGCAGACTTTCCCGATGCGAGTGCCGGTTTCGGCCTTTTTCAGCGCAAACGCAATCTGTTCTTCAGTATAGCTTGTCTTTTTCATGGCGAAATACGTGAAATCGCTATTTAGCTATTTTTTATGAAGAATGATGATCCGAGATACTTGAAAACCGTTGTTGCCCTGTGAAAGCATCCCATTTGAAAAAATCTTGAATTCAAAATGTTGAAGACAAAATCGGATGGAAAAAGTTAACTTATCTGGTATTGTCAGTAAAACCGGCAAAGGATTCAACTTACCAGGGGTGGTTTGTTGAATATGGAGCAGTAGCAGCCCCTTTGCCGGTTATCATGCTTGCATCACTTTCCTTCCTGCACCTAAAGACATCCACATACGATCTGCAAATAAGAAGCTCAGGTTTCATTATGGGAGTGAACTTCTTTTAACGATAAATGGGTCTCGCCAGATGCATGTAGCGTGACACTGTCACATTTAGATGAATATGATTTAATTACATTGGTTATAGTTACCATGACAAATATCAATAGCGATAAAATAACATCAATTAATTATAAAATTGATACATAATAAATAAAACTAGGTTTCAGTATTTTGCTATAAAAACAATAAAAATGTATGGATTCAGGAATAATGAGAAATCTGCTCATTTTTCCATCGCTTCAAGAGGTATGCAACATGCTATTTACAGTTAGGATAATTAACATTATTCCATGTGTTAATGTAATGTTAATATTCAAAATGGAAGTAACCGGCTTATAAATCAGTCCAAAAGTTACTTTTCTTGTGGTTTTCGTTCAGGTTGCGCTACGCGAAATCTGAAGAAAAACGGATGGGTGAGTACGTCAGATTTCACGTAGCGCACGGCGACGAAAATAAAATTTCATATGATTTCTGTCCGGTTAATGGGTCAGTATTAAAATCCCAGGATGAAGAACATCAGGGCTGAAGCACTTTACGCCGCAAAAGTTACTTTTATCTTTGGGGGGAGACGAACGAGCAGGGGCTCGGAGTCTTCAATGATATCGGGGCCTGTGAACCATAGTGCGCATCATGTTCTTTTTGTTTAATAGTCGTGCGGGCAAGATATGCAGACCTATCCATAAAGGAATAAATTGGGAATGTTTAAAATAAAACATCCACAAAATAATAAGCAACGATATGGTTTATTAAATACTTTTCAAACAAATTCGTTGAAATATTGTCATGTATTTTTTTCAAGTGATATATAATCATAAATGTGAATCATGCTTTGAAAAATAGTAGACTCGACCTAACACCTTCAGGAACATCTCCCTTGTAAGGTTCAATTTAAGATATACCAAGGGCATAACGAGGAGAACTACTTGAATACCCTGACGCTATTTAAACTTCGTCAGTATCGAAAAGAATACAATTTATCTCATTAAAAAACTTAATGATAGTAAGCATGTTTAGCTTTAGAAAAGTAACTTTCCATCTTGATAAAGAAACGACAATGAACATAAAAGAAATATCCATATCTCATGACAAGGAATTTAATTATGTGACCCTGGCACAAAATCAGTGCAGTGCTAAATCAGAGATCTTCGTCTTTCCGGAGACTTCGGATGAATTCAGCCGGAGTCATGTCATGATGTAGCCCCCTGAAACACCGGACAGTAGCTATATCTCCAGATAAGAGATAGGCTTGAATATATGTCGGCTTTGTTGAATAAATCAGATTTCGGGTAAGTCTCCCCCGTAGCGGGTTGTGTTTTCAGGCAATACGCACGCTTTCAGGCATACCTGCTTTCGTCATTTTGTTCAGCGC
>NZ_JBNRLJ010000013.1:0-58908 GCF_050378655.1 Klebsiella sp. 7-CIP_Kleb.
GCTTGATACTGATACGAAAACAGGGTCACCTGAAGGAGCTACGTGTTGAATCAACCCCTCCAGTGGAGGGGATCATTGCTCGTAGAAGAGAACGCTATCCAGAAGATGTTTTTTTATTTCAGAGCCATTCTAACCGTGTGAAGTACCAACGCCGGCCGGTCACTATAATTGCTTTCAACGCCGCTTTACGTCGCGCCGCTAGATCATTACCAGACGTTAACGTAAGCAGTAGTAGCGCGAGAAACATACCGGACTAACCGCTTGTCCAGTCGCGTGTGGCCGATGTGACAGGCGTGGGGGTGAAGACTATTTACAAATATTTGCCAGTACAATACGGCGATAAAAAATCCCCTTGAGCAGGCACACTCAAGGGGAAAATACTACATAACATCATTGCTGTGTGCGTCTTTGCGCTCATCTATCTTCCAAGAAGATGCCTAAAGCTTCCAGATATTTCTGGTCTGAGCAGTTAAAACATCGGATCGGCGGCCTATGTGATAGGAGGGAGTGAAGACGATTTATAAATATTTACCAGCCGGTTAAGTTTGCTCACCTGCGAACCGTATGCAAGAGATCGCAGGTGAGCAATTTGCTATGAAGGCATTGCCATAGCTGAAAAATTTTAACCGCACCCTGTTTGTAAAACCATCAAACAGCTAAGGCCTGAAAACACTTTAAGACTTACCTTACTCGTTACATCAATGTGTTACGGCAATGACATAAATTGATAGCCAGAGCCTATATTGATATGTCGCCCTGTTAAAACTACTGTATATAAAAACAGTATTAATGTGAGCGAGACTATTATGCAGTTCTACACTCCCGTTGAGTTACGTCAGATCATGCTGCTCCCGTTGTACAGCGACCTTGTGCAATGTGGTTTTCCAAGTCCTGCACAGGATTATGTTGAGCAACGCATCGATCTGAACGAGTTGCTCGTTAACCACCCCAGTGCGACGTATTTTGTCAAAGCCGCGGGCGACAGTATGAAAGACGCCGGCATAGGGGAGGGTGATCTTCTTGTTGTGGATAGCTCAAGGACAGCAGTTCATGGCGATATCGTTATCGCTGCAGTGGATGGGGAATTCACCGTTAAGAAGCTGCAGCTGCATCCGCGGGTTCAGCTTAACCCAATGAACCCTGCATATTCGCCGATAGTCGTCGATAGCGAGGATACTCTCGATGTGTTCGGGGTGGTTACGTACATCATTAAATCGGCTGGCTGAAATGTTTGCACTTTGCGATGTGAACTCATTTTACGCATCGTGCGAGACCGTATTTCGTCCTGACCTGAAGGGGCGGCCGGTGGTCGTCCTGTCAAACAACGACGGCTGCGTGATCGCCCGTTCGCAAGAGGCTAAGCCCTTCGTCAAAATGGGTGAGCCTTATTTCAAGCAAAAGGACATGTTTCGCCGGCACGGTATTATCGCGTTTAGCAGCAACTATGAGCTTTATGCCGATATGTCCAACCGAGTGATGACAACGCTGGAGGAACTCTCTCCACGCTGCGAAATTTACAGTATTGATGAGGCATTTTGCGATCTGACTGGTGTGCGTAACTGTCGCGATCTTACCGACTTTGGCAGGGAAATTCGCGAGACGGTACTGCGCAGGACACACCTTACTGTCGGAGTGGGCATCGCCCAGACTAAAACCCTGGCGAAGCTGGCCAATCATGCTGCGAAACAGTGGCAGCGGCAGACCGGAGGAGTGGTGGATCTGTCTAATCAGGAAAGGCAGAGGAAGTTGATGGCTTTGCTTCCGGTGGATGAGGTCTGGGGAGTCGGGCGCCGCCTCAGTAAAAAACTGGAGGCAATGGGCATTAAAACAGTGCTTCAACTGGCGGATACAGATATCAGGTTTATCCGGAAGCATTTTAATGTGGTTCTGGAAAGAACAGTACGTGAGCTGCGTGGCGAGCCATGCCTTGGTCTTGAAGAATTCGCGCCGGTAAAGCAGGAAATTGTGTGCAGCCGTTCTTTCGGTGGCCGCATCACTGAATATCATGAAATGCGACAGGCGATATGCAGCTATGCATCGCGCGCAGCCGAGAAACTTCGCGGCGAGCATCAGTACTGCCGGTTTATCTCCGCTTTTGTCAAAACCAGCCCCTTTGCGCTCAACGAGCCATATTACGGCAACAGCGCATCTGTAAAGCTGCTTACGCCAACCCAGGATAGCCGGGACATAATTACCGCGGCGACGAAATGCCTCGATGTAATCTGGCGAGACGGACATCGCTACCAAAAAGCAGGGGTGATGCTTGGGGATTTCTACAGCCAGGGCGTTGCGCAGCTCAACCTCTTCGACGACAACGCACCACGGAAAAATAGCGAGAAACTGATGGAAGTTCTCGACCATCTCAACGCAAAGGATGGCAGGGGGACACTGTATTTTGCAGGGCAGGGGATCCAGACTGCCTGGCAGATGAAGCGGGAAATGCTTTCGCCTCGCTATACTACGAGGTTCTGTGACCTGCTCAAAGTTAGATGATTAGGCCATTAACGGTAGTGGTTATGCTGCTACAACAGTCCGCTTAGAGCGAAGAGCGGATATTCAGACCGACTGATAGCTGATTTTGAGTTGCCAAAAAGAGCGCTCCTATTCAGTACAAAAAGATGGTAATGTTTCATAAAATCTCTTAGACCTTGCAGGAATGGTTTTGAAATGAATGGATCTTGTTTGTGTGGAACAATTGAATTTGAACTTACTCATAAACCAGCAGTGTTTTATCGTTGTCATTGCTCGCTTTGCAGAAAGCAGAGCGGTGTGGGTTACAATCTCGCCACACTAGTCAAAGACAGTGAGTTTCGCTGGATTAAAGGGGAAAACTGCATTGCTTCATGGTCTAAGCCAACGGGGTACCGTACAGATTTTTGCAATGTATGTGGCTCAACTGTGCCTAACAGTCTGCGAGACGTACCTTATGTCTGGGTTCCTGTTGGTTTAATTGACGAACGTCTTGAAATGGAATGTGCAGGAGACTTCTGCACTGATGATGCAATGCCCTGGGATGAAACCCGCTCACCTAGTTGTCACGCTGGACCTGTCGAGTCGCTAGCCTCGCTTTTAAAGTACCTGAAACTCAATTCCTGAGCGTCAGCATTTGGCACAGAGCGGACAAGCTCACTGGACTGAAGGTCTGCGGTGAACGAGGAGCGGAGGCTAGCAGTTGAGCTCGTAGCCAAATAGTCGCATTACTAACATTGCGACGTGTTAATCAACGCGGAGCAGATCACGCTGGAGTGATATTCCTGTCGCAAGGCTCTAGATAATCCGTATATAATCATTATTCGAATCTTCGATGGAATGAATATGATGACAGAACCTTTAAGTTGGGAGCGCTGGCGCAAGGTTTACTTGAACAAGAAAAACAAAAAAAGAGCCTCGCTTGAACGGTGGGGACTACGAAACCTACATTCTGTAGAAGCTCTTGATCACATTGTTTCTGAAGTTAAAACAACATACTTAAACAACAATCCATATATTAAAGTCAGCGCAAACTCAGTTTGGGTTGATGGCACACCTCAGGCAAAGTTTACCGTAAGCAAGTACGAAAATGTGAAAAACTCCTCTACGAGTTACGGCAACACGAATCAGGTAAGTCTTAAAGCCAGGAAAGATGAAGTCCTTAACTGCGAACTAGCAGACCTTTTGTTTATCTTCAATGAATTTAACAGCCAAAATGGTTTTAAAAAAGTCCGTGCCGTTTTATTACAGGGCAAGTGCTCAGAAAAAAACAATTTATTGCCCGATGGACCTTCAACAGAAAAAGAAAGGAAGTTACTTGAATCGGTTAACCGGGAAGAATTGCTGACCTTATATCCTGGTACTAAAGCATCTGGTAATAAAATAGGGACGTACAAACTTGGTGGATATCAACCGGGACTCGCTGATTGCGCCAAGTATCTGATGATGCCGAAATATGAAGCGTGGAACTATAAATATCCTGAAGATACAGGACCTTACGTGATAGGTTGGCCAGAAAATTCGTCAAGTAAAAGTCTCGGTGTAACAAAAAATTACTTAGATGCAGTCATCGATGAAATGCTCAAATTTCAAACCATGGGAAGAGAGGTTAAATTCAAAAATGGCGATATAGACAGGACATGCGAATGGTCAAAAATGATAGATGACTTGCTGACAAGTTATCATGGCGTAACTATGAAGGGCTATGATCGTCAAAGGCGTTTCTATAAGTCATCTGGATATATTCCTAGCCATATTCAAAACCTTGGTTTTATGATCGATGATGTCAGTCTTTTGAGCCTCTTACAAATAGATTCTGATGATTTTGTCTGGTATTATCGCACTCGTTATGATTATTTTCTAAAAAAATATGGCATTCAGGTTGCAAAGTTAATACAACATAAGTTTGAGCAATATTTAAATTTACTTATTTCAGAGCAGGGACCTGTAATTCCGACGATAATTATAAATATTGATTATAATGAAGGTGAATTTTTTCGAGGTTAAATTATCATCATGCGGAAAATTAAATCCCTGTTTATACAGGGTTTCTCTTTTCTGCTCTAGTATCCATTAGAACCCCTCATTTATCACAGGGAAATTTCCGATTTATTATTTCTTATTTCATAAGATTTGTAAAAAGGACATGGTTATGGCTTATATCATGTGCTCCCAGCTAACTAATATAGCATGATGTTAGCAAGTTCCGCTTATGGCACATTCCGGACGTCATTAAAGCTACAGGCTTTTGATAGCCTCAATCAATTCAGGTCCCTGATTCTTCACGTTACCCACCGCGCGTGAAACTGGGCGCCATGTGAAATGGTCTGCTGACAGAGCGCCATCTGCAATTATTTTCTCTGCCTCCTTCCCTGCGATATCCCGCCTCATCCATTCGCGTGCTGCCTCCGGTGACAAAACCAGTGGCCGGCGGTCGTGAATATCTATCAGCCCTTTATCTGCTGCTGCGGTGACAATCAGAAAGCCTTCGGCTTCGTCTCCACGTTCAAATGGTGTACTCCCGATTGCCGCCATGAATATCGGCTGGCCATCGGCTCGATGGATAAAGTAGGGCTGCTTCTTGTCGCCTTCTTTTTTCCATTCGAACCATCCATCAGCAAAGCAGATCGCCCGGCCATGTTGCCAGAGAGGTTTAAACATTCTGCTAGCGGCTGCCGTTTCGACGCGTGCGTTAATCAGAGGCGGTTTATCCCACCACCCGGGTGCGTAACCCCAGTGAACCGGATCGAGGTGCAGTTGTTCGTCTCGTTCGCTCAGGAGCAAAACTTTAGTCCCCGGCGCCACGTTGTAACGCCCAATCGGCTCAGGGTCGTATGCGATGTCGCGCTCAGCTTCTTCTGCAAGATAAGCCAGGTATTCTTCGCGTGTCTGTGATTGGGCAAATCGTCCGCACATGGTTACCTCCAGTCTTCAGACTGAAAGTATAGAAGGTGTGGAGGAAACGTAGGAAGGGAACTCCGACAGCCACCTAACTGATGACTGTCGGAGATGACGTCAAAAACAATGTGTACAAAATTGTGTATTAAAATCAGGAAAATTGCACAATTTAAAAATTTAACTCATTGTTTTTAATTGACAAAAATATTTATTGTGTAGGTGCTATCGTAGGGCATACCATTCCTTATGTTTCAGTGGGTTAGCCATGGCACCGAGAATATCGGAAATCACGTTGACAATAATCACCAGCGCGCCAATCACCATTACTCCGGCGGAGATCGCCGCGTAGTCCTGCTGACGAATGGCGTTGATCAGCCAGCGGCCCAGTCCGGGCCAGCTGAACACCATCTCGGTGATCATCGCCAGGGTGAGCATGGTGGAAAACTGCAGGCCGAGGCGCGGGATCACCGGCGGCAGGGCGTTGTGCAGCACGTGGCGCAGTAGAATTTTGCGTCGCGACACGCCGCGGGTGGCGGCCGCCTTGACGTAGTTGGTGTCATAGACCTCGCTGGTGCTAATGCGCATCAGGCGGATCACTTCGGTAGTAGGGGCTACCGCCAGGGTCAGCACCGGCAGTACCATATGCCGGGCGGCGCTGACGATCATCTCATGGCGCCACGGCGAGTCCGAAAGCCAGGCGTCGATCAGCGCGAAACCGGTGACGTTTTTCACCTCATACAGCAGGTCGAAGCGGCCGGAGACCGGAAGCCAGCCGAGGGTCAGGGAGAAGAAGAGGGTCAGGAGCAGCGCGAGCCAGAAGACCGGGATCGAAAAACCGACCAGCGCAACGGCGCTGATCAGGGTATCGGGCCATTTGTTGCGCATCACACCGGCAATCATCCCCACCGGAATGCCAATCAGCAGGGCAAAGCCGAAGGCGAGGATGCACAGCTCCATGGTCGCCGGGAACACCTCGCGCAACTGCTCGGAAATCAACTGGCCGTTGATGCTGGAGACGCCAAAATCCCAGTGTAGTACCCCTTCAAACCAGAACAGCCACGCATTCCACAGGGTCGCGCCCTGCAGCGGGGCATGGGGGGTGAAGTAGCTCAGGCTGAAGCCGACAAAGGTCAGAAAAAAGAGGGTGACCAACAGCAGCAGCAGACGGCGCAGGGTAAAAATAATCATGGTTTTTTCACCTCTTCGTTTTTCTCCCGCGATACGCCAGCGAAGGAAGCGTTACCGAAGGGGCTAAGCACCAGACCTTTCATATCATAGCGATAGGCCTGCAACCGCAGCGACGAGGCCAGCGGCAGGACCGGCAGTTCACGGGCGAGGATGCGCTGGGCCTCTTTGTAAGCGTCCATCCGCGAGGAGAGCTGTTGCGAGAGCAGCGCTTTTTGCAGCACGTCATCAAATTCCCGGTTACACCAGTGGGCAAAGTTGGTTTGCGAGGCGATCGCCGCGCAGCTCAGCAGCGGCCGGAAGAAGCTGTCCGGATCGTTACTGTCCGTCGCCCAGCCGGAGAGCGTCAGGTCATGGTTCATGTCCATCAGCCGCGCCTCCTGGAAGCGCCCCTCCACCGGCATGATGATTACTTTGACGCCAATCTGCGCCATATCCGCCTGGATCAGCTCGGCTGTTTTCAACGGGCTGGGGTTCCACGCCTGCGAGCTGGTGGGAACCCACAGCTTGAGGGTAAGATTTTCCAGCCCCAGCGCCTTCAGACGAGCACGAGCCTCCTGGGGATTATATTCGGTAATCTTAGCGTCGTTATCGTAGGCCCAGGAGGCGCGCGGCAGCATCGACGCCGCCGTCTCCGCGGTGCCGTAGTAGATGGATTGCATCAGGCGCTGGTTGTTGATGGCCAGCGCCAGCGCGTGGCGTACCTCCGGGTTGTCCAGCGGCGGCTTGGCGGTGTTGAAGGCCAGCCAGGCAATGTTCATCCCCGGACGCAGCGTCAGGCGCAGGCGCGGGTCGTCACGCAGGATCGTCAACTGGCTGGCGGCCGGCCAGGCCAGCACGTCGCATTCGCCGGTCAGCAGTTTTGACAGGCGGCCGGTACCGCCGGAGCCGAGGTCGACCACCACCTGCGGCATCAACGGTTTGCCGCGCCAGTACCCGGGGTGGCGCTGAAGGCGAACATACTGTCCGGAGCGGTACTCGGACAACTGGAACGGGCCGGTGCCCACCGGCTGGCGATCGAGCTGTTCCTGACGATCGTCCTGCGTTAAGCGGGCGGCATATTCGGCGGAGGTAATCGACGCATAGTGGGTGGCAAGATGCCAGAGGAATGAGGCATCCGGCCGCTTGAGGCGAAATTCCACGGTCTGATTATCGAGCTTGCGGACGCTTTCCACGCTGTCGGCAAACTGCAGGCTGTCGAAATAGGGGAAGCTGCTGCCGTTGACGTTGTGCCAAGGGTGATCGCGGTTAAAGATGCGGCCAAAGGTAAAGATCACGTCATCGGCGTTGAAATCCCGCGTCGGGGAGAACCATGCCGTGCGTTGAAACGGGACGTGGCGACGCAGGTGAAAACGGTAGGTGGCGCCGTTATCAAGGACTTCCCAGCTCTCCGCCAGCTCGGGGACCAGCCGATAGGTATAAGGGTCGACGTCAAGCAGGCGATCGTAGATCTGCGCAGCCAGCGTATCGACGATCAGTCCGCTGCTCACTTTCTGCGGATTAAAGGTATTCACCTGGCCGCTGACGCAATAGACGAAACCGCTGTCGCGAATATCGGCGCGGTCGGGAAGCGCAGGGGCGGCAAAAGCCTGCCCACACAGCAGGGAAACCGCTGCCAGGAGAGATGACAATTTCAGGCGCATATTTTCTGTTTGATTATAGAGTTGAACTCTATCTTATTAAGATTCATAGACATTCACCACCGCCTTCAACAAGCCTGAGGGATAATGCGGTTACCGGGGGCGTATAGTATTCAGTCAATTGATTAAAATAGTCGCGGAACCGAGTCTGTATAATGAAACATGGTAACTTTTTATCGCCGATATCGCCAGTCAGCTCTGTTTGGCCGCGGTTGACCGGACGGTGGAAGCGACGCTAACGCCGAGGATAAATTCAGTATAGCGGGGAGAAAGCAGATGGTCCGACGGGCGGCTAACCCTACCCGTCGGGTGTAATAAAGGGATGGAACGTCTTCGCTTATTGTGACAACGTCACTTTTTGGTAATCCATATTCCGTAAATCCTCCAGCAGCCCGGGGCCGACCGGCTGCCACTGCAATCGCTCGCGGGTCCATGCCGAGCTGGCGCGCAGCTCAAGGGTGGTAAAGGGGGCAAACCAGCCGAACCAGGCGTCGGCCTGCGTCTCATCCAACTGGGTCTGCGGCAGATTTAAACCCCGGGCGATGACTGCGGCAATCTCACGTAACGCGATCCCCTCTTCAGCCACCGCATGGTAGCGTTCGCCCGCAGCGCCCTGCAGCAGGGCGCTGACGTACAGGCGCGCGACGTCATCGACATGGGCGGCGGACCAGCGGTTGTTCCCCTCGCCGCGCAAGGCCACCGCGCCGCTGGCGACCGCGCGCTCGATATAGCAGGTCAGCAGCCCCTGGCGCACGGTGTCATGCACCTGCGGCAGGCGAACCACCCGGACGTCCACTCCCGCCTCCAGCAGCTGCTGGCCGGCGAGCTCTGAAGCGGTGCGCGGACTGGGGTGCGCTGCGTTAAAGCACGACTCGCGGGCCGGGGCGCCGCCCCCGTCGTCGCCCATCAGAGTGCCGGAGGTGATGACCAGCGGCCGCTCGCTGCCGCGCAGCGCCTGGCCCATGGTCAGAATCGCCTGGCGGTCTTTCTCGCAGTTGGCGGCAAAGCGGCTGAAGTCGTGGTCGAAAGCGGTATGGATCACCGCGTCGGCGCGCTCGACGCCCGCCAGCAGCGAATCGGGGGCATCCAGCGTGCCGCGATGCACCTCGACGCCTGCCGCTTCCAGGGCCTGCGCCGTAGCGTCGGTGCGCGCGAGGCCGATAACCTGATGACCGGACGCCTGCAGCGCCGGAAGAATACGCGAGCCGATAAATCCGCTCGCGCCGGTAAGAAATATACGCATCATGAACCTCCTGAACGGGTTTTCAGGCGTATCCTACCCACGATGTCATACTATAAAAGTAGAGACATTATCGGGGTATAAATTCTAACAGGCAGACTCACAGGCAGATGATGAACACTTCTGACAATCATGCTTTAGGTGATTTTCTCCGCGCCAGGCGTCAGCGTCTCGACCCGGCGACGTTTGGCTTCCCGGCGGGACGCCGGCGCACGCCGGGCCTGCGTCGTGAAGAGGTCGCCCAGCTGGCCAGCATCAGCCCGACCTGGTATACCTGGCTTGAACAGGGCCGCGGCGGGGCGCCTTCCCGCGAGGTGCTGGAGCGGATCGCCCGCGGTCTGCGGCTGACCACCCCGGAGCGCGAACATCTGTTTATTCTCGCCTTCGGTCATCCGCCGCAGACCCGTTTGACGGTCACGGATGATATGACGCCGCGGCTGCAGCGGGTGCTCGACGCTTTCACCATTCCGGCGATTATCCGTACCGCCAGCTGGGACGTGATCGCCTGGAACGCGGCGGCGGCCAGGGTGCTGACCGACTACGGCCAGCTGCCGCTGGCGGAGCGCAACGTGCTGCGCCGCCTGTTTACCCGGCCTGAGGCCCGCTGCACCCTGGAGGACTGGCAGACGGTTGGGCAGCTTATCGTTAACGCCTTCCGCGCCGACGTCACGCGGATGGGCGCCACGAAAGAAACTGACCAGCTGATCGCGGAGCTCAGCCAGCAAAGCGTCGAGTTCGCCCGTTTCTGGCAAAGCCATGACGTCGCCGGCCACGGCGAAGGCTATAAGCGCATTAACCACCCGCAGATGGGCCCGCTCGATCTGGAGTTCACCTCTTTTGCCGTGGAAGGCCGCCCCGATCTGTCGCTGCTGGTTTTCAACCCGGCGACGACGGAGAGCCAGCGCAAAATTCACGGTTTGCTTCAGGCGTCAGGATCCTCGCCGGGGGAGAGCTGAGGGGTAAATTCGTACAGCGCCAGGGCGTTGCTCTCCAGCGAGTCGACCCGCAGCCAGTGGCCATCGAGCCGGGCCTCCTCCACGCTGAGCGCCGGACGAGCCTGATGCATCAGCCACTGATAATCTTCGGCGTCGGGGCCGCTGCGGCTGCGAAAGGCGTCCACCAGCGGGAACAGCGCGCCGTGGTGCTGATCGAACAGGTGCTGTTTGACGCGCCAGCGGCCCTTGAGCCCCTGCAGCCGCACACTGTACGGCTGGCTGAAGCGTTGAATAAAAGCCGCTTCGCTGGAGAGCCATGGGTTGTAGACCACCGTATTGCGCAGCAGTAGCTGGTAGTGCCCCTGATGATGGAGCAGCAGCAGGTTTTTGTCGTGGAACAGGATCTCGCCGCGCAGCCGTCGCCAGAGCCACAGCACCCAGTAAACCGGGCGCGGCAGCCCGTGCAGGTAGTGCAGCGCCAGGCTGGAGGTATCCAGCTTGCCGTTGGCGCGGGCTTCGCCCTGAAGGCCGGAATTTAACCAGAAGCCCGCCAGCCAGACCTGGTCAGCGACCCCCAGCAGATTATCCATCAACAGCGCGCCGCGAAAAAAGCGCCCGTTAGTATCCCGCGTATCGCCGGTCAGCGTATTCCACGAGAGCAGCCATAGCGGCAGGTTGAGCTGACGTTGACGCAGGGCGCTGTGGATCTGCCGCAGCTTATGCGCCGGATAGTGCTCGCTGGAGGCCAGACTGCTGCTGTCCGCCTGGGCCAGATCGAGCTGTTCGTTGGCATCCGCCTGGCAGGCGAGAAAATCGGCTTCCGCCAGCAGCGGCGAGTGGAACAGGGGATCGTCCCCGGGTGCGCTGGCGGCAAAGCGGTGCCAGATCCCCAGCTGCGGCTGGGGCAGAAGACGGTGAAGAACCTCGCGCTGCTGCCGCCAGGCGGCCTGGCGAGCCGCTTCGCTCGCCTGCGGCGACCAGTGCCAGACAAAGCGCCAACTGCTGAGCGTCGCCGGCGGAAAATGGTTGGCAGCGAGTTGCAGGAAGCGCTGCAGCAGGTCGCTGCGGGTGGTGACCCCGGTATGCAGGATCACCTGCCAGCCCATCACCGCCAGCCAGCTGAAGATCTGCTGCAGGTTGTACCAGCAGGCGTAGCCAGCCATCTGCGGATCGTCCCAGCCGGTGCCGAACAGGCGGCTGCTGAGAAAGGCGTCGTTGATATCGATGGCATACACAGGCAGGACGCGGTGCAACTGCTCCAGCTCGCGGCGCACGTCCTCCCGCAGCAGATCGTCCAGCTCGCGCACGGTCACCACCATCCGGGTATGGCGCAGCACTGCGGCGCGCGCCGGTCGCTGGTGCAGGTTGATCTCCCGGGTTTGCGGCGGATTGATCAGCAGCGGCTGGCTCTCCCTGTCGGGTGGTTCCGGCTCATTAAGGCGGGCGTAGAGCCGGTCCACGGCCACCGGCTGCCAGCGATCTCCCTGCGGCGGGCGCGGTCGGCCAGGCTCCCGGGGGGACTGCTCGCGATACTGGCGCGGCGTCACGCCATGGTGGCGCTTAAACAGATCGCTCATCATTCGCGTGCTGGCGAACCCCTGTTCGCGGGCAATTTGCTGAACGGGTTTGCGGGTGGTTAACAGCTGGTCGGCGGCGTGGCGCAGGCGCAGCGCGGTGAGGTACTGAACAAAACTGACCCCAACCTCCTTGTGAAACAGGCGTGACAGCCAGGCCTCGGAGACAAACTCTGCGGCCGCCACCTCCTGTAAAGAGAGACGGCGCTGATAGTTGGCGTCGATCCGCGCCACCACGCTGGCTATCCTCCGGCTCCATTTTTCTGAATCGCGCCGCGGCGTGGAGACGATGGGCTGGCTGAAGCGCGTGGCCAGCAGCAGCGCTATCTCGCTCAACCAGCGGTTGGCCTCCAGCCGGTAATGGTCGGGATGATTGACCAGACCGCTCACCAGCAGCTGGCGCATCAGGCGGCGCAGGCCGTCATCGGCATCCCGGGTGCGCGGCGATATCTGGTAGTCGACGGCAAAAAAAGTGGTGTCGAGGCGGGCCAGCCAGCTGGCGGCGAGGGTCAGGATCATCACCGCGTTGCCCCCGGCGCTGCGCAGGCTCCAGCGACGGTTGCGGTTAACGATCGCCAGCTCGTCGACGGCAAGCTGCTGCGGCGCACCTTCCGCCTCCGTTAGATTTACGCTCCCTTCCAGCACCCACAGCAGCGTCAGCAAATCGCTTTCCGGCTGGCTCAGCTGACGCACATCGCGCACGGTGACGCTAAAGTCGCCTGAATGCTGCTCCACATGGCTCTCCTCTGTCGACAAAAAGCAACCGGTTGTTTTTTGTCATAACCGATATGTATGAAAAACACTCATTGATTTCTCGTCAATATAAAACAAAAAACCGCGCCTGAAAGCTGTTTCACCCGCATAAACTCGAAAGTGTCGTGCAAACACAACACAGGAATAAAAAAAATGACACATCCGTTGCTTGAAGCCTTGCAGGTCAACGAGGCGCAATTTATTGCCTTACGTCGCCGGTTCCACCAGCAGCCGGAGATCGGCTTTGAAGAGCATCAGACCAGCAGCGAGGTCGCCCGACTGCTTGGCGAGTGGGGATACGAGGTTCACCGCGGCCTGGCGGGCACCGGAGTGGTGGGCACGCTGCGCGTCGGCCACGGAAAAAAACGCCTCGGCCTGCGGGCCGATATGGATGCGCTGCCGATGCAGGAGCGGAGCGGGAAGCCGTGGGCAAGCCAGGTCGAAGGGCGCTTTCACGGCTGCGGCCATGACGGGCACACCACCACGCTGCTCTACGCGGCTGAATATCTGGCGCGCACACGCCAGTTTAACGGGACGCTGCAGCTGATTTTCCAGCCCGCGGAAGAGTTACTGTACGGTGGGCGGGTAATGGTCGAGGACGGTCTGTTTGACCAGTTTCCCTGCGACGCCATCTTCGGCCTGCACAATATGCCGGGTCAGCCGCTGGGTAAAATCGGCCTGCGCGACGGGGCGATGATGGCCTCCTCCGATACGCTGCATATTGAAGTGAAGGGCGTTGGCGGCCACGGCGCGGTGCCGGAGCATACGGTGGATGCCACGCTGGTGGCCTGCCATATTACCCTCGCGCTGCAGTCCATCGTCTCGCGCAATATCACCCCGTTTGAGCCGGCGGTGGTAACCGTCGGCAGCATCCAGGCCGGACATGCGCCCAATATCATTAACGATCACGTGCTGATGAAGCTCACGGTGCGCACCCTCAATGAGCAGGTACGTGAGACCGTGCTGCAGCGGATCCATGACATTGCCGTGGCCCAAGCGGAGAGCTTCAACGCCACGGCCACGCTGACCCACGTCAACGGCAGCCCGGTATTGCGTAACGATCCGGCGGCAAACGCTATGGTGCGGGAGGTGGCGACAGCGCTGTTTGGCGCAGAGCAGGTGGGCGAGGTGAAGCCGTTTATGGGCAGTGAAGATTTCGCTTTCATGCTGGAGCAGCACCCCCACGGCAGTTATTTCACTATCGGCGCTGGGGACGAGCCGGATCGCTGCATGGTGCATAACCCGGGCTATGACTTCAACGACGCGCTGTTGCTAAGCGGGGCGGCGCTGTGGTGCGGCCTGACGGAACACTATCTGCGTTAATCACCGGAAACGGGAGGGCCATGCAATGAGCACTGTCACCGTAAGCGACACCCCCTTTGTCGGCAGCGATCGTCTGCTGGTAGGGATTGTGCTGAGCGTTTTAACCTTCTGGCTGTTTGCCCAGTCGGTGATTAACGTCGTGCCGGCGATGAAAAGCAGTCTTGATATTTCCCTTGAGACCCTAACCCTGGCCGTCAGCCTCAGCGCGCTGTTCAGCGGCTGTTTCGTGGTGGCCAGCGGCGGTCTGGCGGACAAGTTTGGCCGCATGCGGATGACCACCCTCGGACTGGGGCTGAGCATCATCGGCAGCGCCATGCTGGTACTGGCCCAGGGGCCGGGGCTGTTCCTCGCCGGCCGGGTGCTGCAGGGGCTGTCGGCGGCGTGCATTATGCCGGCGACGCTGGCGCTGATTAAGACCTGGTACCAGGGGCGCGCGCGTCAGCGGGCGGTCAGCTTTTGGGTCATCGGCTCGTGGGGCGGCAGCGGCCTGTGCTCTTTCGTTGGCGGAGCTATCGCCACCGGCCTGGGCTGGCGCTGGATCTTCGTCTTCTCCATTGCCGTCGCTCTGCTGGCGCTGTTTTTGCTGCGCGGCACGCCGGAGAGCCGCAGCGCCAGCGCCAGCCAGCATAAGCTGGACGTTGGCGGCCTGCTGAGCCTGATCGTCGGGCTGGTGCTGGTGAACCTGTTTATCAGCAAAGGCCACGGCTGGGGTTGGGCCAGTCCGCTGTCGTTGAGCATGCTGGCGGGGGGGATGATCGCTGGCGCGGTGTTTATTCGCAGCGGGCTGCGCAAAGGCGAGGCGGCGCTGATCGATTTTGCGCTGTTTCGCAACCGGGCCTACGGTGCGGCGGTGCTGTCGAACTTTCTGCTCAACGGGGCGATTGGCACCATGATGATCGCCAGCATCTGGCTACAGCAAGGGCACCACCTGACGCCGCTGGAGAGCGGAATGATGACCCTCGGCTATCTGGTCACCGTCCTGGCGATGATCCGGGTCGGCGAGAAGCTGCTGCAGCGCTATGGCGCCCGGCTGCCGATGATGGCCGGCCCGGTGCTGACCGCCATCGCCATCGGCCTGATATCCTGCACCTTCCTCGATAAGGCGCTGTATATCGGCGTGGTATTCGCCAGCAACGTGCTGTTCGGCCTCGGCCTGGGCTGCTACGCCACGCCGTCAACGGATACGGCGGTGGCCAACGCGCCGGAGAACAAAATTGGCGTCGCCTCGGGGATCTACAAGATGGGCAGCTCGCTGGGCGGAGCGATGGGCATTGCCGTGACAGCGTCACTTTTCGCGCTGTTTTTGCCGCTGGGCATGGCCCATGCCGCCCAGTATGCCCTGTGGTTCAACGCCGCCTTATGCCTGGGGGCGATGGCGGTGAGCGCGCTGCTGCTGCCGCGTACCTCTCACAGCTGATGCTTTTTCAGCAGCGCGCGGAGCTGGTGATAGGTTAACCCCAGCAGCTCCGCCGCCTGCTTCTGATGATACTTCGCCTGCTGCAGACTCCGCTGCAGCAGGCGTTTTTCCTGCTGTAGCTGAAAATCGCGTAGATCCAGCGGCAGGGCGGGCAGTTCGTCCCCGGACGCGGCCTCCGGCACGGAGGCGGCGGTCTGACGGAAAGGGTTGAGGATAATGGCGTCCAGCTCGTGCTCGCTGTCGCCATGGCGATAGACCGAGCGCTCGACGACGTTCTTCAGTTCACGAATATTCCCCGGCCAGTGGTAGCCGAGCAGCGTTGTGGTGGCACGTTCGCTGAAGCCGGGAAACAGCGGCAGACCGAGCTCGCGGCACATCTGAATGGCAAACTGGTTGGCGAGCAGCATGATATCGCTCTGCCGTTCGCGCAGCGGCGGGAGCTGCACCACGTCGAAGGCCAGACGGTCGAGCAGGTCGGCGCGAAAGTGGCCTTCCTCCACCATGCGCGGCAGGTCAGCGTTGGTGGCGCACACCAACCGGACGTTAACCTGCAGCGGCTGGCTGCCGCCCACGCGCTCCAGCTCGCCATATTCAATCACTCTCAACAGCTTCTCCTGCACCAGCATCGGGGCCGTCGCCAGCTCATCGAGAAACAGCGTCCCGCCATCGGCGCGCTCGAAGCGCCCGGGATGGCGCTTGCTGGCGCCGGTGAAGGCCCCGGCTTCGTGGCCGAACAGTTCCGAATCGAGCAGATTGTCGTTCAGCGCCGCGCAGTTCAGCGAGATAAACGGCCCCTGCCAGCGGGCGGAGAGGTAGTGCAGACGGTTGGCGATAAGCTCTTTCCCGGTACCGCGCTCGCCGATGACCAGCACCGGCTTATCCAGCGGAGCCAGTCGGGAAACCTGTTCCAGCACCTCGAGAAAGCTGTTGGCCTCGCCCAGCAGATTATCCTTGTACTGCGCCATGATGAATTTCGCCATTAAATAGTGGGATTAACCAGGTGAATGTAGCAATGCCCTGCGCAATTCGCAACCACTCTGTTTAAAATCAATAAGATAAAAAGTTGGCACGCCATTTGTATTAGCTAACCCACAGGTGAATGCCTGCAACCAGAACTATGAGGACTGAAATTATGGGTATTTTTTCTCGTTTTGCCGACATCGTGAACGCCAACATCAACTCCCTGCTGGAGAAAGCGGAGGACCCGCAAAAGCTGGTGCGTCTGATGATCCAGGAGATGGAAGACACGCTGGTTGAGGTACGTTCCACGTCGGCCCGCGCGCTGGCCGAAAAGAAACAGCTGACCCGTCGTATTGAGCAGGCGGTCGCCCAGCAGGCGGAATGGCAGGAAAAGGCCGAGCTGGCCCTGCGCAAAGAGAAAGAGGATCTGGCCCGGGCGGCGCTGATCGAAAAACAGAAGCTGACCGACCTTATTGCGCAGCTGGACCACGAAGTGCAGCTGGTGGATGAAACGCTGGCGCGGATGAAGAAAGAGATTGGCGAGCTGGAGAACAAACTCAGCGAAACCCGCGCTCGTCAGCAGGCGCTGGCGCTGCGTCATCAGGCGGCGAGTTCGTCGCGCGATGTGCGTCGCCAGCTGGACAGCGGTAAACTGGATGAGGCGATGGCGCGCTTTGAATCCTTTGAGCGTCGCATCGATCAGATGGAAGCGGAAGCGGAGAGCCACCGCTTTGGCAAGCAGCAGACGCTGGATCAGCAGTTTGCCGAACTGAAAGCGGACGATGAAATCAGCGAGCAGCTGGCGGCGTTGAAAGCCAAAATGAATCAGTCCAACCAGTAAGTACGATTGCGCGGCGCGGCGTTGCGCCGCGGCTCACCCCCTGTAAGGAGTACACATGAGCATGCTTTTTCTCGCCATTCCGCTGACGCTGTTTGTGCTGTTTGTTCTGCCGGTCTGGCTATGGCTGCACTACAACAATCGCGGCGCCAACGGCAGTCTGACGCAAAATGAGCAGCAACGGCTGCTGCAGTTGACCGATGACGCGAAGCGGATGCGCGAGCGCATTCAGGCGCTGGAAGCGATCCTGGATGCCGAACATCCGAACTGGAGAGACAAATAATGGCTGGACTGGATCTGAATAAAAAACTGTGGCGTATTCCGCAGCGCGGAATGGTGAAGGGCGTCTGCGCGGGCATTGCTCAGCATCTTGACGTCCCGGTGAAGCTGGTGCGCCTGATTACCGTGCTGGCGATGATTTTTGGCCTCTTTTTCTTCGTCCTGGTGGCCTACATCATTCTGACCTTCGCCCTGGACCCGATGCCGGACAGTGAGCTGTACGGCCATAAAGCGCCGAGCAATGGCGATCTGTTGGCCGCCGTGGATGCCGAACTGGCCTCCGGCGAACAGCGTCTGCGTGAGATGGAACGGTACGTCACCTCCGACACCTTTACGCTGCGCAGCCGCTTTCGTCAGCTGTAAACCCTGTTGTTAACGAGTGAGGCAACGCATGAATAGCAAATGGCAACGCGCCGGGCAGCAGGTGAAGCCCGGTCTGAAAATCGTCGGTAAGCTGGCGCTGCTGACCGCGCTGCGTTATGGCCCGGCGGGCGTTGCCGGCTGGGCGGTCAAATCGGTCGCGCGGCGGCCGCTGAAAATGCTGCTGGCGGTGGCGCTGGAGCCGCTGCTCAGCCGGCTGGCCAACCGCGTCATGCGCGGGATGAAATAACGCCGCCGTGGGGAAGGCGCAAAAGGATTAACGTTGTCCTGCTTATTCCCGGCGGATAGCTTATGATGACGAGACACACCTTCAGGGCATAACGGACTGGCGATGAAGCGACTGAAAACTGAACTGAATGCGCTGGTCAACCGCGGGGTTGACCGGCATTTACGCCTGGCGGTGACCGGCCTGAGCCGCAGCGGCAAAACGGCGTTTATCACCGCGCTGGTCAACCAACTGCTAAATATTCACACCGGCGCCCGCCTGCCGCTGCTGAGCGCCGCGCGCGAAGAGCGACTGCTTGGGGTCAAGCGCGTGCCGCAGCGGGACTTCGGCATTCCGCGATTCACCTACGATGAAGGGCTGGCCCAGCTGTACGGCCAGCCGCCCATGTGGCCAACCCCGACGCGCGGCGTGAGCGAGATCCGTCTCGCGCTGCGCTACCGTTCCAATGACTCCCTGCTGCGCCACTTTAAAGACACCTCCACGCTGTATCTGGAGATTGTCGACTATCCGGGGGAGTGGCTGCTCGATTTACCGATGCTGGCGCAGGATTATCTGAGCTGGTCGCGGCAGATGACCGGACTCCTGCAGGGACAGCGTGCAGAGTGGTCGGCCCGCTGGCGGCAGCTCTGCGCCGGGCTGGATCCGCTGGCTCCTGCCGACGAGGCCCGTCTGGCCGACATCGCCGCCGCCTGGACGGACTATCTGCACGCCTGTAAGCGCGAAGGGTTGCACTTTATCCAGCCCGGGCGCTTTGTCCTGCCCGGCGAAATGGCCGGCGCGCCGGCGCTACAGTTCTTCCCATGGCCAGACGTCGACGCCGTCGGCGAAGCCAAGCTGGCGCAAGCTGATAAACACAGCAACGCCGGCATGCTGCGCGAACGCTATAAGTACTACTGCGAAAAGGTAGTGAAGGGGTTCTACAAAGAGCACTTCCTGCGCTTCGACCGGCAGATTGTGCTGGTGGACTGCCTGCAGCCGCTCAACAGCGGGCCGCAGGCGTTTAACGATATGCGCCTGGCGCTGACCCAGCTGATGCAAAGTTTCCATTACGGGCAGCGCACCTTATTTCGCCGGCTGTTTTCGCCGGTCATCGACAAGCTGCTGTTCGCTGCCACCAAAGCCGACCACGTCACGGTGGATCAGCACAGCAATATGGTGTCGCTCCTGCAGCAGTTGATCCAGGATGCATGGCAGAATGCCGCCTTCGAGGGGATCAGTATGGATTGCCTGGGGCTGGCGTCCATTCAGGCGACCCAGAGCGGGCGGATTGAGCTGAACGGCGAGAAAATTCCCGCCCTGCGCGGCAATCGGCTGAGCGACGGCCAGCCGTTGACCATCTATCCCGGCGAGGTGCCGGCGCGCCTGCCGGGCCAGGCCTTCTGGCAGCAGCAGGGCTTTCAGTTTGAAAACTTTCGTCCGCAGGTCATGGATGTCGATCGGCCCTTGCCGCACATTCGCCTCGACGCGGCGCTGGAATTTTTGATTGGAGATAAACTGCGATGAGCGAACCGTTAAAACCGCGGATTGATTTTGATGGCCCGCTGCAGGCGGAAAAAACGCCGCCGCTGAAAAGCGCTCGCGCCTTCGACCGACTGGAAGCCGATAACTTCGCGCCGGCGCGTCTGGTGACCGGCGAAGAGGAAGAGGGGGCGGCAGAAGCGGTGGTGGAGTCAGTGCTGCGGCCGAAACGCAGTCTGTGGCGGCGGATGGTCAGCGCTGGCCTGGCGATCTTCGGCCTCAGCGTCGTGGCGCAAGGGGTGCAGTGGACCGCCAACGCCTGGCAGACCCAGGACTGGATTGCGCTGGGCGGCTGCGTCGCCGGGGCGCTGATCGTCGGCGCCGGCGTCGGATCGGTGGCCACCGAGTGGCGCCGCCTGTGGCGACTGCGCCAGCGCGCCCACGAACGCGATGAAGCCCGCGATATGCTGCACAGTCACGCGGTCGGTAAAGGGAAAGCCTTTTGTGAGAAGCTGGCGCAGCAGGCCGGGCTGGATCAGTCGCATCCGGCGCTGCAGCGCTGGTATGCCGCCATCCACGAAACGCAAAGCGACCGGGAAGTGGTCAGCCTCTATGCCCAACTGGTGCAGCCGGTGCTTGATGCTCAGGCGCGGCGGGAAATCAGCCGTTCGGCGGCGGAGTCGACGCTGATGATCGCCGTCAGCCCGCTGGCGCTGGTGGATATGGCGTTTATCGCCTGGCGCAATCTGCGGTTGATCAACCGGATTGCCACCCTGTACGGCATTGAGCTCGGGTATTACAGCCGCCTGCGCCTGTTTCGCCTGGTGCTGCTGAATATCGCTTTCGCCGGCGCCAGCGAACTGGTGCGCGAGGTGGGCATGGACTGGATGTCGCAGGATCTGGCGGCCCGGTTGTCGGCGCGCGCTGCGCAGGGCATCGGCGCCGGCCTGCTCACCGCCCGCCTCGGGATCAAGGCGATGGAGCTGTGCCGCCCACTGCCGTGGCTCGCCGATGATAAACCGCGGCTCGGCGATTTTCGTCGCGAGCTGATTGGCCAGCTGAAAGAGACCCTGCAGAAAAGCAAAACCAGTCCGGAGAAGTAACCTCCGCTCAGAGACATTGCCGGGCGGCGGCTTCGCCTTGCCCGGCCTTGAGGTTATGTAGAATCCCGGCTCGCCCTGGCGTCAATTTCACCACTGACCGCCTGACTTTACGGCGCAACGCCCATTTTTCCGCCATGCTGTCAATAATTGTTGACAGTTAGCTTCCCGAAAGTCCATTCCTGGCCTATTATTCTCCGGTCATTGGCACTTTTAGGGTGAACACTCCCATGCGTCTTGAAGTCTTTTGTGAAGACCGCCTCGGTCTGACTCGTGAATTGCTCGATTTGCTGGTGCTGCGCGGCATTGATCTGCGTGGTATCGATATTGACCCTATTGGCCGTATCTACCTCAATTTTGCCGAACTGGAGTTTGCCACCTTCAGCAGCCTGATGGCGGAGATCCGCCGTATCGCCGGCGTGACAGACGTGCGCACCGTGCCGTGGATGCCATCTGAGCGTGAACATCTTGCGCTCAGCGCGCTGCTGGTGGCGATGCCGGAGCCGGTGCTGTCGCTGGATACCAAAGGCAGGGTCGAACTGGCCAACCCCGCCAGCTGCCTGCTGTTTGGCCAAAGCCAGGCGAAGCTGCGCAACCATCCGGTGGCCCAGCTGATCGCCGATTTCAACGTCCAGCGCTGGCTGGAAAGTAGCCCGCAGGAGACGCATGCGGAGCATGTGGTGGTGAACGGGCAGAACTACCTGCTGGAAGTGACCCCGGTCTATCTGGAAGGGGAGCATAACGAGCGAGTGCTGACCGGCGCCGTGGCGATGCTGCGCTCAACCGTGCGCATGGGACGGCAGCTGCAGACCATGACCAGCCAGGACACCAGCGCCTTCAGTCAGATCCTCGCGGTGGGGCCGAAAATGCGCCACGTGGTGGAGCAAGCGCGCAAGCTGGCGATGCTCAGCGCGCCGCTGTTGATTGTCGGCGATACGGGCACCGGCAAAGATCTGCTGGCGCATGCCTGCCATCTGGCCAGCCCGCGGGCGGGCAAACCCTATCTGGCGCTTAACTGTGGCTCCATTCCCGAGGACGCGGTCGAGAGCGAACTGTTCGGCGACGCCCTGCAGGGCAAAAAAGGCTTCTTCGAGCAGGCCAACGGCGGTTCGGTACTGCTGGATGAAATTGGCGAGATGTCGCCGCGAATGCAGACCAAGCTGCTGCGCTTTCTCAACGACGGCACCTTCCGCCGCGTCGGCGAGGATCATGAAGTACACGTCGATGTGCGGGTGATCTGCGCGACGCAGAAAAACCTGGTCGAGCTGGTGCAGAAAGGGCTGTTCCGCGAAGATCTCTACTATCGCCTCAACGTCCTGACCCTGTATCTACCGCCGCTGCGCGACTGCCCGCAGGACATTATGCCGCTGACGGAGCTGTTTGTTGCCCGCTTTGCTGATGAGCAGGGGATCCCGCGGCCGAAGCTCTCCGCCGACCTGAGTACGGTGCTTACCCGCTACAGCTGGCCCGGCAACGTTCGTCAGCTGAAGAATGCTGTCTATCGCGCGCTAACCCAGCTGGAAGGATTCGAACTGCGTCCGCAGGACATTCTGCTGCCGGACCACGACGTCGCCTCGCTGCCGGTGGGCGAGGAGGCCATGGAAGGGTCGCTGGACGACATTACCCGCCGTTTTGAGCGCTCGGTGCTGACCCAGCTCTATCGCAGCTACCCCAGCACCCGTAAGCTGGCGAAGCGGCTGGGGGTGTCGCATACCGCCATCGCTAATAAGCTGCGTGAATATGGTCTGAGTCAGAAAAAGGGCGACGAATAATCCCGCCAGGCCGGCGACCTATGTCGCCGGCATTCGGCCTGCAAAGCGGGCCAAACCTGTATATACTGGTTTTTTAATTCTTTTTCCGGGGTGGTGCATCTTGGCGTCGCGTCGCGCGATCGGGCAGTGGCTGATATTGCTGCTGCTCTCCGTTCTCTTTTCCTCGCTGCTGTTACGCCTTCATTTGCCGGCAGCGCTGCTGCTGGGGCCGCTGATCGCCGGTCTCATTTTGAGCCTGCGCGGGGTGAAGCTGAGCATACCTCGCCCCTGTTATCTGGCGGCGCAGGCCATTGTTGGCTGCATGATCGCCAGGGCGATTAATCCCTCTGTTTTTGGCGTACTGTTCGCTAACTGGGCGCTGGTGCTGGCGATCCTGTTGACCACCCTGGCGATCAGTGGTCTCACCGGCTGGCTGTTGGTTCGCTATAGCGCGCTGCCGGGCGCCACCGGCGCCTGGGGAAGCTCTCCCGGCGGGGCGTCGGCAATGGTAGTGATGGCTCAGGAGTACGGGGCAGATGTGCGGCTGGTGGCGCTGATGCAGTATCTACGGGTGCTGTTTGTCGTCGGCGCGGCGGCGCTGGTGGTGCGCTATGCCCTGGGCAACGAGGCGCAGGCAATGAGCCAGGCCATCGTCTGGTTTGCGCCGTTGACCCTCAATTTTCCTATCACGCTGTTGCTGACGGCGGCGGCCTGTTGGCTGGGCGTCCGGCTGCGTATCCCTTCCGGCGCCATGCTGCTGCCGATGCTGTTCGGCGCGCTGGTCCAGGGCGGCGGCTGGGTGATGCTGGAGCTGCCGGAGTGGTTGCTGGCGATGGCCTACGCGGTGCTGGGCTGGACGGTGGGCCTGCAGTTTAACAAAGCGGTTTTTCTACTGGCCCTGAAGACGCTGCCGCAGATTATCGCCTCCATCCTCGGGCTGATCCTGATGTGCGCCCTGATGGCCCTTGCCCTGACTCATATTTTGCCGATGGACTTTATGACCGCCTATCTGGCCACCAGCCCCGGCGGGCTGGACACCGTGGCGATTATCGCCGCCGGTACCCGGGCGGATATGTCGTTCATCATGGCGCTGCAGACGCTGCGGCTGTTTACCATTTTGCTGACCGGTCCGGCGATGGCGCGGACGATTTCCCGCTATGCGCCGCGGCAATAAAAAGCCCCCGCAGAGCGGGGGCTGAGCAAAGCGAATGTCCGCAGGCGCGCTGCGCCAGGGCAGTCTGTTATCAGGCTTTCAGGGCGGCCAGCGCGGCGTCGTAGTCTGGCTCTTCGGTGATTTCGTTCACCAGCTGGCTGTAGACGACCTGATCGTTTTCATCGATAACGACCACGGCGCGAGCGGCCAGGCCAGCCAGCGGACCGGCAGAGATAGCGACGCCGTAGTCAGCGAGGAACGATGCGCCGCGCAGCGTGGAAAGGGTCACCACGTTGCTCAGGCCTTCGGCGCCGCAGAAGCGAGACTGGGCGAACGGCAGGTCAGCGGAAATGCACAGCACCACGGTGTTGTCCAGTTCAGCGGCCAGCTGGTTGAATTTACGCACTGATGCGGCGCACACGCCGGTATCAATGCTCGGGAAAATATTCAGTACTTTACGTTTGCCGGCGTACTGGCTCAGCGCGACGTCAGAGAGATCTTTGGCGACCAGCGTAAACGGCTGCGCTTTAGCGCCTGCCTGCGGAATGGTGCCCTGAACAGAAACGGGGTTGCCCTGGAAATGCACGGTTTGTGACATGGTTATCTTCCTGTTTACATATAGTTAACGTCGCGAGTAGTGTATGACATCCGCCAGCTACACGGCAAACCCTATTTAACATTGACCAGAGAGGACAAGGGAATGCGTAACGTGCGAGTGTATGAGGAAGCCTGGCCGCTCCACACCCCCTTTGTGATCGCCCGCGGCAGCCGCAGCGAAGCAAAAGTGGTGGTGGTGGAACTGGAAGAGGACGGTGTGAAAGGCGTGGGCGAATGCACGCCTTATCCACGCTATGGCGAAAGCATCGCGTCGGTCATGGCCCAGGTGATGGCGATCGGCGAGCAGCTGGAGGCGGGACTTACCCGCGAACAGCTGCAGCGGCTGCTGCCCGCAGGCGCCGCGCGCAATGCCATTGACTGCGCCCTGTGGGATCTGCAGGCGCGGCGCGAAGGCAAAACCTTGCCCCAACTGCTGGGAGTGACGTTGCCCGAGCGGGTGATCACCGCCCAGACGGTGGTCATTGGCACGGCGGATCAGATGGCGGCCAGCGCCGCGGCGCTGTGGCAGAAGGGTGCTCAACTGTTGAAGGTGAAGCTCGACGACCGGCTTATCAGCGAGCGGTTAATCGCTATTCGCCAGGCGGCGCCGCAGGCCACGTTGATTGTCGATGCCAATGAATCCTGGCACAGCGAGGGGCTGGCGGCGCGCTGCCAGCTGCTGGCGGACCTCGGCGTGGCGATGCTTGAGCAGCCGCTCCCCGCCGACGCCGATGCGGCGCTGGAAAACTTCGTTCATCCGTTACCGATTTGCGCCGACGAGAGCTGCCATACCCGGGAGAGCCTGCCGAGGCTGCGCGGGCGCTATGAGATGATCAATATCAAACTGGACAAAACCGGCGGCCTGACCGAAGCGCTGGCCCTGGCCGGGGAGGCGGAACGGCAGGGCTTTGAACGGATGCTGGGCTGTATGCTCTGCACCTCGCGCGGGATCGCCGCCGCGCTCCCCCTGGCGCCGCTGGCGCGCTTCGCCGACCTCGACGGCCCGACATGGCTGGCGGTGGACGTTGAGCCGGCGCTGCGGTTCAGCACCGGCGTGCTTCATCTTTAAGTTTAAGCCTGCCAGCGCAGCAGGTCGGTCATCGCCGGCAGGTAACGCTCCGTTGCCTCGTCGGCAGAGACCGGCGGAAACTCGGCGGTGATGCAGGGGAGCCCGATATCGGCGCACCAGCTGCCAAAGGAACCTGGGGTGTCGTAGCCCACGCTGCCCACCAGCGGCAGTGAGAAGGCGTCCGCCAGCCAGTGTCCCAGCGGGCTGTGTCCCGGGTCTTCGATGCAGGCCAGCGGATCGTGAAAGGAGACCACCCACGCCGGATGGATCTGATGGATCAACTGACACAGGGCCTGGGTCTCCCGCTCCGAACCAGGCTGCTCGCCGGTCAACAGCACCACGTCTCGTTCCGCCGCCGCGCTGTTCCAGCGGTACACCGTTTCCCCTTGTCTCCAGTTAGCGGCCGGAAAGTTACGGTTGAGGTCCACGCCGCGGGCGTTAGCGCGTAGCCCGAGCTGACAGCCGTCAGGATTGACCGTCAGGACCACGTGGTGGCGGCGTAGCTCCGGCTTCAGAGTGCGCAGGGCGCAGGAGAGGGTCACAATCGACGAATTCTCATCGCCGTGGGTGCCGGCAATAATCAGGCCGCTGCGGCTGTCGGCCATCGGCGCAGGAAACCACAGCAGCGGCGCGCCCAGTTCAGAGCTGCCGTACTGCCGGGTTCCCGGCGGAAAGTCGCCGCGCTGCGGGCGAGGACGTGAAATAGACATAGGGCTTCCTGTGTGTCGTTATTATTCAGTGTTGGCGAAAAGCGTGTTGGAATCAAACCCATTCCCTGAGGCGTGAAATCCGACGGCACATCAATTTTCTATCATATGTTGTTTGCAATTTCAGGTGATGAAACAAATAATTATCGCTCTGTTGGCGGTGTTTTTTCTCATTTTAAAGGGGATCTTATGAAGTATCCTGTCGCTTTGACATGCGGCGCGCTGTGGTTAGCCAGCGTATCTTCTCTGGCCTGGGCGGCGGACGTACCGCCGGGCACGGTACTGGCGGAAAAACAGCAGTTGGTGCGCCATATCAAAGATGAACCCGCCTCGTTAGATCCCGCCAAAGCGGTGGGCCTGCCGGAAATCCAGGTGATCCGCGATCTGTTTGAAGGTTTAGTCAATCAGGATGCGAAAGGCAACCTGGTGCCGGGGGTGGCGACCCGCTGGCAGAGCAATGATAACCGCGTCTGGACCTTTACCCTGCGCGATAACGCCCGCTGGTCCGACGGTACGCCGGTCACCGCCGAGGATTTCGTCTATAGCTGGCGGCGTCTGGTGGATCCGAAAACCACTTCGCCGTTCGCCTGGTTCGCGGCGCTGGCGGGGATCGCCAACGCGCAGAACATCATCGACGGCAAAGCCGCGCCGGAAACCCTGGGGGTCACCGCCGTCGACGCCCACACCCTGCGGGTGCAGCTGGATAAGCCGCTGCCATGGTTCAGCAACCTGACCGCCAGCTTTGCCTTCTACCCGGTACAAAAGGCGAACGTCGACAGCGGGGCAAACTGGACGCGGCCCGGCAGCCTGGTGGGCAATGGCGCCTATGTTCTGAAAGATCGCGTCGTGAATGAAAAGCTGGTAGTGGTGCCCAACACCCACTACTGGGATAACGCCAAAACGGTGATCCAGCAGGTCACCTTTGTGCCGATCAACCAGGAGTCCGCCGCCACCAAACGCTATCTGGCCGGCGATATCGATATCACCGAATCTTTCCCGAAAAATATGTACCAGAAGCTGCTGAAGGATATTCCGGGGCAGGTGTATACCCCGCCGCAGCTGGGCACCTACTATTACGCCTTTAATACCCAAAAAGGGCCGACGGCGGACGAGCGGGTGCGACTGGCGCTGAGTATGACCATCGATCGCCGGGTGATGGCGGAGAAGGTGCTGGGGACCGGGGAAAAACCGGCCTGGCGCTTTACCCCGGACGTAACGGCGGGCTTCACGCCGCAGCCGTCGCAGTTTGAGAGCATGAGTCAGGCCGAGCTTAACGCCCAGGCGAAAGCCCTGTTGGCCGCCGCCGGCTATGGCCCGAATCGCCCGCTGAAGCTGACGCTGCTGTATAACACCTCTGAGAACCACCAGAAGATTGCCATCGCGGTGGCGTCGATGTGGAAGAAGAACCTCGGCGTGGAAGTGAAGCTGCAGAATCAGGAGTGGAAAACCTATATCGACAGCCGCAACACCGGCAATTTCGATGTGATCCGCGCCTCGTGGGTAGGGGATTACAACGAGCCGTCCACCTTCCTGTCGCTGCTGACTTCCACCCACAGCGGAAATATCTCCCGCTTTAACGATCCGGCATACGATAAAATCCTCGCCCAGGCGGCGGTGGAGAATTCGGCCAAAGCGCGTAACGACGATTACAACGCGGCGGAGAAGATCATTATGGCCAAAGCGCCAATTGCGCCGATCTACCAGTACACCAACGGTCGGCTGATTAAGCCGTGGCTGAAAGGCTACCCGATCACCAACCCGGAAGATGTGGCCTACAGCCGTACCATGTATATCGTTAAACACTGATGCGTACTGGCCTCCTGCTCAGGGCAGGTAGCCATTGCTGAACCCAGAACTGGCGCGGATTGCGGCGCCAGTTATTTATTAATAAGTAAATCAGCCAATTGAGAATTTGGTGCTTTAAGCTTTGCCAGATCTTAAAAATTAATATCGTCATTCCTATAATTATGAACCATAATTAAATAACATTTTATGTTCGAAATATATAAAAAGGCTGTCCTTTTCATATTATATATTCAGTAACTGGTCGCACCGAAGATCGACTTAAGTGAAAATACCAGTTTTCTGTAATCCTGAATTACTAACAATGTACATTGATTTCATATGTCCGGTATGTTCGGTAGCACCATAGAATAGACGAGGGGAAACTATTTCTGTTATAACTGTCTGCAATATTATTTGTTAAAGAAGGAAATTAATGATGGCAAATATACTTCGCTCAATACCTATGCTATTAGTGATTGGTTTTAATCTATTGCTGGCCATCCTGTTTAGTTTGATCTATGCCAGGAAGCATCCGGAAACTGATCTATTCATCATCATAACATTTACTGGTATGTTATTAATTTCTACATATATTATAAATTTCTACTCTGTTCCGACCTTTGCAACTAGTGAGAAAAAGAAAATAAAAGGTGTCTTTCCCGGACGAAGAGGTAAGCTAAAAAGAATTATTACAGACTCGATGGTACTAATCCTGGTTTTTTTTGTATCAGGCTCAATAGTATTTTCAGGGAGTGATTTGAATTATGGTCTTACTCTCTTAGCCATTTCAACAGGCTATTTTACTTTCTTGTTTGTTAATTATTATTTTCTGTGTATGTCAAGAGTAAAAGAAAAGATAGTCAAAATAATAAATAAAATCCTTTTTATTGTGTTCTCGATTATATTGTTTTTTTCTAAGATGATTGCAAATGGTTTTGTTAAAGAGTTTTTTGATGTTGATATCGCTAAAGTTCCTTATATTAGTTGGTCATTCTCGATTCTGTTTGCCATTCCATTTTTTTTGATTACTTCCCACGTGGGGGGGGATGATTTTAGAAGGTACAACAGATTTATTCCGGATAAGAAAAATTAAAGTGCCTTCGATGATCCATTATTCGATATTATGTTTATCTTGCGTTTTTTTTAGCATTAGTTATATTTCTTATTTGGGTAGCGCAGGTTGGTTATTTAATGCTGTGACGAAAAAGGTTTATTCTTATGATACCAGGAGCTCTTTTCAATGCAATAATAAGTACTGGACGATTCCAGAGTTAGGGAGGGATGCGAGGTATCTCGCTGAAACATCTGATAGTTACCGTGTTATCTATATTAGAGGAAATAATGTTAATGTGGAAGTTGTAAAATGTGAAAAAAAAGAAGGATAAATCCGTTTTCCCATTGAAAATGCTAACGATATATTAAAAAAGCCGGTTCCACAGGGAGGCTGACTCACGTAAGGCTGCGAATATTGAGTCTTGATTTAGTGCGGATAGAGGTACATTTTGCCACAGTTCTAAACACGATCCAGGCATCCTCTACTACATTCGCAATGTATCAATGACCGCTCTCAGCGCGGGCGACACATTTCGGTGCGGGTAATAGAGAAATGAACCTTCCAGACGCTGGCTATAGCGCTGGAGCACCCGGATAAGCGTACCGCGTTGCAGATCATCTGTGACCAGCTCCTCCGGGACATAAGCTAGTCCCAGCCCCAGCCGCGCCGCTTTGGCCTCCATATAGCTGTCGGCGAAAGCCCACTGTCCCTGAGGCGGGTGGGTAATTTTTTTGCCTTCCACGTTAAGTTCCCAGGCGTACAGGCTGCCGTCGCCGAACTGATAGGCGATGCAGGGATGACCGGTTAAATCGGCAGGGGTTTGCGGAAAGCCGTAGCGACGAAAATGCTCCGGGGTTCCGACAACCGCCATCTCCATATCGGGCGAAATACGTACCGCAATCATGCCACTCCCCACTTCCGGGCCCAGACGCACGCCCGCATCGAAACGCTCCGCAATAATATCGACGAACCGGCTTTCGGTGATCAGTTCCAGGCGGATATCGGGATAGCGTTGTTTAAATATCGCCAGCTTAGGCAGCAGAACTTTATCAATAGCGTGCTGGCTGGCATTGATGCGAACCGTACCGGACGGTGTTTGCCGATAATGGGCCAGCGTGGCGAGTCCCATATCTAAGGCGTCGAAACCGGATTCGACATTGTGATAGAGCTGCTCACCCGCCTGAGTGAGCGACAACCGGCGGGTGGTGCGCACCAGAAGCTGAACGCCCAGCCGCTCTTCGAGTTCGCGAACCGCACGGCTGATCCCGGACTGCGCCAGACCCAGTCGTTGCGCTGCGGCGGTAAAACTGCCTTCCCGCACCACCTGCATAAACAGGTAGAGGTCATTATAGTTTTCCCGTTTCGCCATCTTCCGCCTCGTAACAATCGCGCTATTTAGAACTAAATGGTATTAATCTTAGCATTTTTTAGCCTCTAATAAGCACTTTTATTGCTAGCTACAATAAGCGCATGACAACAAAGCCCAGCAGCGTTGTCCTCTGGAGACTGGTTTTTACACGTTTATTTAGGGGGATTTAATGACGGTTTTCAGCAAAAAAATGACAGCCACGATACCCGCCATGCTGCTATGCGCCTTATTAAGTGGAGCCACAACGATGAGTTATGCTGATACAACTAACCCGAACGCACCTGTTTCATTGATTGAACAATGGGATAAAACATTCCCGGAGAGCGCAAAAGTGGATCACCGTAAGGTGACCTTTCAGAACCGCTACGGGATTACCTTAGTTGGAGATCTCTACCTGCCGAAGGATCGCGGTGAACGCAAACTGGCAGCTATTGCCGTGAGCGGTCCCTTCGGCGCGGTAAAAGAGCAGTCCAGCGGCCTGTATGCCCAGACGCTGGCCGAACAGGGGTTTGTCACCCTGGCGTTTGACCCATCCTATACGGGCGAAAGCGGTGGCTACCCACGCAACGTGGCCTCACCGGATATCAATACCGAGGATTTCAGTGCCGCGGTGGACTTTCTGGGCCTGCAAAAAGAGGTGGATCGCAACCGTATCGGTTTGCTCGGCATTTGCGGCTGGGGGGGTATGGCCCTAAACGACGCGGCGATGGATACACGCGTCAAAGCGGTGGCGACCAGCGTCATGTATGACATGAGCCGCGCGATGGGTTATGGGGTAGGCGATGGCAAAGACCGCTACACGACAGCCGACCGCCGAGCGGTACTGCAGTACTTGAACGCGCAGCGCTGGAAGGATGCGGCAAACGGCACTTTCGCCCCAGGTGGGCATGACATATATGTTGATGATAAAGGCTACGTCAGCGCTGCCGCTCGTATTTTGCCGGAAACCTTGCCCGCCAACCCCAACCCGGTGCTGAAAGAGTTCTTCGATTATTACCGTATGCCGCGAGGTTTCCATGCGCGTTCGGTTAATTCAACCGGGGCATGGAATGCGACGATGCCGCTGTCGTTTATGAATATGCCGCTGCTGAGTTACGCCAGCGAAGTGACTATTCCGACGCTTATTGTGACCGGCGAACAAGCCCATTCACGCTATTTTGCCGAAGATGCTTTCAAGGCGATCGGCACCAAAGAGAAAGCGCTGGTGATTGTCCCTGGGGCAAACCATGTCGATCTCTATGACAACGCCGCGGGCAAAATTCCCTTCGCTACGTTCGCGCAGTTTTTCGAAACCAACCTGTAATCGCTCTCCTGTGCCGGAGACATCCCCAAAGCCGCCTGCAGGCGGCTTTGTTTTGTCGGAGATAAATAATGTCTGGATTACATAACACCCGCGCATACTGGAGCGGCGTCCTGGCGATGACGCTCTGCGTATTTGTGCTCATTGCCTCAGAGTTTATGCCGGTCAGTCTGTTGACACCCATCGCGGGTGATTTACACATTACCGAGGGATTAGCAGGCCAGGGGATCGCGCTTTCTGGCGCGCTGGCGGTACTGACCAGCCTGACGATTTCCCCTCTTACCGGGTCGCTGGACCGTAAATGGCTGCTGCTGGGGCTCACGGCGCTGATGGCGGCCTCAGGATTGATGATTGCCCAGGCGTCCAGTTTTCCGGTTTATATGCTGGGCAGGGCGCTCATCGGGATCGTCATTGGCGGATTCTGGTCATTGTCGGCAGCAACGGCCATTCGGCTGGTGCCGCAACGCCAGGTTCCCCGCGCGCTGGCCATTTTTAACGGTGGTAACGCATTGGCCACGGTCGTCGCTGCCCCGCTGGGCAGCTACCTGGGGGCCACCGTCGGCTGGCGCGGCGCCTTTTTATGTCTCGTCCCGCTGGCGATGGTAGCCTTCATCTGGCAATGCGTTAGCCTGCCATCGATGAAAAGTCAGCGCGCACCACAGCGACAGGGAACCGTGCTGCGTCTGTTCCGTCGCTCGACGGTATCCCTTGGATTGCTGGCCTGCGGGCTGTTCTTTATGGGGCAGTTTACCTTATTTACCTATGTGCGACCGTTTCTGGAGATAGTGACTCGAGTCAAGCCTTCTGGCCTCTCCCTGATATTACTGGCGATTGGCGCCGCCGGTTTTGTCGGCACGCTGCTTATTACGACCGTTCTGAACGCCCGGTTTTATCCGACACTGGTGGCTATCCCTTTGTTAATGGCCGCGATTGCCGGAACGCTTCTGCTGGCCGGGCACCACACAGGTTCAGTCGCCGTACTGTTAAGCTTGTGGGGCCTGCTGGCGACGGCAGCGCCCACCGGCTGGTGGACATGGATTGCGCGGACGCTGCCCGAGGATGCGGAGGCGGGCGGCGGTCTGATGGTCGCCGTGATCCGACTATCGATTGCCCTCGGGTCAACGGCAGGAGGCCTGGTGTTTGATAGTCTGGGATGGCGCAGCACTTTTGCTCTGAGCGGTCTGTTACTTTTGGGCGCGGCAGGGGGGAGCTTCCTGCTTTCTGTCAAACACAGGAGATATCAGCGCACTGCGATTAATGAGCTGGATGCATAAGTCAAATCACAAATGACGGGGTAATCGCGGCGATGTTTCTGGTCTATCATGAAATTTTTAACAAACTGAGACTGCACCGTGGAATATTGTGTATTAAGTAACAACCGTAAAATGCCGATGCTGGGTTTTGGCGTTTTTAAGGTGACCGATAAAGCAGAGTGTAAGCGGGCGGTACTGAACGCTATTCGTGCCGGCTATCGCCTTATCGATACCGCTGCCGTCTACGATAATGAAGATGCGGTGGGGGAGGCCGTTCGCGAAGCCATCGCCGAAGGTCTGTGTACCCGCGAGGCGCTATTTATCACCTCCAAACTGTGGGTTCAGGACATGGCCAACGCCGGGATGGCGAAAGCCGGTATCGCCGCGTCCTTAAAAAAATCCGGGCTGGAATACTTCGATCTTTATCTGTTGCATCAGGCGATGGGCGATTATTTCAGCGCCTGGCGCGCGCTGGAGGAGGCTTATGAGGCCGGTATCCTGAAAGCGATTGGCGTGTCCAATTTCTACGCCCATGTGTTAGCGAACTTCTGCGAAACCGTCAGAATTAAGCCGATGGTGAACCAGGTCGAACTGCATCCTTATTTCGCCCAGCCCGCGGCGCTGGAAACCATGAAGCACTATCACGTTCAGCCGGAAGCCTGGGCGCCGTTAGGCGGCGGCAGACATAACCCGTATGAAGAGGCAACGCTGCAGGAGATTGCCGATGCCCATCATAAAACCATTGCGCAGGTTATCCTGCGCTGGAACGTGCAGCGTGGCGTCACGGTAATTCCAAAATCCACCCGCCAGGAGCGTATTGAAGAGAACTTTGCCATCTGGGATTTCTCGCTCACCGCGCGCGAAATGGCGCAAATCAGCGCTCTGGATTTAGGCTATGTCGGCGAAGCGGTAAAACACTTTAACCCTCAATTCGTTCGCGGTTGTCTGGGGGTGAAAATCCACGACTGATCGCGGCTCAGCGGGAAGCCTCCTTCATTTCGCTGCCTGGGCCGCGGCGACGGGTTCGCTATGCTGGTTAGCCCCCACGCGTTTGCCGCGACGGTTGTCAATACGGTAGACGATCGTCACGGGCTGCTGGCCGGCGGGGGTGACGGTCAGCTCCCTGACCATCTGGCCGGCGTCGGGCGGCAGGGTCCGCGTGGTTTCCCCCTGAGTCAGTATCCGACCATTTTGCCTGACCTGCCAGGTCAGGCGACAATCCTCGCAGGCCGTCCAGGTATCGTTAATCGCCCACAGGCGCACCGTCGCCGGGCTACCCTGACGCCAGCTGGCGGTCACCGGCTCGATGGACGGCAGGATCGGCTGATAGGCGCGCTGCAGGGCATAGTAACCCGCCTTTGGCTGGCGCAGATAATCCACCACCCCCCAGTTGATGGAGGGCCATGTCTCGACAAACATAAACTGGAACAGGGCGGTCACCGGCTGATAACGCTGGCGACGATAGCTCTCCGCCGCCAGGGCCACCAGCCTGGCCTGATACGCCTGGGTGTTTTCAATCATCTCCTGAATATTGTTGCCTCGCGGAATCCCGGCGAATTTAAAGGTCTGGAAAGGCTGAAAATTATGGTACTTCCATCGCACCCAGCCGGGATCGTCGGCGGCGGTGGTTTTCGGCCACAGCAGACGGGCCGGGATAATGGTCTTCAGGGTGGAGAGGCGGGGCAGCGCCTGGGCGCCAAACTCGGTAATAATCCCGGTTTTCGCCGGGGCGAGCAGGTCGCGCAGGGTGCCGAAATACCACCCTGCCCAGTAGTGCTCTTCGACAGCGGAAAAGCGATGCACGATGCGGGAGGTGTCTTCCGCCAGCGCATCGCCCACCCGCTGCGTCAGGGTCTGGTTTAAGGTTTTACGCCAGTCGGGGAAGCGTTTCTCCATCCACGGCGAGTTCCACGGCGGCTCGTTGTGACCGCCCCAGACAATAATCGCCGGCGAATTGCCGAACTGGTCCATCATCGCCCGGGTCTGGCGCACGGCGTTATCGGCGAAGGCGGCGCTATCATCATAACCCCACTGCAGCGGGACATCCTGCCAAATCATGAGTCCCATCTCATCGGCCACCTCATACAGCGCGCGGCCCGCCACGTGGCCATGAACGCGGATGGCGTTGGCGTTCATCGCCGTGACCAGTCTGAAATCCCGGAGATACTTTTTCCGCGTCATGGTGCTCAGCCACGGCGAGCCAATATAGTTGCTGCCCTTGATGAACAGCCGTCTGTCATTGATGCGCCAGCCCTGATTATCCGCCAGCGCTTCCACCTTACGTAATCCGGTGCGGGTGACGGCGGTATCCATGATCCCCCGCTTATCCACGAGGGTGGCGCGCACGCGGTACAGGTTCGGTTTACCTGTGCCCACCGGCCACCAGAGCTTTGCCGAGGGCATGGGCAGCGAGACGCGCAGAGTGCCTGCGGTATTCTCCAGGGTGACCGCAAAGGCCTGCTGAAAAGGCGGGCCGGAAAAATTGTCCGGGGTGGCCGTCAGGCGCAGCGTGACGGGGCCGGGCGTCACGGTCCGATAGCGGATTTCGGCACGCAGCATGGGCTTCTCCAGCCCCTGTCGCCAGTCCGGGCACAGGATCACCTCGTCGATAGTGACGCCGCGGCTCAGATGGAGCTTCACCGGCGCCCAGATCCCCCCGGAGTTGGCATCCTGCCCCTGAACCGACCAGGCGCCGCCCGGACGGGTATCGTGCTGATTGAGGATCCCTTTCATCAGCGTCTTGTGCAGCGGCCAGATCTTTTGCGGGTCTTCATAGGGGCTGTCGACCCGCACGGCGAGCTGATTATGGCGGCGAACGGCCCCGGTGATGTCCACCGGGAAGCGCTGAAAATAGCCTTCGTGCCGGGTCAGCGTCTTGCCGTTGAGCGCCACCTCGGCAAAGTAATCGACGCCGTCAAACACCAGCGTAGCCATGGCGTCCGGCGTCAGGCCATGCAGGGTAAATTGATGGCGATACCACAGGGCGCCCTGATGATCGTATCCGGCGCTGTACCAGTTTGCCGGTACCCGCAGCGTGCTCCAGTCGCCGTCCGAAGCCTGCGCGCCGGCGAAGGCGCTGTCGTTGGCGTCATGCACCCGCCATTGTCCGGCCAGTGACCAGGTCACCGGCGCTGAACCGGCGTGCGCCAGCGGCAGGCAAATGACCAGCAGCAGAAGACGTCTAGCGATCACGGGGAACCTCCTGCGTTCTGCGGCGCAGCCACAGGTGGCAGCCCGCGATCGCCTCGGTCAGCGCGTCGCGCAGGTCGCCCGGCACGCTTTGGTCTGGCGAGGCCGCCTGGCTCTCCAGCCGCTGGAGCACACTGGCAAGGCGTTGAAAACCTAGGGTGGCCGCCTCGCCGCGCAGCTTGTGGGCGGCGCGGCGCCATGTCTCCCGGTCATTGGCGTCAATGGCGTGGTTGAGGGCGGCGGCCGCAGCATTAAGTCCTGCAGCGAAGAGTCCCAGCAACTCCTCGACAAGCTCAGGATCGTCGGCGCACTGTTTCAGCAGGCGGGCTTCGTCCGGCAGGCCTTCCTCTTCCTCCGGCGCGCTATCTTCCGCCGCGCCGACGCGGGCGATGGCTTCCCGTAGCGCCTCCTGGCTCACCGGCTTGGCTATATAGCCGTCAAAACCCATCGCCAGACAGCGTTCTCTATCGCCCTGCATAGCGTGGGCGGTCATGGCAATCGCGGGCTGATGTTGCCTGCCCAGCGCCTGGGTCTCTTCCCGCAGCAGGCGGATGGCGGTTTCACCGTCCATCTCCGGCATTTGCAGATCGATCAGCAGAAGATCCCAGCAGGCTGCGCGCCAGCGCTCCAGCGCTTCCCGACCGTTATTCACCACCTCGCAGCGGTGACCCAACTGCTCCAGCAGCCGTCTGGCGACCTTCTGGTTTACCAGGTTGTCCTCGGCGAGCAGGATATTTAGCCCGGTCTGGTCCCTGACCGGTTGCGCAACGGGGGCAGGCGTTGTCGTCACCACTGGCGTGGGCACCAGTATGCCGGCGATAACCTGATGCAGTTCGCGCTGTGCCACCGGTTTATGCAGATAGTGGGCAATGCCGATGCGCTTAAGCATATTGGCGTCAAAATGACGGCTCATGGAGCTGAGCATAATAATCTGGCTTTGCCGGGCTTCAGGCAAAGCGGAGAGCTCCAGCGCCAGGGATACGCCGTCCATATCCGGCATCTGCGCGTCCAGCAGGATCAGCGGCCATGGCGGGCCTTCGGCGGCCCGGCGTAGCGCCTCGCCAGCGTTGTTCACGCAGGTTGGCATCAGTCCCATCTGGCGAAGCATGGCGTCAAGCAGGCGCAGGTTGGTGCTGTTGTCGTCAACCACCAGCACCCGCTGGTGGTTGAAGCGGCTCAGCGGGGCGCTACCGGAGGCCGCGGCGTTCAGGCCTTCCAGCGGCAGGGTGAAGGCAAATTCGCTGCCTGCCCCAGGCTGGCTCTCCACCGTCAGCTCACCGCCCATCAGGCTGACCAGGCGGGCCGAAATGGTTAACCCCAGTCCGGTGCCTCCGTAGCGACGGGTGGTAGAGCTATCGGCCTGGCTGAAGGCCTCGAAGATCGCCTTTTGCTTCTCCGGGGCAATGCCGATGCCGGTATCGCGAATGCGAAAGCGCCAGTGGTTTTCGTCCTCGGCCGGCGCTATCGCCAGCAGGACCTCCCCCTGATGAGTGAACTTCAGGGCATTACCCAGCAGGTTGGTCAGGATTTGCCGCAGCCGGGGGCCATCGACGATCAGCACCTCAGGCACCGCAGGGGAGATATCCACCAGCAGCTCAATGCCCTTTTCGCTGGCGGCAGGCATATGCGGGCGGATCAGCGACTGAACAAAAGGGCGGATCTCCAGCGGCTCTACGTCCACCTGCATTTTGCCCGACTCAATGCGTGAAAAATCAAGAATGTCATTGATAATGTGCAGCAGCGACTGGGCTGAGCTCATCACCAGCGAAAGGTACTCCCGCTGCTCCGCGGTCAGCGGCGTGTCGAGGCAGAGCTGCGTCATGCCGAGGATGCCGTTCATCGGGGTGCGGATTTCGTGGCTCATATTGGCGAGGAAGGCGCTTTTCGCTTCGTTCGCCTCGCGGGCCTCCTTCGCCGCCTCAATGGCCAGCAGCTCTGCGGCTTTGCGCCGGGTAATATCCTGCAAGGTGCCGATCACCCGCTCTGCCTGCTGCTGCATGTTGAGGGTGACGATCTGCCCCGAGAGCAGCATCCAGCGCCAGCCCTGCGTCGGGTGCTGGACGCGAAGCTCACATTCAAAAACCGGCATGTGCTCGTTTTGCGAGGCGATCATCGCCTGCTGCAGAGTGGCGCGATCGTCCTCGTGGACCAGGTTGAGCATAAAGCGCAGCGGAAAGCGCCACTGCGCCCGCGACTGGCCGACCATCGCCAGCAGGGTGTCATTCACCTGCAGGCTGTCGCCGGAGACCTGCCAGTCCCAGATGCCGATCTGGATCGACTCCGCGGTGAATAAAAAGTCATCATGCAGTTGATGACGCGAACGCCGGGCCTCGTCAAGCTCGGTGATGTCGGTATGCAGGCTGACAATCCCGCCATCCGCCAGCCGCTGATGCTGAACGTAAATCCGGCGGTTGCCCGACTGGCGGACCTCGCAGTGGTTCGTCTGGCGGCAGTTGCGGATAATCGCCTCGCGCAGCGTCTGTTGCCGGCCTGGGTCGATGTTGTATCCGGCATCGATAAACTTTTCCGCCAGGCTCTCAAGAGAGGCGCCGACGGCAAGCCAGGGCGCGATCGTTGGATAAAACAGCGCCACCTTATCATTCCAGGCCTGCAGTCGTTCGCGCTCATCGTAGATCATCACCGCCGAGGGCAGGAGGTTAAGGTCGTTACGGTTAGCGGCATGCATGATTACTGGCCAACAGTTTGATAGTGGAGCTCCGCCTGGCGGCGCAGATACTCGAGCCCAGGGGCGATGGCCATTGCCCATGCGGTGAGGATCTCCTCATCGCACAGCGGATCGCAGGCGCGGACGGTTTTGAGCATCGCTTCCCGCCAGAGGGCAAAAAACCGCGGCGGTAGACGCAGGCCTTCCTCGCTCTGCGCTCGCGCCAGCCGTTCCAGAAAATCGGGTACAAAGAGGTCGCCATTGACCGCCAGCATGGCGAAAAAGCTCTTAAAGATCATCTGCTGGCCTTCCTCGCCGGAGCGTTGGGAGAAGTGCTGCTCGGTTTCCGGTGACATATGGATAAAGGTGCTGTAAAAGGCCTGGAAGAAGCGCTGTTTGTCGTGCTCTGGTACGACGCGATTCAGGCTGGCTTCAAAGAGATCGCGATAAAACTTCATGGTGCGCTCCTCATGACCCGTTCGCCCGGCAGGCAGCGGCGGGGCGGGTTAAATTCGTCCGTCGCGCGGTGGGCAAAGTAGCTGTTGTCATCCGCGAGGCCGTTTTTGAACAACGGCCCGGCGTTGTGTTTGTAAAACAGCGCCTCCAGCACCATGGCGTTGGTGGAGAGGGTGAGGGTGGCGTTGACGTCGCCGGTGGCCTCGACCCGTCCTTCAAACCAGCCGCGCTGCGGGTCGTTAAGATGGGTAGTGACCGCCATCAGCGCATCGGTATACTCGGTTTCCCACAGCGTCCACAGGACAAAGACCGCTTTGGTGGTCACCTGCGCCAGCCGGGGGTAGTACTTCCCGTCGTCCCCGAGCGTATTCCAGGCGTAGCCATTCCCCCAGACGGTGTCTTCCACGTGCCAGGGCGCCTGGGTAAGCGAAAAATCGGCCCGGGCGGTAAGCACCTTATCCTGCGTCCAGCGCGTTTTCTGGCTGAGCCATATCCCTTCCGCCCGCTCGCGCATGGCTTTTTGCGCCATCTCCGGCACGCCGGGCGGCTGCCAGCCGAACTCCAGTCCCGGCAGCATGGCGGGCAGAGTAGAGAGCACCACGGGTTGCCAGGTGGTTCGCGGGTCGCGGTCGTCAACGGCGAGGCGGCGCTGATAAATAATCACATGGCGCGCCGGGGGGGAGAGGGCCTTGCCGGCCGGAAATCCCCACAGGCGAAACGCGCTGGCGGCGTATTCACTGTCTCCCAGCCGGAGCTCCTCGCGGATCGTCCGCTGACCGTTCTGCAGTGAGGCGGACCACAGCTCCCCGTCTTTATCGATAACCGGACAGAAGTTCCAGCGCAGGACAATTTTATCAATGTATTCACCATACTGCGGCGCGCGTTCGGCGGTGAGCCGCAGGGCGAGCATCAGTCGGGCCATATCTTTTGCTGACCAGCCGCTGGCCGCCGGTTTGCCGCTGAAGTCGACAGGGGTCGCCGTCTGAGTGGAGTATAGCCTGCCCGGCGAACCGCCGTCGGTCAGCGTCAGGCGATTGAGGGTGCCGAGCAGGGGCGTCAGGCGGGCGTCGAATTCCGCTTCCTTTACCAACCCCAGCTCTCTGGCGGCGAGCAGGGCGATAAGGGTGTCGCCCATCTGCCATAGCGTTGCGCGGGGCTGTTTGTCGCTGCCGTTGACCAGGCCGGTTTGCGGCTGGGTATTGTTCTCGACGTACCGCCAGGCGATCTGCGCCCACGTGCGCTCCTGCGGCGTCAGGCTGCTGATGCGGGCAGTGGTGTGCCAGCCGCCTTTGGTCAGCCAGCGCCACCCCGCGCTTTCGCGATAAAACAGCGCCAGGGCGATAAGAAAAAGGACGACGGCGATGGCCAGCCAGCGGGCTATGGTTTTAAGCATTGCGCGGTCACCGGCGGAAGTTTAACGGGCTCGTCAGCCTTGCAGGCGGCACACTGGCAGGCCTGGCAGGCGGGTTTGGTGCGCTGCGTGGTCCCGGTCTGCTCGCACCATGTTTTGACGGCGGGGGTGTTGCTCAGGAACGGGCGATTGCGCGGGCCGTTATTGGGTTCAAAGAGATCCACCAGCTTCTTGTCCCACAGCGACGGGGCGAAATCGCGGTTTTTCGGATTGTCGCTGGAAAACTGCAGCAGTTTTCCCTCCTTTTTAAATAGCAGTGCTTCCAGCATGATGCCGTTGTTGTTGGCGGTAAACTCATTGATTGGCCCGTCGCCGTTCTCATACAACCCCTCGTAATAGCCTTTTCCCGCTTCGTTCGCGTTTTCAATGGCGTCCAGCAGACGATCGGTATAGGGCGAGTTCCACAGCACCCACATCCCCATCGCCGCTTTGAGCGACACGGCGGCGCTATTCGGTACGAACTGGCCTTTGTCGGTTATGGTGTTCCAGTTAAACCCGTCGCTGAACACGGTGTCATAGACAAAGTACGGGGATTTATCGAGCTGATGCTCGGAGCGGGCGGTGAGGATCCCGGTGATGGCGTAGCGATTCTCCTGGGCCTGGTAGACCCGGTCAGCGAAGTTTTTCATCCAGGGATGGGAGTACTCGCGCGGGCTGTTGTTCCGGTCACCAGGGTTATCAAAGCCAAACTCCATGCCATACAGCACGTAGGATTCACTGACCACATAGTTATGCTGGCTGGTTTGCCGTGGGTCGCGCGAATCATAGGGGACCAGCACGCAGTAAATCTCCGCCAGCTCGTAGGGCTGCGGCCGGCTGGCCTGACAGGTGTTAAATCCCCACAGCTGAAAGCCCGCCGCGCCGTACTCCTCGTATCCCAGACGGCCTTCCTGAACGTATTTGGGCTGGCCGTTTTCCAGATACGCCCCGTACAGCGTGCCGCAGGGATCGACCACATGGCTAAAATCCCACCCCAGCACCACATTATCGATGCTGTTGCTGTATTCCGGATAGCGCTCCTTGATCACCTTCAGCCAGATCAGCATTCTGCCGATATCCAGCGCCGAAAAGCCGATTTCACCCGGCTTGTTCTGGTAGTTAACCTTTTGTCCGCTTATCGTGTTATAGGCTTTGTTGGGTAGTTCGTTACGGAATAAATCGAGCTTATTCAACGTGGCGAGAAACTTCAGCATCCGACGGTCAAACTCCGCCTTATCAATAATCCCCAACTCACGGGCTGCGGTCATTGCGGCCAGATAGGAGGCGCTGTCCCACATGGTGGTGGAGGGGTATTTGTTTACCGCATTCACCAGCCCGGTGGTGGGCTGAAAGTTGGCGACGAAGTATTGCCAGGCGTTTCTGGCGATAGTCATCTCCCTCGGCGTCAGCTCCCCGCTGCGCGGGGCGTATTCCGCAGCCGGCAGACCGGTCGCGGCCTGCGCGCCGGAGAGCGAGAGCCACAGCGCCATGAGTCCGGCCAGCAGGGGAAAACGGGAAAAATAGGTCAGCTTCATGGCGTTGCTCCTGCTGAGGACGAGGATAGAGGGGCAGGGCTCTGGCAGGCCAGACACAGCATCTGCCCCCGGGAAATGTAGGCCAGGCTTTCCAGCACGATCGCGTTGGTATCGCCGTCAATAACGTCGTTGACGCTGCGGTTGAGATTTAACCCTCGCTGCCAGCCCTTGCCCGGGACCTGCAGCGTCTGCACCTGCTGGCGCAGCGCCTCGCTCCAGCTATTACGGAACAGGGCGTACCAGGCAAAGGCGGTGCGGGTGGAGGTGATCGCCGTTTGCTCCGGGGCGGCGCTGCGTGGGGCGAAGGCGCTCTGCGGCTGCCGGTCCGCCAGCGCGCTGGCATAATCCGGCGCGGGCTCGGCGTAGTCAGTGCTGATCGGCGGCTTGCTGACCCTCAGGCTATGACGGCGCTGCTGGATTTGCATGATGCGCCAGGCGATCTCCGCACTCTGCGCGTCAAAGCCCAGCTCAAGTCCGGTGAGCAGGTACGGCAGGCTGATCAGCGAAGGCTGCCGCCCCCAGGGCGTGCGCAGCCCCTCGTCGGGCACCATGATGCCGTCGATATCGATCATCTGCTGCCCCTGCGGCGGGTTGGTCACCGCCAGCCCCGCCGCGCTGTCGATCAACCGCAGCGTATGGCTGGCGTACAGCCGGTAGCCAAAGCTGTCCCGCGGTTCATCTGCCGCCAGCGCCCAGTGGTGCAGCGGCGCCGCGGCCTGGCTGGCGGGGCTGTTGCTGATGAGCGCGCCGACCCGCCACTGATAAAACAGATCCCGCACCGCGGCGGCGTGCTGAGGATAGCGCCAGAGCAGGGTTTGCAGGGCGGTGAGCAGGCGTCCCATACCGATGGCGGAGGAGTCCGGGTTGCCGAGGATCTGCAGCGTGTCGGCATGGTACTGAGCGGCGGGCAATCCCTGGGCGTTGAGGGGCAGTTGACCGAGTGTAAACAGGGCGGCGGCAATGCGCTCATCACCTTCGGCGGCGGTCACAATATGCAGCTGCTCTGCGGCGACCACGGCGAAAAGATAGCTGCCGACGCTCCACAGGCTGAGCCAGGGTTCGCCATCGTGCGCGTTGGCCAGGCCGTTTGGCTGGGTATTGTTGACATAATACTGCCAGGCCACCCGCGCCCAGATCGCCTCGTCAAAGGTCAGCTCGCGCGGGGGAGGGAGCGGCGGAAAATCCTGGCTCAACGTCATCCCGCCGCTGCTCTCGACGCGCGCGGGCATTTGTTTTTCCACCCACACGACAATCGCAAAACCCAGCAGGAAGCCAATGAGGATAGTGAGATAGCTGCGCGCGGATACCAGGGCGTCGCGGATCCTCATCGGCTCGCCTCCTGCTCTTCGGGGGGCGTCCACATGGCGGCGAAGATCAGTGGCAGCATGGCGGCAATATTCACCGCGCCCCAGAAAATGTTGATGACGTACCCGGAGGGGTCGTCAATCTGACCGCGCGCCACCTGAATACCGCCCCATATCAGCCCCGTCAGGGTGAGCAAAACGATGGCAATTTGCGGCTTGACGAGATAGAGAAAACGGCCCGTCTGTCGCTCTTTCGGCGTAACGTGAAATTTGATCTGCTCCCCGCGCAAAACGGTGTCCAGCGCCCGCAGATTCATCGAGAAAAAGGAGAGGTAAGAGGCCCGGCCGTCCCAGGCAGAAATGCCCCAGGTGCCGAACATAAAGGCCAGTTCGGAGACAATAAAAAAGGGTAAAAAGTGCAGATAGAAAGGGGTAGACCACGCCGACACCGGCGGAATGCCGGTGAAGAGAAAGATAACAGGCGAGATCAGGAACACGGTGTTCCACACGCAGGCCAGATACGACCAGAAGGTGGTCGCGTACATCAGCGTTTGCGGCAGCGAGAGTTTAAAGCGGCGTCGGTTGAAGATGTTGTCATGGAACAGGATATCCAGCGATCCGGCGGCGTACTTAAAGCGCTGGATCATCCACGTCAGCATATCCTGCGGAGAGAGCATTTTCGACTCGATCCGCGGGTGCATTACCGAGCGCCAGCGGCGGGCAGCGTCGCCGTGTAGCAGGATTGAGGTATAAATATCTTCCGAGACGTGGAACTTATAGGGCGTCAGTTCAGTATCGAAGGCAACGTGGGGGCGCATGGCGTCCTGCAGCGCTTCCCGCGTTGCCGGGTCGCGAATATCCCGCGTATGACGCGCGATTTCGGCGTCAACGCTCCAGACGTAGCTGCGCAGCGCCGCCTGCATCACCGCTTCCCGTCGGTGAACGGAGGCGGCGCCACAGCAGAACGCGGCGTTAGCCCAGTTGCGGCGCCGTAAAATCACGTCGTAAAACATGCGCGGATCGTTGAAAAAAGGATCGCGACCAATGGTCACCGGACCGACGATTTTCTGCGCCAGCCAGCCCACGCCATAGCCTGCGCCGCCTGCTTTACGCCGCAGCCAGCGCGCCAGATCCTCCCCCTCCGGGAGATCGAAAAACCATTGTGGGGTCTGCACCCAGGCGACGTCCGGATCGCGAAAATAGCCGAGCGTGTGGCTCAGCAGGGTCGGGAAAACGCGGGTATCGGCATCACAGATGATGAGAAAGTCGCCATCGGTATGTTCCAGCCCGTTGCGCAGGTTACCGGCCTTATAGCCGATATTGCTCTGACGGGTGATATAGTTCGCCCCCTCCTGCTCGCAGACCGCCTTCATCTCCGGGCGACGCCCGTCGTCAAGGACATGCACTTTATAATCGAGCGGACCAGGATAGGTCATCCGCATGGCGTCACGAATCGACAGCCTGACCAGCTCCACATCTTCGGAATAGGTGGCGATAAACAGATCGACTTTAATCGGCCTCGACTCCACCGCTTCATCCGCGCGCAGACAGTCGTTGATCTCCGTCGGGGGGACCCCTGGCGGAGGATCTTTCTCCTGCCATAAATTAATGGTGAACAGAACTGTGCCAATCCACGCCAGGGTTTCCGCCAGCACCAGAGGGATCGCATACCACAGTGCGTCAGTGTTTAAGGAGGCGGTCCAGCGCCAGTAAATATAATTAGCGCCAAGCACCAGGGCGGCCACAGCTAATACCTGCCAAATCATTCTCACCCAGCGCGGGGTGCTGAGCGGTTCAGGCGGTCGGCGATGTTCAAAACGGGAAAAATAAAAATCCATAGCAAGGATATCCTGATTCCGCGCTGGGTTTGAATGACAGGTCTGTTATCGATTGGGGGCGTTCTGCAGAACGCACAGGGGCTTATAAATAACAGTAAAGTGAGTGTAGATGGTGGCGCAAAAATTTCAACAGCGCGAACTGATAGTCACCGGGATGACTTAACATAGTGTGATACACGCCGGCGGAATTTATAAAACGAACATTGCAAGATAGCCCATTCTACACTATCTAAATAATTTGTAATAAATGTTGCAGGGTAGACGGCAGGATCCCTAATGAGCCAGGTTGCTTCAGCGATTTCGCAAAAAGAAACTCATAAATCAATGCCCTGGCGTTACTCTCTGACCGGGGATCGCGACCTGCGTATCGACTTTATGCGCGGTATTGCTCTTGTGATGATGGTGGTGGCGCATACCGAAGTGATGTCGATATTTAATATTTTCAGCTGGGAACGATTTGGTTTGACTACCGGTGCCGAGGGCTTTGTGATCCTGTCCGGCTTCATGTTAGGGATGCTAAATCGTGTCAGATTACAAAAGGCAGTATTACTGACGGTGAGCTGGGGGCTTTATCTTCGCGCATGGAAAATATATCAGGTTAATATTATTATTATTGTCTCTTTTCTTTTGCTGAGATATTTGCCTTATATTAATGTCTATGAAGTCACTCATTTTACCGACCGCTTTTCCGGGACCAGTTGGTCGCTCTATCCGCTCACCCCGCAAATAAAAGAGACGTGGTTTAACATTATCCTTTATCTGCAGATTGGCCCGCATCAGACGCAGATCCTCGGACTCTATATTTTTTTGTTATTGCTCAGCCCGCTGTTTCTGGGAATGTTGCTAAAGGGTCATGTCTACCCATTACTGGGCGCCTCGCTGCTGATCTACGGCTACTGGCAACGCTGGCCGGTACGGGTCACGCCCTGCGAATTTGAATTCGCCTTTCCCCTGCTGGCCTGGCAATTTATCTTTGTGCTGGGCATGTGCTGCGGCTGGTACAAAGCGGAACTGATCTCTTTCGCCCGCACGCCGCCCGGCAAAGTTGCCGTGGCGGCGCTGGTGTTCATCGCGCTTATCCTTGCGTTTGTCGCCCAGAACCATACCAATCCTTTTATGCCGCCCGCGCTGCTGATGCACGTAATCCCGCCGGCGGATTTTAACGCCTTTTACCATACCTGGGCGGCGAAAAACGGCCTCGGTCCGGTACGGATCCTTAATGATATCAGTCTGATGGTCACCATTTATCTGCTATTGACCTGGTGCTGGCGCCCCCTTAACCGGCTGGCAGGCTGGTTCCTGATCCCGCTCGGGCAGCGTTCGCTCTACACCTTTATTTTGCATGTTTACATCGTGCTCGCCGTAAGCCAGCTGGTCACCTTCGATCTGTGGCGCCAGGCGTGGATAGTGAACACCTTGATCCATGCCGCTGCGCTGGGCGTTCTGTGGCTGATGGCCAAATACCGCGTCGCCGCACGCTGGATACCTAACTAAGGAAGGGCAAATGCGGGAGAAATATATGCTGGCCTGCGCGCTATGGTGCGCCATCGCAGGTGCGGAAGGAGCAGAGAAGAACGACGCACAACCGCTGCGTGATAAAAATGGTGAACCGGTGCAGGCCGGCGTGTTTACCAGCCGCTGGGGACGGCTTTTTTCCGGGAATGACAAGGTATTCTCGGGAGCGCTGAGCTTTAGTTCGGGTTTAAAAGAGCAGTGGATGACCGTCCCCAACAGCTCAGACAGCGCAGAACAGAAGAAAAAATATAATCAGACGCTGAACCTCAGCCTGCAATACTCGCCCTACAGCTTCTGGTTCGCCAACGTGACATCCCGTTTACCGGTGACTGATACCAGCCGCTATACCGCCGATTTTCGCTATAGTTTTGGTTACGACGACTGGCATGCCAACACCTTCAGCCTGGTTTACAGTAACTATGGCGATAACCACTTCTGGACCTCGGGCAGCAAGCGTCACACCTATTTTGAGCAGGGGGCATTTACCCTGGCGTATAAATTTTCGCTGCCGAAGCCGATGGAAAATGCACTATTGATTAACAAAGGCGACGCCATTATCTGCCAGGCAGGCTACAGCTGGGTGCCGCGTTATTACGATCTGGAGAGTAACGATATCCGCAAAAACAAAAATGTGCTGCTTGGGGGGTGTGGATATACCTTTAAGCAGCATTTTTTTGTGCGCGCCACCGCCTTCTGGTATCCGGACAGCAGCCAGCAGCAGCCGTGGAATGGCGATTATAGTTACAGCTTTGGCTACGCGGGCTATACGCCGGGATCGTTCTCTGTGCAGTATGCCAACTATGCCGGTACCCGCTACCCGGGGCATGACAGCGGCAGCGGCAAGTTTCGTGAAGGCACGATCAGCCTTATCTGGTTCTTGCCGATTTAGGAGGCGCGATGTCGGCACAGCACGTCCTGATTGTTGAAGATTCGCTGGTTTATCGTCGGCTGCTAAGTCGGATGTTGACGCAGTGGGGCTATATCGTCAGTGAGGCGGAAAACGGCGTCGACGCGCTGGCGATCCTCGAAAACCAGCCTGTCAGCCTGGTGATAAGCGACTGGGAAATGCCGGAGATGAATGGCCTGACGCTGTGCCGGGAAGTGCGCCGCCGCCAGTTTGGTCACTACGTTTATCTGATATTGCTCACCGCCCGCGAAGATCCTGGCGATCTAACGCAGGGGTTTGAGGCCGGGGCCGATGATTTTCTCAGCAAACCGGTAGAGCAGAGCGAGCTGCGGGCGCGGCTGCACGCCGGGGCGCGGATCCTCTCCCTCGAGGCTGACCTCGCCGCGCGCAATGCGCGGCTGAGCGAAGCGCTGCGACAGATTGAACAGGATCTGGAGCTGGCGGCGCGCATTCAACAGTCGGTTCTCCCGGCTCATGAGCTGCGCCATCAGGGATTTTTCTCCGACTGGATTTTCCTGCCCTCGGCCTGGGTGTCGGGGGATATTTTTAACGTCTTCCCGCTGGGCGATCGTCTCGGATTTTACTGCGTGGATGTCTCCGGACACGGCGTGGGGGCGGCGATGATGTCGCTCGCCGTCGCCCGCCAGTTTTTGCATGGCAGGGCCGTTGAGCGCTTTCTTTTTACGGCAGACAACCAGCCGGCGTCGCCGGCCGAGGTGGTGACGATCCTCAATGGTCGTTTTTGCAGTGACGAAACAGAGATCGTCAGCTATTTCACGTTGATCTATGGCGTCATCGACCTGAAGACCGGCGCGGGCAAACTCTGTCAGGCCGGGCATCCCACGCCTTTTATCGTTAGCCCGGACGCTACCGTCCGCCCGGTCGGCAGCGGCGGGGCGCCGGTGGGGTTGATAGACCATCTCTCGTGGGCAGATGTCAGTTTTTCGCTGGCGCCGGGAGAGCGGCTGTGCCTGTTCAGCGACGGTATTACCGAATGTGAAAACCGGAGCGGTGAACAGTTTGGCGAGGCGCGCTTGCAAGCGTGGCTGCAGGACAGCGTGACGCAGCCGCTGCCCGCGCTGCTGCCGCGTTTTGCCCGGCACCTGATCCGCTGGCGCAGTGGCGACGCGCAGGAGACCCAGGCGATGGCCGATGATGTTTCACTCTTGATTATTGAACGTACAGGGGACAGTGATGAAAATTGAAACTGAACGGCAGGCCTCGGTGACGATCCTGACGCCGGCGGTGCGTCGGCTGGATGCTTCCGTCGCGGTAGCCTTTAAGGCGGCAATCGCCCAGGAGATAGGCGAAGATAGCACCGATCTGATTGTTGATTTCAGTAAAATCGATTTTATCGACAGCAGCGGTTTGGGAACGCTGGTTTCCCTGATGAAAATGATGAACGGTAAAGGAGAAATGACACTGTGCGCGCTGAACCCCGGCATTCGCAATATGTTTACCCTGACCAGGATGGATCGTATTTTTCGTATTTGCGAGGATCGCACTTCAGCCCTTGCGCAGTTCAATCCGTGACGCGCCCGTGAATAACGTCATGAATTTTCCTGCCCAACTCAGCTCGCTATCACCGCTGGCGGCGTGGCTGGCTCAACAAATGGCGCCGCTGCCCGTCGGGGAGGATTGGCGCTTCGCGCTCGATCTTGCCGTCTGTGAGACGGCCACCAATATCATTCGCTATGCGTTACATGAGGATCGGCAACGTGTTTTTCGTGTCGAATTTATCGCGGCGGAAGACCGGGTGACGCTGCGCTTTATTGATGCGGGAGAGGTCTTTCCGGCCGAGCGCCTGGCGCTGGCGCGTGGCGATGAGCGCTTCGATGTCGATCCGTTAGCGGAAAGCGGCAGAGGTTTGCGGCTTATTCTGCGCGCGGTGGACTATTTTAATGTGGAAACCCGCGCCGGGGAGAATGTGACGACCCTGATAAAAGCGTTGCCGGATGCCGTTCTTCGCCATTCCACCGACGATCGCGTCAGGTGAAGGAACAGAGCTTGCCCCCAGGTGAATCCCCGGGGGAATTTTCCCGCCCGCGTTCACCGGCTTCATCCGTCTTATGGCTGGGCCTGAGCGGTGGACAGCGCGCCCAGGTGATAAGGGCGAAGAGTATCTAACGTCATCATGGCCGATTTGCAGAAAATGCATTTCGCACCAAAGGGATTTTTTTCCGTCACGTCAAACTGGGACGTTCTGTACTGGGAGCCATGGCAGCATGGGCATCTAAAATGGATATGTTCAATCATAATGTAAACCTTGTATGGGTAATGTTCTGTTGAAAAGACAATGGTCGTTTTCAGGGAAATTAACGCGGCTGATTTTTGTTAGGAGTAAGCCGGGTATTGGGTCAGTCGGAGGGCTTGTTTAACGAGCCAACAGGGGCTGACAGGGCCTGTTTACAGAAAAAGCAAAATACTAACGGGACTGCTCAAAGGAAGGTGGTATCAGGGATAACGCCTGGAGATGAGAACACGTACTTAGATAATAACTTTTCGTCTGGTACATCGACTTAACGATTAACGCACGAGCCGCAAATAATAGCAAACATTATTTTAGCCTTGCGGATGCCTGCTGCGCCAGGAGCGCCTTCATCAGCGCCGTCACCCAGTCGATAAATACCTGTACCCGGGCAGAGAGCTGCCGGCTGCTGGGGTAGAGCAGGGAGAGCGGCAGCGGCGCAGGGCGAAAATCAGCCAGCACCTCCGTTAACACACCGGATGCCAGATCGCGCGGGTTGAAGCTCAGGGCTCGCGGGCGATCGCGCTGCCCTTCAGCGCCGGCGAAACCGACACCTTTGACGGGTTTGTCAGCGCCTTTCAGGAGGCGCTGACGGCGCTGGGGGCCGATCGGTTTCATTACCTGGTTAATAATGCCGGCAATGCCAGCGGCATGGGGTTTCTGAACGCTACCGAAGCGGAGTTCGATGCGCTTTATCGCATCCATGTGAAGGGGGTTTTTTTCCTCAGCCAAAAATTATTGCCGCTGCTGGCGGATGGCGGGCGAATTGTGAATATCTCGTCCGGACTGACCCGTATCGTGATGGCGAACCGGGCGCCGTATGCGATCATGAAATCTGCGGTGGAAACCCTGACCCGTTATATGGCGTTTGAGCTGGGCGGCCGCGGGATCACGGTAAACTGCGTAGCGCCGGGCGCCATCGCCACGGATTTCAGCGGCGGGGTGGTGCGGGATAACCCGCAGGTCGCTCAGGCGGTGGCGAACATGACGGCGCTTGGCCGACCGGGGGTGCCAGAAGATATCGGGCCGATGATCGCCTCGCTGTTATCCGATGATCATCGCTGGGTTAATGCTCAGCGCATTGAAGTTTCCGGGGGAATGCGCATCTGAGTCGAGGAGATAACCCGGCCAGCGTATCGCTGAGCTGGTCAGGTTTGACTGTAGCGGAAACGGCCGCTCGAAAACCGCCGGCCGGTAAGCAAGAGAGCACCAGCGCGGCGATAGTCCATTTGTCTGGTCAGAGAAAATGCGTTACTCCGCCAGCAGGGCGGCGAATTTCGCCAGCCACTGCGGGTGGGCCGGCCAGGCGGGAGCAGTGACCAGATTGCCGTCAACATGCGCCTGATCGATACCGATATCGGCATAATGCCCGCCGCTCAGACGCACCTCCGGGGCGCAGGCCGGATAGGTGCTGCAGGTCCGCCCCTGCAGAATACCGGCGGCGGCCAGCAGCTGTGGCCCGTGGCAGACGGCGGCGATAGGTTTACGCGCGGCGTCGAACGCCTGTACCAGTTTAATCACCTGCTCGTTCAGACGCAGATACTCCGGCGCCCGGCCGCCGGGGATCACTAGCGCGTCGTAATCCTCGGCCTTCACCGCGGCAAAATCGGCGTTCAGGGTGAAGCGGTGCCCCGGCTTTTCGCTGTAGGTTTGGGCTCCGTCAAAATCATGGATCGCCGTCATCACATAGTCGCCGGTGGCTTTATCCGGGCAGACCGCATCGACCTGGTGGCCAATCATCTGCAGAGCCTGAAAAGGGACCATCGTTTCGTAATCTTCGGCAAGGTGTGGGCTTTGCACATGGTTGAGATTGTTCAGACAAGAATGAATACGGTTAGATGTTTATGTATATGATTTTTATTATTATTTTAGTTGTGCTGCCAATTGTCGCGCATGGTTGTACATGATTTGATATTGTTGTTTATGTTCGTTCATGCGATATTGAGTACAGAATAAGTACATAAAATACCAAAGTGATGAGTACAGAAAACTAACATGGCAATCAGTGACACAAAGCTTCGCTCTATCTATGGTAAACCATATTCTGGGCCTGCTGAAATTACGGATTCTGACGGGCTTGGAGTTCGCATAACCCCCAAAGGCGTGATCAGCTTTCAGTTTAGGTTCCGATGGGAAGGAAAGCAGAACCGAATGGGGCTTGGGCGCTACCCAGCGCTGACGCTGCGCGATGCCCGCAATATCGTTGCAGACCTGAGGGAATCGGCAGACAAAGGCATTGACCCCCGAACGCTGGCTGGCGGTAAGAAATCCAACAGTAAGCCAACGGTGAAGGATTGTCTGGATTACTGGAAGGAGAATTACGTTGATGTAACTCTAAGGGCTAAGACTATAGCGCTTTATAAGTCAACGGTTATAAAGCACATGCGCGACGCTTTTTCCGGTATTCCGGTTGAGGATATACCTGTCCGCTTGTGGGTAGAGAGGTTTACCGAAGAAGAGAAAATCAACCCTCGCCGAGCCCGGCATTTATTGATACAGCTCAGGTCCGCCATTGGGTGGTGTACGCGCCGACAGTTCATTAGCACAACCGAACTCATGCTTTTGCAGCCGAAAGACATCGGTGTTAAACCTGTGATTGGGGAGACCACGCTCAGCTATAACCAGCTTGCCAAAATCTGGATGGCTATAGAAAGAAGTCGTGGGTCAACTTCTAACCGATTGCTTCATCAACTGCTAATGCTGTACGGCGCTAGGAATAGCGAACTTCGGCTGGCTATCAGGGGGGAATTTGACCGAGAGGAGGGGTTATGGGTTGTTCCAGCAGAGAAAAGCAAAACCAACAAAATTATCAGGCGCCCAATTTTCTCCGCGGCAGATGATTTGCTGAAAAAAGCTGAAATGACGTATGGGGATATACTTTTCCCGGGCGAGGACCTGAAAAGCCCTATAACTATTTCTGGTGCAAATAAATTTCTGAGAAGAATCAAAGACTCGTTGGGGTTTGGTGAGTTTACTTCACATGATTTCCGGCGCACCTTGGCAACCCGACTATCCGAAGAGGGGGTTGCCCCGCACGTCATCGAAAAAATGCTGGGGCATGAGCTGGGCGGCGTGCTTTCTGTCTATAACAAGCATGACTGGATTGCCGAACAGAAAGACGCCTATGATCTGTATGCTGAAAAGATATTTTGGCATATCAGGAAGATTTCTGGTTGACACCCCCGTTTAAGATCCACTCCACAATAGCAGAGCGCAGATACTGTTTAGGGTAGGTCCGGACCGGTTTGGGGAAATTATAGCGCTCGGTGTATTTCCGGATGGTCACGCGTGAAGATACTCGGATCATCCGCATCGCCTCTTCCTCGTCAATCATTTCAATGTCTACCATATTTCCCACCTCACACTACAATCAGGCCACGACAGTGGCGCCCCAACTCAAATTCACTATTCATGTCGTTAACTCCGAAACAGCCAGGCAATGGCGAGCGCGCAACCGACGATGCTGAATGCTGTAGGCCAGTCCATCACTTCACCTCAATCATCGCAGCACGAAAGTCTTGCTCCAGTCGCTGTTCAGCTTTAATTTTTGCCCGGCGCAAACACTCACTGAAAACCTCTTTGCTCACCTGGCTTTTCAGTTGCGCCATCAGGGCTTCATTTTCATACTGCCAGCGAAGACGGTTAACGTCCTTTTCCTGACGGCGCAAAATAGCCAGTTGTTCGCAGATTCGTGAGCGAGCCCAGAACCATGATTTGTGCGCAACTGTAGCCCGTCTGTACCAGTCTGATTTTTTATCGGAACGCTGAGACATTTGGTCTTTAATACTGTCCAGCGTCCTGTTCGCCAGCGCGAGTCCGCGCAAGTGATCTTCAATTGTTACCATGGAATCAAGGTTAATACGTCCATTTTCGAGTGTGATGATCATCGCTTAGCCTCCCTGAACAGATGTTTGTAAGCCCGGAGGGCGTGCATTGTCTTGCCACTTAAAATCGTTTTCATAATGAAAAAACCGCTGCTCTGGCTGGTCATTTCAGGCGTGAGAAGAAACGCCACATCAATCGCCCGGTTGTGTCGGCGGAACTCAAATACAGTGCTGGTGACCGTGATGACTGATACCGACCCTTGATCATTAAACTCAACCTTCACAATGTCTTTCCTCCCATCCGATAGCCTGAAACAGGCCCATTTTCGGGTGATACCAACGGGTCCCACGTGGTTCGGCTTCTGCCATCATTTGGCGAAATGCTTTCATGAAAGGCTCAAGCTCCACGATAGCCCGGCGAGACAGCAGGCCATCAGGCGTCATGAATTCGTGCGTATCGGTTGGGATGCGGTATGCGTTAACAAGGTTTCGACACTTGGCATCGGTCATGCCGCTTTTTGCGACTACCTGGCGATAACCGACATACCCGGCCCGCATATTTCCACGCTTAATGTTTTCGACAGCTTCGACTACGGTTTCCACCTGTTCTTCAACCTGGTAGAGGCGCCGCTCTTGCTCAACATTCAGCAGGGCCATTTCAGCGATCAGCTCTGCCTGCGATTTTGGCCGGGAGCGTTCTTCTTCCAGCTCTTTCCAGCGATCTACCAGTCTGGCGGTAAACTCGGGACTGAGTTGCGCGACCACAATGATGCTGTCACGTTTCCCTTCTTCACTTTCAAAAACGTAAATTGTTGTGGGGCGCCCGGCAGTAGGCTTTTCCTCAATTTGAGGAGAAGTAATAACGCCACGCATAATCAGGGTCTCAATCGTACGTTTCACGTTGTCGTGGCGTTTTTCTACCAGCTCGGCGATCTCAAGGCTGGTCATGGATGGTTTGTTAGTGATCAAGTTATTCATCATCATTCCCCTCAATGCATAATCGGTGCTTCTGGCACACCTTCGATCTGGATGTGTTCGATAAAGCTGTCATGGAGGAGGTTAAACCCCTCCCGGCCAAGTGCTGATAACCTGAACCCAAATTCTTCGTCAGCAATAACCATGTCCTGATACATCCGCAGCGCCAGCTGCTGGCCAACCTCTGGCCCATATTTCTCGATTGCCCTCAGCTCAATATGGTTGGCGAGTGCAAAGCGTTCAGGTCCCGGATAGACGCTAATGGCGCCATGCTTGCTGGAATAGATAACAGCAGTATCAACACCGCCAGTATCATTCGGAACGTCGACAGTTCCGTTTTTCTCCAGCTCCTCAGTGATGAACACGGCAGCCAGTAACCAGCGCCAGAGGATCAACTCTTTTTCGATATTGAGCGTGATCCAGTTGCTTTCTACCGCTTCCATGATGCAGGCCAGAATTTCCATTCCATCGGCAAGGTGTTTGTCATAGCGACCGTTATCCAGCAGGCGAATAGCAGCGGAGTAGCCAATCACCCGGTTTCCAGACCGGATCCCTGTTGAGGTTGGTTCCGGGTTAAGCATGTTCTGAAGCATTGCGCACCTCTGCTGGTTTACAGGCCTGCAGTTCTTCGCGCTCTTTCACGTAGCGGTCGTGCATGGCATCCCACTTTTCGCACCACTTTTGCATTTCTCTTTTGCGGGCGAGGATGCGACGCAGCCGGCGAACGGTACGCTGGTGGGCGTTGAAATATTCCGTGGTGACGGCGCCACGTTGCCAGCTACTCAGTTCTGGATTCAGTGGATGAATCACCTGTACGTCCGGAAAACGCTGCTTGAAACCAGAGCGCCCAAAAGCTCGGGAGGTCATGAAGAACGCCAGGTAACGAATTGCCGTATCCCGGCTGAAGCACCGCTTCATGCGTCCGTGGCGGATCGCAGCGAACAGATCACCAACTGGTGTTGGATGCTTTTGCAACGCCAGGTCAATGGCGCTGACAGTTCTGTTGTCAATCATCTGTCTTTCTCCCGGTTATAGGTTTCATGACTCATAACTTCCCAGTTCCGGCCATCGTCTTTCGATAACAGCCGCCAGCGTGGGTTAACCTTCAGACTGAGGTAGCCGGTGCGGCGCATTCGCCGCGGGAATATTCGCCGGCGCCTATACCGCAGCAGGACCTGCAGCGCCTGCAGGTGAACCCACTCAGGAATTCGTATCGCTGTCAGTGCCACCAGCTACCTCCTTAAATCTCAGCTCCATTTCGCGCGCCATTTCGATAAACGTGGCCAGTGAGCAAATGTGCTCGTCGTCGAACAGTTGGCGGTCGCATATCACCCTCCCGTTCTCGATGTGCACGACTACCCGCCCGGTAAAATCAGGGAGGACATGCAGATCCACGTTCAATACGGGGCGGGGGATCAGCACCCCCTGATAGAGCATTGTTTGCTGGTTATTCATTGCCGGACTCCGCCGTAACTGGTTTCTGCTTTTTGACGAACTCCACCAGTTCAGAAATAAGCTCGTCGATTAACTCTTTCCCGCTTTCTGTGAGGAATTCGCCGCTGCCATTAACATCAACAGAAGACCTGATGGCGCTGCAGGTAAAACTCGGCGATGAGCTCGCTTTCGCTGAAGAACACACACTCCCCTGGGGCTTCGGGGGATGGAACTCGAACCATACCAGCCCGGCGTCTTGCCCGGAACATGGAGACTATGAACAGTTCACGCTGGTGGGCAAAGATTTTCGCGGCGCAGAGACTTTCAAACACTCCCGCTGTCCGGCCTGCATCCGGTCGGAGCAGACCAGTGTCAAATCCAGTCTGCGCAAACTTCACGTAACCAGCCTGCTGAACGACGCGGGCATCACTCGCCGGTTTGGTGACTGCGAGTTTGAAAATTATCTGGGGCTCAACCCTGAAGCCGCCCGCAACCTCGAGGCCTGCAGGCGCTACGCTGACAACTGGCCGGACGTTCTGGAGGCCGGGAAAAGTCTGGTGCTGACAGGCAGCTGCGGCACGGGGAAGAATCATCTGGCAGTCTCTCTGGCGAAAAACATCATCCGCAACCATCTCGCTAGCGTGGAACTGACCGACGTAATGCGTTTGACTCGCGCCGTGAAAAGCACCTGGCGCTACAATGCCGAGACAACCGAGGAGAGTGTTCTGGATCACTACGCTTCGCTGGATCTGCTGATTATCGATGAGGTGGGTGTGCAGTTCGGAAGCCCGGCAGAGATGACCATCCTGCACGAGGTGATTAACGCCCGCTATGAAAGCGTTCTGCCAACCATCCTGATCAGCAATCTGCCACCTGAGCAGCTGAAAGAGTTTATCAGCGACCGTATTTTTGACCGTGTGACCGACGGGGGGCGCAATTACCTGGTATTCAACTGGGCAAGTTTTCGCGGCAATAACGGGGTGATTGCATGACAGCCGTGTGGAAAAACGAGGATTTGGAAGAGGCTGTTATCGGCGCATTGTTCCTGCGTGGCGCCGACCCTGAGGTACTGGATGTTCTTTCCCGGCTGCCTGCAAGCACTTTCTCTGTTCGTCAGTATCGGGAAATTTACACTGGCATCTGCCGACAGGCCCGCGGCGGTGGTGTTATTGACCCGCTGCTGCTTTGCGAGTCGCTGCCAGCGCTTCAGACCACGATTCTGGAAGCCACCCGCATCAGTTGGGCGAAATCGGCTCTGGTCTCTTATGTTGACGTTCTGCGTCGCAATGCCGGCGTGCGTGATGCTGAATCCGCACTGGAAAAAGCACTGGAACAAATCAGGAACGCGAGCAACGGCGATGCTGCTCTGGCCGCTCTTGAAGCCGCAAAACTGGCTGTATCTGCCATCGATATTTCTGCTGATACCGTCCAGCCCGTTCACATCTCAGAACTGCTCACAGCGGTGGCCGATGAAGCGGAATCCCGTAGCCAGGGGAAAGAAGAGACCCGAAGCCTGCTCACCGGCATTGAGGAACTTGACGCGAAGACGGGCGGTATTGAACCTACGGATCTGGTGTTTATCGCCGCTCGTCCATCGATGGGAAAAACCGAGCTGGCCTTGGACATTATCGACAAAGTATCCGCTCAGGGGCATGGCGTGCTGTTTTTCAGCATGGAGATGTCCGATATCCAGATCGCCAAACGCATGGTATCCGCCGCCGGCGGCATGTCGATGTCCCGCCTGAAAGCCGTGGATAAATTCGAGGACGAAGACTGGGCGCGGTTCTTTAACGGCATGGAACGTATTGCCACCCGCAATATCTGGATCACCGATGCCACGGGACTGACCATCGACCAGATACAACAAACCGCCACTCGCTACCAGATAGCGCATCCTGAAATCGCGCTGGTGGTCATCGACTATCTGGCGCTTATCAAAATTCAGAGCGCTGCGCGTTACGATCTGGCCGTTGGCGAAGTATCCAAGGGGCTTAAAAACCTGGCTAAAGCCAATAAAACCCCCGTCCTTGCGCTGAGCCAGCTGTCGCGCGGTGTCGAATCCAGACCCAATAAGCGGCCAATGAACTCCGACATGAAAAACTCGGGGGAAATTGAGGCTGATGCTGACTTGATCCTGATGTTGTACCGAGATGAGGTTTATAACCCTGAATCGGCAGCAAAAGGAATTGCCGAAATCAACGTGACAAAACAGCGGAATGGAGAACTGGGGACTATCTACCGTCGGTTCTACAACGGTCATTTCCTGCCTATTGATCAGGAGGAAGCTCGCCAACGCTCAACGCCACAACCAAAGGCGCATCAACGCCGTTATACGAAAGGGAGCCGGGCTGGCCATGATGATTTTTAACATTACACCCATGGGAAAGCCGAGGATGACACGGGCGGACAAATGGAAGCAGCGAGAAGTGGTAATGCGCTACCGGGCGTTCTGCGATGAAGTTCGCCTGAAGAGCGTCACCATGCCGGAGCAGGGGGCTCACATTACCTTCGTCCTGCCGATGCCGGCAAGCTGGAGTCAGAAGAAACGCAAAGCGATGAACGGGCAGGCCCATCAGCAGAAACCAGACGCTGACAACATGATTAAGGCTCTGATGGATGCTCTCTTCGCTGATGACGCACATATATGGGATTTTCGAGTAACAAAAGTCTGGGGTGAGACCGGACAAATTTTAATTTCTGATATCGGAGAAGTGGCCGCATGAAACTTGAAGCATCGTTAAAGCATTTTAGCCCTCAGGGCATGCATATCAGCGACGACGTGAAAAGCACATCACCAAATCGCCTGACCGGAACAGATGTTATGGCGGCCATCGGTACCACCAGCAGTCGTGCGCGCTTCGGCCTTGCCGCTTTCCTCGGAAAGGCTGGTATCAGCAAAACGGACGAACAGCTT
>NZ_JBNRLJ010000014.1:0-42121 GCF_050378655.1 Klebsiella sp. 7-CIP_Kleb.
GAGCGGTTATTATTTTATGTAGGTCGGGTCAGGCGTAAGCCGCCACCCGACAAATAGCCGCATCACCCGGTAGCCCGGATAAGGCGCCAGCCGCCATCCGGGAACTCCCCCGCTCGCACCGTGCTTAGCGGGGCTACGAACGGAGCGGTTATTATTTTATGTAGGTCGGGTCAGGCGTAAGCCGCCACCCGACAAATAGCCGCATCACCCGGTAGCCCGGATAAGGCGCCAGCCGCCATCCGGGAACTCCCCCCGCTCGCACCGCGCTTAGCGGGTCTAGCTATTGCTCCGTACGCGGGTAAACCACATCTTCAGTAGCCGCTCAAAGCCTAAGATGCAGTAGCCGAAAAACGGGTTGCTCCAGTAAATATCATCGTCAAACTTCTGCGGGTCGTGAATAATAAACGCCGTATCTGCAGCCTGCGCCAGCGGGCTCTGATAATCACCGGTAAAGCAGACCAGATTAATCTCCTTCCCCTCCAGGGCCTTCACCCAGTTAAGCGCTGAGCTGCTGCGCCCGGATTTCGAAATGATCCAGATGGAGTCGAAGCGAGCGGCGTTTTTCTGTTCAAGAATTTCGTAATCCGGCCACAGCGCCAGGCTGGCATTCACCCCAGTGACGAGAAACTTGTTATAAATATACTGGGCGATCAGCTGCGAAAAGCCGCTGCCGTGGATCAGGACGCGCTGCTGCGCGAGGCTTGCCAGCAGTGGCGTCAGCGCCTCCGCCGGCTGAATGCTCATATAGTCGATATCGTTGGTGACATCGAGCTTCGGCATGGTGATATTGAACTTGATGAAATAGACCAGCTCCAGCCAGCCGCTGAACTTAAGCTTTTTCGCCAGCCGTACCAACGAGGAGGGATTACTGTAGCACTGCTCCGCCACGGCGCGGACCCCCTGGCGGATACACTGCTCCGGGTCGTTCTGGATAAAGCGCAGCACGGTCATTTCCGTTTTGCTTAGCTTCACGTCACGAAAGATATTTTCTACGTCCATGGCGGGCTCCTCTCAGCGGCAGAATACGCTATCACCGTTCAGCAACGGCGTCTGCGGCCTGAGTCACCAGACTGAAATGAATATTACTTTTTGTACAAAAATGGAATAAAAAACCCTCTCCGCCAGGCGAAGAGGGTCTCTGCCGTTAACGCAGTCTTTTACAACGTAATCGTCAGCGTATTGCCCTGGGCGCTCACCACCACACCCCATTCGCTGCCGGTCTGCGTGCCGCCCTGAACGCCGGCTATCTGCTGGATATTGCGCAGGCACAGCGTCCAGCCGCGGGCTTCGCCTTCGCCGCTCACGGCGATGGTGTTGCCCTGGCGCTTCGCCTTCAGGGTGAAGATCGTGGAACCGTCCGCCGCCGGAACCTGACAGCGCGCCTCGCGCCCCTCTTCGAGGTGGAACAGCTGGAAGGCGGTGCCTTCATGCCAGGCATAATCGGGTTTCTGGTCATTGTTGCCCAGCGCCAGCAGAGTATTGTCGCGAATGTAGACCGGCAGACTCAGCGCATTATGATTCTGCTTATGCCAGCGGCTGCCCGGCAATTCATCGTTATGCCACAGATGCGTCCAGCGCCCTTCCGGCAGATAAAACTGCACATCGCCCGCTTCGGAGAACACCGGCGCGACCAGCACTGAATCACCCAGCATATACTGGCGGTCGAGATAGTCGCAGGTCGGATCGTCCGGGAACTCGAGCATCATCGCGCGCAGCATCGGGGTGCCGTACTCATTGGCCAATGCCGCCTGACGATAGAGATAGGGCATCATGCGGCATTTCAGCTGCGTGAAGTGGCGCACCACGTCGCAGGACTCTTCGTCGTAGGCCCATGGCACACGATAGGATTTACTGCCGTGCAGGCGGCTGTGGCTGGAAAGCAGGCCGAAGGCGCACCAGCGCTTGTAGACGTGGGCCGGGGCGGTATTCTCGAAACCGCCGATATCGTGGCTCCAGAAACCGAAGCCAGACATGCCGATCGACAACCCGCCGCGCAGGCTTTCCGCCATCGATTCGTAATTGGCGTAGCAGTCGCCGCCCCAGTGCACCGGGAACTGCTGTGCGCCCACCGAGGCGGAGCGAGCGAACAGCACCGCTTCTTTCTCGCCGACGGTCTCTTTCAGCACGTTCCACACCAGTTCGTTATAGATGAAGGCGTAATGGTTGTGCATTTTCTGCGGGTCAGAACCATCAAACCACTGCACATCGGTCGGGATGCGTTCGCCGAAGTCGGTCTTGAAGCAGTCGACGCCCATCGCCACCAGACCTTTGAGTTTGTCGGCGTACCACTGACAGGCTTCCGGGTTGGTGAAGTCATATATCGCCAGCCCAGGCTGCCACTTATCCCACTGCCACAGCGAACCGTCCGGGCGCTTCAGCAGATAGCCCTTCTCTCTCAGCTCCTTGAACACCGGCGAGCGCTGGCCGATATACGGATTGATCCACACGCAGATCTTCAGCCCTTTCGCCTTCAGGCGCTTGATCATCCCTTCCGGGTCCGGGAAAGTCAGCGGATCCCATTCGAAATCGCACCACTGGAAGGCCTTCATCCAGAAACAGTCGAAATGGAAGACGTGCAGCGGCAGCTGGCGCTCGGCCATGCCGTCGATAAAGCGGTTCACCGTCGCTTCGTCATAGTTGGTGGTGAACGAGGTGGTCAGCCACAGACCAAACGACCATGCCGGCGGCAGCGCCGGGCGACCGGTGAGCTGCGTATAGCGGTTGAGCACCGCTTTCGGCGTTGGGCCATCGATCACGAAGTACTCAAGGTATTCACCTTCCACGCTAAACTGGACTTTCGAGACCTTCTCCGAGCCCACCTCGAAGGAGACGCGCTGCGGGTGATTGACCAGTACGCCGTAGCCGCGGTTGGTCAGGTAGAACGGAATGTTTTTATAGGATTGCTCGGTGCTGGTGCCGCCGTCTTCGTTCCAGGTTTCTACCGTCTGGCCGTTGCGCACCAGGGCGGTAAAGCGCTCGCCGAGACCGTAGACGGTTTCGCCGACACCGAGGTCGAGGCGCTCAAACAGATAATTGCGCTGGGTCTGACTATCCTGCACGTAGCCGTTGTTTTTCAGCTGACTACCGGTGATACGCACGCCGTCGCGCAGAAAATCCAGCGCCCAGAATTCGCCTTTAGTGACGCGCACGCTAAGGCTACCGCTTTTCAGCTCGGCGAATTCGGCCGTATCCTCTATGGTGACATTGACGTCGTTCTGCACGTTCAGCGGGTAGTGCGGACCGTTATCCAGCGCGCCCTGGAAGTGCTCCATACGCACCCCGATCACCCCTTCCAGCGGGGAGAAAAAGCGCAGGGTGAATAACGGCGTATCCAGCTGCCAGGCGCGTTCGCGGACATCGCGCGGCGCGGCATAGACCACCATTTCATTCCCCTGCTGCTCCACCTCATAAACCTGTACGGGTTGGATCAGGGTGAGCCCTGGTTGAATGAGCCAGTTTCCATCACTGATTTTCATTAAAACGTCCTCTTAGTTTTGCCATTCTTTGTCGATCGGGGCTGTTGCGAAATCTTGTTCATTACGACGCGCGCCCTCGGCCAGCTCGGCCATCATTTTTTTCAGGAACGGCGTTTTCAGCGTGTAGTAGCGTTTGGCGATCGCCGCGCTCAGCAGGTAGCACACCGCTGGAACGAGGGTGAACAAGGCGATAATAATGGTGAGGGTGGCGCCGTTCTGAGTTTTGGCTGCGGCGTCGTAACCGCCGCCGGCCAGCATCCAGCCGATGAGCGCGCCGCCCAGCGCCAGGCCCAGCTTGAGCACAAACAGGGTGCCGGCAAAGCTGATGCCGGTCAGGCGTTTGCCGTTGCACCATTCGCCGTAGTCGACGGTGTCGGACATCATCACCCACTGGATTGGCGTCACCAGCTGGTGCAGTACGCCAATGGCGAAGATAAAGACGAACATGGTGATTTCGGCATTCATCGGTACGAAAAACATCGCCACGCTGAGCACCGCCAGGAGGGCGTTGGTCCACCAGAAGACGCTGACTTTGCATTTCCAGTCGGTCAGCGGTTTCGCCAGCGCCGAGCCAATCAGGTTGCCGACGCAGTAGGTGGTGAGGAAGACGGTGAACAGCGCCGCCGAGCCCATGATCCAGGTGGTGTAGTACATCATCGCGCCGCCGCGAACGCAGACCGCGAGGATATTGAGGATGGTGAGCACGCCAACCACTCGCCACTGGTCATTGCGCCAGATATCGCGCAAATCTTCGCGCATCGAGGTGCTGCTCGGCGGCGCTTCGACACGCTCTTTGGTGGTAAAAAAGCAGAAGGCCAGCATCAGGAAGGCGATCGCCGACAGCACCGCGATGCCGCCCTGGAAGCCAAGCGCTTTGTCTTCGCCGCCGATAACGTTGACCAGCGGCATCATCAGCACGGTGGAGAGCATGCCGCCTGCTGTTGCCAGCACAAAGCGCCAGGACTGCAGGGAGATGCGCTGTGTCGGGTTGTCGGTGATCACGCCGCCGAGCGCGCAGTAAGGGATATTCACCACGGTGTAGAGCAGGGTCAGCAGCGTGTAGGTTACCGCAGCGTAGATCAGCTTGCCGTGGTGGCTTAAGTCCGGCGAGCTGTAGGCCAGTACGCAGACGAGGCCGAACGGAATGGCGCCGAAGAGGATCCACGGGCGGAACTTACCCCAGCGGCTGCGGGTACGGTCGGCCAGCAGGCCCATGCACGGGTCGGAGATCGCATCCAGCGCGCGCGCCAGCAGGAACATGGTGCCGACGAAACCAGCGGGGATGCCGAAGATATCGGTGTAGAAAAACATCATATACAACATAACGTTATCAAAAATGATGTGGCTGGCGGCGTCACCCATGCCGTAGCCAATTTTCTCTTTGACGGACAAAATATGATCTTTCATATGGGCACAATTCCCTTAGCGGCGCCACGGATTGGTACCGGTTACATTTCTTGTAAACCTTTGCCGCAGGAAGATGAATTGCGATATCTCGTTATCAGATTACGTTTCTTGTTTTCTGTGATCGCGGTAGCCTGAAAGCGTATGAAAAAGTGTAACCCATGGATTTTGAACGGATTTGTTTCAGACTGTTCTGCAAAGTCCAGTTTTAACAGTAAAAAAGTGCGTTCAGGTATGTGGTAAACGGCTGAAAGTAGCTATAATGCGCCCCGCCTCCATGTAGCAATCGAGGCGCGGAAGATCGTCATCTCCGGTGAGGTGGCTGGACTTCAAATCCAGTTGGGGCCGCCAGCGGTCCCGGGCAGGTTCAACTCCTGTGATCTTCCGCCAGTTTGCCTCTGCTCCTCCACCGCCACGCCATACCAAACTGAGCCGCAAAACCCATCATCCCAGTCAATCATTTTCATCCAAACTCTGCGTTATTTTGTCTCCTGCGAACCCGTTACACTGGCGCAAAGGCCGCGTGCCGTTGCCAACCGAAACAGGAGAGCCATGATGACCCCCGAACTGAGACACTGTTTTTCCATTACCATCCAGGTTGATAAACCGATAATCGTTTCCCGCAGTCCGCAAACCGGCAAGCGTCAGCTGATCCCGATTCTCGGCGGCAGCGTTTCGGGTCAACTTCGCGGCCACGTGCTGCCCGGCGGCGTCGACAGCCAGATTATCGAGCCCGACGGCACGTGCAGGCTATCCGCCCGCTATGCCCTGCAGGTGGAGGAAGGGACGGTGTACGTGGAAAACAACGGTATCCGCCGGGTGCCGGCCCGCTATCATGACCAGCTGTTCGCCGACGATATGCGCTTTTTTAGCACTATTCCGCCGGAAGAAATCTATTTTCGCACCGTCCCCACCTTCGAGGTGGATACCCCCGCGCTCAGCTGGCTAACCACCTCGCTGTTTATCTGCGCGGGCGGACGTACTCAGGATGGGGTGATGCTCGATTTTTATCAGGTGGGCTGATTTTCACTTTCTGCATATAACTGTTATTGCCATTAACCCGTTTTTCCCCTCCCGGCGCCGGTCTACTATCGCGTCATCGCTTTATTCACCCGATTCACAGACCGGAGCAGTTATGAAAGCTATCGCCATTACTCAAGCCGCCGCTGACGGCGACAATATCCCTTTTTTAACCGAGATCGACCTGCCGGTCCCTTCCGCCCACGGGCGTGATCTGCTGGTTGCCGTGAAGGCGGTCTCGGTCAATCCGGTGGACACCAAAGTGCGCGCCGGCTTCCAGGGCGACACGCCGCGGGTGCTGGGCTGGGACGCCGTTGGCGTGGTGCAGTCCGTCGGTGAGGAAGTGACGCTGTTCGCACCAGGCGATGAGGTCTGGTACGCCGGCGCCCTGGGCCGGGCCGGCAGCAACAGTGAATATCAGCTGGTGGATGAGCGCCTGGTGGCCCACAAACCGCGCACCCTCGATAACGCCTCCGCCGCCGCGCTGCCGCTGACGGCTATCACCGCCTGGGAGCTGCTGTTTCACCGTCTTGGCGTCACGGAAGGCGGCAACGCGGGCGACACGCTGCTGATCGTCGGCGCGGCGGGCGGCGTGGGGTCGATCCTGACCCAGCTGGCCAGCAAACTGACCGCCATGACGGTGATCGGCACCGCCTCGCGTCCGGAGAGCCAACGCTGGGTCCGCGAGGCGGGCGCGCACCATGTTATCGATCACAGCAAGCCGCTCTCCGACGAGCTGGCGCGCATCGGCATCAACGCGGTGACCCATGTCGCCAGCCTGACCAACACCGACCAGCACTTCAACGCGCTGATCGACGCCCTCGCCCCGCAGGGCAAGCTGGCGCTGATTGATGACCCGGAGACCCTGGACGTGGTGCCGCTGAAAGCCAAAAGCCTGTCCCTGCACTGGGAATTTATGTTCACCCGCTCAATGTTTGAGACGGATGACATGATCGCCCAGCATCAGTTGCTAACCCGCGTGGCGGCCCTGATCGACAACCACACGATCAAAACCACACTCGGCGAACACTACGGCGCTATCACCGCCGACAATCTGCAGAAAGCGCATCGCCAGCTGGAAACCGGACGCGCAGTGGGCAAGATTGTGCTGGAGGGATTTTAAGATGATAACCCTTCTCGCCGTGCTCAAGGCGAAACCAGGCCAAACGGACGCGCTGCGCAAGGTCCTGCAGGGTCTGCTCCTGCCGACGAGACAAGAGCCTGGCAATCTTGACTACGCGCTGTTCCAGCTGCGCGACGCGCCGGATACCTTCTACATGCGGGAGTCCTGGCGTGACCAGCAGGCGCTGGATGAGCATATCGACCAACCCTACTTTCAGGCCTTTATTGGCGAGATAGATTCCCTGCTCGCCGAGCCACTGCGCCTGGACTATCTGACGCCAGTCGCCCCCTGAAAAGTCTGCTCCTCACCCGGTGAGGAGCGGTTTTAACGCTTTGAGCTACCCGTCTCGCATCCCGGGCGCTCCAGGCTACGCTTATCCTTACCGCGCAAAAAACGCTCACCTCCGTCCGCCCGTTTTAACACCGATATAATCAAGAGGTTTCGCTATGCTGATCAACGCTATAGGTACCTACTCCGCCAGCCAACCGCTGGAATCAATGGCCATCACCCGCCGCGAACCGGGGCCGCAGGATGTGCAGATCGCCATCGCCTACTGCGGCGTCTGCCACTCCGATCTCCACCAGGCGCGATCGGAATGGGCCGGAACGCTCTACCCCTGCGTGCCGGGGCATGAAATTGTGGGCCGGGTCACCGCGGTCGGCGAGGCCGTCTCGCGCTACGCCGTCGGCGATCTGGTGGGCGTCGGCTGCATGGTCGATAGCTGTCAACAGTGCGAGGAGTGCGCTGAAGGGCTGGAGAACTACTGCGACCATATGGTGCTGACCTACAACGGACCGACCCAGGACGCGCCGGGCCACACCCTGGGCGGCTATTCACAGCAGATCGTGGTCAAAGAACACTACGTGCTGCGGATAACCCATCCCGAAGCGCAGCTGGCCGCCGTCGCGCCGCTGCTGTGCGCCGGGATCACAACCTACTCGCCGCTGCGCCACTGGCACGCCGGGCCGGGTAAAAAAGTCGGCGTGGTCGGCATCGGCGGCCTTGGGCATATGGGAATCAAGTTGGCCCACGCCATGGGGGCCCACGTGGTGGCCTTTACCACCTCCGAATCCAAGCGTAATGCGGCCAGAGCGCTAGGCGCTGATGAAGTGGTGGTGTCGCGTAACGAAGAGGAAATGGCGGCCCACGTCAAAAGCTTCGATTTCATCCTCAACACCGTGGCGGCGCCGCATAATCTCGATGCCTTCACCACGCTGCTGAAGCGCGATGGCACGATGACGCTGGTAGGCGCGCCGGCCACACCGCATCCGTCGCCGGAAGTGTTCAATCTGATCATCCGTCGCCGGTCGATTGCCGGGTCGATGATTGGCGGGATCGCGGAAACCCAGGAGATGCTCGACTTCTGCGCTGAACACGGCATCGTCGCCGATATCGAACTGATCCGCGGCGATGAGATCAACGAAGCCTGGGAAAGAATGGTCAAGGGTGACGTGAAATACCGCTTCGTGATCGACAGCGCGACCCTCGGCGGCTAAGCGCCGCGGCGAAAGGTACGCCGCCATTCGGCCGGACTGACGCCAAAGCGCGCCTTAAACTGCTGACGCCAGGTGACGGCAGAGAGATAACCCACCGCCTCCGCCACCTGCTCGACCGGCAGATCCCCCGCCTCAAGCAGGCTCTGGCTGCGGCGCAGGCGTTCGGCGGTCAGCCAGTCGGTGATGCTCATCCCGGTCGCCCGGGCGAAGTGGCGGGTCAGGCTGCGGCGGCTCATCGCCACCACCCGGGCCAGCGAATCGAGATTATGCGGCTCGGCAATATGCTGCTGCAGATAATCCAGCAGGCAGTTGATTCGCGCATCGCGGGTATTTTTCGGCACCGGCTGAGCGATGAACTGCGCCTGGCCGCCCTCGCGGTGCGGCGAAACAATCAGCCGCCGGGCGATCTGGTTGGCCGCGAGGCTGCCGTAACGCTGGCGGATGATGTAGAGGCAACAGTCGAGCGCCGCCGCGGTGCCCGCTGAAGTAATGATCCGCTGGTCATCGACGTACAGGGCGTTGATATCCAGCCGCACCTGCGGAAACCGGCGCTGAAAATCCTGCTCAAACTCCCAGTGGGTCGCCGCGCGTTTCCCGTCCAGCAGCCCGGCGTAGCCAAGGACGAACGCGCCGAGGCACAGACCGACGATTTCCGCGCCGTTATTCCGGGCCCGCACCAGGCTATCAAGCAGCGCCTGCGGCGGGCGCCGGTCGACCTCGCCCCAGTAAGGCACCACCACGATATCCGCCTGTTCCAGCACGGCGTAATCGCCGCTGGCGTACAGCGCGAAGCCGTCGCGGGCGCGCAGCAGCCCCGGTCGCTCGGCGCAAATGTGCAGATTAAAGCGTTTGTTTTCAGAGACCGAATCGCCAAACAGCATGCAGGGAACGGCGTAATGAAACGGGCTAAAGCCCTCTACGGCAACAATCGCCACGTCGGTGAGCTTCATCGTTCCTTCCCCTTGCGCACGTTAATAAACCACGGTTTCCCCATCCTGCGGGATACACACGACCTCGGCAATCTGATTATCCAGCGCATACTGGCGCATCTCTTCCCGACTCACCAGGCAGTGGTTGACCGCCTCCAGGTGGATAGCCATGATTTTCGCTTCCGGCAGGGTGAAGTGTACGTTCAGGAGATCCTCTTTGCCCATGATAATCGGGCCAAAGCCGATGACGTGGGCGTAGCCGGCGTTGAGGACCACCACGTCCGGGCGCAGCTTCAGCAGGTCGGCCGCAATTTCATCACGCCAGATGGTATCCCCCACCAGCCACAGCGTCTTCTCCTGCGGATGGCGAAACAGCACGCCGCAGGCCTCGCCCAGGCGTTCGGCCATCGCCGGCACCGCGTAGGTGCGATCGCTGCCGTGCTGGCCGGAGGTGGTTTTCAGCAGGCGCACGCCGGCAAATTCGCTGTCTGCCGTTAGCAGGCGGATATCCTCGAATCCCTGGCTGCGCAGCAGCGCACCGTCGGCCTCGTGCTGGACGAACACCGGCAGGGTTTTCGGGATCGCGGCGATCGCCGCCTCGTCCCAGTGATCGTCATGGGTATGGGTGACGATCACTGCGTCAACGTCGATAATGTTATCGCGGGAAAAAGGCAAGGCCACCAGCGGGTTGCGCAGCTCGCTGCGCGCGGTGCCCGGAAATCCCGGCCAGGCGCCTTTGTCCGCCAGCATCGGATCGATCAGAAACTTTTTCCCGGCGTATTCAATAATCTGGGTCGCGTTACGGATATGGGTGATGTTCATGTCGGCGTTCCTCAGGGGGTGATTTGACGAACATCGTAATGAGTACCAGCCTGGCGCAATAGGGGCATTTGGGCAAGGATCGATGAAATCGGGCCAACCTGCGGCGATTGCTATCCGTCTCCGGCTATGTTGTTCTGAAGGCTCCATTTTTGACAGGAGTGGCAGGATGAAGAAAAAACTGACCGCCGCCGATATGCACGACCCGCAGGTCATCGCCGAGACGCCGTGGTTCAGCATGCGCAAGGTGGGTATTGATATCGCCCCCGGCGAGCGCCGCGACTTTTACGCCATTCACTATCCCCGCCCGGCGGTGGGGGTTGTGGCTATCCAGGAGGGCAAAGTGCTGCTGATTCGCCACTACCGCTACCTGATCGACAAGGTGGTGTGGGCCATTCCGTCTGGCGGCGTTGACGAAGGGGAAGATCCGGCGGTGGCCGCGCTGCGCGAGCTGCGGGAAGAGACCGGCTGGCAGGCGCAACGCGTCGAGGAGATCATTCGCTTCAACCCCTCCTACGGCAGCAGCGATCAGCTGTTTATCACCTGGCTGGCTACCGGTTTACGCTGGGTGGGGATGGATGCGGATCAGGATGAGGTAATGGAAACCGGCTGGTTTACCTTTGAGGAGATAAACCAGCTGATCGCCCGCGGCGAAATGCCGGACGGGCTGTCGCTGGTGCCGCTGCTGCAATTGATGGCGCAGCCGCGCACCGGGCAGGCTACGGCTTAAGCATTCGCCAGCGGAACCACAGCTGGGCCACGAGGATCAGCACGCCGCCGATAATTTTCTGCAGCGGCAGCTGTTCGCCGTACCACAGCGCGGCGGCAATGACCGTCAGCAGCGGTTCGAGCACCATAATGATCGCCGCGCTGGCCACCGCCGCGTACTTTTGCCCCTTCATCTGCAGACCGAAGCGCAGGCTGGTGGCGATGACAATGCTGGCCACCAGCCAGCCGAAGGTCGGCAGGGTCATCGGCTGGTCCCAGCGTTCAACGGCAGCGGAGATGGTCAACCCGACGATACCAGTGATCGCCAGCTGCACGGTGGTCAGGGGGATCAGCGGTACTTCACGCGCGCAGCGGCTGGTGTAACAGAACCAGATCGACTGCACCAGCGCCGTCAGCAAAAACCAGCCCTGGCTGGGGTGGAAGGCTATCGGCATGTGCAGGCTGAGCAGGCCCAGGCCCACCACCGCGATCGGCAGGCACTCCCACCAGGCCCGCGGCGGACGCACCTTCATCATCACCCACGCGGTCAGCGGGACGAACATCATCGACAGGCTCATAATAAACGCCCCTTCGCCGAGCGACGCCGTCGTGGAGACCGAGTAGATCCACAGGCAGAGGTTGAGCGCAAACCACAGCCCGCTGATGATGAGCTTTGGCCAGTGCTGCTTTTGCGGGCGAAACCCGCGGCAGAACGGCAGCAGCAGCAGCGCGGCGAAGAAGAAGCGCAGCCCAAGGAACGCGAATACCGGCATGCCGGCGATCGCCTCGCGGGAAAAAATCCAGCCGCAGGCGGCAATCACCGTCGCGGCAATCAGCAGCAGGTCAGCCTGCCGTTGGCGTACCATACGCGCCTCTCCCTGTGTGTTGGCTTACCAGCCCGGCACCGCGCCGCCGTTGAAGATAGTCTCAGCCGCCTTCGCCACCTCCGGCGACTGGTACGACTGCATAAACTCCTTCACGTTTTCCGCGTCTTTATTGTCTTCACGGGTCACGATGATGTTCACGTAGGGCGAGTTTTTATCTTCGATAAAGATGCCATCGCGAACCGGCGACAGCCCGGTTTGCTGCAGGTAGGTGGTGCTGATGATGGCCACGTCGACTTTAGGATCGTCGAGTACGCGCGGCAGCTGCGCCCCTTCCAGCTCCATAATTCTCAGGTGATGCGGGTTGTCGGTGATATCCACCGCCGTCGGCAGCAGGCCGGTGCCGGCTTTGAGGGTAATCAGCTTCTCTTTTTGCAACAGCAGCAGCGCCCGCCCGAGATTGGTCGGGTCGTTGGGGATGGCGATCGTCGCGCCGTCGTTCAGTTCGGCGACTGACTTGATCTTGCGCGAATAGCCGGCCATCGGGAAGACGAAGGTATTGCCGACCGCCACCAGATGGTAGTTATGCGCTTTGTTGTCCTGCTCAAGGAAAGGCCGATGCTGGAAGACGTTGGCGTCCAGATCCCCGGCGTTGGTCGATTCGTTAGGCAACAGCGAGCCGCTGAACCCCACCAGCTCTACCTCCAGACCATACTTCTCTTTGGCCACCTTCTTCGCTACTTCCGCCACATCCTGTTCAGCGCCATTAATCACGCCGACCTTAATGTGCTTCGCTTCATTACTCTTTTGGTCGCAGCCGACCAGCGCCAGACCCGCCAGCATTACCGCGGCGGCGGCACGTAAACGTAATCTCATCCTCTTCACCCTGTCCGTCCTGACTGTCATTGTTTTTTTCGTGCAAAACTATAGCGACTTTCGGGTGGGGTAATAAACAGCAAACCACGCAACCGGAAATAAAATCATCTTCCCCAGAGCGAAGCACTAGCCCCGTCGCCACTCGCCCGGCGTCACGCCATAGCGCATTTTGAAACGCTTCGAGAAGGACGCCAGCGACTGAAAGCCGCAGCGTTCGGCAATCACCTCGAGGTTGGTCTGACGCTCGAGGCGCAGCAGCCGGGCGGCCAGCGCCATTCGCAGCTGCGACAGCCACGCCTGCGGCGTCAGGTGATAAACGCGGGCAAAATGACGGGCAAAGGTGGCCCGCGACAGAAAGGCGCGGGCGGCCATGGTTTCCAGCGTCCACGGCTGCTCCGGGGTCGCCATCACCGCCAGCACCGCCGGCATCAGGCGTTCATCGCTCATCAGACGCAGCAGCCCGCCGGGCGGCTGCTGCTCGCCAAGCAGCATGCGCAGCAGCAGCACCAGCAGCGTATCGCCGAGGCTGCGCACGATAGCGCTGCCGCCGGGACGCTGCGCCAGGCTTTCGCGGACCAGTATGTTAAGCAACGGCTGCAGCTCCGGGCAGTCTTCGCGCGTATCGGTATGGAGATGGATCAGCGTCGATGCCTCAGTGAACAGCCAGCTAACGTGCGGACCAAAATAAAATTCGCCGCACAGCATCTCCAGCGCCCCCTCCGCCGGGCCGGCGCGCATTTCCGTCACCGTGCCGTTAAACCGGTGCGCTACCGGCAGCACCTGGCCCCACTCCACCAGGCTCTCCATCAGATGCGGCGAACCGTGCGGCAGGAGGACCACATCTCCCGCGCGCAGGTGATGAGTCTGGCCGCCGACGTTAAGCCGCCCCTCACCGCGCAGCACCACGTGCCACGGCACCACGCCGCTGCGCATTTGCTGGTGCCCGGCCTGCCAGCGGCCGCCGAAGCGACAGTGCAGGTTCACTTCGCAGCGCGGCGCCAGCAGCGCCAGCAGATGACTGAGACTGTCCATGCTTCTCCTGAGACGATAAGACAAAAAGGTGAGACGAAGACCGCCAGTCTAGCATGCGGCAACGGCCTAAGATGACCCCAATGCCAACACACACCCTCGATAACAACAGGAGTTAACCATGAGCCGTTTAGCTGATATTCGTGAACAAGACGCCACTGGCAAAGCCGCCGATATTTTCGCCGGGATCAAAAAAGCGATGGGCAAAGTGCCAAACGCCTACCTGACCATCGGCGGCCACTCGCCGGCGGCGTTGCAGCAGGCGCTGGCGCACAATGCGATGCTCCATAAAGGCAGCCTCAGCGCCCAACAGCTGGAGGCGATTAATCTGTCAGTCAGCGAAGCCACCGGCTGTGACTACTGCCTGGCCGCGCACACCCTGATGGCGAAAAAAGCCGGCTTCAGCAGCGAGCAGATCCACGCCCTGCGCCGCGGGGCGTATGCGGAAGAGACACAGCTTGATGCGCTGGTGAAATTTGCGCAGACTCTGGTCACCACCACCGGTACGCTGCCGGAAGCCGACGTCGCCGCGCTACGCAACGCCGGTTTTAGCGACCAGCAGGTGATTGAGATTATCAGCGCCATCAGCGCGATCCTGTTCACCAACATGGTGAACCGGGTTAACGACACGGTGGTCGACTTCCCGAAAGCCGATTAATCCGTCGCGCAGCGCCGGTTTTACAGCCCCAGATCGCTGAGCCCCGGATGATCGTCCGGGCGACGCCCCTGGGGCCAGTGGAACAGGCGCTCGCTTTCAGCGATCGGCAGATCGTTGATGCAGGCGTAGCGCGTCTGCATCAGCCCGTGCTGATCAAACTCCCAGTTTTCATTGCCGTACGAGCGAAACCAGTTGCCGCTGTCGTCGCACCACTCGTAGGCGAAGCGCACGGCGATACGATTTTCCTGCCATGCCCACAGCTCCTTAATCAGCCGATATTGCTGCTCTTTGCGCCATTTTCGCTGCAGGAATTCGACAATTTCCCTCCTGCCATGAACAAACTCGCTGCGGTTGCGCCATTCGCTGTCCACGGTGTAGGCCAGAGCGACCTTTTCGGCATCGCGGCTGTTCCAGCCATCTTCCGCGGCGCGAACCTTCTGGATAGCGCTGTCGCGGGTAAACGGCGGTAACGGGGGACGTTGTTCGGTCATGCTGACTCTCCTCTGCGGGCTAATTGCTGCTGCAGGCGCTGATTCTCCTGCTCCAGGTCATGAATACGTTGCTGCAGGTTCTGGCTGTACTCCGCCACCTGCTGCGCGCTGTAGCGCGGCGTAATGTGCTGCGGGCAGTTCCAGTCAAACGCCTGCAGATGAAAGAGAAACAGGCGCTCGATGCGGGCGCGATAGTTGGCCGGCGCCACCTGCGCCAGCAGCTGCGGGTGGTCCTCTGCCGCCACGACCTCGACGGTGGCGTAGATTTTCAGCCTGGCACGGCGTGGATAATCCATCAAAAACAGGCAGGCCCGGTCGCTGCCGCGCAGGTTGCCGGTGGTGATGTACTGACGGTTACCGCCGAAATCCGCCATCGCCAGGGTGGTGTCATCCAGCAGATGCAGAAACCCCGGCGGGCCGCCGCGGTGCTGGACATAGGGCCAGCCGCTCTGCGACACCGTCGCCAGATAGAAGCTGTCGCGGGTGGCGATCATCCCCGCTTCGCTGTCGCCGAAGCGGTCGGCCTGGCGGCGGCTATGCGGCGTTTGCCACAGCTGGTCGCTGCCCATTTCATGCTGCACATCCATCACGTCCGGGGTGATGGCGATATCGAGAAAGGTTGCTGCCATAGCGCCTCCTGTTGTCTGGCGCCATCATGGACTGTACTGCGAAAAATGATAATACTGGTTTAGTGGCAATCATCTTTCCATAAACCGGGAGAATAATGGATCGATTAAGCGCGATGGCGCTGCTGGTGAAAGTGACCGAGCTGGGGAGTATGTCGGCGGCGGCGCGGGCGCTGAATATGCCGTTGACCACCGTCAGCCGCCATATCGGCGAGCTGGAGAACGCGCTGGGAGTGCGCCTGCTGGCGCGGACCACCCGCAAACTGACGCTCACCGACGCTGGGGTCGATTATGTCGCCGCCGCGCGGCGGATCCTCGAGGAGGTGGAAAACGCCGAACGCCAGGCGACGGGCGAGTATCAGGAGCCGAAAGGCGAGCTGGTGATCTCTGCGCCGACGATGTTTGGACGCCAGCACGTTCTCCCGGTGATCGCTGAATTTATCGCCCGTTACCCGCAAATTCGCGTCCGTTTGCTGCTCAGCGATCGTAACGCCGACCTGGTGGGCGACCATATCGATCTGGCGGTGCGGATTGGCGACCTGGCGGACAGCAGCATGGTGGCCACCCGCCTCGGCAGGATGCGCATTGTGGCCTGTGCCCATCCGGCGCTGCTGGCGAAATACGGCGAGCCGCAGCGGCCGCGCGATCTGGCGGCGCTGCCGATCATCCGTATTGAATCGCCGATGCCCTATCGCGGCTGGCGCTTTCGCGCCGCTGAGCGCGAGGACCAGCTAATTAATCTGCCGCCGGCGCTATCGGTCACCACGCCGGAGAGCGCTGCCGATGCCGCGCGGCTGGGGGTGGGCGTAGCTCGCTTACTGCACTATCAGGCGCTGGACGGCCTGCGACAGGGTGAGCTCCGTCTGCTGCTGGAACGCGTCGAGCCGGAACCGGCGCCGGTCCATTTGCTGTATACCGCGCGGGACCTGGCGCCGCTTAAGCTGCGCAAATTTATCGATTTTGCCGCGCCAGCGCTGCGTCAGGCGCTGCTGCGCATCGCCGGGGCCGCTTAGTGCGTCGCGGTCTTCAGCGGCGCCTCCTTTAACAGCCAGGAGAGGACAAACGCCACCGCCATAATGCCGGCCGCCATCAGGAACGCCGCATGGATCGCCGCGCCGAAGGCGTCGAGATAGTCGAGGCGGATATCCGCGGGCAGGTGCTGCACCGCCACCGGATTCATTCCCGGCGGCAGTACCGCGCCTTCCGGCAACAGCTTTTGCAGGTTGCTCTGCAGTACGTGTGTGAACACCGCGCCAAACAGCGCCACGCCGATGGAGCCGCCGATCGAGCGGAACAGGGTCACGCCGGAAGTGGCCACGCCGTACAGCTTCGCCGGCATCGCGTTCTGCACCGCCAGGACCAGCACCTGCATCACCAGTCCCAGACCCGCCCCCAGCACGCCGGTAAACAGGTACAGCTGCCACAGCGGCGAGTGAATGGTGATCCGGGTCAGCAGCACCATGCCGGTCACGCCAAGCAGGGTGCCGAGGATCGGAAACAGGCGATATTTACCGGTCCGGCTGATAATCCGCCCACTGATAACCGAGGTCAGCAGCAGGCCGCCCATCAGGGGGATCAGCTGCAGCCCGGCCTCGGTGGGGGTTGCCTCCTTCACCACCTGCAGATAGAGCGGCAGGAAGGTGACCGACCCGAACAGCGACATGCCGATGACGAAGCCGATCAGGCTGCACAGCAGGAAGCTGCGGTTGCGGAACAGCGACAGCGGAATAATCGGCTCGGCGGCCATCCGCTCTTCGTAGATAAAGCCGATGACACCCACGATGCCGAAGGCCAGAATGCACCACAGCTGCGGGTCATTCCAGGCATGGACGCTGCCCCCTTCCGAGGTAAACAGGATGATGCACAACAGCGCCATGCTGAGGTAAATCGCTCCCAGCCAGTCAATCTGATGCTGGCTGCGTTTATTGCTGCTGTGGAATACCGCGCCGATCACCAGCAGCGCGAAGAGGCCCAGCGGCAGATTGATGTAGAAGATCCAGCGCCAGGAGGCGTGTTGCACCAGAAAGCCGCCGATCAGCGGGCCGATCACCGTCGCCAGGCCAAAAACGCCGCCGAACAGACCCTGATAGCGGCCGCGGTTGGCGGGCGGGATGACGTCGGCCACCGCCGCCATGCTGATCACCATCAGGCCGCCGCCGCCGAGCCCCTGCAGGCCGCGCATCAGCACCAGCTGGGTCATGTTTTGCGCCAGCCCGCAGAGGGCGGAGCCGACGAGAAACAGCCCAATCGCCACCTGCAGCACGATTTTGCGACCGAACAGATCGCCGAATTTACCGTACAGCGGCACCGCGATGGTGGAGCTGAGGATATAGGCGGTGACCACCCAGGAAAGCTTGTCCAGCCCCCCCAGTTCGCCGACAATCGTCGGCAGCGCGGTGGAGACAATGGTCTGATCCAGCGCGGAGAGCAGCATCACCAGCAGTAAGGCGCCAAACAACAGGCGTATCGACTGCACCGGTGGGTTTGCGACTTGAGAAGTCATCACAACGCTCGCTTGAAATTAATTAAATGCATAATTAATATTTAGTGAAAGAATGAGTCGGGTCAAGAGATCGCCATATCATGACAGCACAAAAGGATCAGAATGCCCCCCGCCGCCCGGGGCGACCGCGTGGAAAAAAATCGGGTACCGCCAACCGCGAACAGCTGATGGACATCGCCCTGACGCTGTTTGCCCGCGACGGTGCGGCCCGCGTGTCGTTGAACGCCATCGCCAAAGAGGCCGGGGTAACGCCGGCGATGCTGCATTACTATTTCAGTTCGCGGGATGCGCTGGTGACGCAGCTGATTGAGGAGCGCTTTATGCCGCTGCGCAACCACATCAGCCGCATCTTTGTCGACCATCCGCAGGACCCGGTGCTGGCGCTGACGATGATGGTCGAAACGCTGGCGCATATGGCGGAGAAGAACGCCTGGTTCGCGCCGCTGTGGATGCAGGAGATCATCGGCGAGATGCCGATCCTGCGTCAGCATATGGATGCCCGCTTCGGCGAGGAGCGTTTTCAGGTGATGCTGGAGGCAGTGCGCCGCTGGCAGCTGGAGGGCAAGATTAACCCGGCGCTGTCGCCGGAGCTGCTGTTTACCACGGTGATTAGCCTGGTGCTGGTGCCGTTTTCGCGCATCCACAGCGATCCGCGTTTACAGGCGGTCAACCGCCAGACCATCGTCAGCCACGCGCTGGCGTTGATGGGCCACGGCGTCGGGGGTTAAGCGCAGCCGCCGCCCGGCAAAAGCTTTTGTAGCCCGGATAAGGCGCCACGCGCCGCCATCCGGGATTTTCCCTGCTCGCGCTACGCTTAGCAGGGCTACAGTCGTAGGCCGGGTCAGGCGCAGCCGCCACCCGGCGAAATAACGGCACAACCGGAAATGTCCCTCTTAGCACTATGTTTGGCAGGGCCACAACGTTTAGCAGGGCTACCACTCCCGTGTTATGTCCGGGCAGATTGCGCTCCCGGTTGATCTTCTGCGTTATGTCTCTTATGGAGCAGGGAGCGCACAGGGGGCGGCCAGTCGCCGCCGCCCCCTGTACTCCCGGGCTCCGGCCAGCACCGGCAGTTTCAGTCGCGCAAGTGGGTATATCAACAACAGGCCGCTCGGCATCATGACGGGCACAGCACGAACCCCAGGACGGGTAAGGGGACAGCCGCCACCCGGCAAGAATACAGGTGACGTGCCTGATATCCTGCCCGGCGGCGCTGCGCTTGCCGGTCCTGGGTGGGGCGAAACTACGGGAGAACTGGGTAGGCCGGATAAGGCATTTATGCCGCCATCCGGCACAATCACAGGTACGGTACCTGACCGCCCGGCGATATCAGGATCGTTACAGCGCTTTCGACAAATAGTGACGCTGCATCCCCGCGTGCGGGAAGTCGGGCAGCGACATCTGCAACTGATAGCCTAATTTCTGATAAAACGGCAGCGCCTGGAAGCTAAAGGTATCCACCAGCAGATGGCTGCAGCCCAGCGCCTGCGCCTGCCGCTCCGCCTCCTGCATCAGCTCGCTCCCCAGACCGCGTCCGCGGGTCGCCTCGCTGACCCACAGATACTCAATACACAGCCAGTTGCCTTTGCGTTTGGCAATCAGCCCGCCCTGCATCACCCCTTGTGCATCGCGGGAGTAAACCCCCAGATCGCCAAACTGCGCCGCATCAAGATACTGCTGATTATAGTGCCGCAGACCGGCGAATAATTCTTGTTGATCGTCGGGATTAATGCTTTTTGTAATGATTAACGCCATTAACTATATCTCCAGTATCGCGATGCCGAATGGTTATTTTCCCTCTCCACTTTCACAAAAAATTCTTATTTTCTCCATGATTATTTGCCTTAATTTTTTGCGTTCTAAAAGTAAGCAAAAAAACCTTTCCATTATCGCGGCGGATCGTATAATGGCAAAAAATGAGAATGATCATTCTCACCAAAAAACCAGAGGAGATGCGCTTTTCACCTCCTGAAGGCCGAAGAAGTTGGCTTCAGCGGAGACACAATAACAATCACGTTCAGGAACATCTGTGTTCCTTTTTTGTCATTTTCGCTTAGCCGAAAATGCCTCAGCGCCCAACCTATTCCCTCGTTTTTAAATAAACGGGGCGGACGTCTTATATCTTGAGAAAATATAATGAAATACATCATAGCTCCCATCGCGACAGCATTATTTCTCCTTAGCGGATGCGATAATGCGCAGACATCTGCCCCGCAGCAACCCACGCCGGAAGTGGGCGTGGTCACTCTGCAAAGCCAGCCGGTTCCGGTAGTCAGCCAGCTCACCGGCCGCACCACCGCCTCGCTCAGCGCCGAAGTACGCCCGCAGGTGGGCGGCATCATCCAGAAGCGCCTGTTTACCGAAGGCGATATGGTGAAGGCCGGGCAGGCCCTTTACCAGATCGATCCCTCCAGCTATCGCGCGACCTGGAACGAAGCGGCGGCGGCGCTGAAACAGGCCCAGGCGCTGGTAGTCTCCGACTGCCAGAAGGCTCAGCGCTACGCGTCGCTGGTCCGGGATAACGGCGTCTCCCGCCAGGATGCCGACGACGCCGCCTCCACCTGCGCCCAGGACAAGGCCAGCGTGGAATCGAAGAAAGCGGCGCTGGAGAGCGCGCGCATCAACCTGAACTGGACCACCGTCACCGCGCCGATTGCCGGGCGTATCGGCATCTCGTCGGTCACGCCGGGGGCGCTGGTCTCCGCCGATCAGGATACCGCGCTGGCGACGATCCGCGGGCTCGACACCATGTATGTCGATCTGACGCGATCCAGCGTCGATCTCCTGCGCTTACGCAAACAAAGCCTGGCCAGCAACAGCGACACCCTCAGCGTGACGTTAACCCTGGAAGATGGCAGCACCTATCAGGAAAAAGGGCGTCTGGCGCTCACCGAAGTCGCCGTCGATGAATCCACCGGCTCGGTAACCCTGCGCGCTATCTTCCCCAACCCGCAGCACGTCCTGTTGCCGGGGATGTTTGTTCGCGCGCGCATCGATGAAGGCATCATGAACGACGCGATCCTCGCCCCGCAGCAGGGGATTACCCGCGATGCCAAAGGCAACGCCACGGCGCTGGTGGTCGATGCCGACAACAAAGTTGCGCAGCGCGCCGTGGAAACCGGCGACACCTACGGCGATAAATGGCTGGTGCTGAGCGGCCTGAAAGCGGGCGACAAGCTGATCGTCGAAGGCACCGGTAAAGTGGCCCCTGGCCAGACGGTGAAGGCCGTTGCCGTCAACAATAACGGAGGCAACGCCTGATGTTCTCCCGTTTCTTCGTGCGTCGCCCGGTCTTTGCCTGGGTGATCGCCATTCTGATTATGCTCGCCGGCGTGCTGGCGATCCGCACCCTACCGGTGGGCCAGTATCCGGACGTCGCCCCGCCGGCGGTGAAAATCTCCGCCACCTATACCGGCGCCTCTGCCGAAACCCTGGAGAACAGCGTCACCCAGGTCATCGAGCAGCAGCTTACCGGCCTCGACCATCTGCTCTACTTCAGCTCTACCAGCAGCTCCGACGGCTCGGTCAGCATCACCGTCACCTTTGAGCAGGGGACCGACCCGGACACCGCCCAGGTGCAGGTGCAGAACAAAGTCCAGCAGGCGGAATCGCGGCTGCCGAGCGAAGTCCAGCAGTCCGGTGTGACGGTGGAAAAATCGCAGAGCAGCTTCCTGCTGATCCTCGCGGTGTATGACAAAACCGACCGCGCCACCAGCTCCGATATCTCCGACTGGCTGGTCAGCAACCTGCAGGACCCGCTGGCGCGCGTGGAGGGCGTCGGCAGCCTGCAGGTGTTCGGCGCCGAATACGCGATGCGCGTCTGGATGGACCCGACCAAACTCGCCTCCTACTCGCTGATGCCTTCCGACGTCCAGTCGGCGATTGAGGCGCAGAACGTGCAGGTCTCCGCCGGTAAAATCGGCGCCCTGCCGTCGTCCAGCGCCCAGCAGCTGACCGCCACCGTACGCGCGCAGTCGCGGCTGCAAACCCCCGATCAGTTCAAAGCGATCATCGTGAAAAGCCAGGCCGACGGCTCGGTGGTGCGCCTGAGCGATGTCGCGCGGGTGGAGATGGGCAGCGAGGATTATACCGCTACCGCCAATCTGAACGGCCATCCGGCCGCCGGGATCGCGGTGATGATGGCCCCCGGCGCCAACGCGCTGGATACCGCGACCCTGGTGAAAAGCAAGATCGCCGAATTCCAGCGTCAGATGCCGCAGGGATACGATATCGCCTATCCGAAGGACAGCACCGAGTTTATTAAAATTTCGGTCGAGGACGTGATTCAGACCCTGTTCGAAGCGATCGTTCTCGTGGTCTGTGTGATGTATCTGTTCCTGCAGAATTTCCGCGCGACGCTCATTCCGGCGGTGGCGGTGCCGGTGGTGCTGCTCGGCACCTTCGGGGTGCTGGCGCTGTTCGGCTACTCGATTAACACCCTGACGCTGTTCGCTATGGTGCTGGCGATCGGCCTGCTGGTGGATGACGCCATCGTGGTGGTGGAGAACGTTGAGCGCATTATGCGCGACGAAGGGCTGCCCGCCCGCGAAGCCACCGAAAAATCGATGGGCGAAATCTCCGGCGCGCTGGTGGCAATCGCCCTGGTGCTGTCGGCGGTGTTCCTGCCGATGGCCTTCTTCGGCGGCTCGACCGGGGTCATTTATCGCCAGTTCTCGGTGACCATTATCTCAGCGATGATGCTGTCGGTGGTGGTGGCCCTGACCCTCACCCCGGCGCTGTGCGGCGCGCTGCTCAGCCACTCCAGGCCTCATACCAAAGGGTTCTTCGGCGCGTTTAACCGCCTGTGGGGGCGTACGGAAGCGGGCTACCAGCGCCGCGTGCTCGGCGGCCTGCGCCGGGGCGCGGTGATGATGGGCGCTTACGTCCTGATTTGCGGGGCGATGGCGCTGGCGATGTGGAAACTGCCGGGCAGCTTCCTGCCGGTGGAGGACCAGGGCGAGATCATGGTCCAGTACACCCTGCCCGCCGGGGCCACTGCGGTGCGCACCGCCGAGGTGCGCCGCCAGGTAACCAACTGGTTCCTGACGAAAGAGAAAGCCAATACCAACGTCATTTTCACCGTCGACGGCTTCAGCTTTAGCGGCAGCGGTCAGAACGCCGGGATGGCCTTCGTGTCGCTGAACAACTGGTCGCAGCGCAAAGGCGACGACAATACCGCCCAGGCCATCGCCCTGCGCGCCAACAAAGAACTTGGGGCGATCCGCGACGCCACCCTGTTCGCCATGACGCCGCCATCGGTGGACGGCCTTGGGCAAAGTAACGGCTTCACTTTCGAGCTGATGGCCAGCGGCGGTACCGACCGCGACAGCCTGATGAAGCTGCGCAGTCAGCTACTGGCGGCGGCCAACCAGAGCGGCGAGCTGCAGTCGGTGCGCGCCAACGACCTGCCGCAGATGCCGCAGCTGCAGGTGGATATCGATAACAACAAAGCGGTCTCGCTGGGGCTGTCGCTGAGCGACGTGACCGATACGCTCTCCAGCGCCTGGGGCGGCACCTACGTGAATGACTTTATCGATCGCGGCCGGGTGAAGAAGGTCTATATCCAGGGCGAGAGCGACGCGCGCGCGGTGCCCTCCGACCTTGGCAAATGGTTCGTTCGCGGCAGCGATAACAGCATGACGCCGTTCTCCGCCTTCGCCACCACCCACTGGCAATACGGCCCGGAAAGCCTGGTGCGCTACAACGGCTCCGCCGCCTTTGAGATCCAGGGCGAAAACGCCGCCGGCTTCAGCTCCGGCGCGGCGATGGACAAGATGGAAAAGCTGGCCGACAGCCTGCCGGCGGGCTCCACCTGGGCGTGGAGCGGCATTTCGCTGCAGGAAAAGCTGGCCAGCGGCCAGGCGATGAGCCTGTACGCCATTTCGATTCTGGTGGTGTTCCTGTGCCTGGCGGCGCTGTATGAGAGCTGGTCGGTGCCGTTCTCGGTGATCATGGTCATCCCGCTCGGCCTGCTCGGCGCGGCGCTGGCGGCGACGCTGCGCGGCTTAAGCAACGACGTTTACTTCCAGGTGGCGCTGCTGACCACCATCGGCCTGTCGTCGAAGAACGCCATCCTGATCGTCGAGTTCGCTGAATCCGCCGTGGATGAGGGTTATTCGCTCTCCCGGGCGGCGATCCGCGCCGCGCAGACCCGTCTGCGCCCCATTGTCATGACCTCGCTGGCGTTTATCGCCGGGGTGCTGCCGCTGGCCGTCGCCACCGGCGCCGGGGCCAACAGCCGCGTGGCGATCGGCACCGGCATCATCGGCGGCACCCTGACGGCCACCCTGCTGGCGGTGTTCTTTGTGCCGCTGTTCTTCGTGCTGGTGAAACGCTTCTTCACCCGCCAACGTCCTTCTCAGGAGTAAAGTATGTTTCGTTTGAGTTTTATGTTTATCGCGCTCCTGACCGCGGGCTGCGTCTCGCTTGACCCGCATTATGATCGCCCGGCCGCGCCGGTGCCGGCCACCCTGCCCGGGGCGCACGGCGAATCGACGGCGGTGGTGGGCGACTGGCAGAAAGTGGTCAATGACGCGCGGCTGAAAAAAGTGGTCAGTATCGCGCTGAACAGCAACCGCGATGTGCAAAAGGCGCTGGCCGATATCGAGGCCGCGCGCGCCCAGTACGGCGAGACGCGGGCGTCGCTGTTTCCCACTGTCGATGCCGAGCTGAGCCATACCCGCAGCAAAACGGTGGCCAGCGGCCTGAGCTCAACTTCGCAGGCCGACGGCGCGGTCTCCAGCTTCGAGCTGGATCTGTTTGGCAAGAACCAGAGCCTGTCGCGCGCGGCGCGCGAAACCTGGCTTGCCAGCGAATTCACCGCGCAGAATACCCGACTGACGATGATTGCCGATTTGACCACCGCCTGGGTGACGCTGGCGACGGATAACAGCAATCTGGCGCTGGCGCAGCAGACCATGGACAGCGCAGCAAACTCGCGCAACATCGTCGCCCGCCAGATGGCGGTGGGCACCGCCTCCGCCGGCGATTTAAGCTCGGCGGAAAGCGTCTATCAGCAGGCGCGCGCCAGCGTCGCCAGCTACCGCACGCTGGTGGCGCAGGATAAAAACGCCATTAACCTGCTGGCGGGGGAGACCGTGCCGGAGAGCCTGCTGCCCGGCACCCTCGAAAGTCTGGGGGATAACAGCATCGCCCTGGTGCCGGCGGGGGTGTCGTCGTCGGTGCTGCTGCGCCGGCCGGATATACAGGAAGCGGAGCACAACCTGAAGAGCGCCAATGCCGATATCGGCGCGGCGCGGGCGAATTTCTTCCCGTCGATTTCCCTGACCGCCAGCGCCGGGGTCGGCAGCGACTCGCTGTCGTCGCTGTTCAGCCACGGGATGCAGGTGTGGTCGTTCGCCCCCTCCATCAGCCTGCCGCTGTTCACCGGCGGCAGCAACCTGGCGCAGTTGCGCTATGCGGAAGCGGAGAAAAAGGGGCTGATCGCCACCTACGAGAAATCGATTCAGAGCGCCTTTAAGGACGTTGCCGATGCGCTGGCCCGCCGGGAAACGCTGAGCGAAGAGCTCGATGCCCAGCGGCAGTACGTCGCCGCCGAGCAGACCTCGCTGGATATCGCCATGAAGAGCTATCAGGCCGGGGTCGGCGATTATCTGTCGGTGCTTACGGCCCAGCGCACGCTGTGGTCGGCGAAGACGACGCTGCTGTCCCTGCAGCAGACCGACCTCAATAACCGGATCACCCTCTGGCAGTCGCTGGGCGGCGGCGCCAGTTAATTTCACCCGCCGGGCGGCCGCGCCCGGCTTCTGTAAGGAATCGTTATGCCACGTGTTTCCCTCTCCTGGGCGCTGATCCTCGGCCTGCTGTCGGGCATCGGCCCGCTGTGCACGGATTTTTATCTGCCGGCGCTGCCGGAGATAACTCAGCAACTGCAGGCCACCAGCACCCAGACCCAGCTGTCGCTGACCGCCGCGCTGATTGGCCTCGGCCTGGGTCAGCTGTTTTTCGGCCCGCTGAGCGACCGCATTGGCCGCCTGAAACCCCTGGCGCTGTCCCTGCTGCTGTTTATCTTCTCTTCGGCGATGTGCGCCCTGACAAGGGATATCAACATGCTGATTGTCTGGCGTTTTTTACAGGGCTTCGCCGGCGCCGGCGGTTCGGTGCTGTCGCGCTCCATCGCCCGCGATAAATACCAGGGCACCCTGCTGACCCAGTTTTTCGCCCTGCTGATGACGGTGAACGGCATTGCGCCGGTTCTGTCACCGGTGCTGGGCGGCTACGTGATCACCGCCTTCGACTGGCGAATTCTCTTCTGGACGATGGCCGCCATTGGCGGCGCGCTGCTGGTGATGAGCCTGACTATCCTGCGGGAAACGCGCCCGGCCGCGGCAACCAATGCGACCCGCCAGCGGCCCGGCCAGCCGGTGCTGAAGAATCGTCGTTTTCTACGCTTCTGCCTGATTCAGGCCTTTATGATGGCCGGACTGTTCTCCTACATCGGTTCCTCTTCCTTCGTGATGCAGAGCGAATACGGCATGAGCGCCATGCAGTTCAGCCTGCTGTTCGGTCTGAACGGTATCGGGCTGATTATCGCGGCGATGATCTTTTCCCGTCTGGCGCGCCGCTTCAGCGCCGAAAGCCTGCTGCGCGGCGGCCTGACGCTGGCGGTGAGCTGCGCGGCGATCATGCTGCTGTTTGCCTGGCTGCAGCTGCCGGTGCTGGCGCTGGTCGGCCTGTTCTTTACCGTGTCGCTGATGAGCGGCATCAGCACCGTCGCCGGCGCGGAGGCGATGAGCGCCGTTGACGCCGCGCAGTCCGGGACCGCGTCCGCGCTGATGGGCACCCTGATGTTTGTCTTCGGCGGCATCGCCGCGCCGCTGGCGGGCCTCGGTGGCGAAACGATGCTGAAAATGAGCCTCGCGATGGCGATCTGCTACCTGCTGGCGCTGCTAATGGGCCTCAGCCAGCCGCGAAGCGCGCGCTAAACGCCAGGTGCGGTAATAAAATATTCCATCTTTATTACCGCACTATTTCCCGCCATCTCTACCATTCTCGTATTATTCTCCGCGTACTAATCGTGATACTCTTCACATGCAAGGAATAAATAATTCCTTATACTGCGCACGACTGAGAATAACGAGGTTTCTATGAGTATCGACCTGAGCAAACTGCTGACCGAGCGACGCAACGCCAACAGCGCCAACATTGACACCCTTTCCACCCTTGAGATGCTGACGGTGATAAACCAGGAAGACCAGCAGGTGGCCCAGGCGATTACGCCCTATCTGCCGCAGATTGCCGAGGTGGTGGATAAGGTCGCGACGGCGCTGCAGGCCGGTGGCCGCTTGATTTATATCGGCGCTGGCACCTCAGGGCGTCTGGGGATCCTCGATGCCAGCGAATGCCCACCGACCTTCGGCACCCGCCCGGAGCAGGTGGTGGGGATCATCGCCGGCGGACATAAAGCGATTCTCAGCGCCGTGGAAAACGTGGAAGACAACAAAGCGCAGGGGGCGATGGATCTGCAGAACCTGAACTTCAGCCACCGCGATGTGCTGGTGGGGCTGGCGGCCAGCGGACGCACGCCGTACGTCATTGGCGCCATGGAGTATGCCCATCGCCAGAATGCCTTTGTCGCCATCGTCAGCTGTAACCCGCATGGCGAAATGGCCCAGCTGGCGGACGTCGCCATTACTCCGGTTGTCGGCCCGGAAGTGGTCACTGGCTCTACCCGCCTGAAAGCCGGCACCGCGCAGAAGCTGGTGCTGAACATGATCTCCACCGGGGCGATGATCCGCGTCGGCAAGGTCTACAGCAACCTGATGGTCGACGTCGAAGCGACCAACGCCAAGCTGATTGAGCGCCAGGTTTCCATCGTGATGGAGGCGACCGACTGCGATCGCCCCACCGCCCAGAATGCGCTGGAGGCCTGCGGCCGCCACTGTAAAACCGCGATCGTGATGGTGCTGGCAGACTTAAGCGCCGAAGAGGCGCAGTCGCTGCTGGCGAAAAACAACGGCTACATCCGCAAGGCGCTCAGCAACGCCTGAGCGCCGACAGACAGGTAACGGGCAATGGCAAAAATAACGAAAGAGATGATAGCGCGGATCCTCAGCCACGTGGGCGGCGCCGCAAACGTCGCGCAGGCGGGCAACTGCATGACGCGCCTGCGCTTGACCCTGCGCGATGAAGGGCTGGCCGACACCACCGCCATCCGCCAGATTGACGGCGTGATGGGGGTGATCGTCAGCGACGAGCAGTTCCAGGTAGTGCTCGGCCCCGGCAAAGCGCAAACCGCCGCCGAGATGATGAACGGCCTGCTGGAGGAGGCCCCTGCCGCGCCGTCGCTGGCCGATGTCGCGGCGGAGAGAAAACAGGCGCTGAAGGGCAAGCAGACCAGCGCGGTGCAGAAGTTTCTCGCCAAATTCGCCACCATCTTTACGCCGCTGATCCCCGGCTTTATCGCCGTCGGGCTGCTGCTGGGCTTCGCCACCCTGGCGGAGCAGGTTTTCGTGCTGGAGAACGCCCATCCGAACGCCAGCCTGGTGGCGCTGATTGGCTATATGAAGGTCTTCAGCAAAGGGATGTTCACCTTCCTGAGCATCCTGATTGGCTATAACGCGCAGAAGGCGTTCGGCGGCTCCGGGGTGAACGGCGCGATTATCGCCTCGCTGTTCGTGCTGGGCTACAACCCGGAGGCGACCAGCGGCGTCTACGCCGGGATCTCCACCTTCTTCGGCCACAGCATCGATCCGCGCGGCAATATCATCGGCGTACTGATCGCCGCCATCCTTGGCGCGTGGGTTGAACGCCAGGTGCGGCGGGTAATGCCGGCCAACCTCGATATGATCCTCACCTCGGCGGTGACGCTGCTGATCATGGGCGCGGTGACCTTTACGGTGATCATGCCGATTGGCGGCTGGTTGTTTACCGGCATGTCGTGGTTGTTCCTGCATCTTAACGGCAATCCGTTTGGCTCGGCGGTGCTGGCCGGTCTGTTCCTGCTGGCGGTGATGTTCGGCGTCCATCAGGGGTTTGTCCCGGTCTATTTTGCGCTGGTGGACGCCCAGGGCTTTAACTCGCTGTTCCCGATCCTGGCGATGGCCGGGGCCGGGCAGGTGGGGGCGGCGCTGGCGCTGTTCTGGCGGGCGAAGCGCGATTCGCTGCTGCGAACCCAGATTAAGGGGGCGATTATTCCGGGCTTCCTCGGGATTGGCGAGCCGCTAATCTACGGCGTCACCTTGCCGCGGATGAAGCCGTTTGTTACCGCCTGCCTCGGCGGCGCCTGCGGCGGCTTCTTCGTCGGGCTGATCGCCTGGCTGGGGCTGCCGGTCGGCCTGAACACCGTATTCGGTCCGTCCGGGCTGGTGGCGCTGCCGCTGATGACCTCCGGCAGCGGGATTTACGCCGGGATGGCGGTTTACGCAGGCGGACTGGCGGTCTCCTACCTGTGCGGCTTTGTGCTCACCTGGCTGTTCGGCAGTAAAAATGTCGATTTAAGCTAGAACGCGATTGTCGGGTCATGCCCGGCGGCGACTTCGACTTCCCGGGCCTGCAAAATCGTTACCCCGCCGCGGCCAACTACCATTTCCTGCCCCGCCGCCCGGGCGGGCGCATGCTATGATTCCCCTTTGTCACATTTCACCAGAGGAAAAGATGGGCTCCAGCAAAAAAGGGATGCTGAACGTACTGATTGCCGCCGTGCTGTGGGGCAGTTCCGGGGTATGCGCGCAGTTTATTATGCAGGAAAGCCAGATGTCGTCGCCGTTTCTGACCATGACGCGTCTGCTGTTCGCCGGGCTGATCCTGCTGATGCTCGGCTTTGTTCACGGCGACCGCATTTTCCGCGTGCTGCAAAACCGCCGCGACGCCGTCAGCCTGCTGTTTTTCTCGCTGTTTGGCGCGTTAACCGTGCAGTTCACCTTTCTGATGACCATTGAAAAATCGAATGCCGCCACGGCCACGGTGCTGCAGTTCCTGTCCCCGACGATCATCGTCGCCTGGTTCGCCCTCGCCCGCAAAGCGCGCCCCACTCCGTTGGTGCTGGGGGCTATCTGCACCTCGCTGGCGGGCACCTTTCTGCTGGTAACCCACGGCAACCCGACGACGCTGTCGATTTCGCCGGCGGCGCTGTTCTGGGGGATCGCCTCGGCGTTTGCCGCCGCGTTTTATACCACCTATCCCTCGACGCTAATTGCCCGCTACGGGACGCTGCCGATCGTCGGCTGGAGCATGCTGTTCGGCGGTGCGATGCTGCTGCCGTTTTACGGCGGCCAGGGCACCGATTTTGTGGTGAACGGCAGCCTGCTGTTAGCTTTTTTCTACCTGGTGGTGATCGGTACTTCGCTGACATTCAGCCTTTATCTTAACGGCGCGCAGAAGATTGGCGGCGCCAAAGCCGGGATCCTCAGCTGCGCCGAACCGCTGAGCAGCGCCCTGCTGTCGCTCCTGCTTCTGGGGATCACCTTCACGCTGCCGGACTGGCTGGGCACTCTGCTGATCCTGGCGTCGGTGGTGCTGATCGCCATCGACTCACGGCGGCGGGTGAGAGCCGCCTGAGGCGATGATAACAAACGCCTTTTCAATAAGTTAAATTAACCGCTATTTGCGTGTTTTCCCGCCTGCGCATATAGTTGACGGAAGCGATTACGGAAGGAGAAGCCTGATGAAAGCATGTTGGATGGTATGCCTGGTCACCGCCCTGAGCGCCACGTCGGCGTGGGCCGAATCACCGCTGCAAAGCCTGCAGTTCGAGCAGCAAAAGCAGCAGGTGCTCAAAGCGGTGAAGGAAAAATGCGCGCCAGCAAGCCACCTCAGCGACAACGATTTTGCCAATAAAGTACTGGCGACCGACGGCAACAAGAACGCGGTCCGCGAAGCGACGCTGGCGAAAGAGCGCAATAACCAAAAAAGCTACCAGGCCGCAATCGACAAAATCGTCTGTCCGGCCAAATAGCGGTTATTTCAGCCTGGCGACCAGCGTTTTCCAGTCAAACGGCGTCAGCTGCCTGTAGCTCAGGCTACGGGCGGCCATCTGCTCCGGAAGCTGGCGCTGGCTTTTCGCGATCGCCTCGCTCATTATCCCGGCGCTCCCCACATCACGCAGGGTTTTCACCACCTCTTCCATCTCTTCGCTGCGCCGAACGCCATGTTCCGCCACCCGGCTGATCAGATAGTCGGGAAACGCGCCTGTCCAGCCCAGAGACGGGAAACTATGATGCAAGGAGCTAAGCACCTCCTCCTCGACGCCATATTCACGGGCCGCGAACAGGCATTCTGTGGTGAGCGCTTCAAGACCTTTGATCATCACGCTACGGCACATTTTTATCGCCGACACCTGGCCCACCGTACTGGCGCCATAGCGGGCATTCAGCCCCAGCCCCTGCAGACGCGGCGCGATCGCCTCCGCCTGCGGCCCGCCGATCAATAACGGTGTCTGCAATCGGGCCGGCGGCACCGGCGCCATCACCGCGACATCAATGTAGGCGCCGGGCAGAAAATGTTCAGCTGCCTGCCGTTTCGTTTCCGGCGCCACGGAGTTGAGATCGAGGAAATATTGCCCCGGCTGCAGCAGCGCGGCGGCCTGCTGCGCGACCTTTAACGCCTCACCGGCGGTCACAGTAGAAAAAATCAGCGCGGCGCTCTCCAGCGCCTGCGCCAGCGAACTCCCCGCCTGAACGCGCGAATCACCGGCTTTCCTGACCATTGCCTCTCGCTCCGGGCCATTGAGCTTGCAATCCCATATGGTCACCGCATGCTCACGGGCCAGATCTGCCGCCAGAATGCCACCCGCCTCGCCAAAACCAATAAACGCGATTGTCGTCATCATTACTCCTCACGCGGCCAGACGCGGGCCGGAATAAAAACTTCGCCAGCAAACAGCAGTCGCGCCGTGCGTAACAGGCCGCAGCCTGTCAGGGCGCCGTCTGCGTCAAGCTGAAGCGTCACGCTAAATTCGCCTGTCGGATGCTCGACGCTGAGCAGCGGCGTAGCGCCTGGCGCGACCTGCGCCATGCCCTGCGCGACGGATCCAGGAAGCAGACAGGCGCTGGCCACGCTCACCGCGCCAAATACGCCGATCGACGCGTGGCAGCGGTGCGGGATAAAGGTGCGGCTGCTGATGGCGCCGCCGTGTCGCGGCTCGGCGATCAGGGTCATCTTGGGCACCGTGCGCTGGCTGACGTCGCCAAGCTGCATCAGCGGCCCGGCCTGCAGGCGAATCGACTCCAGGCGACGTTTAAGCGCGTCGTCATTATCCAGCTGTTCGCGCGTCTCATAGCCGGTGCAACCGAGGTCGCACGCGCGCAGCAGGATCACCGGCATTCCGTTATCGATGCAGGTCACCTCGACGCCGTCAAAACGGTCACGGACCCGGCCGGTCGGCAGCAGGGCCCCGCAGCTGGAGCCGGCGACATCAAGAAAATGGAGCAGGATCGGGCTGGCGCTGCCCGGCACGCCATCGATACGACTCTCGCCGACGTAGTCGACCCCGTCGGCATCGCAGGGGATCTCTGCCACCGCCAGTTGCCCCGTGTTCTCCATATAAATACGCACCCGAGTGAGCGGCGCATCGTGGCGAATCAGCCCACGCTCGATGGCGAAAGGGCCAACGGCGGCAAGAATATTGCCGCAGTTTTGGCCGTAGTCCACAGAGGCCCCCGTCACGTTCACCTGGGCAAACAGATAGTCCACATCGGCGTCAGGCCGTGCGGAGCGGCGGATAATCGCCACTTTACTGGTCAGCGGATCGGCGCCGCCGATCCCGTCAATTTGCCGGGGATCAGGCGAGCCCATCACCGCCAGCAGCACCGCATCACGTTGCACCGGATCGGCAGGCAGATCGTCAGCCAGAAAACAGGCCGCCTTCGAGGTGCCGCCGCGCATCCATAGACAGGGAATTCCGCGTTGCGCCATCTTACTCCTCCACCTCATCTGCGCTGTCGTAATACCGCAGCCCCTTTTCCGCCAGACGCTGGCGCATCGCGTAAATATCCAGCCCCAGCTCGCCATGGCGCATCCGCTCACGCTTCGCAAGCTCATTGCTCATGCGTGCTTCCGCTTTATCGAGCACATCACGCACCTGGGCGTGAGGCAGCACCACGACGCCATCGTCGTCGGCCACCACGACATCGCCCGGCTGCACAAGCTGGCCTGCGCAAATCACCGGGACGTTAACCGAGCCGAGGCTCTCTTTCACCGTTCCCTGGGCATAAACCTGACGGGACCAGACGGCGAATCCCATCTCCCGCAACGTTTGCGAATCGCGAATGCCGATATCGCCCACCAGACCGACCACACCGCGCGATTGGAGAGACGTCGCCAGCAGATCGCCGAAGAAGCCATCGCCGCACGGCGACGTCGGGGCCACCACCAGAATATCGCCGGCGCGGCACTGCTCGACCGCAACATGAAACATCCAGTTGTCGCCTGGCGTCACCAGTACCGTGACCGCGTTGCCCGCCCGGCTGACGCCCTGCTGAATCGGACGGATTGCCGGTCCCATCAGCCCCTGGCGTGCCCAGGCTTCATGGAGCGTCGCCACCCCGGCCGCCTCACAGCGGCGCAAAACCGCCTCGTCATGGCGCGGCAGATGGCGGATAACAAGGCCTTTTTTATTTAACAGGTTCATGCCAGGTTCTCCGTTACGCGGGGGAAGATGCTCTGGAAGGCTTCGCCGTGAACGATATCGCGCGCGGCCGTGATGCCGATGTTGCGTTTGGCCTGCACTCCGCGCTGCAGCGCCACGCGGGTGTAGTACTCCCACAAATGCTCCTGGCCCTGCATACACTGAATGGCCTGATACTTTTTCTCCCAGACAGTGGTGATGTCCAGCAGCACATCAGGCTTCCAGTTGCACTGCTCCGGCTGGTGCGGTTCGAAACAGTAAACCGGGGGAGCAGCGACAATTTTCTCGCCAGGGCGATAGCCTTCTGCCTGAGCGATAATCCGAGCCTCCTGAGCCAGGTGGGAGGCCAGCGGGTGATCGTAGTTATAGGGATCCTGCAGCGAGTGCGTCAGAACAAAGTGGGGCTGGATACGGCGATACACATCCGCCAGACGAAACAGCGTCTCTTTATCGGCGCGCAGCGGATAGTCGCCGATATCAAAGAATTCGACGCTGGCGCCCAGGATCTCGGCGGCGGCCTGCGCCTCTTCGCGACGGACTTGCTTCACCGCCTCCTCGGTCATGTTGCCTTTACGCCACAGTTTGGCGGACTCGCCGCGCTCGCCAAAGGACAAACAGACCACATGGACCTGATAGCCCTGCAGGGCATGCAGGGCTATCGCACCGCCCGCGCGCCAGACGAAATCGGCCGAGTGGGCGCTGACGACAAGGGCACTTTTTTCGCTAACCGGATGAGACATGATGGCTTCCTCTGTTGTTTTTTTCAGCTTGTCATGTCCCGCCGTTGGAAGGTAATTCGTTAACTTGCGAAGGCTATGATTTTTATTTATGTTGTCGACTCACTCACTATTTCAGGCCTGACGAATAATGCTGAAGAGAAAGCACGATAAAATCATAAATATCATGCAGCTGCGCTTTTTTTGTCAGGTCGCGCTGCGCGGAAGCGTCTCGCGTGCTGCCGATGACTTATTCCGCACGCAGTCAGCGATAACCCGGGCTATCCGCGACCTTGAAGCCGCGTTGAACGTCACGCTGTTCGAACGCCATTACAGCGGCATGGTGCCCACCGAGTATGGCAAGTGCATCCTGCCGCGCGCCCGGCGGGCGATTGACGACCTGCAGGCCATCCCGGCGCTGTTGCAGAAGCACCATACCCGCACCAGCGGCCCGCTGGCGGACGCCGGTTGGCTGTTCAATACCCGCCGGTTAGCCATTTTTATTCAGCTCTATCACGTCAACCATACCCAAACCGTCGCGCAACAGTTGGGGATCACCCAGCCGGCGGTCAGCGCCGCGCTGAAGGTCCTGGAGAAAGGGGCGGATTCGGCGCTGTTTCGCCGAACGCCAGAAGGGGTGCGTCCCACGCCTGCCGCAGAACTGCTCTATCCCCCGGTGAGCAGAGCGCTCAACGAGCTGGAAAACATCTGGAGCGATCTCGCCGCCCGTCGCGGGGTGCTGGAGGGCACCGTGCGCATTGGCGCCCTGCCGCTGAGTCGCACCCGGCTACTGCCCTCCGCCATCGCCGCCTTTCTGGCCCAGCACCCGGGCATTACCCTCATGACCAATGAAAGCCCGTATGAGTCGCTGGTCGCCGATATGCGCGCAGGTAATATCGATTTTATTATCGGCGCCCTGCGTCAGGATGAAGATCTCCCGGACCTCTGTAGCGAGGCGTTATTCGAAGAGGATATGCTGATTTTACTGCGTAATAACCACCCGCTGCTGCGCCATCCGGATCCGCGCAGCCAGCTGGCGACAGCGCAATGGGTGCTGCCGCGCGCCAACGCGCCGGCGCGCCATTTGCTGGATAAGGCGTTTGTCACCCTGGGGCTGCCGCTGCCCCAGCCGACGGTGGAGACCGGGGATGCGGCGATGGTGCGAGGATTGCTGCAGGACTCCGACATGCTGGCGGCGGTTTCCGCCAGCCAGATGCGTTTTGAAACTGACAATGGGTTGCTCAGCGTGTTGCCGGTCCCCCTGCCCGATACCACCCGGCGTATCGGGCTGACGTTTCGCGCCGGCAGCCTGCCCTCCCCGGCGACGCAGGCGCTGTTGCGTTTTATTTATCAGCAGGTTCAGGACGGGACCGTTTAACGTTTACCCGCCACCGAATAGGTTACCTGTTGGTTGCGCGTTTGCTGAAACGCCTCCAGCGTCTGCCCGCGCATCGCGGCGTAAATATGCAGGTTGGATACGCCGACCACCGCGCCCATTTTCTCCAGCAGGAAGAAACTGGCGCCATACTGAATCAATCCCCGCCAGTCGCGTGCGTTGAGCAACTGCTGTTCCTCCTCACTCAGTCCGGCTTCGGCATAAAGCGACTGAGGCGACTGCAGAAAACGTTCGCGCCAGGCAGGCTCAATCAGCCGATGCAGGAAACGGTTAAGCCGCAAGCCATTCAGGCTGCGCTCGTGGGTAAAAGGATAGGTTCCCGGCAGTTTCTCCACCCCGGCCAGCTGCTGCGCCATATGCTGGCGATGGCGCGTCAGGGTATCGACGGGGGGCAGGCGCGCATTGTTCTCAAGGATCAGCGTAGCGATACCGGTCATCGACGGCAGGTAATAGTCGCGCCAGGTTTCGGTGACATTGGCTGATAGCGCGCCGCGCATCACCAGCCACATGATCACCTCAGACCCTTCCATTCCCCCCAGCTCGGCATATTCGCCAAGGGTCATTTCGGTAAGCTTTTCCGGGTCATTAACCAACATGTCAACAAACTGGGCATCCCAGTCGGGATTATTAAATCCGCAGCGCTCGCCATGAACCTGATGCGAGAGCCCGCCGGTCGCGACAATCGCCACATTGATATCTTCCGGGAAGCTTTCAATTGCCCGGCGCAGCGCCTGGCCGAGTCGGTAACAACGGCGCGCGCTCGGTACCGGAAATTGCAGCACGCCGATCTGTAACGGGATTACCGCCGTCGGCCACCCCTGCGCTTCATCCCAGGGCAACAGCGCCGAAAGCGGCGAGAAAAGGCCGTGGTCGAGCTTTTTATCCATAAAGAACGACATATCAAACTCATCGGCCATCAGGCTGGCGCCAATGTGCCTTGAGAGCGCCGCATTGCCCTGGACCGGCGGCAGACAGCGTGGTCCGCCGCCTTCATCGGCAACGTCATATTGACTATCGATTCCCAGCGTAAATGTCGAATAGTGATCGAAGAAAAAGGCGGTCACATGGTCATTAAAGATGTACACCAGCGCATCCGGTTTTTTCTCCTCCAGCCAGCGCTGCAGCGGTTCGAAGCTCTGGAAGATCGGCGACCATGCCGGGTCCTGCTGTTTATGATGATCGACCGCGAAGCCGATAGTCGGGGTATGAGAGACGGCGATACCGCCGAGAATGTTAGCCATCAGATAACTCCACTTATCGGTGTTCCAGGGGGGATGACAAAGCGTCCAGTTCTGCCTCTGTGAGTCGAGGCTTAGCGTGATTCATACGGTGCAACAAAATACAGGTCCCCGCCAGGCAGGCCGGCAGCGCAAGCACCAAAAAGATCGACGAGTGTCCCGGCACGGCCAGCATCAGCATCCCGCCCAGCGTGGAGCTGAGAATAGCCCCGGTACGGCCGATACCATGCATCCAGCTGACGCCGGTAGCACGGATCTCGGTTTGATAATAGGCTGGCGAATAGGCCTGCAGACCGTTCTGCGCGCCGTTAATGCACATCCCGCTGATAAAAATCAGCACCGACAGCGCCGCCGATCCGAAGTCCATCAACCCCTGGGACAACAGGCACAGGCAGCCGAGGAAATAGGTTGCCGCAATCACCGCTTTCGCCGAAGCACGATCCATCAGCATACCGACAAGGATGCCGCCCAGCGGGCCGCCGAGCTGGAACAAGCCGGTCATCATCGCCGCCTGCTGCAGCGACAGCCCGCCGGAGCGGAGAATGGTTGGCAGCCAGCCGTTCAGCAGATATATCACGAACAGCCCCATAAAATAGGTCAGCCACAGCGCTATCGTGCCGCGGGCATAGCCATACCGAAACAGCTGCGCCACTTTACTGCTCCGCGTGATGGGCGGCGCATTCAGCTGGAAGACGGTGTCAGCCGTAAACTGGCCTCCAAGCCGGTTAAGCGCCCTGGCGATCTGCTCGCCCGGTAGTCGGCGCGCCACCATGCTCATCGCCGACTCCGGCAACATCACGATCATAAAGGGAAGCACCACGAGCGGCAGCACGCCGCCAAAAATCAGCGCCGAGTGCCAGCTGTAATGCGATAACAACCCGGCAGCGATAAAGCCGCCGAGGCCGGAACCCACGTTGAATCCGCTGTACATCAGGGTGATCATCACCCCTTTACGCCGCTCCGGCATATATTCCGCCACCAGCGTGACGCAATTGGGCATCACGGCGCCAAGTCCGAGGCCGGTGAGAAAGCGCAGCAGCGCCAGCTGCGACGGGCTTTGCGCCACGGCGCCGGCCAGGCTGAACAGCGCAAACAGCGCCACCGACCAGAGTAAAATGCGTTTTCGGCCGTAGCGGTCAGAAAGCGGGCCCGCCACCAGCGCGCCAATGGCGACGCCGAACATAGCCGCCCCAAGAATCGGCCCCATTTCAGCCCGGCTGATGCCCCAGTCCTCGATGAGCGCCGGGGCGACAAAGCCCATCACCGCAGCGTCATACCCATCCAGCATAATGATGATGAAACAGAGCAGCAGCACGTTCCATTGAAAGCGCGAGACCGGGCGGGCATCTATCCACGCTTTCACATCGACAACGTTCATGTGATTCATAGGGTGACTTCCTCAAGCAGGCGGTACGAATGTTCTGGTTAGTGTTTTTTTTGAGTGGAACTTTCGTACTCAACTTAAGGCAGGTCACGCAGGCTGTCCGGTTCGAAAACCCGGCGACAGATATGAGTTTTATTTATAATGTGAGGGATACGACAAAAAACAGCCAATAAAAAACCCGCAGCCAACGGCGGCGGGTCAGGGCAAGAGCGACGATCAGTGCTTTGGAATAATTAAATCGCCGCGCAGCGGGCTGCCGCCCGGGTTGTCCGTTTTCTCGGTCAGCCAGTTGACGATCCGCGACGCCATCGCGTCCATGGAATATTCAATCGCCGGGATAGTCGGGATTCCGGGCAGCTGTAACGATCCGGCGAGGCTAAACACCATCACATTTTGCGGAACGGCGCGGTTAAACGCCTGCAGCTGCGGCACCACGCGCTGCGCCTGCAGCTCATCGCTCACCAGCAGCGCGTTAAAGTTCAGCGTCGTGGCGTTATTGACCAGCTCCTGCACCGCCACCGACGGCGAGGTGTTATCCAGAAACACCAGATTGCGATTAAACGGCAAAAAGTTTTTTTCCAGCGCGTGCTTGTAGCCCAGCAGCACCTGATCGGCAAAGCCGCTGCTCTGCGGATGGATCAGCGCAATCTGCCTTCTGCCCTGGCTTATCAGATAGTGGCAGGCGGTTTCGGCGGCGAAGGCGTGATCGAACTGAATGCTGTTTTCGCCCTCGCTGTCGAGGCAGTCCACCAACACCACGTCCGGGCGGTTAATATTCAGAGGAAAACGCGCGCCGATGATCAGCACGTTATCGCACAGCCCGCAGGTTAACTCCTCCAGCGAGTTCATCACGCCGCTGCTGGTGTTGGCGAAGCGCAGCAGCAGGTGCTTCTGGTGCTGGCTGAGCTGTTTTTCCAGGGCGTAGAGATAGCTGGTGGTTTGATTGATATTGTCCTGGGCGCAGATGACGCCGATGCAGCCGGTGGACTGGCTAAGCAACGACTGGGCTATCATGTTTGGCCGGTAATTGAGCGCTTCCGCCGCCTGCAGCACCGCCTGACGACTGGCTTCCTTCACGCCACGTGAGCCGCTCAACACTCGCGACACCGTGGCTTTGGAAACCCCGGCAAGTCGTGAAACATCATTGATTGTCGACATCATTTTCCCCTGCGCGGGCGCCGCGTCCCGCCAAAATCCTGTAAACCTGAATCGCTTCAATTATGACCAGCGCAGTATATCCATTTCGCCATTTGTTTGGAAACCGATTTTCCATTTCAGCGCAAAACATCGCCAAATCGACAGAATAATGTGAGCCAAATCCAATAAATCCGCCCCATAAGCAGGAGATCTTGACCACTATCACAGTTCTGCTTTTTATAAATGGAAACCGGTTTCCGTCTGATATCAAATCATCCACGCAATAACTTTTTACATTTTGAGGATGGTCGTCGATGTACAAGATTATGCTGTGCTGCTCTGCCGGAATGTCCACTAGTCTGCTGGTCAGAAAGATGGTGGAGGCGGCGAATGAACGTGATCTGCCGGTGCAGATTGACGCCTATGGCGTTTCCGAATTTGACATCCAGTTTCCGCAGTATCAGGTGGTGTTGCTAGGCCCCCAGGTAAAATACATGTTGAAAACCCTGTCTGACAAAGCGGCTCCCCTGAACATTCCCGTTCAGCCCATCGATACGATGGACTACGGTATGCAGCGGGGAGACAACGTCCTGAATTATGCTCTGTCGCTGATCCCAGCGGCGCACTGAGAGGTGTTGAAATGAGTTCTCTGTATCAGTCCATGATTGCCGTGATCGAGCAATCTATTACTCCGCTGGCAGGACGCCTTGGGCAGCAGAAATATGTTATCGCTATCCGCGATGGCTTCACTGCCGCATTGCCGTTTATGATCATCGGCTCTTTCATGCTGGTATTTATCTTTCCGCCGTTTTCACCCGAGACCACCAACGGCTTTGCCCGCGGCTGGCTCGATTTCTCCCAGCACTACCGCGAACAGCTGATGCTGCCGTTTAACCTCAGCATGGGCGTAATGACCTTCTTTATCTCGGTCGGCATTGGCGCCAGCCTCGGTCGTCAGTTTCAGCTGGATCCGGTGATGTCCGGTCTGCTGGCGTTTATGGCCTTCCTGCTGGTCGCCGCGCCCTATGCCGATGGAAAAATTTCCACTCAGTATCTGTCCGGCCAGGGCATTTTTACCGCCCTGATCACCGCCATCTACTCCACCCGCGTCTACGCGTGGCTGAAGCAAAACAACATCACCATTCGACTGCCGAAAGAGGTACCGACCGGCGTCGCTCGTTCGTTTGAAATCCTTATCCCGGTGCTGGTGGTGATTGGTACTTTGCATCCGCTGAACCTGTTTATCGAAGCGCAGACCGGGATGATCCTGCCGCAGGCGATCATGCATCTGCTGGAGCCGCTGGTTTCCGCCTCCGACTCGCTGCCGGCGATTTTGCTCTCCGTCCTGATGTGCCAGATTTTCTGGTTCGCTGGGATCCACGGCTCGCTGATTGTCACCGGCATTATGAACCCGTTCTGGATGGCTAACCTCTCGGCAAACCAGGCTGCGCTGGCGGCCGGCACGGTGTTGCCGCACGTCTATCTGCAGGGCTTCTGGGATCACTATCTGCTGATTGGCGGCGTCGGTTCGACCCTACCGCTGGCCTTCCTGCTGCTGCGTAGTCGGGCCACGCATCTGCGCACCATCGGCAAGATGGGTATCGTGCCGAGCTTCTTTAATATCAACGAGCCGATCCTGTTCGGGGCGCCGATCATCATGAACCCGATGATGTTTATCCCCTTCGTCTGCGTACCGATGGTCAACGCGGTGCTAGCTTACGGCGCGACGCGTCTTGGCTGGCTGAGCCAGGTGGTGTCCCTCACTCCGTGGACCACGCCGGCACCGATTGGCGCCTCGTGGGCGGCCAACTGGACGCTGAGCCCGGTAGTGATGTGCCTTATCTGCATGGTGATGTCGGCGGTCATTTACCTGCCGTTCCTGCGCGCCTATGAACGTTCCTTAATGAAAACCGAAGTTGAGAAAACCAAAAATAGCGTTCCGGTGGCAGAAACCGTTAGCTAATTCCTCTCCGCCCCGGAGAGATAATATGATGGCAGCGTAATAATGCAGAAAAAGGACTTTCACTGCATTATTAAATAATAAAGACCTCAGGAATACACATGATTGAATTAGAAGATGCGGTAATGGAAATTATCGTTAATGCGGGACAGTCACGCTCATTATGTTTTGAAGCGCTACATGCGGCCCGAACCGGAAATATCGACGAAGCGCGTTTACTGTTAAATGAAGCCGACGGTTACGCCCGTCGGGCGCATCAGATGCAGACCCAGCTCATCGAGCAGGATGCCGGTGAAGCGCGTCAGCCTATGACGCTGATTATGGTACATGCCCAGGATCATCTGATGAATTCGCTGCTGGCCCGCGAGTTCTCAGAAGAATTAATCCATCTGTACCAGCGTTAATTAATATGGAATAACGCCTGCGAGAATATTATTCTCCGGCGTCGTTGTACCCTAAAAAACAAATCAGCTTATTTTGGCTATATATTTTAGCCAGAATGGGATGGTTATTATCTGAAATATATTAATTATTAAAGCGAGATAACCATGAATACTGTGAAAAAACTGCCTTTAGCCATGGCGGTTGTCGCCGCGCTGTGCCCAATTTCCGTAATGGCGCAAGAATTTACTCAGGAACAGATCGACGCCATCGTCGCCAAAGCCGTTGATAAAGCGCTGGCCGAACGCCAGGCGAAAATCGACGCCGCGGCCGACAAAAAG
>NZ_JBNRLJ010000015.1:0-34365 GCF_050378655.1 Klebsiella sp. 7-CIP_Kleb.
TTTCCTCTTTCAGAGTCAACCCGTTTTTCAGGATTTTTCTCTTCAACCGAACCGGCTGTTTGTGTGAAGTGATTCACATCCGCCGTGTCGATGGAGGCGCATTATAGGGAGTTCTCGAGCGCCCGCAATAGAAAAATGGCAGAAAAATGACTGACTGCTGCATTCCCCAGCAAAACCCCGCTTTATACCTCGTTACACACAGAATTATCCACAGGAGAGCGTAAAAACATGACCGCTAGCCCCGTGGATCGCCAGCTATATAGAAGGAGATTCACCGGCCTGGAGAGAAAGATAAAAATTCGCGAGCGTTGCGCAAACGTTTTCGTTACAATGCCGCGCTATGACACGGATGCCCGGTTGGGTGCGTTAGGTGAGTTTTTAGGCAAAAACTCACCTAACGCTCTCTGTAATGTTCAAATCCTGGGGATTTAATACCATGCAACAACGTCGTCCAGTCCGCCGCGCTCTGCTCAGTGTTTCTGACAAGGCCGGTATCGTCGAATTCGCGCAGGCGCTTTCCGCTCGTGGTGTCGAGCTGCTGTCCACTGGCGGCACCGCTCGCCTGCTGGCAGATAAAGGCCTGCCGGTAACCGAAGTCTCTGACTACACCGGTTTCCCGGAAATGATGGATGGACGCGTGAAAACCCTGCATCCGAAAGTACACGGCGGCATCCTCGGCCGTCGCGGTCAGGATGACGGCATCATGCAGCAGCACGGGATCGCGCCTATCGATATGGTGGTCGTTAACCTCTATCCGTTTGCCCAGACCGTCGCTCGCGAAGGATGCTCGCTGGAAGACGCGGTGGAAAACATCGATATCGGCGGCCCGACCATGGTCCGCTCCGCGGCGAAGAACCACAAAGACGTCGCCATCGTGGTGAAGAGCAGCGACTACACCGCCATCATTAATGAGATGGACGCCAACGAAGGCTCCCTGACGCTGGACACCCGCTTCGACCTCGCCATTAAAGCCTTCGAACACACCGCCGCGTATGACAGCATGATCGCCAACTACTTCGGCAGCATGGTTCCGGCCTATCACGGCGAAAGCAAAGAAGCCGCTGGCCGCTTCCCACGCACCCTGAATCTGAACTTCATTAAGAAGCAGGATATGCGCTACGGCGAAAACAGCCACCAGCAGGCTGCCTTCTATATAGAAGAGAATGTCAAAGAAGCTTCCGTGGCAACCGCTACCCAGCTGCAGGGCAAAGCGCTCTCCTATAACAACATTGCCGATACCGATGCGGCGCTGGAGTGCGTGAAAGAGTTCAACGAACCGGCCTGCGTGATCGTTAAGCACGCTAACCCATGCGGCGTTGCCGTTAGCGACTCGATCCTCGACGCCTACGATCGCGCATACAAAACCGACCCGACCTCCGCGTTCGGCGGCATCATCGCCTTCAACCGCGAACTGGATGCCGACACCGCGCAGGCGATCATCTCTCGCCAGTTTGTCGAGGTGATCATCGCCCCGTCCGCCAGCGAAGAAGCGCTGAAAATCACTGCCGCGAAGCAGAACGTCCGCGTACTGACCTGCGGTCAGTGGGATGCGCGCGTTGCCGGTCTCGATTTCAAACGCGTTAACGGTGGTCTGCTGGTTCAGGACCGCGATCTCGGTATGGTCACCGCGGGTGAACTGCGCGTGGTCAGCAAACGTCAGCCGAGCGAGCAAGAGCTGCGCGATGCGCTGTTCTGCTGGAAAGTGGCGAAATTCGTCAAATCCAACGCCATCGTGTATGCCAAAGACAATATGACCATCGGCATAGGCGCCGGTCAGATGAGCCGCGTCTACTCGGCGAAAATCGCCGGAATTAAAGCCGGTGATGAAGGTCTGGAAGTGAAAGGCTCCGCCATGGCTTCTGACGCCTTCTTCCCATTCCGCGACGGGATTGACGCCGCGGCAGCGGTCGGCATCACCTGCGTTATTCAGCCGGGCGGCTCTATCCGCGACGACGAAGTGATTGCCGCCGCTGACGAACACGGCATCGCCATGATCTTCACCGACATGCGCCACTTCCGCCATTAATTCATGGAGCAGCAGATGAAAGTATTAGTAATCGGCAACGGCGGGCGCGAACACGCCCTGGCCTGGAAAGCGGCCCAATCGCCGCTGGTTGATACCGTCTACGTCGCGCCGGGCAACGCCGGTACCGCGCTGGAGCCGTCGCTGCAAAACGTCGCCATCGGCGTTACCGATATTCCGGCGCTGCTTCGCTTCGCCCAGGATGAAAATATCGACCTGACCATCGTTGGCCCGGAAGCGCCGTTGGTCATTGGCGTGGTTGACGCGTTTCGTGCCGCCGGGCTGGCCATCTTCGGGCCAACCGAAGGCGCTGCGCAGCTGGAAGGTTCGAAGGCCTTCACCAAAGATTTCCTTGCTCGTCATCATATCCCGACGGCGGAATATCAGAACTTCACCGACGTTGAGCCAGCGCTGGCTTATCTGCGCGAGAAAGGCGCGCCGATCGTCATCAAAGCCGACGGTCTGGCGGCGGGTAAAGGCGTTATCGTGGCGATGACCCTCGAGGAAGCCGAAGCGGCGGTCAAAGACATGCTGGCCGGTAACGCTTTCGGCGACGCCGGACACCGCATCGTCATTGAAGAGTTCCTCGATGGCGAAGAGGCCAGCTTTATTGTGATGGTCGACGGCGAGCACGTCCTGCCGATGGCCACCAGCCAGGATCACAAACGCGTCGGCAACGGCGATACCGGCCCGAATACCGGTGGGATGGGCGCTTATTCTCCGGCGCCGGTCGTGACTGATGAAGTCCATCAGCGCACCATGGAGCGGATTATCTGGCCAACCGTGAAGGGCATGGCCGCGGAAGGCAACACCTATACCGGTTTCCTGTATGCCGGTCTGATGATCGACAAGCAGGGCAACCCGAAGGTCATTGAGTTCAACTGCCGCTTTGGCGATCCGGAAACCCAGCCGATCATGCTGCGCATGAAATCCGACCTGGTAGAGCTGTGCCTCGCCGCCTGCGCGGGCAAGCTGGATGAGAAAACCTCCGAGTGGGATGACCGCGCGTCGCTGGGCGTGGTGGTTGCCGCCGGCGGCTATCCGGGCAACTACAACACGGGCGATGAGATCCATGGTCTGCCGCAGCAGGAAGCGGCAGACGGTAAAGTCTTCCACGCCGGCACGAAACTGTCTGACGACCAGCGCGTGGTCACCAACGGCGGTCGCGTACTGTGCGTCACCGCCCTGGGCGATACCGTAGCGCAGGCGCAGCAGCGCGCCTATCAGCTGCTGACCGACATTCGCTGGGACGGTAGCTTTAGCCGTAGCGATATCGGCTGGCGCGCCATCGAACGTGAAAAGGCTAACGGCTAAGTTTCGCCAGCAGCGTTTTCCGCGTAATGCCTAACTGACGGGCGGCTTCGGTTTTGTTGCCGCCCGTTTTTTCCAGCGCCGCCAGAATCACCTCTTTCTCCACTTCCACTAACGGCTGAATTCCCCCCTCCTCGCTCCCGCCTGATGGCAGCGGCGTACCGGCGATCGCCAGCGGCAGTTCTCGCTCAGAGATATAGTTTCCGGTCAGTAGCACCACCGCCCGCTCCACCGCGTTTTCCAGCTCGCGAATATTGCCCGGCCAGGGGTAGTGGATCAGCAGGTCCATCGCCTGTGGCGTGAACCCCTTTACCGCCTTACGATTGCGTTCGGCATAGCGTTTGAGAAAGTGCTGCGCCAGCTGCGGAATATCTTCCCGGCGCCGGCGCAGCGGCGGCATCTCAATAGTCACGACGTTCAGGCGGTAATAGAGATCCTGGCGAAAACGCCCGGCGCTGACCTCTTCGGCGAGGTTGCGGTGGGTGGCGGCGATCAGCCGCACATCAACGGCAAGCGTCTGGTTGCTGCCGACACGCTGCACCTCCCGCTCCTGAATCGCCCGCAGCAGACGCACCTGCATCAATGGCGAGATATCGCCAATTTCATCGAGGAACAGCGTGCCGCCATCCGCTTCGACAAAGCGCCCCTCACGTCGCCGCTCCGCGCCGGTAAACGCCCCTTTTTCATGGCCGAAGAGTTCCGACTCCAGCAGCGACTCATTCAGCGCCGCACAGTTGAGCGTCACCAGCGGCTTATCACCGCGCCCGCTGCAGGCGTGGATGGCGCGCGCCACCAGTTCCTTACCGGTTCCCGACTCCCCATGGATCAGCACCGTCGCGTCCGAAGGGGCTACCAGCGTAATTTCGTTAAGAAGCGCCTGCATCGCCGGGCTGTCGCCAATCATGCCCCACCGTAGATCCGTCGCAACGCTGGGGTCGCCCTCGCTATGACGGGTGTGTGCCAGTGCCTGGACTAACGTCTGCTGTAACGTGTCAAAATCCAGCGGTTTAATCAGATAATCCAGCGCCCCGGACTTAATGGCCTCCACCGCCGTATCGACGCTGGAGAACGCCGTCATGATCAGCACCGGGATCGCCGGGTTATAGGCTTTTATCTCTTTTAACGTTGCGATACCGTCCAGCTCCGCCATGCGAATATCGCACAGTACCAGGTCGAAAACCTGATGATGGATCTGCTCCAGCGCCTGCCGGCCGTTGTGGGCTAATGCCACCTGATAGCCCCAGCCGCGCAGCAGCGCCTGCAAGATCGTGCAGTGGCTGATGTCATCATCGACAACCAGAATCTGTACCTTATCGCTGCTCATCTTCCCTCCGTTGAGCATCCAGCGGTAGCCAAAGCGTAAATATCGCTCCAGCCCCCGGCTGACTTTCGGCGCGGATCGTCCCGCCATGTTGTTCGATAATATTCTGCACCACCGCCAGCCCCAGCCCGGTGCCGTCCGCCTTGGTGGTGAAATAAGGAGTGAAGATGGCCTGTAGCTCTTCATCGCTCATCCCCTTACCGCTATCCTTAACGACTATTTTCATACGTCGCCGATCGGCTTCACTTGCCGATACGTGAATGACGCCGTCGCGGCCAATCGCCTGCATCGCGTTCAGGTACAGGTTCAACAGCACCTGGTTCAGGCGGTCGGCATCGGCGTTGATCGTGGAGAGCTCCGGGCGCGGCGTAAATTGCAGCGCGATCCCGCGACTCTGTGCATCCTGGCTAACCAACTGCAATGAGTGGTGGATAAGCGCGTTAATATCCACCGGCTGGTAATTTAAATGCGCGGGCCGGACCAGCTCCAGCAGCTCACTGACCACCCGATTGAGGCGGTCGGCCTCTTTGGCCATCACCTGCGCTAACTGATGTGACTCACCGCCCGGCGGCGTGCGCTCGGCAAAATATTTTGCCAGCCCTTTAATCGACGAGAGCGGATTGCGGATCTCGTGCGCCACGCCTGCCGCCAGATGGCCAAGTGCCAGCAGTTTCTCTTTGCGGGCCATCGCCTCCAGCAGTTGTTTCCGTGAGCGGCGATAGCGGCGGAACCAGAACTGGGCAAGGATCGTTGCCGCTGTCACCAACGCGGCGGCGCCCAGCATGATGGCCATATTCCGCTGCCCCCTGGCCTGCGCGGCATCCAGCTCGCGGCTATCAAAGGCGATAAAAATCACCTGCGGGATACTGGCTTGAGCCAGGGCGCTGTTGCCGCGATTCATCATGCCCATATGGTGGCCGCGGGCCGGATTGAGCGGGCGAAACTGGCGATAGATCTCCATGGCCGGCTGCGGCTCGCTAAGCCGCCGCCAGCGAGCCTGTTCGCCAACCGCCAGCGCACGCATCTGCGCGGGGCTGTAGAGCGTTTGACCCACCTGCTGCGGATCGCTGTGGGCGATGATGGCGCCATTGTCATCAGTCACCGCGAACCACAGGACGCCCGGCTGCCAGGCCATCTCTTCCAGCAGGGCCTGCAGCTGCGCGTGGTGCATCCGCATTCCCATGCCAACGCGCGTGCCGGACTCCAGCGCGCGGATCAGTACGCTCCCCTTCTCCTCGATAGTTTGTCGGGCGGCGGTCGTCTCACGACCGTAGTCGCGGACGATCATCGCGGAGAACAGCACCACCAGCAGCACTACCGTACCGGTCAGCAGCCAGCTCAGCGCGCCAGCGGCAGCGTCCCGGGAAAAAGGTTTGATCTTCATCGGCGAGTCCTTGTCATCTCCTTTTCGCTATCAGCAGGATCTTTCAGCAGAAATCATGCCATGTTTCCGCGCGGCCAAACCTGCTCTCAAACATATCGCCTGCGCTTTAGCGAGTAAAAATGACTCGCCGGTCCCGGGCGGAACGGGTCATTTTTACTCGCTCTTCTCTTTAACGGCCTCGGCAGGCCTGCACGGACGGGCTTTTTCAGGCTGGCATGAAAGATGCAATACCGAGAGAAACCACACAGGAGAAAATGCCATGAAACGGAACCGTACCTTACCTCTCGCCCTCGTTACCTTAGCCGCGCTGACCTTCGGCAGCAACACGGCCTGGGCCAACCACCACTGGGGCAACAATAAAGGGATCGGCAACCAGGGCTACAGTCAGCTGACCCAGGAGCAGCAGGCTACCGCGCAAAAGCTGCATAACGATTACTATGAGCAAACCAGCGCCCTGCGCCAGCAGTTGCAGTCCAAACGCTATGAGTACAATGCGTTGCTCACGGCGCAAAAGCCGGACAGCGGCAAGATTGAAGCCGTCGCTCAGGAGATGGAAGGCTTACGCCAGAAGCTGGATCAGCAGCGGGTGAAATTAGATCTCGCCCTGGCTGAGGCTGGCGTTCCCCGCGGCGCAGGAATGGGATATGGCGGCTGTCGCGGTAGCGGCGGCGGTCATATGGGCATGAATCACTGGTAAAGGTTAGAAGCTTTTTTCCGTCGGCTGCCAGGTGCAGAAGTTTTCATTGGCCACCAGCAGCAGTTGAGAGCCTTCCGGCGCCTCCAGCCAGGCAATGCTCACCGCGGCGGAAGCGTGGCTCTGCCGACGTTCAATGTGCGCCAGAGCCCGACTATCGAGGTCGGGCGTGACCGTCTGCCCTTCACAGGTCAGCACGGTATGCGCGGCGGCGTTCCAGCGTCCCTGACGCAGGACGACCCGTCCCTGGCGGAGGGCGTCGCTGGTCTGGCGGATCTGCTCGGCGCGATAACGGTACAGCGCGACCTGGTCGCTGGAGAGTTGCTGCTTCTGCCCGTCAACTTCCCGCTGCATAAAGCTAAGATCGCCCTGCGCGTCGAAGCGGGCACGAATATGTTCCGGCGGCTTGCCGTAGACATTGAGTTCAATCAGCGTCAGCTGATCGCCCTGCCAGCGATATTCGCTGGTCGAGGTGTCCCCGTGACGCCACGGGCTGAAGGCGGCGAGAAGATGGACTTCATCGCCAGAATCTTTACGCCAGATACGCATCGCCCCCTGGTTGTCCGCATAACCGCTGGCGGTAAATGGTGGTAGCGACGCGTTATGGCTGCAGGCAGTCAGCAACAGGATGCCCGCCAGCGCCAGAGGCCGGCGCCAGACAGACAAAAGGGGCTTAATAGCCCCTTCGATAAAACTGTTCACTGCCACGCGGTCTTACTTAACTGCGTCTTTCAGTGCTTTGCCAGAAACAAATGCCGGCACGTTAGCTGCAGCGATTTTGATCTCTTTACCGGTCTGCGGGTTGCGGCCAGTACGCTCAGCGCGGTGGTTCACTTTGAAGGTACCGAAACCAACCAGTTGAACAGCATCACCTTCTTTCAGAGACTCAGTAATTGCAGCCAGGGTAGATTCCAGGGCAGCTTTAGCCTGTGCTTTGGACAGGTCAGCTTTGTCCGCAATTACATCAATCAGTTGAGTCTTGTTCATAAGTTATCCTTACAATGTGTTTATCGCTTGCTAAGCATCGAGTGCGACGGAAATGCCAAAAAAGCACCCTCCTGCATACACGCACCGATAGCCACTTTTTTTCGCCCTCCAAATGTAGACCAGACGGGGGGCGGAATGGAAGCCTTCAGACGCTACAATTCAGGCGGTAAATCACGTTTTCTGGTCTCACTGCTGAAAATTTATACCAATATTGCTCTCGCCGGCCTCACGCAGGTCCGCGCGCAGGCCTTTTATCAGCTCAAGGTCACGCTCTTCGCAGTCGGCCAGCAGGCGGAAAATTTCCCACTGAATGTCCCATTCCTGCTCTACCGCCGGGTTCGCTTTCAGCTCTTCGTCGGTCATTTCGCGACCTTCCTGGGTCATTTCCAGCATCGCCACGGTGGTGATGGAGGTTTTGCTCACCTCGATCGCGTGCTCGAGCGTTTCGCCGCTCAGACGTGAATGGATCAGTTCGCTCAACGCCACGCAGGCGTCTATGGCCGGATAAACACCGTACAGGTCGAAATCATCAGCCGCCGGGATCGCCTCTTCCAGTTTCTCCAGCTGACTATCGAAATTCACCTTCGCATCTTTGACCGTCAGCGTTTCCCAGATCAGATCCAGGATACGACGGTACAGCTGGCCGTCGCCAAACTCGGTTTGCTTGCAGAACATCGCGTAGTTGGGGTACATACGCTCGCACAGGCAGGCCATAAAAGTGACATGCTGCCAGCTTTCCAGCTTCTCCAGGCGCAGGTGAATCGGGTTTTGTAACATGATGAATTCTCGAAGTCAGAAATTAGGCGCAGTGTACCTGAATCAGCTGTGATTTGCTTGCCAACGCACAAACGACGGACGGCGGGAAGCCACCGCATCGGCCCAGCGCGTCGGTTCGGGCAGACGATAGCCTCGCATGCAGCGTTCGACCCACATTAAAGCGCTGTCCATGCCTACCCGGTGGCCGGTGCTAATAAACAGCGGGTTGCAGCGCACTTTGCTGCGCCAGACCCAAGCCAGTTGCTCATTTTTATCCATCAGCGGGGCCAGCGCACCGGGCTCATCACCCAGGTCGCCGATTTTGCCGCACAGCCGTTTTTTCGCCACCCCGATGGTCGGCACGTCGATCATCAGGCCAAAATGGCTGGCGACGCCGAGCCGCCGGGGATGGGAGATACCGTGGCCGTCAACAAACAACAGGTCCGGTTTTTGCGAAAGCTGCTCCCACGCCGCCAGCAGCGCAGGGGTTTCGCGAAACGAGAGAAAGCCGGGAATATAGGGCATGGAAGTGGCGACGCGCGCCACCTGATACTCCACCAGCTCCAGTTCAGGCCAGGTCAGCAGCACCATCGCAGCCCGGGTGATCTCCCCTTCCTGCTCAAACCCGACATCCGCGCCGCCGATCAACGTCGGTGGGTCACGATCCAGTCGATCCGCGCGCTCTACCGACGCGGCTAACTGTTGCTGCTGGATACGGAGTGCGGCTAAATCCATATGGCTGATCTCCTACTGGTGATAGGGTGCGGAAAGACGATGCACCGCTTCAACAAAGACGCCCGCATGCTCAGGGTCAACGTCCTGATGGATGCCGTGGCCGAGGTTAAAGACGTGGCCTTCTCCCTGACCAAAGCCGGCGAGGATGGTCGCGACTTCTTCTTCAATACGCGCGGGGGGCGCATAGAGCATGGACGGATCCATGTTGCCCTGCAGCGCGACTTTGTCGCCCACGCGACGACGGGCATCGGCAATATCGGTGGTCCAGTCGAGACCCAGCGCGTCACAGCCGGTCTCCGCCATCGCTTCCAGCCACTGACCGCCGCCTTTGGTGAACAGGGTCACCGGCACGCGGCGGCCTTCGTTTTCCCGCAGCAGGCCATCGACGATTTTATGCATATAGTAGAGGGAAAACTGCTGATAGTCGCGACCGGTCAGCACCCCGCCCCAGGTGTCAAAAATCATTACTGACTGCGCGCCGGCTTTGATCTGCGCGTTGAGGTACAGGGTGACGCTCTTCGCCAGTTTATCCAGCAGCGCGTGCAGCGCCTGCGGTTCGGCGTACATCATCTTTTTGATGACGGTGAAAGCCTTACTGCTGCCACCTTCCACCATGTAGGTCGCCAGCGTCCATGGGCTACCGGAAAAACCGATCAGCGGCACTTCGCCTTTCAGTTCACGGCGAATGGTGCGCACGGCATTCATCACGTAGCCCAGTTCCTGCTCGGGATCCGGGACTGGCAGCTTGTCGACGTCGGCTTTGCTTTTCACCGGCGAGGTGAAGCGCGGGCCTTCGCCTGCCTCAAAGTACAGCCCCAGCCCCATGGCGTCCGGGATGGTCAGGATGTCCGAAAAGAGGATCGCCGCGTCCAGCGGATAACGACGCAGCGGCTGGAGCGTCACTTCGCAGGCCAGCTCGGCATTTTTACACAGCGACATAAAGTCGCCCGCTTGCGCACGGGTGGCTTTGTACTCCGGTAAATAGCGGCCCGCCTGGCGCATCATCCACACCGGGGTGACATCAACCGGCTGACGCAGCAGCGCGCGCAGGTAACGATCGTTCTTCAGTTCGGTCATTTTTACATTCCTTTAGCGTTGATACGCCCAGTGTAACATGTCACTCGAACTCTGCCCGACACATCGCGACGGTATCTTCGATAAGCCGGCGCGCCACCGTACCTGGCGGCGGCAGAAGCGGCAGATCGTCATAGCGGTACCAGTCCGCGCTGAGTAACTCTTTTTTATCCACCACGATATCGCCCTCTGCGTAATCCGCCATAAAGGCAGTCATCAGCGACTGGGGGAAAGGCCAGGGTTGAGAAGTCACGTAGCGCAGATTTTTCACCTTGATACCGCTCTCCTCCATCACCTCACGGGCGACCGCCTGCTCAAGGGTTTCGCCAACCTCGACGAACCCGGCCAGCACGGTGTGTACCCCATTACGATGTCGGGTATGTTGCGCCAGCAGGATCGCATCGTCGCGACGGATAGCGACGATAATGCACGGGGCGATTTGCGGGTAGTAACGTTCACGGCAGTGGCTGCACAGCATCGCCCATTCACTTTTACTGGCATGCATCGGGTGGCCGCAGTAGCCGCAAAATTTATGCGATCGGTAAAATTCGGCAAGCTGGATCCCTCGCCCCGCCAGCTGGAATAGACCCGGATCCTGATCCAGCACCTGGCGTAACGATCCCATGTCATGGCGGCGATCCTGGCGCACCATCCAGACGGGCTCCCCCTGCCATTCGCCAATATGCAGCGCATGCTGGCCGACAAGATCGAAATTAACCGCTTCGCCATGTGGTAATTCTCCACCAGGCAACCATAATTTTTGTTCGTGACTGACAACCCACCAGCCGCGATCTAATTTTTCAATAATACGATCCATATCTATTGCACTACCTTTGCTTCACTGGCATGTTGTTAACATTATATTTACATTTTGGTGAGCAGATTTAAATCAAAACTAGCGGAGTCAATCATGCTAAACCAGCTGGAAAATCTGACGGAGCGCGTTGGCGGTAGTAATGAACTGGTCGATCGCTGGCTACAAGTGCGTAAGCATCTGCTCGTGGCTTACTACAATCTGGTTGGCCTGAAACCGGGCAAAGAGTCGTTTATGCGGCTAAACGAAAAGGCGCTGGATGACTTTTGCCAAAGTCTGGTGGATTACCTCTCGTCCGGTCATTTTAGTATTTATGAACGCATTATTGGCGAAATGGAAGGCGATACCCCACTTTTAGCCGCCACCCGGCTTTACCCGCAGCTGGAAGCCAATACCCAGCAGATGATGGACTACTACGATACCTGCCTCGAAAACGCCATTGATCATGATAACTACCTTGAATTTCAGCAGGCGTTGTCGGATATCGGCGAGTCGCTGGAAGCGCGTTTCGCCCTGGAAGATAAACTGATCGCCCTCGCCGTCGCCCATCACCTGAGCGATGAGGTGCGCGATAATATTGCCCCGACCGCTTGAGTTGTGCGCAATTAACGAGTAGTTTACCTCCATTCCCCCTCCCCGGAGGGGATGTCATCTTGTCGGAGTGCTTATTTTCCATGTGAAGGCTACATGGAAAAGGCTGAGACCGTTAATTCGGGATCCGCGGAACCTGATCAGGCTAATACCTGCGAAGGGAACAAGAGTAAACTGCTGTTCGCGTCAGTCCGTCAGGGCCGATCGCATCTGTTACTCCATCCGTCGTCTGACAAGCCATGTCCTTTATATCTGGAATGCGCTATGTCTACTACCAAACTGACCCGTCGTGAGCTACGCGAGCACGCGCAGCGATTTATCGATACGCTGGAAGGCGCTGCTTTTCCTAATTCGCGCCGTATCTACATTCAAGGTTCACAAGCGGATATCCGCGTCCCAATGCGCGAAATCCAGCTCAGCCCGACCCTCGTCGGCGGCGATAACGATAACCCCCATTACGAAGCCAACGAACCGATCCCGGTGTATGACACCTCCGGGCCTTATGGCGACCCGGATATTGGCATTGATGTCCGCCAGGGGCTGGCCAGGCTGCGCCAGCCGTGGATCGACGCACGTAATGACTGCGCCCCGCTCAGCGAACGCAGCTCGGCCTATACCAAAGCGCGGCTAGCCGATGACGGCCTCGATGAGCTGCGCTTCAATAGCCAGCTGACGCCAAAACGCGCCGTTGCCGGCAAATGTGTTACCCAACTGCACTACGCCCGCCAGGGGATCGTCACCCCGGCGATGGAGTTCATCGCCATACGCGAAAACATGGGCCGTGAACGTATTCGCAGCGAAGTTCTGCGCCAGCAGCATGCCGGAGAAGGCTTCGGCGCCCGCCTGCCGGAAAACATTACCCCCGAGTTCGTCCGCGATGAAGTGGCCGCCGGGCGCGCCATCATCCCGGCCAATATCAACCACCCGGAGTCTGAGCCGATGATTATCGGGCGCAACTTCCTGGTGAAAGTGAATGCTAATATCGGCAACTCAGCGGTGACCTCCTCCATCGAAGAAGAGGTCGAGAAACTGGTCTGGTCTACCCGCTGGGGCGCCGATACGGTGATGGATCTCTCTACCGGCCGCTATATCCACGAAACCCGCGAGTGGATCCTGCGTAACAGTCCGGTCCCCATCGGTACTGTGCCGATTTACCAGGCGCTGGAGAAGGTCAACGGCATCGCCGAGAACCTCACCTGGGAAGTCTTCCGCGATACCCTGCTGGAACAGGCCGAACAGGGAGTCGACTACTTCACCATTCACGCCGGCGTACTGCTGCGCTACGTCCCGATGACCGCTAAGCGTCTGACCGGCATCGTCTCGCGCGGCGGCTCGATCATGGCCAAATGGTGCCTGTCGCACCATCAGGAAAACTTCCTCTACCAGCACTTCCGCGAAATCTGCGAAATCTGCGCCGCCTATGACGTTTCGCTGTCGCTGGGCGATGGCCTGCGCCCCGGCTCCATTCAGGATGCCAACGACGAAGCACAGTTCTCCGAGCTGCGCACCCTCGGCGAGCTGACGAAAATCGCCTGGGAGTATGACGTGCAGGTGATGATCGAAGGTCCCGGCCACGTGCCGATGCAGATGATCCGCCGCAATATGACCGAAGAGCTGGAGCACTGCCACGAAGCGCCGTTCTACACCCTCGGGCCGCTCACCACCGACATTGCGCCGGGCTACGACCATTTCACCTCCGGCATCGGCGCGGCGATGATCGGCTGGTTCGGCTGCGCCATGCTGTGCTATGTCACGCCGAAAGAGCATCTCGGCTTGCCCAACAAAGAGGATGTGAAGCAGGGGTTGATTACCTACAAAATCGCCGCCCACGCCGCTGACCTGGCGAAAGGCCATCCAGGGGCGCAGATCCGCGATAACGCCATGTCGAAGGCGCGCTTCGAATTCCGCTGGGAAGACCAGTTTAACCTCGCGCTGGATCCGTTCACCGCTCGGGCCTATCACGATGAAACCCTGCCGCAGGAATCCGGCAAAGTTGCCCACTTCTGCTCCATGTGCGGTCCGAAATTCTGTTCAATGAAGATCACTCAGGAAGTCCGCGACTACGCCGCCAGGCAGGCCATCGACGCCGGCATGGCCGATATGTCGCATCACTTCCGCGCCCGCGGCGGCGAAATCTACCTGAAACAGGAGGAAGTCTGATGTATCAGCCTGATTTTCCACCCGTCCCGTTTCGTCTCGGGCTCTACCCGGTAGTGGACAGCGTGGCGTGGATTGAACGCCTGCTCGAAGCTGGAGTACGCACCCTTCAGTTACGCATCAAGGACCGACGCGACAGCGAGGTGGAGGATGACGTCATCGCCGCCATCGCCCTTGGCCGCCGCTATCACGCCCGGCTGTTCATTAACGATTACTGGCGACTGGCGATCAAGCACCAGGCCTACGGCGTACATCTCGGACAAGAAGATCTGGAAACCACCGATCTGAGCGCCATCCGCAAAGCCGGGCTACGTCTTGGCGTCTCCACCCATGACGATATGGAGATTGATATCGCCCTGGCGGCGCGTCCCTCTTACATCGCTCTGGGTCACGTCTTCCCGACGCAAACCAAACAGATGCCCTCCGCGCCGCAGGGACTCGAGCAGCTTGCCAGACATATCCAACGCCTGGCGGATTACCCCACCGTGGCGATCGGCGGAATTAGCCTTGAAAAGGCCCCGGCGGTGCTGGCGACCGGCGTCGGCAGCATCGCAGTGGTCAGCGCCATCACCCAGGCGGCGGACTGGCGGGCAGCGACCGACCAGCTGCTGGCGCTGGCAGGAGCGGGCGATGAATGATCACGACTTTATGCGCTATAGCCGCCAGCTGCTGCTGGAGGATATTGCCATCGAGGGTCAGCAGAAGCTGTTAGCCAGCCGGGTGCTGATTATCGGCCTTGGCGGGCTGGGCTCCCCGGCAGCGCTCTATCTGGCCGGGGCTGGCGTCGGGACGCTGACCCTGGCCGATGACGACGCCGTGCATCTCAGCAATCTGCAGCGGCAGATCCTGTTCACCAGCGCGGATATCGATCGGCCAAAAGCCGCGGCGGCAAAGACGCGGCTCAGCCAGCTAAATCCGCAGATCACACTGGTTGCGCTCCAGCAGCGCTTAAGCGGCGAGGCGCTGCGCGCCGAGGTGGCGAAAGCGGACGTGGTGCTGGACTGTACCGATAACATGGTCACCCGCCAGGCGATCAATGCCGCCTGCGTGGCCCTCGACATCCCGTTAGTGACCGCCAGCGCCGTCGGCTTCGGCGGTCAGCTGATGGTGCTCACCCCGCCCTGGACACAGGGCTGCTATCGCTGCCTGTGGCCGGATAGCGACGAACCGCAGCGCAACTGCCGCACCGCGGGGATCGTCGGCCCGGTGGTCGGCATGATGGGCACGCTGCAGGCGCTGGAGGCGATTAAGCTGCTCAGCGGCATGACGACGCCGCGCAACACACTGCGGCTGTTCGACGCCCGCACCAGCAGCTGGCGTAACCTGGCGCTACAGCGCTCCCGGGGCTGCCCGGTGTGCGGAGGGCGACATGCAGATCTGGTTTAACGACGAGCCGCTGGCGTGCGCCGACAATCTCAGCGTGAGCGCCCTGCTGACCCAGCTCGAACAGCTGCAGCCGGGCGTCGCGCTGGCGCTCAATCAACACATTCTGCCGCGCGATCGGTGGGAAGATCATCTCTTGCAGGAAGGCGATCGAGTCCTGCTTTTTCAGGTTATCGCTGGAGGCTGACATGTTACGTATTGCAGACAAAACATTTGAATCCCATCTTTTCACCGGTACCGGCAAATTCGCCGCCCCGGGGGTGATGGTTGAGGCGATTCGCGCCTCGGGCAGCCAGCTGGTCACCCTGGCAATGAAGCGCGTCGATTTACGTCAGCACAATGACGCCATCCTCGCCCCGCTGCTGGCGGCGGGGGTCAGCCTGCTGCCGAATACCTCGGGCGCCAAGACGGCGGAAGAGGCGGTGTTTGCCGCCCGCCTGGCACGGGAGGCTCTGGGCACCCACTGGCTGAAACTGGAGATCCACCCGGACGCCCGCTGGCTGCTGCCCGACCCGATTGAAACCCTGAAAGCGGCGGAGCTGCTGGTCCGCGAAGGGTTCGTGGTGCTGCCCTACTGCGGCGCCGACCCGGTGCTGTGTAAACGACTGGAAGAGGCTGGCTGCGCGGCGGTGATGCCCCTGGGCGCGCCGATCGGCTCAAATCAGGGGCTGGAAACCAAAGCCATGCTGGAGATTATTATCGAACAGGCGACGGTGCCGGTGGTCGTCGACGCCGGCATCGGCGTTCCGAGCCATGCGGCGCAGGCGCTGGAAATGGGCGCGGACGCGGTGCTGGTCAATACCGCTATTGCCGTCGCCGACGATCCCGTGGCCATGGCCCACGCCTTCCGTATGGCGGTCGAGGCCGGCTTGCTGGCCCGTCAGGCCGGACCGGGGGCGCGCAGCGCGCAGGCGCAGGCCACCAGCCCGCTCACCGGATTCCTGGAGGCGCTGGCATGAAAACCTTTAGCGATCGCTGGCGGCAGCTGGAGTGGGACGACATCCGCCTGCGCATCAACAGTAAAACCGCCGCCGATGTCGAACAGGCGCTGGCGGCCAAACAGCTGACCCGCGACGATATGATGGCACTGCTTTCGCCAGCGGCGGCCGGGTATCTTGAACCTCTGGCCCAGCGCGCGCAGCGGCTTACCCGCCAGCGCTTCGGCAATACCGTCAGCTTCTACGTGCCGCTGTATCTCTCCAACCTGTGCGCCAACGACTGCACCTACTGCGGCTTCTCGATGAGCAATCGCATTAAGCGCAAGACGCTGGATGCCGCCGAGATTGCCCGCGAGTGCGCCGCGATCCGCGACCTGGGTTTTGAGCATCTGCTGCTGGTAACCGGTGAGCATCAGGGCAAGGTGGGAATGGATTATTTCCGCCAGCACCTGCCGGCAATCCGCAGCCAGTTTGCCTCGCTGCAGATGGAGGTACAGCCGCTGGCGACCGACGAGTATGCCGAGCTGAAAACCCTGGGGCTCGACGGGGTGATGGTCTATCAGGAGACCTATCACGAAGGTATGTACGCCCAGCACCATCTGAAAGGGAAAAAACAGGATTTCTTCTGGCGGCTGGATACGCCGGATCGCCTGGGCGAGGCGGGGATCGATAAGATCGGCCTTGGCGCGCTGATCGGCCTTTCCGACAGCTGGCGAGTGGACTGCTTTATGGTCGCTGAGCACCTGTTGTGGCTGCAGCAACGCTACTGGCGCAGCCGCTATTCGGTCTCCTTCCCGCGTCTGCGTCCCTGCGCCGGCGGCATTGAACCAGCCTCGCTAATGGATGAGCGTCAGCTGGTGCAGACCATCTGCGCCTTCCGCCTGCTGGCGCCGGAGGTTGAGCTGTCGCTATCCACCCGCGAATCCCCCTGGTTCCGCGACCGGGTGATCCCGCTGGCGATCAATAACGTCAGCGCCTTCTCCAAAACCCAGCCCGGGGGTTACGCCGACGATCATCCGGAGCTTGAGCAGTTCGCGCCGCACGATGGCCGTCGACCTGAAGAAGTCGCCAGCGCGCTGACTGCCCGCGGCCTGCAGCCGGTATGGAAAGACTGGGACAGCTGGCTGGGACGCGCCTCGCAAACTTCATGATGAACAGTGTAAGCGCCTGATATTTTTGCGCGCCTGCACGAGAGATGAAAAACGGGAACTGGCCCGCCAGGCGCCCTTTTTCTATTCTGCCCGGGTCAGCAGCGGACGCTGACCAGGGCGAACCTTTTCTTCCTCATTTTCGCCCTGCCTCTCCGCGCTGAACGAGGGCCTGTGCATTATCGCCGAATATAAATCACGATACATGAAGGCCTCAGAGTTATAATTGAGCAATAGTTAACTGATTCGATCGGCAGGCGCCGCAGTCACAACCTGCGTTCGGACCCATGGTTTATACATCCGGGACGATTAACGATTCATGGCCCTACACAACAGAAAGCTCTCTTTCACGACGCCGATCGTCGTGGGGTTTGCCGGCATCTTGCTCAGTTTTATGCTGATCGCTATTTTTGTCACCCTGGCGCAGCGGAAAGATTTTCTTGAAGATTATCACGACATTAACCGCAACTTTACCCACAACCTGGCGATCAACTATACGGAAACCCTGCTGCGGGAAAATGATTTTATCCTTGGGCGCGCGGTCGCCTTCTTTGCCCGCAATGACGAACTGAATCGCGCAGTCAATGTGGAGCCGGAGAAAGGATTAACGACGCTGATGCAGTTACAGAACATGATGCCGAGCGTCTCATCCATCTCACTGGCGGATACCGAGGGCCACTACCTGCGCGCCCCGGAGGTGCTGGAAAATGAAGACAGCCGGGCTTTCGATCCCAGAACGCGGCCCTGGTTTATCAAACAGGCGGAAGCCAGCACCTTCAGCCACTACACCAGCCCATATATGGATTTTTTTACCCACCATCCGACGATTACCATTTTCAAACCCATCATCACCCCGGAAGGGAAACTCAAGGGCAGCCTGGCCTTTCATCTTGATCTCACCTCCATGGGGTTCGCGCTGCGTCAGATGGTGGCCCCCGTACAGGGCGAGTTTTTTGTGGTGCAGCGTGATGGTAAAGTGGTCCTGCACTCCGACCCTGGTGCGCTGTTTAAACCCTTCGTCAGTAATGAGCTGATGGATAAAATGACCAGCGGCGAGGGGCAGCTTTACGATCCCGGAAGCGACACCTGGTATTACTATTACTCCTTTACCAATCCCGACTGGTTTGTGATTTTCCGTGTTGATAACACCACCCTGGTCAATCTGACGCGCCATGAAACCAATTTAGTGATCGGCGGTTTTGCCCTCGCGGCGATCATCATCATCCTGTTCGGCCTTTATCTGCGTCATGCCTCCCGCACCGTGCTGATGAATATCATCAATGCGATTAAAACCGGCGACGTCAAACGCGCCCCCCGCCTCGAGGCGATGCTGAGTAAAGCCATTGAAACTAATAAGCAGCGCGAGCTGACCTACGTCCGCCAGGCGACCATCGATGCGCTCACCGGCTGCAAGAACCGCCGCGCCTTCGATAGTGATATTGCCGCGCTGATGAACGATCATCAGCCGTTCGCCCTCGCGCTGGTCGATATCGATAACTTCAAATCGATCAACGACACCTGGGGTCACCTCAACGGCGATATCGTTCTGCGAAACGTCGCCCGCGAAGGACTGCAGGTCCTCCAGCCGCTGGAGATATCCCTCTATCGCTATGGTGGCGAAGAGTTCGCGGTGGTCTTTCCTGCCGAACATATTGATAACGCCCGCACGCTGCTGGAAACATGGCGGGTAAACGTCGAACGGCGCACCTGGCGCGAAGATGGCCTGACGGTCACCTTCAGCGCCGGGCTGGGGGAATGGAACATGGAGCCGCTGGATAAGCTGGTGGTGAGCGTCGATGAAGCGCTGTACAAAGCCAAACAGCAGGGTAAAAACCGCATCCTGCGCGCCTAGGGCTTCAGCGCCGCAACCGCCCACTTCGGTGGGCTTTTTTATTTTTTCCGACAAAAATGAAACCGGTTTCAATTTTTGTGTGATGACTTACACACAATCACGGTAAAGCGGTTGTCGCATCGCCAGGGCCGCGCTAAAGATAGGACATCACGGAACACAAGGGCCACTGACTATGAAGAATATCGTTTTGTGCTGTGCCGCCGGTATGTCTACCAGCATGCTGGTTCAGCGTATGCAAGATGCCGCGCAGAAGAAAGGTGTTGAAGTCTCCATCAAGGCCGTACCGGTCGCCGAGTTTAAAGATAATCTGGCCGCCGCCGACATTATTCTGCTCGGCCCGCAGGTGAAATATGAGCAGGCGAAGCTTCAGGCGCTGGCCGACCCGTTCGGCAAAAAGGTCGCGGTGATCGATATGATGGACTACGGCATGATGAAAGGCGATGCCGTTCTGGATAAAGCCCTTAAGATGCTGGAGTAATCGATGGAAGATTTAGAAACGATCATCATGGAGCTGCTGGTTAACGCGGGTTCTGCGCGCAGCGCGGCGCTCACGGCGCTACAGCTGGCGCGGAAAGGCGATTTTGCCGCAGCGGAGCAGGCCATGGCCGAGTCCCATGAGTTCGTCAAACATGCGCATAAAATTCAGACCCAGCTTATCGGCCTGGATGAAGGCAGCGGTAAGTTACCGGTCAACCTGATCACCGTGCATTCTCAGGACCATCTGATGAACGCCATGGTCATTCAGGATCTGGCGACCGATATGATTGAACTATACCGTCGCCTGCCCCTCGCGCAATAATCTCTCGAATTAAACGGGCGTCGCTGCCGGCGCCCGTCCCCGCTTACAGAAAGCCGTACATCGCCGCGAATACCCAGCCAAACACGCAGGAGACGCCAACGCCGATGAGCCCGGGCAGGATAAAGCTGTGGTTAATCACAAAGCGGCCAATATGGGTGGTCCCTGAGCGGTCAAACTGGATCGCCGCCAGATCGCTTGGGTAGGTCGGCAGTATATAGTAGCCATAGCAGGCCGGCGCAGAAGCCACGATATAGGCCGGATCAACGCCGATGGCCAGGGCCACCGGAACAATCGCCGCCAGCGCTGCCGCCTGCGAGTTCACAAACTTCGAAACCAGCAGCAGAACGATGGCATAGGCCCATGGATACTCTTTGACCATCTCCCCGAGCACGCCTTTAATCTCGGTCATGTGCGCGCCAAACATGGTCTCCGCCATCCAGGCGATGCCGTACACCGCGACGATAGCGATCATTCCCGAACGAAAGACCTCATTTTTGGAAATCGATGCCGGGTTGGTTTTAGTAATGATGATAATCAGCGCCCCGGAAAGCAGCATAAACATCTGGATCACCAGCACCATCGACAGCGGTTTACCGTCAAAGGCCGGACGCAGTTCAGAGAAGGCGCCAAGCAGCGCCACCACAGCGATGGAGGCCAGAAAAATCCACATCGCTATCCAGTTGCTGGTGGGCAGCTTTTTATCCAGCAGCGTCGCCGTATCGCCATAGACGTAATGGCGGTTCTCCGGTACCGCAATAAACGCCTGGAAGGCTTCGTCTTTATCCAGATCTTTGCCGCGGAACCAGCTGAAGATGCCAATCGCTAAAATGCCCAGCAGCGTGGACGGAATGGTTATCGCCAGCAGATCGAGAAACTCCAGATGTTTACCGTTAAAGGTAAAATTCCCCAGCATCGCCACCAGCGAAACCACCGCCACTGAGACCGGGCTGGCGATGATCCCCATCTGGGCGCCAATGGAGCTGGCGGCCATCGGACGCTCCGGGCGAATGTTATTCTTAATCGCCACATCGTAGATAATCGGCAGGATGGTATACACCACGTGACCGGTACCGCAGAGGATGGTCAGCGTGCAGGTGACGAAAGGCGCCACAATAGAGACATATTTTGGGTTACGCCGCAGCAGCTTCTCAGCAATCTGCAGCATGACATCCAGACCGCCGGATGCCTGCAGCGTCGCCGAGGCCGCCACCACCGCAATGATCACCAGCATCACATCAACCGGCGGTTTGCCCGGCTGGAGATGAAAAACAAAAACGAGGATCACCAAACCGATGCCGCCCAGCAGCCCCAGCGCAATACCGCCTTTTCGGGCACCGTAAAACAGACAAATTAAGATAATAATGAGTTGTATCGCGAATTCCATGCAGCCCCCAGAGCCTGTCCGCTCAGACCTAAAGTAATGATCCATACCTGTCTGCCGGGGTTATTTCTGCGCCTTGTTGGGGGAAGCATGAGATGCAGCGTTCCCTCTCCAGAGCCGTCGCGCCGAAGATAAAGCAGCAGCAGTAATCCCATGATTCATCAGGTATTTTGAATATATCCTCTTTGAATTGATTATTTTTTGATATGAGTAGAAGTTTTACCCATATATAAAGAAAGGTTTTTGAGATGATAGATTAATGGATATTTTGTATGAATTAATTGCTAAAAAATTGCAGCCTGGATATGGCGTAAATGTAATTAAAGACGGGTGCTGCGGAGAACAGGCAATAAAAAAGCCGGTCAGGAAACCTGACCGGCTTTTCAGCAGTGCATCAACGATTAATCGTTGTCAGAACCGCCCAGACCTGCGTTCAGCAGCTCTGCCAGGTTGGCAGATGCTTCTTCCACGCTCACCTGCGGTGCCGCCGGCAGTTCGCCAGCAGCGCGACGGCGCATACGATCCTGGTGGTACGCATAACCGGTACCGGCCGGGATCAGACGACCCACGATGACGTTCTCTTTCAGACCGCGCAGTTCGTCGCGTTTGCCCGCAACGGCTGCTTCGGTCAGCACGCGAGTGGTCTCCTGGAACGATGCCGCGGAGATGAAGGACTCGGTGGCCAGAGACGCTTTGGTGATACCCAGCAGATCGCGGGAGAACGTTGCGCCCACTTTGCCGTTCGCTTCCAGTTCGCGGTTCGCGATCTTGACGCGGGAGTATTCCACCTGCTCGCCTTCGAGGAAGTCGGAGCTGCCTGCGCTTTCGATGGTGGCTTTACGCAGCATCTGACGAACGATAACTTCGATGTGTTTATCGTTAATCTTAACGCCCTGCAGACGGTATACGTCCTGGACTTCGTTAACAATGTAACGGGTCACAGCATGTACGCCACGCAGACGCAGAATGTCGTGCGGCGCTTCCGGACCGTCGGAAACCACGTCACCACGTTCTACACGTTCACCTTCGAACACGTTGAGCTGACGCCATTTCGGAATCATCTCTTCGTACGGTTCGCTACCGTCTACCGGGGTGATAACCAGGCGACGTTTCCCTTTGGTTTCTTTACCGAAGGAAATGATACCGCTGATTTCAGCCAGGATTGCCGGCTCTTTCGGACGACGTGCTTCGAACAGGTCCGCAACGCGCGGCAGACCACCGGTGATGTCCTTGGTACCGCCGGATTCCTGCGGAATACGCGCCAGGGTGTCACCAGAGCTGATCTGTACGCCATCTTCCAGCTGAACAATCGCTTTACCCGGCAGGAAGTACTGAGCCGGCATATCGGTACCTGGGATCAGAACGTCGTTGCCCTGAGCATCAACGATTTTCAGCGCCGGACGCAGATCTTTACCACCTGCGGTACGTTCTGCAGAGTCCAGAACCACCAGCGAAGACAGACCGGTCAGCTCGTCGGTCTGACGAGTAATGGTCTGGCCGTCGATCATGTCAGTGAAGCGGATGAAACCGCTGACTTCGGTGATAACCGGCATGGTGTGCGGATCCCAGTTTGCGACGGTTTCACCGCCGACAACCTGCTCACCGTCGCCTTTCGCCATAACCGCACCGTAAGGCACTTTATAGCTCTCTTTGGTACGGCCGAATTCGTCGATCAGTTTCAGCTCGGTGTTACGGGAAGTGATAACCAGTTTACCGCTGGAGTTCACAACCGACTTCGCGTTGCTGAGCTTGATGCTACCTTTGTTTTTCACCTGGATGCTGGATTCAGCAGCCGCACGAGATGCCGCACCACCGATGTGGAACGTACGCATCGTCAGCTGTGTACCCGGCTCACCGATGGACTGTGCCGCGATAACGCCGATAGCCTCACCTTTGTTGATGATGTGGCCACGCGCCAGGTCACGACCATAGCAGTGCGCACATACACCAAAGTCGGTGTCACAGGATACAACGGAACGCACTTTGACGGAGTCAACGGAGTTCGCTTCCAGCAGGTCACACCAGTGCTCGTGCAGCAGCGTGTTGCGTGGAACCAGAATATCCGCGGTACCCGGCTTCAGCACGTCTTCCGCAGTCACACGACCCAGTACGCGATCGCGCAGCGGCTCTTTAACGTCGCCACCTTCGATAACCGGCGTCATGGTGATGCCTTCCAGGGTGCCGCAGTCGTCTTCAGTGACGACCAGGTCCTGGGCAACGTCGACCAGACGACGAGTCAGGTAACCGGAGTTCGCTGTTTTCAGTGCGGTATCCGCCAGACCTTTACGCGCACCGTGCGTGGAGATGAAGTACTGGAGTACGTTCAGACCTTCACGGAAGTTCGCGGTGATCGGCGTTTCGATGATGGAGCCATCCGGCTTCGCCATCAGACCACGCATACCGGCCAGCTGACGAATCTGTGCAGCAGAACCACGCGCACCGGAGTCGGCCATCATGTAGATGCTGTTGAAGGAAACCTGCTGCTCTTCCTGACCGTCACGGTTAATCACGGTTTCGGTTTGCAGGTTATCCATCATCGCTTTGGATACACGATCGTTCGCCGCAGCCCAGATATCGATAACTTTGTTGTAGCGTTCGCCCGCGGTCACCAGACCGGACTGGAACTGTTCCTGAATCTCAGCAACTTCCGCTTCCGCTTCGCTGATGATTTCGTATTTTTTCTCCGGGATGACCATGTCATCGATACCAACGGATGCACCTGAACGCGCTGCGTAAGCAAAGCCGGTGTACATCGTCTGGTCCGCGAAAATAACGGTCGGTTTCAGGCCCAGAATACGGTAACAGGTGTTCAGCATCTTGGAGATCGCTTTCTTACCGAGCGCCTGGTTCACGATAGAGAACGGCAGACCTTTCGGTACGATCATCCACAGAATGGCACGGCCAATGGTCGTGTCTTTCAGGCTGGTTTTCGCGACAAACTCACCATTGTCGTCTTTTTCGTATTCAGTGATACGCACTTTAACGCGCGCATGCAGAGAGGCCAGGCCGGCGCGATAAATACGCTCAGCTTCTTTCGGGCCAGTCAGCACCATGCCTTCGCCTTTGGCGTTAACACTGTCACGGGTCATGTAGTACAGACCCAGTACAACGTCCTGAGACGGAACGATGATTGGTTCGCCGTTCGCCGGGGACAGGATGTTGTTGGTAGACATCATCAGCGCACGCGCTTCCAGCTGGGCTTCCAGCGTCAGCGGTACGTGAACAGCCATCTGGTCACCATCGAAGTCGGCGTTGTATGCCGCACAAACCAGCGGGTGCAGCTGGATGGCTTTACCTTCGATCAGAACCGGTTCGAATGCCTGAATACCCAGACGGTGCAGGGTCGGCGCACGGTTCAGCAGAACCGGGTGTTCGCGGATCACTTCGTCCAGGATATCCCAAACGACAGCTTCTTCGCGCTCAACCATCTTCTTAGCGGCTTTGATGGTGGTGGCCAGGCCACGCAGTTCCAGCTTGCCGTAGATGAACGGTTTGAACAGCTCCAGCGCCATTTTCTTCGGCAGACCGCACTGATGCAGACGCAGGTATGGACCTACGGTGATAACAGAACGACCGGAGTAGTCAACACGCTTACCGAGCAGGTTCTGACGGAAACGACCCTGTTTACCTTTGATCATATCGGCCAAAGATTTCAGAGGACGTTTGTTAGAACCGGTGATCGCACGACCGCGACGACCATTGTCCAGCAGGGCATCTACCGCTTCCTGCAGCATACGTTTTTCGTTGCGTACGATGATATCCGGCGCAGCCAGATCCAGCAGACGTTTCAGACGGTTGTTACGGTTGATCACGCGACGATACAGATCGTTGAGGTCAGACGTCGCGAAACGACCGCCATCCAGCGGAACCAGCGGACGCAGATCTGGCGGCAGTACCGGCAGAACGGTCAGGATCATCCACTCCGGCTTGTTGCCAGACTGTACGAAAGCTTCCAGCAGCTTAATGCGCTTGGTCAGCTTTTTACGCTTGGTTTCGGAGTTGGTTTCGTTCAGCTCTTCACGCAGCTGCTCGCACTCCTGCTCCAGATCCATATTGCGCAGCAGCGCCTGGATCGCTTCCGCACCCATCTTCGCGTCGAATTCGTCACCGAACTCTTCCAGCGCGTCCAGGTACTGTTCTTCCGTCAGAATCTGGTTGCGTTCGAGGTTGGTCATGCCACCTTCGATAACCACATAGGATTCAAAGTACAGTACACGTTCGATATCGCGCAGCGGCATATCCAGCAGCAGGCCGATACGGGACGGCAGAGATTTCAGGAACCAGATGTGCGCAGTCGGACATGCCAGCTCGATGTGGCCCATGCGCTCACGACGCACTTTAGTCTGGGTCACTTCAACGCCGCACTTCTCACAGATCACACCGCGGTGTTTCAGGCGCTTGTACTTACCGCACAGGCACTCATAGTCTTTTACCGGCCCAAAGATACGGGCGCAGAAAAGGCCGTCACGCTCAGGTTTGAACGTACGGTAGTTAATGGTTTCCGGCTTTTTAACTTCACCGAAAGACCATGAACGGATCATGTCTGGCGAAGCCAGAGCAATTTTGATCGCATCAAACTCTTCGGTTTTAGTTTGCGCTTTCAGAAACTTTAATAAGTCTTTCACGGATTTGCTCCCGTCGGAGTTAGCACATTCCGCTGCCGGGCGTTAACCCGGCAGCAGTGACCTGTTTGAGCGAGAATTACTCGTCTTCCAGTTCGATGTTGATGCCCAGCGAGCGAATTTCTTTCAACAGTACGTTGAAGGATTCCGGCATGCCCGGTTCCATCTGGTGATTGCCGTCCACGATGTTTTTATACATCTTAGTACGACCGTTCACGTCATCAGACTTAACGGTGAGCATTTCCTGCAGGGTGTAAGCTGCGCCGTATGCTTCCAGCGCCCACACTTCCATCTCACCGAAGCGCTGACCACCGAACTGCGCCTTACCACCCAGCGGCTGCTGAGTAACCAGGCTGTAAGAACCGGTGGAACGCGCATGCATTTTGTCGTCGACCAGGTGGTTCAGTTTCAGCATGTACATGTAACCCACGGTTACCGGACGCTCGAACTGCTCACCGGTGCGGCCGTCGAACAGGGTGATCTGACCGGAAGTCGGCAGGTCGCCCAGCTGCAGCAGCGCTTTAATTTCCGCTTCTTTCGCACCGTCGAACACCGGCGTTGCGATCGGCATACCTTTACGCAGGTTTTCAGCCAGACGCAGAACTTCTTCATCGCTGAAGGTATTCAGGTCAACTTTCTGACGAACGTCAGCGCCCAGATCGTAGGCACGCTGGATGAACTCGCGCAGTTTCGCGACTTCCTGCTGCTGTTTCAGCATGGCGTTGATCTTATCGCCGATGCCTTTCGCAGCCATACCCAGGTGAGTTTCCAGGATCTGACCGATGTTCATACGAGACGGTACGCCCAGCGGGTTGAGGACGATATCTACCGGCGTACCGTTAGCATCGTGCGGCATATCTTCGATCGGGTTGATCTTAGAGATAACACCCTTGTTACCGTGACGACCCGCCATCTTGTCACCAGGCTGGATACGGCGTTTAACGGCCAGGTATACCTTAACAATCTTCAGCACGCCCGGTGCCAGATCGTCGCCTTGGGTGATTTTGCGGCGTTTCGCTTCGAGTTTTTTCTCGAACTCGTGTTTCAGTTCGTCGTACTGCTCAGCCAGCTGTTCCAGCTGATTTTGTTTCTCTTCGTCGGTCAGACCCAGTTCCAGCCAGCGATCGCGCGGCAGTTTGTCGAGCTTCTCAGCTTCAACGCCACCGGAGACCAGCACCGCGTAGATACGACTGAACAGACCGGCTTCGAGGATCTGCAGTTCTTCAGACAGGTCTTTTTTGGCCTGCTTCAGCTGCATCTCTTCGATTTCCAGCGCACGTTTGTCTTTTTCTACGCCGTCACGGGTAAAGACCTGAACGTCGATAACGGTACCAGAGACACCGTTCGGTACGCGCAGAGAGGAGTCTTTAACGTCAGACGCTTTCTCACCGAAGATCGCACGCAGCAGTTTCTCTTCCGGCGTCAACTGGGTTTCACCTTTCGGCGTAACCTTACCAACCAGAATGTCGCCGCCGGTCACTTCCGCACCGATATAAACGATACCGGACTCATCCAGTTTGGAGAGCGCAGCTTCACCCACGTTCGGGATGTCAGCGGTGATCTCTTCCGGCCCCAGCTTGGTGTCACGGGACACGCACGCCAGTTCCTGAATGTGGATAGTGGTGAAACGGTCTTCCTGGACAACACGCTCGGAAACGAGGATGGAGTCTTCGAAGTTGTAGCCGTTCCACGGCATGAACGCTACGCGCATGTTCTGACCCAGCGCCAGCTCACCGAGGTCGGTGGACGGGCCGTCGGCCAGCACGTCGCCGCGCTCAATAGGTTCGCCCAGGGACACGCAAGGCATCTGGTTGATGCAGGTGTTCTGGTTAGAACGGGTGTACTTAGTCAGGTTATAGATGTCGATACCTGCTTCGCCCGGGTACATCTCGTCTTCGTTAACTTTGATAACGATACGGGAGGCATCCACGTACTGAACAGTACCGCCACGTTTAGCCACCGCAGTAACACCGGAGTCGACGGCCACAGCACGTTCCATACCGGTACCAACCAGCGGCTTATCAGCGCGCAGAGTCGGAACGGCCTGACGTTGCATGTTTGCACCCATCAATGCACGGTTGGCGTCATCGTGTTCCAGGAACGGGATCAGGGACGCACCGACGGATACCACCTGCTGGGTGGATACGTCCATGTAGTCAACCTGGTCACGGCTGAACAAGCTGGATTCGCCTTTGCTACGGCAGGTCACCAGATCTTCTACGAAGTGGCCGTTTTCATCCAGGTTGGAGTTCGCCTGAGCGATAACGTAGTTGCCTTCTTCGATAGCAGACAGGTAGTGAATTTCGTCAGTAACCACACCGTCGGTCACTTTACGATACGGCGTCTCAAGGAAGCCATATTCGTTGGTCTGCGCGTACACGGACAGGGAGTTGATCAGACCGATGTTCGGACCTTCAGGCGTTTCGATTGGACATACGCGACCATAGTGAGTCGGGTGTACGTCTCGAACTTCGAAGCCTGCGCGCTCACGGGTCAGACCGCCTGGGCCGAGTGCGGAGATACGACGTTTGTGCGTGATCTCAGACAGCGGGTTGTTCTGGTCCATAAACTGAGACAGCTGGCTGGAACCAAAGAACTCTTTCACTGCTGCGGAAATCGGCTTGGCGTTGATCATATCCTGAGGCATCAGGGTATCCAGATCGCCCAGAGACAGACGCTCTTTCACCGCACGCTCTACACGTACCAGGCCAACGCGGAACTGGTTCTCCGCCATTTCGCCAACGGAACGGATACGACGGTTACCGAGGTGGTCGATATCGTCCACTTCGCCTTTACCGTTACGGATATCGATGAGCTTCTTCATCACTTCAATGATGTCGTCTTTGCTCAGGATACCGGAACCTTCGATTTCGTCGCGCAGCAGAGAACGGTTGAACTTCATACGACCAACCGCGGACAGATCGTAGCGGTCTTCGGAGAAGAACAGGTTCTCAAACAGGCTTTCAGCGGCTTCACGAGTCGGCGGCTCGCCAGGGCGCATCATGCGGTAGATTTCTACCAGCGCGCTCAGACGATCGTTAGTCGGGTCGACGCGTACCGTTTCAGAGATGTATGGACCGTGGTCCAGATCGTTAGTGAACAGCGTTTCGATGCGCTTGTGGCCAGACTGGCTCAGCTTAGCCAGCAGATCCAGGCTCAGCTCCATGTTCGCCGGGCAGATCAGTTCGCCAGTCGCTTCATCGATATAGTCTTTAGCCGCCACTTTGCCCGCGATATATTCAACCGGCACTTCGATATGCTTGATATCGTCTTTTTCCAGCTGACGGATATGACGAGCCGTGATGCGACGGCCTTTCTCAACGTACACTTTGCCGTTGGCTTCGATATCGAAGGAGGCGGTTTCGCCGCGCAGACGCTCCGGAATCAGCTCCATCTGCAGCTTGTTGTCGCGAATTTCAAAGACCACTTTTTCGAAGAACAGGTCAAGGATCTGCTCAGTGGTGTAATTCAGCGCGCGCAGGATGATGGTAGCCGGCAGCTTACGACGACGGTCGATACGAACGAACAGGTTGTCTTTCGGGTCGAATTCGAAGTCCAGCCAGGAACCACGGTAAGGGATGATGCGTGCGTTATACAGAACCTTACCGGATGAGTGAGTCTTACCTTTGTCACTGTCAAAGAAGACGCCCGGGCTACGGTGCAGCTGAGAAACGATAACACGCTCGGTACCGTTGATGACAAAGGTACCGTTGTCGGTCATGAGCGGAATTTCGCCCATGTAGACTTCTTGTTCTTTAATGTCTTTGACGGTGCCTTCCGGCGCTTCGCGCTCGTAGATCACCAGACGCAGTTTTACGCGCAGCGGTGCAGAGTAAGTCACGCCACGGATCTGACATTCTTTAACGTCAAAAACCGGTTCGCCCAGACGGTAGCTGACGTATTGCAGCTCGGAATTACCGCTGTAGCTCTGAATTGGGAATACGGAACGGAAAGCAGCTTCCAGACCATACTGCCCTTCAGGATCTTGCTCGATAAACTTCTGGAACGAGTCAAGCTGGATAGAAAGGAGATATGGCACATCCAGAACTTGTGGACGTTTACCAAAATCCTTACGAATACGTTTTTTCTCGGTATAGGAGTAAACCATAGGGTTCCTCAGCTCGCTGACAAGTCGACCCATCTGCCCGCAGAGGGCAGTTTTTTATGCAACACTATTTTGTTGACCGGAAAATGGAACACTTTCCGCAATGCCTGTTGCTATCACGCTTAAACCATTTCATTGCGATTTACACAGCCCAGGAACCCTAACCTGTCGCAGTATATTAAGTCGTCGATAGAAACAAGCATTGAGAGGCAAACCAGTAGTCAAACAGCGTGAAACGCTACTGGCGCCTTACAGCGCAAAAAGGCTGGTGACCAAAAAGTCACCAGCCTCAGCCTGATTTCTCAGGCTGCAACCGGAAGGGTTGGCTTATTTAACTTCAACTTCAGCGCCAGCTTCTTCCAGAGATTTTTTCAGAGCTTCAGCGTCGTCTTTGCTGATGCCTTCTTTCAGTGCAGCCGGAGCAGATTCTACCAGGTCTTTAGCTTCTTTCAGACCCAGGCCAGTCGCGCCACGTACTGCTTTGATAACAGCAACTTTGTTAGCGCCAGCAGCTTTCAGAATTACGTCGAATTCAGTTTTTTCTTCAGCAGCTTCAACCGGGCCAGCAGCTACAGCTACAGCAGCAGCAGCGGAAACACCGAATTTTTCTTCCATTGCAGAGATCAGCTCAACAACGTCCATTACGGACATAGCGGATACTGCTTCAATGATTTGATCTTTAGTGATAGACATTTAAATTGTTCCTGAATATCAGAATAAGTTTATACGTAAGCGAATGCTTTACAAAGATAACTGCGATTAAGCAGCTTCTTTCGCATCGCGTACAGCAGCCAGAGTACGAACCAGTTTGCCAGCCGAAGCTTCTTTCATGGTTGCCATCAGGCGTGCAATTGCTTCTTCGTAGGTCGGCAGAGTTGCCAGGCGGTCGATCTGCGACGCCGGGATCAGCTCACCTTCAAAGGCAGCGGCTTTGACCTCAAATTTTGCATTCGCTTTCGCGAACTCTTTGAACAGACGAGCAGCAGCGCCCGGGTGTTCCATAGAGTATGCAATCAGGGTCGGACCAACAAACGTGTCTTTCAGGCACTCGAACTGAGTACCTTCAACGACGCGGCGCAGCAGGGTGTTACGAACAACACGCATGTATACGCCAGCTTCACGACCTGCTTTACGCAGTTCAGTCATTTTATCTACAGTTACGCCACGGGAATCCGCAACTACTGCAGACAGCGCGCCTTTGGCTACTTCGCTGACTTCAGCAACAATCGCTTGTTTGTCTTGAAGATTTAAAGCCATTAGCTTTGCTCCTGGATGTTTGCCAGAGCCTATGCTCTGGAACTCACTTCACTCAATTCAACGAAAAGAGCGTCTAAATACGGTGAGCAGAAACAAGCCAGAATATCCAAAAATAATCTTAGCGTTCTGTCACCGTCTACGCAGGGGATTAAGTTTCTTGCGAAACACCTGCGGTCTTCGACGGAGGCCTGGATAGGCCAGGCTCCAACGAACAATTCGGTTACCTGCTAACCATCGTTAGCAAACGTGGGCGAAGATTGTAGACAAATTCGCCGCCCACGTAAAGGCATTAGTTTGCAGAAGCGTTCAGGCCAGCCTGATCTACTGCAACACCTGCACCCATGGTGGTGGAGATGCTAACTTTCTTGATGTACACGCCTTTCGCCTGAGTCGGTTTTGCTTTTTTCAGCGCAACCAGCAGAGCTTCCAGGTTTTCTTTCAGTTTGTCAGCGTCAAAGTCCACTTTACCGATAGTGGTGTGGATGATGCCGTTTTTGTCGTTACGGTAACGAACCTGACCTGCTTTCGCGTTTTTAACCGCTTCAGCAACGTTCGGAGTTACGGTACCCACTTTCGGGTTCGGCATCAGGCCACGCGGACCCAGAACCTGGCCCAGCTGGCCAACAACGCGCATTGCATCCGGAGAAGCAATAACAACGTCAAAGTTCATTTCGCCTTTTTTGATCTGCTCAGCCAGATCTTCCATACCTACCAGCTCAGCGCCTGCAGCTTTAGCAGCTTCAGCGTTTGCACCCTGGGTAAATACGGCTACGCGAACGGAACGGCCAGTACCGTGCGGCAGTACAGTTGCGCCACGGACGTTCTGGTCAGATTTACGAGCGTCGATGCCGAGGTTAACGGCAACGTCTACGCTTTCGGTAAATTTAGCGGTGGCCAGCTCTTTCAGCAGAGCGATGGCTTCGTTGATGTCGTACTGTTTAGTTGCATCAACTTTCTCACGGATCACGCGCATGCGCTTGGTCAGTTTAGCCATTTCTTAGTCCTCCACTACCAGGCCCATGGAACGTGCAGTACCTTCGATGGAGCGAGTCATCGCTTCAATGTCGGCACCAGTCATGTCGGCAGCTTTGGTCTGCGCGATTTCCTGCAGCTGAGCGCGGGAGATTTTACCCACTTTATCTTTGTTCGGCTTACCGGAACCAGACTTGATGCCTGCAGCTTTCTTCAGCAGAACAGCAGCCGGCGGAGTCTTGGTAACAAAGGTAAAGGAACGGTCAGCGTAAACGGTGATAACAACCGGGATCGGCAGACCTTTCTCCAGGGAATCAGTTTTGGCGTTGAACGCTTTGCAGAATTCCATGATGTTCACGCCCTGCTGACCCAGTGCTGGGCCGACCGGCGGGCTCGGGTTCGCCATACCAGCTGCAACCTGCAGCTTGACGTAGGCTTGGACTTTCTTAGCCATTCTTAAATCCTCAAATTGGGTATTAACGCTTCAGAGAAGCTCCCCGTGATTAAACATCGTTTTACGGGCCGGGCCCATAAAAACAAAAGGCGCGAAATTGTATGCCAATTTCGCGCCCTATGCAACGATTAAATCGCTGCTTTTTTGATCGCCGGCTTACGCCTTCTCAACCTGGCTGAAGTCCAGTTCTACCGGAGTCGCACGACCGAAGATAGAAACGGAAACTTTCAGGCGGGACTTCTCATAGTCCACTTCTTCAACCACACCGTTAAAGTCAGCGAACGGACCGTCGTTAACGCGAACCATTTCGCCCGGTTCAAACAGCGTTTTCGGACGCGGCTTATCGCCAACCTGCTGCAGACGATTCATGATGGCGTCGACTTCTTTGTCGCTGATCGGCGCCGGACGGTCAGAGGTACCGCCGATGAAGCCCATCACGCGCGGCACGCTGCGCACCAGGTGCCAGCTTGCGTCGTTCATGACCATCTGGACCAGAACGTAGCCTGGGAAGAATTTACGTTCGCTTTTGCGACGCTGGCCGCCACGGATCTCAACCACTTCTTCGGTCGGGACCATGACTTCGCCAAATAACTCTTCCATGTTGTGTAATTTGATATGTTCACGCAGCGACGTGGCTACGCGACCTTCAAAACCGGAAAACGCCTGAACGACGTACCAGCGCTTTTTAGGAGCTTCAGACATCTCAGAACCTCAGGCCAGTGATAAAGGAGACCAGGCGAACCAGAATACCATCCAGTCCCCACAGGATCAGTGACATTACTGCAGTCACAGCAGCAACAATCAGCGTAGTATGCAGCGTTTCCTGGCGAGTCGGCCAAATCACTTTACGAACTTCGGTTCTCGCTTCGCGAGCAAAAGCAACGGTCGCCTTACCTTTCGTCGTCAACAGCGCGACGCCACCGGCAGCAGCAATAAGAATAACCACGGCCAGCGCACGCACCGCCAGCATAATGTCGCGATAAAGGAAGTTGCCCACGATCGCCACGATCAGCAGCACGGCAACGATAATCCACTTCATCGCTTCCAGGCCGCGCCCGCTCCCTTGAGCTTCGGTATTCGCACTCATAAACCAACCTGTCAGAAGTATTCTACAAACAATTTCACCCCGCGGGGGCGAGGCGATCCAAACCGAAATTAAGTTTCGGATTATACACTTAACTATTCAAATTGCTTCAACGCTGACGGTTTTGTCGCCCCTGCCCTGCTAACGCAAAGGAGGATGCTGATTGCCGTCGCACTATCGCTCGAATGGTTTGGTGTATAAACGCCCTCTTCAGAGCCTGTCTCAGCAATGATTATGACAAATAAAATCACTGATGAGCCAGGTTCTGGTGTGAAAGCGTGCAAAAAGGGCATCAAATGATGCCCTTTTATTGCGCATTGCGTCAAATGTTATCAGCGATTAGCCGAGAACTTTAGCAACCACGCCCGCGCCAACGGTACGACCGCCTTCACGGATTGCGAAACGCAGACCATCGTCCATCGCGATCGGGTGGATCAGGGTAACAACCATTTTGATGTTGTCGCCCGGCATTACCATCTCTACGCCTTCCGGCAGTTCGATGGTGCCAGTCACGTCAGTTGTA
>NZ_JBNRLJ010000016.1:0-28376 GCF_050378655.1 Klebsiella sp. 7-CIP_Kleb.
TGAACGCTGCTCTGGTAATGGCTTCTCTGTTGTACCCTCTGCGACGGTACACCGCGCCATTCTGAAGCGTCTCCCGGATCTCCATCAGTCTTCGTGGTCACGCAACTGGAAACCGTTCTATGAGGGGCTGGTGGATATGCTTCACAAAGGAGAGAGACAAGCCGCAGCAGAATTTGAGAAGGCTACCAGTTATTAATGTGATCGAAACAGATGGCTGCAATTTTTTGAACGTTAGTGTTGACTTTGCATAAAGTTGTCCTGTATGCTTTCAATCGTGGCATATAGCGCCTGAACGAAACCAATCATCAAAACCCTGCTTCGGCGGGGTTTTTTCGTTTCTGGAAGATGCCGCTCAGTGGTGGGCGAACCGGTTTGAACCCGGTGGTGCTGGTAACGGTAGGGGTTCGACTCCTCCATCTTCCGCCATATCCCTCCATCTAGGGGCCTGATGTATCTCATTAGCGGGCCTTCAGGTAAAATCAAAAAAAAATCTCAGGATGCGAGTGAGGTCGAAATGTCAGATTTGCCCGATGACTATTTTCTGGATGCTGATGATGAGCTCGTGGATTTTCTGGAAAAGCAGGGAGAGGATTGTATTCGTGAGATCACGCAGTCGAATTCCCTGAACAAAGAAAATGGCTATAAACTGCTTAGCATCCTCATTGTTGGCATTGGCTCCTCGTTTCTCCTTCTGACGCAAAAAGATCATCCTGATTTTTTAAATGCTGGCGTGGCTATTTTTACTCTGTACTGGACGTTATGCGCCGTTTATTTGGTTTTAAGGGTGTTATCCGTTCAGACGCGGGCATTAATTTCAACCTCTCCTGACGTACTCTATACTAGGGTGTACAAGACCATAACCGGGAGTGACTATGAGACTCTGCGAGCCAATGGTTATATCGGTGGAGATAGTGCTTTATCGGTGATGAGACGCTATAGATTGAAAAATCTTTGTCAGACGGCAAGCGAACTTCAGGAAGCAAATATACAACTCAGAACCAGACTAACCAGAGTAAGGCTGGCATCAATCCTTACTCCGGCTTTATCCATTACCGTTTCGGCACTGGTGTATTTTTCTTGTGAGATTCTGGAGAGAATCACCAATTGTCGGGGCAGAATCACCAGTTATTGTCCGTCCCATCGAAAAATCCCTTGGTGGAGGTGGAGGCGCTTTGGTATCCGACTTATTTTGGGTTGTTGGCTGAGGCTTATTTTCACTGATTGGTTTATTAGACTCACTCATGTAATTCTCCATGTTTGATGTGGTTACTTCTGGCGATCTGACCATACCAAATGTAGAGATATGCTGCTATAGGGCTGCAACCATTCACAGGCTGCGAACTTGCGTGGCCTTTTTTTATCCGCGCCACGCCCGGCGCATAAAAGCTGCAGAGCTTTTCGGGGTGAGCCTTTGGAATGGTCGTGTGACTGTTCTGCAGGGCGACCACTCCGGGCGAAGGCTCACCTCAAAAGGATAGTCACATGAAAAAAGTCATCATGGCCGCTATTGCGGTCGCTTCGCTGTGCCTGAGTAACGCCGCTTCGGCTGCGGATGTCGTTATCACTACGGGTCAACAGGGCCTGACCTATAACGCGGTGTACGGCGTTAATCTCGCCAGCGCACTCAGCGAGTATGGTTACAGCTCGACGGTGATCCCCAGTAAAGGCTCTCTGGACAATCTCGACAAGGTCGCCAGTGGTACCGCCCAGATCGGTTTCACTCAGGCTGATGCTTTCCAGTTCTGGCGCAGCCGCCACAGCAACGAAGCGCAGAAGGTGGACATCATCGGCGAGCTGGCTGATGAATGCGTTTTTGTCGCGGTGAAGAAGGGCGGCAAGGTCAGCGATGAAGGTGATTTAAAGGCAGGTGTGAAAATCGCGGTCGGTGAGCCCTCCAGCGGATCGTATGCATCCTGGCAATATCTGCAGGGGCTGGAAAAGGATTACGCCAAAGTAGAGACCTATGCCAAAGGCGGTGTGCGCTCGCTGGCGAAAGTCACCACTGGCGAGTATGACGCCTTCCTTTGGGTATCTGCGCCGGACCGGTCGAATAAGTTTCTGGAGGCGGTTAATCAGGAAGGCAGCGGCCTGACGATGATCGATATGAACGGCTGGCACGTTGACGATAAATTGCCGAACGGGAAGCCGGTGTACGAGATGAAAAAGGCGGTTACCGAATCCGGCTGGCTGAGTGATTCGAAGGTGAAGGTTCCCTGCACTAAGACGCTGGTGGTCGCCAATACCGATGCCGGTGATGACATGCTGGAAACGGCCTCGACTGTCCTGCTGAAAAACCTGAGCCGGGTACTCGGCACCAACGGTAAGTAATCATGCTGCGCAGGCTGTGTTTCTGGGCGCTGTTTGTCGTTCTACTGTTCGTAGCCTGGCGGGTGGCTGGCATGCTGATGGATCTGGTTCTGCTGGTGGTTATCGTCGGGGCGCTGGAGGTGTGCTGGCCAATCAGAATAAAAAGAGGCTGACGGGCTCAGCCTCTTTAAGATAAAGATCAGCGCATGATCAATACCGCTTCTTAAAAGTATTTTTAAGCTTTTTCCTGTCCTTGGTGTAAGAAACGAAAGAAAGTACAGCGACTATAAAAAGAACTACCGCCAGTGCTAAAATGAGTAAATTTGCCATGCAGGTGTAACCCCTTGAAATGTATGTGGACATTTTTGTTTTTTTGTGGGGAGGATTCTATGGTGAGGGTAAGAAAAATCCTAATCAATAGTTTTGGTAAATTTATAATTTTAGATGATTTTTTATTGTTGTTATTGAAATTATATTTCATGCATTGATTATGCATAATCCGACTGATTATTGAATCTTAAGGAAGAAGTTAGCGCACTGGTATCGCAGCATGTTGACTAAGTGAATGTTGCATAGCTAATGCATGCGCGTGGTGAATCCCCCTATGCGGAGGGGCGTAACCTCAGCTACCGGAGATAAGCTTCCACCCTTTTCTGATTAGCATGGTTAATGCGAGTTAAGGTGTTTAACCAAAGACTCACCGGGAGGCACCCGGCACCACAGCCAATATAAAAATGATGATAGCCGGAAGGCCCACTCGGTGGGCCTTTTCTTTGGGCGAAAAAAAGCCCGCTTAGAGATGGTTAAATCAGCGGGCGCATTAAGATGACATGCAAAAGTTGGACACCTGATGGTTCAGCTCAGGTAGCGCGATAATATCACTGCTTTTAAAGAAGTAAATCCGAATCACAGGGCTGCCAACAGGCGGCTCTTTCTGTTTTGGTCGCCAGAACGTCACTCACTTTGTGCTTTGTCGTAAATTCATCTGGTGGCCATTCCCCACTTCACACAGCGCCATCCGTCATCAACGGAGGTGAGGTTATGACAAAAATGAGCACCATTTACAGCAGACTTTCATACGGCACCGGGACCGCACTGACGGGCTGCGGTGTCTCAGCAAAGGCGTATGCCGGGGCAGTTAAGGCAGAGGTATGGATTTTGGCCGACAAAATAGCGGGGATGACCCTGAGTGACTGGGCAATTATTGTCGGTATCGCCTGCACCATTACCACCTGTGGGGTGAACTGGTACTACCGGCGGAAAGAACGCGAGGATCGGCTCAATGGCTATGACACCAAAACTGAGGAATAGCGTTATCGCTGCCGTCGGTGGTGGCGCCATAGCCATTGCCTCTGCGCTAATCGCTGGCCCAACCGGGAGCGATGGTCTTGAAGGTGTGCGATACAACCCCTATCAGGATGTGGTAGGCGTCTGGACTGTCTGCTATGGCCACACAGGCAAAGACATCATGCTCGGCAAGAAGTACACCGAGGCCGAATGCCGCGCCCTTCTCAGTAAAGACCTGAACGCCGTCGCTCGCCAGATTAACCCTTACATCCAGAAGCCGATCCCCGAGACAATGCGCGGGGCTCTGTACTCGTTCGCGTATAACGTTGGCGCTGGCAACTTCCAGACCTCCACACTGCTGCGCAAAATCAACCAGGGCGACCAGAAAGGTGCGTGCGACCAGCTGCGCCGCTGGACTTACGCCAAGGGCAAGCAGTGGAAAGGCCTGGTAACTCGCCGCGAGATTGAGCGCGAAGTTTGTCTCTGGAGTCAAAAATGAGCCGGTTAACCGCCATTATCAGCGCCATTGTGATCTGCCTGATGGTTTGCCTTGGGTGGCTGGTAATGCATTACCACAACGCTGCTTCTGAGCAGAAAACCCGAGCCGATAATGCAGAGCAACAGGCAAACGCAGCCCAGACCATCACATCCAACGTTCTGACCACCATGACCATCTTCAACACCATCGTCGAGGCCAATCAGCATGCAAAAGAGCAGATCGCACTGGACGCATCGGGAGCCTCGGCTGATATCCGGGTTGCTGTTGCGAATGATGATTGCACTAATCGCCCTGTGCCTGCTGGCGCAGTTAAGCGGTTGCAACAATTCGCGAACGGTCTACGTCAAAGTGCCGGTGGTCCCGTTACCGGCCATCCTGACGGCTGACACCCCGCAACCGGAAATCCCCGACAATCTGACGTGGGGCCAGAGCCTTGATTTAAACGTCAGTCTGCTATCAGCGCTGGGCCAGTGCAACCGGGATAAAGCGGATATCAGGCAGGCAGAGAAAAAACGAGCCTCGCAATAGCGGGGTTTTTTATTACCAGAAGCAGGAGAAGAAAATGTTTACCGTTAAGCAGATTATTAACAACGCAACCTCATTGTATGAGGCAAAAGAAATCACCGTTGCTCGTCCTGGCTCTGAGCAATGGCGTCAGGCTTTTGCTCTTGCTGATGAACTGGAGGTTATGGCGCCTGACATCATTGAGCATATCCCAATGTCCTATGAGGACCAAGATATGACGAAACCAGTTGGCGATGAGCATCAACTAATGGTCGAGCGTACTGGAGCAAACCGGGCTGATTGCATTGCCATTATTTGTTCAGGAATTCCTTCACCAGCTTTCCCTGACATTCCTGAGCTTGGTGGTGTTGGATACCAGTTCCTTTATAAGGGCGATCAGATTTACATCACCAACAGCCACGGTTCGACCATTGAAACCGTGAAGTAGGGTATTACAGAGCCACCTTACGAGATGGCTCGATAATGCTTACCCGACAAGAAGCATAGATCTGGTGTCGGCCAAAGAGGTGATCCACATCTTGACGGCTCGCAAAGACGAGAAGTGGCGGCGCAACTCTGAGAAGAAGTGGCAATGTTGCGATATAAATTTTGCGCGTGGCACCTGACAAAATTAACGGGAAGATAAGGGCGCGATGATGTTCTATTACATCTGGAATGGCTTATTGATTATCATCACCATAGGCTTACCTATTGTTTTGATGATCGCTTCAAACGGTGCTCAGCCTACTTTTATGTCCTGCCGCGAAATGCGTGCCCGCTATGGTACTCCTCAGGAGAAACCGAAAGACAATAATAGCGCCTGATAACTTCGCTTACTCTGGAACAAGCTTATGGCTACGATTAAGGATTTATCCCGGCAACTTCAGACGTTGCAGAAGCAAATCCCCTATGCCACAGCTAAGGCTATGACAGCCGTTGTTCGTCAGATTGCAGCAGCGCAAAAAGTAGCTTTGGGTCGGAAGCTGGAATCGCCAACCCCGTTCACGGTCAATGCAGTGGGTTCTTCAGGAGCCCGCAAGAACGATCTTCGCGCAAAGGTTTATGTGCGAGATATCGCAGCCGGGTACCTGGAGCCTTTCGAGTTTGGCGGCGATCATAAGCTGAACAGCTCGGCATTGCTTAACCCCAAAAACATCAAACTGAACAAATACGGCAACATGCCGCGAAATAAACTTTCGCAGTTGAAAGCAAAGTCGAACGTGTTTATTGGTGATGTGAACAATGTCAATGCAGTCTGGCAACGTCGCAAGCCAAAACCCCCGAAGAAGAAGAGGGCTAAGCGTTCTCCTAATGGCACACGCAGGCCTAAACCAAAACAGCGGCCACCTAAGCTGCTGGTGAGGTTTGGTGATGCGCTTCCTGTAACGCCAGTGCTGGGGTATATGGACCGTTCAAAAGCGATGGCAGAGGCTTTAATGCCTGCTGCCCTAAGCCGCGCTATCGCGGATGCGATCAGGACAGCAAAATAACCTATTCAATAAATTAGTGAGAGGGTACTGAAATGGATGAAAAAGAATTTAAAAATGTTATCGCGCTGCTGCTTGAGGATGTAATGCGTCTTCAGGAGTTAAAGCCAAATGCAGGCACTGAAGCCCGCATCTGGTTAGCAAAAAAGGCCCTGGATTCAGGTGACTATGAAGGCTAAGCCTTATCTAGATTTTTAACGTATCGGCCATCTGATTCTGTGACAAGGATTTTAGGGTTTTTCCTCACCTGACTTGCAACTGCCTCAGCAAGGTCAGCGACAGAAGATCTACTCCTTGTAGTGCTTTTGTAGTTGTATTCAGCACTTGGTAGATAGTAGGTATTTCCAGAGTCTGTGGTGACAGTCCGGGAAAATCCATTGGCCTCCATTAGTTCGTGAAGCTCATCGTAATCTGCATCTTTGGAATTGCGCAGTTCCACTCTTACTGTAAATGTTGCCATAGTTTTATCCTTGCTGGCTGTGTGAGAACTTTCAGCATATCACTGGGCTTGAATTGGTGAAAAGACGGGCAAGTCAGAGAGTAGATATACCCCTATGGGGTTGGGTCCTTCCAGAGACTTTTGTAAGGCACGGGCATTGCGCGCCGCAGTGTTTTCCTAGTTACAAATTTTTATTTTGTGTCCCATGTCCCACCTGATGAGATCGCCAGCCATGCCAGAGCCAGCGTGGATTATTCCATTTATTCCAGTGGGGCATTCATGTGGGACATTGCAAAAATGTCCCAGGTAAATGTCCCACCCCAAAAATGTCCCAGGTGATGTCCCATGTCCACGATGAACCAGAGTCAGTACGCGCAGCATTCAGGCGTTGACCGTAAAACTATTGGCCGCTGGATTAAAGCTGGTCGGTTTATCGTCATGGATGGCGACCTGATAGATGTTGAAGCGAGCGATGCTGCGCTGAAGAAAAACCGTGATGGAAAAGATCCGCGGGCATCAAACGCGAAGAAGAAAAAAGCCTCAGCACCCCGGAATGATGGCGACGATGAAATTGATGAAACCGTTCGCCAGATAATGCTTACAGAAGGTGCTGACCTTTCCAGGGAAGAGGCCGCGCGGATCCGTGAAAATTACATGGCCCTGCAGGCAAAGCTCCAGTATGAAAAAGACAGCGGCCAGACAATTGAATTGGCCATCGCCGAGGAGGTTCTGTTTAACGCCTTTCGCCAGCAGCGTGATGCATGGCTTAACTGGCCTTCACGCGTGGCACCATTGATGGCTGCCGATCTGAATGTGCCGGCGGACAGGATGACAGAGGTGCTGATTGAACATGTCCACAAACATATCTCAGTCCTCGGAGAACCAGAGTTTAACCCAGCAGAAGATTGAGCGTCTTCAACTGTGTGTCCGGAAAGGGTGGACACCGCCACCACGCATCAGCGTCCCGCAATGGGCTGATGACTACCGGAAGTTGGCGAAAGAAGCTGGCAGCACCTCCGGGAACTGGGAAACATCAACGGTTGAGATTGCACGCGGCCCGATGCTGGCCGCGACTGAATCGGGCGTCCACATTATTACCGTGATGTGCTGTACCCAGTTAATGAAAACAGCGCTGCTGGAAAATCTTTTCGGCTATTTCGCGCACCTCGATCCATGCCCGATTTTGCTCCTGCAGCCGAAGGAAGAGGCCGCCGAGCAGTTTTCCAAAGAACGCATCAGCCCGTTGGTTCGTGTGACGCCAGTTCTGCGTAACATCATCGGTGATTCAAAGCAAAAGAGTTCGAAAGAAACCATTCTGTATAAAGCCTTCACTGGCGGGTTTCTGGCGCTGGCTGGCGCCGGCAGCCCTGATAACCTTGCGCGCCGACCTATCCGTGTTCTGTTGGCGGATGAGGTGGATAAATACCCGATTACACGTGAAGGTGATCCCATTGCCCTGGCGGAAGAACGAACCGCAACATTTGGCCTTAACTGGCTTTCTGTGCGGGCCTGTTCGCCGACGGTTGAAGATGAAAGCCGGATTGCTGACAGTTACGAAGATTCAGATCAGCGGCGGGCCTCTGTAGTTTGCCCCCATTGCGGGCACCGACAGTTCCTTGATTTCTTCAAACATGTTCAATGGCCAAAAGAAGGTGATAAGCACCTGACCAAATCGGCCATGATCCATTGTGAATGTTGTGGTGCTGGCTGGTCAGAGGGTGAGCGTCTGCGGGCATTACAGACAATCCGCTGGCATCAGACCAAACCGTTTGAATGTTGTGGTTCCCGCCATTCACCATTAATGGAATACGACCAGAAATGGCATGAAGGCGATGAGGGAAGTGTTGATACTGTCTGGCGCTGGTCGGAGTCGGAACGGCATGCCGTATACCGGGCGATTTGCCCGGACTGTGGGGCTGAGGCGCTGGATAATCACCACGCCGGATACCAGGCGTCAAAGCTGTTTAGTCCCTGGCAGAAAGATAAGCCGTCGGACATTGCAAAGAAATACCTCGATGCGAAAGGGGATCCGGATAAGGAACAGGCCTGGTGGAACACCCAGATGGGGTTGCCCCACCGACCTAACCACGGGAAACAGCTCCCGGTTGATGTCCTGCTGGCGCGCCGTGAAGTCTTCCCGGCCGTCGTTCCTGATGGCGTGGCATTGTTAACTGCCGGCGTCGATACCCAGGATGACCGATTCGAAATCACGATCACTGGCTGGGGACGGGACGAGGAATCGTGGTCAGTTGCGCATGACGTCATTTATGGCGACCTGGAAACAGAGGAACCGTGGAAGCGCCTTGATGCGTATTTGAAACAGATATGGCGACGCGGTGACGGGCGAGGGCTGAATATTCTGGCTGCATGTATGGACTCCGGCGGTCACCACACGCAAAAGGTTTATGAGTTCTGCAAAGATCGCCTTGGGCGCCGCATCTGGGCTATCAAGGGGGAGTCTGCGCAGGGCGGTAAACGTAACCCCGTCTGGCCAACCAAGCGACCGACGTCGAAAAGTAAAGCCAGCTTCAGGCCAATTATTCTTGGCGTGAACTCTGCGAAAGATGTTGTCCGTGGTCGTCTGCATCTTGAACCGCCGGCTTTAGGTACTGCAGGTGCGGGTTATATGCACTTCCCGGATGATCGTGACCTCGGATATTTCAACCAGCTACTGGCAGAGCGACTGGTTTACAAAGTGGTGGCCGGACAGCGATTCAGTGTCTGGGAGCCCATTCCCGGCCGGGCGAACGAAGCGCTCGACTGTCTCGTATACAGCTATGCCGCGCTGTGTGGGCTGAAACATATGGGATTAAAACTCAATGTTCGGGCCGCTAACCTTCAGGCCGATCCCGATAAATTCCTGCCGGCGCCAGCCGAGCCAGAAGAAAAAATCAATTACGAATTACCGGGTGCCATCGTGGATGAGGCTATGGCTCCTGTTAAGCGTAAGAACATTTCTAAACTCCTGCCGCAATAAGGAAAACCATGTTTAACCGAAACACGAGCTTACTTGCTGGTGGGATGACTGATGAGCAGCTCAGAGACGCTCTGCAGAAAGCGCAGCAGGCTTATATCGATCTGACTACCGGCAGCCGTGGCGTCTCATTCTCCTATACGCAGGGTGATGGGACGCGCTCTGTCTCCTATCAGCAAAGCTCTCTCGCCGACCTGCTTGCGCTGATTCAGTTGCTGCAGGCGCAACTGGGAATTGTCGCCCGGCCACGGAAGCCAGTGAGGTTCAGATTCTGATGAATAAAGTGCAAATCCTTGGTCCTGACGGGAGACCTTATCAGGCACCAAAACCCAGCATGTTGACGGGCGGTAGCCGGGTGCCATATGACGCCGCGGATTCCTTCAGCGATCAACTGGCGAACTGGCAGCCCGCACTATGGTCACCGGATAACGAAATTAATATCTACCGTGACCGTATCGTTTCCCGTGCGCGCGATCTGGTCCGAAATGATGGATGGGCCAATGGTGCCATAACTCGCCTGCTTGATAATGCGGTCGGCGCCAATTTCCGTCCGATCATGAAGCCTGACTATCGTGTATTACGGATGATGACAGGTAATAAAAGTTTTGACGCAGTATGGGCGGAAGAGTACGGAAAAGCACTCGCTTCCCACTGGAGAACCTGGGCATACGACACAGGCCGTTATTGTGACGTTGAGCGCAAGCTAACCGTTCCACAAATGTTACGCCTGGCATTTCGCCACAAGCTGATAGATGGCGACGCCCTGATGGTGCTCCAGTATCGCACCGATCGCCTTGGACCAGGTAAGGGGCGTTATGCCACGACGGTGCAGGTTGTTGATCCCGACAGACTCAGCAACCCACAGCAGAATTTTGATATGCCCAATATCCGCGGCGGCGTTGAAATAGATGCTGATGGCGCACCTGTGGCATATCACATACGTGAAGCACATATCGGTGACTGGTGGAGTGGCGCCAAAACGATGACATGGCGGAGGATACCGCGGGAAACCGACTGGGGGCGCCCGCACGTTGTGCACGACTTTGACCATGAGCGTGGAGCTCAGCATCGGGGTAATGGCATTCTGACTCCAGTGGTGCAACGTCTGAAGATGCTGGTGAAGTACGACCAGAGCGAGCTGGAAGCGGCAATTCTGAATGCTATCTTCGCCGCGTATATTGAGTCTCCATACGATCCCGAAATGATCCAGTCCGCGCTGGGGGAAAACTTCGAGGAAGGGTTAGGGGCATATCAGGACGGCCGGGCTGAATTTCATAATGATCGTCGTTTAACGCTGCAGAATGGCGCCCGCATGCCAATCCTGTACCCCGGCGAGAAAATAACAACGGTCAATGCTGCCCGTCCGTACAGCAACTTTGAGGTTTTCGAGTCTGCAGTTCTGCGTAATTTCTCTTCCGGCACGGGGTTATCTCCGCAGCAGGTTACACAGGACTGGTCTGATGTGAATTACAGCTCTGCGCGTTCCTCCTTGCTGGAGGCATGGAAAACACTCACCCGCCGGCGCGATGATTTTGCTATGGGTACCGCGCAGCCTGTGCTGACAGCCTTTGTTGAAGAGGTCCACGATAACGAGGATTTGCCTCTTCCGTCGAATGCCCCCGATTTTGTTGAGGCCCGGGCAGCGTATTCCCGTGCGCGCTGGATGGGGCCGGGACGAGGATGGGTTGATCCGGTGGCAGAGAAAAAAGGCGCCATCCTCGGCCTCGATGCGGGCCTTTCCACTCTCGAAATTGAAGTGGGTGAAAACGTGGGTGAGGACTGGGAAGAGATACTTGATCAGCGCCAGCGGGAAATTGAGTCCTGCCTGAAGCGCGGACTTCCATTACCGAGCTGGGCGCAGGCGGACCAGTTCGCCAGCCAGACAATTACCGATCCGGAGGAAAAGTGAATCTACCTCATCTGGCCCAGCGCCTTTTTAATACACCGCTGGCGCTGCACCCAAGTAAAGCTGAAGTCATCATGGCATCCGTTATGGACCGGTTTGGCATCAGTAAAATCGAATCCTCTCTTGCCATGGATGATGACTGGTATGGATACGACGATAACCGGGGGCGGGAATCCCGTAGCGACCCGGGTTATGACAATGTGCTGGGCGTCGCTGTCATCCCGATATGTGGGACCCTGGTGCAGAAGCTGGGCAGCCTGCGTCCATACAGTGGCATGACAGGCTATGACGGCATTCGTCAGGCCTTCCTGACTGCGATGGAAGACCCCGATATTACGGGGATCTGCCTGGATATTGATTCGCCCGGTGGCGAGGTCGCCGGATGTTTCGACCTGGTCGATGTCATTTATGGCGCCCGGGGGAAAAAGCCCATCCATGCCATTCTGACGGAAAGCGCCTATTCCGCCGCCTATGCGATTGCCAGTGCGGCGGACCGGATTTCTGTTCCCCGAACCGGTGGTGTTGGTTCAGTTGGTGTGATCACTATGCACCTTGACTGGACCCAGCGGATAAAAGATGACGGCCTCAAAGTCACCATCATCACCTACGGTTCCCGTAAGGCTGAGGGGTCACCGCTGAGAGAACTGTCAGATGAAGCGCTGGCGGCTATTCAGCAGGACATCAACACCATGGGCGAATTGTTTGTGAATACCGTCGCCAGAAATCGGGGGATTAGCGCAAAGGTTATCAAAAGTACTCAGGCTGCCTGTTTTATGGCTGCTGATGGTGTGGAACTTGGACTGGCTGATGAGGTGTGTCCTCCTGATGCTGCGTTCAGAAACTTACTTGAAAAAACAGGAGCCTGAAATGGCGAAGAAAACATTTAGTTTTGCTCATCTTATTGGCCGTGGCGCGACTGCTTCCGAAGAGGAAGAAGACAAAAAGGCCAAAAAAGCGAAAGGCCGTCGCGCGGAAGAGGATGAGCGCGAAGATGATGCCGAGGACGATGAACGCGAAGATGACGCGGAAGACGACGAGCGTGATGATGACGCTGAAGATGACGGTGACGACCCGGATGCGGCGGAAGACGATGACGATTCCGAAGATGACGGCGACGATGACCGCAAAGAAAGCAAAGCGGTGAAAAATGCCCGCGCCGCCGAGCGTAAACGTTGCGCCCGTATCTTCGGCAGTAAGCACGCTGCGGCGAATCCGTCACTGGCCGCTTCACTCGCATTCAATACCGGGATGAGCTCTGCCGCCGCTATCAATGTTCTGGCATCCACGGCGCCAGCCTTGCAACCACAGGCAACGCGCGGGCGCTCTCTCGATCAGCGCATGCAGGAAAGCCATGATGTCCGTCTGAATCCGGATGGCGGCAAGAAAGAGAACGGTAAATCGGCACTGGTAAACCAGATGACCGGCCTCTACAACTCCATTAAAGGAGAGAAATAATGGATCAATTTGGTCAGAATGCCTTTGCACCTGGCATGAAGAGTTCAGTGTTTGTGCCGGATCAGTTAATTGCCGGTACGCTGCAACTGGTCACTGACACCGGCACGATCACCGGCGGTGTGTATAAGCGTGGCACTGTGCTTGGCATGATCACCGCCAGTGGCAAATATACAGCCAGTGTGAAAACCGCAACGGATGGTAGCGAGACGCCAACTGCCATTCTGGTTGATGATGTTGACGCTTCCACCCATGGCGATCAGTCCGGCGGCCTGTACCTGATGGGCGAGTTCAACCAGAATCATATTATTTTTGACGATTCCTGGACTGCGCAGGAACTGAAAACAGCACTACGCCCGCTGGCCATTTTCCTGAAAGACAGCGCCCAGGCACCTTTAACCACCTCCTGATTTATCCCTCATTTCTCCTGGCGAATGCTTTAACGGGCAGGCGCTGACCTATTTAAAATTTATGCCAGCGTCTAGCTGGCATTATCAAGAGACTGAATATGGAAAATATTTATGATACCAGTGTGCTGGTGCAGGTCGTTCCTAATCTGAAAACCAGTCAGAACTGGCTGCTTGATCGCTTCTTCCCGAACGTCGTGACTTATGAGACCGAAGAAGTAGCGATTGACGTGGATGTCGGCCTGCGTCGTATGGCGCCATTCGTCTCCCCGCTGGTGGAAGGTAAGCTGGTCGAGTCCCGTAAATACCAGACCAATACGTTCAAACCGGCGTACATCAAAGACAAGCGGGCGCCGGACCTGCGTAAACCTATCCGCCGCCAGATTGGTGAGCGTATTGGCGGTGAATATACCGCCGCAGAACGCGAAATGCTGAACCTGCAGTTTGAGATGACTGATCAGATTGACATGATCAACCGTCGTCTTGAATGGATGGCGGCCAGCGCGCTGGTGTCCGGTACCGTCACGGTTGCCGGGGAAGGCTATGAAACCAAAGTGGTGGATTTTGGGCGCTCTCCGGATTTGACTATCACTCTGAGTGGTTCAGATAAGTGGCCGTTGACGGTTGCCGCTGGTGCCACTAATACCCAGCCATCTGATGATATTGAAATCTGGCAGACGCTTTTCCTGAAAGAATCCGGTTCCGTCGCGACAGATCTGGTGTTCACAAGCAAGTCATGGCGTGCTTTCCGACTGGACACCACCATCAAAGATAACGCCATCACGTTCCCGGCGCTGAGCCCGTTTGGTAACCAGATTAACGCTGGTCCACAGGCGATGAAGGGCGCTATTTATAAAGGTCGCTGGGGTAACTTTGACCTCTGGTTATATAACGACTGGTTTATTGACCCACTTGATAATGTCGAGAAGCCGATGATCCCCGACGGCGCCGTTATTATGTCTGGCGCTGATCTGATGGGTACCCGCGCTTTTGGCGTTATCCTGGACCCGGCATTTAACTACGGTCCCCTGGCCTATGCGCCAAAATCCTGGGTGAAAGAAGATCCGGCCCAGCGTCTAATCCTGATGCAATCCTCCCCGCTGGTTATTCCGAGCCGGGTAAACGCATCCCTTTGTGCAACGGTGGTCTGATATGGCTAAAACAACCAAAACTGTACTGGGCGATGATCTGAATGCGGAAGGCGCCACCGAAGACGCCCTGAATATCGACGACCTGAATGCTGGTGGCAGCGTTCATGAGACCCAACAGCATGACGATAAACACGGCGAACCATCAGATGATGAGGATACCGCTGAAGAAGATGACCAGGAAGATGCCCCGGAGCCTGAGTTTGTGGTGCTGAAAGGGAATTGCATCCGCCATGACGGTGAGGTTTACCGGGAAAACTCCCTTATTCCGGTCTCCGGTAAGGATGCCGAGCGTCTGCTGGCAGCAGGTGTAATTGCCGATGTCCATGCTCTGCGACAGCGCGCATTATCTGCTGTGCGTGGTGTGAAAATCACAACGGAGTAAGCAGATGGGCGTGGACTGGGATTTACATCTTCTGAGTCCGCTCCATGGCGTGTTTGGCGATGAGCATGAGTACCGTCCCCGCAACGGTACTCCTTTTACGATTAACGGTATTTTTGACCGTGGCTATGCGCAGGTTGCAGAAAATCTTGATGGTGAATCAGAAATTAACACCTCCAGCCCGATGCTGGGTGTGCGTGATGCTGAATTTCGTCAATTGGGTAAACCGCAGCCTGCCGTATCTGACCGTGTGTTTATTAAAACGGTCGGGGGTCAGGTCATCAATCAGTTATTTGTTGTGTCCAACGTCGAACCGGACAGCCATGGCGGCTCGCGTCTCGTTCTCAATGTGGCGAAAACCCGATGAATGCTTCCGCAATACGACAAATGGTCGTGGCCGCGCTGAAAGATAAAACCGCCGCCGGCGATCGTGTGTATTCCCCGCGTGACTGGGCAACTTCGCCGGACTTGTACCCTGCATTGCTTGTTCAGACGCCATTTGATCACAAAAAGGCGCAGGGGCGAAATACCCCGGCCTTCACCTCTCTGACCACCGTTCGTATTACCGGCCGGGTTCAGGAGTATGACAGTGAAACCACTGATGATGGCGCCATGCGCGCGGAGGTTGCACTGGAGGAGCTCCGGGAACAGGTAGAAAGGGCGGTGATTAACAGCTACGAGTTGACCCGGAACATCCAGAAATATGCGGAGGTTCGCTCGACGATTGATGTTGATGCGGATGGCGAAGCGCATATGGGCCAGCTGCTTATCGAAATTGATATTGAGCACTATCAGGGACCGGAAGACTTTTATCCGGTCGATACGGTACCGCTGGCGGGGATCGACATCACCATTAACATGCCGGACGGTACGCCGCAGCCGGGCGTAAAAATAGACCTTCAGGAGTAATCATGTTTGTAAAACCGAAGGACGGGCTCAGCGTTCGCTGCCCTGTCAGGGGGGAGCCTTTGCCCAAAGATGGCGCGGAGGTACCTGATAATACGTTCTGGCACCGCCGCCTGAAGGATGGTGACGTCAGCCTGGTACCGGAAAAGGGCGTTAAAAACGCCGTAAAAAAAGAGGGCGTAACTAAATGACCGTTCCATTTTCGCGAGTTCCCGGCAATTTACGTGTGCCGCTTTTTTATGTGGAGTTTGATAACTCCATGGCCAACACGGCGACCGCTACACAGCGAACGCTGCTGATTGGTCAGATGCTGGCATCAGGCTCTGCACAGGAAAAAATCCCGGTAAAAGTCTCTTCTCCCAATGCGGTGGGTGAGCTTACCGGAAAAGGCTCAATGCTACATGGCATGATGACGGCGTATCAAAAAAACGATACTGCTGCGGAGGTCTGGATCCTTCCGCTGGCTGATGATGCGGATTCGATGGCAGTGGCAACAGGCAGTATCAAGGTTGCCACACAGGCGACAGAAACCGGCGTTATCTCTCTTTATATTGCTGGTGTTCGCGTACAACTGACCGTACTGGCGACTGACACTCCGGCTCAGATTGCCACTGCGCTGGTCGCGGCGATTACCCGTAAAACGGAACTGCCGGTGACCGCTGCTGTAAAAGCCGATGCCACAGATACCGTGACACTGACGGCCAAGAATGCCGGGTTACTGGGCAATGGTATTGATATCAGGCTGAATTATCTCGGTGTTCAGGGTGGTGAGGTGACGCCCGCAGGACTGACGCTGACCATCACGGGCATGGCCGGCGGCGCCGGTGCGCCGGATTTTGTTGATGCCCTGGGCAACCTGCAGGATAAGACCTTTGATTTTGTCATCAACCCTTATGATGACACCGCATCACTGGATGCCATCAGAGAATTTCTGAACGATGCAACCGGCCGCTGGGCATGGGATAAACAGCTTTATGGCCACGCTTTCACTACCACCAACGGCACTTACGCTGAGCTTGGCACCAAAGGGGAAACCCGTAATAACCAGCATGAGTCACTGCTTGGCGTGTATCGCTCACCGTCACCGCGTTATATCTGGGCGGCGGCACTGACTGGGGCCGCCGCACCCAGCCTGCGTAACGACCCCGGACGCCCGCTACAAAGTCTGCCTGTTTATGGCGTGCTGGCGCCGGATCTGGCGGATCGCTTTGAGCTGACAGAGCGCAACAACCTGCTGTACAGCGGCATCTCCACTTACACCGTAGGTGATGACGGGACGGTGATGATTGAAAACCTGATTACCACCTACCAGAAAAACAGCTATGGCGACGAAGACGACAGTTACCTGCAGGTGGAAACGCTGTTCAGCCTGATGTTTGTCACGCGATATCTCCGCTCTGCAGTCACCAGTAAATTTGGTCGCATGAAGCTGGCCGCGGACGGCACGCGTTTTGCGCCGGGGGCGGCGATTGTGACACCTAACATCATCAGGGCCGATCAGATTGCGGAATACCAGACGCTGGTCTTTAACGGCTATGCGCAGGACGCAGAGGCCTTTGCCAGAAACATTATTGTTGAGCAGAACAAAACGAACCCGAACCGCGTTGACGTACTGTGGCCGGGAACGCTTATGAACCAGTTGCGCATCTTCGCGTTGCTTAATCAGTTCCGCCTGCAGGCTGAGTCAACAGGAGCATAAATCATGGCAGGAGATACCACTAACCGCCTGGCGGGTACCGCTTATGTCACCGTCAATGGGGTGACTGTGATGGTGGAGGGTTCGTTTAAATACCAGTCAGCTACTGTCAATCGCACCACGCTGACAGGCATGGACGGAGTACATGGTTATAAAGAAAAACCGGTTGCCCCGTATATTTCAGCCCGTCTGCGTGACAGTGGCGGGACTAACGTGCTGGGGTTTAACGGTCAGACGAACGTCAACGTGATCGCCGAGCTGGCGAACGGAAAGACTATTATCGGTCGCGCACTCTGGACGGTTAACGTTCAGGAGGTGGAAAGCGAAGACGCAGTGTTTGATGTTCGCTGGGAAGGTCGGGACGTAACGGAGAACTAAGATGGCAGAACTTGAACGCACCAAAGTCATTCCTCTCATCAAGCCTCTTGTCGATGAGGCGCAAAAAACGCGCTATGAGCAACTGGAGCTGAAGGCACCGACGCTCAGCCAGGCAGAGCAGTTCTACGAAAAGCAGACATCGTCCACTTCTCTGGCGGCAATGCGTCTGCTGATCTCGCTGGTCACGGATACGCGGGAAAGTGTGCTTCAGCCGATGGATTTTATCGACTTCCGAAAATGCGAGGAGTTTTTGCTCGGTTTTTTGACCTGGAAGCCCTGACCGCCTGGCAGGAAACGGCCGCTGACGTCACATTTTATTTCCGCTGGACAGAAGACAGGGCGTGGGGCATGACCTATGCCCGTCTGAAGTGGTGGGTATCGCAGGCCACCCGTATCAATAAACTCAGGAATACCAAACCCGATGAGTAATTCTTTCGACTTTGAGCTGGTGGCCAGCGATCAGGCGACGGAAGCCATTGAGCGTATCAATGAGGCTATCCGTGATCTGGAGCCAAAGCTGGATAAAACCAAAGAGGGACTCCAGTTAGGAGGACAGGAGACCCTCGATGGACTGAACGGCTTTATATCCCGCTTCGAAAATCTGTCCAAAAATGCCCGTGATAACGTGCAGTATATCGGGGATATGGTGCCGCCGCTGAAGATGGTCGGTGAGCTCTCCGGTAAGCTGGCGTCGCTGGGCGTGGTCGGGGCGGCGGGATACGGGTTAAAACAGATTGCCTACGGTTTCCATGAGGCCTCAAGGGAAGCCTATAACCTCGATGTTGCCGCGAAAAATGCGGGTATGCGGGTGGAGGATTTTTCCAGACTGTCCGGCGCCATGCGGATACTGGGGGCTGATGGTGACAGTGCCAACGCTTCCATCGAGGGGATGGCTAAAAGCCTGAAGGAGGCCGCCAGCGGTGCCAACAGCCAGGTGCTTGGCGCATTGTCGCAGATTGGCGTTCAGATCCAGAAAAACAATGACGGCTCCGTTGATACGCTGAGAACGCTGGAGTCGATAGCGCGCGTTTTCCCGAGCCTGCGTCCTGACCAGCAGAAGTCGGTTTCCGATGCCCTCGGATTGACGCCGGAAATGCTGGCGCTGATGCGTGAAGGCGTACGGATGAAAGCATTGCTGGCTAAATCTGATGAACTTGGCCTGACGGTTGATCCGGAACTTAACCGGCAATTGTCCGAGGTTAACGGCACCATGAATGAGCTGGGCGCAGCATGGGATGGGCTGAAAAACCGTTCGAAAAACTCTCTGTTTAAGGGATTGCTTTCCGATGGTTCGGTGAAAGACGGTCTCGAAGGTGTGACCGACTTGTTCACGAATGGCGATTTCACCGGGCTGTCGCATGCGCTGGGGTTTATCAGTAGCAAGGATGCCGGGAAGCTACGCCGCATTCAGGGTGATAAAGCGCTGTATAACACTCTTTCCCGGCGTGAGCGCGGGGCGGTAGATGCCGGCTTTATGACGGATGCCGTCCGGAAACGCTACGACGCGCAATATGGCGCCAGTGACAGAGCTGAACAACTCCGTAATGATTTGTCTGTTATCCTGCCAGCAGGTGCAGCAGCTCCACGCGGGGAGGTGAATTACAGCCAGCCATCTAACCAGGCACTGGGCCTCAGAAATAATAACCCGGGCAATCTCCGGATAGCGCCTAATGCGACTGGGGTGAATCGTGGTTTCGTCACTTATGACAATAGCAACGACGGGTTGGCGGCAATGGCCAGGCAGCTGATGTTATATGGCGATCGTGGGAATAACACGCTGAACAGCATGATCCACACCTATGCGCCGCGGTCAGAAAATGACACTCAGTCCTATATCAATTCAGTCTCAGCCGCGACGGGATTTCAGCCCCAGCAGCGGATGGATCTGCATAACCCGGAAGTACTGAAATCTGTCATGGCAGCCATGATTCAGCATGAGAATGGCGCGCAGCCATATTCTGAAGATGAGATACAGGCTGCAATTCAAACGGCCATCAGTGACCCGCGTTGGTCAGGTCTTCGTGATAGTAGTGTACTCAGCCAGCAGAGACAGAATATCCTCGCGCCTCAGCCTGATACGTTTGACAGCTCTTCTATCCTGACAGCCTCCGGCAACGGGAGAGAGGCAGCCAGTGAAAACCTGACCCGGTCTCTCAAAGAGGCGATGGCCGATCAGAAAATGAAGCTGGAAATCACCCTGGTCAATGATAAGGGGGAGAAGAAAACCTATAACGTTGAGGATAACGGCAGAATAACAACCGCCATGAATTACTAACCCGTTTAAACCGCCGCCCTGGCGGTTTTTTTTATTCCGGAGGCCCGATGGCAATTATTCAGGATGCAATAACTTCCCTGATGGGCGGAGGCGGTAGTGAGGACTGGCTGGGTCAATTACGGCCAGGCTCCTTCCGTGGCGTGCCCTTTGCTGTGGTTAATGAGGAAGGCAGCCATGGTCGCCGGCAGGCCGTCCACGAATATCCATACCGTGATACCGCCTGGATTGAGGACATGGGGCGAGGGACGCGGCGATTTATTATCCGTGGTTTTATCGTCCAGAACAGTCTGGTCTACGGTGGCGGGGATGTCATTTCCCAGCGACAGGCGTTGATTAATGCGTGTGAAGCGAAGGGGAGCGGTACGCTCATTCACCCCACGCTGGGGGAAATGACCGTTTCCATACCTGAGAACGGGTTAAGACTCTCCGGCTCCGCCGATAATGGTCGTTCGTTTGAGTTTACCCTGATGGTGATTGAGTCGGGGTTAAAGGTCTTCGCCGTTACAGACAGCACCGCCGCGGGTGACACCGTCGGCACCAACTATCTGAAGTTGGTCAGCACGGCGGTTGCCAGTACCCTGGCGAGAATCAAAAGTGAGATCCGCGGCGTGAGCCAGGGGATTAAGACCATAAAGGGAACCGTGACGTTCTGGACCAATATGGTGGACAACACCATCAGTGAGGTGACGAACGTCAGTAACGTGCTGAATTCCACCTTCGGGAACAACCGGTACGGTCGGTACAGCAAAGGGACGGTTGGCGGGAGTTCGTCGGGTATTAACGGAAATCGTGATGCTGACGATACAGAAGACTATCAGGCGTTATCTGAACAAGTCTCCGCACAGGCCGTGATGGACCGACAGGCTGTACTTGATACGACCGCTGCACTGAATGAATCGGTATCTGCCGATGAATTTGTTCAGGGCGTTGCCGATGTTATTAATCGCATTCTGACCAGCGCTGGCAGTGTGAGCGATAAAATTGCTGCGTTTGAAAAACTGGCGGCATCAACCAGTACTGAATACCAGCGATCCGAAAGTAGCCAGCAACTGGCTGGCACAATGAATACGCTCATCATTGTGCTGTGCAGCGGGGCGATGACGAATGCGGCGGCCGATTACAACCCTACCAGTCGTAATGAGGCCGAGGAAATCACGCAACGCGTGGCCACGCAGCTGGATGCGGCGTTACTTCTGGCGGGCGACCGGGCGGATGACGATCTCTATAGCGCGCTGATGGCAGTGAGAAGCGCCTTCCTGGACACCATGTCCCAGATTTCAGCCGGGCTGAGTGATCTGATGCAGGTTAATACCGCGCTGCCCATTCCTGCACTGGTTATGGCTAACCGCCTGTATCAGGATGCCTTACGGGCAAATGAACTGATACAGGAAGCCAGTGTGCCGCATCCGGCGTTTATGCCGACGACGATGAAGGTGTTGAGACAATGAGTACGGATAACGATCAGGATATCGTCTCTCTGACTGTGGGCGGGAAAGTTATTGAGGGGTGGGATTCTGTGCGGGTGACCCGCGGCATTGAGCGTTTCCCCTCCGATTTTGATCTGGGTCTGATGGATTATTTTCCCGGTAGTGATCAGAAACAGCTGGTGAAGGAGGGGATGCCCTGCCAGGTAAAACTCGGAAGCGATCTGGTTATAACAGGCTATGTAGACGACTGGTCACCATCAATTTCCCGGTCGCGCCATGAAGTCAGGGCAACGGGGCGCAATAAGTGCTGTGATCTTGTCGATTGCTCGGCAGAATGGCCGAACAACGTTATCAACGGCTGCAATGCGCTGGATATAGCATCCAGGCTTGCATCGTATTACGACATTACGGTTTCCACTGATATCGATGATTTAGTCAGCGTTCCCCAGTTCACGCTCAACTGGGGGGAGTCGCCGCAGGAAATACTTGAACGGGTCTCCCGCTGGTCAGCTCTGCTCTATTACGATCAGCCTGACGGCAATTTATTTCTTACCCGGGTGGGCGCAAAGCGCGCGTCCAGCGGTATCGCTGAAGGGGTAAATATCGAACAGGCTTATTACCGCCGTTCGATGGCAGACCGCTTTTCTGATTACGTCGGCGTATCGATGAGCATTTCTCCGATTGCAGGATTCTCACCGGATACAGCTTATGACTCGGTGACGCTGGCGACAGCGCGTGATCCGGAGGCGGCAAGCATGCGCTACCGGAAACGAATCATTATCGTTGAAAGTACGCTGATGGCATCCCAGCAGGCGCAGCGCGCCATCGACTGGGAGATGAACCGACGATACGGCCGCTCAAAGCCATTGAGCGTCACGATTGATTCCTGGCGCGATAAAGCGGGAAAACTCTGGGAGCCGAACACGCTGATCCCGGTAAATATCCCCTCAATGCAGCTTCCGGATACGGAAATGCTGATTGCTGAGGTGACCTACATCAGAGACAGCGACGGCACTCACGCCAGAATGTACCTGCTACCGCCGGAAGCCTTCAGCGTCCAGCCCTATGCCTTCTATCAGCAAATCCCGGGATTAAACCAATGATTCAAAATTTAAGAAAAGCGGCGACCCGCATCGCGGGCATGCTGGGCATTGGTCGTATTACCAGCCAGAAAGATAGCGGGGTGGTACAGGAAGTGCAGTATCAGACCCCGCTGGAAGTGGCCAGCGCGCCGCGGTTTTCTGATTTTGGCTTTTCATCGGGGCTACCGGCAGGTGCTGATGTGGTTATTGCATTTCTGGGAGGTGATCGTTCCAGCCCCGTCGTCATCGCCTCTAACCATCAGGGCTATCGACATACCGGGCTGAAACCAGGGGAAACGGTAGTCTACAACCAGTGGGGGCTGAATATCCATCTGACCGAGTCGGGCATTTTCATTGATGCCAAAGGTAAGGATGTAGAGATCAGCAATGCTGCAAACATCACTGCGACGACAACGGAGCAGGTAAAGCTGGTTACCCCCAGACTTCTGGTGACCGGAGACATCATTGATAACTGTGAGACGAACGATAAAACGCTCAAAGAACTGCGTGATGCTCACAATGAACATGACCATGACGTTAAAAAAGTTCAGTCCGGTGACAGCACCATAACCAGCGAAAAAACAGAGAGTCAGGTATGAGTGATATTTCCTCTTTCTGGAATGTTGATGCCCTTCACGCAGACTGGCAGGCCGGAAACGGCATCTTAACCTCAGAAAATGACATGTACACGGCAGTGATTATCAGCCTGTTTACCGACGGGCTGGCGCGCGCTGACGACAATTATGAAGGAACCGGCCGCCGCGGCTGGTGGGGTGATCTGGACAACGATCGGAATATTGGCTCAAGGCTGTGGCTACTGCGACGTGAAAAGCTGACTCGCGAAGTGGCGATGAGAGCGGAAGATTATGCCGAAGAGGCGCTGGCCTGGATGAAATCGGATGGCATTGTGGCAGAGATACAGGCGCAATCGGAAATCGTCTTCCCTGACAGGCTGAATCTGATCATCCGGTATTTGCCGCCGGCAGGGGACTGGCAGGAGTTCAAATTCTTCTGGCTATGGGAGCAACTGAATAATGCCATTTAAACGGAAAACACTGAGTGAGCTCCGTGACGAGAACCGCCAGTTCATGCAGGCAGAGCTGGAGAACGTTGGCGCGCTGCTACGATTCGGTAATCTGAAAGTGCTTGCCGACATGGACGCGGGTATGGCGCACCTGCATTATGCCTATCTGGATTATATCGCCAGACAGAGCACGCCGTTCACATCAACCGATGAATGGCTTGCCGGATGGATGGCGTTGAAGCAGATCTACCGTAAAGCGGCGACCGCGGCTCGCTCACCGGCAGCGAAAATTACCGGTACGCCGGGGCGGGTTTTAGCCAGGGATTCTGTAATTAACCGTGCGGATGGCTACCAGTACAGCACGGACGCCAGTGTAATGATTGATTCCACGGGTAGCGCCACTGTTGCGGTGACGGCCAGACTACCGGATATCTCAGAGGATATCACTGGCGGTGGTAGCCGGGGAAATGCCGATGCCGGAACGCTCCTGACACTGGATGCCAACGTGCCGGGTATTGACAGCTCGGTTACGTTAATTGAACCGGCTACCGGCGGCGCCGACATCGAAAATGAAGAAGATTTTCGACAGCGGGGATTGCTGGCGTTTCAGAATCCTCCGCAGGGAGGGAGCGATACTGATTATCGTACATGGGCTCTGGCAGTATCCGGTGTTACACGTGCATGGGTCCGCCGGAGAGGAATGGGTCCCGGTACCGTTGTGATTTACATCATGTGTGATGGAAACGACAAGACAAACCATGGGTTCCCGGTTGGCACGGATGGCGTATCACAACTGGAAGAATGGGGTGCAGTAAAGGCCACGGGCGATCAGGGAAGGGTAGCCGATTATATGTACCCACTTGCCCCTGTGACTTCCCTGAATTACATCTGTTCGCCTACTGAGCTGGTTATTGATTTTGAGATAAGCGGTATCTCTGATGCGAGTAGCACGACAACTGCTGCTATAGCTGACGCTATTGACAGTGTTTTGTTTGAATCTGCTGATCCTCTCGGAACAGGAAAAATCTATCTTTCAGACCTCAACCGTGCGATAGGGGACGTTTCAGGCACGGCTGGTTTTATTCTGGTCTCCCCATCTGCAAATATTGAGCCGGGAATAGGGGAGATGGCCGTTCGTGGCGAGGTGAACTATACATGAGCCTCTTCTCAACTGACGACTACCTTAAAGCGCTACAGGCACTAATCCCGGCAGGGAGAGCCTGGACAAGAGATAAAAACGCTGTGCAGACGGCAGTGCTTCGGGCGCTGGCAAGGAGCTTTCAACGTAGTGATAATGACGCTCAGGCTCTTCTTAGTGGCGCTTTCCCGAAGACAGCGACCATCATGCTTACTGACTGGGAAAATACGCTCGGATTACCTGATGATTGCTCCATTGGCGAGGTCGACACAATCGCCAAGCGACAAAATGCAATCGTCTCAAAATTAATAAGCACCGGCGGTCAGTCAAAAAGCTATTTCATCAGTATTGCTGCCGCAATGGGTTATACCATCTCAATTAAAGAATACCGACAGGCGCGAGCGGGATTATCAGTTTGTGGTGATGGGTTAAATGGTGATGACTGGCCATTTGTCTGGATGGTTGAAGGAGAGGAAACGAATATAACATACTCCCGAGTCGGGATAAGTTATTGCGGAGACCCATTACGTTCATGGGGAAACCGGCAGCTAGAGTGTCGCATTTCAGCGCTGTCTCCATCCTATACGCTTGTGAAATTCGGATATATCTATTTTGGCTTTAATGACGAAGGGGTGTATGAAGTCACCCCTGAGTTTGCAACTATTTTTGATATCGCCTCTGGATACATTTCAGGAAACTAACATTTAAAGGTTAATCATGAGAAAAGTTGGAAGTACTACAGATACTGCTGATGCTAATGGTGAATATACTAATGGCAACGTTGCTAATGGGATTTCACCGACCATTATTAATGCAGAAATGCTCAATACATTTCAGCGGGAGCTGGTTAATGCTGTTGAAGGTTCTGGCTTAACGCTGGATCCGAATGATGATGGGCAGTTATTGAAGGCCATTAAAAAAACCGCAGGTCTAATGTTAAATACTGTTGTATTTACTGACTCAGGAACTTATACGCCCACTGAAGGGGCACGATATGTAATCGTAGAAGCTGTTGGTGGCGGAGGAGGTGGTGGCGGTTGTTCATCCACAACTAGCGATAATGCAGCTGTAAGTGGTGGTGGTGCTTCAGGTAGTTACATCAAAGCGAAATTTGACATTGCAAGTATAGGCGACACGGTAGAAATTACTATTGGCGCTGGTGGGGTTGGTGGTATAGGTGGGCAGGCTGGCGGTGCGGGAGGAGATACAAAACTTGGCGCGCTTGCAACTGCAACTGGTGGTAAGGGAGGAACATCCTCTACTAGCCCAGCGTCATCTGCTTTCATCGCCGTTGGTGGGGCACCAGGTTCTATACCTATTGGCGGTAATTTGATATCTTCCTTAGGAAGTCGCGGAGGGGCTGGCTTATTTTTTAACTCTTCAACTGGCGCCGTAGGTGGAGACGGGGCACCCTCTCAATACGGTGGTTCCGGAATTGGTTCTGGAAGTTCTGGAACTACTGGTACTAATGGTAGTGGATATGGGAGTGGTGGCGGCGGTAATGCCCGCCAGCCATCATCCGGCGCTGTTAATGGTTACGATGGCGCTAAAGGTATTTTAATTATTTACGAATACTCTTGATTAAGTTACATTTTGGTTTCATTTCTGATATTTTCTTGGAGAGTTTCAATGATGGTTTTTCTACAAAAAACCATGAGCATAACGCAATGGGAACTATAATAATAATAGATGTGATTATATTTAATGTAAAATTAACATTGAAATTCTGAGATATGATCTGTTGAATAGGGAAACCCCACAAATAAACTCCGTATGATATATCATGATTAATTTTAATTTTTATAATGGTTTGTATTGATGATATGTGAAGAATAATAAGGCATACTGATAAACACATAAGGAGTGAGGAAACTGCTTCGCTCTCAAATGCGAATTGACTTATAAACAATAAGGCTGGTATATAAGCATTAGTTCTGTAGTGATTTTTGTTTATTGCCAATAGAGAGCCGAGAGCAAAGCACGGAGCTAAGAGATAAATTGCATTATTGTCTGATGATGCAAATAACATACCTTTGTATGGCATAAACGGTTCAACTATTACTATGAAACATAATAGCGATGATAACCAACGTTTTTTACCCAAGCCAATTAAATATAAGAAAACTAAAGTAATATATGCTAATACTTCATAGCGTATTGTCCATAATGAGCCATTTACACCGTATTTATTGCTTTCGAAAACTCCAGGGAGAAAGTACTGCGTTTCCAATGTTATATTCTTTAATACATATAAAATAGGTTGGTTTGATTTAAAGTATTCAATAACAGGGATGTTTGTAAAAATAGGGCCAATTGCAAATGCTGTAATAATCACAACAAAAGCCAACCCTGGAAATACTCTAAGCACTCGCGATATAATAAATTGGGGAATTGATTTTCTCGTCAATAGGCTATTAGTGACTAAAAGCCCGCTTATGAAGAAAAAAATTTTTACGGCTAGACCTCCAGTCGTTACATAGCCAAAAGTAGTTTTTACAGGATCCACTATTCCCCATTGTGGATTTAAAACAAATGAATGGTAAACGATAACCGATAATGATGCCAATAACCGGATAAAATCGAGGTTATTATTACCTTTGGTTATAATTTGACTTACTAAACGTCCTTTCATTTTATTCTCTAATTCAATTAAATAATCTCTGATTTTAACAGTTTTTCGGAGAATCATCCATGTCCTCAGAAGAGAGTCAATGAAGCCCTCTTGGATACAGCATTGTGCTAGCCCTATACCCCGTGAAGGTATGTTGGGAATTACAGAGGAAAAATGTAATTCACGACTATGATGAAATTACCATCAGGAAATAACTATGGCCCAAAGATATAACACCGGAAACCCACGCCCTTCAAACAGCATGAAGGACCTTAACGATAACGCCCTTGCTAACGATGATTACATGAATAGCGAGGCAGACACGTTTATAGACCGGCTTGGGGATGAAAGAGATACCCTGCGTGGCTCAACCAAAAAGATGCTTGCTGCAGGCGCAGCTGTCGTAGAGGAGACTCGGCAGAACCTGATCCCTCTCAGCCGGCAGTACATGACCCTTGCGGCAGCTCAGGCGGACATTGCGAATATACCGTCAGGTTCAGTTACTTATGTACGTAGCACTGACGGAATCTCTCTTGCAGATGAATACATCAACAACGGTGGAACGCTGGAGGCCACAGGGCGCAAAATGCCGTCATATGAGTTGATTGAACCGCTGATCAACCTCATCGAATCTGTTTTGTATGCCGACAATGACGAGTATTCCCGCTCTCCGGCAGATTCTGCAATCATGGACAAAGACCACCGCTGGTTATTGCAGTGGCATTGTGATGAAATCTGGCTGAAGAACGCGGATATCAAAGGCACTCTGAAAATTAAAGACCTTCAGGTCTCCGGTGACGTCTCTTTTGACGATGCGACAATCAACAGCCTGAAAGTGAACAGCCTGGACACTGATACGATTTCTATTGGCGGCGTTGAAATACCGGTGTCGTTCGCGAGTCCCGATGAGTACGCCCGTTCGCCTGCAGACTCCGTAATTATGGATAAAAACCATAGGTGGCTGATGTTCTGGGAGGGCGACAAGTTAAATCTCAAAAACCTTGCAGTTAAATATGGGTTGACCGCCGGGAAAATCGATACCAGCGA
>NZ_JBNRLJ010000017.1:0-26319 GCF_050378655.1 Klebsiella sp. 7-CIP_Kleb.
TACAACTGACGTGACTGGCACCATCGAACTGCCGGAAGGCGTAGAGATGGTAATGCCGGGCGACAACATCAAAATGGTTGTTACCCTGATCCACCCGATCGCGATGGACGACGGTCTGCGTTTCGCAATCCGTGAAGGCGGCCGTACCGTTGGCGCGGGCGTTGTAGCTAAAGTTCTGGGCTAATTCGTTAGCTTTGAATAAAAAAGGGCGCTTCGGCGCCCTTTTTGCTGTCCGTCGTTCAGCGAAAAGGGCGGTGCTACTGGCGATTCATAACGTGCGCTGCGGCGGATAATGAGTAAATGGTCTATTGTAATCATAACTATTCTCATTTAATATTTGTGCATAAATTGAACGGGAGTTTATATGTACGTTTGTTTGTGCAATGGCATCAGCGATAAAAAAATTCGCCAGGTTGTCCGCCAGTTTCAACCGCAATCTTTTCAGCAATTACGTAAGTTTGTTCCCGTTGGAAATCAATGCGGTAAGTGTGTTCGCGCGGCGCGGGAAGTTATGGAAGATGAATTAACCACCATGCCGGAATTCAAAGAAATCGCCTGAAGTCCACGCTTCTCTTTTGACATCCCTATAGGCCGGACTACGCTTCAATGAGTGGAAGCGGAGGGACTATATAATGAAAGGTGATGTCAAAATCATAAGTTATCTCAATAAATTATTGGGAAATGAGCTGGTCGCAATTAATCAGTACTTTCTCCATGCGAGAATGTTCAAAAACTGGGGCCTGATGCGCCTCAACGATATCGAGTACCACGAATCCATCGACGAAATGAAGCATGCCGATAAATACATCGAGCGTATTCTTTTTCTCGAAGGTATCCCTAATCTGCAGGATCTCGGCAAACTTGGCATCGGTGAAGATGTGGAAGAGATGCTGCAGTCCGATTTAAGACTGGAGCTGGAAGGGGCGCAAAATCTGCGCGAGGCGATCGCCTACGCCGACAGCGTCCATGACTACGTCAGCCGCGATATGATGATTGAGATCCTGGCGGATGAAGAAGGCCATATTGACTGGCTGGAAACCGAACTCGATCTGATCGGCAAAATCGGCCTGCAAAATTACCTGCAGTCGCAGATCAAAGTGTCAGACTAGCCAGCGTCTGACACCCGCACCAGAAACCCGCGGCCGCCAGAAATGGCCCAAACGGCAGCGGGTTGTTCCCCCTCCATTTACTGCTCCCGCCGTACCTGGCGTGCAAACCTGATACTGCCCACACCGTGCCGGCGAGCAGCGATGCCACCAGTAGCAGCTGCGGCAACAATTGCCAGCCATGCCAGGCGCCTAGGGCGGCGAGATATTTGATATCCCCATACCCCAACCCCTCATAGCCGCGGATCCCGCGATATAGCCAGTAAAGCGCAGCCAAACATAGATAGCCGCCTATCGCCCCCCAGACGGCATCATGAAGCTGGTGCGGCGCCAGACAAAGATAAAAAAGCAAACCACTCCACAGCAGGGGACAGGTGTAACGGTCGGGCAGCAGGCCGTGACGCAGGTCCTGGTGGCATAAGGCTAAGGTCAATCCGCTATAACACAGCAAGAAGGGGAGGGCGGCGAGCATGGTTAACCCCGTAATCGTCAAAGAACATCGCCTCACTATGCTTATTGACCCCCGTTTGGTGCAAAAAGGACTTTCCAGGAATGGATGGCGCCATCCGCGTTAATTTGCCGTGTTTTCGGCACGTACAATTCTCTAGCGCGAAGGCGCGCAAATCCTGGTGATGATTTTCTAAACAGCACTTGCGTAGCGCCAGAATTTGCGTATAATGCGCGGGCCTGTCAAAGTTGACGGCCGGTTCAATATGAACCCTGGTAATCGCAGTTGGGTTATCAAACAATGTCCCCAATCGGGGGGCTATGTAAGAACGGTTACACTCTCCCATCAATCGTAATGGGTATGAGGAGTAATCATTTCGTCTATAAAATAATTGGAGCTCTGGTCTCATGCAGAACCAAAGAATCCGTATCCGCCTGAAAGCGTTTGATCATCGTCTGATCGATCAATCAACCGCGGAAATCGTCGAGACTGCTAAGCGCACTGGTGCGCAAGTCCGTGGTCCGATCCCGCTGCCGACCCGCAAAGAGCGCTTTACCGTTCTGATCTCCCCGCACGTCAACAAAGACGCGCGTGACCAGTACGAAATTCGCACTCACAAGCGTCTGGTTGACATCGTTGAGCCAACTGAAAAAACCGTTGATGCTCTGATGCGTCTGGATCTGGCTGCCGGTGTAGACGTGCAGATCAGCCTGGGTTAATCAGGTCATCGAGCGATTGAGAGGTTGAAACAATGATTGGTTTAGTCGGTAAAAAAGTGGGCATGACCCGCATCTTCACTGAAGATGGCGTTTCTATCCCAGTAACCGTAATCGAAGTTGAAGCAAACCGTGTTACTCAGGTTAAAGACCTGGCTAACGATGGCTACCGCGCAATCCAGGTTACCACCGGTGCTAAAAAAGCTAACCGTGTAACCAAGCCGGAAGCGGGTCACTTCGCTAAAGCTGGCGTTGAAGCTGGCCGTGGTCTGTGGGAATTCCGTCTGGCTGACGGCGAAGAATTCACCGTAGGTCAGAACATTAGCGTTGAACTGTTTGCTGACGTTAAAAAAGTTGACGTAACCGGTACCTCTAAAGGTAAAGGTTTTGCTGGTACCGTTAAGCGCTGGAACTTCCGTACCCAGGACGCTACTCACGGTAACTCCTTGTCTCACCGCGTTCCGGGTTCTATCGGTCAGAACCAGACTCCGGGCAAAGTGTTCAAAGGCAAGAAAATGGCAGGTCAGCTGGGTAATGAGCGTGTAACCGTTCAGAGCCTGGACGTAGTACGTGTTGACGCTGAGCGCAACCTGCTGCTGGTTAAAGGTGCTGTCCCGGGTGCGACCGGTAGCGACCTGATCGTTAAACCAGCTGTGAAGGCGTGAGGAGATAGCAATGGAATTAGTATTGAAAGACGCGCAGAGCGCGCTGACTGTTTCCGAAACTACCTTCGGTCGTGATTTCAACGAAGCGCTGGTTCACCAGGTTGTTGTTGCTTATGCAGCTGGTGCGCGTCAGGGCACTCGTGCTCAGAAGACTCGTGCTGAAATCACTGGCTCCGGTAAAAAACCGTGGCGCCAGAAAGGTACCGGCCGTGCGCGTTCTGGTTCTATCAAGAGCCCGATCTGGCGTTCCGGTGGCGTGACCTTTGCTGCTCGTCCGCAGGACCACAGTCAAAAAGTTAACAAGAAGATGTACCGCGGCGCGCTGAAAAGCATCCTGTCCGAACTGGTACGTCAGGATCGTCTGATCGTTGTCGAGAAGTTCTCTGTTGAAGCGCCGAAAACTAAGCTGCTGGCACAGAAACTGAAAGACATGGCTCTGGAAGATGTGCTGATCATCACCGGTGAGCTGGACGAGAACCTGTTCCTGGCCGCACGTAACCTGCACAAGGTTGACGTACGTGATGCGAACGGTATCGACCCGGTTAGCCTGATCGCCTTCGACAAAGTCGTAATGACTGCTGATGCTGTTAAGCAAGTTGAGGAGATGCTGGCATGATTCGTGAAGAACGTCTGCTGAAGGTGCTGCGCGCACCGCACGTTTCTGAAAAAGCGTCTACTGCGATGGAAAAAACAAACACCATCGTTCTCAAAGTTGCTAAAGACGCGACCAAAGCAGAAATCAAAGCTGCTGTGCAGAAACTGTTTGAAGTCGAAGTCGAAGTCGTTAACACCCTGGTTGTTAAAGGGAAAGTTAAACGTCACGGACAGCGTATCGGTCGTCGTAGCGACTGGAAAAAAGCTTACGTCACCCTGAAAGAAGGCCAGAATCTGGACTTCGTTGGCGGCGCTGAGTAAGTCGGAGGAGTAATACAATGGCAGTTGTTAAATGTAAACCGACATCTCCGGGTCGTCGCCACGTCGTTAAAGTGGTTAACCCAGAGCTGCACAAGGGCAAACCTTTTGCTCCGTTGCTGGAAAAAAACAGCAAATCCGGTGGTCGTAACAACAATGGCCGTATCACCACCCGTCATATCGGTGGTGGCCACAAGCAGGCTTACCGTATTGTTGACTTCAAACGCAACAAAGATGGTATCCCGGCAGTTGTTGAACGTCTTGAGTACGATCCGAACCGCTCCGCGAACATCGCGCTGGTTCTGTACAAAGACGGCGAGCGCCGTTACATCCTGGCCCCGAAAGGCCTGAAAGCTGGCGACCAGATTCAGTCTGGCGTTGATGCTGCAATCAAAGCAGGCAACACCCTGCCGATGCGCAATATCCCGGTTGGTTCTACCGTTCATAACGTAGAAATGAAACCAGGTAAAGGCGGTCAGCTGGCTCGTTCCGCTGGTACTTACGTTCAGATCGTTGCTCGCGACGGTGCTTATGTCACCCTGCGTCTGCGTTCTGGTGAAATGCGTAAAGTCGAAGCAGACTGCCGCGCTACTCTGGGCGAAGTTGGCAATGCTGAGCATATGCTGCGCGTTCTGGGTAAAGCAGGTGCTGCACGCTGGCGTGGTGTTCGTCCTACCGTTCGCGGTACTGCGATGAACCCAGTAGACCACCCACATGGTGGTGGTGAAGGTCGTAACTTTGGTAAGCACCCGGTATCCCCGTGGGGCCTGCAGACCAAAGGTAAGAAGACCCGCAGCAACAAGCGTACTGATAAATTCATCGTACGTCGCCGTAGCAAATAATTTTAGAGGATAAGCCATGCCACGTTCTCTCAAGAAAGGTCCTTTTATTGACCTGCACTTGCTGAAGAAGGTAGAGAAAGCGGTGGAAAGCGGAGACAAGAAGCCCCTGCGCACTTGGTCCCGTCGTTCAACGATCTTTCCTAACATGATCGGTTTGACCATCGCTGTCCATAATGGTCGTCAGCACGTTCCAGTATTTGTTTCCGACGAAATGGTCGGTCACAAACTGGGTGAATTCGCACCGACTCGTACTTATCGCGGCCACGCTGCTGATAAAAAAGCGAAGAAGAAATAAGGTAGGAGGAAGAGATGGAAACTTTAGCTCAACATCGCCATGCTCGTTCTTCTGCTCAGAAGGTTCGCCTTGTAGCTGACCTGATTCGCGGTAAGAAAGTGTCGCAGGCCCTGGATATTCTGACCTACACCAACAAAAAAGCTGCTGTACTGGTCAAGAAGGTACTGGAATCTGCCATTGCTAACGCTGAACACAACGATGGCGCTGACATTGATGATCTGAAAGTTGCGAAAATTTTCGTAGACGAAGGCCCGAGCATGAAGCGCATTATGCCGCGTGCTAAAGGTCGTGCAGATCGCATCCTGAAGCGCACCAGCCACATCACTGTGGTTGTGTCCGATCGCTGAGACTCTGGAGACTAGCAATGGGTCAGAAAGTACATCCTAATGGTATTCGCCTGGGTATTGTCAAACCATGGAACTCTACCTGGTTCGCGAACACCAAAGAATTCGCTGACAACCTGGACAGCGATTTTAAAGTACGTCAGTTCCTGACTAAAGAACTGGCTAAAGCGTCTGTATCTCGCATCGTTATCGAGCGTCCGGCTAAGAGCATCCGTGTGACCATTCACACCGCTCGCCCGGGTATCGTTATCGGTAAGAAAGGCGAAGACGTAGAAAAACTGCGCAAGGTCGTAGCGGATATCGCTGGCGTACCTGCACAGATCAATATCGCCGAAGTTCGTAAACCTGAACTGGACGCAAAACTGGTTGCTGACAGCATCACTTCTCAGCTGGAACGTCGCGTTATGTTCCGTCGTGCGATGAAGCGTGCTGTACAGAACGCAATGCGTCTGGGCGCTAAAGGTATCAAAGTTGAAGTTAGCGGCCGTCTGGGCGGCGCGGAAATCGCACGTACCGAATGGTACCGTGAAGGTCGCGTACCGCTGCACACTCTGCGTGCTGACATCGACTACAACACCTCTGAAGCGCACACCACTTACGGTGTAATCGGCGTTAAGGTATGGATCTTCAAAGGTGAGATCCTGGGTGGTATGGCTGCTGTTGAACAACCGGAACCGGCTGCTCAACCTAAAAAGCAGCAGCGTAAAGGCCGTAAATAAGGAGCGTCGCTGATGTTACAACCAAAGCGTACAAAATTCCGTAAAGTGCACAAAGGCCGCAACCGTGGTCTGGCGCAGGGTACGGATGTTAGCTTCGGCACTTTCGGTCTGAAAGCTGTTGGCCGTGGTCGTCTGACTGCACGTCAGATCGAAGCAGCACGTCGTGCTATGACCCGTGCAGTTAAGCGTCAAGGTAAGATCTGGATCCGTGTATTCCCGGACAAACCGATCACCGAGAAGCCGCTGGAAGTTCGTATGGGTAAAGGTAAAGGTAACGTGGAGTACTGGGTTGCCTTGATTCAGCCGGGTAAAGTCCTGTATGAAATGGACGGTGTACCGGAAGAGCTGGCCCGTGAAGCATTCGGCCTGGCAGCAGCGAAACTGCCGATCAAAACCACCTTTGTAACTAAGACGGTGATGTAATGAAAGCAAAAGAGCTGCGTGAAAAAAGCGTTGAAGAGCTGAACGCTGAGCTGCTGAACCTGCTGCGTGAGCAGTTCAACCTGCGCATGCAGGCTGCAAGTGGCCAGCTGCAACAGACTCATCTGCTGAAGCAAGTGCGTCGTGATGTTGCACGCGTTAAGACTTTACTGACTCAGAAGGCGGGTGCGTAATGACCGATAAAATCCGTACTCTGCAAGGTCGCGTAGTTAGCGACAAAATGGAGAAATCCATTGTTGTTGCTATCGAACGTATGGTGAAACACCCGGTTTACGGCAAATTCATCAAACGTACGACCAAACTGCACGTACATGACGAGAACAACGAATGCGGTATCGGCGACAAGGTTGAAATCCGCGAATGCCGTCCGCTGTCCAAGACTAAGTCCTGGACGCTGGTTCGCGTTGTAGAGAAAGCGGTTCTGTAATAGAGTACGCATTCTCGATACGGATAAACGGCTCAGCGATGAGCCGTTTATTTTTTCTACCCATATCTGGTTTGTGGTGTTATAATGCCGCGCCCTCGATATGGGGCTTTTTAACGACCCTAATTTTCGGGTCTCAGTAGTAGTTGACATTAGCGGAGCACTAAAATGATCCAAGAACAGACTATGCTGAACGTCGCCGACAACTCCGGTGCACGTCGCGTAATGTGTATCAAGGTTCTGGGTGGCTCGCACCGTCGCTACGCAGGCGTAGGCGACATCATCAAGATCACCATCAAAGAAGCAATTCCGCGTGGTAAGGTCAAAAAAGGTGATGTGCTGAAGGCGGTAGTGGTGCGCACCAAGAAGGGTGTTCGTCGCCCGGACGGTTCTGTCATTCGCTTCGATGGTAATGCATGCGTTATTCTGAACAATAACAGCGAGCAGCCTATCGGTACGCGTATTTTTGGGCCGGTAACTCGTGAACTTCGTACCGAGAAGTTCATGAAAATTATCTCTCTGGCACCAGAAGTACTCTAAGGAGCGAATCATGGCAGCGAAAATCCGTCGTGATGACGAAGTTATCGTGTTAACCGGTAAAGATAAAGGTAAGCGCGGTAAAGTTAAGAATGTCCTGTCTTCCGGCAAGGTCATTGTTGAAGGTATCAACCTGGTTAAGAAACACCAGAAGCCGGTTCCGGCTCTGAACCAACCAGGCGGCATCGTTGAAAAAGAAGCTGCAATTCAGGTTTCTAACGTTGCAATCTTCAATGCGGCAACCGGCAAGGCTGACCGTGTAGGCTTTAGATTCGAAGACGGCAAAAAAGTCCGTTTCTTCAAGTCTAACAGCGAAACTATCAAGTAATTTGGAGTAGTACGATGGCGAAACTGCATGATTACTACAAAGACGAAGTAGTTAAGAAACTCATGACTGAGTTTAACTACAATTCTGTCATGCAAGTCCCTCGGGTCGAGAAGATCACCCTGAACATGGGTGTTGGTGAAGCGATCGCTGACAAGAAACTGCTGGATAACGCAGCAGCTGACCTGGCAGCAATCTCCGGTCAAAAACCGCTGATCACCAAAGCACGCAAATCAGTTGCAGGCTTCAAAATCCGTCAGGGCTATCCGATCGGCTGTAAAGTAACTCTGCGTGGCGAACGCATGTGGGAGTTCTTTGAGCGCCTGATCACTATTGCTGTACCGCGTATTCGTGACTTCCGCGGCCTGTCCGCTAAGTCTTTCGACGGTCGTGGCAACTACAGCATGGGTGTCCGTGAGCAGATCATCTTCCCAGAAATCGACTACGATAAAGTCGACCGCGTTCGTGGTTTGGATATTACCATTACCACTACTGCGAAATCTGACGAAGAAGGCCGTGCTCTGCTGGCTGCCTTTGACTTCCCGTTCCGCAAGTAAGGTAGGGTTACTTAATGGCTAAGCAATCAATGAAAGCACGCGAAGTAAAGCGCGTGGCTTTAGCTGATAAATTCTTCGCTAAACGCGCTGAACTGAAAGCTATCATCTCTGATGTGAACGCAACCGACGAAGATCGTTGGAATGCCGTTCTCAAGCTGCAGACTCTGCCGCGTGATTCCAGCCCGTCTCGTCAGCGTAACCGCTGCCGTCAAACAGGTCGTCCGCATGGTTTCCTGCGGAAGTTCGGGTTGAGCCGTATTAAGGTCCGTGAAGCCGCTATGCGCGGTGAAATCCCGGGTCTGAAAAAGGCTAGCTGGTAATTGTCACCAATTGAATCACGGGAGTAAAGACAGATGAGCATGCAAGATCCGATCGCGGATATGCTGACCCGTATCCGTAACGGTCAGGCCGCGAACAAAGCTGCGGTCACCATGCCTTCCTCCAAGCTGAAAGTGGCAATCGCCAACGTGCTGAAGGAAGAAGGTTTTATCGAAGATTTTAAAGTTGAAGGCGACACCAAGCCGGAACTGGAACTGACTCTTAAGTATTTCCAGGGTAAAGCTGTTGTAGAAAGCATTCAGCGTGTCAGCCGCCCAGGTCTGCGCATCTATAAGAAAAAAGATGAGCTGCCGAAAGTTATGGCCGGTCTGGGTATCGCAGTTGTTTCTACCTCTAAAGGTGTTATGACTGATCGTGCAGCGCGCCAGGCTGGTCTTGGTGGCGAAATTATCTGCTACGTAGCCTAATCGGAGGAAAAAATGTCTCGTGTTGCTAAAGCACCGGTCGTTGTTCCTGCCGGCGTTGATGTAAAAATCAACGGTCAGGTTATTACGATCAAAGGTAAAAACGGCGAGCTGACTCGTACTCTCAACGATGCTGTTGAAGTTAAACATGCAGATAATGCACTGACCTTCGGTCCGCGTGATGGTTACGCAGACGGTTGGGCTCAGGCTGGTACCGCGCGTGCCCTGCTGAACTCAATGGTTATCGGTGTTACCGAAGGCTTCACTAAGAAGCTGCAGCTGGTTGGTGTAGGTTATCGTGCAGCGGTCAAAGGGAATGTAGTAAACCTGGCTTTAGGTTTCTCTCACCCGGTTGATCATCAGCTGCCTGCGGGTATCACTGCAGAATGTCCGACTCAGACTGAAATCGTGCTGAAAGGCGCTGATAAGCAGGTGATCGGCCAGGTTGCAGCAGATCTGCGCGCCTACCGTCGTCCTGAGCCTTACAAAGGCAAGGGTGTTCGTTACGCCGACGAAGTCGTGCGTACCAAAGAGGCTAAGAAGAAGTAAGGTAACACTATGGATAAGAAATCTGCTCGTATCCGTCGTGCGACCCGCGCACGCCGCAAGCTCCAGGAGCTGGGCGCAACTCGCCTGGTGGTACATCGTACCCCGCGTCACATTTACGCACAGGTAATTGCACCGAATGGTTCTGAAGTTCTGGTAGCTGCTTCTACTGTAGAAAAAGCTATCGCTGAACAACTGAAGTACACCGGTAACAAAGACGCTGCTGCAGCTGTGGGTAAAGCTGTCGCTGAACGCGCTCTGGAAAAAGGCATCAAAGATGTTTCCTTTGACCGTTCCGGGTTCCAATATCATGGTCGTGTCCAGGCACTGGCAGATGCTGCCCGTGAAGCTGGCCTTCAGTTCTAAGGTAGAGGTGTAAGATGGCTCACATCGAAAAACAAGCTGGCGAACTGCAGGAAAAGCTGATCGCGGTAAACCGCGTATCTAAAACCGTTAAAGGTGGTCGTATTTTCTCCTTCACAGCTCTGACTGTAGTAGGCGATGGTAACGGTCGCGTTGGTTTTGGTTACGGTAAAGCGCGTGAAGTTCCAGCAGCGATCCAGAAAGCGATGGAAAAAGCCCGTCGCAATATGATTAACGTCGCGCTGAACCACGGCACCCTGCAGCACCCGGTTAAGGGTACTCACACGGGTTCTCGTGTATTCATGCAGCCGGCTTCCGAAGGTACCGGTATCATCGCCGGTGGTGCAATGCGCGCCGTTCTGGAAGTCGCTGGGGTTCGTAACGTTCTGGCTAAAGCGTATGGTTCCACTAACCCGATTAACGTGGTTCGTGCAACTATCGACGGTCTGGAAAACATGAAGTCCCCGGATATGGTCGCTGCCAAGCGTGGTAAATCCGTTGAAGAAATTCTGGGGAAATAAACCATGGCAAAGACTATTAAAATTACTCAAACCCGCAGTGCAATCGGTCGTCTGCCGAAACACAAGGCAACGCTGCTTGGCCTGGGTCTGCGTCGTATTGGTCACACCGTAGAGCGCGAGGATACTCCTGCTGTTCGTGGTATGGTCAACGCGGTTTCCTTCATGGTTAAAGTTGAGGAGTAAGAGATGCGTTTAAATACTCTGTCTCCGGCCGAAGGCTCCAAAAAGGCGGGTAAACGCCTGGGTCGTGGTATCGGTTCTGGCCTCGGTAAAACCGGTGGTCGTGGTCACAAAGGTCAGAAATCTCGTTCTGGCGGTGGCGTACGTCGCGGTTTCGAGGGTGGTCAGATGCCTCTGTACCGTCGTCTGCCGAAATTCGGCTTCACTTCTCGTAAAGCGATGATCACCGCAGAGATCCGTCTCTCCGATCTGGCTCACGTAGAAGGCGATGTAGTAGACCTGAACGCGCTGAAAGCGGCTAACATTATCGGTGTCCAGATCGAGTTCGCGAAAGTGATCCTGTCTGGTGAGGTAACTCGTCCGGTAACTGTTCGTGGCCTGCGTGTGACTAAAGGTGCTCGTGCTGCTATCGAAGCTGCTGGCGGTAAAATTGAGGAATAAGTAGCAGATGGCTAAACAACCGGGATTAGATTTTCAAAGTGCCAAAGGTGGCCTTGGCGAACTGAAACGCAGACTTCTGTTTGTGGTCGGTGCGCTGATAGTGTTCCGTATTGGCTCTTTTATTCCGATCCCTGGTATTGATGCCGCTGTACTTGCCAAACTGCTTGAGCAACAGCGAGGCACCATCATTGAAATGTTCAACATGTTCTCTGGTGGTGCTCTCAGCCGTGCTTCTATCTTTGCACTGGGGATTATGCCGTACATTTCGGCATCAATCATCGTGCAGCTGCTGACGGTGGTTTATCAACCGCTGGCAGAACTGAAGAAAGAAGGGGAGTCTGGTCGTCGTAAGATCAGCCAGTACACCCGCTACGGTACTCTGGTGCTGGCGATATTCCAGTCGATCGGTATTGCTACCGGTCTGCCGAATATGCCTGGTATGCAGGGCCTGGTGATTAATCCAGGCTTTGCATTCTATTTCACCGCTGTTGTCAGTCTGGTCACAGGGACTATGTTCCTGATGTGGCTCGGCGAACAGATCACTGAACGCGGTATCGGTAACGGTATCTCGATCATTATCTTCGCCGGTATCGTTGCGGGACTCCCGCCGGCCATCGCCCATACTATCGAGCAAGCGCGTCAAGGCGACCTGCACTTCCTCCTGTTGCTGTTGGTTGCAGTATTAGTATTTGCAGTGACCTTCTTTGTTGTATTCGTTGAACGTGGTCAACGCCGCATTGTGGTAAACTACGCGAAACGTCAACAGGGTCGTCGTGTCTATGCTGCACAGAGCACACATTTACCGCTGAAAGTGAATATGGCGGGGGTAATCCCGGCAATCTTCGCTTCCAGTATTATACTGTTCCCGGCAACCATCACGTCATGGTTCGGGGGTGGTACTGGTTGGAACTGGCTGACAACAATTTCGCTGTATTTGCAGCCTGGGCAACCGCTTTATGTGTTACTCTATGCGTCTGCAATCATCTTCTTCTGTTTCTTCTACACGGCGTTGGTTTTCAACCCGCGTGAAACAGCAGATAACCTGAAGAAGTCCGGTGCATTTGTACCAGGAATTCGTCCGGGAGAGCAAACGGCGAAGTATATCGATAAAGTGATGACTCGCCTGACTCTGGTTGGTGCGTTGTACATTACTTTTATCTGCCTGATCCCGGAGTTCATGCGTGACGCGATGAAAGTGCCGTTCTACTTCGGTGGGACCTCGCTGCTTATCGTTGTTGTCGTGATTATGGACTTTATGGCTCAAGTGCAAACTCTGATGATGTCCAGTCAGTATGAGTCTGCATTGAAGAAGGCGAACCTGAAAGGCTACGGCCGCTAAAACTGGTCGCCCGAGAAGTTACGGAGAGTAAAAATGAAAGTTCGTGCTTCCGTCAAGAAATTATGCCGTAACTGCAAAATCGTTAAGCGTGATGGCGTCATCCGTGTGATTTGCAGTGCCGAGCCGAAGCATAAACAGCGCCAAGGCTGATTTTTTCGCATATTTTTCTTGCAAAGTTGGATTGAGCTGGCTAGATTAGCCAGCCAATCTTTTGTATGTCTGTACGTTTCCATTTGAGTATCCTGAAAACGGGCTTTTCAGCATGGTGCGTACATATTAAATAGTAGGAGTGCATAGTGGCCCGTATAGCAGGCATTAACATTCCTGATCACAAACATACCGTAATCGCTTTAACCGCTATTTTCGGTATCGGCAAAACCCGTTCTAAAGCCATCTGCGCTGAAACGGGCATCGCTGAAAATGTTAAGATCAGTGAGCTGTCTGAAGAACAAATTGATATTCTGCGTGAAGCAGTAGGTAAATTTGTCGTTGAAGGTGATCTGCGCCGTGAAATCACCCTGAGCATCAAGCGTCTGATGGACCTTGGTTGCTACCGTGGTTTGCGTCATCGTCGTGGTCTCCCGGTTCGCGGTCAGCGTACCAAGACCAACGCACGTACCCGTAAGGGTCCGCGTAAACCGATCAAGAAATAATCGGGGTGATTGAATAATGGCAAAGGCACCAATTCGTGCACGTAAGCGTGTAAGAAAACAAGTCTCTGACGGCGTGGCTCATATCCATGCTTCTTTTAACAACACCATCGTTACCATTACTGATCGTCAGGGTAACGCACTGGGTTGGGCAACAGCCGGTGGTTCCGGTTTCCGTGGTTCTCGCAAATCCACTCCGTTCGCAGCTCAGGTTGCAGCAGAGCGTTGCGCAGAAGCCGTAAAAGAATACGGCATCAAGAATCTGGAAGTTATGGTCAAAGGTCCGGGTCCGGGTCGCGAATCTACCATTCGTGCACTGAACGCCGCTGGTTTCCGCATCACTAATATTACTGATGTGACTCCGATCCCTCATAACGGTTGTCGTCCGCCGAAAAAACGTCGCGTATAACGCTGCGTTTTCCAGGTTAGTTGGAGAAAGAAAATGGCAAGATATTTGGGTCCTAAGCTCAAGCTGAGCCGTCGTGAGGGCACCGACTTATTCCTTAAGTCTGGCGTTCGCGCGATCGATACCAAGTGTAAAATTGAACAAGCTCCTGGCCAGCACGGTGCGCGTAAGCCGCGTCTGTCTGACTATGGTGTGCAGTTGCGTGAAAAGCAAAAAGTTCGCCGTATGTACGGTGTGCTGGAGCGTCAGTTCCGTAACTACTATAAAGAAGCAGCACGTCTGAAAGGCAACACCGGTGAAAACCTGTTGGCTCTGCTGGAAGGTCGTCTGGACAACGTTGTATACCGTATGGGCTTCGGCGCCACTCGTGCTGAAGCACGCCAGCTGGTTAGCCACAAAGCGATTATGGTAAACGGTCGTGTTGTTAACATCGCTTCTTATCAGGTTAAAGCGAATGACGTTGTCAGCATTCGTGAGAAAGCGAAAAAGCAATCTCGCGTGAAAGCCGCTCTGGAGCTGGCTGAGCAGCGTGAAAAGCCAACCTGGCTGGAAGTTGATGCTGGCAAGATGGAAGGTACGTTCAAGCGTCAGCCGGAGCGTTCTGATCTGTCTGCGGACATTAACGAACACCTGATCGTCGAGCTTTACTCCAAGTAAAGCTTAGTACCAAAGAGAGGACACAATGCAGGGTTCTGTGACAGAGTTTCTAAAACCGCGCCTGGTCGATATCGAGCAAGTGAGTTCGACGCACGCCAAGGTGACCCTTGAGCCTTTAGAGCGTGGCTTCGGCCATACTCTGGGTAACGCACTGCGCCGTATTCTGCTCTCATCGATGCCGGGTTGCGCGGTGACCGAGGTTGAGATTGATGGTGTACTGCACGAGTACAGCACCAAAGAAGGCGTTCAGGAAGACATCCTTGAAATCCTGCTCAACCTGAAAGGGCTGGCGGTGAGAGTTCAGGGTAAAGATGAAGTCATCCTTACTTTGAATAAATCTGGCATTGGCCCTGTGACCGCAGCCGACATTACCCACGACGGTGATGTCGAAATCGTCAAGCCGCAGCACGTGATTTGCCACCTGACTGATGAGAACGCTGCTATCAGCATGCGTATCAAAGTTCAGCGCGGTCGCGGTTATGTGCCGGCTTCTGCCCGAATTCATTCGGAAGAAGATGAGCGCCCAATCGGCCGTCTGCTGGTCGACGCCTGCTACAGCCCTGTAGAGCGTATTGCCTACAATGTTGAAGCTGCGCGTGTAGAACAGCGTACCGACCTGGACAAGCTGGTCATCGAAATGGAAACCAACGGCACAATCGATCCTGAAGAGGCGATTCGTCGTGCGGCAACCATCCTGGCTGAACAACTGGAAGCTTTTGTTGACTTACGTGATGTACGTCAGCCAGAAGTGAAAGAAGAGAAACCAGAATTCGATCCGATCCTGCTGCGCCCTGTTGACGATCTGGAATTGACTGTCCGCTCTGCTAACTGCCTCAAGGCAGAAGCTATCCACTATATCGGTGATCTGGTACAGCGTACCGAGGTTGAGTTGCTGAAAACGCCGAACCTGGGTAAAAAATCTCTTACTGAGATTAAAGACGTGCTGGCTTCCCGTGGACTGTCTCTGGGCATGCGCCTGGAAAACTGGCCACCAGCAAGCATTGCTGACGAGTAACCGGATCACAGGTTAAGGTTTTACTGAGAAGGATAAGGTCATGCGCCATCGTAAGAGTGGTCGTCAACTGAACCGCAACAGCAGCCATCGCCAGGCTATGTTCCGTAACATGGCAGGTTCGCTGGTTCGTCATGAAATCATCAAGACGACCCTGCCGAAAGCGAAAGAACTGCGTCGCGTAGTTGAGCCGCTGATTACTCTTGCCAAGACTGATAGCGTTGCTAATCGTCGTCTGGCATTCGCCCGCACTCGTGACAACGAGATCGTGGCAAAACTGTTTAACGAGCTGGGCCCGCGTTTCGCGAGCCGCGCCGGTGGTTACACTCGCATTCTGAAGTGTGGCTTCCGTGCAGGCGACAACGCGCCGATGGCATACATCGAGCTGGTTGATCGTGCTGAGCCGAAAGCAGAAGCTGCTGCAGAGTAATCTGTAGTAACGTAAAAAAACCCGCCCCGGCGGGTTTTTTTATATCTACCTCATCCCCACTTCACTACAATATCTGTACTCTTTTTGTTCATCCCCCGGAGCCGTAGAATGTGGTTACTGGATCAGTGGGCAGAACGCCATATCCTCGATGCCCAAACCAAAGGCGAGTTCGATAATTTACCCGGTAGCGGCGTACCGCTAACTCTCGATGACGATTCGCATGTACCGGCCGAGCTGCGGGCAGGCTATCGCCTTCTGAAGAATGCAGGGTGTCTTCCCCCGGAGCTGGAGCAGCGCAGAGAGGCGGTGGCTCTGGCAGACTTGCTTAAGGGGGTGCGTCAGGACGACCCGCGGCATGGCGAACTCAGCAAGCGCCTTGCTCTGCTCGAGCTTAAGCTGCGTCAGGCAGGACTGAACACCGACTTTTTACGCGGTGAGTACGCCGATGCGTTGCTGCATAAAATCAATCAGGAGTGAATATGTATCGTATTGGTGAGCTGGCAAAACTGGCTGATGTGACGCCAGATACCATCCGTTATTATGAAAAACAGCAAATGATGGATCATGACGTGCGCACTGAGGGGGGATTTCGTCTTTACTCGGATAACGATCTTCAGCGTCTGCGCTTTATTCGCTATGCCCGTCAGCTGGGCTTTACTCTGGAAGCGATCCGCGAATTATTGTCGATCCGTATCGATCCGGAACATCACACCTGTCAGGAGTCGAAAGGGATCGTTCAGGCGCGATTAAGCGAAGTTGAGGCGAGGATCAACGAGCTACAAACGATGCGTCACTCTCTGCAACGGCTCAACGACGCCTGCTGCGGCACAGCTCACAGCAGCGTTTACTGTTCGATCCTCGAGGCCCTTGAGCAAGGCGCCAGTAACGGCAATGCCAGCTGTTGATTTTTTGTGCGCGCGGATCTACACTCGCGCGGAATTCACACATGTACTGGAGTTACTATGAGTCGCTATCAGCATACCAAAGGGCAAATTAAAGATAACGCCATTGAAGCACTTCTCCACGATCCATTATTCAGGCAGCGTGTAGAGAAGAACAAGAAAGGGAAGGGAAGCTATCAACGTAAAGATAAACATGCAGCAAGGATGGACCGGGAGGCCAGTGGCAAGCAAGCGAATCGCTTTTTTACCACTGGCCTTCTGCTTTCGCTGCTGATTAAGAACGCTTGTTTTGTTCTTTCAGCAGATCGCGAATTTCGCTCAGCAGTACTTCTTCTTTAGAGGGCGCTGGCGGTGCCGCCGGAGCCTCTTCTTTCTTGCGATTTAACTTATTCATCAGTTTAATCGCCATGAAAATGGCAAATGCGACAATGATGAAATCGAAAACGTTCTGAATAAACACCCCATAGTGCATCACCACTGCCGGTACATCACCCTGGGCATCGCGCAGCGTGACGGCAAACTGTTTAAAATCGATCCCGCCAATCAACAGTCCGAGCGGCGGCATAATAATATCCGCGACCAGCGACGAAACAATTTTACCGAATGCTGCACCGATGATCACACCCACTGCCAAATCGACAACGTTCCCGCGCATCGCGAATTCGCGAAACTCTTTTAAAAAACTCATTTTATTCTCCTTGAGCCAGCTGACGTTGTAAGTTTAACAAATGTATTTTCATTTGCCATTCCCCGTAGAGCGTTACAGGAAAATATTAACCTTTGAATAATAAGGGATAATAAAAGGCGCCTGTTCGACGCCCTGGGAATTAGAGGAAGAAAGGACTTGGCTGGAACAGCCTTTCTACATCGGAAATAAACTTTTTATCAGTCAAAAACATGATCACATGATCGCCCTGCTCGATCCGCAGATTATTATTGGCGATCATCACGTCATTCCCGCGCACGACGGCGCCAATGATCGTGCCTGGCGGAAGCTTGATCTCATCGATCGATCGCCCGACCACCCGCGAGGTGCTCTCATCGCCGTGTGCCACTGCTTCGATCGCTTCCGCAACGCCGCGGCGCAGGGAGGAGACGCCGACAATATCGGCTTTACGAACATGGCTGAGTAGGGCGGAAATCGTGGCCTGCTGAGGCGATATCGCGATATCGATGACGCTACCCTGAACCAGATCCACATAGGCTCTACGCTGGATCAGCACCATCACTTTTTTAGCCCCCATTCGCTTGGCCAGCATCGCAGACATGATGTTTGCTTCGTCATCGTTAGTGACGGCAATAAACAGGTCCACCTGGTCAATATGCTCTTCGGCCAGCAGCTCCTGATCCGATGCATCACCGTAGAAGACGATAGTATGCTGCAGTTTTTCTGCCAGCTCAGCGGCTCGCTGCTGATTGCGCTCAATAAGCTTAACGCTGTAGTCTTTTTCCAGCTTATGGGCCAGGCCCGCGCCAATATTGCCGCCGCCGACCAACATGATGCGTTTATAAGGCTTCTCCAGACGCTGGAGTTCGCTCATGACCGCCCTGATATGCTGCGAGGCGGCAATAAAGAAGACTTCATCGCCGGCCTCGACAATCGTCGAACCCTGTGGGCGAATGGGGCGATCGTGGCGGAAAATAGCGGCCACACGCGTATCGATATGCGGCATATGCTCACGCATGGTGGACAATGCATTACCCACCAGCGGACCACCGTAATAGGCTTTCACCACGGCGAGGCTGACTTTCCCTTCCGCGAAGTTCACGACCTGCAGCGCGCCGGGATATTCTATCAGACGGTGAATATTGTCGATGACCAGCTGTTCCGGAGCGATTAAGTGATCGATGGGCACTGCTTCAGAATTGAAGAGCTTTTCCGCATCGCGGACGTAATCAGGCGCACGAATACGAGCAATACGGTTTGGCGTATTGAATAACGAATAGGCGACCTGGCAGGCCACCATGTTGGTTTCATCCGAACTGGTGACCGCCACCAGCATATCGGCATCATCGGCTCCTGCCTCGCGCAGTACGCGGGGGTGAGAACCGTGCCCCTGGACGACACGCAGGTCGAACTTATCCTGCAGGCTGCGCAGACGGTCGCCATTGGTATCAACCAGCGTAATATCATTGTTCTCGCCGACGAGGTTCTCCGCCAGCGTGCCGCCGACCTGGCCGGCGCCCAGAATAATAATCTTCATCTGCAGTGATCCATTAGTTGCGACGTTTGATTAGCTTAGCGTAAAAGAAGCCATCGCCTTCTTCCGCACCCGGCAGATTTTGCTGTCCCGGGCTTGCCGGCGTACCGGTTGCGTCAAGCTCCGCATCCGGGGTCCGCGCGAGGAAGGCGGCAATTTGCTGGCTATTCTCTTCCGGCAGAATAGAACAGGTAGCGTAAACCAACGTGCCGCCTGGTTTCAGATGCCCCCAGATGGCATTGAGGATCTCGGCCTGTAGCTGGGCTAAATCGGCGATGTCCCGATCCCGGCGCAGCCATTTGATATCCGGATGGCGGCGAATAACACCGGTGGCGGAACAGGGGGCATCCAGCAGAATACGATCGAACTGCTCGCTGCCACACCACTGCTCAGGGAAGCGACCATCGCCCTGTTTGACTTCGGCTTTCATGCCCAGCCGTTTCAGGTTGTCATAGACGCGGGAAAGACGCTGTTCATCAATGTCCACCGCCATGACCTCAGCCTGGGGAGCGACCTCCAGAATATGCGTCGTCTTGCCGCCCGGCGCAGCGCAGAGATCAAGAATGCGCTCGCCGTTTTCCGGCTGCAGATAGCGCATGCAGCCCTGGGCCGAGGCATCCTGAACGGTTACCCATCCTTCGGCAAAACCCGGCAACGTATGGACCGGGGCAGGGGTGGCCAGACGCACGGCGTCGGGATAGTCAGGGTGGGTGAAACCTTCTAAACCGGCCTCTTTAAGCAGAGCAAGCCATTCATCTCGGGAATGATGGTTGCGGTTAACGCGCAGCCACATCGGCGGGCGCTGGTTGTTAGCGTCGACAATCTCCTGCCAGTGTTGCGGCCAGGCCTGCTGCAGACGCTTCAGCAGCCATTTGGGATGAAGGTAGCGGTTTTCCTGCCCGGCGAATTCTGCCAGTAGCTCTTCCTGTTGGCGCTGAAACTGGCGTAACACCCCATTGATCAGCCCTTTAAGCTGCGGGCGCTTAATCGCCACCGCGCCTTCTACCGTTTCAGCCAGCGCGGCGTGTGGAGGGATGCGGGTGTAGAGTAACTGATAGAGCCCAACCATAATCAGAAAGTGCACGGTGCGCTGTTTGCCGGTCATCGGACGCGCCATCAGCTTGCTGATAAGCCACTCCAGCTGGCTGAGCGTACGCAGTACGCCAAAACACAGCTCCTGCAGCAGCGCTTTGTCTTTATCGCTGACTTTTTGCTGTAGAGGGGGCAGGACGTTGCTTAAAGACTGACCTTTTTCAACGACTTGCTCGATAGCCTGGGCGGCCAGGCTGCGTAAATTTATATTCTTTTTCATAAGCGCAAAAATAAAAATGCCCGGCGAACCCGGGCTTCAGAAGAGACGACCGTCAGGCGAGACGGGTGCCAGGCGTAAACCACTCCCGGCGGGAATTGAGTAAATCCTGGGCGCTCATCGCTTTTTTACCCGCAGGCTGTAGCGATTCCAGACTGAGGATCCCATCGCCTGTGGCGACCTGGATACCCTGTTTGGTTGCTGCCACGATAGTACCTGGTTCGGCATGTGCGGCTTCGGCAATGACCGATGCCCGCCACACTTTTAGCGGCTGCCCGCCAATTTCCAGCCAGCTCATTGGCCACGGATTAAAGGCGCGGATGCAGCGCTCCAGCTGTGCGGCGGAAAGCGACCAGTCGATGCGAGCTTCTTCTTTACTCAGCTTCTCGGCGTGGCACACCAGCGATTCATCCTGTACTTCAGGCTGTGCGGTGCCGTTGGCCAGCTGGGCCAAAGTTGCCAGCAGACCTTGAGGGCCGAGCTCGGCCAGCTTATCGTACAGGCTGCCGCTGGTATCCTCTGCGGTAATGGGGCAGGAAAGCTTATACAGCATATCACCCGTATCAAGGCCGACGTCCATCTGCATGATGGTTACGCCTGTTTCGCTATCCCCCGCCCACAGCGAACGCTGGATCGGCGCTGCGCCACGCCAGCGCGGCAGCAGGGAGCCGTGAACGTTGATACAGCCCAGACGGGGCATCTCCAGCACCGCTTTCGGCAGAATCAAACCGTACGCCACCACCACCATAATATCGGCGCCGAGATCGGCGACTAATTGTTGGTTGTCCTGCGGACGCAGGGAGGATGGCTGGAATACAGGTAAGTTATGGGCTTCAGCCAGCACCTTTACCGGGCTCGGCATCAATTTTTTGCCGCGGCCAGCAGGGCGGTCTGGCTGAGTGAATACGCCAACAACCTGATGTTCAGACGACAACAGCGCGTCAAGATGACGCGCTGCAAAATCGGGGGTGCCGGCGAAAATGATACGTAGTGATTGTGACACGGTATTCCTTGTTATCAGGCACGGGAACGTAAACGATCCAGTTTCTCAACCTTCTGACGAATGCGCTGTTGTTTGAGCGGTGACAGATAATCAATAAACAGTTTGCCGACCAGATGATCCATCTCATGCTGAATACAGATAGCCAGCAGGCCATCGGCCTCCAGTTCAAATGGCTTACCGTCGCGATCCAGCGCGCGGATCTTCACTTTTTCCGCACGCGGCACCAGGGCGCGCTGTTCCGGAATAGACAGGCAGCCTTCTTCAATGCCGGTTTCGCCATCTTTTTCCAGCAGCTCCGGGTTGATTAACACCAGCTGCTCTTCACGATTTTCCGACACATCAATAACGATAATGCGCTGATGGATATCGACCTGGGTCGCGGCCAGACCAATGCCCTCCTCAGCGTACATGGTGTCGAACATATCATCGACGATACGCTGAATTTCCGCATTCACTTCTTTGACCGGCTCGGCGACTTTGCGAAGGCGCTCGTCCGGAATATGTAACACTTGCAAAACTGCCATAAAGTTCCAGAGTCGTATTCAGGAGTTGATAAGATTATTAGCTCTATTCTAGACAAAACACCCTGCAATTGACAGTCTCACTGTCCAATCGCAAAGATTGTCAATACCGCTTATGGCAGGGGGTAAGGATGACGCCTGACGAGATTTGGCTGCGGCTGATGAAGGTCAGTAGCTTGTATGGCGACAGGATGGTAGAGATCGCTCAGCGCTTATGCGCAGCCGCCAGCGTTGATCATGAAGCGCTGCATGCCGTCGGGATGACCGCGGCGCAGGCAACGTTATTTTTCCGGCTTGACGAGCATGAGCTTGACGAGACGCGGCGCTGGCTGGAACAACCGGATCATCATCTGTTACGGGGTGACGATCCGCGCTATCCATTGCGGTTAAAGGCTATCGCTGATTACCCCGGCGCGTTGCTGGTCAGCGGCGATCCCGCTCTGCTTCACAGCGCGCAGCTTGCCGTTATTGGCAGTCGCTTGCATTCCTGGTATGGCGCTCGCTGGGGGAAGCTGTTCAGCGAAACGTTGGCGCGTAAAGGGATGACTATCACCAGTGGGTTGGCGTTAGGCATTGATGGCGTCGCGCATCGCGGCGCGCTCGCGGCCGAGGGCAAAACCATCGCGGTACTGGGCAACGGACTGGGCCGGGTTTATCCGCGGCGCCATGCGAGCCTCGCCCAGCAGATCGTCGATAATGGCGGTGCGCTGGTGTCTGAATTTCCACTTATAACGCCGCCGCTTCCCGCGCATTTCCCCAGGCGCAACCGGATTATCAGCGGCCTGAGCCTGGGCGTGCTGGTGGTTGAGGCGGCATTGAGAAGCGGTTCGCTGGTTACCGTCCGCTGTGCTCTGGAACAGGGAAGGGATGTGTTTGCCCTGCCTGGGCCGATAGGCAATCCGGGATCGGAAGGCCCACACTGGTTAATTAAGCAAGGCGCGGTGCCGGTGACCTCGCCAGAGGATATTGTGGAATACTGGCACAACGAGCTGGCCTGGCTAACTGATACGTCTGATTCGATAAATAATTGCGCCGATCAGCCGTCTGTAGCATTGCCATTTCCGGAGCTCCTGGCTAACGTAGGAGATGAGGTAACACCTGTTGACGTTGTCGCTGAACGTGCCGGCCAATCTGTGCCAGTAACCGTAGCTCAGCTACTTGAACTGGAGTTAGCAGGCTGGATCGCAGCTGTACCCGGCGGCTATGTCCGATTAAGGAGGGCAAGCCATGTTCGACGTACTCATGTATTTGTTTGAAACTTACATCCATAGCGAAGCAGAAATGCGTGTGGATCAGGACAAACTGACGCGGGATCTTACCGACGCAGGTTTTGAGCGGGAAGATATCTATAACGCGTTAATGTGGCTCGAGAAACTGGCTGATTATCAGGAAGGTCTCGTTGAACCCATGCAGCTCGCTTCCGACCCGCTGTCGCTTCGGGTATATACCGAAGAGGAGTGCCAGCGTCTGGACGCCAGTTGCCGGGGGTTTTTACTCTTCCTCGAGCAGATTCAGGTGTTGAACCTCGAAACGCGAGAAATGGTGATAGAGCGCGTACTGGCGCTGGATACGGCAGAATTTGAGCTGGAGGACCTGAAATGGGTCATCCTGATGGTACTGTTCAATATTCCGGGCTGTGAAAACGCCTATCAGCAAATGGAAGAATTACTCTTCGAAGTAAATGAAGGTATGCTGCATTAATCTTTTTGCAGCAACATCGAGTTGTTATGACCAAATCAGCACTGTTTTCGGTGCGTAAAAATGAGCCCTGCCCACAGTGCGGGGCTGAACTGGTGATCCGTTCCGGGAGACATGGCCCGTTTCTCGGCTGTTCGCATTATCCGGACTGTGACTATATCCGTCCCCTGAAAAGTCAGGCTGACGGGCATGTCGTTAAGGTGCTGGAGGGGCAAGCATGCCCATCGTGCGGCGCGGTTATGGTGCTACGCCAGGGGCGTTTTGGGATGTTCATTGGCTGTAGCCACTATCCGGAATGCGAACATACTGAGGTAATTGATAAACCAGATGAGACGGCTATTGCTTGCCCACAGTGCGGACAAGGCCATCTGGTCCAGCGTCGTTCCCGTTTCGGTAAAACCTTTCACTCCTGCGATCGCTATCCTGATTGCCAGTTCGTTATCAATTTTAAACCGGTGGCGGGCGAATGCCCTGAATGCCATTACCCGCTGTTAATAGAAAAGAAGACGGCGCAGGGGCTCAGACGCTTCTGTGCCAGTAAACAATGTGGAAAGCCGATCCCGGCGGAATAAATCAGTGAACAATAACCTGCCCTCAGAAGCCGTCGCCCATGCCGTGGCGGTCCTGAATAATGAATATGTCATCGCCTATCCCACGGAAGCCGTTTTTGGCGTCGGCTGCGACCCTGACAGCGAAACGGCCGTTATGCGTCTGCTGGAGCTGAAGCAACGTCCTGTTGAGAAGGGATTGATCCTTATCGCCGCTAGCTTTGAGCAACTCAAGCCCTATATTGATGATTCACGGTTAAGTGATTCGCAGCGGGCAGCGATCTTTTCCTGCTGGCCAGGACCGGTGACGTTTGTATTCCCGGCGCGTCCTGAAACACCACGCTGGCTGACTGGTCGTTTTGATTCGCTGGCTGTACGCGTGACCAACCATCCGCTGGTGATTGAATTGTGCGAAGCCTACGGAAAACCGCTGGTCTCGACGAGCGCCAATCTCACCGGGCAACCGCCTTGCCGCACCACCGCAGAAGTCCGTGCTCAGTTTGGTGACAGCTTCCCGGTCGTGGATGGCGCTACGGGCGGACGGCAAAATCCATCTGAAATACGTGATGCCCTGACGGGTGAACTATTCCGCCAGGGGTGAACCATGGAAACCTATGCTGTTTTTGGTAATCCGATCGCGCACAGCAAGTCGCCTTCTATTCACCAGCTGTTTGCCCGCCAGTTAGGGATTACCCATCCTTATGGACGTGTGCTGGCGCCGCTGGACGATTTTGTCTCTTCTCTCAATCAGTTTTTTGCGCAGGGAGGAAAGGGCGCCAATGTTACCGTTCCTTTTAAAGAAGAAGCCTTTGCGCGCGCGGATGAACTGACAGAACGCGCTGCGCTGGCGGGAGCGGTGAATACCCTGAAACGTCTCGAAGACGGGCGTTTGCTGGGCGACAACACGGACGGTATTGGTCTGCTGAGCGATCTGGAGCGTCTGGGATTCATTAAGCCACGCCAGCGGATCCTGCTTATCGGTGCCGGTGGCGCATCGCGTGGGGTGCTGCTGCCGCTGCTGTCGCTGGGATGTGCCGTCACGATCGTCAATCGCACCTACGCTCGTGCCCATGAGTTAGCCACGCTCTTCGCCCATACCGGCAGCGTCAGCGCAAGGGAGATGGATACCTTATCCGGGGAAACATTCGATCTGATCATCAATGCGACGTCCAGTGGAATAGACGGTGATGTACCGGCTATCCCGGCCTCTGTTGTCAACGCTGACATGTATTGCTATGACATGTTTTACCAGAAAGGGCCGACACCGTTTCTTCACTGGTGCCAGCAGCATGGCGCAACCCACTGTGCTGACGGGCTGGGAATGCTGGTGGCGCAAGCCGCCCATGCCGTTCTGCTATGGCACGGCGTCCTGCCGGCTATCACCCCGGTTATAGAAAGGCTGCAACAGGAACTGAATGCATGAATCAGGCGATTCAGTTTCCCGATCGGGAATCATGGGATGCCGAACGGCAGGGCGTGGTGTTTCCCGCGCTGGTTAATGGGATGCAATTAACCTGCGCAATTTCAGGGCAGATCCTGCAGCAGCGTTTTGGCGCAGAGGGGCCAGCGCAGTGGCTGGCCGCATTCCAGGAACATCGTTGGGATCTTGAGGAAGAGGCAGAGGCATTGATCCGCGATAATCAGGAGGATGCTCAGGGTTGGGTCTGGCTCTCCTGATCCAGATATTCATCTTTCCATTTCACATAGTTATTTGCTGAATACTTAAGGCCTTCCCGCTCCGCCTCTGTCAGGGGGCGGATCTGTTTGACCGGATTGCCAAAGTAAAGGAAGCCGCTTTCCAGCTGTTTGTTCTGCGGTACGAGACTTCCCGCGCCAATCATGACGTCATCGCCAACGACGACACCATCTAATAAGATCGAACCCATACCAACCAGTACGCGGTTGCCGATAGTGCAGCCGTGCAGCATCACTTTGTGGCCAACCGTCACATCCTCTCCAATGATCAGTGGATTTCCCTCAGGCTTGTAAGAGGATTTATGGGTCACGTGTAGAACGCTGCCGTCCTGAATATTGCTGCGTTGACCTATCGATACATAGTTGACGTCGCCGCGAATGGCTACCAGAGGCCAGACGCTGACGTCATCGGCAATTCTGACATCACCGATAACGACGCTGGATGCGTCAATCATGACGCGAAGACCGATTTGCGGGAAAAATGCTTTATAGGGGCGCAGTTGAGCAGACATGTTGACCTCAAAAATAGGGGAGCGTAAGAAGACTTTGGTGGCTTTTATCTCGCTCTGCAACCCCTGAAAACGGTGAAAATTGAGCAAATCGTGCAATTACACGGCGAAAAGGGTGAAAAATCACCATTCAGAAAAAAAGATCGAAAAAAGGCTTGTGCAAAAAAATGGGATCCCTATAATGCGCACCCACTGACACGGCAGATGTGAATCACTTCACACAAACAGCCGGTTCGGTTGAAGAGAAAAATCCTGAAAAACGGGTTGACTCTGAAAGAGGAAAGCGTAATATACGCCACCTCGCGACAGAGCGC
>NZ_JBNRLJ010000018.1:0-25071 GCF_050378655.1 Klebsiella sp. 7-CIP_Kleb.
GTCATTGTCGGCATACAAAACAGATTCGATGAGGTTGATCAGCGGTTCAATCAACTCATATGACGGCATTTTGCGCCCTGTGGCCTCCAGCGTTCCACCGTTGTTGATGTACTCGTCTGCCAGCGAATTACCGCCTGCACTACGTACATAAGTTGTGCTGCCCTCTGGTATGTTCGCGATATCAGCCTGAGCATCAGCCAGGGTCATGTACTGACGGCTTAGAGGAATCAGATTCTGTCGTGTCTCCTCTGTAAGGGCTTCATTCTTCGCCATCATTCCGCGCCAGGTATCCAGCTCAACGCCAGCGCGATCCGGCTCAGTCAGCGCAGACCCATTGACCAGCTTATCCAGGCGCTCAGCGTTATTGAGCAGCACAGCGGGAGACGTGCTCCCCAGCTCCGGGTTAAAGGCCATGTTTTTTTGCTCCAAAAAAGGCGTTCGCCCAAACGAGGGTTTGAGCGAAAGAAAAGTTGAAAGGGATTTTTTTGGTATTAAGCAGCGTCGCCGGGGTATGTGGCGTCGTCGAACTGGTAGAACGATTCGAGGTATTCTTTAGCGGTGACCTGACAGGTTCCGTCTGACTGCGGAGCGATCTCCTCTACAATGGCGTCGTAGACGTGGCGCGTTGATCCGCAGAACACCAGGCGGATCGGCTCGATGGTTGCCGACGACAGGTCAACCTTCATCGGGTCATCAAACTCGCTCAGGTGCGGGACTGACAGCTGAAAATCGCCCACCCTGCTCGCCACCATCAGCCCGGATGCAGAGCCATCCTGATAGCGGATCAGCGCGCGGGGATTTTCGAAAGACCAGTCCAGCGGCTCCGTAACGGTAAACGTTGTCACGCCACCAGCCGTTGTCATCGCCTCCACCAGACAGGAAATCGTGTTGTTACCCGGAATATCATCCGTGAGCACAATGCGATCTCCCGTGTTGTAGCACAGCGCGTCCAGCTCGGTAGTGGTCTGGAACGTCACCCGCTGCTGCAGGTATTTCATCAGGCGACGCATGCCGATCTGATAGGCGTGATCCTGATTCAGTACCCCATCGAGTTTGTAGTTCTCGATTTTCACCGGCGTGGGATTATCAGGCGTCCGGCATTTAACGGTCTCCTCTGCCCAGGTGACGCCGTTGATGTACGTCACGTCGACACCGTCAAAATCATCGTCGGACGGTACGGTAAATCCGCTCTGCAGCTCCTCCAACATCTCATGCGGAGTGATCACGCCAGTCCAGGGCTTAATCCCCTCACGGTTGACCGTCGCCAGGCCATCACTCAGCAGAAAACGTGACTTCCCGGCATTGGCTATCTTCTGCAGCATTTCCAGCGCAGAGATACTGTCGCCGGTAGCGAAATCGAAATACTCTCCCCGTGGCGTCCAGTACGCGGACTCCAGCGCGTTGATGGTGTCGACATCCATTTCCAGCCCAAGAGAGTTCGCGACATGCAGCAGCGCTCCCGAAATGGTTCTGGCCGTTCCTGAGTCGTAGGCCCGCGTGGCCACAACATTTACGCGGCGGTCCGACTGCGCCGCCAGCTTCCCGCCCGTCTCAACGGTCACCGCCATCAGCGACACGCCGGGATAGGATGAAGGGCGCGTCAGCAGTCGCCCGCGCAGTGCCTGCCAGTACATACTGTCTCGCGCGTTGTTTGAGCCCTGCTCATTGCGGCGACGGCAGCGAACCTCTACCAGTCCCGGAGAGCTGAGGGTGATCCGCTCAGTGAATCCCAGCCCGTTGACGTTTTTAAGCGCATACTCTCCCTGGTGACTCACCCACCCCGATCCGGAACCGTAGACGCGATACTGAATCTCCCACTCAACATGCCGAAGCCGCTTTTTCCCCTTGCTGTCAAAGCCACAGATGCCGTTCGGGAAGGAGAAATTCACCTCGAACATATCGACGGTCTCATTCTCAGGGCAAACCAGGAACGGCCCCAGCCAGCTCAGCGTGTCGTTAAGACCAGTGGCCTCATAGTCGATCATCGTCCGGGCGGAGAATCCCGGCCATGACTCATCAACGGCACCGGAAACCAGGCGCGCCACCGTCGCCGTCGTGCCGTCGGCAGAGACAATGCGGTACTCATTCCCGCGGTGAGCAAGTGAAAGCCGTTGCACCCCCTCCGGCATGCCGGAAAAGGCCGTTCCCGTGGCAGAGTTATAGGCGAGTGTCACATTCGCCGTTACCGCCGGGCTGCCGCCGGTTGATGCCGTGCCGGAGGTGTAAACCGGGGCATCACCGAAAACAGCTGCAGGCAGCGAAGAGGACGTGATCGCCCCACCCGCGAACGGACTGGCCGACTCGGTTATCAGTACGGTGCCGCCGTTGTCCTGCGCAACCAGGCCGGAGCCGGTGAGTCCCTCGGTGATGGCCGCCAGCAGTCCCGACATCGAGACGTAGTTAGCCACCAGCGACACCGGATAGGTAACCCCCTGCCAGGTGATCGTGAACGTGCTGGAGCTGGTCGAAAAATCGTAGGTGGTCGGGGCCGCACTGGCCTGGACTTTTGCCGCACTCCCCCCGGTGCCGGGTACTGCAGCCTGACCGGGGGTATATGACGCGATAAACAGATCGTAATCGACAGAGTTAAACCCCAGCGTCACCGGCATACCTACTACCGGCGCGATCTCCGTCAGCAGCGGGCTTGCGATAACGCTGTATCCGGCCGCCGTGGTGATCTGGTAGTTCGCCGGGGCTTTAAGTTCGACCACGGCGCCAGCGACCCAGCTGGGCGGCAGTGCGTTATCGTTCTCGTCATTATCGTCATCATCATCCGTATCCAGCCCCGTAAACGTCACGCTCGATCCGGAGACGGTCATGCTGGCTGCGATAATGTCGTCTGCGTCCGGCGACGTCTGGGCCATATCCAGCCCGGTGCCGGATGACGTCCCGCCCACTTCGGTGGAGTTGACCCAGTTTTCGCTGCGCTCATCACCGGAAACGTCCGCGCCTGGCGGGTAATGGGTGCTGCTAAATCCCGGTAGCGTTGAAGCTGGCGTACTGCCAACCCTGATATCGCCATTGGTATAAATCAGATCACCGACACCGAGACACAGCAGCATCTGGACGCGCATTTTCGTAGGATCGGCGGCATCAAACCGGGTAACCGGCTGCACAACATAATCAGGGTAGATACGCACCCGGCCAAATACCTCACGAATGGCATCACCGAGTTTTGCGGTATTCGCCTTTGCCGGGTTCAGGTCGAGACTCCGCCCTGTGGATGAGGTATAGCCGCCCGTATCAATGGTGCTCATCATAAACAGCGAATAGGCTGCAGCGGCAACGGAGATACCGACACCTATCCACGCAATGGTCGCGGCCTCCAGCCCGAAGGGGACCGGATAAAGCCGGACATCACTATCAGGGCGGATCACGCAGGTAGCCCAGTCGCCTGGCGGAATTGACTGCCCCCCAACCTCAACGGTCAGCGGTGGGACATCCCGATCGGTATAGTTTTCGACATTTGCCACCAGCCACTTGCGAATACTGGTTACACCATGCTCATGCGTTTCGAGTGGTTCACCGGGAAGCCGGGACGGGTAAAAACGAATGGTCATTGCCAGAACTCCACTTTGACAAATCGGCGCTTAAACCGCGGCAACGGCAGAAAGGTGACGTTCGTACCCGGGTTGCATTCCGCCACATGCAACAGACCATCGATACTGACCACGATCCCTACGTGGGTGACAGTCGACCCGGAATAACAGGCCACCCCGGCCCCTTCGCAGGGTTCGCAGCGCTCAAGGGTAAGCATCATCCTGCGCGCTTCCCGGTCGAGGCCGCCGTCGTCTTTGGTGACCCCTGCAAAATCGGGCCAGACGGGTAAATTCAGGTCGCGGCGTATCTCGTTCACAATGCCGAAACAGTCGAGTTGCGGGTATACGCGCCCGCCCTTCAGCCAGGTGACTGAGCGGTATTTATCAGGGTTAAACATTGGGATTCCTTAGCTGATATAACGCAGTCCGGGGAATGCAGGGAGCGTGTAGCGGTATCGCGGCCAGGCGGTATCGAGGATATTCATGTAGCCCGCAGTGATCTGCACCTCTGTCGCCGTCCAGGAGCCCGACTTGATTTTCAGCGTATACGGCACTTCCGCAGGGGCCGCTAAATCCGTGGAGATATAACGCCGGTACGTCAGAAATGCAGACAGACGGTTAGCCAGCGCATTGCGGATCGCCGTGGACACAACACCATCGATATTGCACAAGGCAAATTTGAGGTCCTGCGTGCCGTCCGCATTGCGCGCCGGCAGCGCAATGTCTATCGAACAGGCGGTAAACGTTACGGTATCGCCGTTCTCCGTCGTTGCCGTGATGCTCTCGTAACCCTGGCACAGATAATGGACGTCAGAACCAATGGTGATCTGCAGCGTTTCAATGATCACCTCCGGGCCGCTGCTGGCGTAGAGGCGTTTAATCTGCGTCATGCTTCGGCCACTCCTTATTCAGCGCAATATCCAGCAGTGAGCTGCCGACGATCCATTCCGGGTAATTACCCCATGGAGCAGGAGCAAGGGGGCGTTCCCATAATTCAAGCGTCGCCGTGTACTTCCAGTAAATCGGGGCCACTAGCACCGGTCCCTGATAAATATCTGTGAAGCGGCATTTGTAAAACTTAATGCCTGACGGCGTCTGCAACTTCATCATGAACCATGCAGCCCCGTCAGATAACGCATCACGGAACCAGGACTCAAACGCCAGGCCCTGCGCATCGGTTTCCATAAACCAGGTGATGCTGGCCTGTGTCGGCGTGGACGTAAAAGCTCGCCTTTGCCTCGCGCGACCGGTGGTTAACTGGGTTCGTTTTAACGGGCTTACAGGCTGAAATCCGTATCCTTCCTGTAATGGCATAGGGAGGCTGTCATGTGGGTAGTAGATATCAGTCATGCAGTCTCCCGGTAAAGTATCTCGAATAAAATTTCACCATTAACCTCAGGAGGGTATTCATTTCAGAATAAAGCACGATGGAATCGAAGAAAACTCTGATTTTTTGGTTCAGATTAACGAAGATAAAAATCTTTTTAAACCGACACAAACACACAAGGCGATATATTCATCAACTCATCTCAAGAGCTAAAAGAAATCAAAAACACAGCATTATCAATACACTAATTTTATTGACTTTAATTTGAGCTTACATTGTTTCGGCACAGCCCCATATCAAAATAAAAAGGGCAATGTGCCGACAGGCAATATTCGTCAATGTGACTGCTTATTTAAAAGCAACTCCTGAAGAAGAAGCGCAATAGAAACAAAAATCAAAACCCCACAAAAAACAATTTTTGCAAAATCATAGTTAAACACGGTTGTAAGCGTATCATTATTATATAAGTGATTATGCCTATAGGAATATATTGTGTAGATATCATCGCATATTTCAAGAATTCCACCGACTATCAAAACAAGCCAAAGAAATGAAAACTTCACTCGGACCTCCTTACGTTTACGTCTCCTATTGAAGATAAGTCCACCAATAAAAAGAGGAATCATAAAAGCTATGAAGTCTTTAAATGTAAATGTTAACAACGCTTCCATTAATAAGATCCTTGTGTTTTCTTGCACCTACTCAGATTGTTAGACTTACCTACCTAATCAAGTCTCAGCTAATGCAGTTTAGCTTACCTAGGACCGTGTCGTGTATAGTTTCCTTTTAGAGCGTTGCCAAAAGCCCCTTGTGGCATGGTAACCTCCTTTGTGAGTTCACCTTTTAACTGCCTGGAAAGCTGTCGATTATTCTGATTGAGTGTAGCGCTCAACTGCTCCGGAGTAATACCCTGGAGATGAAACTCCTGATTAATCGGCGCGTGTACAGTTGTTTGCCTACGGTTATCGCTGTTAACGTTCTGAACACCAGTACCAAACCCTGTGCGCCCCAGAGTTGCATCAAGCGGTTGGCCATTTCGAAGTGCCTCAAGCTGAGACACGCCGATCCGGTTCGTTGATGCCTGGTCGAAGACGTACTCTCCTTTGTGAACAATACCCGCTGGCTGATACTTACCACCGGGGCCGGTGTAACCGCCGGAGGCGAAGCCAACGCCTGAAACAGCCTGAATATTTGAGACGATACTGGCGGTCTGCGCAGCGATTGAGGCCATAGCGATGATGTTGGCCGGATAAGGCGCGCTTACTGCACCGCTTGCTATAGCCTGCTGGATTTTCACCATCGAGTCCGCGATAGCGAATGCCTTGCTCGCAGCAAAAGCGACCTTGTAGATTGCCGATTGCTCACCAAACCCCGTTCGCATGATGTCGGCGGTACTGTCAAACAAGGACTGCGTTGCCGCAGATATGATGGTGTTTTTCTGAGCCTCTATGACCTGATTTGCATCCGCCGCACGTTGACGAATAGAGGTCATTCTGGCCTCACCCTCGGCAGTTATTTCACCGGCCTTCGCATAAGCTTCCTCCTGAGCTGCCAGCCAGCGCTGGAGCTCTTGCTGAGCCTGGTCATATTCGTTGATTTGCCCCTGCATCCCCTCAAAAGTTCCAGAGAGTCGCCCTCCTGTGGGTGTCAGGTTTCCTACAACATTACGAACCGTCGCGGGCAGTTGCATATCGGTGTTTTGATAAATATCTGCCCGTGTTTTTTCATATTCACCGGGTTTTAGTTGCCCGGTTGCTTTGGCTTTCTCCAGCAGTTCAAGACGGGTTTTAAGCAGATCGTTGGTCCGCTCATCCTTCGTCTTTACCTGTTCCTGCATTTTCCGGTAATCATCCAGGGTTTTTACGGAGTTTTGCAGTGCCTCCTGCTGCTTATACGCCTGGAGGATTTCATCTGAACGGGAAAGGATCGATTTCTGGTCAGCGGTGAGCTGCGTTTTAGACTTGAGGTTAGTAATTTGCTGTTCGAACTTAACACGTGCCTGGGTTGCGCTGTTAAGCTTGTCACTGGCATCCAGTTGTGACTGCAAGGCAGCTGTCTGCTGGTTTATTTGATCAAGCAGCCGGGTTGCCGCGTCCTCTGTATAGGCTTTTCCTTTGTGGGTCTTAGGCTGTCCAGCCTTTTTAGCCTGCTCAAGTTCCTTTTCTCGTACAGCAATTAGCGCATTTGCCTGTTCGATGGCTTCTTTATTTCCTGAGAAAGCAATTTTTCTGGACTGCTCTCTTGCCTCCTTTAACCGAGCTTCTGCACCGGCAACTCTGTCTGCCGCCAGATACTCCTTATTAATCCAGTCAACAGACTCTTCAACAGCTTTATTACCCTGAATGGTCAAAACATTCATCGTTGATTGCAGGTCGATAGCCTGGCCGATAAATCTCATTGTGGGGTCTATTGCACCACCAAGGGCAACATTCTGCTTACCTTTGTCGGCTGCTGTGTAATAATTTTTGACCTTTATAGCCGCAGCCGTCCATGAGTCGCCTATTTTCAGGATCTCTCGACGATGCATATCAATATCTGCATTCAGAGCCGTAAAATTAGCCGAATCTTTATATTGTGATACTTTTTGTCGTGCTTCATCGTAACTAAACCCCACATCAATTAATTTATTTACTGCCTCGCTGGCACCGTCATTCGTAGTGATAAACATATTGCCGACATCTTCGATCGCCAGCCCCGTCTTATCGGATATCGCAACCATATTAAGTGCAAGACGCTCGGCAGCATCACCGTTAGTGCCAAGCGACTCTGTAGCAATTTGTGTTGCCGCTTCAATGTCCAGCCGATTTTGATAAACAGCATAAGTGAGAAGACCAACTGCCCCCGCAGCTACTGTAAATGGATTTACCAACCCCATGACGTAGGTGGATACGCCTTTAATTGCAGGAATAATACCCCCGAACATATCTTTCAACTGCCCGCCCTGCTGCATCAGCACCATAAACGGAGACTGACCGGTGGATAAGCCGACAACAATATCTGTCATCTGAGCCGGGATCATGCGCATGGCATAGGCAGTCTGGGCGGCGGATTGGCCGGTTTTACCAAGGTCGTCGCGAAATCCTGTTAGCCTGTTTCGTGTTTCCTCGATTTTCTTTGAATAAAGATCGAATGTATCGGTATCTACCATCCCCTTGGATTTGAATTTCGCAAGATCCTGCTGCTGTTTATCCAGTTTGTTCAGCGCGGCGTTTACCGGGTCGATACGATCTAAAAGTTCAGAAAGGGACTGTTTTTCTTCATCAGTGGCCTTTGTCACTTTCCCTGCACTGGTGGCAGCACGTTCACCTGCCTGCGTCATTTTTACAAGTGCAGTTGCGAGATTGTCAGCCTGCTTTTCTGCCCCAGAGCTGTCAATAATAATGGCCAGGCGGGAGGTTTGTTCTGTCACGTGCTTTTCTCCGGGCAATAAAAAACCCCGCCAAAGCGAGGTTGGAACTTTTTGAAACTGTCGGGTCTTTACTTCATTGGCGGTAAAACATTATTGCTACGATAATCACCGCAAAGACAGTAATTGCAATTCCAGCGATTAACTTTACATTGACATCAGCCAGCCTATCACTAGCTCCAGTATTGTCAGTGTTAGCTATTATCTTCGAAGGAGTTACATCACTCCCGCAATGCTTGCACTTCACCGCTTCGGAATTTATTAATTCTGCGCAGTAAGGGCATTTGACTGAAGTTCCGGACGCTTTTAGCTTATCTCCCACCAGAGCAATAATGATACCTGCGATGGCTACGAAACCTCCAAATATCATATAATTTTGGCGCGATGACATTAATCCAAGATTGTTAACCCTATAGCCACCGCTTGTCGCTACTGTCACATCCATAAATAGCGCCGATACAGCAAAGATCACCCCTATTACAATCGCTAAGTATCCAATAATCTTCACTTGTCTACCCCATAAATTAAAAAGCCACCCGATGGTGGCTTTATCATTCAGCTTGCGTTCTCACAACCCGGCAGGCTGCGGTCAATCACAAGATTACCCTCAACACGCAGACCAATCTTACCGAACAGGAAGGAGTGGTTAAGTTGAGTGACAACTACGTCAGACAGACCAACTGCACAGCGATCTTTTTCAATCGCTCGATCAGCGGCTGTTTTAACGTTCGGGATGCCAAGAGGGAAGATGATAACCGGATAGCTATCTTCTGCTGTTACACGTTTCCCTTTATAGAACTTACCCCCATTGAGGTTGTAATTTTTAGTACTCGCCACAGTCAAATCTGCAACACGTACTGTACAACCAGAAAGTAACAGCGCTCCAAGCGCCAAAGCGATGACTTTTTTCATTATATGTTTCCTTTGATTGCAATCGGAAACATCCTATCATCGACTTTCAGGAGCATGGACCACCATTAATGGTAGGTCAGTTGCTTCCTTTCTTATCTGCTGCACGTTTCTGTGCCTCTGCCCACTCATCCCTCCAGGCATCATCAAGGGCCAGTATCGCTGCATCAAATTCAATGCGGTCGATCAGGATGGTGCGCGATGCCAGGTAAAGCTCGATATCGTTCAGGGATAGAGGGAGCGGCACTCCGGCCATGCCGGCATACTTCCTGCCGCGCGATATCATGGCGTAAGCGTTGAGGATCTCGCCAGTGACTGCATCGATTTCAGGCTCTGGAATGGGCGGGAGATTTAGTTTCTCCCTGCGCCACTTTGCTTTCTCGCCCTGCTCGCCGGCGAATTCCTTTAGCCATTTTTGGGCCTCTATGGCTTTTTTACGGTTTCCTGAGTCTGCTGCTCCTTACCCTGAGCAATATTCGCCGCCTCAGCCAGAATAAGCCAGTACAGAGAGGGGTTTTGCTTCAGTAACGCAACACCACGCTCCGGTGTATACGCTACCGCTGTCTCCGTACCATCCACCAACTCCCCCACGCCTTCCCAGTCTTTCAGAAGAAAGCGCGCGCAATTGTCGATGAGAAGATCATCAACCGAGTCAATCTCGCCCACACTGGCGAGATCGAAAGCATCCGTACCGACCTGGTAGCTCGCGTCCATTTTGTCGATATGGCGCCGCACCAGCGCATTGCGTGAGCGGTATTGTGGATTCTCGCTACTGGCCACCAGCAGACGGAGTTTAAATAGCGCCTCGTCTTCCGGCGTGAATTTCTTTTTACTTCCTGCTGGCTTTTTGTAAGGGAAAAACCAGCGTTCTCCGTTCAAATCAATTTGAGAAGAAATAATCAGCATAAAGACTCCCAAAAAAGCCCGATCCGCGATGACTGCAGAACGGGCCAGGTAAATTAAGGCGCGGTAACGGTGATTTCAGACGTTGCGGTAAAGGTGCGGGCCTTACCGGTGATGGTTGCAGTACCGGCTGCGTTACGTGTGACTTTCGCTGTTTTCTGCCCGGTAGAAACCACGCTGGCGATAGTCGGATCCGATGACGTCCACTGGACGGTATCAGTTGAATCAGCTGGCGTAAGCGTGGCGGTTAACGTCACAGTAGATCCCACGGCCCCAGTTGAAGTGGCTGGCGCAACACTGATTGCCGTCGCCGGCACTTTGGGAACGCGGGTGATAGTTGGCGGAGTATTGGCCGCGGTGATATCCAGCTGAACCTGAACAATGTCAGTGCTCCCCGCATCCGGCCAGTCGCCAGAGATCTGCACTTCCGGGAAATCGAAGGTATAGGCGCCTTCAGCATTCTCCAGGGTGAAGCTAAACGGCACCGTTTCGCCGGTGAACGTTTTTTTGTAAACCTCCCAGGCTGCCTTTGACCATGACAGCGTGATTTGACCTGACGGGGTAAAGGTTGTCGGAATGTTTGCGCCGGCGAACGCCGAACCGGTACCAATGCAGCGCTGAGTCTGCATATTGTTGTTGAACTGGATGTTGAAGGTGTCGACGCAGAAACCTGTCCCGCCATCAACACCATTTAGCCGGATGTTCGTGACCTCTTTAAAGGAGTAACGCAGCGCCCCCGCTAAATCCACCGGCGCGGTGAAATAGCTGGTATCGTCCCCCTTCGTCTCCCAGTCCAGCCCTGCAAACGTAATGGTTGCAGTGATATCACCATCGGCCGGGATTTCCATCTGGAAGGTGCCAACCTGGCAACCGCGGGCAATCTGGGCGATCCCCACATCACTGGCAAAAGTCGCCACGGAGAACGTAATGCGACCATTACCCATCGTCAGCACGTTATTTAGCCATTCGGAACCGAAGCAGCTGGCAAGAAAATCATCATGCTGGTTCCAGCGAAACCGCGTGCCGACATCGCCGCCGACATCCACTGTGCCGCGTGAAACACCCTGCGCCATGCGGTCACCAGCGATTTCGTCATTATCATTTGTGTTCTGCGTTGGTTTCAGACCAAATGAAGAACGACGCAGCAGGTTCCACGCCCCTGCTGTAGGCGTGATTCCTGGTGTTGTCTCGCGAATAAACGCGGCTACTACTTTTGCACCTGAGCTCACAGGAGCCTCCTGTTTTTTGTGCGCTACAGAGCGCGATAAGGAATTTGAAGATTGAGCTGTAACCAGCCATCGGTCTCACCCGCCGGCACAGCAGAAACAGCGAAATAACTCAGCTTTCCGTCGTCCTTAAACTCGAATAGCTCCGTTAGCTGGTCGGCCGTTCGGGAGATAAGCAACGTCCCGGATCCGACCGGAACAAACAGCTGAATGATGAGTAAGCCCGTCCTGTGGACGACTGGCCCATCCCCGATCTCGGTTGCGCCAGCCTGTCCTGCAATGTTGGTGAGGCGGGCCCAGATATCGCGGTTGCTGGGGTCAAATACAGGACCATTGGGATAATCCACCGCATCAGAGGCAATAGCGGTCTGTGCCGCCATTCGGGAAATGACAGCGTTTCTGATTTCTGTAAGGGTCATTTGTAGGCCTGAATTACACCATTAAACGAGAGGGCATAGACGCCTGTCGGCGCCTGTGTTGAGTGGCCATTCTCCAGAGGCACGGAGTAAGGCAGGTTCGACTGGATGTAAATCACCGAGTAGGCTGGCGCCTGGTCAATGATATTTTTGCCATTAAGAAACGTCATTGTCCCGCGCGGATCCGGTTCGGTCGGGACGGAATGATCAGGTTCGCCGATGCTGACGAAATGCGATGCCCTGAAGGTTCCTGCGCGATACTCAGCCGGCCGCCTGATATCCATGCTGTCATTAACACGGACTTTCTTTCTGAGACGGCCTGTCTTTGTCAGGTTGGCAGGATCGGCATAAAGAGATTCGTTCCATTCCCCAACAGCTTTGTTGTACTGAACCGCGGTCGCGTTGATGGCCCACAGCTCCGGGTTTCCTACAGGCGATCGCTGAACGATTTCATTCAGCATCTGAATGGCGATGGTTCTCTGCCGTAACCTCACATCGTCTTCCACCAGCCCGGCGAATGCCGCCGGGTCGATATTCCAGCCCTTAGCCATATCACGCTCTCCGCAGTTGAATGGAGTACGCAGCGCCAGCAGAGTCGGCAGAAGCGGTGATGACCTCGTAGCGCTGAAGCTCACTCGTAACCGGATCCGGTGCGGTGATGATATGCCCGACGGCCGGCTTATCAGTCACCTCGTTAACCAGGGCGGTTAGCTTCACATCACCATGCAGAATGTTAACGCCATCGATACGGCGCAGCTTATAGCGCGCCAGCACTCCACGCCCCGAGTAAGTCACCTGCGTTTCAGTGCCGGTTTCCGTCACCGGGTCCCAGGCACCCCGAACGGTATATGACCCAGTGAAATCCTTAACGGCATCCTGCAGGTCGGTATCGAATGCCGCGGCGACTTCGGTTTGCAGCTCGTCACGAATGCCCATTGCACCCACCAATACGCTGCTGAGGTTTAACGATCACTGTACCGTGGAATTTGCGGGTATAAATTTCGCCATTGCGCTTAACCCGCAGCGGGAGCGGAGCAAACTCTACAACACCCTTTGCCTGGTTTGCGTAAACGACATGTCTGATCGGGTTTCCATTCACAAACACATCGCGGGGACCGAGCCCGTCGCCGGCATAATGCACATATGGATTTTGCATGTTACCCCCTTACCGCCGCTCAATATGAGCATGGATAAAGTCGGTTTTAAGCGACTCCATAGCGCCAACCATCACATAGGGGCGTCCACCGTTATGCCAGCAATCAATCGCGTTACCCTCATCATCAAGCAGTATCACTGCGACACTGTGGCAGCCGCCGTTTTCGGCTCTCTCCAGAGCCTGTTTCAGCAGGCGAATAACCTGGTCGTTATCGAGGTTGTGATGGCTGGGCTTTTGAAATGGGACCACCTTCAAATCGGACATATCACGCCCTCACAAAGAACGTCTGGAAAGGGTTAATCATCCACGGTTTGAGCATATCCAGCGCCAGCTGCAAATCAGGATCGAGTAATTCAGTGCTGGTGGTTGAAAGCTCGGCAAAAGTGCGGGAAACCTTCACATCGTCGGCCTCAACGCTTTTGCTCGTCACCACGCCGGAATCTGTTTTTTGCTGATACAGATTGCCTGCAGCGGCTACGGAAGCGATAAACGCTCCGGCTTGCTTAACTTCTTCAGGAATATGCTCCGGGTCGATATCCTGAAGGTTAAGCGCCGTCATCCAGGTGTTTGCCTGGAGCACGGCTTTAGCCTTTTTGTCGGCGGCAGCCCAGGTATCCCCCAGCAACTCGTCAACGTCCTGGATTGTTATATAAACGGTCATCGGATCCTCACCAAAAGAAACGGGGCTTTCGCCCCGTCAGTTAACCACCCGCTGGAGCAGTGAACGCGATCGCTTCAGTTGTTTTCACCACGCCGTCAACGGTAGCCGTCACCGTGAAGGAGCCGGCCGTAGCAGAGGTGAGTTTCACCGTCGAGCCACCAGCAGACCCTGTCTGTGACGTCGAAGCACTGAGTGTGCCGCCTGTAGACGTCCACGCCACAGATGCCCCGGAGACTCCTGCACCATTTCTGGTGTACTTGAGCGAAACGGTCACCGCGTCGGTACTGTCAGCAGTTGCGGAAGTTTTATCCACTGACAGGGTTACTCCCCCGCAGGGGCTTCCAGCTTAATCAGTACGCCTGCAGTGGATTTGTTACTGGTGAAATGTTTCTTCCAGTTCGCGCCGGTGCCGATTTTGGTCAGGTCAGGGTTTGCGCCCTTCGTCTCATCCCAGCTGTAACCCAGCAGTTCAACGTTAACCGTGCCCTCTGCGCGATAGCCAATGGCAAGGTTTTCCTGGTCGTTGATATCGTAGGAACGGAAGCCCGGAGCCTGTGATTCCGTTACGGATACCGCGCCGGCCACCAGCCCCAGAATCGCATCAACTGGCATGGTGTCAGTTACCAGCACCGGTTTACCCAACGTGCCTGGCTGTCCGCCATAAACCACCACGCCAGCTTCTTCGTAAATTTTGTTGTCGATAGCCTGATCAACAATGTCGAAATAGGTCGTGGAATGCATAACGAACAGCGCAACACGGTTAAATTTATCGCCGTATTTACGCAGGCCACGGGTCAGCGTTTTCTTACCATCAGTGGCAATATCCGCGGATACCGTCATGTCAGCATTTGCGCCAATGGCTGCAACAAGACCCTGTAGGGCATACTTGATATAACCTTCAAGCGTTGCATCAGCGACGTCGACGCCGATCACCTCGGAGAATTCGCTAACGTCGCGACCCCGACGTTTAAACGCCTCCTCCGTGGTTTCATACGGGCCGTATTTCCACGGCGCCTTAACGCTGACAGATTCACCGGCACCGATTTTTTTACCCGTTACCGGGTCGGTGGAGTTAACGTTGCGCGATTCGATAGAACCACCAACTTTATAGAAGGTGCGCTTGCGAAAATCACCCTCGATCAGTTCGTTGTCGAGAATGATTGCGCCGTTTGAAGCGGCGTTGAAGACTTCCAGATTATCCTGGCGACGCTCAAGAAACGCAGTCTGCGCGAGGTCGTCATAGATAATCAGGTCACTGTTTACGGTCGTAGGCATTGATTAGTCCTTACTTAGGCAATTTGAGATAGGCCTGCTGGCCATGTTTGCGGATGTAGTCCGCTTTGTCGCTTGAGCTCATTTCTGAACGTTTCAGACTACCGCCCCCGCCACCGGGTTTATGACCACCAGCCCCGGAGCCTTCGGCGCGCGGGAACAGGTGCGGGGCCGTCTCTTTCAGAGATTCAGCCCACTCAACCGGGGTGAGCGGAGTTTTGCCGTCTTTACCGAACAGAACATCGCCATTTGCATCAACTGCTACGGCCTCGCCTTCGTCGTTGAGCTGGAATGTGCCTTTAGCACGAAGAATCAGATCGTCGGATGCTTCTGGCAGCGCGCCTGCCTTAAGCGCTGCGCTGCGGATAGCATCACCCAGGACACGATCACGGAATTTGTTGGAGAACGCTTCCGCCTTTTCAGCGCGTTCATTAGCGGCTTTGATTTGCTTATCAACATCAGCACGTAGCCGCTCAGTGCGTTTATCCAGAACCTCATCAACTTTCCCGGCGGCAATCAGCTGCGCTTCCTCATCGTCGGAAAAGCGCTGGAGAATGGTTTTCACCGCGTCGGGGTCGATACCATCAAAACGTTTAAGCGACTCGGTGGACTCTTTGAGCTTACCAAGCAGCTCGCTATTTTTATTTTTCAGGCCAGAAACCTGAGCGCTGACTTGCTCATCGATCAACTTCTGGATTTCCGGCGTAATCTCAGGCGCTCCGCCGCCGGAACCGCCACCTTCACCACCTTCGCTGCCAGCTGCCGAATAATATTTAATGAGCATGTTACGAATAAGCATGTTGTCCCCTTGGGATAGTAACTGTGGGCCTGGCCCAATAAAAAAGGCCGCCCTTAGGCAGCCTGTTGTAAATTTCAGATAATAAAAAAGCCGCGCTAAGGCGACCTCTTCATTTAGCTATTTTCTAGCATGTATTCTTTTGCATCTTTAATGGCTTTATCCATTCTCTGCAAAGAAGACTTTGGCTCTGCAATGCTTCGCACTGTGCAAATCTCTTTAATGAGCCCTCTTGCGATTACCAGCTCTTCATACAGGCTTGCAATAAGGTCTCTTTGTTTTTTTGAATCCATAACAACCTCGTCTCGTTGCTTGTCGGGTTATTGGTGGTAGGCGGTGACGATTCCGCTTTTCGGGAGCGACCCTAGCCACTGACAATACAATTAGGTGTGGTGGCCGGTGCTGCCACGGCATTCTGATACTTCAGAACGGCGGGGACTCACCGAAGTGAGTCTGGTTTCCGGCTTGCCCGTTTCTCACGGGACGCTTTGGCGCGCAGGTCAGCATCCTGCATTCACCACGAATTTACTCTATCACACTCTGGCATCCTTAAACGCCTGCGCGTCAAGGTTGCGCAATTGGTCAAGCGTCAGCCACTCGCCCCTGTCGTTGTAGAACTCATCGGGAGACATGCCGCAATCACGAATCAGCCTGGCGCGCGTTTCTCCGACAATCTCAGCTTGTCGCGTGAACGACTGCCGGGAGAACCAGTCCTGGTAATTCGTATCAGCCGGAACCTGTCCATCCATGCTGGCGCGCGAGCTATTCTTGATTTCGCCGACTTTGATACCCAACTCCTCGGACGATTTCAGGATGTAAGTTTCAGTGCTCCGACAGCAAAAGTGGATTTTTCCAGGTCCCTGCAGATAAGGCACCTTGTGCCCTATCGGTTTATTATCCAGCGTGTACTTGAGACGGTCGCGGATCCGACAATCCTTTGATGTCCGGTTATCCAAAGTAGATAACCACTGCTTACCCTTCAGAATGTCGTCGTTCGCCGACGCAAAGCTTTGTCTGGCTGCCGATGCAAGATGCCCTACTGCCGTTTTTGCAATGCTGGCTGCATTGGCCCGGCTCATCTGCAGCGCACCATCCTGGTAACCACGATTAGCATGGCCACGGACCTTTTTTGCGATTTGCTCCTGCGTATCGCCCAGCAGGAATCCCTGCCGCACCGTATTGGACATCCGCGCCATCCGATCAGCTTCGAGGTTGCTGGCCCATTCACTCAGCAAACGTCCCTGGAATGGACGCCCCATCGCCGCGGCATAAACCGCATCCGGGGAGATGCCCACCAGCGGATGAAGAGCAAGAACATCGTCGGGAATGGCAAACTGGAAGAGGCTCATCTGAAAAGTGGCTTCGTGCTTCGCCAGTTCCTGCAACTCGGCAGTAAGAGCTGCATACATCGACTGAATCGCATCCTTGTTTATCGCCCTGACGCTTACCAGTAACGCTTCCAGCCTAGAAACGGTAAAGCTCTCAGCGTCCAGCGTATCAATAGCCACCAGCAACCTTGCGGTAAGTTCGGCGTCGCTGTCATTCAGGACTTTTATCATCCTGTTGGCAACGCCGGTGCTGTAGCGACTAACCCATATAGCGTGGGCTATGGATTCATCATGCAGTTTGTCATTCGCCGTTGCCATTATTGCCACCAATCAGGTTAGGCGCGCCGTTACGAATAGCGTCAATGACAGTTTCAGGGTCGTCAGCAGGATCTATCAGGTCAAGCCTCTGCAGAGCTCTGACCATATCAGTGTCGCGAATCGCACCGTACTGCCAGGCATTGACGATTGCCGTTACCATGCCGGATTCTGCGACTTTGGCGATAAACTCCTGATTGATGCTGTAACGATATTCCTCGCCTTTTATGCCGAGATATCTGGCGCACCAGCCGAGCGCCAGCGTATAGGCCTCCGAGACATTGGAAACGCAAATGCCGAGCACCGATGTGGATGCGGTTTGCTCGCCGCTGGATTGCGTGGCGGTTTTAACCGCGCCGTTCTGCTCGATAAGCCGGGCGCCAAGCTGAACAGAATAATCACGCTTACTGTCCATCGCCTCTTTAGCCAGGGTGTTTGGTTGCGCCTGAGCATAGGTAAAACTCCCCTCCTTCGGCAGCAGGAATGGAGAACGAGAACCGACACGAATTCCCTTATCCTGCAGCCAGTCACGCCAGGCGGTATCAAGCCCGGAAATCACCGGCTGAACCTGACCGCAGAAAAATACGCTGTCTTCGTAATCCGCCGAATTTCGATAATGACCAAGGTTAATTTCAACGAGGGCGGCTAAAGGCGACTCGTCGATGCTGGGATCGTTATTTTGTGCGCCAACAAAGGTAAAGGGGATCTCATCCCAAAAATCCTCACCTTTAGGCTTCGGGTGATACTCAGAATCGACAGAAAAAGACCCTGCATCGGCCGACTTTCGCCACACCCTGCAGATAAACTTGCCGTCCTCCAGGGCAAGTTCGCGATACTGGATTTCATCCTCGTACGCAAAACCATCTTCCTTTTCCATGCATTCGCGTAAAACCACCAGCACCAGTTGATCACGTCCATTGATGCGTTTGGTGCGCCAGTTAATGATACTTTCTGCCTGATAACGAAGGATGATCGCCTCGTCGGTCTCAGCTGCATAATCCGTATAAAGCCCCTCGCGCGCGGCCTCCAGAATATTTTCTGTAACCTGCTGGGACTGCTGATAAATGCTGGCACCAGCACCATCGGCGTTATCACGAAGATAATTCAGTTTATCCGGCGCGGTCATGGTCGGGTCTTTTCTGAATGCCAGCCCCAGTAAACCCACCTTTGTATTGCCCGTTATCGCGTAGAAAACGGCGCGCTGAATGTAATCAGCATTGCGCTTTTTATTGCGTGCAGACTTATCGGACGGATCCAGAAAAGGGAGGTATTCATTCCCGGCGGCCTTTACAGCATCAGCCCCTTTGCACACGTCACGAATTTTTTTCCACACGGGCATCGCCGCCCTGACCTCAGGGCGGACGTAAGTAATATCATTATTGGCCATATCAGAATGTCGTATCGAGGGTGATGTCGAACGCTGTAGCGTTGACAGGGAACAGGTACACGATTGGATAACCACCGCCATCATTGCCGTGGTCAAAGCCGCCTTTCTTATCTGGCTCGCCTTTATCGTTATAGACCTGTCGCTCCAGGCACTGAGTGAATTTCGGGCAAGTTACCGTGTTAACCATCATCCTCCGCTCGCCGTAGGTATTGCATAGCATTGAGTTGACAGCGTTTATCCGGTCCCTTACTGCCGGGTTGCTGTCATTAACCAGCACAGAGAATCCAGCATCATAGAGCAGAGAAATATCCGACTCGCTGGCGTTGCTGGACTTCCTGTTTTTCCCTGAAGCATCGGGATAGATATTGATTGTGTGCTTCCCTTCCTCGTACCGAGTCTTAATCGCTTCAATCATTGCCGGAGTATCAAATACATCCATGAACTCATCTACAGCCCGTGGAAGCCCATCACGCAGCACATAAACCACTGCCGCCATTTTCCCCACGTTAAAGTCCATACCGATATGCAGCGCTTCACCTGGTTTAACGGTTTCATCAGTATGATTTTTACGGCGATCAAAGCAGTAATAGACAACGCCCTGATAGTTTTCGAACGAAGCTTCATATTCCTGCCTGAACGTTCTGGGATCCATTCGCCGGCGAGCTGCTTCCAGTTCTTCTGGCGGAACATTTCCACCATCCACCGAAGTATAAAGCCAGCTTTTATGGTCAGGCTCTCGGTTATCCTGTCCGGCAAGCCATGAATCATAGCAATGGTTAAATCCCTTGGGTGTGCCAATCCGGAGAGCATGTCCACCTATAAACTGCACACCATTTACGATATACCGACAAGTCGACAGCATCGGGCGCAATACTTCCTCCCATGCTGCATACGGGCAATCAGCCCATTCATCCACCAGCACGAAAAATAAGCCAGACCCACGCAAATCATCGTAGTTATTCAACCCGACGCATCGCATTATGTGTCCGCTTTTAAGAGTGATGGATAATTCTGTCTCGTTCGGCTTCGATGCCCGCCAGTGTGGAGGTATGGATTGTTTCAGCCTTCGCCAGAAAACACGCTTTGCCTGTTTTTGTGTGGGTGCGCAATACCAGATTTCATCCTCTACACTGACTTTCCATTTCTGCGCCAGTCTGGCAGCCCTGCGCATTTCCGCTTTGCCCAGGAATGTTTTGCCAAACCGGCGACCGCATACAGCATCCCTGAAACGCGCTGAGCGCTGCCATCCCCAGACGTAAATATTTGCCTGTTTCGGTGTCAGGCTGACAGCATCGCTGCTAGAGGATTGGATCATCTGGAGGTTCCTCATCGGGAGTTATTGGCTGAAGTTGATAATCCTCTTCAAATCCCGTCGGGTTTTTATCCAGGGCTATCTCCTGTCGAAGCTGGTCGATCTCCAGTTGCCGGCGCTCGATTTCAATCTGCTGTAGACGCTGGGCGAATTCACTATCAGCCAGTCCGAGACGCTTCATCACCGCCTCGAACATTAGTTCGCGGCTGATAGCGGTTATCTCCACACCGTTCTTTCCGAGCTTAACGCCGGAATAGGCAAGTGCAGCATCAGGCGCCAGCTTGCGCGTATCGGCGAAGAAAGGCTGGCCGATGCCATCACCATTACAGCGAGGACATTTCGGGTTAGGCGAGCTGGTATGGTCGTAACCGTAGCCGCCTCTGTCGTTTGGCTCTTTCCCTTTCTTCGCTAAAGCCTCAGCCAGCTTCTCTTCGAACTCAACCGCATCGCGCCATTGATACTGGTGACCGAAGCCCCAGCAGTAACGGCAGCTCCCGCGGCGATACTGAGAAAGTTGGTTGGCGTCGAATGTTGCCAGCCGCCACATCTGCTCAAGCACTTCATCAGCTCTGCCAAGCGTGCGCACAATGGAGGCTTTCTGCTGCTGCGCAATGGCCTGCGCAACTGAAGTTTTCTGAAGCAGCTGATAGCCAATTTGTTCAGCAGTCTTCTTGCTGTACCCGGCACGGATAGCGGCCTGCGTGGCGTTGTGGTCCTTCAGGTATTCTGCGACAAATAAACGTTGCTGATCGGTGAGGCCATCATCATCCACCAGCTCTTCTGCGCACTTTTCCTTTTGCGCAGTGCGCAGTTTCTTCTGCGCAGGTTTTTGCGCAGTTTGCGCAGTGGGTTTCTTGATGTATCGGCGGGCAGTAGCGTAATTCAGTCCCTGCGCTTCACACCAATCCTTCGGTGATACGCCGGTTGCGGCATGATCGGACAGGAACCGTCGCTGAAGCTCGCCCCAGTCCGGTTTTGCCATGGATTATTCCTATTTAACGTGAGGGAGAAAAAGGAATTACTGATTCTCCATAAAATATTCACTTTTATGTTTTGGAATTAAGGCTCTTTAGTTCAGGAGTTATTATGAAAAGAATTATGCTTGCTGTTTTTGTGATCTGTGGTGCGCTGTCTCTTTCAGGATGTATCCTTCCCCCTGGGCCTCATAGCGGCGGACATGGTGGAGATCACTTCCATGGTCCAGAGCATCGTTAACCGCCTGAGGACTTCCATTTTACAGAAATGAAAAAGGCCGCAAAATTATGCGGCCTTTGGTCACTACCAACCAGCGTATAAAGAATCTCTCAGGAGCCAACAGAGAGAGGCTTTTCTGCTTTTTAACTGACCACTGCCGTTTTGGTGTTGGCTGGCAGTGATAACGTGATGATAGCTTCATTTAAGTTATCGAAAGCATTTAAATATCGAAAGAGCTCATTGAACCAATCATTTTCAACTTGCCGGAACATTCAACCAGAGCACCAGGCATCTCTGCTGGTCTTTTGATGGCAATTCTCAGCTCTCCCGAACGAGGCCGGTAACTAACAATTTACTCGACAGTTTCTTCGGCATTAACCCAAAGATCTAGATGCTTGATGTAGCGTTGGATGGGCACATAAATAACCACCCCATCTACAAGGTTAATGGACTTGATAACACATCCCTGCGGAGCTAAATAATCCCCATCACAATGAGGGTGAATAGAGTGCTCGTCACCGTATCGATAACCATGCGGAAGTTGAGGGAGTGAATTTCTTGTCATGGGCAGCTTCTTAGATAGAAGGAATTGAAAATCCATAGTGCCTTAATGCACCTGACTTAGATACCAACTTTTCATTTTTCAGCGCTCTGTTGTCTCGTATTCTGATTTTTTGTTCATGTGGCCATGTAAATTTCAATACCTAAAGTATTCTGCGTTTGTAGCTGAATTACCTGGAACCCTTCTCTGTGAGCTGCGAGCAATTGGCCTGCACTGCTTTGTTGTGCGCCAGGATGTCACGCTTGGTCTGCTTATCCAACACATCGATATCGTGGTCAGTCAGGTAGATGATCCGCACCCAGCTGCAGGCCGTGTCAACGACTACCGGGGCGGGTAAACTTTTCGCGCAACTCCCGATCAACATCGTCATCGCCCATACGCTTAACGTCTTCCTGTACATCGCTGGCCCCTTTCGTGACTTCAGCACGGCGTTCTGCCGCGGCGACAGTAGCAGCGGCGTTCTCTTCGGTACGTTGCTGATCAGCTTTGGCTTTAGCCTTACTGGCCCCGCGAGCATGACCAATGCCGAACGCGCCAGCAATAGCACCCAGGATGACGACCACCAGTCCCGCGATAATTTCAAAGCTCATTGCTGCTCCTTCAGTTCGTCGGCCTTTTCTTTCAATGCTGGCTGGCGTACGTATTGCGATAGTACGGCCAGCACCACCAGCGCAGGGCTAATCAACGCAACGATATTTGGCGGCAGGATGTTTTTGATATCCGGCGGCAGCACCGCCCAGGCGTGCAGCGCAGCATCCGGGAACGACTGCGCCCATACACCAACCAGCGCGCCGATAGCTCCCAGCTTTACAGACCACGTTTTCAGCAGCAAGCTGGCATGCCCTACGAACTCTAGCCGGGTATATTTGCGCAGAAGTAACAGAACGAGCACAGCCACCAGCACAAGCAAAGCGAAAATAATCATCTTCACAGGACACGCTCCTTAACCCAGCCGTAGAGAAAATCCTCGTTGGCTTCGCGGCCCTCCGCCAGTTCGAGGTATCTGGCACCCTGGCTGCAGTTCAGCGCACGCAACAGAACCTGTTCACCCTCTTTCCCGCGGGCGGAAAGGTATCCCTTAAGCGCGGTGATGGTTCGGGGACCAATGGCGCCATCCGGAATCAGATCGGGATACAGCTTTCCGCGCATATTCATTGCGGTCAGCCAGCGCTGGAAAAACTTACTGGCTACAGATGGCCCCATGTTCACGCCAGTGTCGCAAAGCTCATCTGCCAGTAACGTAGATAGAGCTGCCACCTGGTCAAACCGGGGGCCGGTCCAGTAATCGCTCAGCAGGATTTGCTTTGCTGTTTCCCTGGGCAGGTTCCGCATATCACCGGTGTAGCCATGTGCACGGGCGGTGGTCTGCGTGATGCCCCAGCGGGTCGGCCCGCCTTTATCCGACGGATGATCGACATAACCACCCTCCTTGCCGAGGATCCCCTCGATAATCTGGTCTGCTGTCATTGTGCTTTCACTCCGGTGATTCGTTCCCAGAAATACGTGAGCGCTACGGAACCCATAGCACCACTGATACCGGCAGTGGCCAGTATCATGTAAATACTCAGCCCACCTTCAATGCTGATGAGCCCACCAATGACCCCGGTAAAAGCCGAAACCACAATTTGCGCAAAAGCATTTATCCAGCTCCATTTTGCTTTGCCCTGCTTCACATCCATCAGGAATCGGACAAGTCCGCCCCAACCAGCAATGATCAGCAGAGCCAGCCAGGTGATTCCGGCCATGCTCTCTTTGTCTTGCATATGCTTTGCCATAGTTTCACCTCCGGGTTAACGGGGTGCTGTGTGAATAAAGGGGGCAGGCCCATCGGGCTGATTTAGCGACAAGCCTTAAAAGGAGTCATCCGTGAGCCAGAAATGAAAAAGGCCACGTATTAGCGCAGCCCTTAAATGTTTTTGGTTAGTTGAAGTGCCTTAATCAGACGAAAAAAAGCCCGCTCAGAGGAACGGGCAGAAATGTAGGCAATACTGATTCTGTACCGGATCGAGACGTACCTAATAGTCCGAGCTACCGATTTACCAGGAGAGCGCTCGCTTTTTCCGTTACTGCCTTTTAAACATAGCTGGAGAAGCCGAAACAGCAACCCCACTACCAAATAGCTTAGTAGCATTGCGTGGTGCCGGGTGCCTCCCGGTGAGCATGCCCCAGTCGGCATGGCCCGCGCTGCATTTACAGGTTCTGTAACTGACTGGACGCCCCTCCGCATAGGGGGATTCACCACACCAGAAATTTAACATTCAGTCTTTCTGGTTTCAATACTCTGCTTGTCTGAGGTATCGGCTCACCATAACCGCCCAGCCTGATGTTATCAGCGTGTAGCGGCTTGTTTTTCTCTTTGATAAAATTGATTCGCAAATGATTAAAACATCAACTGGTGAAAATATGAGTAAGTACTCAGACCTTTTACAGGTAATCAAGTCCCGGGTTTGCCAAAATAACAACTTCCCCCAAACATTACTGGCAGACTCACACAGTTACAGAGCCAGGCAGGTTTGGTATCGAATAGGACAAATATTCACTCTTGAATGTATTCTCGATGAGTACAGGAAACATTTTTCATCGGATTATTATTATCTTGATAACGATAAGGCTCTTCATCACCTTATCTTCGAAATGACCAAGTGGAAACCTGAAGAGATTAGAAGACTCTCGCTAAACGACTGTCTCTTTATCATTGCCAGTCAACTAAAGCCCAGTTATATGTCAGAAGATGCTGCCGCTGTCCTGGCGTCACTCAATCTGCCGACTGGCCACTATCCTGTTGAGGATTTTCCACAAGAGGACTGGGATCCCAGGGAAAACTCAGCATTCCTTCAAAGCTACCAGTAGCGACTCGCCCAATCTCCGCAGAGATCTGACTCAGCCGCTCCTCAAGAGCGGCTTTTTCTGCTATCAGACGGTTGAAGTGGGCAAGATAGATTTTCTGTTGCCCAAGTCAGTCTTCAAGCTGTTGAGTGGTCATGCCCGGGTTAAAAAAATATGGCTGCTGCATCGCTTCCCCCAGAAAAGCAAAACCCCGCCGGTTGGCAGGGTTCAGAATCAGTTTCATTTGGATGTACGTATCCATGATTAGAAGAATACAGGACAATTTTATGCAAAGTCAACTATATCGTGCAAAAATTTGCCGCCATCTGTTTCGATCACATCAATAAATGGTCGCCTTCTCAAATTCAGCCGCTGCCTGTCTCTCTCCTTTGTGAAGCATATCCACCAGCCCTTCATAGAACGGCTTCCAGTTGCGTGACCACGAAGACTGATGGAGATCCGGGAGACGCTTCAGAATGGCGCGGTGTACCGTCGCAGAGGGTACAACAGAGAAGCCATTACCAGAGCAGCGTTCA
>NZ_JBNRLJ010000019.1:0-21093 GCF_050378655.1 Klebsiella sp. 7-CIP_Kleb.
ACAGAATGATGTCACGCTGAAAATGCCGGCCTTTGAATGGGTTCATGTGCAGCTCCATCAGCAAAAGGGGATGATAAGTTTATCACCACCGACTATTTGCAACAGTGCCGTCCAGCGGATATCAGCGCTGAAAGATGATGGCTGAGCGTGGAGGCAGGAATCTCAAGGTGCTTCTGCAGTTCGCCAACCGGCAGGCCTTCATGACCCGCCCTGACCAGCTCCCGGTATATGCTGAGACGTGTCGGGTGGCCCAGTTCTCGAAGTGCGTTTGCAGCAGTGTTTAAATCCATAATACCTCCTTTATCTATATTTCCAGAATAATAGAAATATAGCCTGCGTCAATCGTTTCTGCCGTGAGGGTACCGCTTTCCCAATCATGCTCTGTCCGCCAGGTTATGGGGGGCAGAGCCAGAGCACTACCGAAATCCTTGCGAATACCCGTGCAGGGAATAATTTCCGCCCCCTTTATGGCCGGAAAAAAAACTGATAAACGTCGCCTTTTCAGAAGGTTGCTTTCTTAACGTGGTTTTTCGCATGGTTGGACCTCAGACCCCTCAATCGGTTATATGTTGCTGTTTTCTCTTCGATAAAACCCTGTCTGATACGGTGTAGGCATTGCATCGCCTGCTGGCTCTCATCCTTCACTGGTACAAACCGCATATGCGGGCGACGAACTGCTTCACAGATAGCCTGAGCATCAGCTGCATCATTTTTGCCTGATTTACCGGCCATGCGGTAAGGAGATACAAATTTAGCAGCCATCAGCCGTGGTTCATGACCATATTGCCGAAACAACCTTGCCCAGTAGTGAGCCCCGGAGCATGCCTCCATCCCGATAACACAGGGAGGTAAACTGGCAATCAGCTCAGGAAGGGCAGCACGCGATACTTTGGGTTTAACCAGAACAGTTTTACCGTGTTGGTCAACGCAGTGAACAGCGAACACATTTTTAGCAAGATCGATACCGACAGTCGTGATGGTCATAACGAATCCCTCCGGGGCTATGTTTACCCCATGATTGCACAAGAGTTAATCAGGCGCATATCCAGGGGAAGTCCCTTCCATTCGTTAAGGTCGTTTTTTGACCTTTCTACTTTAGCTGGCCTCAGCCGACGAAACTTACCGGAGGCCGGTATTCTGTTGTTTTTCCAGATGTAATCGCCTGTCAGATTGATATGCTCCCAGCCTAACGGCGACAAATGTGACAGCAGTTGCTCGTTGATCTTCACCCCTTTACGCTTCAGGGCATCGACCGCTCTTTCCATATACACTGTATTCCACAGCGAGATAGTTGCTGTCAGCAGCGTCAGTCCACTGGCGCGGTAGCTCTGATTTTCCGGTTTACGATCCCTGATTTCACCCAGACGGTGCAGGAATACCGCGCGCGCTAGAGAGAGCTCCCATCGCTGCGCGACGGGCCCCAACCGGAGAACCAAGTTAGTTACAGCATTCAAATGAAAATTCATCATAAAACCGGCGCCGGTTTGCCGGCCAGGAGCCCCTCCCCACCACTGAAAAGCGCCGCCGCCCCCGCCCAAAGGGCGGGAACAACATCGCTTTTAATTATGAATGTTGTAACTATGTAATCATCGCTGTCAGTCCTCTGGCTGGAAGTCCCCAGTACACGCTCGTAAGCGGCCCTAACGGCCCGCTAACGCGGAGATACGCCCCGACTTCGGGTAAACCCTCGTCGGGACCACTCCGACCGCGCACAGAAGCTCTATCATGGCTGAAAACGGGTATGGTCTGGCAGGGCCGGGGATGGAGTACCGGCTGACGCCGGGCTTCGGCGGTTTTACCCCGGTATCATATGCAACAATGGAGTGCCGCCTTCCATGCAGCTGACGCGGCATATCCTGGTGACGATATCTGAATCGTTATATACTGAGTATATACGTAGTAATGACGAGATAATAAATGGCACAGGTTAATATGAGTTTAAGAATCGACGCTGAACTGAAGGATGCTTTTATGGCCGCTGCAAAAAGCATGGACCGTAATGGCTCTCAGTTAATCCGGGATTTTATGCGCCAGACCGTTGAACGGCAGAATAATACCTGGTTCCGTAACCAGGTTGCGGCAGGACGTCAGCAACTCAAGCGCGGCGATGTGCTTCCCCATGACATGGTCGAATCTTCTGCTGCTGCATGGCGGGATGAAATGAGCAGGAAGGTTGCCGATAAATGATGGAGATATTCTGGACCATGCTGGCCAGCTAGGACAAGAAGCGCATTCGTGAGTACATTGCGGAGCAGAATCTGATGGCCGCCATTGAACTGGACGAACGGATTGGTTATTCAGCCAGCAGCCTGGCCGGGCAGCCGTATAAAGGCCGCAACGGTCGTGTGGAAGGTGCCCGGGAACTGGTTATTCACCCGCATTTTGTTCTGGTTTATGAAGTCGATAGCCAGTGGGGAAAAGTGTATATCCTGCGTGTATTGCATACAACACAGAAGTGGGTGATGCTGCCAACTTACTGATTTAGTGTATGATGGTGATTTTGAGGTGCTCCAGTGGCTTCTGTTTCTATCAGCTGTCCCTCCTGTTCAGCTACTGACGGGATGGTGCGTAACGGCAAAAGCACTGCCGGACATCAGCGCTATCTCTGCTCTCACTGCCGTAAAACATGGCAACTACAGTTCACTTACACCGCCTCTCAGCCCGGTACGCACCAGAAAATCATTGATATGGCCATGAATGGCGTTGGATGCCGGGCAACCGCCCGCATTATGGGCGTTGGCCTCAACACGATTTTCCGCCATTTAAAAAACTCAGGCCGCAGTCGGTAACCTCGCGCATACAGCCGGGCAGTGACGTCATCGTCTGCGCGGAAATGGACGAACATTGGGGATACGTCGGGGCTAAATCACGCCAGCGCTGGCTGTTTTACGCGTATGACAGGCTCCGGAAGACGGTTGTTGCGCACGTATTCGGTGAACGCACTATGGCGACGCTGGGGCGTCTTATGAGCCTGCTGTCACCCTTTGACGTGGTGATATGGATGACGGATGGCTGGCCGCTGTATGAATCCCGCCTGAAGGGAAAGCTGCACGTAATCAGCAAGCGATATACGCAGCGAATTGAGCGGCATAACCTGAATCTGAGGCAGCACCTGGCACGGCTGGGACGGAAGTCGCTGTCGTTCTCAAAATCGGTGGAGCTGCATGACAAAGTCATCGGGCATTATCTGAACATAAAACACTATCAATAAGTTGGAGTCATTACCTGCCGATTGAAGCGCGTTTACATCGTGAAATTACGGGAATGCTGAAAAGTATCACGTTGAGCCGCAGCGCAACCGGGAAATACTACGCGTCGTTACTCTGTGACGACGGGATGGAAGCGCCGGCAAAGCCCGCATTGATATCAAATGTGACAGGGCTGGATATGGGGCTGGCGCATTTTGTCATCAAATCGGACGGCAATAAAATTGCCAGTCCCCGCCACCTAATCAATGCAAGTCGCAACCTGCGCCGGAAGCAGAAAGCACTGTCCCGTAAGAAAAAAGGGAGCGCAAACAGGCGCAAAGCCAGAATACAACTTGCAGCCGTTCACGAACGGGTAGCCAGTGCCCGTGCCGATTTCCAGCACAAGTTATCTCGCGCAATTGTTGACGAAAACCAAGCGGTAATTGTCGAGACATTGAAAACGGCAAATATGATGAAAAATCACCATCTGGCTCGTGCGATAGGCGATGCTGGATGGTCTGGATTCATCACAAAACTGGAATACAAAGCAACAGAGAAAGGTGTGCATCTGGTGAAACTGGATCAATGGTTCGCCAGTTCGAAAACCTGCCACTGCTGCGGTCACAAAATGTCGGAGATGCCATTACATAAGCGCATCTGGCAGTGTCCAGAGTGTGGAGTTGAACATGACCGCGATATCAATGCGGCGCTCAACATCAAACGCAAGGGCATACTGGAATTACAAGCGGCGGGGCTCGTCGTTTCTGCCCATGGAGGCCAGCGTAAATCCGTCACACAGACGGTTGCGGCTTAAGAAGTGGGAAGCCTCGCCCGACAGGGCGGGGGGCAGTCACGGATCATGTTTGCTGCAACATTTCTTCTGGTGTGGATATTCACCCTTCCAGGTGATTTCTATAGAAAAAAAGCCAGACATTGATACAATCGCTGCGGGTGCTTGAGGCTATCTGCTTCAGGCATTACCCGACAAGCAGATAGAAGAAAGCCCCAGATAACATTACGCGTCCTGCAAGACGCTTAACATTAATCTGAGGCAATATCTATGCTTAGCATACGTAGATTAGCCTCTTACCGACCAAAAGGTCAAGGAGAAGCAGGCTATGAAGCAGCAAAAAGCGATATTAATCGCTCTGATCGTCATCTGTTTAACCGTCATAGTGACGGTACTGGTAACGAGGAAAGACCTCTGCGAGGTACGAATCCGAACCGGCCAGACGGAGGTCACTGTCTTCACAGCCTACGAATCTGAAAGGTAAGAGACCTGGCGGGGAGAGATCCCCGCCACTCTTCGTGTGTCAGGTATCCTCAATGCACCCTTTCCTCTCCAAATAAAAAAGCTCCCGAAGGAGCTTTAAAATACAAGGGATGACTCTTAATCCCAATCAATCCAGTTGTAGACGATACGAAGTGACGGGCGCACAGCAGCAGTCACATCTTCGGTACTAAAGTCGATTGCATCACTGTAGATTTTGCAGTCCAACATTTCAATTGTTGTAGCAGCTTTTGTCACAGCGTTAACCCCGGAAGATTTGGATTCAGGGGTAGCAGCCATCGTGATATCAACATAGTCTTTCTCTGCAATGCGATCCTTAATGAACTGAAGAATATCGCCTTCGATAGTCTCCACGCACTGGACCTGGATTTCCCCAGAGTTTCGAATTGGACCGTGCTGGTTGAACTTCACACCATTCGGACCATAGTCCTCCACATCCTCGCGGGTCATTTCAGGAATTTGCGATGTGCGAACCAGTACGCTGATATCTTCATGGCCTGCAAAAGTGAGCTGGAATTCAGAAGATACCAGTCGTTCGCCTTTGGCCGCGTTGGCAGTATAGCGGCCCTTAATAAATTTACGGTTTCCCTTAGTGTTATTGTGCCCCATATAAAATCCTTTTACTGGAACGCCCGAACAATATCGGAGCTGTTATATATCGAAGAACCGGTCAACTGGAGGTTGACGGTGTTTTTCAGGAAATGCCCATTACTATCCCTGGGGGCATCGAGATCGAAACTAAGGTCCTGGATAGCGACATCAATGATGTTGATCCGGCGACCAATGTTTAGCGTCACACGCTCCGGGATTCGACCACCAATACTAGCGTCTTTAAGTTCCGGGCTAATCATTGCTGACAACGCGGCGATAGCACCTGAAACTTCCGTATATGGGTTAAACAAAGCAATGAAAGTTACTGGCAGCGTGAAAGTCGGCGGTGTCCCCCCTTCCCAAACCATTAAGCTGTTCCAACGGGCAACTGACGTTGTTTCAGTACCAACCTGCGCAAAACCACTGAAGGCACCAGCAACAGAACCCATAGACATACCGGTAAACGGCGCTTCCCAATTCTGGGCCAGATTCATTGCCGCCCCCTGGCTGATATATCCGGTAACCTGGTACTGAGAGTTCGTTAAAGTAACTTTCAGAAATGGCGATACACCGTCAGCCTGGCTGTAAACCCCAAAAGGTATAGGTGCCATTCAAGTTAAAGGCCGGAGTTCTCCGGCCTCCTCCTTTAGCCGAGGCGCTTACGGCGCAGTTTCATTGACTTTTTGCGGGCCAGTTTTGCCGCGCCGGTCTGGGCTTTACGACGCGCTTTTTTCAGCGCCGATTTTTGAGCCGCAGTCAGACGTTTTTTACGCAGACGTTTACGGATGAGCTTGATCTCACCGTTACGAACAACCTTCTTAAATGCTTCAGTCAGCATTTCATCAGAAGTGCCAGCAACAACAAACGCCGCTTCCAGTTCGTCGCGGTCGTCGCTATCCAAACCAGCGATAGCGGAACCAACATCAGCAGCTGCGTCGTCGTCTTCATCGTCGGTCAATGCTTCGATCAGGTCATCATCTACACCGCATGCTGCGAGGAAGTCAGCAACATTTGCCCATGCTTCGTTATAGGCGTCGTCCTGTTCTTCTGTAACTTCGGTATCGTCGTCGTCAGAGATACCAGCGATAGCCTGAACGAAACCATCAAGGGAGTCGAAAGTCAGATCACCGCTATCAGCCCAGGCGAAAACGGCATCGGCCGCATTACTCAACGCATTCTGCATAGCACTTCGATTTGCAGCTTCCAGAATCATCTTGTGCGCCTGTTCGACGGTCCATTCTTTACCTTCTTTTCCTTCCAGGATTTGCTCAGGTGCCGGGTCAGATTGAACGTTCTCGTTAATCTGTGCCGCCGGTTCCGGATTATTATTAATCACCGGTTCGGTTGGCGGTTGGGCACTTACACGGGCAGATTCCATCAACTGCACCGGATCAGCGTTCAAAGCGAAACGGGACAGTCCATTCCCCAAAAATGCCCCGGATTGAAAAAAGTTTTTGCTCATTGTATTCCCTTACTTAATAAGCAGCGGTACGCCATGGATACGACGGGCTACGCCAGTCGGGCAGCAGGCCCAGACTACTTCCCATTTATCGAATTCCGCCTGCGTAACTTTCAGCACATACGGTTCTGTACCGTCAGCATCAGGATCACGAGGAGCCACCAGAGCGCCGGAGGCGACAAAGCGATCTAAAAGTTTGGTCATCCCTTTAGTCAGGCCAGCCGCAGTAATACCGTCCGGGCTATGCTTCATCTGTCGGGCTAACTGGACAAAGAAACGGCTGATTGCATTCATCAGGGATGGGACGTGCTGGAAGTGCAGATAGTTATCCTGCGTGCAGCAAGTTAAAGCATCGTCGATGATCATCTGGCCAGAGGTGCCAACAGATACTTTATTGAGACGGCCCTTGACCATTGCTTCTTCGTCCGGGGTATCTTCCGGATACAGCGGTTGAATTGACGCACGAGCAATGACGGCACGTTCTTCACCAGCCGGTGAGTAATGCCAACCGCCGACATCAGAGTTTTTCTTGACGCCACGAGCTTTCGCCGCATACGCCGCGCCAGACAGACCGAAGACCACACGGGATTGGGTCCATTTGTCTTTGCAGGAGAACGGGAAGTGATAGACAGCACAGCTTACATAATCGGTACCAAGTAAACCGGTATCTTCAACAGCAGAGATCGCTTCCGTGTACGTCAATGTCGGTTTGACATCAAAGAAGCCATCAATCAGGCGATCTGCACAGATTTTACCTAATGCGGTGATAGCCGCATTGTCATAGCAGCCCAAGCCAAGAACAGCGGTGTACATGTACGGCGCATTGTTCAGCACTTTCACCGCACGCAGGTACGCAGCGGTTGAGATTTTCGACTGATCACCGTTGGTACCACCAGTGAACGCCAACGATTTTTTGTTTGTTACTTTCGCTGTAGAAATCAGATCTTCATTAACAACCGCGCGCAGATATTTAGAACGGGCTTCCAGAGCCGTAGGCAGATAACACAAGCGGCCCATGTCATCTTTCGCTTCTTCCACCAAAGACACAGTGTGTGTCTCCAGGGTCGTTACCACACCGAGCGAAGTCGTCTGGGTTAGTTTTAAGAGGAAGCGTTCATTACCCGCGCTGTCCGCTGTTGCCGTTTCGATGGTTAACTCACGGGTAGGTGAAATACACGGATCACCATCATCAACGTAGATAGCAAAGGCTTCGCCGCTATCAAGTTCAATTTCAGAACCATATGGCAACGCAGTGTAAGCCGGTTCGCCTGATTCATCGAACATAATAATCGGGAACTTCGCATCATCCGGAACAGCACGGACAACATAACCAGACGTTTGCTGAATAGCTTCGTACACATGGCGAATTGGTTCGAACTGTGAGCCGGAAGACGGCTTCAGCGGTTCGCCGAGAACATCTTCGTAATTGGACTCAGTAACCGCAAGAACAGTAAACGGCTTGCCACGCGCAAATACGCCAATACCAGCCCACAAGCTGCTATTTAATGCAACACCGGTAGATAACGTCGCATCGGCATTGATCGGGCTAACCGCGACGCCGGATGCATTACCTAATGACTGTTGAATTGAATATTGAGACATAACTTTCCCTGTTATGCGCCCCGCACGGGGGCGCTATGTTAAACGGAGAACTTCCCCTGATTACTCAGAGTCACCGGCATCAATCGTGTCGCCGCTTATAAAGTTAAGCCCGCCTTTTTTGGCCATTGTCAGCGTTACACGAGTGAAGTAATCAGCGCCGTTGCGTGGGTGCATATCGTTGATAGCCGAACCCCACAGTGTGGTACGGTTGACCAGCGCCGGAGTGGTCGGATGCTGGAACGGGATAGCCGGGACAGCATCACCAGTCACGAAGCCTGCTTTACCCGGATTTTCATCACGGACGTAGCACAGCACATCCATCGAGCTGAACTGAATGTTCTCTGTCGTTAAGTTCTTACAAATACCAGCAGGTACTTCGTACACTTTTACGTTACCGAACAGGGTACCGATGTAGTGAACATACGGAGTCTGGATATAGTCTTCGGCTGGCTGGAAGAAATCCTTCGGCAACTGTTTGAAGAAAGATGCTGCATCAGCACCAGCAAACATCCCCATCGCACCAGAAGATTTAACGCGCTCAATAATGTCGCGATATACAGTCTGGAATTTTCCACGAATGATGGTTGCCCATACATCAAAGGACTGGTTAACCGGCAGAGCGATGTCAAAGGTGTCGGTCGCAAGAGTGCGCCAGATCATGATGCGAAGACGCAGCATATCCTGTTCATGAGACAGGTATTCCTTCAGGGTGCGGAACTGTAGGGAACCCAGGTCCAGACCAAATTCACGCTGTGCTTCATACGCCGCCTGTACCGTGTGCTCAGCCGCGATAACGAACTGACTTGGGAACAGGGTGTATTTCTTCATTTCGTGGTTGATCAGCGGGATCAGCTCAGGAGCGGCTTCAATATTGATTTCCGTCTCAATTGCGATCTCAGTGCCTTTATCCGGCGCTTTGGAGAACGACAGGGCAATCTGACCAATGTTGTAGTTCAGAGAGCAGGTAACAGTGATTTGCTCACCAGCAGCATTAGTAAACGAGTGAAGTAGGCTGCCGGAACCGTTATCAACAACAGACTTAATACGGTTAACGTAGATGTTAGTGCGACCTTTTCGGATTGGTACATTCTGGCCTTCGAAGTCTTCCATCTTGAAGGTTGCGGTTTTGCTGGTGCCATCGGAGCTTGCCACCAGCACATAGCGGCGGCGTAACTGGCTGTACACACCGACGGATTGCATGTCCAGAACATCACCAGCAGCATAAGAACCAAAAGAGGAACCTGCCACGTTAAAGACTTCATAGATGTCGGACTGGTCACGCGTAACCGGAATGAAGGTACACGCATCAGCGGTAGCTGCCCCCAACTGAACAGGCAGGATCATCGCGAGGAATAAAGGCAGACGCATAACACCGTCAGAAACGCTCATCATCTCTGCTGCGACGGATTCCAGCATCGCTTTATTAGTGGCATCCATGCTATTGCGGGTGGACTCAATCAGGCAGTTTTCCAGCGTCTGGTGGCAGGAGGCCAGAATTTCCGGACGCGGCATAGATTTATGTGCTGCGGCGTAGTCAGCCAGTGCACTTGCCCACTCGGTAGCAATTTGAGCGGTGGCATTATCAGAGATACCCGCAAAAATTGGGTCTTTACGTGCAGCTTCAAGGATAGATGCGGCACGCGCGGCATCATCTTTGATGAATTGGTTATCAGTACCGAACTGTGCTGTACTTGCCCAGCCAAGAACGGCTTTAGAGCGTTTTGCGATATCTGCAATACGATTCTGGTATTCGCGTAAGTTACTCAAGTTACTCTTCCTTAAACACAAGGCACTTGTGTGAATCCCTTTTCGGAAGAGATTTTATTGAAAGTCACTTGTTGACTTTCTCGCGAAAAGTAATTTTTTAAATTTTTTGTGCGGGGAAGTGGACGGTGAATGCAGGCGTTAAATCGTGGGAATTTCAGTCTGAAACCCCCCTAAAAAACACATGCAAATCACAAGGTTAGCAATGAAATCGGTGCGGGACATTTTAGGAAGGGGAGGGGCTAACACCACCTCCCACCAGCGGGATTATTCCCCAGCAGACATTTTCCCAATGATTTTTTTTATTGCTTCGTCAATTTCAGTTTGCACTTCAGACGGGAGTCTGGAGAACTCGTAGGCGACAACCCGTTTTTTCGGATCGGACTTCTTTCGAGCATATTGGCGACGGTCAGAGAAGTCTCGCAGCTTCTCAACCACCACAGATTTAACCGGCGCGGGCTTCAGGCTTTTGCTTTCCGCTTTGAAGATAGCCAGTATCTTCGCTTTATCCTCTTTCGCGCCCTCAGTCTCTGCAATTCGCTCGCGCACCGTATCAACCAGATCTCCAATCGGTACGTTTTTGGCGTTAGCATCTTCGGAGATCTGGAGCAGCAACTGGTAATCAGGCAGGGCGAGATCGCTGGCAACAGGGAAGACAGCAATCATCTCATCCGGCACCGCCGCAGCCTGGAAAGCTCGCGTCACTTTAGCCTTTGAGATGTTCTCAGCTCGGGCGATCTCTTCTTTGGTCATATTCTTGCCGTACATAACCTCGAAGCGTTTACCCAGCTCGCGCAGAGTGTGTTCGCGGGCTGTCTGGATATCAATGGCCAGCTGGCGGGCATCCGCCAGGCTGATCTCATCTTTCGTCACCAGAATCTCAAATTTCGTTTCATTGAAGATACACGCAGCGCGGCGACGTGATCCGTCCAATACCTCAATGCGCTCCCCAACCATACGACCGATAGCCGGGAAGAACTGTTGCAATTTAATGGTGCGGGAAATATCGCTTACCGACTCAGGGGTGAGCAGAGACTGATCGCGGCCGTTAACTGCCGGGTCAACGAACGTGCGCGACTCAATCTCACCACTCAGCACAACGGTAAGCAAAAATTTAGCCTGGCGACCAGATTTTAGGGTAAAGGTTTTGGTGCCTTCACTGCCTTCAAGCATGCGAGCAAACTCGGAGCTATTCTTGCCCAGCACTCGTCCACGGGAAACTATTTTTTTCATGCCGCCTCACCCCTAACAAACTCAATTCGATCAAACACAGCCTTAGTGAAACGCTCGGCCTCGGTTCGTGCCTTCTTCAGCGCCTCTGCACTGCCTGGATACGATTGCGGGTTGGCACTGATTACGGTGTCGAAAGACTCGCCGCATCGCTCAAAGCCATCCAGACGAGGCAGAGAAGAGTCCAGAATGTTGCTGGCGTAAACCTCACGCGCAAGGCTGTGTGATGTCTCGTGATCGCGCTTGCCGGTCATCTTCGACATAAAACCAATGCTGGCGCTCAAACGCGGTTCTACGCCTTCCTCCTCCAGTTGCTCCAGCATTTCTGGCAGACGGGTGAGATATTTCAGTGTTGAGTGGAAGTCAACCTGGGCTGGTGGGGTAGGGGTAAGCAGCAAATCGCTGGCCGCCAGACCGTTGAGCAGGAACGGATCCAGGTGTGGACCGGTATCAATAAAGATAAAGTCATAATCATCCGCAACACGATCAATGATATTGCGTCGAAGGATTTCGTACTGATTTTGTCCGGGAAGATGCTCTTCAACCAGCTCTTTCCATTGGCTGGCAACAAAGCCATCGTCGATAGAGGCTGGAATCACGTCTACGCCAGGAACGATGGTCGGACGAATCACCTCTTTGCGTAGCGTCTCCGCGTCCAGGTCGTTCAGCATCGCCTGCGCGGCGGTTTCCAGGATGGAACCAATACTGTGAGTATGGTCGAGGAACATTGTGCTGGATGCCTGAGGGTCAAGGTCAATTACCAGAATGCGCAGATCGTGACGCAGTAAATCCTGATGCACACGCAGAGCGTGCGCCAACGTTACTGTGGAAACCGTTTTGGATACGCCACCCTTCAGGTTTACGACAAAAATAACGTAAGGCGATTTGTGAATGTCGCGATATTTGGGGATCTTACGGTGGGCATAGATATCAATGACGTTCTGGATGGTCAGCGCGTACTGTTCAACGTTACCGACCTGTTTCTTGTTGAACTGGTACCCATCATCTTCCATCTCTTTGATGGCCTGCTCCACAATGCGGCGGCTCAGCTTCGGCAACTTTGCCACAGCGTTACGAGTGAACGTCTGATAATACTCGGTCTGATTGAACTCTTTACGCTGATCTTCAATATCCTGACTCATGGCCTTAAGTAATGCGCTTGCACGAAGAGCTATGGTGCCGACACCGCCGTAATCGCGTTTCATCATCATCTCCTTATCATTTCGTATGAGTGAATTGTACGTTTGATTCTGCTACGTGCAACTTTTTTTGATTCGTGCGCCAATTATTGCACGTAAAGAAATGGCGATGAGGTTATTAGATGTGTGCTGGAGGGATGATGCAGGACCAGAATGTGCGATAGAGGGAAGTCGCATTGAATTATGTGCTGTGGAGGGATCGCTGGTATCAAATATGTGTGCTGGAGGGAAAGATAGAAGATTAGATGTGCGCTGGAGGGAAACTTGGATGGTTAGATGTGTGCTGGAGGGAATGTCTGGGCAAACTGCGTGGCGCAACCCTCCAGCGCACACCAAAAACAGGAAAATGGGCAGGCATTCCCGGCAGCGCACATTTTTCAAATGCAGCTGCCCTCCAGCACACACTTATTCGGGAAGTTTCAGCTTTGGATTGCGAGAATGGACGATTACAAAACTTTCCCGGCCTTTCTTCTCAATTGAACAGTCGAGATAGCCGATTGTTTTAAGCTGTTCTATCGCTTTCTTAATGATACGGTTTTGCTCGCCAACAGCTGACTGCAAAGCCAGGCGCTCACGGATTCGCGCGAACGATAGCGGCAACGGGTTCTGCGGAAGGCTTTCGATGAAAGTGTAAATGGCTTGTGCAGCTTCTTTCTTCGGAAGGGCACGCAAGGCGTGGTGTTGCAACAGAACGCGATAATCAAGCTGGAACAGCTCCCACAGCTTCGAATCAGCCTCCAGTTCTATCAGATCAAGGTCAGCATCAAAACGCCCGACCTTCAGCAGACCAGTCTGATAGCCGCCTTTAGCATCTTTTCCGCGCTTAAAAGCGATACCCTTGTTACGCAAGCGTCCAAGTGATTCATGAATGGTTAAACGCAGTTTCGCATCCAGACGTTTTGAGGGGAAACCACAGGCTTTAGCGAATTCCTGAAACGATAACTGGATGGTGTTTGAGGACAAGCCGTATTTGCTGAACGCGTAGATGACACCGATCCACGTTTTGAAATCAGTATCCATATCGAGTCGAGGACCGGTGATTTTAATATCATCGTAACCCTCGGCTTTAGCTATCTCCAGCTGGGAAAACGCTTTGGTGGCATCAATCTCTTTACTTTCTCCTTTGCTCTTTGATGGCTTCGGCACGAATACCCCCAAACGCATCAACGCTACAGGCTGCACAGTGTTGTTTGAATTAACTGTTAGTTCTTTTGCCTTACTTTCAATGTCTGCGTAAAGAATATCGGATATAAAAGATTGATTCATATTGCTTTTTCCGAATTATGTGGATAGTTTTTATCAGTGATGATAACTACCCTGGCTTTCCCGTCAGCACACATCCTATATCCCGCCAGCACACATTAGCAACCCGTCAGCACACATTTTTTTCCCTCCAGCGCACATCGTTTTCCCTCCAGCACACATCGCGAAAGGCTTCTAAGCCAGACGGGACGCGGCCTACGACGATCAGGGATCTATATGGATCTAATTGGGATCTGTATGGACCTGATTATTGGATCTATCCAGTGGATAATGTGGATAAGTGAAAAAACCGGCCAACGTAGCCGGTTGGAAGGGAGTCGTATTATTCTACGCTTTCGATGAGAAGACCATGTTCATAGCATTTAAGCTCATCGCCCTCGTACAGGAATTGGTATCCAATTGAAGTGGTTTACTGAATTTGGCCACCTGAACAGAGGTGATATGCTCACCTCAGAACAACACAGGAGTCATAATGAAAAAAGAAATTTCAGCGCAGAGTTTAAACGCGAATCCGCTCAACTGGTCGTTGACCAGAACTACACCGTGGCAGATGCAGCCAGCGCTATGGATGTCGGCCTTTCCACAATGACGCGATGGGTGAAACAATTACGTGATGAACGGCAGGGCAAAACACCAAAAGCCTCCCCCATTACCCCGGAACAAATTGAAATCCGTGAGCTCAGGAAAAAGCTACAACGTATTGAAATGGAAAATGAAATATTAAAAAAGGCTACCGCGCTCTTGATGTCAGACTCCCTGAACAGTTCTCGATAATCGGGAAACTCAGGGCGCGTTATCCTGTGGCCACTCTCTGCCATGTGTTCGGGGTTCATCGCAGCAGCTACAAATACTGGAAAAACCGTCCTGAAAAGCCAGACGGCAGACGGGCTGTATTACGCAGTCAGGTACTTGAACTGCATGGCATCAGCCACGGCTCTGCCGGAGCAAGAAGCATCGCCACAATGGCAACCCAGAGAGGTTACCAGATGGGGCGCTGGCTTGCTGGCAGACTCATGAAAGAGCTGGGGCTGGTCAGTTGCCAGCAGCCGACTCACCGGTATAAGCGTGGCGGTCATGAGCACGTTGCTATCCCGAATCATCTTGAACGACAATTCGCCGTAACGGAACCAAATCAGGTGTGGTGCGGTGATGTGACCTATATCTGGACGGGTAAGCGCTGGGCGTACCTCGCCGTTGTTCTCGACCTGTTCGCAAGAAAACCAGTGGGCTGGGCCATGTCGTTCTCGCCGGACAGCAGGCTCACCATGAAAGCACTGGAAATGGCATGGGAAACCCGTGGTAAGCCCGTCGGGGTGATGTTCCACAGCGATAGTAATAATGCCGATGTCAGTCTTTACCACCACTTAGTTTGCCGTTTAACCAGATTGGTGTGATTACTGATGCAGTGAAGACCTTCCCGCATCCTGACTCACACAGCGATCGACCTTTTGTGTCCTGCCCTGGACCCGTCGGTTGCCGGAAGCGCCTTCATGCGAGGCATCTCCTCACCGATGCGCGTGACTCAAGAAGGGCCTGACGGCTTGTCTCGTTACTGTCCTGTCCGGGTTATCTGTCTGGAGATTCAACTCTGTTTCCTCACAGGAGCTCTGTCATGGTTGATAAAGTTACCGAAGCTGCCGTTGTGGGTGGCGTGGATACACATAAAGATTTGCACGTTGCCGCTGTCGTAGATCAGAACAATAAAGTCCTTGGGACTCAGTATTTCTCCACAACACGACAAGGTTACCGGCAGATGCTGGCATGGATGACCTCGTTTGGGACATTAAAGCGAATTGGTGTTGAGTGCACAGGTACCTATGGTTCCGGTTTGCTTCGTTATTTTCAGAACGCCGGGTTAGAAGTTCTTGAGGTGACTGCTCCAGACCGGATGGAGCGACGCAAACGGGGTAAAAGTGACACAATTGATGCTGAATGTGCCGCTCATGCAGCATTCTCAGGCATCAGGACAGTTACTCCCAAAACGCGTGATGGCATGATTGAGTCCCTGCGGGTATTAAAAACTTGCCGAAAAACAGCAATATCAGCCCGCAGAGTCGCTCTCCAGATTATCCATTCAAATATTATCTCTGCCCCGGATGAATTACGTGAACAGCTCAGAAATATGACGCGCATGCAGCTCATCAGGACCCTGGGTTCCTGGAGACCTGATGCCAGTGAATACCGCAATGTAACCAACGTTTATCGCATTTCATTAAAGTCCCTTGCCCGACGCTATCTCGAGTTACATGACGAAATCGCTGATCTGGATGTCATGATTGCGGCAATTGTCGACGAGTTGGCACCTGAGCTGATTAAACGTAATGCTATCGGATACGAAAGCGCTTCACAGTTGCTGATCACTGCCGGAGACAATCCTCAACGGTTAAGATCAGAATCAGGATTTGCGGCACTGTGTGGTGTCAGCCCGGTCCCCGTTTCTTCTGGAAAAACGAACCGTTACCGACTTAATCGTGGTGGAGATCGTGCTGCAAATAGTGCACTTCACATCATCGCCATCGGACGCTTACGAACTGACGCAAAAACAAAGGAATATGTCGCCAGGCGTGTAGCCGAAGGACATACAAAAATGGAAGCGATACGCTGTCTAAAGCGATATATCTCCCGCGAAGTTTACACGTTACTGCGCAATCAAAACAGGCGGATCAACAGTATCCCGATAACAGCTTGACTCTTAGAAGGGCGTCCAAGGCAGCCATTATACGAGCAGGCAGTTCCGGCAGTTACTGTGGCGATACCGGATCAGGCAGAGTATGAGTCGGCGTGGAAACTGCTGGGATAACAGCCCAATGGAGCGCTTCTTCAGGAGTCTGAAGAACGAATGGGTGCCGGCGACGGGCTATGTAAGCTTCAGCGATGCAGCTCACGCAATAACGGACTATATCGTTGGATATTACAGCGCACTAAGACCGCACGAATATAATGGTGGGTTAACGCCAAACGAATCAGAAAACCGATACTGGAAAAACTCTAACGCGGTGGCCAGTTTTTGTTGACCACTTCAGTTTTAACATAGGGTTTGACGAACTGAGGGGCCATCAGTTTGACATTATGGCCCATCGATATCAGTTTATTGGCCCAGAAATGAGCAGATGCACAGGCCTCCATGCCGATCAAACAGGGTGGGATGTTGGCAAAAAAGGAGGCCATTTGTGCCCGTCTGAGTTGTTTGTTGAACAACCGTTTTCCGTGCTCGTCAACCCCATGGATCTGGAAAACGTTTTTTGCCAAATCGATTCCAATAGTTTTAACGTTCATGATAGCAGCGCTCCGTTCAATGAGTGACGATTTATCGTCCCACTGTGGCACAAGAGATGGGAGGCGACCATTCCATTAACAAAGCCCGTTTTAGGGTAAGGACGTATGGGGCAGATCCTCTCTGTTCCGACCGGGTGAAGATAGAGAGCTAAACTAAATGCTGATTTCATACGCATCTTTTACATCTCCACCTTACTCCGTAGATTTTGAGTTGTGATATGATCGCTTTGCTGTAGGTGTTGTAGGGATGAAGGGAAGGAGGGTTTCGCAGATTCTCCGTTCCGGATGCTCTAAAACGCTGTCAGAGGGATGATAAGGCAAAAAAAAGAACCCCGAAGGGTTCTCTTTTTCGCCTCAGTCAGCGATTCGCAGTCGCTGCTGCTGCCCGAAACATGTACCGAAGTTCACGTTGTCGTTACTATAGCGAAGTAATGTTACCCCTGGGGTGATTCTACGTCAACGTGAGCCGGTAGTTCTTGCAACCTGCAATATGGATTAAGTCTATGGCTGAAGTGCTGACTGCTTTCATAAAAGCGCCGCGTATAACTCAGGTGCTGACCATCGTTCTGTGCCTAATCTTGCTGGCGCTACTGGTCACTCCGCACCTGTTCTAAGTGTAGAACCACCTAATAAAAAAGCCGCTTATGCGGCTTTTTTTATTCGGTATCAATGTACGGCAAAGTCACTTTTGACTGTAACAGGCACCACATGGGAGAGGTCGATCTCCTTGCGGGCGCGGCTAAGGTCATAGGTCGCCTGCATTGCCAGCCAGAGTCGAGCTGCGATTCCTAAACCTGCCTCAAGTTTAAGAGCCATTTCAGGACTGATTGCCGCTTTACCTGCCGAGACTTTACTCAGCGCAGAAGGGGAAACATCGAGCTTACGGGCAAGGGCTCGTAAGCTGATTTCGTTATCCTCCAGGTATTCGGTAATCAATCCCCCTGGGTGTGGTGGGTTGAGCATCGTCATTAGTGGTAGTCCTCCAGATTCAGTATGTAGGCATCACCATCTGTAAACTCAAAGGTGATTCGCCAGTTCGCCCGAACGGTGATCGCATAAAGATTCTTCTTATCGCCTTTCAGGGGGTGAAATTTAAATCCCGGATAGGCGCGGAAATCTTCTGTTGTCGTCGCTTCGTCTAACATCAGGAGGCGAAGTTTTATTCTCTCCACATCCTTTGCCTGTACTCCGCTCGGATCGTCGTTCTCAAAGAGCTTTTGTAACCCTTTGTGCTTGAAACTTTTTATCATTATTGATTCCCTGTTTCTCAACGGGAAACATTATACCACGCGTTTCTCTTAGCGAAACACTTTTCTGCAAATAAATTGTGTTTCAAGGGAAGGCGCAAGGCGAAAAACAATAATATGCGCACTTAAAATGTACATTAATAGTACATAAAGAGTACCTTATGTGTACGGTTAATTGCGTTGTATTGTATTGCTAAATTACAGGGAAATCCTCGAACCCCCCCGTTCTGGCATCGGTAACGATGTGCGTCACCACGCCCCTGATCTCGATACCTTCATCCTCATTATCCGGCAGGGCGCGGACGTTCTCCGGCCTGTCCAGCTCCTGTAGACATCTTGCCGGATGGAGACGCAGTCGCATGATCCTGAATTCATCTTCCAGCACGCAGAGCACCAGGGTGCCGTCAACCGGCCGCGCGCCGAAATCCACGATCAGCAGCGAACCCGGCCTGATGCCCTCCCGGAACGAGGTGCAGTCGCTACGAAATAGGAACACGCCCGGACGCCCGGTTTTACAGTAGCTATCCAGCGAGAGGCGGCTTTCCTGGTAATCCATTGCCGGTGACGGAAACCCCATATCAGCGCCCTCCGTTCGGATTAAACAGCTGGAACGTCCGGTTTTCTCCCTCATTGGGCGAGACGTCCCGGAACACCGTCACATACGTTTCTATCCACTGGTTAGCCTGGCGGGGCGTCCAGTGCCAGTTGAACTTGTGAAGCTCCCGGACAAAGGCTGCGGTCGTGACGGTCTGACGGCCATCCTGTTCGCGGGTGATGGCCGCACGCCAGGCAGCGTCAATTTCATAGCGTCGTGGCATCAGATTTACCTCTTTATACTGTATATGCATACAGTGTGCGCCGGGAGACCGGTAGAGATCAAGGGGTGAAAGTCCCCGACCATTGAAGGACCAGCAATCCACAAGGTCCCCGAGTCATGCGTTGCATACCGCGAGGTATGGGGCGAAGCGTTGACAGGGGTGTTGACAGGCCAGCCATTGAGCCACGAAATGTATATTAAATTACCGGGTGCCGACGTTGTACTGTTAACGGAAGGCAACATCATAGGGTGCGATACTGCGAGTGCCACATGGACCCGGCGGGGTCTGAGACCCTGGCATGTCAATACGATCTCTACGCGGGAACCGGGAGATCTCCCCTCTGACCATCTGCCAGTGTCGGAGATGGCCCGCACCGGGAAGACGAGGAGTCATAGCCGGTGATGTACGGAGAGGAGAAGTCGGACTCGCTCATAGTAGCGGCGAAGCAGGCGAACAACCCGAAAGGAGCGGAGTCAGTGGAGCGAAGGAGCGGGGCCAAGGGGAACGCGGAACAGCCACACATGCGCCGGACACAGAGCCGGGAAAGCATGTCACAGAGGCTGTCACGCGTGCGGGAAGCTGCGAAGCAGCGGAAGAAAGAACGGTTTACAGCATTGTTCCACCTGCTGACAGTCGAAGCACTGGAAGCCGCATTCCTCTCCCTGAGCAGGAAAGCGGCCGCCGGAGTGGATGGCATCAGGTGGATGGACTACGCCGGAAACATGAAGAACAACATAACAGATCTGCACCGGAGGCTACATCAGGGCAGCTACAGGGCGCAGCCCGGCAGGCGTCACTACATCCCAAAAGCGGATGGAAAACAACGCCCGCTCGGCATCGCCTCGCTGGAGGACAAGATCGTCCAGTATGCGCTGGTGAAAATCCTGAACGCAGTCTATGAAAACGACTTTATGGGGTTCTCATACGGGTTCAGACCCGGGCGAAGCCAGCACGATGCACTGGACGCACTGGCCACAGGGCTGGTACGCACTAACGTAAACTGGGTACTGGATGCCGACATCAGTCAGTTCTTTGACAGGGTGAGCCACGAATGGCTGATCAGGTTCACAGAGCATCGGATCGGCGACCGGAGGGTAATCAGGCTCATACGTAAGTGGCTCACAGCCGGGACGTCGGAGGAGGGTCAATGGCGAGCAACGGAGGAAGGCACCCCACAGGGTGCGGTCATCTCACCGCTGCTGGCAAACATATACCTCCACTACGTCTTCGATCTGTGGGCGCATCAGTGGCGACGTCGCTATGCCACAGGCAATGTGGTAATGGTCAGATACGCCGATGACATCGTCATCGGGTTCGACAAACGATACGATGCCCGGCGCTTCCGTATAGCCATGCAGCGCAGACTGAGGGAGTTCGGACTCACGGTTCACCCGGAGAAAACCCGTCTGATGGAGTTCGGCCGCTTCGCTGCCGAAAACCGTGCCATCAGGGGAAAAGGCAAACCAGAAACGTTCAACTTCCTCGGGTTCACGCACATCAGCGGGAAAGATCGCAACGGCAGGTTCATGCTGATACGAAAGACCCGCCGGGATCGGATGACGGCAACTCTGAAAGCCATCAAAGACGGTCTGCGAAGGCGCTGGCATTACTCAATCCCCGAACAGGGAAAATGGCTCAGGAGAGTGGTTCAGGGATACCTGAACTATCACTCGGTACCGGGCAACTTCCCCACCATGCAGAAGTTCAGGACACACGTAACAAACCTCTGGCGCCGGGCGCTCAGGCGCAGGAGCCAGAAGGATGATACGACCTGGACGAAAGCAAACAAACTGGCAGCCGCATGGCTACCAAGGGTTCGGGTTCTTCATCCATGGCCTGTGGAGCGGTTCACCGCCAGACACCCGAGGCAGGAGCCCGGTGCGTAAATCGCGCACGCCGGGATCTGTGCGGGGGGTATCCGGTAACGGGTATCCCTACCGCGACATAAAGGGCGGTGAAATTTCTGCAAGTGATGGGGGAGTGCCGGTCAGAACGTCCCCGAAAACAAACCGCCCCCGGATTCAGGAAGGGCGAAATGACCGGCTGCGGCAGTGGGCACTGTTGCAAAGTTAGCGATGAGGCAGCCTTTTGTCTTATTCAAAGGCCTTACATTTCAAAAACTCTGCTTACCAGGCGCATTTCGCCCAGGGGATCACCATAATAAA
>NZ_JBNRLJ010000020.1:0-19562 GCF_050378655.1 Klebsiella sp. 7-CIP_Kleb.
CGCGAGGTGGCGTATATTACGCTTTCCTCTTTCAGAGTCAACCCGTTTTTCAGGATTTTTCTCTTCAACCGAACCGGCTGTTTGTGTGAAGTGATTCACATCCGCCGTGTCAGTGGGAGCGCATTATAGGGAGTTCGTCGGAAGTAGCAAGGGTTAAAATAGAAAAATCTTATCGACCGCTCACTATTTGAACTTTTCGCTTATTCCTCTTTTTATCATTGAAGCCGCCATCCCAGTGTTCATGCGGCCTGCAGCGTAGTTAACGCGAAGATCGGTTTTTGGCAAAAAAGTGATTTTTCTCTCTTACCCAACGCCATTATCGCGCCGATGGTGAATTAAGCGCCACTCTTGACCCACGACAAAGCGCCCGCGCGGCCCCCCTTCCTATAATCAGGCCCGTTTCTTCTTACTGGTAATAATCGATGGCTTATCAACTCAACATTAACTGGCCCGAGTTTTTAGAGAAATACTGGCAAAAGCAGCCGGTGGTTTTAAAAAACGCGTTTCCGGACTTCGTCGACCCGATTACCCCGGACGAGCTGGCCGGATTAGCCATGGAGCCGGAAGTCGACAGCCGGCTGGTCAGTCTGACCAACGGTAAATGGCAGGCCAGCAATGGACCTTTTGAACATTTCGACGGCCTGGGCGAGACCGGCTGGTCGCTGCTGGCCCAGGCGGTAAACCACTGGCATATGCCGGCCGCCGAGCTGGTGCGACCGTTCCGCGTACTGCCGGACTGGCGTCTGGACGACCTGATGATCTCCTTCTCCGTCCCCGGCGGCGGCGTCGGGCCGCATATCGATCAATATGACGTCTTTATTATTCAGGGCATGGGCAGCCGCCGCTGGCGCGTGGGGGATAAGCTGCCGATGCGTCAGTTCTGCCCGCATCCGGCACTGCTGCACGTCGACCCGTTCCCGCCGATCATTGATGAAGATCTACAGCCGGGCGATATCCTCTATATTCCACCGGGATTCCCGCACGATGGGATCACCCACGAAACCGCGCTGAACTACTCCGTCGGCTTCCGCGGGCCCAACGGCCGCGACCTGATCAGCAGCTTCGCCGACTATGTGCTGGAGAACGATCTTGGCGGCGAGCACTACAGCGATCCGGACCTCACCTGCCGCGAGCATCCTGGCCGGGTTGAAGAGTATGAACTCGAACGTCTACGCGGCATGATGATCGACATGATTCGCCAGCCGGAAGACTTCAAACAGTGGTTCGGCAGTTTCGTCACCACCCCGCGTCACGAGCTGGATATTGCGCCGGCGGAACCGGCATATGAAGAAGAGGAAGTGGTCGATGCGCTGCTGGGCGGCGAAAAGCTCTCCCGCCTGAGCGGCCTGCGCGTTCTGCATATCGGCGACAGCTTCTTCGTGCATAGCGAACAGCTGGACACCACCGATGCCGAAGCGCTGGATGCGCTGTGCCGCTATACCTCATTAGGTCAGGAAGAGCTCGGCAGCGGCCTGCAGAATCCGGCGTTCGTGAGCGAACTGACGCGGCTGATTAATCAGGGCTACTGGTACTTCGAAGAGTAAGAGAGTCGCGATACTGCGGGCAGCCGCCTGGCGCTGCCCGCTGGCTTTCAGCCGTTATTACGCCTGTTTCGGCAACACTACAATAAACCGCGTCGAGCGCAGATCGGACTGCGCCGCCACGCTGCCGTGGTGGGCGCTGACGATGGATTTCACAATCGCCAGGCCGATGCCGCTGCCCTCCCCTTTGCGCTGGCGCGAGGGGTCGACGCGATAGAAACGGTCAAACAGCCGCGGCAGATGTTCGGCGGCAATCGGCGTACCGGGATTCTCCACCACCAGGCGGACCGTCTCCGCGCTTTCGCTCAGCGCGATCGTCACCGCCTGGCCAGCCGGGGTGTAGCGGATCGCGTTCGACAGCAGATTGCTGATCGCCCGCCGCAGCATCAGCGGGTCGCCAATCACCCGGCAGTGGCTACCGACAAAGCGCAGCGCCACCGCCTTCTCTTCCGCCCACGCCTCGAAAAACTCAAACACCTTATGCACTTCCTCAGCCAGATCCAGTTCCCGCTGTTCGGGGATCAGCTGGTTGTTATCGGCCTGGGCGAGGAACAGCATATCGCTGACCATCCGCGACATACGCGAGAACTCTTCGAGATTGGAGTAGAGCACCTCTTCCAGCTCCTGCTGGCTGCGGCTCTGGCTTAAGGCGATTTCGGTTTGCGTCACCAGGTTGGTGATCGGCGTGCGGATCTCATGGGCGATATCGGCGGAGAAGTTCGACTGACGGGTAAAGACATCCTCCATCCGCTCCAGCATGTGGTTAAAGGAGAGCGCGAGCCGCTCCAGTTCGATAGGCACCGCCTGCGGGTCAAGGCGCACGTCGAGATCCCGCGAGGTAATATTCTGGATCTGCCGGCTGATCTGGCGGATCGGTTTATGTCCCTGATAGACCACAAACAGCACGATGGCGATGATCAGCAGGCTGATTATCGACGCGGCGGAAATCAGCTTCGCTTTCAGCTCATTAATATAGTGCAGGTGAAAATCGATGGATAAGGCCATCAGCAGATGGTACGCCGGTTTGCCATCCGCCTGCTTGCCCAGCGGCAGCATGATCAGCCGCCAGGCGCGGGTCTCCATTTGATGATTATCGTGCGCCATTGCCCGCGGCTGCGGGTCGGTCCATGAAATCACATTCCCGTCGCGCAGCTGCATCGCCAGGCCTGGCGTACTCAGCATATGGCTGAGATCCGGCCCGTTGGGCGACTGGAACAGAATATTGCCCTGCCCATCGTCCAGGCAGATAAAGACGTTGGCGTAACCCGCAATGATATTCTTCACGATCTCCAGCCGCCGCGCCTGCGGGTAATCAGCGTGGTCGAGGACCGTCTCCAGGGTGGTGCTGAGCTGCCTGAGATCGTGAACGTCGCGCTCTTCAAAGTGGGCCTTCACCGAATGGATCATGATCCAGGTGAAGGCAAAAAAGGCGATGATGGTGGCGAGGCTAATAAAGAAGCTCAGCCGGGTGGCCAGGGAAAAGGGGCGCTTAGCGGCCATCCGGCACCTCAAGCATATAGCCGACGCCGCGCACGGTCTGGATCAGCTTCGGCTCGAAGTCGTTATCGATTTTGGCGCGCAGCCGCTTCACCGCCACGTCTATCGCGTTGGTATCGCTGTCGAAATTCATATCCCACACCTGCGAGGCAATCAGCGAACGCGGCAGCACCTCACCCTGATGGCGCAGGAAGAACTCCAGCAGAGTGAACTCCTTGCTGGTCAGGGTGATGCGGGTGGCGCCGCGCGTCACCTTACGGCTGACCAGATCGACGCTGAGATCCGCCGCCTGAAACTGGCTTTCGACAATAACCGCCGCTCCGCGGCGCAGCAGCGTCCGCACCCGCGCCAGCAGTTCCGCAAAGGCGAACGGCTTCACCAGATAGTCGTCGGCACCCAGCTCCAGCCCCTTCACCCGATGCTCAATGGTGCCCAACGCGGTAAGCAGCAGGATCGGCATGCCTTTCCCGGCGGCGCGCAGCATGCGCACGATATCCCAGCCGTTCACGTCCGGCAGCATGATGTCGAGGATCAGCAGATCATAGTCACCGGTCATCGCCAGGTGATAGCCGTTAAGGCCGTTATCGGCCAGGTCGACGACGAAGCCAGCCTCGGTGAGCCCTTTGGTCAGGTACTCCCCGGTTTTCTTCTCATCTTCGACAATCAAAATCTTCACCGCAGGCTCCTTCACGCGCGTTCTGTGCGGGTATTCAATTTTAGAGGAGCGCCTCCGGATAGCAATGAAATATCAGGAAAATGACAGCTTTGTCATTTTCCTGTCACGTCCTGAACAGAGGCCGCTACGTAAAGTAGCCGCCATGGATAAATCGTCGAAAACGTCTGCCGCCATGCGCCCAATAACGCGTCTTACCCTCAGCGTGATACTCGCCTTAACCGGCTGTGTCTCGCTCGCTCCGGACTACCAGCGCCCCGCCGCGCCGGTACCGCAGCAGTTCTCTCTCAGCCAGAACAAGCTGGTGACCGCAACCGCGGGCTATCAGGAGACCGGCTGGCGCACCTTTTTCGTCGACCCGCAGGTGAAAAGCCTGATTGGCACCGCGCTGACCAACAACCGCGATCTGCGGATGGCGACGCTGAAAGTGCAGGAAGCCCGCGCCCAGTATCGGGTGACCGATGCTGACCGCTACCCGCAATTGAACGGTGACGGCAGCACCACCTACGGCGGCAAGCTTAAAGGCGACACCACCACCAGCAACGATTACGCTGCCGGCCTGAATCTCAGCTATGACCTCGACTTCTTTGGCCGGCTGAAAAACCTTAGCGAGGCCGACCGGGAGAACTTCTTCGCCAGCGAAGAGGCCCGGCGCGCAGTGCATATCCTGTTGATTGCTAACGTTTCACAAAGCTACTTCAACCAGCGGCTGGCGGCAGCGCAGCTGCAGGTGGCCAACGATACCCTGCAAAACTATCAGCAGTCTTACGCGTTCGTTGAAAAACAGCTGCTGACCGGGAGCACTACCGTGCTGGCGCTGGAGCAGGCGCGGGGGATGATCGAGAGCACCCGCGCCGATATCGCCAGACGGCAGGGCCAGCTGGCGCAGGCTAATAACGCTCTGCAGCTGTTGCTCGGCAGCTATCAACCTCTGCCGGACGATAGCGCCAGCAGCGCCGTCGATCTGCAAGGCGTTACCCTGCCGCCATCGCTCTCCTCAGCGATCCTGCTGCAGCGGCCGGATATTTTAGAGGCCGAACACAGCCTGCGGGCGGCCAACGCCAACATCGGCGCCGCGCGGGCGGCCTTCTTTCCGTCGATCACCCTGACCAGCTCGCTCTCCGGTAGCAGCAGCGAGCTCGCCAGCCTGTTTAACGCCGGCAGCGCGATGTGGAACTTCATCCCCAAAATCGACATACCGATTTTCAACGCCGGGCGCAATCAGGCCAACCTCGATCTGGCGGAGATCCGCCAGCAGCAGCAGGTGGTCAACTACGAGCAAAAAATCCAGTCCGCCTTTAAAGAGGTAGCCGACGCGCTGGCCCTGCGCCAGAGCCTGGCCGATCAAATTGCCGCACAGGAGCGCTATCTCGCGTCGCTGAATATCACCCTGCAGCGCGCCACCGCGCTCTATCGCCACGGCGCGGTCAGCTACATCGAAGTGCTGAGCGCCCAGCGCGATATTTTCACCACCCGACAAACCCTGCTGGAACTCAACTATTCCCGTCAGGCAAATGAAATCACCCTGTTCACCGCCCTCGGCGGCGGCTGGATGGAATAACCCAAGGAGTCCCGATCATGAATTCACTGTCTAAAGTCGCCCTGTTCACTCTGATTTCTGGCGCGGTGTTCGCCGTCCAGGCTGCCGACCCGCACGCCGGCATGGCGATGCACGAACAGCCCGCCGCCGCGCAGACGCAAAGCATCAGCGGCAAAGGAGTCATTAAAGCCATTGATATGGATAGCAAAAAAATCACCATCGCCCACGAAGCCATTCCGGCGGTGAACTGGCCGCCGATGACCATGCGCTTCACCATCACCCCGCAGACCCAGCTCAACAATGTGAAGGACGGCGACAGCGTGGACTTCACCTTCGTTCAGCAGGGCAACCTGTCGCTGCTGCAGGATATTCGCGCCCACTAATGGCCCGGCGACGGCAAGCCTCTCAACGACGGAATGGACAACACATGGCATCCCTGACACTGAAAAACACGGCGCTGATCCTCGGCAGCATGGCGATCGGCGGCGCGCTCACCGCAGCGCTGTATACCCGGGCTGCGGCGCCCCACGACGCTGCCGCAGCCGCCCCGACGGCCGAGCAGCAGCGTAAAGTGCTGTTCTGGTACGATCCGATGTACCCGAACACCCGGTTTGATAAACCGGGTAAATCGCCGTTTATGGATATGGACCTGGTGCCGAAATACGCCGATGAGGAGAGTGCCGCCGCCGGAGCGCCGGGGGTGCGTATCGACCCGACGCAGACCCAGAATCTTGGCGTGAAAACCGCCGCCGTCACCCGCGGGCCGCTGCGCTACGCCCAGACCTTCCCGGCCAACATCAGCTACAACGAGTACCAGTACGTGATTATGCAGGCGCGGGCGGCGGGCTTTATTAATAAAGTCTATCCCCTGACCGTCGGCGACAAAGTGCAACAAGGTACGCCGCTGCTGGAACTGACCATCCCGGACTGGGTGGAAGCGCAGAGCGAATACCTGCTATTGCAGGAGACCGGCGGCACCGCCACCCAGGTCGAGGGGATCCTCGAGCGGCTGCGTCTCGCCGGAATGCCGGACGACGATATCCGCCGCCTGAAAGCCACGCGCAAGATCCAGACCCGTTTCACCCTCAAGGCGCCCATCGACGGGGTGATCACCGCCTTCGATCTGCGCGCCGGAATGAACATCGCCAAAGATAACGTGGTGGCGAAAATTCAGGGCATGGATCCGGTGTGGGTCAGCGTGGCGGTCCCCGAGTCCATCGCCTGGCTGATCAAAGACGCCTCGCAGTTCAGTATTCAGGTTCCCGCCTGGCCGGACAAAACCTTCCGCATCAGCAAATGGACGATCCTCCCCAGCGTCGATAGCGCCACCCGCACCCTGCAGCTGCGCCTGCAGGTCAACAACCCGGATGAAGCGCTGAAGCCGGGGATGAACGCCTATCTGCAGCTGACCAGTGAAAGCGAACCGATGCTGCTGATCCCCTCCAAAGCGCTGATCGACAGCGGCAGCGAGCAGCGGGTAATCACCATGGATAACGAGGGCCGCTTCGTGCCGAAGCGGGTCCAGGTCTTCCATGAATCCAATGGCGTCACGGCCATTCGCAGCGGGCTGCAGGAGGGCGAGAAAGTGGTCGCCAGCGGCCTGTTCCTGATCGACTCGGAGGCCAATATCGCCGGCGCGCTGGAGCGCATGCGCGCGCAGGCCCCGGATGCCGTTGCCCCTGCCGCCCACGCGCACTGAGGAAAGGAACCATGATTGAATGGATTATCCGCCGCTCGGTGGCCAACCGCTTCCTGGTGATGATGGGCGCGCTGTTTCTCAGCCTCTGGGGGACCTGGACCATCGTCCATACGCCGGTGGACGCCCTGCCGGATCTCTCCGACGTACAGGTGATCGTCAAAACCAGCTACCCGGGACAGGCGCCGCAGATCGTCGAAAACCAGGTCACCTGGCCGCTAACCACCACCATGCTGTCGGTGCCCGGCGCCAGAACGGTGCGCGGCTTCTCGCAGTTTGGCGACTCTTATGTGTATGTGATTTTTGAAGACGGCACCGATCCTTACTGGGCGCGCTCACGGGTGCTGGAGTATCTCAACCAGGTACAGGGCAAACTGCCCGCCGGGGTGAGCGCCGAAATGGGCCCGGATGCCACCGGCGTCGGCTGGGTCTTCGAGTACGCGCTGATCGACCGCAGCGGCAAGCACGATCTCGCCGAACTGCGCTCCCTGCAGGACTGGTTCTTAAAATACGAGCTGAAAACCATTCCTAACGTCTCAGAAGTGGCGTCGGTGGGCGGCGTGGTCAAGGAGTACCAGATTGTCGTCGACCCGATGAAGCTGACCCAGTACGGCATCAGCCTCGGCGAGGTGAAATCGGCGCTGGACGCCTCTAATCAGGAGGCGGGCGGCTCTTCGGTCGAACTGGCGGAAGCCGAATATATGGTGCGCGCCAGCGGCTATCTGCAGACCCTCGACGACTTTAAAAACATTGTGCTGAAAACCGGTGACAACGGCGTGCCGGTGTATCTCGGCGACGTCGCGCGGGTACAGGTCGGCCCGGAGATGCGCCGCGGTATCGCCGAACTGAACGGCGAAGGCGAAGTGGCCGGCGGGGTGGTGATCCTGCGCTCCGGCAAGAACGCCCGGGAAGCGATCTCGGCGGTCAAAGAAAAACTGGCGTCGCTGCAAAGCAGCCTGCCGGAAGGGGTTGAAGTCGTCACCACCTACGACCGCAGCCAGCTTATCGACCGCGCCATCGACAACCTCAGCCACAAACTGCTGGAAGAGTTTATCGTTGTCGCCCTGGTCTGCGCCCTGTTCCTGTGGCACGTGCGCTCGGCGCTGGTGGCGATTATCTCCCTGCCGCTCGGCCTGTGCTTCGCCTTTATCATGATGCATTTCCAGGGACTCAACGCCAACATCATGTCGCTGGGCGGGATCGCCATTGCGGTGGGGGCGATGGTCGATGCCGCCATCGTGATGATTGAGAACGCCCACAAGCGGCTGGAGGAGTGGGCGCATCAGCATCCGGGAGAGAAGCTCGGCAACGACAGGCGCTGGAAAATCATTACCGACGCCTCGGTGGAGGTTGGCCCGGCGCTGTTTATCAGCCTGCTGATCATCACCCTGTCGTTTATCCCCATTTTCACCCTCGAAGGCCAGGAGGGCAAACTGTTCGGCCCGCTGGCCTTCACCAAAACCTGGTCGATGGCCGGGGCGGCGCTGCTGGCGATCATGGTGATCCCGATCCTGATGGGCTTCTGGATCCGCGGCAGGATCCCGGCGGAGAGCAGCAACCCGCTGAACCGCTTTTTGATCCGCATTTATCACCCGCTGCTGCTGAAGGTGCTGCACTGGCCGAAGACCACCCTGCTGATCGCGCTCCTGTCGATCCTGACGGTTGTCTGGCCACTTAACCGGGTCGGCGGGGAGTTTCTGCCGCAGATCAACGAGGGCGATCTGCTGTATATGCCGTCAACGCTGCCGGGGATCTCCGCCTCGCAGGCGGCGGATATGCTGCAGAAGACCGACAAGCTGATCATGATGGTGCCGGAGGTGGCGCGGGTGTTCGGTAAAACGGGTAAGGCAGACAGCGCTACCGACTCCGCGCCGCTGGAGATGGTGGAGACCACCATTCAGCTCAAGCCGCAGGATCAGTGGCGGCCGGGGATGACCATGGAGAAGATCGTCGACGAACTGGACAAGACCGTGCGCCTGCCGGGGCTGGCGAACCTGTGGGTGCCGCCGATCCGCAACCGCATCGACATGCTCTCCACCGGCATCAAGAGCCCGATCGGCATTAAGGTTTCCGGCACTAACCTGGCCGATATCGACGCCATCGCCGGGCAAATTGAGGTGGTGGCGCGCAGCGTGCCGGGGGTCACGTCAGCGTTAGCCGAGCGGCTGGTGGGCGGGCGCTACCTCGACATTGATATCCAGCGTGACAAGGCGGCCCGCTACGGCATGACCGTCGGCGACGTGCAGCTGTTCGTCTCGTCCGCTATCGGCGGGGCGATGGTCGGCGAAACGGTGGAGGGCGTCGAGCGCTATCCAATCAACATCCGCTACCCGCAGAGCTATCGCGACAGCCCGCAGACCCTGCGCCAGCTGCCGATTCTCACCCCGCTGAAGCAGCAGATCGTCCTCAGCGACGTCGCCGAGGTGAAGGTGGTCAGCGGGCCATCGATGCTGAAGACCGAGAACGCCCGCCCCACCAGCTGGATCTACATCGACGCCCGAGACCGTGACATGGTGTCAGTGGTGCACGATCTGCAGCAGGCCATCGGCAAAGCGGTGAAGCTGAAGCCGGGCATCAGCGTGTCGTATTCCGGGCAGTTCGAGCTGCTGGAGCGCGCCAATCAGAAGCTGAAGCTGATGGTGCCGATGACGCTGATGATTATCTTTGTGCTGCTGTACCTGGCGTTCCGCCGCGTCGGCGAGGCGCTGCTGATCATCGCCAGCGTGCCGTTCGCCCTTGTGGGCGGGATCTGGTTCCTCTACTGGATGGGGTTCCATCTGTCGGTAGCCACCGGCACCGGCTTTATCGCCCTGGCCGGGGTGGCCGCGGAGTTTGGCGTGGTGATGCTGATGTACCTGCGCCACGCCATCGAGGCCGAGCCATCGCTGGATAACCCGCGTACCTTCAGCGTCGAGAAGCTCAACGAGGCGCTGTATCAGGGGGCGGTGCTGCGCGTGCGGCCGAAGGCGATGACCGTGGCGGTGATTATCGCCGGCCTGTTGCCGATTTTGTGGGGCACCGGCGCCGGGTCGGAGGTGATGAGCCGCATCGCCGCGCCGATGATTGGTGGAATGATCACCGCCCCGCTGCTGTCGCTGTTTATTATTCCGGCGGCGTATAAGCTGATGTGGCTGTTCCGGCATCGGGGCAAGCGCGGCCGATAGCCCGCCGCGTTTACGCCGGTCCGGGAAATTGGCTATAGTGGCGCCATTCTTCTGGCCGGCATGAACGTCCCTATGAATCTGAACCTGGTATGTTATTCCCTGCTGCTGCTCACCGCCGTGGGCAGCGCCCTGCTGCCCTACCCGCTGGCGATGTGGTTTTTACTGAGCAGCCTTCTGACATGGCTTATCTATGGCGCCGACAAGCTGGCGGCACGCAAAGCCTGGCGCCGGGTGCCGGAAACCACGCTGCTGGTGCTGGGCCTGGTGGGAGGCTGGCCGGGGGCCATCCTCGGCCAGCAGTGCTTTCGTCATAAAACGCAAAAGCAGCCCTTCCGGACGTGGTTTTTCATCAGCGTGGCACTGAACGTGGCGGCGCTGGCCGGGCTGTACGTGGTTTATACCCACCTGCTCAGCCGCTAAGGGGCGAGGCTAGCGCGGCGTCTGGCGGATCCACACCAGGCGATCGACGTCAAAGCCCAGCTCGCGCGCGGTATTCAGGTAATCCTGCTTCACCGCCGCCGGAATGGTGGGGGTGCGCGACAGGATCCAGAGATAGTCGCGGTTGGGGCCGCTGACCAGCGCGTACTGGTAGTCGTCGTCCAGACGGATAACGTTATAGCCGCCGTAGAATGGCCCGAAGAACGACACCTTCAGCGCCGCGGTGGTGGGGGCGCCGGTGAAATAGGCTTTCCCGTCGCTCTCATTCCAGCGTTTTTTAACCGGGTCATAACCGCGATTGACGACGCTGATCCCCCCGTCGCTGCGGGCGCCGTAGGTGGCGGTCACCTGCTCCAGGCCTCGCTCGAAGCGATTCTCCAGGCGAGCGACCTCATACCATTTTCCGAGATAACGACTGGCGTCAAACCCGCTAATCGGCTGTACGCCCTTCGGCGGGGTGGGCGATTTGCAGGCCACGAGGGTCAACGCGATAGCGACGCCAGTGACAACAGGCCATAGCTTCATGAGAACTCCTTTCATTTACGCGGTTGGGGGAAAGTGTAGTGCAAAGCCGCTACACTTCACGCCAGCCGACGTGATTCGTAGTATATTGAGAATATTCTTTGTTAACAGGTGGCCTCCATGCCTTACTCCATCGGCGAATTTGCCCGACTTTGCGGGATAAATGCGACCACGCTTCGCGCCTGGCAGCGCCGCTACGGCCTGCTTAAGCCGCTGCGTACCGATGGTGGACACCGTCTGTACAGCGATGACGACGTCCAGCAGGCGCTCAAGATCCTCGACTGGGTGAAAAAAGGGGTGCCGGTTAGCCAGGTGAAGCCCCTGCTGTCGCGCCCCGGCGCGCGGCGCACCAACAACTGGCTGACGCTGCAGGAGACCATGCTGCAGCGGCTGAAAGAGGGAAAAATCGAGTCCCTGCGCCAGCTTATCTACGATGCCGGGCGCGAATATCCGCGTCAGGAGCTGGTGACCGAGGTGCTGCGTCCGCTGCGCAGCCAGGTCTCCGCCAACGTACCGGCCATCATGACCCTGCGCGAAATCCTCGACGGCATCATCATCGCCTACACCTCGTTTTGCCTCGAAGGCGATAAGAAGGCGCCCGGGGATAACTTTCTGATCACCGGCTGGCACCTGACCGACGCCTGCGAAATCTGGCTTGAGGCGCTCAAGCGTACCGGCCAGGGTCATCGCATCGACGTCCTGCCGGTGCCTCCCGCCGCCCTGGCGCCGGAGATTTTTCCCCAGCGCAACTGGCTGCTGGTCACCAGCGGTAAACTCTCCGCCGCTCGTCAGAGGCAGATCGAACTCTGGCAGCAGCAGGTCGTCTCCCTCGAGGTGATCCCGCTCTAACCCCCTGTTTTCACTTACCTCCACGCTCTGTTCCGCCAGCGCCCGGTGGCGCGGCGGGCGCACGCTTGCCCTTTGCGCCACGCGTGATTTTCACCCTTTAAAACACCAATCATAACCAAATGATTTTTAACATAAATAAAATATATTTTTCCACAAACTTGGACAAATAATTTTATTTGTGTAAGTTTTAAGTATGCCATTACGCCACCGTGTTTAGCCAGGATGTGATCCATGAGCACCTCGCCGTCCGTGATTCGTCGTTTCGTTGAGTACTACGCCGGGCTGGATGCGCAGCCGCCCTCGGCGCTGGCCGCGCTGTACCATCCGGACGCGACGCTGAGCGATCCTTTTGGTCAGCACCAGGGGCTGTTCGCCATCCAGCGCTACTTTACCCATCTGCTGGCCAACGTGGAGCAGTGCCGGTTCACCATCGACACGCCGCTCTGCGACGGTCAGCGGTTCGCCGTGACCTGGACCATGCACTGGTCGCATCCGCGCATTGCCGGCGGAGAAACGCTGGCCCTGCCGGGCTGCTCGGTGGTGGACATCGCCGGGGAGCAGATCCTCCATCAACGCGACTACTACGACGCCGGGGAGATGATCTACGAGCATCTTCCCCTGCTGGGCTGGGCGGTACGCGGCGTGAAACGGAGGGTGCGCTCATGATGACGGTGCTTATCACCGGCGCCAGCTCCGGGATTGGCGCCGGCCTGGCGAAATCCTTCGCGGCGGATGGCCACCTGGTCATCGCCTGCGGGCGCGATGCGTCGCGCCTGACGGCGCTGCAGCAGTTCAGCCCCAACATCAGCGCGCGCCTGTTCGATATGACAGACAGGGACGCCTGTCGCCAGGCGCTGACGGGCTGTTTTGCCGACCTGATCATTCTCTGCGCCGGCACCTGCGAATACCTCGACCACGGACAGGTGGATGCCGCCCTCGTGGAGCGGGTGATGGCCACCAACTTCCTTGGGCCGGTGAACTGCCTGGCGGCGCTGCAGACGCAGCTGGAGGCTGGCGATCGGGTGGTGCTGGTCAGCTCCATGGCGCACTGGCTGCCCTTCCCGCGCGCGGAAGCCTATGGCGCCTCCAAGGCGGCGCTGACCTGGTTTGCCAACAGCCTGCGTCTTGACTGGGAGCCGAAAGGGGTGGCCGTCACGGTGGTCTCTCCAGGCTTCGTCGACACCCCGCTGACGCGCAAAAACGACTTTGCCATGCCCGGCCGGGTGAGCGTGGATCGGGCGGTGGCGGCGATCCGCCACGGCCTGGCGAAGGGAAAAAACCACATCGCCTTCCCCACCGGTTTCAGCCTGGCCCTGCGGCTGCTGGCCAGCCTGCCGTCAGGTATGCAGCGCCTGCTGTTGCGCAGGATGGTGCGCTCATGAACATCGCCATCATCGGCAGCGGCATCGCCGGGCTGACCTGCGCCTGGCGGCTGGCCGGACACCATCAGGTGACGCTGTTCGAAGCGGGCGCCACGCCGGGCGGCCACACCGCCACCGTGGATGTCGCCACGCCGCAGGGCACCTGGGCCATCGATACCGGATTTATCGTCTACAACGATCGCACCTATCCGCGCTTTATGGGCCTGCTCAGCGAGCTGGGGATCGACGGGCAAAAAACGCAGATGAGCTTCTCAGTCCACAACCCGGCCAGCGGCCTGGAGTACAACGGCCACAGTCTGACCTCGCTCTTCGCCCAGCGACGCAATCTGCTGAAGCCGGCCTTCTGGGGGCTGCTGAGCGAGATCGTCCGCTTCAACCGGCTGGCAAAACTGGCGCTGACCGAGGCGCTGGATCCGGGCGCGACGCTGGAGAACTTCCTCTCCCGCCACCGTTTTAGCCCCTTCTTCGCCCGCCACTATATCCTGCCGATGGGGGCGGCCATCTGGTCGTCGTCGCTGCAGGAGATGCGCCGCTTCCCGCTACCGCTGTTTTTGCGCTTCTTTGAAAACCACGGTCTGCTGGATATTCGCGATCGTCCGCAATGGTACGTGGTGCCCGGCGGTTCCCGGGAATACGTCCGCGCCCTGCTCGCCAGGCTCGGCGATCGCCTGAACCTGCGGCTCAACGCGCCGGTGCAGCAGGTGGACCGCCACCCGGCGGGAGTTATCCTGCGGCTGGCGTCCGGGGAGGCGCATTTTGACCAGGTGATCTTCGCCTGCCACTCCGCGCAGGCGCTGGCGATGCTGGCGGCGCCCACCGACGCCGAGCGTGAGGTGCTGGGGGATATCGGCTGGCAGCGCAACGAGGTGGTGCTGCACAGCGATCCGCGCTGGCTGCCGGAGCGCCAGCGCGCCTGGGCCAGCTGGAACTATCGCCTGAGCGACGGGGATCTGGCCCGGGCCTGCGTCACCTACAACATGAATATTCTCCAGGGGCTGCCTGCGGGCGCCCCCCTGTTCTGCGTCACTCTGAACCCGGACGCGCCAGTGGACGATCGCTATGTCTGGCAGCGCTTCGTCTATGAGCATCCGCTGTTTAACCCGCAAAGCTGGTCGGCCCAGCTGCGGCGCGAAGAGATTAACGGCCAGCAGCGGAGCTGGTACTGCGGGGCCTACTGGTACAACGGCTTTCATGAGGACGGGGTGCGCAGTGCGCTCGACGTGGTGCAGGGCATCGCCGCGGCGGAGGACAACTGAAATGAACAGCTGCCTCTATCAGGGCGTCCTGCGCCACCGTCGCCTGCAGCCGAAGGCGCACCACTTCGTCTACCGCCTGTTTATGGCCTGGCTTGACCTCGACGAACTGGACAGGCTGCCTGAGGCGGGCATCCGCCGCAACCGCCTGGCCGCCGCCGCCTGGTACGACGCCGATTATCCGCTGGGCGCGCCGCTGAAGGCTCAGGTGCTGAACCGGCTGGAGAGCCTGACCGGCTGCCGCCCGGCGGGCCGCGTGATGCTCCTGACCCAGCTGCGCTACTTCGGCTTCCATTTTAATCCGGTCAACTTTTACTACTGCTATGACGAGGCCGACACCCTGCGCTGGGTGCTGGCCGAAGTGCGCAACACGCCGTGGAATGAGCGTCATTACTACGCGGTGGACGGCCAGCAGGCGCACCCGCTGGAGAAAGCCTTTCACGTTTCGCCGTTTAACCCGATGGACATGGTCTATCACTGGCGCTTCAACGCGCCGGGCAAAACGCTGCACATGCACATTGAAAACCATCAGGCCAGCAAGGTGTTCGACGCCACGCTGGCCCTGAGCCGCGTGCCGTTAACCCGCGCCAACCTGCGCGGGCTGCTGCTGCGTCTGCCGATGATGACCCTGAAAACCGTCCTCGCCATCTACTGGCAGGCGCTGCGGCTGTGGCTGAAGCGCGTGCCGCTGTACAACCATCCTGTCAGCAGGAGTGAACGCTCATGACCGATCCCGTCTTTGCGCTTGAACCCGATGTGCCGCGCAACGTGCGGCTCGCGCGCTGGCTGCTCTTTCGTCTGTTGAGCGGCCTCCGCGAAGGCTCGCTCACCGTGCGCGAAGGGGCGCAGACTTTTCATTTTGGCGACCCCGCCGCCGCGCTGCGCGCTGAGGCGCGGGTCTGCACGCCGGAGGTGTACTGGCGTCTGCTAACCGGCGGCAGTCTCGCGGCGGCCGAGGCCTGGATGGACGGCGACTGGGAGAGCCACCAGCTGACGGCGCTGTTGCAGATCCTCGCGCGCAACGGCGAGGTGCTGGGGCGTCTGGAGCGCGGCTTTCGTCTGCTGGGTAAGCCTGTCGCCCGCCTGCGCCACTGGACTCGACGCAACACCCGCGCCCAGGCGCGGGAGAACATTGCCGCCCATTACGACCTCGGCAACGAATTTTATGCCCACTTTCTGGATGACGACCTGCTCTACTCCAGCGCGCTGTTTACCGACGACGAGCAGGATCTGACCCAGGCCCAGCGGGCCAAGATGGCGCGTCTGTGCGACCAGCTGGCGCTCAACCCCGGCGATCATCTGCTGGAGATTGGCACCGGCTGGGGGGCGCTGGCCGAATACGCCGCCCGCCATTACGGTTGCCGGGTCACGACTACCACCCTTTCCCGGGAGCAGCACCGCTGGGCTACCGAGCGCATGGCCCGCGCCGGGCTGCAGGATCGCGTCGAGGTGCTGCTCTGCGACTACCGCGATCTGCGCGGCGAGTACGACAAACTGGTGTCGGTGGAGATGATTGAGGCGGTGGGCCAGCGCTACCTCCCGGCCTTCTTCCGCACCTGTCAGGCGCGCCTGCGCCCGGGCGGTAAAATGGCCCTGCAGGCGATCACCATTCAGGATCAGCGCTATCGCGACTACAGCAAAAGCGTCGATTTTATCCAGCGCTACATCTTCCCGGGCGGCTTTTTGCCCAGCATCACGGCAATGAGCGAGCTGATGACCCGCCATACCGATTTTGTGGTGCGCAACCTGTTCGACATGGGCCCGGACTATGCCCGCACCCTGGCGCACTGGCGGCAGCGTTTTACCCACGCCTGGCAGGATATTGAAAAGCTCGGCTTTGATGAGCGCTTCCGCCGGATGTGGCTCTACTACTTCGGCTATTGCGAAGCCGGATTTAACGCCCGCACCATCAGCGTGGTGCAGCTCACCGCGGAGCGGGTATGACACGCCCGGCGCAGCACTTGCTGATGGCCCTCGCGTTCGATGTTTACTGGACGCTGGTGGTGATGTTGCGCGAGCGCGGCCTGCTGATCTGGCTGACGCTGGCCATCTTCGCCTGGCTGCGGTTGCCGGCGACCAGTCGTCCGCCCGCCCTGCTGCTGGCCGCGGCGGGCTGCGGGCTGGACGCCTGCTGGGCGCTGGCGGGGCTGATTGATTTTCCCGGCGACAGCCTGCTGCCCCTGTGGATGGTGGCCCTGTGGCTGATGTTCGCCGTCGTCTGGACCCGACTGACCCGCACCGCGACGCTTCCCGGCTGGGTGCTGGCTACGGCGGCGACCCTCGGCGGCCCGGTGGCCTACCTGATCGGCGCTCGCCTCGGAGCCATGACCCTGCTGGTGCCGACGGCGCTTGCTGTGGCCGCCATGGCCTGCGGCTGGCTGGTGATCATGCTGCTGTTCCATCTGGGGATGGGGAGGCAAAAATGAGATTCGCCCTGTTACTGCTATGGCTGACCGTCCTCGCCCCGGCGGCCCACGCCGCCGACTGGCTGGCGTGGCGCCGCGTCGGCGAGGCGACCCTCACCTGGGGGCCGTTCACCGTCTATCACTCACAGCTGCGCACGCCCAATGGTCGGTATGACGGCCCGCAGCAGGATCGGGCGCTGATCATCACCTACCAGCGCGACATCGATCGCGAGGCGCTGGTGGACGCCACCCGCGACCAGTGGCAGGCACAGGGCATTCTGCAACAGGAACCGCGTAGCGAAGCCTGGCTGCGCATGCTGCAGGGGATCTGGCCGGACGTCGCGCCGGGCAGCCAGCTGGCGTTCGTGGTCCGCGGCGGCGAGGGGCAGTTCTGGTACCGCGCCAGCGCCGCACAGACCGCCTTTACCCCGCTCGGCCCACGCCAGTCGGCGGCGTTCAGCACCCGCTTTCTCGCCATCTGGCTCGATCCACGCACCACTTATCCCGAACTGCGTCAGCAGTTGATCGGAGGTACACCATGAAACGCATTCTGACCCTTGGCCTGGCGCTGCTGATGCTGATGCTCGCCGGCTGCAGTACCGAGGTCACCGAATACCGGCAGCAGCAGCCCGCCCTCGACATCTTTCACTATTTTCAGGGCCGAACCGAGGCGTGGGGGATGGTGCAGGATCGCAACGGCAAGCAGCTGCGCCGCTTCCATGTTGAGATCGATGGCGACGTCGTCGGCGACACCCTGACGCTCCATGAGCGCTTTGTCTATGACGATGGCGAGAAGCAGCAGCGGGTATGGCGCATTCGCCGCACCGGCGATAACCGTTATCAGGGCACCGCCGGGGATATCGAAGGCGTGGCCAGCGGCCAGGCGGCAGGCAATGCCTTTCACTGGCGCTACAGCATGAACGTCGAGGCCAGCGGCAGCCGGTGGCTGCTGCACTTTGACGACTGGATGTACCTGCAGGACGGCAGCCATTTGTTTAACAAAACCGAGATGAAGAAATTCGGCATTACGGTCGCCACCGTGACCCTTTTCTTTACCCGAACCACAGCAGAAGAGAGGACAGCGCCATGAACACGCAACCTGTCATTGGGATCAGCGGATGTTTAACCGGCTCAGCCGTGCGATTCGACGGCGGGCATAAGCGTATGGGCTTTGTGATGGATGAGCTCGCGCAGTGGGTGGCGTTTAAGCCCGTCTGCCCGGAGATGGCGATCGGCCTGCCCGTCCCCCGCCCGGCGCTCCGCCTGGTGCAGACTCCGGTCGGGGAGATCCGCATGCGCTTCAGCCACGCCCCGCACGAGGATGTGACGGAGAAGATGGCTGATTTTGCCAACGCCCATCTGGCAACTCTGGGCGAGCTGTCGGGCTTTATCGTCTGCGCCAAATCGCCGAGCTGCGGGATGGAGCGCGTGCGGCTGTATGACGAAAAAGGCAATCGCGGGCGTAAGGAAGGCGTGGGGCTGTTTACCGGCGCCCTGATGGCGCGCTACCCGTGGCTGCCGGTGGAAGAGGATGGCCGGCTGCACGATCCGCTGCTGCGGGAGAATTTTGTCGAGCGCGTTTTCGCCCTGCATGAACTCAACGCCCTGCGCGCCCGCGGCCTGACCCGCCACGGCCTGCTGGCCTTTCACAGCCGCTACAAGCTGCAGCTACTGGCTCACCACCAGGCGGGCTACCGCGAGATCGGCCCGTTCGTCGCCTCGCTGCATGAATGGGAGGATCTGGAGGCTTTCTTCGAGGTCTACCGTGAGAAGCTGATGGCGATCCTCAAGCGGCCCGCCTCGCGGAAAAACCACACCAACGTGCTGATGCATATTCAGGGTTATTTCCGCGACCAGCTGAACAGCCGCCAGCGCGGCGAGCTGCGGGAGGTGATCCTCAACTATCGCGCCGGGCTGCTGCCGATCCTCGCGCCGCTGACGCTGCTTAAGCACTATCTGGCCGAGTATCCGGATCGCTACCTGCAGGCGCAGAACTATTTTGACCCCTATCCGCAGGATCTGGCCCTGCGCCTGACGGTGAACTGAGGGGGGATGGGCCAGCTGCCCGGCGGCGCTGCGCTTGCGCGGGCCTGGGGGGGGGTCCCGCAGGCTTCCTCAGGAACGTTGGCCGGATAAGGCATGTATGCCGCCATCCGGCACTACCGCAGGTACGGCGCCTGACCGCCCGGCGGCGCTGCGTTTGCCGGGCCTGGGGGGGAGCCCGCAGGAAGGAACGCAGGCCGGATAAGGCATGTATGCCGCCATCCGGCATAAATGGAGCGCACCAGTCGTAGCCCGGCTAAGCGTAGCGCCAGCCGGGAACGCTCCTTCAACAACGCTATCGCATCAGAACCACGCCTCAAACATCCCGCCGACGTTCAGCGAATCCAGCTGCTGGTCCTGGGTGCCGTTGACCTTCGCGGTATGCTCATTGTCCACCTGGCCGCCGGTCACGTAGAAGCGCAGCATCGGACGGAACTCCGGCCCCATGCCGATGGCGATGTTCTGCGACAGCGTCAGCTTCCAGCCGTGGTTATCCCCGCCCTGGTCGTAGTCCACGCGCTGGTAGCCCGCTTCCAGCCAGGTGGAGTGCACGTCGTTC
>NZ_JBNRLJ010000021.1:0-8839 GCF_050378655.1 Klebsiella sp. 7-CIP_Kleb.
CACAGAATGATGTCACGCTGAAAATGCCGGCCTTTGAATGGGTTCATGTGCAGCTCCATCAGCAAAAGGGGATGATAAGTTTATCACCACCGACTATTTGCAACAGTGCCGGAAATTGCGGCTCACATTCATCCTCACGGCCAAGACACGTGGACTGTTTTGTCGGGAATGGCTGATTACTTTCAGGGCAATGGGATTGTTCGTGCCCTCAGGGAAGGTGAGATAGCCGTGGCAAGACCGGGCCAAGTGCACGGGGCGCGAAATACAGGTACCGAGCCATTTGTGTTCGTCTCGGTTGTGGCATCAGCCAATGCCGGTTTCGTATTGGCTGAGCGATAGAGCCCAATCTCTGGAGTTGGTCCAATGAGCGGTCGGGGAGATAGGTAACAGACATGCAGCGGACACGGCTGCTAAACCAGGTCGCAAACCTCCTTGCGTCGCAGCGTGCCGCAAGCGACGCGATCAATCGAATGGGGTCGGCATGAGACTGAACACCATCCAGTTCCCGACCGCGTAGCCGCCTGTCCTGCCGATCAGGTCTTGACCATCGACGCCTGGGATCAGTCCTGAATGTTCTTGGAGACCACTACGTTATGAGCCGCAGCCGCCGCAAAACACCCATCGTCGGGCACACGACCTGCGGCAGCGAGCGCGAGGACAAGAAGCTCTGGCATCAGCGCTGGCGCACCCGTGAGCGCACGGCGCTGACCAGCGCGTCGCCCGAAGCCCTGAGCGCCCATCTGCCCCTGCTGGAAAACCAGGCCAGCAGCGTCTGGTCGATGGGCAAGGATGGCCGCTCCTACTGGCCCGTCAAGCGCCAGGCCGCCACGGCGGATCGCATCGCCAATCACAAGGGACGCAACCCGCAAGAACGCGCCTCCCTGAAAAAGCGCCTGCTGCGCAAGTGGATGAGCAAATGAAGCTCTCCTTCCATCAGCACATTGCGCTGTTCTGGATGATCGGTGCTCCGGGCGTCTTCGCGCCCGTGATCGAGAACGCCAAGCGGCCCGATGCCGGCGCCGTCATGGCGTGGGGTGTCGCGATCGTGGCGGTGATGATCCTCTTCACCCCTTTGCTGCTGCGCTGTCCACCATTCCGGCGCTGGTATGGCCGGACGGATGCGCTGTCGGAGCGGCAGCGCCAGGCGCTTGCCGAGCGCGGCCTGCGCCGCTACTACCAGACCGCTTTCGATGACGGCTACGTGCCCCGCGTGATGCCCTACGTGTGGCGCATCATCTGGACGGTCGGCGGGTTGATGGCTGTGACCGCCGTACTGCCTACCAACACCGGACGGCCAGCCTTCGATGCCTTGGTGGTCTTCTCGACCTGGTATCCGATAGGCGTGATGCTGCTGGTTTTCGCGTCGAGGCCCCTTGGCCGGTTGATTCGCCAAAGAGCACAGGAGCGGCGGAAATGAGCACGTCAACCATCGAGGCGCTGGCCAGCGCCTGGGCAAGGATTGCCGAGGAAGCGGAATTCCCCGCTGACTACGAGGGGACTGCCACACCACAAGCGCATCGGGCTAGCGAAGCTATTCAGGAGCAGATTCGGGAGCGCATCGTCGCCACCAACGACATGCGGCTGTTCAGCCTGCTGCACCTGCTGGGTCAGGCGTCGCTGCGCATGGAGCAAGCGCTGTGGCCGGAGGATTACGAGCGGATGACGCGCGAGGTTGAGGAAGCCCTGCGGCAAGCCACCGACGCCAACGCCAGATCGTACACCCACGAAGAAGTGATGCAGGCGATGCAGGAACGCATCGACCGGGCGCGAGACAAGCCATGTTGATTGGCTATGCGCGCGTCTCGACGCAGGATCAGAACCTGGAGCTGCAACGCGAAGCCTTGAGCAAGGCCGGATGTAAAAAGGTCTTCGAGGACAAGGTGAGTGGCACGCGGGCAGACCGGCCTGGCTTGGCCAAGACGCTCGAAATGCTGCGCGAAGGCGATACTTTGGTCGTCTGGAAGCTCGACCGGCTGGGCCGGTCGGTCAAGCAACTGGTCGATCTGGTCGGCGATCTGCACAAGCACGGTGTCCAGTTCAGGAGCCTCACCGACTCCATCGACACCGGCACACCATCCGGGCGGTTCTTCTTCCACGTCATGGCGAGCCTTGCCGAAATGGAGCGCGAGCTGACCGTCGAGCGCACCCGCGCCGGGCTGGAAGTCGCCAAGCAGCTCGGCCGCAAAGGCGGCCGCAAGCCGAAGATGACCGACAGCAAGATCGAGTCGGCCAAGAAGCTGCTGGCCAGCGGGGTGCCGCCCAAGGACGTGGCCAAGAACCTCGGCGTGTCCATTCCGACGCTGTACCGCTGGGTGCCAGCCTCCACGCACGCTTAGCGTGCTTTATTTAATGAGATGGTCACTCCCTCCTTCCCAGTACTATGCTGAGGACAGGCTTTCATTCGGAGAACCATCATGGAAAACATTGCGCTTATTGGTATCGATCTGGGTAAGAACTCTTTCCATATTCATTGTCAGGATCATCGTGGGAAGGCCGTTTACCGTAAAAAATTCACCCGACCAAAGCTAATCGAATTTCTGGCGACATGCCCGGCAACAACCATCGCGATGGAAGCCTGTGGCGGTTCTCACTTTATGGCACGCAAGCTGGAAGAGTTAGGGCATTTTCCAAAGCTGATATCACCGCAATTTGTCCGCCCATTCGTTAAAAGCAACAAAAATGACTTCGTTGATGCTGAAGCTATCTGTGAAGCAGCATCACGTCCATCTATGCGTTTCGTGCAGCCCAGAACCTAATCTCAGCAGGCAATGCGAGCTCTGCATCGTGTCCGTGAATCCCTGGTTCAGGATAAGGTGAAAACAACTAATCAGATGCATGCTTTTCTGCTGGAATTTGGTATCAGCGTTCCGCGAGGTGCTGCCGTTATTAGTCGACTGAGTACCCTTCTTGAGGACAGTAGTTTGCCTCTTTATCTCAGCCAGTTACTGCTGAAATTACAACAGCATTATCACTATCTTGTTGAGCAGATTAAAGATCTGGAATCTCAGTTGAAACGAAAGTTGGACGAAGATGAGGTTGGACAGCGCTTGCTGAGTATTCCCTGCGTTGGAACGCTGACTGCCAGTACTATTTCAACTGAGATTGGCGACGGGAAGCAGTACGCCAGCAGCCGTGACTTTGCGGCGGCAACAGGGCTGGTACCCCGACAGTACAGCACGGGAGGTCGGACGACATTGTTAGGGATTAGCAAGCGGGGCAACAAAAAGATCCGAACTTTGTTGGTTCAGTGTGCCAGGGTATTCATACAAAAACTGGAACACCAGTCTGGCAAGTTGGCCGACTGGGTCAGGGAGTTGTTGTGTCGGAAAAGCAACTTTGTCGTCACCTGTGCTCTGGCAAACAAGCTGGCCAGAATAGCCTGGGCACTGACGGCGCGACAGCAAACTTACGAAGCATAAAGGCAGAAATACACCAGTTTAAACAATCATTCATCTGGTTTTGCGAATACTGATATTGATGATACTAACGGCCCACCGGCCTGTTGAGGAACCTGTAAAACGGAAAGGCTCATTGAAGCCGTATATTTTCTGGAGGTTCATCAGGCGCGGAACTCATCGAGGCGCGGGAATAAAATCCCATTCAGACGCCGGATAGATTCAAGCAAGCCAACTTGTCGTCAAAATCGGTGTTGCAAAAACGGGAGTGACCATAGATTCCGTTTTCTGAGGCGACCCCCACATAGAGACCTTCCCGGTCATTCACTTTGTAGAGTTTGTCCCTGGGCTTGAGATTGCGCAGCTTGGTATCGGTCAGCATGTACCTTGTCCTTCTTCGTCTCCGATACCCACTCTATTGTAAACAAGACATTTTTATCTTTTATATTCAATGGCTTATTTTCCTGCTAATTGGTAATACCATGAAAAATACCATGCTCAGAAAAGGCTTAACAATATTTTGAAAAATTGCCTACTGAGCGCTGCCGCACAGCTCCATAGGCCGCTTTCCTGGCTTTGCTTCCAGATGTATGCTATTCTGCTCCTGCAGCTAATGGATCACCGCAAACAGGTTACTCGCCTGGGGATTCCCTTTCGACCCGAGCATCCGTATGAGACTCATGCTCGATTATTATTATTATAGAAGCCCCCATGAATAAATCGCTCATCATTTTCGGCATCGTCAACATAACCTCGGACAGTTTCTCCGATGGAGGCCGGTATCTGGCGCCAGACGCAGCCATTGCGCAGGCGCGTAAGCTGATGGCCGAGGGGGCAGATGTGATCGACCTCGGTCCGGCATCCAGCAATCCCGACGCCGCGCCTGTTTCGTCCGACACAGAAATCGCGCGTATCGCGCCGGTGCTGGACGCGCTCAAGGCAGATGGCATTCCCGTCTCGCTCGACAGTTATCAACCCGCGACGCAAGCCTATGCCTTGTCGCGTGGTGTGGCCTATCTCAATGATATTCGCGGTTTTCCAGACGCTGCGTTCTATCCGCAATTGGCGAAATCATCTGCCAAACTCGTCGTTATGCATTCGGTGCAAGACGGGCAGGCAGATCGGCGCGAGGCACCCGCTGGCGACATCATGGATCACATTGCGGCGTTCTTTGACGCGCGCATCGCGGCGCTGACGGGTGCCGGTATCAAACGCAACCGCCTTGTCCTTGATCCCGGCATGGGGTTTTTTCTGGGGGCTGCTCCCGAAACCTCGCTCTCGGTGCTGGCGCGGTTCGATGAATTGCGGCTGCGCTTCGATTTGCCGGTGCTTCTGTCTGTTTCGCGCAAATCCTTTCTGCGCGCGCTCACAGGCCGTGGTCCGGGGGATGTCGGGGCCGCGACACTCGCTGCAGAGCTTGCCGCCGCCGCAGGTGGAGCTGACTTCATCCGCACACACGAGCCGCGCCCCTTGCGCGACGGGCTGGCGGTATTGGCGGCGCTGAAAGAAACCGCAAGAATTCGTTAACTGCACATTCGGGATATTTCTCTATATTCGCGGTTCAGCAGGCATGTCCCCTTTGAGGGCGACCCGACGACAGGATAATCGACCTTATGGTGCGCAAATATTTCGGCACAGACGGTATTCGTGGCAAAGCCAACGAAGGCGCGATGACGGCGGAAACCGCCTTGCGCGTCGGCATGGCGGCTGGCCGTGTCTTTCGTCGCGGTGACCACCGCCATCGTGTCGTGATCGGCAAGGATACGCGCCTGTCGGGCTATATGCTTGAACCCGCGCTCACAGCCGGTTTCACCTCGATGGGCATGGACGTATTCCTTTTTGGCCCGCTGCCGACAACGTATAGGAAGAATAAACGCCCTTTTCACCCAAGTCCAACAGCTTTGGACCGCAGTTGACTCTTTCGACACCCCTGCGATGCAACCCAATCCGGCTGACGGGGAGCCAGCAACGCTGAAAATTTACCCTCCTCTTTCCCACTAGCGGCTCCTTTTCCGACAACCAGCACGGCGGATCCCTGCCGCGGCGCTGTGAACGCAGCATTTTGATTGGTATCGTTGGCCTTCAGGCTCGTCAGTCAAACAGACCCAGGAGCAGCTCAGCCGGTGGCGCCCGGCTTTCGGGTAACGCCCTGGTCCCGCTGGTTTCGGCTTTGTGCTTCAGGTGATCAAGGATCTGCTTGATCACTATAGGGTCTTCAATGCAGGCGATGACTTTCATGGCGCCGCCGCAGCCGCTGCAGGTCTCGATGTCGATATTGAAAACACGCTTGAGCCGTTGCGCCCATGTCATCGACGCTCGCCGTTGTGCTGGTGTTGCCGGTTCATCAGCCACCCTGACCTTGTTGCCCCTGCCCCGTTTTGCCGGCGTGACCAACGCCCGGTGCCGACTGTTGGGTGCGAACACCCCGTGGAAGCGGGTTAGGTTGACTCTGGGCTTCGGTACCAGGGCGGCCAGCCTTGCAATGAAATCCAATGGTTCGAAAATGACGTGCGTGGTGCCGTCCCGGTACGGCGTCTTGAGCTGGTAGCGCACGTTGCCGCCTCGTGTTAACGACAGCCGCTTCTCGGATACCGCCGGGCGGCTGATGTACCGGCACAGCCGTTCGAGCTTCTTGCGTTCATCGGCCCTGGCCGCCACGCCGGCGTGCAGGCTGGACCCGGCTACCTTGCCAATCCCGTCACCGAACGGATCACCACTGGTCGGCAGAGTTTGCAAAGTGAACACCTTTCGCCCCGCCTGTGAACCGACAGCGATACGGTAAGTGATCGAGTGCCCCAGCAGGGGTGTCATCGGGTCGTCATCCACCGCATCCGAGGCCAGATAGCTGTTTTCGACATCCCGTTCCAGCAGGCCTTGCCGTTCCAGATAGCGACCCACCCGGTGGGCGATGGTGTGCGTCAGCTGGGTGAGCTCTGGGCTGGTCGGCGCCTTGACCCAGCGGAAACGCGCTGAGCCGTGGGATTGCTCGACATACACACCGTCGAGAAACAGCATGTGGAAGTGAACATTCAGATTGAGCGCCGATCCAAAACGCTGGATCAGGGTGACCGCGCCCGTCTTGGCCACTTGGTGGGTATGGCCCGCTTTCTTGACCAGGTGCGTGGCAATGACGCGGTAAACGATGCCCAGCACCCACCCCATGATCTCGGGCCGGCTGGCAAACAGGAAACGCAGCTGAAACGGGAAGCTCAACACCCACTGACGCATGGGTTGTTCAGGCAGTACTTCATCAACCAGCAAGGCGGCACTTTCGGCCATCCGCCGCGCCCCACAGCTCGGGCAGAAACCGCGACGCTTACAGCTGAAAGCGACCAGGTGCTCGGCGTGGCAAGACTCGCAGCGAACCCGTAGAAAGCCATGCTCCAGCCGCCCGCATTGGAGAAATTCTTCAAATTCCCGTTGCACATAGCCCGGCAATTCCTTTCCCTGCTCTGCCATAAGCGCAGCGAATGCCGGGTAATACTCGTCAACGATCTGATAGAGAAGGGTTTGCTCGGGTCGGTGGCTCTGGTAACGACCAGTATCCCGATCCCGGCTGGCCGTCCTGGCCGCCACATGAGGCATGTTCCGCGTCCTTGCAATACTGTGTTTACATACAGTCTATCGCTTAGCGGAAAGTTCTTTTACCCTCAGCCGAAATGCCTGCCGTTGCTAGACATTGCCAGCCAGTGCCCGTCACTCCCACTCGATTGTAAACAAGCACACAAAACCCTTTAGTGACAACAATTTGCAAGAACTATCAGGCTCAGTGCCATGAAAAATACCATGACCAGATCATGAGGTTGAACACGGCTTGCGCCGGCAGCGTTCACGCTCCTGGTCGGCGATCTCGCCCGGCTGCAATGCTAGCTCAGCATCGGTCATGCGCTCCAGCACGTCGCGTAGGCGGATGGTGCAAGGAATGGGCGGCAGCTCGAACTCATAGCCGCCGGCGATCATTTCGGCCGCAATCTCCTCGGTGATGAAAAACGGCTCGTCGTCTTGGTTCGGCTTCTTCATGCCCTTTCCTCCTGGCGCTCATCCTGGCCGACAGCGGCCAGGGCATCGGCTTCCGTCAATGCGTCCTCCACGAACGCGCCGTGCTGCTTCGCTTCGGCCTGGCTGACCTCGGCCCATATCCGTTTCACCTGGGCCGCACTGTACCCGGCCAGCTCGGCGGTCTTGTTGATGCTGTAGCCGGACTTGCGCAGCGCGACAACTTGGGCGCGGCGCTTCGGATCAGCACGGCGGCCCTTGTACCGCCCGGCCTGGCGGGCCAACTCAATGCCTTGGCGCTGGCGTTCGCGCCTGTCCTCGTAGTCGTCGCGGGCCATCTGCAAGGCCAGGCGAAAAAGCATGATCTGCACGGCTTCCAGCACGATCTTGGCGACGCCCTGGGCCTCGGCCGCCAGGTCGGATAGATCGACCACGCCAGGGACGGCCAGGCTTGCGCCTTTGGCCTGTATCGAGGCCACCAGGCGCTCGGCCTCGGGCAAAGGTAGGCGGCTGATGCGGTCGATCTTCTCGGCAATGACCACCTCGCCGGGCTGTAGGTCGCCGATCATGCGCAGCAGCTCAGGCCGGTCGGCGCGTGCGCCGGATGCCTTCTCACGGTAGATGCCGGCGACGTAGTAGCCGGCGGCCTTCGCGGCCGTAGTGATCGCCTCTTGGCGTTCCAAGTCCTGCGCGTCGGTGCTGACGCGCAGATAGACCCGCGCCACCATCGGCGCGGCTACTGGCTTCGTCCTGCGCATACTTGCGGGCTCCTTTGGGCATACGCAAAGTGTCCGGTCATGCTACCCCCGGCCAAAAAGGCCGTCATGCGATTTATCTTGGCCGGGTCGTTATTGGCGGGTCTAAATGGCCGCTCCGTGGATCTCATCGCCAGAAATGGCGATGCGAGATCCAGGGCAGGGCGGCCGCCATCGTCAGACCTGGCGATGGTCGACGCCGGCGCGCATCGTCGGATGTGGCGATGCGAGCTCGAGGTCGGTGGCCACCGCCGGCGACCTGGTGCCATCGTCGGCAATGGCGATGCTGCAGCTCGACGTGCGCGGCCTGGTCGTCTCGGCATCGTCGGATGCGGCGATGCTCGAGCGAGGCGAAAAAAAACCGCCTCGGGGTGTCCGAGGCGGCAAGTCTGCATGCGGTTCAGGGAGGAAGAAACCGCGCCGGCGATCAGGGAGGAAAACCGCGCGGCCTGATGTGCAGCTCGGCCACTTTAGCCGGATTTTTCGACTTATCCGATGCGAGCGGCCCGCCGTGGGCGCTGCTCGATCTGCTGTTGCTTTTTCTCGACGTGCTTCTGCTCCTGGTGCTGCTGCTCGTCGCGCGGCACTGTTGCAAAGTTAGCGATGAGGCAGCCTTTTGTCTTATTCAAAGGCCTTACATTTCAAAAACTCTGCTTACCAGGCGCATTTCGCCCAGGGGATCACCATAATAAA
>NZ_JBNRLJ010000022.1:0-7559 GCF_050378655.1 Klebsiella sp. 7-CIP_Kleb.
TTTATTATGGTGATCCCCTGGGCGAAATGCGCCTGGTAAGCAGAGTTTTTGAAATGTAAGGCCTTTGAATAAGACAAAAGGCTGCCTCATCGCTAACTTTGCAACAGTGCCTCCAGGATGCGCTTTTTCGAGCCGTTCAGTTCGGTCAGATAATGAATGGCGGACAACGTATGTTCTCCGGCTGGCGCTGCCTGGAAATGCAGGTCGCGCAATACCGCCGGAAGAAAGCGCTTTACCCGCCCGTACTGCTCCACCATTTCGTCATGGAAATTGTTGTTCTGAGGCCGGGCCAGCTCATTTACCTTGCTGACGGATTCTGCCAGCCTGCTTTTCGGTATGCTGTTGAATATGGTCTCCCTCAGTTCAGCATCGTCAGCCTGTTCATCCAGCAACAATGAACATGCCCGCGCCAATATTAGCGCAGCACGATCAAGATCTTTAAGCGTCCTGAGCCGTTTTTTCTGCCCCGTTTTCTTCGCCGCACGAGTGATATCCAGTATCAGCATATCGAGCACATCAACGGCCTCATCCAGCGCCGCAGTCTCCTGCGCTTTAACGAATGCTGTGAGTACGGCCAGTTTTCTCTGCTGTGGCATTCGCGCGATATATTTTACCGACGCCATGCCTGCGTAACGGGCCAAATTACGCAGTTGTATAGCAGGCAGACCGGTAAAATTCAGTCGGGAAAATTCCAGGTTTCGCAGCCGGATATATCGCTCCAGCGCTTCGGTAAATGCCGGGCCGCTGACGGTGACCGGTCCCTTTTTCAGTTGCTCCAGCGGTGAAGTACGCTGCCCCTCAGGAATGTCCAGAAGCTCCGTCACGCGGGCGGTCTGCCAGCTGTCCGGCAACGCGGCCAGTTTCTTCCACAGCCGCTGATTTGCCCGTTCGCGTATTTCACTGACGAGACGTACAAGTGTGGTTGCTCCGGGCAGCAGGACCTTATTCTGAAGCAGCCACGCGGTGGCAAAATCAAACATAAGGCCGGGTCGCTCATTACTGAGCCATGCGCGGGTGTACAGCAGGCGCTTCAGGCGGAAAGACCAGGGGAAATCGCCAAATTCATGGTAACCGTAATATTCCTTAATCAGCGCAGTATGCTCTCTGAGGGTGGTAACCCGTTCTGCGTAGCGGGTAAGGACTTCCGGACGGCGAATATTAAGCTGCACCGCGACAAATTGCTGAACACCTGGCAGAACCCGGGTTAAGTCTGTCAGAAAGGTGCCCAGAAAACGGGCGGTGGTGAGCTGAAGCGCAATTCCCAGCCGGTTATGCCTTCCCCGCCGCTGGTTAATGAAGGCAAGATCCCGCTCATCAAGATGAAAATAGCGCGCCAGCTGCACGTCATTGGGTTCTGCAACATAGCGACCATAATTCAGTTCCTGCTCAGTGGTCAGAAAATCGACGGGCATACCGGCCTCCCTGCCTGATGGTCATGAATTAACAATTTCGCAACCGTCCGAAATATTATAAATTATCGGACATCGTAAAACTGTTACATTAATATGTCTATTAAATCGTAAATTTGTAATAATAGACATGAGTTGTCCGATATTCGATTTAAGGTACATTTTTATGCGACTTTTTGGTTACGCTCGGGTCTCAACCAGTCAGCAGTCTCTTGATCTTCAGGTCAGAGCACTCAAAGACGCAGGTGTGAAAGCAAACCGTATATTTACCGATAAGGCATCCGGCAGTTCAACAGACCGGGAAGGGCTGGATTTGCTGAGGATGAAGGTGGAGGAAGGTGATGTCATTCTGGTTAAGAAGCTCGACCGTCTTGGCCGCGACACTGCCGATATGATCCAACTGATAAAGGAATTTGACGCTCAGGGCGTGGCAGTCCGGTTCATTGATGACGGGATCAGTACCGACGGTGATATGGGGCAAATGGTGGTCACCATCCTGTCGGCTGTGGCACAGGCTGAACGCCGGAGGATCCTAGAACGCACGAATGAGGGCCGACAGGAAGCAAAGCTGAAAGGAATCAAATTTGGCCGCAGGCGTACCGTGGACAGGAACGTCGTGCTGACGCTTCATCAGAAGGGCACTGGTGCAACGGAAATTGCTCATCAGCTCAGTATTGCCCGCTCCACGGTTTATAAAATTCTTGAAGACGAAAGGGCCTCGTGATACGCCTATTTTTATAGGTTAATGTCATGATAATAATGGTTTCTTAGACGTCAGGTGGCACTTTTCGGGGAAATGTGCGCGGAACCCCTATTTGTTTATTTTTCTAAATACATTCAAATATGTATCCGCTCATGAGACAATAACCCTGGTAAATGCTTCAATAATATTGAAAAAGGAAGAGTATGAGTATTCAACATTTTCGTGTCGCCCTTATTCCCTTTTTTGCGGCATTTTGCCTTCCTGTTTTTGCTCACCCAGAAACGCTGGTGAAAGTAAAAGATGCTGAAGATCAGTTGGGTGCACGAGTGGGTTACATCGAACTGGATCTCAACAGCGGTAAGATCCTTGAGAGTTTTCGCCCCGAAGAACGTTTTCCAATGATGAGCACTTTTAAAGTTCTGCTATGTGGTGCGGTATTATCCCGTGTTGACGCCGGGCAAGAGCAACTCGGTCGCCGCATACACTATTCTCAGAATGACTTGGTTGAGTACTCACCAGTCACAGAAAAGCATCTTACGGATGGCATGACAGTAAGAGAATTATGCAGTGCTGCCATAACCATGAGTGATAACACTGCTGCCAACTTACTTCTGACAACGATCGGAGGACCGAAGGAGCTAACCGCTTTTTTGCACAACATGGGGGATCATGTAACTCGCCTTGATCGTTGGGAACCGGAGCTGAATGAAGCCATACCAAACGACGAGCGTGACACCACGATGCCTGCAGCAATGGCAACAACGTTGCGCAAACTATTAACTGGCGAACTACTTACTCTAGCTTCCCGGCAACAATTAATAGACTGGATGGAGGCGGATAAAGTTGCAGGACCACTTCTGCGCTCGGCCCTTCCGGCTGGCTGGTTTATTGCTGATAAATCTGGAGCCGGTGAGCGTGGGTCTCGCGGTATCATTGCAGCACTGGGGCCAGATGGTAAGCCCTCCCGTATCGTAGTTATCTACACGACGGGGAGTCAGGCAACTATGGATGAACGAAATAGACAGATCGCTGAGATAGGTGCCTCACTGATTAAGCATTGGTAACTGTCAGACCAAGTTTACTCATATATACTTTAGATTGATTTAAAACTTCATTTTTAATTTAAAAGGATCTAGGTGAAGATCCTTTTTGATAATCTCATGACCAAAATCCCTTAACGTGAGTTTTCGTTCCACTGAGCGTCAGACCCCTGATCCTGTGGGCGGTGCGCTGGTATTGTCGCTATCCGATCAGCTATCGCGACCTTGAGGAAATGCTGGCGGAACGCGGCATTTCGGTCGACCATACGACGATCTATCGCTGGGTCCAGTGCTACGCCCCGGAGATGGAGAAGCGGCTGCGCTGGTTCTGGCGGCGTGGCTTTGATCCGAGCTGGCGCCTGGATGAAACCTACGTCAAGGTGCGGGGCAAGTGGACCTACCTGTACCGGGCAGTCGACAAGCGGGGCGACACGATCGATTTCTACCTGTCGCCGACCCGCAGCGCCAAGGCAGCGAAGCGGTTCCTGGGCAAGGCCCTGCGAGGCCTGAAGCACTGGGAAAAGCCTGCCACGCTCAATACCGACAAAGCGCCGAGCTATGGTGCAGCGATCACCGAATTGAAGCGCGAAGGAAAGCTGGACCGGGAGACGGCCCACCGGCAGGTGAAGTATCTCAATAACGTGATCGAGGCCGATCACGGAAAGCTCAAGATACTGATCAAGCCGGTGCGCGGTTTCAAATCGATCCCCACGGCCTATGCCACGATCAAGGGATTCGAAGTCATGCGAGCCCTGCGCAAAGGACAGGCTCGCCCCTGGTGCCTGCAGCCCGGCATCAGGGGCGAGGTGCGCCTTGTGGAGAGAGCTTTTGGCATTGGGCCCTCGGCGCTGACGGAGGCCATGGGCATGCTCAACCACCATTTCGCAGCAGCCGCCTGATCGGCGCAGAGCGACAGCCTACCTCTGACTGCCGCCAATCTTTGCAACAGAGCCGTATGAACCGCCGCCTCATAGTGCAGTTTGATCCTGACGAGCCCAGCATGTCTGCGCCCACCTTCGCGGAACCTGACCAGGGTCCGCTAGCGGGCGGCCGGAAGGTGAATGCTAGGCATGATCTAACCCTCGGTCTCTGGCGTCGCGACTGCGAAATTTCGCGAGGGTTTCCGAGAAGGTGATTGCGCTTCGCAGATCTCCAGGCGCGTGGGTGCGGACGTAGTCAGCGCCATTGCCGATCGCGTGAAGTTCCGCCGCAAGGCTCGCTGGACCCAGATCCTTTACAGGAAGGCCAACGGTGGCGCCCAAGAAGGATTTCCGCGACACCGAGACCAATAGCGGAAGCCCCAACGCCGACTTCAGCTTTTGAAGGTTCGACAGCACGTGCAGCGATGTTTCCGGTGCGGGGCTCAAGAAAAATCCCATCCCCGGATCGAGGATGAGCCGGTCGGCAGCGACCCCGCTCCGTCGCAAGGCGGAAACCCGCGCCTCGAAGAACCGCACAATCTCGTCGAGCGCGTCTTCGGGTCGAAGGTGACCGGTGCGGGTGGCGATGCCATCCCGCTGCGCTGAGTGCATAACCACCAGCCTGCAGTCCGCCTCAGCAATATCGGGATAGAGCGCAGGGTCAGGAAATCCTTGGATATCGTTCAGGTAGCCCACGCCGCGCTTGAGCGCATAGCGCTGGGTTTCCGGTTGGAAGCTGTCGATTGAAACACGGTGCATCTGATCGGACAGGGCGTCTAAGAGCGGCGCAATACGTCTGATCTCATCGGCCGGCGATACAGGCCTCGCGTCCGGATGGCTGGCGGCCGGTCCGACATCCACGACGTCTGATCCGACTCGCAGCATTTCGATCGCCGCGGTGACAGCGCCGGCGGGGTCTAGCCGCCGGCTCTCATCGAAGAAGGAGTCCTCGGTGAGATTCAGAATGCCGAACACCGTCACCATGGCGTCGGCCTCCGCAGCGACTTCCACGATGGGGATCGGGCGAGCAAAAAGGCAGCAATTATGAGCCCCATACCTACAAAGCCCCACGCATCAAGCTTTTGCCCATGAAGCAACCAGGCAATGGCTGTAATTATGACGACGCCGAGTCCCGACCAGACTGCATAAGCAACACCGACAGGGATGGATTTCAGAACCAGAGAAAGAAAATAAAATGCGATGCCATAACCGATTATGACAACGGCGGAAGGGGCAAGCTTAGTAAAGCCCTCGCTAGATTTTAATGCGGATGTTGCGATTACTTCGCCAACTATTGCGATAACAAGAAAAAGCCAGCCTTTCATGATATATCTCCCAATTTGTGTAGGGCTTATTATGCACGCTTAAAAATAATAAAAGCAGACTTGACCTGATAGTTTGGCTGTGAGCAATTATGTGCTTAGTGCATCTAACGCCGGAGTTAAGCCGCCGCGCGTAGCGCGGTCGGCTTGAACGAATTGTTAGACATCATTTACCAACTGACTTGATGATCTCGCCTTTCACAAAGCGAATAAATTCTTCCAAGTGATCTGCGCGTGAGGCCAAGTGATCTTCTTTTTGTCCCAGATAAGCTTGCTTAGCTTCAAGTAAGACGGGCTGATACTGGGCAGGTAGGCGTTTTATTGCCCAGTCGGCAGCGACATCCTTCGGCGCGATTTTGCCGGTTATTGCGCTGTACCAAATGCGGGACAACGTAAGCACTACATTTCGCTCATCGCCGGCCCAGTCGGGCTGCGAGTTCCATAGCTTCAAGGTTTCCCTCAGCGCCTCGAATAGATCCTGTTCAGGAACCGGGTCAAAGAATTCCTCCGCTGCCGGACCTACCAAGGCAACGCTATGTTCTCTTGCTTTTGTAAGCAGGATAGCTAGATCAATGTCGATCATGGCTGGCTCGAAGATACCCGCAAGAATGTCATTGCGCTGCCATTCTCCAAATTGCAGCTCGCGCTTAGCCGGATAACGCCACGGGATGATGTCGTCATGCACGACAAGGGTGACTTCTATAGCGCGGAGCGTCTCGCTCTCGCCAGGGAAAGCCGAAGCCTCCATAAGGTCATTGAGCAATGCTCGCCGCGTCGTTTCATCAAGCTTTACGGCCACAGTAACCAACAAATCAATATCGCTGTATGGCTTCAGGCCGCCATCCACTGCGGAGCCGTACAAATGCACGGCCAGCAACGTTGATTCCAGATGGCGCTCAATGACGCTTAGCACCTCTGATAGTTGGTTCGAAATTTCGATGGTCACCGCTACCCTCATGATGTCTAACGCCCGCCTCAACTGCCGGAGGTTAATGGCGCCTTTTTTGCAGCTCCACCGCAAAAAAAGGTGACAGTAACCGGAGGTCAGATTGCAGGCGCTTGTTAACTCTTTTGCCAGATTTGATAACAATAGTTAATGTTAGACTCGAAATCTTGCTCAAATACCAACTTGAATGTATCTGGGATTTCAGGAAAAACTATGTCTCCATCTCGCTCGATGTCGACTGTTGAAATATGCAAAGTATCTACTTTGGAAATCAAGCTTTTGTATATTTCACCACCACCAGAAACGATAACATGATCCGTGATTTCCTCTAAATTTATTAAGGCATCCTGAATTGAGGAGAAAACCATTACACCCTCATCATTCGTAGAAAAATTAGAGCGAGTTACAACTGCATACTTTCGATTTGGGAGAGCGCCCATTGACTCAAAAGTTTTGCGTCCAACTAAAAGCCATTGATTATATGTAATTGCCTTAAATAGAAGTTGCTCGCCTTTGGCGCTCCATGGAATATCTGGTCCATTACCGATAATACCGTTCTTCGACTTGGCAGCCATTAGTGATAACTTCACGATTTCTCCCTCGAGTTAACTTTGTTTTAGGGCGACTGCCCTGCTGCGTAACATCGTTGCTGCTCCATAACATCAAACATCGACCCACGGCGTAACGCGCTTGCTGCTTGGATGCCCGAGGCATAGACTGTACAAAAAAACAGTCATAACAAGCCATGAAAACCGCCACTGCGCCGTTACCACCGCTGCGTTCGGTCAAGGTTCTGGACCAGTTGCGTGAGCGCATACGCTACTTGCATTACAGTTTACGAACCGAACAGGCTTATGTCCACTGGGTTCGTGCCTTCATCCGTTTCCACGGTGTGCGTCACCCGGCAACCTTGGGCAGCAGCGAAGTCGAGGCATTTCTGTCCTGGCTGGCGAACGAGCGCAAGGTTTCGGTCTCCACGCATCGTCAGGCATTGGCGGCCTTGCTGTTCTTCTACGGCAAGGTGCTGTGCACGGATCTGCCCTGGCTTCAGGAGATCGGAAGACCTCGGCCGTCGCGGCGCTTGCCGGTGGTGCTGACCCCGGATGAAGGGCACTGTTGCAAAGTTAGCGATGAGGCAGCCTTTTGTCTTATTCAAAGGCCTTACATTTCAAAAACTCTGCTTACCAGGCGCATTTCGCCCAGGGGATCACCATAATAA
>NZ_JBNRLJ010000023.1:0-5954 GCF_050378655.1 Klebsiella sp. 7-CIP_Kleb.
GCCTGCTACCCATGATGGTTGCTATCCCGATACAGTTTCGGCGTCATACCAAAGTGTTCCCGGAACTTTTCATAGAAGGAGTTTTTATTATAAAAACCGACCTTTTCTGCAATCTCATGTATTGGATAAGCGGAGTTAGTCAGGTAGGTAGCCGCCACCTTCATTCTTTGCAGTAACTGAATCTCTTTGAATGACTTCCCGGTTTTTTCTTTAATCAGATGAGAGAGATATTTAGGATGATAGTTAAATTTTTCTGCCAGCGTAGTCAGACTACATGTCAGATAGTTCTTCTCTATATAGCTGATGATGCTGATTATCTCACCCGTTTTATCAGTTGACAGCTGAATAGTTTGTTTGTTTTTATTGGCATGAAAAATACGTAACAACTCAATGAAAATAATTGACAGATATGAGTCAATCAGTTCGCGTGAATAGAGATTATCACTGCCGTACTCCTCCATGGTAAAGATAAATAACTCCCGTATCTTTTGACTATTTTGAGTGTTGAAGATGAGATAGTTATCATGCTGCCTGGTCGCAGAAATGGCAGTCAGTATAAAACCGGTCAGAATATTTTGCTGGGTTAGGCGACTAAGAAAATAGTTGGAGAAAAAGCTGTTGCTAAGACTAATATTTATCACAATATCATTCTCACCAATGGTCTTTTTACTGCGAATAACATCAGTATCAAAAATACAAACATCATTCTGATTTAACGTAATTTCCTTACCGTCAACCACATAGGTGCATGATCCAGAATAGATATAGTTCATATTGACATTGGTGTGGGTATGCAGCGGCACAGAAGTGAAGCGAGAATCCTTACTTATCTCAATCTCCGTCTGACTGACACGTGGATGTTCGAAACGGTACACCTGCTGTCCATTGACATTTTTCTTATTTATATTCTTATACTTAGGGCTGATTTCGCCGGGATTATTGAGATAAAATCGCTCACTTTCGGTAATCTGCCGTAGCTGAGTGTCGAGATCCTGGTTATGCATCACATCACCTTACTTTTTGTTACTGTGATCGGTCGGTTTGAATATTGTTTGTGCTGTTTTAATACCTATAATCGGGGATGAATTAGTGAAAAGCAATTTCAAAAGTAGCAGGGTTTTAAATTATAAGTAAAAGCTATCACTCCTTAACATAATATTATTTTGGAAGACAACAATGAATTATCAGCAGCTCGCAAAAGATATCATTGAGAGAATTGGTGGTCTGAATAATGTCAAAGATGTCACGCATTGTGCTACGCGTTTACGGTTTACACTCAATACAATGGATCCGGTAGATAAAGGAACGGTTTCCGCTCTGCCTGGTGTGTTGGGGGCAGTAGAAAGTAGTGGTCAATTTCAAGTGATATTAGGACAACAGGTTGGCCATGTTTTCTCCGCTATTACGCTTTTAAAAAATAACAAGAGTAACGCCACACCCGCTGAAGTAAGGCAAGATCCTGCGGACGTGCAGAAGATGAAAAAAGAGAATGTTGTCTCACAAGCTCTTGGCATCATCTCGGGGATATTTACCCCGATCCTGCCTGCGATCAGCGGCGCAGCAATGCTGAAAACGCTATTGATTATCCTGACCATGACCGGTCTGATGGAAAAAACCTCCCAGACATGGGTCGTTCTTAATTTTGCAGCGGATACAACCTTCTACTTTTTACCGATCATGCTGGCGTACACCTCCGCCATGAAGTTTGGTATGAACCCGTTTGTCGCCATGACACTTGGCGGGATGTTATTGCACCCCACCTTCACAGCAATGGTTGCCACTCGTAGCCCGCTTAGTTTCCTTAATGTTCCGGTTTCACTGGTTCATTATGGTTCCACGGTTATCCCGGTCATTCTGATGGTATGGATCGCTTCATGGGCGGAAAGCTTGTCAGAAAGATTGTCACCACGCGCTATTTTGTTCTTTATGAAACCCTTTCTGACTCTGCTGATCATGGTGCCACTCGGGTTAACCATTATTGCGCCCTTTGGTGACTTTGTCGGCAAAGGTATTGGCGTCGGCATAACTTATGTTAATGACCATTGTATCTGGCTGTTGCCCTTTATTATGGCGGTCTTCTCACCCATTTTTATCATGACCGGAATGCATTATGCCGTGACCATGCCGATAACCTTCCAGTCGCTTGCCACCAATGGCTTTGACATGATCGGCGCAGGCTTCCTGGTGTCAAATATTGCTCAGGGGGCGGCGGCACTGGCGGCGGCAAGATTCAGCAAGGACGCGGATTTTCGTGCTCTGGCGAGTGGTGCCGGATTTACCGCCCTGCTGGGTATCACTGAACCAGCCCTTTATGGCGTGAATCTGAAGCTGAAAAAACCTTTCTACGCGGTGCTGGTTGCCGGTGCTGTCGGTGGATTATTTGTTGGGATTATGGGGGTCAAACGCATGACTCTGGCCCCAACAGGATTAACCACCCTTCCCGTGTTTATCGACCCCAATAATTCAATGAATATTGTTTTTGCGATAAGCGGGGCGGCGATAAGTTTCTGCGTAGCTTATTTGCTGACCGTGGTCTTGCTACGCATTGAGTCAGGTAATAAAACAGGAGATGTTAAGTGAAAACAGGATTTGATGTAGATTTTTTATTTGGTGGCGCTATTTCAGCTGCACAAGCCGATGGGGGTTATGCGCAGGATGGTAAAGGGTTAGATACGCAGAACATTCGCTATTTTAACCCCAACTGGAATCGTGCGGAACGTGATCATAATCGTAATATTAATATGACGTCCGAACGTTTCAATGCCGCTTTACACAACATTGAAGCGGTCAACTATCCGTTCACACGGGGTATTGATTTTTATAATCGCTATTCTGATGACCTTGCATTGATGGAAGAGATGGGAATGAAGATTTTCCGCACTTCTATTGACTGGTCACGCATTTTTCCTAACGGAGATGATGAACACCCAAATCCACAGGGAATTAAGTTCTATATCGATCTGTTTGATGAATGTCACAAACGGGGAATGAAAGTCTTCGCCACCATGCTCCATTACAATATTCCGGTAAATCTGGTGACAGAATATGGTGGCTGGAAAAACCGCATACTGGTCGACTTCTACCTGCGCTATGCCAGGGTTTTATTCGAAAAACTGGGTGATCGGGTAGATTTTTGGTTACCGTTCAATGAGATCAATGCGGGAAAATTCAATCCTTATAATGGTGTCTGTGTCATCAAAGACCAGGAAGATCATTATGAATCCGCGATCTTCCAGTGTCTACACCATCAGTTTATTGCTAACGCGCTCACTATTAAACTGGCTCGGGAAATTCTGCCGCAAGCGCGGATCGGCGGGATGATCGCCCGCTTTACCACTTATCCGGCAACCTGTAAGCCTGAAGATGTATTGGAAACAATGCACAAAGAACAATACGCAAACTATTTCTACACCGATGTTATGGTCCGTGGAGAATATCCGGCATATATGCAGCGCTACTTCAACGACAACGGAATCAGGATCCACAAAGAATCGGATGATGATGAAATTCTCCGCAACAATACTGTCAATTTCCTGAGTTTTTCTTACTATATGTCGATGGTAGCCACAACAGACAAAACATGGGAAACCACGGGCGGGAATCTGGTCAGTGGTAATAAAAATCCGTATCTGAAAGCCAGTGACTGGGGGTGGCAAATTGATCCCATCGGGTTACGTATCACGCTAAACCAATTTTACGATCGTTACCGTATCCCACTGTTTATCGCTGAGAACGGTATTGGTGCCACCGATATTCTCGAAAGTGATCATCGCATTCACGACCCTTACCGCATCGAATACTTACGTCAGCATGTTTTGCAAATGAAAGAAGCCGTCATTGATGGTGTAGAACTTCTTGGCTACACCATGTGGGGGATCATAGATATTGTCTCCTGTGGTACGATTGAAATGTCTAAACGTTATGGTGTTATTTATGTTGATCTTGATGATGAGGGTAAAGGAAGTTATCAGCGTTACAAAAAAGATTCTTTCTATTGGTATCAAAAGTGCATTGCATCACACGGTGAAGATTTAACTTAACCTTATTATCCTATAAAGCAGCAGGGTAATTTCTGCTGCTGAGTTATTCATTTCTCAATGGCTGTATATTGATGTTTATTAATTTTATATAAAGTAGCGGTGACAATGCCTTTGTCAACCGCGGAATAGTTCATATCCTTTGTTATGTTTTCATAAATATAAGCATCCTCCCTGTGATGCAACTTAATGATGATAGGAATAGAAAACTATGTCGAACTGGCAAACCAGGATTACATTATTACCTTTTATTTTGATGTGTTCCGAACCGGTATGGGCGCAATCATTATCCGTGGAGCAACGACTGAGCCTGCTTGAACAAAATGCAAAAAATACGGAGGGTAAATTACAAACTACCGAAGATAAACTCCAAAAAGCATTACATGAACTCGCCATTTATAAAAAGAAAGAGAAGAAAACGAACCACGTTACTGCGGCAAATCCCGCGCTGCTAAACCCGGCCGTGGATACCCATGCACAGGTTGCTCGTCCAATTGATAAAATTCAGCAACAGAAAGCAGAGGCAAAACCAAAGACCAAAAACAGTACCCGGCGACCAGCAGATATGAATATCAAAGAACTGTCGAAAGCCATCGAAGACGAAATTGGTTTTTCATTTCACGGCTATTTCCGATCCGGTTGGGGGACTGCCAGCAATGGCAGCCCGCAGAGCTGGGCCATTGGTTCTCTGGGGCGTTTTGGCAACGAACACGGCAGTTGGTATGACTTACTGTTTAGTCAGAAATTATATGACCAGGATGGGCGAACAGCAAAAGCTATTGTGTTGATGGATGGTAACGTTGGTGAAACTTATGTCAAAGAACCCTTCGATTCAACCAGTGAAAACATGATGCAGTTTTCAGATATTTATGTGACAACAAAAGGATTTATCAGCGCTATTCCCGATGCAACTTTCTGGGTAGGACGCCACAAATTACGCGCTCAGGAATTTAAGATGCTGGACTTCTCTTACCACAAAGGCGCAATCGCTTCTGGTGTAGGGATCGAAGATATTCCACTGGGTAAAGGGACACTGGCAATTGGTTTGGGTCGGGAAGACTTAGATAATTATTCCAAAGATCGCACCACCACCCAGGCGGTAAACACCAACAGTCTTGATGTTCGCCTTCGGAAATTTCCACTAACAACGAATACGACCTGGGATCTGTATGGTCGCTATGCGATGGCGAATAAAAGCGACGGACAGAGTTCATCACAAAATGACGGTGAATATTATAAGATGAAGGATGCATGGCTTCTGACCGGTATCATCAATAATAAACTCTCTCGTGACGGATTCACTGAATATAGTATGCAGGTGGCTAACAACTCCTTCGCCAGTAGTTTCGCTAAAATCTATGATGCGTCATCTAATTTTGGTACTGGACGTTATTATTATGGCGATCATACCAATGGTATTGCCTGGCGTTTCGGTGAACAGGGAGAGTTTTACCCTGTCGATAATGTTATCGTTGCACATACTTTATTATTCTCCGGTGGTAATGACGTCTACAGTTATGAAACCGGTGCACATACCGATTTCAAAAGTGTTCGGGCGGTAGTTCGCCCCGCGTACATTTTCAATAAGTACAACCAGACAGGTATCGAGTTAGGTTATTTTAACCAGCAAAACAATAATAATGGTTTAAAAACCCACGAGTCAGGGGTTAAAACCACTCTTTACCACGCATTAAAATTAGGAAGCAGTGCGTTTAACTCGAAGTTTGAAATACGATTCTACGGCACGTGGTTAAAAGTACTGGATAACGGTATTGATGAATTTACCTTCACAGATGAAAAGAAAGATCAATTTAGCGTGGGCGTGCAGACGGAACTGTTCTGGTAAACAATATCGCTCCGACCGCTGCTTATCAGCGCAATATCACCTGTCGTTGATGGCAGCGGTGGGATAAGTGT
>NZ_JBNRLJ010000024.1:0-5507 GCF_050378655.1 Klebsiella sp. 7-CIP_Kleb.
GTATCTAACGGATTTGCTTGTGATCCTTTCCTCGGCGTCGTAGTCTCTTGCTCTGTAAACGAAAAAACCACCCGGCAAGGTGGTTTTTCGAAGGTTCATTAACCGGCAAGTTTATGAACCGTGGTAACAGTCTTGTGCGAGACATGTCACCAAATCCGTCCTTCCAGTGTAGCCTCAGTTAGGTCTTCACTTCAAGAACTCAAATACATCTCTCGCACATCCTGTTTACCAGTGGCTGCTGCCAGTGGCGCTTTGTCGTGCCTTTCCGGGTTGGACTCAAGTTGATAGTTACCGGAACAGGCGCAGCAGTCGGACTGAACGGGGGGTTCGTGCATACAGTCCAGCTTGGAGCGAACTGCCTACCCGGAACTGAGTGTCAGGCGTGGAATGAGACAAACGCGGCCATAACAGCGGAATGACACCGGTAAACCGAATGGCAGGAACAGGAGAGCGCACGAGGGAGCTACCAGGGGGAAACGCCTGGGATCTTTATAGTCCTGTCGGGTTTCGCCGCCACTGATTTGAGCGTCAGATTTCGTGATGCTTGTCAGGGGGGCGGAGCCTATGGAAAAACGGCAGGGCTGCATCCTTTTTCTGCTCTATTGTAATGCCGTATGCCTTTGCTCTTATCCGTGTGCAGGTAACGCCCGCCGCAGCCGAACGTCAGGAGCGGAAGCGACCGAGTGAGCGAGGAGGCGTCATATCACCGTAACCTCCATTTTCTCCTGTACGCCCTGCAGCTGCTTTTTTCCCCTGCCACATGAAGCACTTTCATTACGTGTTACTCATCCGTAACATATTAAGCCAGTATACACTCCGCTAGCGCTACGTGACTGGTTCAGGGCTGCGCCCCGAAACCCGCTAGTAACCTCTCAGCTACTGGATATCACCCCATGCCATCTGAACATGATGAACAACGGGATGCGGCTGATAGGCAGCTTCCCGGCGAATATGAGCTTTTTGATTTAATGGCGCAGGTTACTGAAGAGAACCTGCACGCCCCGGTGGATTCCGGGCCACCTGTCGGCCGGGAAGCGTTATAGCTTTTTCGCTGGTCAGCGTACATGTAATACGGTGGTATTACATCTTATTTCTTTATTTTCATGTGGTTACAGATAATTGTAATACATTGCGTATTACGCTAATACACGAAAAACTCCATTTTTTTCATTTAATTCATGCAGTTGCGATGAAAATCGCGGCTGCGTTAGGTGTATGACCATTTAAGGGGCAAAAAATTATCATTCTGGCCGGGTGTACTGCGCAGGTTAAGGAGCATTGGTGACGAAAAAGCGTCTTTAACTGCTTCGTTCATGCAAGCATGAACGGATTATTTTTCCGGACTACAGGCAAACTACAGGAAGACTACAAAAGTTGATGACTTAATCCTGATTTTTAGTGCGATGACTACAGATAAACTACAAAATAACTACAGGATTACCTCAGATCCGTTCCCTGAACTATTCGTACATTGTCCCCCTTACCGGTTTTACACTGAGCATTGACGCTCTGAGGCTTCTTATGACGAAACAACAGAAAACGGCGCTGAACATGGCTAAATTCATCCAGAATCAGTCTCTGCTCCTGCTGGATAAGCTTAACGAGCTTGATCTCGATGTCGAGGCCGACCTTTGTGAGAAACTCCACGATGATGCGGAGCATCTTTTCCGTACATTGTCCTCGAGACTGGATGAATTACAGGGTGGTAACTGATGGCCAGAGTGTCTATTAGTGAAGCGGCACAGCTTGTTAAGGTTAGTCGCCCCACGATTTACAAGATGATTAACAGTGGGAAGTTAAGTTACACCTCTGTTGTAAAGTACGGGAAGTCTATTAAAGTTATTGATACTTCAGAGCTTATTAGGGTGTTTGGTTCTCTTGATGGTGTAATCGATACTGTAAAATATGATGTAAAAAGTGACGCAGAATCTACAGGTATTAACAGCGTTGGTTTACATGATTTACAACATAGAATCGCTTTACTTGAAGCTGAAAACGATGGTCTTAAAGGGGCTGTTAAGGCTCGAGATGAGCATATTGATTCCCTTCGTCAGGCTATGCAGCTTTTGGAGCACAAGCACGAACCTTCTTCACCACCCCATTCCCCGTGGTGGAAATTCTGGAAAAAATCCTGACCCCGTCATGCTTCAGTTTTCCTCTCCGGCCATCCCGGGGGGCCTGAACCTTCCCAAAAATCGTCAGATCTCTGAACGCTCCTCACCACTAAAAATACCCACACCCCACGCAAAATTAAAATTTTGAAGATAACTCATTAATATCAGTTAGTTGTTGGTTATTAAATTACGCAGTATTACTTTCTGTAAGGTGAATCCAAGTCGTCGGCGATTCGTGTCCGACTTGCCGACGACTCGTCATAGAGTCATCGACGACTCACTTAAGACTATCAGTAACTTATGACGACTTGACTCTAGAGTCGAATCGTCATTTTGGTGTTTTTTTGACCTTGGCGACTCTAGAGTCAAGTCACGAGTCGAATCGCCGGTGAATCGTGTGGTGAGTCGTCCGGCGACTTGCCATAACGTGATTGCCGGCCGTCGACGAACCCGATTCCTGAGTGTGCTGAAAAACGGTTTTCCGGGTGCGCCGGCAACGCTTCACGGCCACGCAATAAATTGCGTCCCCGTTCACCGTTTTCGGATCAGAAGAACGCCGGAAACAGGACTTACCCTGGCTGAATGGGATGAGTTTTCGCGCTATGCACTTGCGTGCATACTCATGCATGCCGTAAAAACAGAGCCTGCGTGTTTCTGACGGGTTTTCGGGGGGGTTGTTGCCTGTTTTACCGGTTTCCCGTCAGAAACGCTCTCAGGCCGTCTGAGCAGTGCGCGTAATGAGGTGTTATGGTAAATCCAGAAGAATGTATTGTAAGTAACTTCAGACAAGGGTTGGACCAGATTTTGGCAGGTTTTTTTTGTATTGATTAATAAGAGAATAGATAAGAGAATCTCTTTGTTTTTTTTCATTTTAATAAGTGAGGTTTTATGAACGGTCGTTTTGTTGGTGTCGACTTGCTAAGATCTATTATACTAATATTTGGTCCAACATTTCATGCGTCTATGTTAATGGATGGTGCTTTTGGATTTGACGGGTATCTATTACAATCACCTCTTGTAAGAGGTGTTCTTCAAGCCACAAATCCATTTAGAATGGATTTGTTTTTTTTAATATCTGGTTTTTTTTCATCCTTGGTTATATCAAGAAAAGGTGGGGAGTATTTTATCCAGGGTAGAATTAAAAAAATAGTATACCCAACTATTTTTTCTATATTAACCGTAGTGCCTATTACGTTTTTTTTGATATACTTCATTCAAGGTGAGCACAGTGTTGAATACAACTTATCTTATCGACACGTTTGGTTTTTAGTGACATTGTCAATAATTAGTTTGCTTGTGTGTTTAGCGCCATATTTTTTTTATAACATTGCCAACTCCATAACAAGAAGAATGCAGAGCTTTGGTTTTTTTTATACAATTATATTTTTTTGCTCTATAACTACATTTTTTGTGGCTATGTCAATGTTTGTTGGGAGGCTATTTTCATTCTCAGAAATAACAAGGTATGTAAATATATTGCTTCAATTTTCTAGCTCTATAGGTTATTTTGGGTTTTTTTTTGTGGGGATGTGTGTTTTCTTTTTGAACAAGAAAGTTAACACCAAAATTATTTTGTTTTTTGCTTTTGCTTTTTTGTTGTGGTACGTCACAAAGTGTTTTGTTTACCCTGATTATAAATTTTTTTTTGTTGCAACAAAACCTGCCATTTCACTATTGATGTCTTTTTCTATTTTTTCAGCCTTCCTTAATATGAATATAAATAGCTCCAAGATTATAACATCCGTGTCAGAATCTGCTCTTGTGTTTTATTTGATTCACCTGCCTATTTTAATTGGTGTTTCAGCCATATGGTTTCACTTCACTAAAAGTGATTCCGTGATTTTATTTTCCTTGGTTGTGATTCCTTTGAACTTAATTATCACATATTTAATGTCTAGGTATATAATTAAGGTTTTCTTTATAAGAAGGGTGTTAGGTATTTCTTGTTAAGTGTTTTTTAGTAATCTATAAATCTATAGTGTCTGATAGTGATGTCCCGTACCTAATAACTAGTATTAGGTACGGGACCGAGAAGAGTATTAACCATCAAAGTACAGCTAGCCATAAATGACCTGCTCCCCGTTGATTAATACACCGTGATGTTAGTAATGTCTTCATAAGCCACATGAGGACATCCCCATGAAGAAGCGTTTTTCCGACGAACAGATCATCTGTATTCTTCGAGAGGCCGAAGCCGGCGTTTTTGCCCGTAAGCACGCCATTTCAGATGCCACGTTTTACACATGGCGTAAGAAGTATGGCGGTATGGAGGTGCCTGAGGTTAAGCGCCTGAAGTCGCTTGAGGAAGAGAGCACCAGACTCAAGAAGCTGCTTGCTGAAGCCATGCTGGATAAGGAGGCGCTTCAGGTGGCTCTTGGGCGAAAGTACTGACGACAGACCAGAAGCGGGAAGCTGTTGAGTTTATGTGTGATGCGACCGGTCTTTCGCAACGTCGTGCCTGCAGGCTTACAGGTTTGTCCCTGTCGACCTGCCGCTATGAGGCTCAGCGTCCGGCGGCTGATACGCATTTATCAGGGCGCATCACTGAGCTGGCACTGGAGCGCAGGCGTTTTGGCTACCGACGCATCGGGCAGTTACTGCGCCGTGAAGGCCTTCATGTTAATCACAAGCGCGTGTACCGTCTTTACCACCTTAACGGGCTGGGCGTAAAACGCAGACGACGTCGTAAAGGGCTGGCAACAGAACGTTTGCCGCTGCTCCGCCCGGAGGCGCCCAACCTGACCTTGTCGATGGATTTTGTCATGGACGCGCTGGCCACCGGTCGCAGGATCAAGTGCCTGACCTGCGTGGACGACTTCACGAAGGAGTGTCTGACAATTACTACCGCCTTCGGGATTTCAGGCGTTCAGGTCACGCGAATTCTGGACAGCATTGCACTGTTTCGCGGCTATCCGGCGACGATAAGAACTGACCAGGGGCCGGAGTTTACCTGCAGAGCACTTGACCAGTGGGCTTATGAGCATGGGGTGGAGCTGCGGCTTATCCAGCCGGGCAAGCCAACACAGAACGGATTTATTGAAAGTTTTAACGGACGATTCAGAGATGAGTGCCTCAATGAGCACTGGTTCAGCGATATCGTTCACGCCAGGAAAATGATTAATGACTGGCGGCAGGTCACCTCTGTTTTTTATCTGCTGCTAGGGTGATTGTGGAACACCCTAATGGATGGGTTTTATTTCAATAAAATCAATGAAATAAGTCTTTTTCTGAGGTCTATTGGTGTTGTTAAGTGGTGCTGGTTTGGGTTTGATATATGTCTATGTATCTAACGGATTTGCTTGTGATCCTTTCCTCGGCGTCGTAGTCTCTTGCTCTGTAAACGAAAAAACCACCCGGCAAGGTGGTTTTTCGAAGGTTCATTAACCGGCAAGT
>NZ_JBNRLJ010000025.1:0-4492 GCF_050378655.1 Klebsiella sp. 7-CIP_Kleb.
AGAGGTGTTGATGGTGATACCACGAGCTTTTTCTTCCGGCGCGTTATCGATCTGGTCGAATGCGCGAGCGGAACCACCGTAGGTTTTAGCCAGAACGGTAGTGATGGCAGCGGTCAGCGTTGTTTTACCATGGTCAACGTGGCCGATAGTACCGACGTTAACGTGCGGTTTTGTACGTTCAAACTTTTCTTTAGACATCGATTGTCCCTCTAAGACACGGATAAATCGGTGATATCACCACATCAACCAGGCAACATGCCCGACTTGTTGAATGAACATAACAGAAGAGAAACAGGGAAGGAGAGAAAAGAAGTGGTGCTGATACCCAGAGTCGAACTGGGGACCTCACCCTTACCAAGGGTGCGCTCTACCAACTGAGCCATATCAGCACGTCTGGAGCGGGCAGCGGGAATCGAACCCGCATCATCAGCTTGGAAGGCTGAGGTAATAGCCATTATACGATGCCCGCATCCTGAAACTCGGCTACCCAGTTCTTTCTGTAATACTAAAAAGACTGCTCTCTTTAGTATTGAGCTGATTAGTTTACCCAACCAACTCCGGCTACGCAAAGCGTCGCCAGAAAGTGGTGGTGGGGGAAGGATTCGAACCTTCGAAGTCGATGACGGCAGATTTACAGTCTGCTCCCTTTGGCCGCTCGGGAACCCCACCCAAATTGTTATGGTGCCGACTACCGGAATCGAACTGGTGACCTACTGATTACAAGTCAGTTGCTCTACCTACTGAGCTAAGTCGGCATCAAGTAGCGCGCATTCTAGGGAGAGGAGCGAGTTCATGCAACTAAAAATTTGCATAAAACGTTCTCTTGCTCACATTTTGTGCTCTTACGCGAAAAAACGGTGTAATTTCAAACAGAGGAGTGCAAATAATCGCCAGCAAACGGGCCCATCAGGCGCGGTTTCGGTCAGCCACGTTTACCAGGAACGTATGCTGACCGTAAACTGAAAGGCAGCAGGCCGTTAGTACCATCCTGTTAGCAAAGGCCATGCTTTGCAAAGCATAAGAAACTTATTCCTCTCTTGTGACGCTGGCGCGAGAAAGCGGCATTCAATGAGTTTTTTTCTTATTATTCCCGGCAATCTGGTGTTACCCTCCTGCCCATTGTCCTGATTAACTCGTGTGAAGCATCGCCGTTTCAACGTATTCGGTGATGGTAAGAACATGCTTATGAGCCAAAAAGAGCAGACGTTAATGACACCGTACCTACAATTTAACCGCCACCAATGGGCTGCACTTCGTGATTCTGTCCCGATGACGTTAACCGAGGAAGAAATCACGCGGTTAAAAGGCATCAACGAAGATCTCTCTCTGGAAGAGGTTGCTGAGATCTATTTGCCGCTGTCGCGTTTGCTCAACTTCTATATCAGTTCTAACCTGCGTCGTCAGGCTGTTCTCGAACAATTTCTTGGCACCAACGGTCAGCGAATTCCCTATATTATCAGTATCGCTGGCAGCGTGGCGGTAGGAAAAAGCACCACCGCCCGTGTACTGCAGGCCTTGCTGAGCCGTTGGCCAGAGCATCGCCATGTCGAACTCATTACCACTGACGGATTTTTGCACCCTAACTCAGTTTTGAAAGAACGTGGGTTAATGAAGAAAAAAGGCTTTCCGCAGTCCTATGATATGCATCGGCTGGTAAAGTTTGTCTCCGATCTCAAATCAGGGGTACCACAGGCAACTGCACCGGTTTATTCCCATCTAATTTATGATGTTATTCCCGACGGCGATAAAACCGTCGCGCAACCGGATATTCTCATTCTTGAAGGACTGAATGTTCTGCAAAGTGGAATGGATTATCCACACGATCCGCATCATGTATTCGTATCGGATTTTGTCGACTTTTCTATTTATGTCGATGCCCCGGAAGAATTATTGAAAAGCTGGTATATCAACCGCTTTCTTAAATTCCGGGAAGGGGCATTTACCGACCCGGATTCTTATTTCCATAATTACGCCAAGCTGTCGAAGGAAGAAGCGGTCGAAATTGCCACCTCGCTTTGGAACGAGATTAACCTAATGAATCTCAAGGAAAACATCCTTCCAACTCGCGAGCGCGCCAGCCTGATTATGACCAAGAGCGCCAATCATTCTGTTAATCAGGTACGCTTACGTAAATAAAGCAAAGGGAGCCGGAGCTCCCTTTTTTATTCTGCGCTGCGCAATGATATTTCACCACCAACCCAGGCTTTTATCACACCATCCTGCTCCAGCAATAGCGCACCCTGGGCGTCAATGCCGCGGGAAATGCCATAAATTTCTTTATCACCGATAATCAGTTTTACCGGACGATGAATAAAGTTATCCAGTTTTTCCCAGCGCGGCAGATAAGGAGCCAACCCTTCCTGCTCGAACAGCTCCAGTCCCAGGCGCAGCTCTTTAATCAGGCGCGCGGCGAGGAGATTACGGTCGATGACCACCCCCGCTTCCTGAAGACTGATCCAACCCTGATTGACGACATCAGACTCCACACGACGCATCACAAGGTTGATACCCGCGCCGCTGACGATTTGTGCGGCATCGCCCGTTTTCCCCGTCAGCTCCACGAGGATCCCTGACAGCTTACGATCCTGCAGGTAAATATCGTTTGGCCATTTCACGCGAACCTGTTCGGCCCCGAGTTGCTGCAGCACTTCAGCGATCACAATACCAATCACCAGGCTTAGGCCAATCGCCGCTGCCGGGCCCTGCTCCAGACGCCAGTACATCGAGAGATAGAGATTCGCACCAAAGGGGGAAAACCATTTTCTGCCTCGCCGGCCTCGCCCTGCCTGCTGATATTCAGCTACGCAGGCATCGCCGGACGTCAGTTCATCCAGTCTGTCCAGCAAATACTGGTTAGTGGAGTCGATTACCGGAAGGACAGTCACGCGACCGTGCTCTATCTGTTGGGAGATCTTTTTCTCATCCAACAGATGAATGGGCTCTGGCAGGCTGTACCCCTTGCCCGGCACGGTAAACACATCGACGCCCCAGTCGCGTAACGTCTGGATATGCTTATTAATCGCCGCCCGGCTCATGCCTAACTGCTCGCCAAGCTGTTCACCTGAGTGAAACTCACCATCAGCAAGGATAGAAATTAGCGTTAAAGGGATAGTATGGTCTTTCACGCAATGCTCTCCTCTGCGTTGACTTCACCATGCGTTCCAATGAAGCGCACCTCGGGCTGAAGCCATACATTGAATTTTGCCCCCACCTGCTGGCGAACGTAATGGGCTAGCTTTATCACATCCTCGCTGGTCGCTTGATCTTCATTAATCAGTACCAGCGCCTGCTGTCGATGCACGGCCGCGCCGCCGATGCGTTTTCCTTTGAGCTGACATTGATCGATTAGCCAGCCAGCGGCCAGCTTGACGCTGCCATTTGCCTGCGGATAGTGCGGTGCATGAGGGAACTGCGCCAGCAGCGCTTCAGCAACCTGAGCGCTGACGATCGGGTTCTTAAAAAAGCTGCCAGCATTACCGTTAATCTTTGGATCCGGCAATTTAGTCATTCGCATATGGCAGACCGCATCGAATACCTGCTGCGGGGTGACTCTCTGCGGATCGAGACGTGTTAAATCACCGTAGCTCAGCACAGGTCGCCACGCTTTCGCTAACGATAAGCCAATCGCGACGATGGCGTAGCGGTCCTGATATTCATGTTTAAAGATACTGTCGCGATAGCCGAAACGGCATTCCGCCGCGGAAAGGCGTTGTTTACGTCCCGTTTCCAGCTCGATGCAGTCAACATATTCGCAGACCCGCTGTAATTCGACGCCGTAGGCGCCAATATTCTGGATCGGCGACGATCCTGCGCAGCCTGGGATTAATGCCAGATTTTCCAGACCAGGCATCGCATGCTGTAGCGTGAACTGCACCAGTTGATGCCAGTTTTCGCCGGCGCCGACGTGCAAGCGCCAGGCATCCGGGGTTTCGCTCACCTCGATCCCCATAATCCGGTTGAGGATCACCGTACCGGCATAGTCGTTCAGAAACAGGACGTTACTGCCTTCCCCAAGGATTAGCGTGGGTTCGCCAGCCGCGGCAGCGGTTTGCCAGGCGCTTAGCAACTGTTGCTCAGTTTCGGCGCGTACTATCGTATTGGCGGATCGCTCAATGCCAAAGGTATTCCAGGGTTTGAGGGAGTGGTTCATAGTGGCTTCCTGATGCAAAATCGGCGTTAGTTTACCGTATCTGGCGGGGGAAGGCTTGCCTGATTACAGAGGCAATAATATTGCGGAGCGTTACCAGTGGTGAGAGGTGTACCGCGCCGGGCTACAGAACCCGCAAGGCCCCTGGCCCAGGTAAGCGCAGCGCCACCGGGGGGGCATGCCGGCACCCTTCCCGGATGGCACAAACGCAAAAAAGCCCAGTCTTTCGACTGGGCTTTCTGCTTTATTTGATGCCTGGCAGTTCCCTACTCTCACATGGGGAGACCCCACACTACCATCGGCGCTACGGCGTTTCACTTCTGAGTTCGGCATGGGGTCAGGTGG
>NZ_JBNRLJ010000026.1:0-2997 GCF_050378655.1 Klebsiella sp. 7-CIP_Kleb.
GTTAATGTGTGTTCGAGTCTCTCAAATTTTCGCGACACGATGATGTTTTACGAAACATCTTCGGGTTGTGAGGTTAAGCGACTAAGCGTACACGGTGGATGCCCTGGCAGTCAGAGGCGATGAAGGACGTGCTAATCTGCGAAAAGCGTCGGTAAGGTGATATGAACCGTTATAACCGGCGATGTCCGAATGGGGAAACCCAGTGTGATTCGTCACACTATCGTTAACTGAATACATAGGTTAACGAGGCGAACCGGGGGAACTGAAACATCTAAGTACCCCGAGGAAAAGAAATCAACCGAGATTCCCCCAGTAGCGGCGAGCGAACGGGGAGCAGCCCAGAGTCTGAATCAGCTTGTGTGTTAGTGGAACGGTCTGGAAAGTCCGACGGTACAGGGTGATAGTCCCGTACACCAAAATGCACAGGCTGTGAACTCGAAGAGTAGGGCGGGACACGTGGTATCCTGTCTGAATATGGGGGGACCATCCTCCAAGGCTAAATACTCCTGACTGACCGATAGTGAACCAGTACCGTGAGGGAAAGGCGAAAAGAACCCCGGCGAGGGGAGTGAAAAAGAACCTGAAACCGTGTACGTACAAGCAGTGGGAGCACCTTCGGGTGTGACTGCGTACCTTTTGTATAATGGGTCAGCGACTTATATTCTGTAGCAAGGTTAACCGTATAGGGGAGCCGCAGGGAAACCGAGTCTTAACTGGGCGTTAAGTTGCAGGGTATAGACCCGAAACCCGGTGATCTAGCCATGGGCAGGTTGAAGGTTGGGTAACACTAACTGGAGGACCGAACCGACTAATGTTGAAAAATTAGCGGATGACTTGTGGCTGGGGGTGAAAGGCCAATCAAACCGGGAGATAGCTGGTTCTCCCCGAAAGCTATTTAGGTAGCGCCTCGTGAACTCATCTTCGGGGGTAGAGCACTGTTTCGGCTAGGGGGTCATCCCGACTTACCAACCCGATGCAAACTACGAATACCGAAGAATGTTATCACGGGAGACACACGGCGGGTGCTAACGTCCGTCGTGAAGAGGGAAACAACCCAGACCGCCAGCTAAGGTCCCAAAGTCATGGTTAAGTGGGAAACGATGTGGGAAGGCACAGACAGCCAGGATGTTGGCTTAGAAGCAGCCATCATTTAAAGAAAGCGTAATAGCTCACTGGTCGAGTCGGCCTGCGCGGAAGATGTAACGGGGCTAAACCATGCACCGAAGCTGCGGCAGCGACACTATGTGTTGTTGGGTAGGGGAGCGTTCTGTAAGCCTGCGAAGGTGACCTGTGAGGGTTGCTGGAGGTATCAGAAGTGCGAATGCTGACATAAGTAACGATAAAGCGGGTGAAAAGCCCGCTCGCCGGAAGACCAAGGGTTCCTGTCCAACGTTAATCGGGGCAGGGTGAGTCGACCCCTAAGGCGAGGCCGAAAGGCGTAGTCGATGGGAAACAGGTTAATATTCCTGTACTTGGTGTTACTGCGAAGGGGGGACGGAGAAGGCTATGTTAGCCGGGCGACGGTTGTCCCGGTTTAAGCATGTAGGCTGGTTATCCAGGCAAATCCGGATAATCAAGGCTGAGGTGTGATGACGAGGCACTACGGTGCTGAAGTAACAAATGCCCTGCTTCCAGGAAAAGCCTCTAAGCATCAGGTAACATCAAATCGTACCCCAAACCGACACAGGTGGTCAGGTAGAGAATACCAAGGCGCTTGAGAGAACTCGGGTGAAGGAACTAGGCAAAATGGTGCCGTAACTTCGGGAGAAGGCACGCTGGTGTGTAGGTGAAGTCCCTGCGGATGGAGCTGAGACCAGTCGAAGATACCAGCTGGCTGCAACTGTTTATTAAAAACACAGCACTGTGCAAACACGAAAGTGGACGTATACGGTGTGACGCCTGCCCGGTGCCGGAAGGTTAATTGATGGGGTTATCCGTAAGGAGAAGCTCTTGATCGAAGCCCCGGTAAACGGCGGCCGTAACTATAACGGTCCTAAGGTAGCGAAATTCCTTGTCGGGTAAGTTCCGACCTGCACGAATGGCGTAATGATGGCCAGGCTGTCTCCACCCGAGACTCAGTGAAATTGAACTCGCTGTGAAGATGCAGTGTACCCGCGGCAAGACGGAAAGACCCCGTGAACCTTTACTATAGCTTGACACTGAACATTGAGCCTTGATGTGTAGGATAGGTGGGAGGCTTTGAAGCGTGGACGCCAGTCTGCGTGGAGCCAACCTTGAAATACCACCCTTTAATGTTTGATGTTCTAACGTTGGCCCCTGACCGGGGTTGCGGACAGTGTCTGGTGGGTAGTTTGACTGGGGCGGTCTCCTCCCAAAGCGTAACGGAGGAGCACGAAGGTTAGCTAATCCTGGTCGGACATCAGGAGGTTAGTGCAATGGCATAAGCTAGCTTGACTGCGAGCGTGACGGCGCGAGCAGGTGCGAAAGCAGGTCATAGTGATCCGGTGGTTCTGAATGGAAGGGCCATCGCTCAACGGATAAAAGGTACTCCGGGGATAACAGGCTGATACCGCCCAAGAGTTCATATCGACGGCGGTGTTTGGCACCTCGATGTCGGCTCATCACATCCTGGGGCTGAAGTAGGTCCCAAGGGTATGGCTGTTCGCCATTTAAAGTGGTACGCGAGCTGGGTTTAGAACGTCGTGAGACAGTTCGGTCCCTATCTGCCGTGGGCGCTGGAGAATTGAGGGGGGCTGCTCCTAGTACGAGAGGACCGGAGTGGACGCATCACTGGTGTTCGGGTTGTCATGCCAATGGCACTGCCCGGTAGCTAAATGCGGAAGAGATAAGTGCTGAAAGCATCTAAGCACGAAACTTGCCCCGAGATGAGTTCTCCCTGAGACTTTAAGTCTCCTGAAGGAACGTTGAAGACGACGACGTTGATAGGCCGGGTGTGTAAGCGCAGCGATGCGTTGAGCTAACCGGTACTAATGAACCGTGAGGCTTAACCTTACAACGCCGAAGATGTTTTGGCGG
>NZ_JBNRLJ010000027.1:0-2538 GCF_050378655.1 Klebsiella sp. 7-CIP_Kleb.
CTATGGATTACTCCTGTAATCGCACACGTTTTAGTTGAATGTGATATGCGGCTATCGAGGTGATAGCCGCTATTGCCTCCTGCTGCCAGTGATGTTCTGTGTTACGTATTCAGTATTTCCCTTTTACCCAGCAACCAGTCAGTAACAGACATAATTTCTGCATCTGACAGAGGACCAGAAAAAATACTCATTTCCCTCACCTTACCGGAGAACATCGTTGTTCTTCCTGCCTGCCCTGATGCCGAAAGGTATCCAGCCAAACCAACCACAGCTGACGCAGATACAACATTCTGCCCGCTGGACCCCGGGAATGCTGTTCGTGTTACTATCGGCGCGTCATTAAGTTTGGTCCTGATACGCCTGTTAACATAATCGAGTTCAACGAATAATACATTGTATCCTGTATTAAGCCCATTGATACCTATCTGTTCTGCCGTCTCTTCAGGCGAGGAGTGCCGCGCCACAATTCCGAACGCAGTATCACTGGTGAATTGCAGGCGGATCATTGGTACGTTAGATCCTGCATTATTATTCATACCGATATGAAAAATAGCCCTGTATCCTGACGTGTAATCACTTGCTTCGGCTTTGATAAGCATTGCGAAAGACAGTGCGTCTTTTGCATTAAACTGTTGAGGGTTAAGAATCCGGTAGGCATTAATGGTGTTCACCGGAAAGTTTTCCGGGCTGAAGGTCAGCACATTAATTCCGTTTTCTGTATCCTGCTTACAAACACGTGTTCTGGCTGCTGTATCAATGGATGGATAAACCTGACCATTCTGGTAATCATTGATTGATTCAACCCCATACTCTGAAATTGTCACGCTGTCAGCTCCCAGCCAGTTAATACATTTCTGACGTGAGAACGGAATATCATTCAGTGTTAGCACAGGGGTTGCCAACACAGCACCGCGCATTTTAATAATTGATGTCATGTGAACCTCAGATATTTATTAATACAGCATCTAAATCGAAATCACGATAGGCGTTATATGTCCCTCGCAAGTAGACGACAGTATTTGTGTCATGGTATTTCAGGATGCCATTGTCCTGATAGTATTCTCGGAAAACCAGAGGCCTACAGATTTTCCGGCCATCTTTAACCTCGTCCAGCAGGGTCCCATTCCAGGCAGAACCGTCATAGACATATCGGGTTAACTGACCAAGGGCGGGAATTTTCACCCAGTTACAAACGAGAACATCAGTTGCAGAAATGATAGTGCCGCCTGGCACATAAAACGTCGCATCATCATTATTCATTGGAGAACCGCAGTCGCCTATATCATGTATTACAGGTGTCCCTCCAGAAAATTGTGACATTTTCATTCGTCGATAAGAATAGTTGGATGCATTGAATTCAGCGATAAGAAATAATATCGATACTCCATCATCCTTGACTTCAAACAACCGTTTTGTGTTGGTTGGTAAAGAGGCTTCAAAGACTACATCAGGGATGCCATTTAAGAAGGGATCAATATATCCATAAGTCATAATATCAGGCAGCGCTGTGATTCCACTATAATTGATAAGGGATTTATCACTCCATTTTATTTTCATATATAACACGCGCGTGTCGGTCGAACGTGGATGCTGTTGGATCGCGAGATGAATGGCGTTCCCGTCCACACTCTGGCAAGTGGTAATATACAAATCGGAACCGCCGATAAATGCATTGGATTGCCAAGTCCTACCGTTGTCTGTTGAGTGATGTGCGACCCAGCGCGCCGAATTCGTAGATCCCCGGCGGGCAAATACCAGAATCTCATTCTGATTAAATGGGTTTCTGTAGGACTGGGCATAGGTCATATTTGACGTGTCAGATACCACCTCTGGCCCGGAAATATTCGCAGGATCTAACGTCTGCGATGACCACTTCCGAAGCCAGACATTCGCCCCGGAGTGATCAGACTGAAAAATCTGTATGGGAACTTCAGCACCGGCGCGCGTATCGAGCAAAATCGACGGTGCATCATGGTCGTCCGTTGATGCCGTATCGCCCAAAACAGCAGCGCGAGGGCCAAATTCATAGCACCCAAATTTTCCACGCTCACCCTGTCGGCGGCAGATAGCCAGGCTTCCCAGGATTCGCTCAGGCCCGGTCGTCCCCAGCCGAACGCCACTGAAAAAATAATCCCGCCCGAACTTCACAGCGACGTTATTGATCCACTGGTTATAGCCAATCTCACTCACCAGGGCATTGTCATAGACCTGGGGAGAAATAACCGGTGAAGATACCGCAACGGGCGTAGGTTCTGCACCACTACCCGGTGAGGCGTCATGAGTCTCACCGGAATCGTCAACCCAACGCAAAACGTTTCCATTTTCATCCAGTTCAACATGCGCTACGCCGGGTATTTGTGTGACGGAATAAGCCAGATCGGAACCGTATTTCAGCGATAACCCTGGAACGTGAGTTGCTCCACTATCCTCGCCGAACATAATGACACCGCTTTCCTCATCCTGTAGAAGGAAGGGAATGCCGGGAAGCACATCGCTAAATAGTCTGGTTGTCACATATTCATCGACAGATTCGACATA
>NZ_JBNRLJ010000028.1:0-2509 GCF_050378655.1 Klebsiella sp. 7-CIP_Kleb.
ACAGAATGATGTCACGCTGAAAATGCCGGCCTTTGAATGGGTTCATGTGCAGCTCCATCAGCAAAAGGGGATGATAAGTTTATCACCACCGACTATTTGCAACAGTGCCGTAAGCTGCACCTCAAACCCCCGGATCAGGCTCTCCAGGCCATGCAGAAAGGCCTGCTCACCATCATCACTGTCCATAATCTGCAGCGCTTCCCGCAATAGCGGCGGCAGGTTTTCGTCCGGTGCTGCAGGGCGGTCGGTCAGGGCGGCAGTATGCTCCTGCTGCTCCAGTACGGCACCAAGGGTAAAATGACTGACCGCTGAAATCGCATATAACCCGTCGCGCAGTGAAAAGCCGTTTTCTGTCATAAAGCGTAACTGGGTTTCCACCGTATCATACTGTTTTTCATCAGGGCGGGTGCCGAGGTGCACTTTTGCCCCGTCACGGTAACGCAGCAGCGCCCGGCGGAAACTCATTGCATTATTGCGCAGAAATGACTGCCAGGATTCCCCCGCCGCAGGCAGTGAATAATCATGATGACGCGCCAGGATCTCCACCGCCAGCGCATCCAGTAACGCCCGTTTATTTTTCACATGCCAGTAAAGTGTCGGCTGTTCTATTCCCAGCTTCTGCGCCAGCTTGCGGGTCGTCAGCCCGTCAATCCCTGTCTCATTCAGCAGTTCCAGTGCCGCATCAATAACCGATTCTCTGTTCAGCCGTGCCATGACCGTCTCCTCCGATTTTCAGATTGACACTCTATCATTGATAGGGATATATTCCAACTCTATCAATGATAGGGAATTAACACAGGATCTGAAAAATGAATAAACCCGCTGTCATCGCGCTGGTGATTACACTGCTGGACGCGATGGGAATTGGTCTGATCATGCCGGTATTACCGTCACTGCTGCGGGAATATCTCCCGGAAGCGGATGTGGCAAACCATTACGGCATTCTGCTGGCGCTGTATGCGGTGATGCAGGTCTGTTTTGCTCCGCTGCTGGGCAGATGGTCAGATAAGCTGGGGCGCAGACCGGTGCTGCTGTTATCCCTGGCGGGTGCCGCGTTTGATTACACACTGCTGGCACTGTCCAATGTGCTGTGGATGTTGTATCTCGGGCGGATTATCTCCGGGATCACTGGTGCCACCGGCGCGGTTGCGGCTTCGGTAGTGGCGGACAGCACGGCGGTCAGCGAGCGTACCGCCTGGTTCGGCCGTCTCGGTGCGGCCTTTGGTGCCGGGCTGATTGCCGGGCCGGCTATCGGCGGACTGGCGGGGGATATCTCACCGCATCTGCCGTTTGTCATTGCGGCAATACTGAATGCCTGCACCTTTCTGATGGTCTTTTTTATCTTTAAACCGGCGGTACAGACAGAAGAAAAACCGGCGGAGCAGAAACAAGAAAGCGCAGGTATCAGCTTTATCACACTGCTTAAACCTCTGGCGCTGTTGCTGTTTGTCTTTTTTACCGCGCAGCTTATCGGGCAGATCCCGGCCACTGTCTGGGTATTGTTTACGGAGAGCCGCTTTGCCTGGGACAGCGCGGCGGTCGGTTTTTCACTGGCGGGACTCGGGGCGATGCATGCACTGTTTCAGGCGGTGGTTGCCGGGGCGCTGGCAAAACGGCTGAGTGAGAAAACCATTATTTTCGCCGGATTTATTGCCGATGCCACCGCGTTTTTACTGATGTCTGCTATCACTTCCGGATGGATGGTGTATCCGGTCCTGATCCTGCTGGCAGGCGGCGGAATTGCACTGCCTGCATTGCAGGGCATTATCTCTGCCGGGGCATCGGCGGCAAATCAGGGAAAACTACAGGGTGTGCTGGTCAGCCTGACCAATCTGACCGGCGTGGCGGGCCCGCTGCTGTTTGCTTTTATTTTCAGTCAGACACAGCAGAGTGCGGACGGTACGGTGTGGCTGATTGGCACGGCACTGTACGGTCTGCTGCTGGCAATCTGTCTGCTGATCAGAAAACCGGCACCGGTGGCGGCCACCTGCTGACCGGCGCTATACAGGCAGCGCTGTTGTGCGGTATGGTGGACGGCATTCGTGCTTATCGCCTGCCATGATAAGCCTCAGACACAGAGGAACCGTTATGAAATCACGCGCAGCAGTCGCCTTCGGGCCGGGTTTACCCCTTGAAATTGTTGAAATTGATGTGGCACCGCCGAAGAAAGGTGAAGTGCTGGTGAAAATCAGTCACACCGGGGTATGCCATACCGATGCCTACACGCTTTCCGGTGATGATCCGGAAGGTCTGTTCCCGGTGGTGCTCGGCCATGAAGGTGCCGGGGTGGTGGTTGAGGTCGGTGAGGGCGTGACCAGTGTGAAACCGGGCGACCATGTGATCCCGCTGTACACCGCCGAGTGCGGCGAGTGTGATTTCTGTACCTCCGGTAAAACCAACGGCACTGTTGCAAATAGTCGGTGGTGATAAACTTATCATCCCCTTTTGCTGATGGAGCTGCACATGAACCCATTCAAAGGCCGGCATTTTCAGCGTGACATCATTCTGT
>NZ_JBNRLJ010000029.1:0-1709 GCF_050378655.1 Klebsiella sp. 7-CIP_Kleb.
CAAAGGCAGGTTCTTTAAGGTAAGGAGGTGATCCAACCGCAGGTTCCCCTACGGTTACCTTGTTACGACTTCACCCCAGTCATGAATCACAAAGTGGTAAGCGCCCTCCCGAAGGTTAAGCTACCTACTTCTTTTGCAACCCACTCCCATGGTGTGACGGGCGGTGTGTACAAGGCCCGGGAACGTATTCACCGTAGCATTCTGATCTACGATTACTAGCGATTCCGACTTCATGGAGTCGAGTTGCAGACTCCAATCCGGACTACGACATACTTTATGAGGTCCGCTTGCTCTCGCGAGGTCGCTTCTCTTTGTATATGCCATTGTAGCACGTGTGTAGCCCTGGTCGTAAGGGCCATGATGACTTGACGTCATCCCCACCTTCCTCCAGTTTATCACTGGCAGTCTCCTTTGAGTTCCCGGCCGAACCGCTGGCAACAAAGGATAAGGGTTGCGCTCGTTGCGGGACTTAACCCAACATTTCACAACACGAGCTGACGACAGCCATGCAGCACCTGTCTCACAGTTCCCGAAGGCACCAAAGCATCTCTGCTAAGTTCTGTGGATGTCAAGACCAGGTAAGGTTCTTCGCGTTGCATCGAATTAAACCACATGCTCCACCGCTTGTGCGGGCCCCCGTCAATTCATTTGAGTTTTAACCTTGCGGCCGTACTCCCCAGGCGGTCGATTTAACGCGTTAGCTCCGGAAGCCACGCCTCAAGGGCACAACCTCCAAATCGACATCGTTTACGGCGTGGACTACCAGGGTATCTAATCCTGTTTGCTCCCCACGCTTTCGCACCTGAGCGTCAGTCTTTGTCCAGGGGGCCGCCTTCGCCACCGGTATTCCTCCAGATCTCTACGCATTTCACCGCTACACCTGGAATTCTACCCCCCTCTACAAGACTCTAGCCTGCCAGTTTCGAATGCAGTTCCCAGGTTGAGCCCGGGGATTTCACATCCGACTTGACAGACCGCCTGCGTGCGCTTTACGCCCAGTAATTCCGATTAACGCTTGCACCCTCCGTATTACCGCGGCTGCTGGCACGGAGTTAGCCGGTGCTTCTTCTGCGGGTAACGTCAATCGACAAGGTTATTAACCTTATCGCCTTCCTCCCCGCTGAAAGTACTTTACAACCCGAAGGCCTTCTTCATACACGCGGCATGGCTGCATCAGGCTTGCGCCCATTGTGCAATATTCCCCACTGCTGCCTCCCGTAGGAGTCTGGACCGTGTCTCAGTTCCAGTGTGGCTGGTCATCCTCTCAGACCAGCTAGGGATCGTCGCCTAGGTGAGCCGTTACCCCACCTACTAGCTAATCCCATCTGGGCACATCTGATGGCATGAGGCCCGAAGGTCCCCCACTTTGGTCTTGCGACATTATGCGGTATTAGCTACCGTTTCCAGTAGTTATCCCCCTCCATCAGGCAGTTTCCCAGACATTACTCACCCGTCCGCCGCTCGTCACCCGAGAGCAAGCTCTCTGTGCTACCGCTCGACTTGCATGTGTTAGGCCTGCCGCCAGCGTTCAATCTGAGCCATGATCAAACTCTTCAATTTAAGTTTGATGCTCAAAGAATTAAACTTCGTAATGAATTACGTGTTCACTCTTGAGACTTGGTATTCATTTATTGTCCGAAGACATTAAGAATCCATGTCACTTTGAGTGCCCACACAGATTGTCTGATAAATTGTTAAAGAGCAGTTGC
>NZ_JBNRLJ010000030.1:0-1620 GCF_050378655.1 Klebsiella sp. 7-CIP_Kleb.
CCACAGAATGATGTCACGCTGAAAATGCCGGCCTTTGAATGGGTTCATGTGCAGCTCCATCAGCAAAAGGGGATGATAAGTTTATCACCACCGACTATTTGCAACAGTGCCCTGTTTAGAGTACTATATGCGCCTGCAACAGTGGGCCACCGAAAATATTAAAAAACTGCTTTATCTCGCGGGGGATGACGCGGTGATTAATTACGGGAAAATGCGGCTGGAATTTTTGCAGAAAGCACTGGCGCAGGATACCTCCGGTGACTTCTGCTTTCGTGTGCTGCATCCGGAAGTGTCTGGCCCGCCGGATATGAAAAAGGCTTCCGCCGGGTACCGTGACTTTATTATCGGTAACAGAGCGTTGCTGGATCTGGTGAATTCAGCCGGTGAAGGGGCTCCGGTTGCGCATTATTCCGCTGATGAAATTCAGTCATTATTTTCGGCACAAATACAGGGGTCGGTGGATAAATACGGCGATAGTTTCCTGACGGATGATCCGTATGTGCTGGCGGAAGACAAGCTGCAAACCTGTCAGATGGAAATTGATTTAATGGCGGATGTGCTGAGAGCACCGCCCCGTGAATCCGCAGAACTGATCCGCTATGTATTTGCGGATGAGTGGCCGGAATAAATAAAACCGGGCTTAATACAGATTAAGCCCGTATCGGGTATTATTACTGAATACCAGACAGCTTACGGAGGACGGAATGTTACCCATTGAGACAACCAGACTGCCTTCTGATTATTAATATTTTTCACTATTAATCAGAAGGAATAACCATGAATTTTACCCGGATTGACCTGAATACCTGGAATCGCAGGGAACATTTTGCCCTTTATCGTCAGCAGATTAAATGCGGATTCAGCCTGACCACCAAACTCGATATTACCGCTTTGCGTACTGCACTGGCGAAAACCGGTTATAAGTTTTATCCGCTGATGATTTACCTGATCTCCCGGGCTGTTAATCAGTTTCCGGAGTTCCGGATGGCAATGAAAGATAATGAACTGATTTACTGGGAACAGTCAGACCCGGTCTTTACTGTCTTTCATAAAGAAACCGAAACATTCTCCGCACTGTCCTGCCGTTATTTTCCGGATCTCAGTGAGTTTATGGCGGGTTATAACGCGGTAACAGCAGAATATCAGCATGATACCAGGTTGTTTCCGCAGGGAAATTTACCGGAGAATCACCTGAATATATCATCGTTACCCTGGGTGAGTTTTGACGGATTTAATCTGAATATCACCGGAAATGATGATTATTTTTCCCCGGTTTTTACAATGGCAAAGTTTCAGCAGGAAGGTGACCGCGTACTATTACCTGTTTCTGTACAGGTTCATCATGCAGTCTGTGATGGTTTTCATGCAGCAAGGTTTATCAATACACTTCAGCTGATGTGTGATAACATACTGAAATAAATTAATTAATTCTGTATTTAAGCCACCGTATCCGGCAGGATTGGTGGCTTTTTTTTATATTTTAACCGTAATCTGTAATTTCGTTTCAGAAGGCACTGTTGCAAAGTTAGCGATGAGGCAGCCTTTTGTCTTATTCAAAGGCCTTACATTTCAAAAACTCTGCTTACCAGGCGCATTTCGCCCAGGGGATCACCATAATAA
>NZ_JBNRLJ010000031.1:0-1458 GCF_050378655.1 Klebsiella sp. 7-CIP_Kleb.
CTCGCCGAACATAATGACACCGCTTTCCTCATCCTGTAGAAGGAAGGGAATGCCGGGAAGCACATCGCTAAATAGTCTGGTTGTCACATATTCATCGACAGATTCGACATATTCCTGTGATGGCATTTTTCGTCCGGTTGCGGTCAGCGTCCCGCCAACGTTCATGACCTCAATCGCGAGGGCGCTGTCGTCCGGGCTGCGGTAATAGGCGGTGCTCCCCTCGGGAATATTCGCGATGTCTGCCTGCGCCGCCGCCAGCGTCGCGTACTGCTTACTGAGCGGAATGATGTTCTGCCTGACCTCATCGTTTTTCGCCATCATCTGACGCCACGTATCCAGCGGTTCACCTGCTCGGTCGTTAACTGTTCCTGCCGGACCGTTCACCAGTTCGTCAGCGCGCTTGACGTTATCCAGGAAAATTTCAGGCGTCGTCGTTCCCAAAGGCGGGTTAAGTTCGGCCATGTTTTTTGCTCCAAAAAAGCGTTCGCCCAAACGAGGGTTTGAGCGAATGGCCGCGGCTTTTTACAATCAGCTATTTCAAGGAGTTAGATAGTGCTGATTGGCTATGCGAGGGTATCGACCGGGGATCAAAACCTCGATTTACAGAAAAACGCGCTGATCCGCGCAGAATGTGAGCTGTTTTTCGAGGATATGGCCAGCGGGAAGAATGCCCGGCGGCCAGGGTTAAAGCGCGCCTTACGGCGGCTGCGCCCGGGCGATGTGCTGGTGGTCTGGAAGCTGGACAGGCTGGGTCGCAGCGTGCGCGATTTGATTACACTCGTGTCGGAGCTGCAGGCGCGCGGGGTGAATTTTCGCAGTCTTACCGACAGCATCGATACCAGTACGCCAGCAGGCCGCTTTTTCTTCCACGTCATGAGCGCCCTGGCGGAAATGGAGCGCGAGCTGATCGTCGAGCGTACCCGAGCCGGTTTAGCCGCAGCGAGGGAGCAGGGGAGAGTAGGCGGACGCCGCCGGGTAATGACCACTGAGGTTGTGGAGCGGTGCCGCAGAATGCTGGAGAACGGCGCTACCCGGCAGCAGGTGGCTGATGTGATAGGGGTGGGGGTGAAGACGATCTACAAATACTTTCCTGCTGCCGTCCGCGATCAAGGATTCCTGCCCTTCCCGTGATATGTAACATTTGAGATAATAAGTACTTTCATTTTTGAAAACAGTTTGGTTTGTTCGTGAACGGTAAGAAAACAATAAGTTTTGAACAATTTTTAACTATTAACAGCAATCTTGTTTCCATCTCAGATACATGGGCAGACTTGTGGGCGTTAATTTTTCACACAGGTTTAAGCGCTGGAAGGCTGCTGAGTATTCGATATGATGATATTGATGATGGCTTGATACTGATACGAAAACAGGGTCACCTGAAGGAGCTACGTGTTGAATCAACCCCTCCAGTGGAGGGGATCATTGCTCGTAGAAGAGAACGCTATCCAGAAGATGTTT
>NZ_JBNRLJ010000032.1:0-1302 GCF_050378655.1 Klebsiella sp. 7-CIP_Kleb.
TGTTGGTTTCGGTCATTCATTCATGGCTAACCCGCGATTCCTGCGCACGCTGTCTGATTTAACCGGTCTGCCGACCTACAATTTTGGCCGGTCTGGCGGGCTGTCGCGGACCGTGGCGTTGCGTGCAGGGGCGTACACCGTATCCTATGCACCAGTTGGCGGCAGTATTCCCGCTTCCGGCTCTGTGGCGCTAACACCGGCGGACCCTGGGCTTTTGCAAATCGTTGGTAATGCCTCTCTGACTGAGGTTGTGAGAGGTAACTTCGCTGGCGTAGATGGTTCTCTCACTTGGGACGGAACAACGCTGACGTTTACACGTGATACCGCTGGCGCAGTTGTCGGCGTCTCATCCCCTGAGCCATTTATCTATTATCCGTACACCATTGATTCCACGAATACAGTGGCGTCTGGTGTGCGGTACGATGCGCACGGTGATGCAATTAACCTTCTCTGGCTCGGGAGGAATAATGCAACCCAGCAAGGGCAAATCCTGAGTGACGCAAAGGCAATTATTGGTAGCCTGACAGCACGTCATAAGCGTTTCGTTGTACTGCCAGAATTTCAGATGTCATCTGAAACAAAATCAACGTATGGGAATGGGAATATTCTGTGGCTGAATCGTGAGTTAAAAAAACTCGCTCCGGATAATTATTGTGAAATAGACGGCGTTGATTTACTGGCGAACTTTAATGCTCACTACAACCCGGCGTATGCACAGGATGTAGCGGCCATTGCTAACGGCATTACCCCCACATCGTTACGTCAGGATTCGCTACACCCTAGCCAGACACTGCAAGCTAATGCTCTGTATATCGGCGCGGACGTTAACGCGCAATTCGTTTATCAATTTATGATTAAAAAAGGTTGGTTATAATGGCGACTAAAGGGCCGTACGAAATACGCAAAAATTTAGAGCTGGCTTCAGGTGATATTCTGTATCGCGACCCGGGTATTTTCGATTCTACGATCGGGTTACTGGATTTTGGAGATACCTGGTCAGGGGCCGGGAAGACCGCAGGCTACCAGGCAAACGACCAGATTAAAAACCTGTGTTACGTGGACGATTACGCGTATCCGAACCTGGCCATGCTGTTTGACGGCGGCGGCATTCGGGTTGATGAACATAACGGTAGCAAAATCACGCTGCCGGAATCGTTCATTATCCCGGAAACCTGTACAAAACAGCTAGTACGCATGTGGTTTAAACTCCCGACGTCGGACATCGGAGATACAACCGTTTTATACAATAACCAATTGCTGGTTATTGGCGGGACATATGCATCAAACCAGTCTCTGACATAC
>NZ_JBNRLJ010000033.1:0-1302 GCF_050378655.1 Klebsiella sp. 7-CIP_Kleb.
TGTTGGTTTCGGTCATTCATTCATGGCTAACCCGCGATTCCTGCGCACGCTGTCTGATTTAACCGGTCTGCCGACCTACAATTTTGGCCGGTCTGGCGGGCTGTCGCGGACTGTTGCGCTGCGCGAGGGAGCCTACACTGTTTCGTATACGCCGGTGGGTGGCAGCATTCCTGCGTCTGGTTCTGTAGCATTAACTCCTGCTGACCCGGGTGTTTTGCAGGTTGTTGGTAACGCCTCTCTTACTGAGGTTGTGAAGGGTAATATAGCCGGGGTTGACGGCTCTCTCGCGTGGGACGGAACAACGCTGACGTTTACCCGCGATGTCGCTGGCGCCGCTGTCGGCGTCTCATCACCTGCGCCATTTATCTATTATCCATACACCATTGATTCCACGAATACCGTGGCGTCGGGTGTGCGGTACGATGAGCATGGTGACGCGATTAACCTTCTCTGGTTAGGGAGGAATAATGCTACTCAATATGGTCAAGTACTGAGTGATGCGAAAGCGATTATTGAACATCTGACAGCACATAATAAACGCTTTGTTTTATTACCTGAGTTTCAGATGGCGTCGGAGGTAAAAGGTACGTACGGAAACGGCGGGATTTTATATCTCAACAGTGAATATAAAAAACTGGCTCCGGATAATTACTGCGAAATAGATGGTGTGGACCTGCTCGCTAATTTTAATGCTCACTACAACCCGGCGTACGCGCCGGACGTGACTGATATTGACAACGGCATCACGCCAAGATCTCTGCGCCAGGATTCGCTACACCCGAGCCAGACGCTACAGGTTAATGCTCTGTATATCGGCGCAGACGTTAACGCGCAATTTGTTTATCAATTTCTGATTAAAAAAGGTTGGTTATAATGGCAACTAAAGGTCCTTACGAAATACGCAAAAATCTGGAACTCGCTTCCGGGGACATTCTTTACCGCGAGGCCGGAGTTTACGACACCACTCTAGGCCTCATTGATTTCGGTGATACCTCGCTAGGCGGCGGGAAAACTGAAGGGTATACCGAGAATGACCAAATCAGAAACGTGTGCTACGTGGACGATTATGCATATCCGAATATGGCTATGCTCTATGATGGCGGCGGCATTCGTGTTGACGAGCATAACGGGAGCAAAATCACGCTGCCGGAGTCGTTCATTATCCCTGCCACCTGCACAAAACAATTAGTTCGCATGTGGTTTAAACTCCCGACGTCGGACATCGGAGATACAACCGTTTTATACAATAACCAATTGCTGGTTATTGGCGGGACATATGCATCAAACCAGTCTCTGACATAC
>NZ_JBNRLJ010000034.1:0-1222 GCF_050378655.1 Klebsiella sp. 7-CIP_Kleb.
TGACCTGCTCCCCGTTGATTAGTACACCCCGATGTTAGTAATGTCTTCATAAGCCACATGAGGACATCCCCATGAAGAAGCGTTTTTCCGACGAACAGATCATCAGTATTCTCCGCGAAGCCGAAGCTGGGGTACCCGCCCGTGAACTCTGCCGCAAGCATGCCATTTCCGATGCCACGTTTTACACCTGGCGTAAGAAGTATGGCGGTATGGAGGTGCCTGAAGTTAAGCGCCTGAAGTCGCTTGAGGAAGAGAACGCCAGACTCAAGAAGCTGCTTGCCGAAGCCATGCTGGATAAAGAGGCGCTTCAGGTGGCTCTTGGGCGAAAGTACTGACGACAGACCAGAAGCGGGAAGCCGTGATGCTGATGTGTGATGCGACCGGTCTGTCGCAACGTCGTGCCTGCAGGCTTACAGGTTTATCCCTGTCGACCTGCCGCTATGAGGCTCACCGTCCGGCTGCTGATGCGCATTTATCAGGGCGCATCACTGAGCTGGTACTGGAGCGCAGGCGTTTTGGCTACCGTCGTATTTGGCAGTTGCTGCGCCGTGAAGGGCTTCATGTTAATCATAAGCGCGTGTACCGGCTTTATCACCTCAGTGGCCTGGGCGTAAAACGCAGAAGACGTCGTAAAGGGCTGGCAACAGAACGTCTGCCGCTGCTCCGTCCGGCGGCGCCCAATCTGACCTGGTCGATGGATTTCGTCATGGACGCACTTTCCACCGGTCGCAGGATCAAGTGTCTTACCTGCGTCGATGATTTCACAAAGGAATGCCTGACGGTCACTGTTGCCTTTGGGATTTCAGGCGTTCAGGTCTCGCGTATTCTGGACAGCATTGCACTGTTTCGAGGCTATCCGGCGACGATAAGAACTGACCAGGGGCCGGAGTTCACTTGCCGTGCACTGGATCAATGGGCCTTTGAGCATGGTGTTGAGTTGCGCTTAATCCAGCCGGGCAAGCCAACGCAGAACGGATTTATTGAGAGCTTTAACGGACGATTTCGCGATGAATGCCTGAATGAGCACTGGTTCAGCGATATCGTTCACGCAAGGAAAATCATTAATGACTGGCGGCAGGATTATAACGAGTGTCGTCCACATTCAGCACTGAATTATCAGACGCCATCAGAGTTTGCAGCACGGTGGCGAAATGGAAAATGTGAAGGTAAACAAACCGACCTTACTAACTGACGGTTGTATCTAACTCTGGGGGCAGGTCAC
>NZ_JBNRLJ010000035.1:0-1048 GCF_050378655.1 Klebsiella sp. 7-CIP_Kleb.
GGCTTTGTTGAATAAATCGAACTTTTGCTGAGTTGAAGGATCAGATCACGCATCTTCCCGACAACGCAGACCGTTCCGTGGCAAAGCAAAAGTTCAAAATCACCAACTGGCCCACCTACAATAAAGCCCTCATCAACCGAGGATCCATAACTTTCTGGCTGGATGATGAAGCTATTCAGGCCTGGTATGAGTCAGCAACACCTTCTTCACGAGGCAGACCTCAGCGCTATTCTGACCTTGCCATCACGACTGTGCTGGTCATTAAACGCGTATTCAGGCTGACCCTGCGGGCTGCGCAGGGCTTTATTGATTCCATTTTTTCTCTGATGAACGTTCCGCTACGCTGCCCGGATTACAGCTGTGTCAGCAGGCGGGCAAAGTCGGTTAATGTCAGTTTCAAAACGCCCACCCGGGGTGAAATCGCACACCTGGTAATTGATTCCACCGGGCTGAAGGTCTTCGGTGAAGGCGAGTGGAAAGTCAAAAAGCATGGCCAGGAACGCCGCCGTATCTGGCGTAAGCTGCATCTCGCCGTTGACAGTAAAACACATGAAATCATCTGCGCTGACCTGTCGCTGAACAACGTTACGGACTCAGAGGCCTTCCCCGGGTTAATCCGGCAAACCCACCGGAAAATCAGGTCAGCCGCCGCCGATGGCGCTTACGATACCCGGCTATGTCACGATGAACTGCGGCGTAAGAAAATCAGCGCGCTTATCCCTCCCCGAAAAGGTGCGGGTTACTGGCCCGGTGAATATGCAGACCGTAACCGTGCAGTGGCTAATCAGCGAATGACCGGGAGTAATGCGCGGTGAAAATGGACAACAGATTACAACCGTCGCTCGATAGCGGAAACGGCGATGTACCGGGTAAAACAGCTGTTCGGGGGGTCACTGACGCTGCGTGACTACGATGGTCAGGTTGCGGAGGCTATGGGCCTGGTACGAGCGCTGAACAAAATGACGAAAGCAGGTATGCCTGAAAGCGTGCGTATTGCCTGAAAACACAACCCGCTACGGGGGAGACTTACCCGAAATCTGATTTATTC
>NZ_JBNRLJ010000036.1:0-1025 GCF_050378655.1 Klebsiella sp. 7-CIP_Kleb.
GCTGCCATCACTACCGTTCTGGCTAAAACCTACGGTGGTTCCGCTCGCGCATTCGACCAGATCGATAACGCGCCGGAAGAAAAAGCTCGTGGTATCACCATCAACACCTCTCACGTTGAATATGACACCCCGACTCGCCACTACGCGCACGTAGACTGCCCGGGCCACGCCGACTATGTTAAAAACATGATCACCGGTGCTGCGCAGATGGACGGCGCGATCCTGGTTGTTGCTGCGACTGACGGCCCGATGCCGCAGACTCGTGAGCACATCCTGCTGGGTCGTCAGGTAGGCGTTCCGTACATCATCGTGTTCCTGAACAAATGCGACATGGTTGATGACGAAGAGCTGCTGGAACTGGTTGAGATGGAAGTTCGTGAACTGCTGTCTCAGTACGATTTCCCGGGCGACGACACCCCGATCGTTCGTGGTTCTGCTCTGAAAGCGCTGGAAGGCGACGCAGAGTGGGAAGCGAAAATCATCGAACTGGCTGGCCACCTGGATACCTATATCCCGGAACCAGAGCGTGCGATTGACAAGCCGTTCCTGCTGCCGATCGAAGACGTATTCTCCATCTCCGGTCGTGGTACCGTTGTTACCGGTCGTGTAGAGCGCGGTATCATCAAAGTGGGTGAAGAAGTTGAAATCGTTGGTATCAAAGAAACCGCGAAAACCACCTGTACTGGCGTTGAAATGTTCCGCAAACTGCTGGACGAAGGCCGTGCTGGTGAGAACGTAGGTGTTCTGCTGCGTGGTATCAAACGTGAAGAAATCGAACGTGGTCAGGTACTGGCTAAGCCGGGCACCATCAACCCGCACACCAAGTTCGAATCTGAAGTGTACATTCTGTCCAAAGACGAAGGCGGCCGTCATACTCCGTTCTTCAAAGGCTACCGTCCGCAGTTCTACTTCCGTACAACTGACGTGACTGGCACCATCGAACTGCCGGAAGGCGTAGAGATGGTAATGCCGGGCGACAACATCAAAATGGTTGTTACCCTGATCCACCCGATCGCGATGGACGA
>NZ_JBNRLJ010000037.1:0-820 GCF_050378655.1 Klebsiella sp. 7-CIP_Kleb.
GGCACTGTTGCAAATAGTCGGTGGTGATAAACTTATCATCCCCTTTTGCTGATGGAGCTGCACATGAACCCATTCAAAGGCCGGCATTTTCAGCGTGACATCATTCTGTGGGCCGTACGCTGGTACTGCAAATACGGCATCAGTTACCGTGAGCTGCAGGAGATGCTGGCTGAACGCGGAGTGAATGTCGATCACTCCACGATTTACCGCTGGGTTCAGCGTTATGCGCCTGAAATGGAAAAACGGCTGCGCTGGTACTGGCGTAACCCTTCCGATCTTTGCCCGTGGCACATGGATGAAACCTACGTGAAGGTCAATGGCCGCTGGGCGTATCTGTACCGGGCCGTCGACAGCCGGGGCCGCACTGTCGATTTTTATCTCTCCTCCCGTCGTAACAGCAAAGCTGCATACCGGTTTCTGGGTAAAATCCTCAACAACGTGAAGAAGTGGCAGATCCCGCGATTCATCAACACGGATAAAGCGCCCGCCTATGGTCGCGCGCTTGCTCTGCTCAAACGCGAAGGCCGGTGCCCGTCTGACGTTGAACACCGACAGATTAAGTACCGGAACAACGTGATTGAATGCGATCATGGCAAACTGAAACGGATAATCGGCGCCACGCTGGGATTTAAATCCATGAAGACGGCTTACGCCACCATCAAAGGTATTGAGGTGATGCGTGCACTACGCAAAGGCCAGGCCTCAGCATTTTATTATGGTGATCCCCTGGGCGAAATGCGCCTGGTAAGCAGAGTTTTTGAAATGTAAGGCCTTTGAATAAGACAAAAGGCTGCCTCATCGCTAACTTTGCAACAGTGCC
>NZ_JBNRLJ010000038.1:0-625 GCF_050378655.1 Klebsiella sp. 7-CIP_Kleb.
GCCGTGGTTATCCCCGCCCTGGTCGTAGTCCACGCGCTGGTAGCCCGCTTCCAGCCAGGTGGAGTGCACGTCGTTCCAGAAATACATCGGCCGCACGATGGCGCCGTAGTTCTTGCGGTTGTCGGTGTTGTCCCTGCCGTTGTCGTAGTCGTGGAAGGCCAGCAGATATTCCACCTGCGCCTGCTGGGTGAACTTATGGCTGCCCTCGAAGCTGGCGTAGACCGTGGTCAGGTCGTCGGTTTTGTTATAGACGCTGTTATCCGAGTTGTCGGAGTAGCGCAGGATCACCTTGTTCACCCCGCTGTCGTTGGTGTGGCTCAGCACCAGGCCGCCCTGCCAGGCTTCGAGGCGCGCGTCGCTGTCCACCGCCTTTGAATCAAAGCCGTAGTTGGCGTACACCTCGACGTCGATCGGCCCGGCCTTGATGTTGTGGGTTTTGGTGGTCAGCGCGTAGTGGCCGTTGTCGCCGGTGTCGGAGCTACCGGTACAGGTAATGCGCGACGGGTTGGTCTCGTCGGCCATCACTTCCGGGCTACAGGATTTCACCTGCGACACCGCCGCCACGTCGAACTGCACGCCGCCGATATCAAAGTTCTTCACCCCGGCGCCCTGGCCGTCGTGGTTC
>NZ_JBNRLJ010000039.1:0-623 GCF_050378655.1 Klebsiella sp. 7-CIP_Kleb.
GTAATGGCGCAAGAATTTACTCAGGAACAGATCGACGCCATCGTCGCCAAAGCCGTTGATAAAGCGCTGGCCGAACGCCAGGCGAAAATCGACGCCGCGGCCGACAAAAAGGTCGACGTGATCACCAACCCGCAGACCACCGCCGCCTCGCCGGATATGGCCATTCCGTTCGGCCTCAAGTTCAGCGGCTACGCCCGCTATGGCGCCCACTTCCAGACCGGCGACCAGAAATATGTCGGCGTCGACGGCTCCTATAACGGCGCCTCGGCGATCGGCCGCCTGGGCAACGAAAGCAACGGCGGCGAATTCCAGATCAGCAAGGCCTTCAAAAGCGCGCAGGGGGCTATCTGGGATCTTAACGTGATGTTCGACCACTGGAGCGACGAGGTTAACCTGAAGAAGGCCTACGTCGGCGTCACCAACGTGCTCGACTCCAACCCCAACGCCTATATCTGGGCCGGGCGCGACTTCCACCAGCGTCCGCAACAGGGGATCAACGACTACTTCTGGATGAACCACGACGGCCAGGGCGCCGGGGTGAAGAACTTTGATATCGGCGGCGTGCAGTTCGACGTGGCGGCGGTGTCGCAGGTGAAATCCTGTAGCCCGGAAGTGATGGCCGA
>NZ_JBNRLJ010000040.1:0-618 GCF_050378655.1 Klebsiella sp. 7-CIP_Kleb.
GTCCGCGACAGCCCGCCAGACCGGCCAAAATTGTAGGTCGGCAGACCGGTTAAATCAGACAGCGTGCGCAGGAATCGCGGGTTAGCCATGAATGAATGACCGAAACCAACAATCGCCCGTCGCCCGAAATATGCAGCTGGTTTATAGGGGCTGTATGCGCTAAACCATTTATTGCCGATGACAGTATCGTCACGATTCGAATCGAACGTGAATATTTCAGGTGCATTTTGCACGTTAGAATTATTCGTGTTCGAATCGATTAACTCGCGGTCAGACGTGGTTTTATTGATGCGATATAATTTTCCAGCGTCCGCATAAACCTCATACGAATCGCTGGCAGGAGATTCAGGATTGATTAACTTACCAGCAATAACGACATGACCGTGGTCATCGGTGGACTGCATAATGCGCAGGTTTTTATCAACAACCACCTCAGCATATGGAGAGCGGGAATACTCGTCAGGATTTAGATAATCCAGAGGAGCCCGAACGCCATTGATGCTCAGCTCGCTGGTATCGATTTTCCCGGCGGTCAACCCATATTTAACTGCAAGGTTTTTGAGATTTAACTTGTCGCCCTCCCAGAACATCAGCCACCTATGGTTTTTATCCATAATT
>NZ_JBNRLJ010000041.1:0-614 GCF_050378655.1 Klebsiella sp. 7-CIP_Kleb.
TTCCAGTTGCGTGACCACGAAGACTGATGGAGATCCGGGAGACGCTTCAGAATGGCGCGGTGTACCGTCGCAGAGGGTACAACAGAGAAGCCATTACCAGAGCAGCGTTCACATGTTTTGAAAACCGGTGCGCCAAGTTCTTTGGTCGCTTTGCGATCTAAGACCTCCCCTTTACCACCACACCTGCATCGCGCATGGATCACTTTCTTTCCTCCGCACACTCCACAGACCCTTTTCACCAGTTCATTTCTAATCTTTGGGGCCTTCACTTCGACACCGTCAGCATCGAAAATACCGGGGTGCTTAATTACATCTTCATGGCGGGAAATAAAGCCGGTACCGCTGCAGCTTTGACACGTTGCTCTGGTGGCCGCCGAACGTGAGTATTCCGCAAAGGCAAATTGCGCCAGCGTCAACATGCAGGCGCCGAGCTTGTCACCAGCGGCTTTGCGGACATTTTTAGGAGCGTTTTTGATGGCAAACTGCGCCAGCGCCTGAATTGCAAGCTGTTCGTCCGTTTTGCTGATACCAGCCTTTCCGAGGAAAGCGGCAAGGCCGAAGCGCGCACGACTGCTGGTGGTACCGATGGCCGCCATAACATCTGTTCCGGTCAG
>NZ_JBNRLJ010000042.1:0-574 GCF_050378655.1 Klebsiella sp. 7-CIP_Kleb.
CGCATGTGGTTTAAACTCCCGACGTCGGACATCGGAGATACAACCGTTTTATACAATAACCAATTGCTGGTTATTGGCGGGACATATGCATCAAACCAGTCTCTGACATACCTGGGGGCAAACAACAAGGCGGATGGGACGCTCAACAATATGGTAGTTGGTGGGTTTGGTGTGGGTGTTGATTCAGGCTCAGCTATTGCCAACGCCGTTAAAACTGGCCAGGTTGTTCAGCTGGCGTGGCTGGCCACTAAAATCGACGATAAGTTTGTATCGTTTCGGGTGTTCGCAAACGGCGCTTACGTTGCAGATTTAACACCTGTCGCATTTGGTAGTCGCCCGGCTTCAATCCCTGTGCGGCAACTGAATAATAAAGGGGCGTCGGAAAAATCGGTACGTAACACCACATATCGCGTCGCTATCGACGATCTGACTGATAGCGCCCTCGACCCTGCCGATATTGTTGCTATGGATTACTCCTGTAATCGCACACGTTTTAGTTGAATGTGATATGCGGCTATCGAGGTGATAGCCGCTATTGCCTCCTGCTGCCAGTGATGTTCTGTGTTACGTATTC
>NZ_JBNRLJ010000043.1:0-482 GCF_050378655.1 Klebsiella sp. 7-CIP_Kleb.
CGGGAGGGCGCTTACCACTTTGTGATTCATGACTGGGGTGAAGTCGTAACAAGGTAACCGTAGGGGAACCTGCGGTTGGATCACCTCCTTACCTTAAAGAACCTGCCTTTGTAGTGCTCACACAGATTGTCTGATGAAAGTAAAGAAGCAAGGCGTCTTGCGATTGAGACTTCAGTGTCCCCTTCGTCTAGAGGCCCAGGACACCGCCCTTTCACGGCGGTAACAGGGGTTCGAATCCCCTAGGGGACGCCACTTGCTGGTTCGTGAGTGAAAGACGCGTGCCGAACTATCTCAAAACTCATCTTCGGGTGACGTTTGAGATATTTGCTCTTTAAAAATCTGGATCAAGCTGAAAATTGAAACGACACACAGTTAATGTGTGTTCGAGTCTCTCAAATTTTCGCGACACGATGATGTTTTACGAAACATCTTCGGGTTGTGAGGTTAAGCGACTAAGCGTACACGGTGGATGCCCTGGCAGT
>NZ_JBNRLJ010000044.1:0-461 GCF_050378655.1 Klebsiella sp. 7-CIP_Kleb.
ATGCCGTCATATGAGTTGATTGAACCGCTGATCAACCTCATCGAATCTGTTTTGTATGCCGACAATGACGAGTATTCCCGCTCTCCGGCAGATTCTGCAATCATGGACAAAAACCACCGCTGGTTATTGCAGTGGCATGGTGATGAAATCTGGCTGAAGAACGCGGATATCAAAGGCACTCTGAAGATTAAAGACCTTCAGGTCTCCGGTGACGTCTCTTTTGACGATGCGACAATCAACAGACTGAGTGTTTCCAGCCTGGACACTGATACGATTTCTATTGGCGGTGTTGAAATACCGGTGTCGTTCGCGAGTCCCGATGAGTACGCCCGTTCGCCTGCAGACTCCGCAATTATGGATAAAAACCATAGGTGGCTGATGTTCTGGGAGGGCGACAAGTTAAATCTCAAAAACCTTGCAGTTAAATATGGGTTGACCGCCGGGAAAATCGATACCAGCGA
>NZ_JBNRLJ010000045.1:0-352 GCF_050378655.1 Klebsiella sp. 7-CIP_Kleb.
CTCTGAAGTTTTCTTGTGTTCGCAGTAAAGATGGTGGAGCTATGCGGGATCGAACCGCAGACCTCCTGCGTGCAAAGCAGGCGCTCTCCCAGCTGAGCTATAGCCCCATCGTTTGCAACCTCTTCAAATTTGCTTCGCAAATTTGGTAGGCCTGAGTGGACTTGAACCACCGACCTCACCCTTATCAGGGGTGCGCTCTAACCACCTGAGCTACAAGCCTGTAGAGGTTTTTACTGCTGTTTTTCATCAGACAATCTGTGTGAGCACTGCAAAGGCAGGTTCTTTAAGGTAAGGAGGTGATCCAACCGCAGGTTCCCCTACGGTTACCTTGTTACGACTTCACCCCAGTCAT
>NZ_JBNRLJ010000046.1:0-339 GCF_050378655.1 Klebsiella sp. 7-CIP_Kleb.
CTCTGAAGTTTTCTTGTGTTCGCAGTAAAGATGGTGGAGCTATGCGGGATCGAACCGCAGACCTCCTGCGTGCAAAGCAGGCGCTCTCCCAGCTGAGCTATAGCCCCATCGGTGTTATCTCTGTACCGGTAATTTTTCCTGAGACAAGGCGTGGTGAAGCGAAGCATACTGAAGTATGCGAGCTTTGCCACAACGCAGTATTCAGGGAAAATTTGGTAGGCCTGAGTGGACTTGAACCACCGACCTCACCCTTATCAGGGGTGCGCTCTAACCACCTGAGCTACAAGCCTGCAGAGATTATTTACTGCTCTATTTCATCAGACAATCTGTGTGAGCACT
>NZ_JBNRLJ010000047.1:0-279 GCF_050378655.1 Klebsiella sp. 7-CIP_Kleb.
GTAGACACTCGTTGTTCATACCTGTGATAACCGGCGATGCCCGGCCATTTAACCGCACGTCGCATACAGTAGACAATTATCTTTCAGAACCTATCCGGTACGTGGGTTGTCACCTACAGTAGATACCCGTTGTTCCTGCCCGGCAGAACCGGCGATGCCCGGCCATTCAACCGCACGTCGCATACAGTAGACAATTATCTTTCAGAACCTATCCGGTACGTGGGTTGTCGCCTACAGTAGATACCCGTTGCTCCTGCCAGGCATAACCGGCGATGCCTG
>NZ_JBNRLJ010000048.1:0-269 GCF_050378655.1 Klebsiella sp. 7-CIP_Kleb.
TTGTGATTCATGACTGGGGTGAAGTCGTAACAAGGTAACCGTAGGGGAACCTGCGGTTGGATCACCTCCTTACCTTAAAGAACCTGCCTTTGTAGTGCTCACACAGATTGTTTGATAAATAATAAATTTCAAAATGTACTGCAAAGTGCATTGTGAAATTTTGCTCTTTAAAAATCTGGATCAAGCTGAAAATTGAAACGACACACAGTTAATGTGTGTTCGAGTCTCTCAAATTTTCGCGACACGATGATGTTTTACGAAACATCTTC
>NZ_JBNRLJ010000049.1:0-228 GCF_050378655.1 Klebsiella sp. 7-CIP_Kleb.
GCTGGCGCCTTATCCGGGCTACCGGGTGATGCGGCTATTTGTCGGGTGGCGGCTTACGCCTGACCCGACCTACATAAAATAATAACCGCTCCGTTCGTAGCCCCGCTAAGCGCGGTACGAGCGGGGGAGTTCCCGGATGGCGGCTGGCGCCTTATCCGGGCTACCGGGTGATGCGGCTATTTGTCGGGTGGCGGCTTACGCTTGACCCGACCTACATAAAATAATAAC
>NZ_JBNRLJ010000050.1:0-221 GCF_050378655.1 Klebsiella sp. 7-CIP_Kleb.
TATGTCGAATCTGTCGATGAATATGTGACAACCAGACTATTTAGCGATGTGCTTCCCGGCATTCCCTTCCTTCTACAGGATGAGGAAAGCGGTGTCATTATGTTCGGCGAGAATACGTAACACAGAACATCACTGGCAGCAGGAGGCAATAGCGGCTATCACCTCGATAGCCGCATATCACATTCAACTAAAACGTGTGCGATTACAGGAGTAATCCATAG
>NZ_JBNRLJ010000051.1:0-201 GCF_050378655.1 Klebsiella sp. 7-CIP_Kleb.
GGGGGGGGGGGGGGGGGGGGGGGGGGGGGGGGGGGGGGGGGGGGGGGGGGGGGGGGGGGGGGGGGGGGGGGGGGGGGGGGGGGGGGGGGGGGGGGGGGGGGGGGGGGGGGGCGGGGGGGGGGGGGGGGGGGGGGGGGCGGAGGGGGCACGAGAAGGCACGGGGGAGCGAGGGAACACCAGAACGAACACACACACAACCCA